>CALRKO020000037.1:0-5583 GCA_943368105.1 Chitinophaga pinensis | reverse complement strand
CCAGCCCCCCAGCGCCAGGTAGGCGGTGGGGAACAGCAGCAGACCCGACCAACCGACAAAAACGAAGCGGTCGCGCTTGAGCCAGTCATCGAGGACGTCAAACCATCCCCGCTGTGGCGCGCGCCCTACAGCGAT
Organism: Chitinophaga pinensis; assembly: GCA_943368105.1. Classification (GTDB taxonomy): domain Bacteria; phylum Cyanobacteriota; class Cyanobacteriia; order PCC-6307; family Cyanobiaceae; genus Vulcanococcus. The sequence continues at coordinate 5,448 of CALRKO020000037.1, read as the reverse complement.
CGTCATGAGAGCGGAATGAGCGGTGCGGAAAACCCGCGAGCTGAGGGTTACCGGGCGATCGTAACAACGGTCCCAGCCAGCGCGAGGGCGGCTCCGGCGCGCTGACACGGCCCGTCACCATTGGCGTTTGGGTATTTGTGCTCAGGTCCGCACCGCCCCGGGCCGGCCCGGACGGGGCCGCCGGCATCCCCTCCCCGCTGGGGCGACCCCGGGGAGGCGAAAATGGCAGCCCCCGGCGCTCCGCCCCCATGGCCTCCGTTCCCTCCGCCCAGTCCGCCGCGGCCGCGGCTGCCCCGGCGGTGCTCGACCAGGCGGTGCTGGGCTCCCGCCGCCTCTCCAACCTGCTGGTGGCGGCCGTGGTGAGTGCCGGCGGCGTGGGCTTCCTGCTCACCAGCCTCTCCAGCTACCTGGGGGTGGACCTGCTGCCGATCGGCCACCCGGCGGCCCTGGTCTGGGTGCCCCAGGGCCTGGTCATGGGCCTCTACGGGCTGGCGGCGGTGCTGCTGGCCACCTACCTCTGGGCCGTGATCGGCCTGGATGTGGGCGCCGGCGCCAACCGCTTCGACAAGGCCGCCGGCCGCCTGGTGGTGACCCGCCGCGGCTTCCGCCAGCTGATCCAGGTGGAGACCCCGCTCAAGGACATCCAGGCGGTGAAGGTGGAGGTGCGCGACGGCCTCAACCCCCGCCGCCGCCTGGCCCTGCGGGTGCAGGGCCGCCGCGACCTGCCCCTGACCCGCGTCGGCGAGCCGATTCCCCTGGTGGAGCTGGAGCGGGAGGGCGCCGAGCTGGCCCGCTTCCTGGGGGTGCCGCTCGAGGGGGTCTGATCCCCCGTCTCCCCTTGCGTCCCTCCCCCAGACCCACCGCCCCGCCATGACCGCCGCCCCGTCCCTGCCCGCCCGGCTGCGTCGCTTCAGCCCGCTCGCCCTGCTGCTGGCCCTGCTGCTCAGCCCCCTGGGGCCGGTGGCCTGCGCCGCCCCGGGGCCCAGCTCCGAACTGGGCTGCGGCAGCGGTGGCGTGCCCTGTCTGCAGGGCAAGGCGGTGGTGGCCCTCACCACCAGCAAGGGCGCGGTGGAGCTGAGCCTCGACGGCGATGCGGCGCCGCTCACCGCTGGCAACTTCGTCGACCTGGTGCGGCGTGGCGTCTACAACGGCACCGTGTTCCACCGGGTGGTGAAGGAGCCCGTGCCCTTCGTGGTGCAGGGCGGCGATCCCCGCAGCCGCGACCCGAAGGTGCCGCTGGAGCAGCTCGGCGGCGGCAGCTTCGTCGATCCGGCCACCGGCCAGGCCCGCTTCCTGCCCCTGGAGATCGCCCTGGCCGGCGAGCCCAGGCCCCGCTACGGCGAACTCAGCGCCGGCCCCGACCAGCTGGGTCGCCTCCGGCTGCCCCACCAGCGGGGCGCCGTGGCCATGGCCCGTTCCGAGGACCCCAACTCCGCCAGCGCCCAGTTCTACATCGCCCTGCAGGCCCTGCCCGAGCTGGATGGCCGCTACGCCGTCTTCGGCCGGGTCAGCAAGGGCATGGACGTGGTGGATCGCCTCAGCCAGGGCGACAGGCTGATCAAGGCCACCCTGGTGTCGGGCGGCACCCTGGTGAAGGAGGGGTCCTGAGCCCGCGGTGGGCCGCAGGCTGCCTCAGGCCGGCACGCGCTTGTCGGAGGCGGTGGTCTTGAGGTACGCGGTGTTGACCCCGGAGGCCCGCTCCAGCGCCACCTTGCCGGTCCGGGCGATCTCAAGGATGCCGTAGCTGCGCAGCACCTGCTCCAGCGCCACCAGCTTGCCCGGGTCGCCCACCACCTCCAGGGTCAGGGCGGTGTCGGCCACGTCCACCACCTTGGCGCGGAACACCTGCACCAGGTCGAGGATGGCGGAGCGCTGCTCCGGCGGCGCCGCCACCTTCAGCAGCATCAGCTCCCGCTCCACCGAGGGGATGGCCGAGAGGTCGTTCACCGCCAGCACGTTGACCAGCTTGTTGAGCTGCTTGGTCATCTGCTCCAGGGTGCGGTCGTCCCCCTCCACCACCATCGTGAGCCGCGAGGAGCCGGTCTGCTCCGCCGGTCCCACGGCCAGGCTCTCGATGTTGAAGCCGCGGCGGGCGAACAGGCCGGAGATGCGGCTGAGGGCTCCGGATTCGTCCTCCACCAGCACCGAGAGGGTGTGCTTCATGCCCGGCGGTGCCCTGCAGACGTCGATCTGCGCCCAAATTACGCGCCGGGCTGCGGCGGCTGGGGCTCCAGCTCCGCCAGCCACTGCAGCAGGGTGCGGTTGAAGCGGTGGGGCGCCTCGTCGTGGGGGCAGTGGCCGAGCTGGGGCAGCACCTGCAGCTCCAGGTCGGGCTTGTGGGCGGGCAGGCGGTGGCGCACCTGCACCGGCACCAGCCGGTCGTGGCTGCCCCAGAGCACGAGCAGCGGCTGGCGCATCCGCTCCAGCAGCACCGCCGCGGTGGCGCCGCGGGGCCGCAGGGCCATGCCGATGCTCATCGCCCGCAGGGACCGCGCCGCCGTGGGCCGCAGCGCCGGCCGCGCCACCAGGCGCCGCAGCTCCCCATCCACCGCCGTGCCGTCGGCGTAGGCGGAGCGCAGGCCCAGGTCCAGCAGGGGCGTGCGGGCGATCAGGGGCACCAGCAGCTCCAGGGGCAGCAGCCGGCACAGGCCCACCACCAGCCGCCGCTGCAGCCGTCGCCGCCAGGGCCGCCGCCGCCGCGGCACGGGCATCAGCAGGGTGGGATCGGGCAGCGGCGCCGCCACCACGCCCCGCACCCAGCTGGGGAAGTACACGGCGCAGCTCACGGCCACCAGGCTGCCGAGGGAGTTGCCCACCAGCACCGCCGGCCCGCCCACCACCTCCGCCAGGAAGGCCTGCACCTGGCGGGCCCAGAGGCGGTTGTCCAGGGGGCGGTGGCGGCGGTGGCCGGGCTGGGCCGACGCGCCGAAGCCGATCAGGTCCACGGCGTAGACGCACCAGCCGGCCGCCGCCAGGGCGTCGGCGTTGTGGCGCCAGTGGCCGCTGGCGGCCCCGAAGCCATGCAGCAGCACCAGGGGCGGCTGGCGGGGGTCGCCCAGCTGGCGCCAGTGGCAGCCGTGGCCCTGCCAGTGCCACTGGCCGTGCTCCCCCCAGTGGGGATCGCCGGCGGTGCGTTGCGGGGCGGGGCCGATGGTGGGGGTGGCCGCGGGCATGGCCCCATCCTGGCGGCGCCCATCGCCGTGGCGTGGCGGGCACCGACACAGCCCGGAACCCTCCATAGGCTGTGAGCCGTCTCGCAGTGGCCGCCCCGGCCGCCGCCGCCGCCGTGTTCCCCCGCCTATCCCGCGTCCAGCTCCACGTGGGCCTGTCGCTGGTCTTTGCCCCACTGGTGCTGCTCACCGGGGTGACGGTGGCCCTGGTGTCCTACCAGCGCACCAGCAGCCTGCTGCTCAGCTCGAACCGGGAGCTCACCGCGGCGATCGCCGCCGAGGCCACGGCCCAGATGCAGTCCCGGCTCAATGTGGCGCAGACCGTGCGCAACATCGAATCGCTGGCCCTGCTCTCGAGGGCCGACTCCCTGGCCGCCCGCCTGCGCTTTCTGCCCCAGATGCAGGCGGTGGTGGACCTCACCCCGGCGATCAACTCCTACTACGTGGGCTATGCCAGCGGCGATCGGTTCCTGATGCGTCGCCTGCAGGATGCGGGCGAGCGCCGGTTCTTCCAGGCCACCCCCAGCACCACCTACGTGGTGCAGAGCCTGGAGCGCACCCCCGCCGGCCCCCGCAGCCGCAGGCTGCTCTACGACCGCCAGCTGCGGCTCCTGCTGGATGCCCCGGCCCCCCAGTGGGCCGGCTTCGACCCCCGGACCCGCCCCTGGTACCGCCAGGCGATCGTCAGCCCCCGGCCGATCGTCACCGACGTCTACACCTTTGCCAGCACCGGCCGCAGCGGCCTCACCGTGGCCCAGCGCAGCCCCGACGGCCGGGCGGTGGTGGCGGCTGACCTGCGGCTGGCCACGGTGGCTGAGCTGCTGCAGGCCCTCAAGCGCAATCTGCGCCAGACCCCCAGCGCCCGCCTGGCCCTGGTGGAGCCCCAGGGCCGGGTCCTGGCCCTGGATCACCAGGCCGGCGGTCCGCTGGCCGGGTCCCGTTCCGCCGGAGCGCCCCCGGCCCTGGCCCAGGCCGACGACCCCGTGCTGGCCCGGGTGGGCGCCCTGGTGCCGCGGCTGATGGCCGACTTTCCGCCCGCTGCCCGGGTGCGCGACCTGCGGCTGCGGGTGGGCGGGCGCGACTGGATCGTGGCGGTGGCCCGCGCCCAGCGCTTCGAGCGGCTGCAGACCTACCTGGTGGTGGCGGTGCCGGGCGACGAGCTGCTGCGCGATGCCCGCAGCCTCGGTCGCGACTCGATCCTCTCCACCCTGGCGGTGCTGGCGCTGATCACCCCGATCGTGTGGCTGCTGGCCCGCCGCATCACCCGGGCCCTGCGCCAGCTGGGTCGGGAGGCCGAGGCGGTGCGCAGCTTCCGCTTCGATGGGCCCACCACTGTGCGCTCCACGGTGCTGGAAGTCGATGAGCTGTCCGTCGCCATCGACGCCATGAAGGACACGATCCGCCATTTCCTGGCGGTCAATGCCGCCATCGCCGCCGAGCCCGACGTCGATCGGCTGATCGAGACGATCCTGGCGGAATCGATCTCCACCGCCCGCGCCCGGGGCGGCGCCCTGTTCCTCAGCGGCGACGGCGACCGCCAGCTGGAGCCCGCGGTGGTGATGGGGCAGGATCTGCAGCCGCTGCACCCCTCGCTCACCCCCCTGCCCACCGCCGGAGTGGTGAAGCTGATGGGCCACCGGCTCGACGCTAGTGAGGTGCTCCGCGGCACCCTCTCCAGGCAGGGCACGGCCATGGAGCGGAAGCTGGCCTTCTCCCTGGAGCTGGAGGGGGCCCCCTACCTGGCGTTGCCCCTGGCCAGCCGCGAGCGCAACCTGCTGGGGCTGCTGCTGCTCTGGTTTGAGGTGCCGCCGGAGCCGGCCCGGGTGGCCTTCATCGAGGCCTTCTCCGGCAACGCGGCGATCGCCCTGGAGACCCGCGAGCTGATCGCGTCCCAGAAGGCCCTGTTCCAGGCCTTCATCGAGCTGATCGCCGACGCGGTGGATGCCAAGAGCCCGTACACCGGCGGCCACTGCCGGCGGGTGCCCGAGCTCACCAAGATGCTCGCCGAGGCGGCCTGTGGGGCCCGGGAGGGGCCCTTTGCCGGTTTCGCCCTGACTCCGGAGCGCTGGGAGGCGGTGCATGTGGCCGCCTGGCTGCACGACTGCGGCAAGGTGATCACCCCGGAGTACGTGGTGGACAAGGCCACCAAGCTGGAGACGATCTACGACCGGATCCACGAGGTGCGCACCCGCTTCGAGGTGCTCAAGCGCGACGCTCGGATCCGCCACGACCAGGACCTGCTGGCGGGGGGTGACGCGGTGGCCCTGGCCGACCGGCT
>CALRKO020000036.1:0-6336 GCA_943368105.1 Chitinophaga pinensis | reverse complement strand
TAGGCCTCGCGGTAGTTCACCGTGATCCAGTAGGCATAGAGCTTGGCCACCCCGTAGGGGCTGCGGGGATAGAAGGGGGTGCTCTCCTTCTGGGGCGTTTCCTGCACCAGTCCGTAGAGCTCGGAGGTGCTGGCCTGGTAGATGCGCGTTTTTTGGCTGAGCCCCAGGATCCGCACCGCCTCCAGGATCCGCAGCGTGCCCAGGCCATCGCAGTTGGCGGTGTATTCCGGAGCCTCGAAACTCACCGCCACATGGCTCTGGGCGCCGAGGTTGTAGATCTCATCGGGCTGCACCTGCTGGATGATGCGGATCAGGTTGGTGCTGTCGGTGAGGTCGCCGTAGTGCAGCACCAGCCGCGGATCCTGCTCGTGGGGGTCCTGGTAGAGGTGATCGATGCGGCTGGTGTTGAAGCTGCTGGCCCGGCGCTTGATCCCGTGCACCTCGTAGCCCTTCTCCAGCAGCAGCTCCGCCAGGTAGCTGCCGTCCTGGCCGGTGATGCCGGTGATCAGGGCTCTCTTGCGGGGACTGGGCATCACAGGGAGCGGGGGAACGGGTGGGGATTCGGACAGGAAACGGGCCGCCACTGGGCCGGAACCCTCAGGCGCCATAGAACTGGCGGTACCAGGTCACGAACCGCGCCACCCCCTCCCGCACCGGCGTGGCGGGGCGGAAGCCGGTCCAGGCCTCCAGGGCGGCGGTGTCGGCCGCGGTGGCGGCCACATCGCCGGGCTGCATCGGCAGGAACTGCTTCTCGGCCCTGATGCCCAGGGCGGCCTCCAGGGCCTCGATGTACTCCAGCAGCGGCGTGGGGTTGGCGTTGCCGATGTTGAACAGCCGGTGCGGCGCCCAGCTGCTGGCCGGATCGGGCTGGGCCGTATCGAAGCCCGGATCCGGCGTGGCCGGCTTGTCGAGCACGCGGATCAGGCTCTCGATGATGTCGTCCACATAGGTGAAATCCCGCACCATCCGGCCGTTGTTGAACACCTGGATCGGCTGCCCCGCCAGCATCGCCCGGGTGAACAGGAACAGGGCCATGTCCGGTCGGCCCCAGGGCCCGTACACCGTGAAGAAGCGCAGCCCCGTGGCCGGCAGGCCGTGGAGGTGGCTGTAGGTGTGGGCCATCAGCTCATTGGCCCGCTTGCTGGCCGCATAGAGGCTCACCGGGTGGTTCACCCCCTGGTGCTCGGAAAACGGCAGCTGGCTGTTGCCGCCGTACACACTGCTGCTGCTGGCATACACCAGGTGCTCGATGCCGTGCCGGTGGCAGCCCTCGAGGATGTGCCCGAAGCCCACCAGGTTGCTCTGGATGTAGGCCGCCGGGTTCTCGATCGAGTAGCGCACCCCCGCCTGGGCCGCCAGGTTCACCACCCGCCGCGGCGGCGCCAGGGCCGCTCCGCCCCCGGGCGCCTCGCCGCGGAAGGCCGCCGCCACCGCCGCCGGATCCTCCAGGTCGGCCTCGATCAGCGCCAGGGGGGTGCCGGTGCGCTCAGCCGTGGCCTGCAGCTGCTGCAGGCGGGCCCGCTTCAGGGCCGGGTCGTAGTAGGGGTTGAGGTTGTCGAAGCCCAGCACCGGCGTGCCCCGCTCCAGCAGCCGCCGGCCCAGGTGGTAGCCGATGAAGCCGGCGGCCCCGGTGATCAGAACGGTCATGGGGGAGGGGGAGCTGCTACGAGCCCGTGGCGGGGCCCCTCCATCATCCCTAGCGTCGATTCCAGGGCCGAATTTTCACCTGCAGCAGCACCGCCATGGCCGCCACGATCTACCTGCACTGGGCGGCCACGTCCTACACCTGGGTGCGCCAGGGCGTGTATCACACGATCATCGCCGGCGATGGCCGCGTGCAGCGGCTGCACGCCTACACCCTCGACCTGCCGGCCCACACCTACCGGCGCAACAGCAACAGCGTGGCCCTCAGCTGCGCCTGCATGGGCGGCATCCCCGACCCCTGGACGATCCCGCCCACGGCCCCGCAGCTGGCCTCCCTCTGCCGGGAGGCCGCCGACCTGGCCCGCAGCTGGGGCTGGAGCGCCGGCGACATCACCATCCAGCGGCTGATGACCCACGCCGAAGCCGCCTCCAACCGCGACGGCCGCCTCCTGCACGACAACTACGGCCCGGTGATCTGGGGCGGAACGGGCGAACGCTGGGACCTGCTGCAGCTGGAGCGGGGCGGCCCCACCAACGGCGGCGACCAGCTGCGGCAGCGGATCCGGGCCCTGCTGCGGGGCGATGGCGATGGGGAGTCCGGCGGGGAAGGCGCCGCCCAGAACAGCGCCGGCGAGAGCCCGGCGCCGCCGCGGCTCCGCTTCCGGCGGGCGGGCGTGATGCAGGCCCGCGGCCGCGACCTGGCGGTGCAGATCGACACCAACGGCACCAGCTGGGCCCTGGCCGCCGAGCTGCTGGCCCGCTACGACATCCCCTACGACTGGGACGCGCCGCGCCGCCGCATCCTGGTGGGCAGCACCGACGTGGCCCCCAGCTACCAGGGCGACCAGGTGCAGACCTCCGTGGGCTGGCCCCTGTTTGAGATGGGCCTGCAGAACGGCCAGGGGCAGGTGATCCTGCGGGGCATCCTGCGCCGCGGCCAGACCGGCGACGAGGGCCCCGGCGAGGCCGGCGAGCCGCTGCGGGCCTGGTGCCGCGTGCTCGAGTTCGCCGAGGAGTTCGGCATCACCGCCAGCTTCGAGCCCTTCAGCCTGGGGGAGCGGCGCGGCGGCTAGCGCCCCTGAACGGCGCCTCGGCGGCCTTTGATCACACCAATCCTGAAGACTCTGCGCGGGGGATGCGAGCGGCGCTCCAGCATCTCAACGGCAGAACAATGATGCAGAAACTGAGACCTTGAACGGTGCCGGGCGAACAACGGCAGCAAGTCCAGGATTCAGAACACAATGGATAACTCTAAATCAAGTTCAAGTGATGCAGGCTTTAAGGCAGCTCGGCTACCCACTGGCTGCGGGAAGTATGGCGTCATTGCTGTACGAGCGCAACCCCCGGGGGCCGGTCCAGCTGCTCGAGCACGGCCAGCTGGGCCGGCAGGGGCGAGGTGCCCGGGTGCACCTGCATCAGGTAGTCGAGGGCCTGCTGGCGGCTGAGCCGCCGCTCCCGCATCAGCCAGGCCAGGCAGACCAGGGGCGAGCGCTCCATCGCCGCCAGGCAGTGCACGTACACCGGCCCCTGCCGCTGCAGCTCGCCGAGGGCCCCCAGGGCCGCCTCCAGCTCCCGGAGCTCCAGCAGCCGGGCGCTGCGGTGATCCGGCAGGGGCAGCCGCCGCCAGTGGAACCGCTCCGCCAGGCCGGGGGCCAGGGGCGCCTCCGGCTCCGCCACCAGGCTCAGCACCGCCGCGATGCCCTCGGCCTCCAGCCGCTCCAGGTGCCGCTCCGCCGTGGGGATGGGCCCCACGGCCAGCTGGTGGCGCAGCACCCAGCTGATCCGGAAGCGGCTGCTGCTGGTGGGGGCCATGGGGTCAGCGGGTGTTGTTGAGCAGCTGGATCAGGGCCAGCACGTTGGTGAGCCCCGTGAGCGGCTGCGACACGGCGGTGATCGTGTCCGACGCCTTGGCCAGGCTGTTGCGGTTCACCACCACCGTGTCGCCATCGCGCAGGGGGGGATTGCGGGCGTTGGAAACACCCTGGTTCAGGTCCAGGGCGAAGGTGCGCCGGGTGGCGGTGCCGTTGCGGTTGATCCGCACCAGCTCCACGCTGCTGCGGCTGGCCCGCCAGGCCTTGGTGCCCCCGGCCGCCAGCACGGCCTGCACCAGCGGCGTGTTGGCCGAGAGGGTCACGGCACCGGGCCGCTCCACCTCGCCCACCACGTTCACCTTGATCTCCTGGGGCGCCAGGGTGGTGGCCGCCAGCTCGATCGCCTCGGCCACCGGCTCCGCCGCCCGGGTCACCCGGATCGTGTCGCCATCGAACAGCAGCGGGTTCTGCAGCTGGTCGCCCTCCCGCACCAGGGCCAGCAGGTTCACGCTGGTGCGCTTGAAGCGGGGGGTGCTGCCCGGCAGCCGCCGCTGCAGCTCCACCTGGGTGAGGTCGGCGTAGGCGGTGATGCCCCCAGCCTTCTGGATGCCGTCCACCAGGGTGGGCAGGCCGCTGATCGACACCTTGGCCTCGGTGTTGGAGGCCTCGCTGGTGGTGAGGGTGTAGAGGCCCGGCCGCTCCACCTCCCCCACCAGGGCCACCCGCAGCGGCCGCGGCCGCACCACCGAGAGCTGCAGCTCCGGCCGCAGCAGCTGGCGCTGGTAGAGCTTCTCCAGCCACTGGGTGGCCTGGGAGAGCGTGATGCCCCCCAGCTGCACGCTGCCCAGCAGCGGCAGCGAGGCGGTGCCGTCGTTGAGAATCTCCACCGGGCCGGTGAGTTCCTTGGCCGCCAGGAATTTCAGCTCCAGGCCATCACCCGCGCCTAACAAATACGCATCAGCCTGCAATGCGGACGCTTCCGGATCTGGCCCCTTGGCGGCGGGGGGCGCGGCGGCTGCGGCCGGGGCCGTCGCCCCGGTGGATCCGGCCAGAGGGGCCGCCAGCACTGGGCTGGTGGCCAACAGCACACCGCCGAGGGCCACCACGACACCGGCGCGAGAGTGGAACATCACGGGTTGAACTCCTGGAATCGCCGTGGTACGGGCCGGGGCCGGGATAGCTCTAGCGAGCCCCCGATGCTGGCGGTAGGGTAACGCCACAAATCCGCCTGCGCCCAGGTGTCCACCCTCGTTCCGAGACCCGGCACCTCGCCGCTGCTGGCCGCGGGACGCAGCGGGGCCGGCGGCGCCGAGGCCGTGCAGGTGCTTGACCTCAGCGCCACTGGCGGCGACGACCAGATCAATCTGCAGCAGATCTGGCGGGCCATCCAGCGGCGCCGGCGCCTGGTGCTGCTGGTGGCGGGCGGCGTGCTGGCCCTCAGCGCCGCCCTGACCCTGAAGCAGCGCCTGTTCTCACCGGTGTACGAGGGCAGCTTCCAGCTGCTGATCAGCGACCCGATCAGCACCGGCAACGGCAACGGCAGTTCCGCCGGCGGCGCCGCCGACGACGGCGGCGGCGTGATCGAGAGCCTGGCCCGCAACCGCACCAGCGCCGACATCCCCACCCTCACCCAGGTGCTCACCAGCCCGCTGGTGCTGGAGCCCGTGGCCCGCTCCATCGGCCTGGACAGCGACAGCCTGCAGGCCAACCTCAGCGTGCAGCTCGCCGGTGACCGCCGCCGCGCCGGCAGCGGCTCCCCCCAGGGGGTGCTGCAGGTGGCGCTGCAGGGCAGCTCCCGCGCGGCGGTGGAGCGCAGCCTCCAGGGCCTCAGCCAGGCCTACCTGGCCTACGCCCTGGCCCAGCGCCAGGAGCGCCTCGGCGAGGGCCTGCGCTTCCTCAGCCGCCAGGAGCCGCTGCTGGAGGCGAAGGTGGCCGGCCTCCAGAACGACCTGGCCGCCTTCCGCCAGCGCCACAACCTGCTGGCACCCGAGGCCGAGGGCACGGCCCTCAAGGCCGAGGTGGCCACCCTGCAGCAGCAGGGCCGCCAGGTTGAGGCCGAGCGGGCCCGGCTGCTGCAGCTGCGCCAGGACGTGGCCAGCGGACGCCTGACCGCCGCCAACTTCAGCACCAGCCCCCCCACCACCAGCAGCACGGGCATTGCGGCCGACACCGTGGCCGTGACCCAGGCCAACAGCGACAAGCTCGACCAGCTGCGCAGCGTGGAGCAGCAGCTGGCCGAGGCCCGCGCCGTGTACCGCTCCGATTCACCGCGGGTGCGCACCCTGGTGGCCCTGCGCGACCAGCTCACCGGCCAGCTGCGGGCCAACCAGCTCGAGGCGGTGGACACCGCCCTCTCCCTCAACGCCACCCGCGGCGAGGCCGTGCGCCAGCAGGTGGCCAGCGTGGATCGCCAGTTCCTGCGCCAGCCCCAGCTGATCAAGCAGTACGAGGAGCTGCAGCAGAGGCTGAAGGTGGCCCAGGGCAACCTCAGCAACTTCCTCACCACCCGCGAGACCTTCCGGCTGGAGCAGGCCCAGAACATCGCCCCCTGGAAGGTGATCGCCCCGCCCCAGGTGTCCACAAACCCGGTGAGCCCCTCGGTGCCCCGCAACCTGGCCCTCGGCGCCCTGCTCGGCCTGGTGGCGGGCGCCGGTGCCGGCCTGCTGCGCGATCGGCTCGACCACGTGTTCCACCACCCCAGCGAGGTGCGCGACGAGCTGGGCCAGCCCCTGCTGGGCCACATCCCCCACGTGCCCTTCTTCAAGGGGGTGCGGGAGGAGCAGCGCTTCCTGCTGGAGGAGCTCGACCGCAGCGCCAGCCCAACGGGCAGCGGCGATCCGGACGGCGCGGACCCAGGCCGTGCGGACACGGGCGGGGGGGG
>CALRKO020000035.1:0-7919 GCA_943368105.1 Chitinophaga pinensis | reverse complement strand
GCTGGAGAGTGGTGGTCATGAGAACGGTTGGGGAATGCACCGGGCCCAAAGGCCAGGGGCGGTATGGAAGACGGAGGGCAGGCCCAGGGGCCGGGGCTCACCGCCTGCTGCACTGTAACGGAACATTGCGTGATCTGTGAAGGGGTGTGGAGCTGAGGGCCGGCGGCCGCGGCCTTAAGCTTTTCATTGGCATTCCGGGAGATTCCCCTTGGTCTTGATCCGCTGGGACAGGGACGGGCAACGCGGCGAGGTCACCGTTCCCCTCCACGAGGCCCGCGCCCAGCGCGTGCAGCTGGAGCGCCAGGGGGCCGTCGTCTACTGGAGCGAGCGGCTCGCCTGAGGCTGGCGCCCCCGGAGCGGCGCTGCTAGGAGTTCAGCGCCATCCAAACTGCTGGTGCTGGCCGATGCGGCTGCGCGCACTGCCCTCCGGGGCCCTGATCTCCCTGGCCGTGCTGGCCCTCGGCCTCGGGGCCTGCGGCTGGAATCCCACCGCCGAGCGCCAGCGGCTCGAGCGCCTGGAGCTGCGGGTGCAGCAGCTGGAGCAGCGCCAGGCCCAGCCCCAGGGCGGCGACACCGCCGATCGGGCCGGCAAGCCGCCGGCTGGGGTGGTCAAGTCGCTCACCTTCCGCAGCGGCACCGGCTCCGACCGGCTGCGCATCTACTGGGCCGATGGCAGCTCCTCCGACCTGGAGTGCACCGAGGAGCAGGCCACCTGGGCCTGCGGCTGAGCCCGATCCAGCGGGCGTCCCAGGGCTGCCGCCGCCGCCCCGGTGCCAGGCGTAGAACGGCAGCCTCCCGCACCGGCGCCGCCGTGATCGTGTCCCGCCTCTCCGCCCCCCGCCTCGGCCTGCTCGGGGCCCTGCCCGCCCTGGCGGCCCTGAGCCTGGCCGCCGCCCCTGCCCAGGCCCAGGAGCTGGTGCCCTTCTCCGGCGTGCGTGCCCTGAACACGGCCCGCAACGCCGCCGTCAACCTCAACGGCGGCCTGGGCAAGTACCGACCCGCCGCCTGCATGTTCGCCACCGACATCGCCGGTGGCGACTGCCTGCTCCAGCGCGACGCCGAGGGCTACCTCTTCCGCTTCCAGGGCGGTGCCCCGGGCTGGCAGCAGCTGGGCCTGCCCGCCACCACCGAGACCGAACTGCTGGTGAGCCGCGACGGCCGCACCGTGGTGCGCGTGATCTACAACGGCAAGCCCCGCTGAGCTGGCGGCCGCGCGGCGCCGGCGCCCCTGCTGGGCGGTCGGGGGCCCTCAGGGCGCCATCAGGGCCGTGAGGGCCTCGGCCCAGGCGGGCTCGCAGGCCAGCCGCTCGCGGCGGGTGAGGCTCAGGGCGATGCCCTTCTCGCCGTAGGCCGCCTCGTTGATGAACACCGGCCAGCGGGCGCCGGGATCCGGGCGGGCCTCCAGGGCCGCCGCCGCCTCGGGGTCGAAGCCCTCGGTGCTGCCGTCGGCGCTCCAGAACAGGGGATCGCCCGGCGCCAGGGGCCACCAGTCGCGGCCCTGGCGCCGGGGGTGGAGCGTGGCGGCGGCGCGGGGCAGATCGAGGCTGCCGTGGTGCACGTGCAGCGTCAGGCCGGCGGGCAGCCGCAGGGTCCTGTCGCGGGCGGCGGCCAGGGTGGAGCAGGCGGCCTCCAGGGCCAGCTGGCTCTGGCGGGCGACGGCCGCGGTCACCAGCCCCTGGGGCACGGGCCCCACCTCCACCACCAGGCCGGCGGGCCAGCGCTCCACCAGAAAGCCCGTCTGGGCGGCATCGGCCTCGTGCAGATACACCGGCAGGCCGAGCCGGGCCTGGATGCCGGCGGCCAGGGCCAGGTCGGCCGGCCGGCGGCCGTACACCACCAGGGAATTGCCCATGGCGCTGGTGGTGCTGTGCAGGTCGAGGGCCACGGCGCAGGGCCGCTGCCCCTGGGGGCCGTGGGCCGCCAGCAGCTCCCGGGCCCGCTGGACCTCCCGCTCCTGGCGGGCCGGATCGGCCAGCAGCTCCGGCTCGAAGCTGCGGTTGAGGTCGCGGTCCAGGTAGCGGCGGTTCTGGGCGTGGGCCGCCGGGTTGCCGATCACCAGCTCCAGATCCAGGCCGGCCCCGGCCAGCAGCTGCGGCCGCCGGCGCCACTGCTCCAGCAGCCAGGCGGCGTTGCGCTCGTTGCCGTGGGTGGCCGCCACCACCAGCACCCGCGCCCCAGCGCTTCGCCCCCCCATCGCTCGCCCCGCGCGCACAGGTGGGCCAGCCTGGCAGGAGTTGCCGCGGCCTGTGCCGATGTCGATCCCCCCCCTGCTGGTGGCCGCTGCCCGGACCGGCTGGCGCTGGCAGTGGCGCCAGCTGATGGGCGGCCTGGGGCCGGCCGATGCGGAGGGCAACTACCGCCGGCCGGCCAGCCCCTTCGCCGCAGCGCCGCCCCTGCCCGGCGATGCCGCCAGCCCGGATGGCCACGTGCTGATCGTGGGCCGCAGCTGCCCCTGGGCCCACCGCACCTGGCTCACCTGGGCCCTGCGGCGGCTGGAGGGCAGCATCCGGCTGCTGGTGGCCGAGCCCGATCCCCAGGCGGGCCGCTGGCGCTTCGCCGAGCCCTTCGAGGGGGCCCGCACCCTGGCGGAGCTCTACCGCCGCGCCGGCGCCGATCCGCGCCAGCGGGCCACGGTGCCGGTGCTGTTCAGCCGCGGGAGCGGGCGGATCGTGCTGGGGGAGAGCGCGCGGCTGATCGAGCTGCTGAACCGCTGGCCCGCTGCCGATGGCGCACCGGATCTGGAGCCGGAGGCCCTCGGGCCGGCCATCGGGCGCTGGCGCTCCAGCCTGCAGGGGGCCGTCAACGACGGGGTGTACCGCTGCGGTTTCGCCCGCAGCCAGGCCGCCTACGACCGGGCCGAGGCCGCGCTGTTCGCCGCCCTGGACCAGGCCGAGGCCGCCCTGGCGGCGCCGGGGGCCGGGCCCTGGCTCTGCGGTGCGGTGCCCACGCTGGCCGATGTGCAGCTGTTTCCCACCCTGATCCGTCTGGAGCTGGTCTACGCGCCCCTGTTCGGCGTCAGCCGCCGGCCCCTGTGGCAGTTCCCGGCCCTGTGGGCCTGGCGCCGGCGCTTCCACGGCCTGCCCGGCGTGGCGGCCACCTGCTTCCCCGAGGCCTGGCGGCGCGACTACTTCGGCGCCCTGTTTCCCCTGCACCCCTCCGGCATCGTTCCGGCCGGCCCGGAGCTGGCCACACTGGTGGGAGCCCCTCCCCCCGCCGGTCTCCCGGCCCCCTGCCCGCCATGACCCGTGCCAGCGCCGCCGCCCCCGGCCCGGAGTCCAGCCCCGATCCGGTGTTCGAGGGGGTCTATGGCCCCTTCACGATCACCGACGACGACCGGCGTGAAGTCTTGGGCTATCGGCTGGCCCTGCTCACGGCGGCCATCGCCCAGGCGGCGCTGCTGGCCCAGTGGCACTGGCTGGGCGGGGCCGGGCTCTGGCCCTGGCTGCTGCCGCTGGCGGCGGGGCTGGGCCTGGCCCTGCGCTGGATCCACATCTACCTGCGGCCGCTGCACCGGGCCCTGCAGCTGTTCTGGCTGCTGGGCAGCGCGGGCTTCCTGGCCCTGGCGGTGGCGGCCGGCCCCGACGCCATGGCCAGCAGCCTCGCCGCCGACGGCCGCTGGATCTGGGCGGTGGGCCCCTTCTTCGCCGCCCTGGCGGGCATCGGCTTCAAGGAGTTCTTCTGCTTCCGCCGCCCCGAGGCCATCGGCGTGACCCTGCTGCTGCCGGTGGCCCTGCTGGGGCACCTCAGCGGCCTGCTCGACGCCCGGACCACCGGAAGCCTCCTGGCGATCGAGGCCGCCCTGCTGCTGGTGCTCACCCTGCGCAAGTTCCCGATGCCGGCGGCCGCCGACGTGGGCGACAAGAGCGTGTTTGCTTATCTGGAGGGTCAACGGCAGCCCTCCAACGCGTGAGCCTGATCAGCCTGGTGGGGGTCCGCAAGGACTTCGGCCTCCGCACCCTGTTCGAAGACCTCACCCTGCACGTGGGCGAGGGGGAGCGGCTGGGGCTGATCGGCCCCAACGGCGCCGGCAAGTCCACGCTGCTGCGGGTGCTGGCGGGGCTGGAGCCGCCGGGGGGCGGGGCGCGGCGGGTGCTGCCCCAGGCCCGCGTCGTGCTGGTGAGCCAGGAGCCGGAGCTGGACCCCGGGCGCACGGTGCTCGAGCAGGTGTTCGCCGAGAGCGGCGAGAAGATGGAGCTGCTGCGCCGCTACACCGAGGTGAGCGACGCCCTGGCCCACGTCCATGCCGAAGCGGCCCCTGGCGGGGCCGACGACACGGCCCTGCTGGCGGAGCTGGGCAGCCTCAATGCCCGCATGGACCAGAGCCAGGCCTGGGGCCTGGAGCAGCAGATCCGCGAGGTGCTCGATCGGCTCGGCATCACCGACACCCAGCGCCGGGTGGGGGAGCTCTCCGGCGGCTACCGCAAGCGCCTGGCCCTGGCGGCGGCCCTGGTGGCCGAGCCCGATGTGCTGCTGCTGGATGAGCCCACCAACCACCTCGATGCCGACTGCATCCAGTGGCTGCAGGGCTACCTGGAGCGCTTCGCCGGCGCCCTGGTGCTGGTCACCCACGACCGCTACGTGCTCGACCAGGTGACCCGCCGCATCGTGGAGGTGGACCGTGGCGAGGCCCGCAGCTACGGCGGCAACTACGCCACCTACCTGGCCCGCAAGGCCGAGGAGGAGGCCGCGGCCGCCGCCACGGAGGCAAAATTCAAGGGGGCCCTGCGCCGGGAGCTGGAGTGGCTCAGGCGGGGTCCCAAGGCCCGCAGCACCAAGCAGAAGGCCCGCATCCAGCGGATCGAGGCGATGCAGGAGGCGCCCCGGCGCCAGGCCAAGGGCCAGATCAGCCTGGCCAGCAACCGGCGCCGCCTGGGCAGGCGGGCGATCGAGGCCGACAACCTGGCGGCCTGGGCCACGGACGCCGCGCAGGCCGGGGGCGCCCCGGCGCTGCTGCGGAACTTCAGCTACGACTTCAGCCCCGAGGACCGGGTGGGGATCATCGGCCCCAACGGCTCGGGCAAATCCACCCTGCTGGATCTGATCGCCGGGCGGCGCCAGCCCCACGGCGGCCGCC
Source organism: Chitinophaga pinensis (assembly GCA_943368105.1). Classification (GTDB taxonomy): domain Bacteria; phylum Cyanobacteriota; class Cyanobacteriia; order PCC-6307; family Cyanobiaceae; genus Vulcanococcus. Next base: position 2,845 of record CALRKO020000035.1, on the reverse strand, counting down.
TGGAGCTGGGGGCCACGGTGAAGCTGGCCTACTTCGACCAGCACTCCGAGGCGGTGCTGGGCAGCGGCAAGGCCCTCGAAAAAAAGGTGATCGACGTGGTCAGGGAGGCCGCCAGCACGGTGGAGGTGGACGGCAGCCAGCTCAGCGCCAGCCAGCTGCTGGAGCGCTTCCTGTTCCCGCCGGCCCACCAGCACCAGCCGGTGAGCAAGCTCTCCGGCGGCGAGCGGCGGCGGCTGCACCTCTGCCGGCTGCTGATCGAGGCGCCCAACGTGCTGCTGCTCGATGAGCCCACCAACGACCTCGACGTGCACACCCTCACGGTGCTCGAGGACTTCCTGGAGGACTTCCGCGGCTGCGTGGTGGTGGTGTCCCACGACCGCTACTTCCTCGATCGCACGGTGGACCGGCTGTTCAGCTTCGAGAACGGCGAGCTGCACCGCTTCGAGGGCAACTACAGCGCCTACCTGGAGCGCCAGGCGGCCCTGGCATCCGGCGCCGCCACGGGCCCGGCGGGCGCCGGCGGCAGCCGGGCCGAGGCCGCTGCCGCCGGTGCCCATGGCCAGCGCCCCAGCCCCGCCGGCGCTGCCCCCGCCCAGGTGCGGCGCCGCAGCTTCAAGGAGAGCCGCGAGCTGGCGGACCTGGAGGCCCAGCTGCCCGCCTGGGAGGAGCGGCGCGGCCAGCTGGAGGCGCAGCTCGGGGCCGGCGGCAGCGACTACGCGGCCCTGGAAGCCCTCACCCAGGAGCTCTCGGAGCTGCTGCAGCGGATCGAGCGGGGCGAGGAACGCTGGCTGGAGCTCAGCGAGCTGGCGGCCTGAGGCCAGCCCTGGCCAGGGCGGCGGCGGGGCCGGATCCCCCGGGGCTGGGCGGCATCAGAAGCCGCCCACATGGGGCGCCAGGGGTGACCCATGGCCCGTATGGTGAGCGAGACGTCGAACGGCCTGGCAGTCCGGGTCCGATTCATGAACAGCATCGACGAGCACATCGCCAAGGACCAGACCGAGATCGAAGCAGCCAAGGCGGCTGGCGATGAGGCCAAGGTCCGTCACCTGGAGGAGGAGCTCAAGGGCCTGGAGGAGTACAAGGCCCACCACCCCGATGAGCAGCGCGACCCCAACTCCCTGGAGGTCTACTGCGACCTGAACCCGGAAGCCCCCGAGTGCCGCGTCTACGACGACTGAGCCGCTCCGGTGCCCCAGGGCGCCGCCGGCCCGGATCCGGGCCGGCCCAGGGCTGCCCCGTCTTCACCGGACGCTCCACGGAAGACCTCCAGCAAGAGCTCCGCAGATCCGCTCAGATGCCCAGCTCCCTCCAGGTGGCGGCCAGCAGCTGATCCAACCCCCGGGAGGTGGCCGCCGAGATGGCCAGCACGGGCCGGCCGCAGTGGACGCTGGCCCGCTGCAGCTGCTCCTCCAGGTCCTCCTCGAGCAGCAGCTCGATCTTGTTGAGCGCCACGATGCGCGGCCGCCCGTCGAGGCCGTTGCCGTAGGCGGCCAGCTCCTGCTCGACCACCGCCAGGTCGCGCACCACATCCTCGGAGCTGGCATCCACCAGGTGGATCAGCAGGCGCGTGCGCTGGATGTGGCGCAGGAAGTCGTGGCCCAGGCCCGCCCCCTGGGCGGCTCCGGCGATCAGGCCGGGGATGTCGGCGAAGACCGTGCCATCGCCGGTGGGACGGCGCACCACGCCCAGGTTGGGCACCAGGGTGGTGAAGGGGTAGTCGGCGATCTTGGGGCGGGCCGCCGAGAGCACCGAGATCAGGGTGCTCTTGCCGGCGTTGGGCAGGCCGATGATCCCCACCTCCGCCAGCAGCTTGAGCTCCAGCTGCAGGTGCCACTCCTCGCCGTCGCGGCCCTCGGTGAACTTCTCCGGGGCCCGGTTGCGGTTGCTCAGGTAGTGGGCGTTGCCGAGGCCGCCGCGGCCTCCGGCCGCCACCAGCAGCCGCTGGCCCTTCTCGGTGAGGTCCCCCAGCAGGATGTTGGTGCGGCGGTCGCGCACCTCGGTGCCGCAGGGCACCTTGATGGTGAGGGGACTGCCACTGGCCCCGCTGCTGCGGTTGGGTCCGCCGCGCCTGCCCTCCTGGGCCTCGAACAGGCGCCTGTACTTGAAGTCCAGCAGGGTCTGGAGGTTGGGGTCGGCCTCGAGCCACACGTCGCCGCCGCGGCCGCCGTCGCCGCCGGAGGGGCCGCCGGCCGGCACGTACTTTTCACGGCGGAAGGCCACGATGCCGTCGCCGCCGCGGCCGGCGCGCACGGCGATGCGGGCTTGATCGATGAACTGCATTGGCCCAACCCTAGGATCTGCCCGTCTGCAGGCAGTTGTGGCCGGGGTTCGCTTCCAGCAGGTCAGCAAGAGCTACCCGCCCCGGCGGGGCGGCGCACCGGTGGAGGTGCTGCGCCAGCTGGACCTCGCCATCAGCGACGGCGAATTCCTGGTGCTGGTGGGGCCCTCGGGCTGCGGCAAGAGCACCCTGCTGCGGCTGCTGGCGGGCCTGGAGAGTCCCAGCGCCGGCGAGGTGTTCGTGGGCGACCGCTGCGTCACCGGGCTGCGGCCCGCCCAGCGGGATGTGGCGATGGTGTTCCAGAGCTACGCGCTCTACCCCCACCTGAGCGTGGCCGACAACATCGGCTTCGGGCTGCGGCGCCAGCGGGCCCGCACACCGCTGCAGCAGCTGGGGGACGGCCTGCACCGGGCCACCCGCCGCCTGCCGCGGCCCCTGCGGATCGCCTCGACCCGGGAGGAGCGGATCGAGCAGCGCATCCGGGCGGTGGCGGACACCCTGGAGCTGGGGTCCCTGCTGGACCGCCTGCCCAAGGAGCTCTCCGGCGGCCAGAAGCAGCGGGTGGCC
>CALRKO020000034.1:0-11450 GCA_943368105.1 Chitinophaga pinensis | reverse complement strand
GGCCGGGCCATCGCCCGCCAGCCGGCGGTGTTCCTGATGGATGAACCGCTCAGCAACCTCGACGCCAAGCTGCGCACCGGCACCCGCGCCCAGATCGTGGAGCTGCAGCGCCGCCTCGGCACCACCACGGTCTACGTGACCCACGATCAGGTGGAGGCGATGACCATGGGCCACCGCATCGCCGTGCTCAACCGCGGCCGGCTGCAGCAGCTGGGCACGCCGATCGAGCTCTACCAGTGGCCCTCGAACCTGTTCGTGGCCCAGTTCATCGGCAGCCCGCCGATGAACCTGCTGCCGGTGCAGAGCGTGGGCGGCGGCCAGCTGCAGCTGGGCAGCCGGCGCTTCCTGCCGGAGGGCCCCACGGCCGAGGCGCTGCTGCAGTGGCAGGGCCGCGGCGGCGCCGAGCAGCTCAGCGGCGGCCTGCGGGCCGAACACCTCAAGCTGGCGCCCGCCACCAACCGCAACCTGGCCGCCGAGGTGAGCCACCGCGAGGCCCTGGGCAACGAGCAGCTGCTCACCTGCCGGCTGCTGGAGGGCGACCACCTGGTGCAGCTGCGGGCGGCGCCGGAGCAGGCGGTGGCCGTGGGGCAGACCGTGCACCTGGAGGTGGACCCCAGCGGCTGGCGGCTGTTCGATGGGGCCGGCGAGGCCCTGCCCCGGCCGGCCGGAGCCCCGGGGGGCGGCGGGCCGGAACCGGTGCTGCCGGAGCTGCCGGCCGCCTGAGGGCGGCTCACTTCGGCCAGATCACGCTGCAGCCGGGGCCGCCGTCGCCCCGCTCGGCATCGCTGACGCGCTCCACGTAGGGCACCGTGGCCAGCCACTCCCGCAGGCCCCGCTTGAGCTTGCCGGTGCCGATGCCGTGGATCACCCACAGGGGGCCGTTGGCCGCCCGCAGCTGTTCCTCCACCGCCGCCTCGGCCTCGTGGACCCGCATGCCACGCACGTCCACCGTGTTGCCCTCGGTGCGCACCTCGGGCCCGCGGCTGGCGGGATTGCGGCGGCTGCGGACCTGCACCAGGGGCCGGGCGGGCTCCAGCGGCGCGGGCTTCTCGCCGTTGAGGCCCTCGATGGCGGCCAGCTCCAGGTTGAGCCGCAGCACGCCGCAGCGCACGCTCAGCTCGCGGCCGTCGGGGCTGAGGGCCAGCACCTCGCCGGCCTTGCCGAGGGAGAGCACCCGCACCCGGTCGCCCACGGCGGGCCTCCAGCCGCGGTGCTCGCGCCGCTCCGGTGTGGGCCGGTGTTCCTGCTCCAGGCTCTTGAGCCGCTGGCCGGCGCGGCGGGCCGACTCCCCCAGGGCGGTGGCGTCGGCGCCGCGGCCCTGCCGCAGGCGGCGGATGATGCGGCGCACCTCCTGCTGGCCGTCGCGGATCGAGCGCTCCAGCTGCTGGCGACGCTGCTCCTGCAGCTCGGCGCTCTGCTCCTTCTGCTGCTGCCAGCGCTGCAGCAGCTCCTCGTGCAGCAGTTCGGTGCGGGCCAGCAGGGCGGCGGCCTCCTCGGCGGCCTCCTGCTGGCGCTGGCGCTGGTGCTCCAGGCCGGCGATCACCTGGTTCACCTCGCCCTCGCCGCGGGGCGCCAGCAGCGCCTGGGCCCGCTCCAGCACCGCCGGCTCCAGCCCCAGCCGCGCCGCGATCGCCAGGGCGTTGCTGCGCCCCGGGATGCCCCACTGCAGGTGGTAGGTGGGCGAGAGGGTGTCCACGTCGAAGGCCACCGAGGCGTTCTCGAAGCGCGGATCGCCGTACTTGAGGGCCTTGAGCTCACCGAAGTGGGTGGTGGCGATGGTGAGCCGGGCCCGCTCGGCCAGCAGGCGCAGCAGGGCGATGGCCAGGGCCGTGCCCTCGGCGGGATCGGTGCCGGCGCCCACCTCATCCAGCAGCACCAGGGAGGCGCCGCCGCCGGGCCCAGCGCCGGCGGGGGGCAGGGCCGCCAGGATCCGGGCGATGCGGCGGATGTGGCCGCTGAAGGTGGAGAGGTTCTGCTGCAGCGACTGCTCGTCGCCGATGTCGGCCAGCACCTGGGCGCACCAGGGCAGCTGCGGTGTGCCGCTGCAGGGCAGGAACAGGCCGGCGCGGGCCATCAGCGCCGCCAGGCCCACGCTCTTGAGGGTCACCGTCTTGCCGCCGGTGTTGGGGCCCGTGATCGCCACCACCCGCAGCTCCGGGCCCACCCGCACGCTGACGGGCACCACCGCCTGGCCGCCCCGGCGGCGCTCCTGCCAGAGCAGCAGCGGGTGGCGCAGCCCCTCCAGCAGCAGCGGCGCCGCGGGGTCGGCCTCCAGCTCGGGGCGCACCGCGCCGAGCCAGGCGCCGTAGCGGCCCCGGGCCACGGCGTAGTCGAGGGCCGTGAGGATCCGCTGCAGCTGCTCCAGGGTGTCGACCTCCGCGCCCACCAGGCCGCTGAGCTCCTGCAGCACCGCCAGCTCGGCCTCCCGCTCCTCCCCCTCCAGCTGGCGGATGCGGTTGCCCAGGGGGATGACCGCCTGGGGCTCGATGAACACGGTGCTGCCGGAGGCGGAGCTGTCGTGCACCAGGCCCGGCACCTGGCCGGCGGCGCCGGCCTTCACCGCCAGCACCGGCCGGCCGTTGCGCTCGGCGATCACCGCGTCCTGGAGCAGGGGCGCGCAGCGGCGCAGCAGCTCCTGCAGGCGCTCGCGGCGATCGGCGCGGGCGGCCGCCAGCTGGCGGCGCAGCTCCGCCAGGGCGGGGCTGGCCCGATCGGCCACGCGGCCGCCCTCCTCGAGGCAGAAGCGCAGGCGCTGCTCCAGCTCCGGCAGGGTGCGCAGCTGCTCCACCAGGGCGGTGGTCACGGGCCGCAGCTGGGGATCGTCGATCTGGCGCCGCAGTCGCCGCGCCGCCGCCAGGGTGGTGGCCACGGCCAGCAGGTCGTCGGCGGGGGCGATGCCGCCCTTGGCGCAGAGCCGCAGGGTGCGCGCCAGGTCGGCCACCCCCTGGAAGCTCAGTCCGCCCTCCATGAGGCCATCGAGGGCCAGCAGTTCGGTGGTCTCCGCCAGCAGGCGGCGGCTCGCCGCCAGATCCGGGGCCAGGGGCAGGCCGGCGGCCAGGGCGCGGCCGGCGGCGGTGCCGGCAAAGCCCGCCACCTGCTCCCCAAGCCGCGCCCACTCCAGCAGCTCCAGCGCCTCGGCCTGGATGGTGGGAGGGGCCCAGGCCTCCGCCCCGGCGGCCGCGGCCGGCGCCCGTGGCCCCCCATCCCCGAGTCCGTCGCCGCGCACCGACCGCCTCAAGCCTGCGGCAGCAGCGCCGGGATCGGCGCGGCACCGACGTTGGAGGGCAGGCCCTCGGCCGGCTCGTAGAGCAGCTCCAGCCAGTTGCCCTCGGGGTCCTGCAGGTAGAAGGAGGCCGTGCCGTCGCGGTGGTCATGCACGGGGCCGCAGCTGTGGCCGGCGGCCAGCAGCTGCCCGCGCGCCCGATCCACCTCGGCCCGGTCGGCCGTGTGCAGGGCGAAGTGGGGGCCGGCGGCGGTGTAGTCCGGGCTCAGCAGGGCGATGCCGTCGCCGCTGACGGGCGACTGCAGGTAGGCCCAGTCGGCGGCGTCCCAGGTGAGCCGCAGGCCCAGGGCCTGGTAGAAGGCCTTGGCCCGGTCCATGTCCTGGACCCGCAGGGCAACGTGCCCCAGGCGGTGGAGAGCCATGGCCTCGCTCAGAACGCAGCCTCCATTCAAGCGGCCGCCGCGCCGGGTGGCGGAGCGGCGGCGGTGGGTGGGGCCGCGGCGGGCCCGCTCAGCCCTGGCGCAGCCAGGTGGCGGCATCGCAGGCGTGGTACGTGAGGATCAGATCGGCGCCGGCCCGCTTGAAGCAGAGCAGGGTTTCCAGCACCACGGCCCGCTCGTCGATCCAGCCCCGCTCGGCCGCCGCCTTGACCATCGCGTACTCGCCGCTGACGTTGTACGCCGCGATCGGCAGCTCGCTCTCGCTGCGCAGCCGGTGGATGATGTCCAGGTAGGCCAGGCCCGGCTTCACCATCAGGATGTCGGCGCCCTCCTGCTCATCGAGCTGGGCCTCGGTGATGGCCTCACGGCCGTTGGCCGCATCCATCTGGTAGGTGCTCTTGTCCTTGGGGATCGGCTTGCCGCCGACGGCCCGGGGGGCCGAATCGAGGGCCTCGCGGAAGGGGCCGTAGTAGGCGGAGGCGTACTTGGCCGTGTAGCTGATGATGCCCACGTGCTCGAAGCCCTCCTCGTCGAGGGCCTCGCGGATCGCGCCGACGCGGCCGTCCATCATGTCGCTGGGGCCGATCAGGTCGGCGCCGGCACGGGCCTGGGCCACGGCCTGCTTGCACAGGATCGCCACGGTCTCGTCGTTGAGCACCACGCCCTGCTCGCTGACGATGCCGTCATGGCCATCGCAGGAGTAGGGGTCGAGGGCCACGTCGGTCATGATCGCCATGCCGGGGTGGGCCTCCTTGAGGCGACGGATGGCGCGGGGGATCAGGCCCCCCTCGTTGAAGCACTCGGCGCCGTCCTCGGTCTTGAGGCCGTCGGCCACCTTGGGAAACAGCACCACGCAGCGGATGCCCAGGTCCCAGGCCCGGCCCACCTCCTGCACCAGTCCCTCCAGGCTCCAGCGCTGGCAGCCGGGCATGGCGCCGATCGGCTCGTTCGTGACGCCCTCGTGCACGAACAGGGGATAGATGAAGTCGGCGGGGCTCAGGTGATGCTCCCGCACCAGGGCCCGCAGGGCCGGCGTACGGCGCAGCCGGCGGGGGCGGTAGGTGAGCTCCATGGGGGCCGCAATGCTGGCCGGATCCTACGGATCGGCAGGCGCAGGGCCGGGGGACGGCCTCAGAGCCGGGCGGCGCCGATCCAGTCCTGGCGGGGATCGAAGCTGCGGGCCGCCCGCAGCTGCTCCAGCAGCTGGCGCTCCTGCTCGCTGTAGCTGCCGGGCTGCTTCAGGGTGAGGCTGAGCAGCAGGTCGCCGCGGCCGGCCGGACCGGGCCAGCCCTTGCCCCTGAGCCGCAGGCTGCGGCCCACCGCCATGGCCGGCGGCACCTGCACCGTGGCCTCGCCGTCGGGGGTGGCCACCCGCACCTCGCCCCCCAGGGCCAGCTCGTCGAGGCTGAGGGGCAGGTCGGCCCTGAGCTGATCGCCCTCGAGGCTCCAGATCGGGTGGTCCTGCAGCTGCAGGTTCAGGTAGAGGTCGCCGCGGCGGCCGGTGCCGGGCTGGAGGTTGCCCTTGCCCTTGAGCCGCAGGCGGCTGCCGGGCTTCACCCCGGCGGGGATGCGCACCTGCACCCGCTCGTCGTTGACGGCCAGGGTGCGCTCACAGCCGTGGAAGGCCTCGGCGAAGCTCAGGCTGATGGTGGCCTCCGCGTCCAGGTTGAGGGTGGCCGGGCCGCGGCCGCCGGCCCCTGCCCCCCCGAAGCCGGCCGCCCCGGGGAAGCCCCCCGGGAAGCCCGAGCCGAAGCCGCCGAAGCCGGCGCCGCCCGCCGGCCCCCCGAAGCGGCCCAGCAGGTCGTTGATGAAGTCGTCGAAGTTGCCGTAGCGGCCGAAGTCCACATCCACGCCGCCGCCGGCGCCACCGGCCTGGTTCCAGTACTGGCCGAACTGCTCGTAGCGGCGGCGCTTGTCGGGATCGGAGAGCACCTCGTAGGCCTCGCTGATCTCCTTGAACCTGGCCTCGGCGGCCTTGTCGCCGGGGTTCACGTCCGGGTGGTGCTGGCGGGCCAGCCTGCGGAAGGACCGCTTCACCGCGTCGGCGTCGGCGCCCCGCTCGAGCTCCAGCACCTTGAAGTAGTCGCGATACCCGTTGGCCCCCATCGCAGTGCTGGCTCTGAACGGTGATCGGTGGATTCAGTGTCTCAGCTGGCACCGGCCTGCGGCGAGGGGCCCGCAGGGCGGAAGGCCGAACGGGCGCCGGCCGGGCCGTTGGCCGTAGCGTTTGCGCCGAGCCCCGCTATCCCGACGCCGGCCATGGCCCATCCCCCTGCGCACCGCCGCCGCCCGTGGCGCTCGCCCTGGCGGCTGGGGGCCTCCGCCCTGCTGCTGGGGCTGCTGGCGGGCGCCGGCGGCCCGGCCTATGCCGCCGGCCAGCCCAGAGCGGCCGGCGCCACCGCCGCGACCCCGCCGGCGGCCGGCCAGCTCGGCGAGGCCGTGAGCCCCTCCACGCCGGAGCAGCTGGCCCTGGTGGAGCACCTGCGCAGCAAGGGGGCGATCTTCTACGGCGCCTGGTGGTGCCCCCACTGCTTCACCCAGAAGAACCTGTTCGGCACCGAGGCCGGCCGCCAGCTCCCCTACGTGGAGTGCGACAGGGACGACGCCGGCCGCCAGCGCTGCCAGGCCGCGGGCATCCGCGCCTACCCCAGCTGGGACCTGGGCGGCCAGCGGCGCGAGGGCGTGCTCAGCCTGGAGGAACTCAAGCTCTGGTCCGGATTTCCCGGCGGCCCGGGAGCCGGGCCCTCGGGCACGTTGACTCCGACCCCCAACGCCAGCCGGTAGACCAGGGTCCAGCGCCTGGCCCGGGCCCATCCGGCGAAGGAGTCGGCCCGGGCGAAGCCCTGCCCATCCATGAAGAAGGGGCCTTCCAGCCCCCACGGATCATTTGGGTGATAAGGCTGATCTCACCCCATCTCCCTTAGAGATGTCAGGCAGCCACAGGGGCAGCTTGACGGGAGAAACGAACGATGTTGTTCGCTGTTACGGGTTTGCTCTCACCGAGCAGGCTTCAGTCACTCTCCTTATGCCCCGTCGAAACCATGGCAGCCCCGGGAGTCCCGCCGGCGGGGGCGGGGCGCCCTGGCGATAGGCCAGGGCGGGAATGGAGCTGAGCGGAATCGAACCGCTGTCCGAAACACCGGTGTGAGCCACCTAGTCCGGCCGAAACCGGACTCGTTCATTGTGGCAGCAGCAGCGGCCCCTGGCGGGGGTGGGCATGACCGAACAGGGCCGAACCGGCAGCTTCGACTGCATCGCCGTGCTGCCGCCGGGGCTGGAGGAGGCCGGCGCCGCCGAGCTCACGGCCCTGGGGGCCAGCGGAGCGACACCGCTGCGCCGGGCCGTGCGCTGCCGCTGCGATCTGGCCACCTTCTACCGCCTGCACCTGCGGGCACGGCTGCCGTTCCGGCTGCTGCGCCAGCTGGCCCAGTTCCCCTGCCACGGCCGCGACGACCTCTACCGCGGCGTGCAGCAGGCCGTCGACTGGGACCTCTGGCTGCCGCCCGAGCGCAGCTTCCGCGTCGACGCCAGCGGCAGCGCCGCAGGCCTGAACCACAGCCACTACAGCGCCCTGCAGGTGAAGAACGCCCTGGTGGACTGGCAGCGCCAGGCCTGGGGCGCCCGCTCCTCGGTGAATCTGGAGGATCCAGACCTGGGCCTGCACCTGCACCTGAGCCCAGGTCGGCCCGGCCCGGCGGGCAGCGGGCCCAGCGCCACCCTCAGCCTCGATGGCGGCGGCGAGAGCCTGCACCGCCGCGGCTACCGGGCCCGCCAGGGCCTGGCACCGCTCAAGGAAAACCTGGCGGCCGGCCTGATCGCCCTCACCGGCTGGGACGGCAGCGTGCCCCTGGCCGATCCCCTCTGCGGCTCCGGCACCCTGCTGATCGAGGCGGCCTGCGCCGCCCTGGGCCGGGCGCCGGGCCTCTGGCGCGACGCCAGCGGGGTGCCCCGGCCGCGCCCCTTCGCCTTCCAGCGCTGGCCCGACTTCGATGCCGCCCTCTGGCAGCGGGAGGTGGCGGCGGCCAGCGCCGAAGCCCGCCAGACGCTGCCGAACGGCGCTCCCCTGGCCCCGATCGTGGGCAACGAGGCCGAGGCCGCCGTGCTGGAGCAGGCCCGCGCCAACGCCGAGGCGGCCGGCGTGGCCCCCTGGCTGGAGCTGCGCGGCGGCGACTGCCGCGACTTCGTGCCCCCCGCGGGGCCCGGCCTGCTGGTCTGCAACCCGCCCTACGGCGAGCGCATCGGCCAGGGGCAGGAACTGGAAACGCTCTACGCCGACCTGGGCGCCATGCTCAAGCAGCGCTGCAGCGGCTGGACCCTGTGGCTGCTGAGCGGCAACCCCGAACTCACCGGCGCCCTGCGGATGAAGGCCAGCCGGCGGGTGGCGGTGAGCAACGGCGGCATCGACTGCCGCTGGCTCCGCTACGAGATCCGCTGAACCCCGGGCCCCGGCCAGGGCGGCCGCCGGACCCGCCTCAGCGCCCCAGCACCGCGCGGGTCGTCTTGCCCAGGCCTGCCATGGTCTCCGGCAGGTAGGGGCCCCGGGTGAGGCGACCGCCGATGCGGATCAGCAGGCCCGCCAGCAGCAGGTTGAGGCCGCTCAGGGCCAGGGCCGCCTCCAGCCAGCCCCAGCCCAGGGCCCGATGGAACCACACCCCCAGGGCCACCTGGGCGCAGACCAGGGCCACCATCAAGGAGGTGAAGCCGATGCCCAGCAGCACGGCGCCACCGATCAGGCGGCGCTTCTCGCGGTCGGCCTCCTGCAGGGCGATGCGCACGTGCAGGTCCATCACCGAGCCCACCAGCCCCGTGATCCGCGACGCCGCCTGCAGCGGCAGGCCCGGGGGGCGCCGGCCGCCGTCGGCGCGCCGATCGTCGCCGCCGGTCATGGCCGGCGCCGGGAGGAGGCCAGCAGCAGCCCCGTGACCAGGCCCACCCCGGCGGCGATCGCCAGGGCCAGCAGCGGCCGCTCCCGCACCGGCTTCTCGATCCGGGGCCGCAGGGTGGTGTGCAGCTCATCGAGCAGGTGCTCGAGCTGCTGCTCCAGGGGCCGCAGCGAATCCACCACCTGATCCGACACCTGGTGGGCCTGGTCGCCCGTGGTCTGGATCAGCTCCAGCAGCTGGCCCTTGACCGCCTCGCTGGTGCGGCCCGTCTGCTGGGCGATCACCTCCACCAGCCGGTCAACGCTGCCGCGGCTGGCCTCCAGGGTGTGGCGCGCCACCTCCGGCCACTGGCGCTGGATCGTGGGCAGCAGGGCCTCGAAGCGCTCCAGCAGCAGGGTGGTCACCGGCGGATCGCCCCCCCGGACCGGGCCGGGGGCGGCACCGGCAGCGGCGTCCGTGTCGGCGCCCGTGTCGGCGAAGGTGCCGGCGTCCGCAGCGGCGCCGTTGCTGGCGGGATCGCCGGGGGCATCGAGATCCATGGTCGGGCGGGGCGCGTGCCCCAACGCTAGGGGGCCCCTTGAAGCCGTCAGCGGCTCCGCTACCTTGCGTGGGCTCGGCGCATCGGGCCTGTTGGTTCACATCAATCAGGTCGAGCTCACCCACTTCAAGTCGTTCGGCGGATCGATGGCGATCCCGCTGGAACCCGGCTTCACGGTGGTGACCGGCCCCAACGGCTCCGGCAAGAGCAACATCCTCGACGGGGTGCTGTTCTGCCTGGGCCTGGCCAACAGCCGCGGCATGCGGGCCGAGCGGCTGCCGGATCTGGTCAACAGCGCCATGCTCCGGGGCGGCCGCGCCGCCGAGACCAGTGTCACGGTGCACTTCGACCTGGGCGACTGGCGGCCCGACGAGGCGGAGGCGGGCCTGGAGGCACCGGCCGAGGGCCCCTGGATCCGGCCGGGCCAGACCCGCTGGAGCGTGACCCGGCGCCTGCGGGTGGCGCCGGGCGGCACCTACAGCAGCAGCTACAGCGCCGACGGCGTCGCCTGCAACCTGCAGCAACTCCAGACCCAGCTGCGGCGCCTGCGCATCGACCCCGACGGCAGCAACGTCGTCATGCAGGGCGACGTGACCCGCATCGTGTCGATGGGCCCGCGGGAGCGGCGCGGCCTGATCGACGAGCTGGCGGGGGTGGCCCTGTTCGACTCCCGTATCGAGCAGACCCGCGCCAAGCTCGCGGAGGTGCAGGAGCGGGAGGAGCGCTGCGGGATCGTGCAGCAGGAGCTGCTGCTGAGCCGCCAGAAGCTCGAGCGCGACTGCGCCAAAGCCCGCACCTACCAGGGCCTGCGCGAGCGGCACCACCTCGGCCGGCTGCAGGAGCAGGTGCTGGTGGTCGAGGCCGCCGGCGAGGAGCTGCGCCAGCTGCGCCGGCGCCAGCAGGCCCTCGGCCAGCAGCAGCAGCAGGGCCGCGGGGCGGTGGCCGAGGGCCACGCCGCCCTGGAGCTGGCGGCCCAGGCCCTGGAGGCGCTGCAGGCCGAAGTGAAGGCCCTCGGCGAAGACCAGCTGCTGGCGGTGCAGGCCCAGCTGGCGGGGCTGGAGGCCAGCGGCCGCGAACTGGCCCGCCAGGCCGAGAGGCACCAGCAGGGCGCCGAGGACCTGCAGCGCCAGCGCCAGGAGCTGGCCCGCCAGCAGGGGGAGCTGCGCCAGGAGCAGGCGCGGCTGGCCAGCGGCGACGACGATGGGGCCCTGGAGCGCAGCGAGGCCGACTGCCGCAGCGCCGAGGCCGCCGTGGAGCTGTCGCGCCGCCGTCTGGGGGAGGTGGCCGGCCGCAGCGGCAGCTGGCTGGAGGAGCAGCAGCGCCGCAGCCGCAGCCGCCAGGAGCTGCAGGGCCGGATCGGCCCGCTGCAGGCCGAGCAGCAGCAGCTGGGGGAGCGGCTGCGCCAGGAGCAGGAGCGGCTGGTGGAGCTGCGGCAGCAGCTGGAGCAGGAGGCCGCCAGCGGCCGGGGGGTGCAGGCCAGCCTCACCGCCCTGGATGCCGAGTGGGACCGGCTGCTGGCCGACCTGGCGGGCGAGCAGGCCCGGGCCCAGCAGCTGGTGGAGGCCCTGGCGCTGCAGCAGCGCACCCGCAGCCGGCTGGAGCAGGAGCAGGCCCCCCTGGAGCGGGAGATCGCCCGGCTGGAATCGCGGCGGGAGACGCTGCAGGAGAGCCGCGGCACCGGCGCCCTGCGGCTGCTGCTGGAGGCGGGCCTCGACGGCATCCACGGCCCGGTGGCCCAGCTGGGGGAGGTGGAGGAGCGGCACCGCCTGGCCCTGGAGGTGGCCGCCGGCGCCCGCCTCGGCCAGGTGGTGGTGGACGACGACCGCATCGCCGCCCGGGCGATCGAGCTGCTCAAGAGCCGCCGCGCCGGCCGGCTCACCTTCCTGCCCCTCAACAAGATCCGCGGCAGCGGCGGCGGCGGCCCGGGGGCGGCCTTCGAGCGCGGCGGCGGCCGGGGCGGTGGCGGCCAGGGCAGTGGCGAGGGCCTGGTGGGCCGGGCCGTGGAGCTGGTGCGCCACGAGGCGGTCTACGGCGAGGTGTTCCGCTACGTCTTCGGCGACACCCTGGTGTTCCGCGACCTGGCCAGCGCCCGACGCGAGCTGGGCCGCAGCCGCGCCGTGACCCTCGATGGCGAGCTGCTGGAGAAGAGCGGCGCCATGACCGGCGGCAGCCTCCAGCAGCGGAGCAACCAGCTCAGCTTCGGCGCCGCCGGCGACAGCGACGAGGCCGAACCGCTGCGGCGCCGGCTGCTGGAGCTGGGCGAGACCCTGGCGGCCAGCCGCCGCAAGGAGGCGGAGCTGGGCCGCCAGCTGGAGGAGCTGCGGCCGCTGCTGGGCCGCCAGGAGCAGCGCCAGGCGGCCCTGGAG
>CALRKO020000033.1:0-15373 GCA_943368105.1 Chitinophaga pinensis | reverse complement strand
CAGCCGGAGGAGCTGGTGGATGGGGAGTGCCTGCGGGGGGACATGCTGGCGCTGCTGGAGCGGCTGCCGGATCTGCAGGGGCGGGTGCTGAAGATGCGCTACGGGATCCCCTGCGCGGACAACCCCGACCCCGAGGAGCCCATGAGCCTGAGCTCGATCGCCCGGGAGCTGGGCATGAGCCGGGATCGCACCCGCAGCCTGGAGCGCAAGGCCATCGACGAGGTGCGGCGCCTCTCCCTGGATCTGGTGGGCTACCTGGCCGCCTGAGGCGGCTCAGCCCCGCCTCTGGCCCACTCGCCCGGCAGCGTCCATGCCGTCATCGCAGGAGGCGGCCTGCTGGGCGAACTCGGCCTGGCGCAGGGCGCCCGGGGGGTGCGAGCGCAGCAGCTCCCGCAGCGGATCGGTTCCGCCCTCGGCCCCTGGGTCGCCCTGCCGCCGCCGCTGGGGCCGTCGCCGTCGCCGCTCATTCGAAGCGGCTCCGGTAGCGGTTGTAGATCGCGTTCATCGCCAGCATCAGCAGCCCCACGCCGATGAACACCAGGCCCCGCAGCCCCAGGTCGGCCTGGGCCAGGTCGATGGCCAGCAGCCGCAGCAGGCAGGCCCCCAGCCCCAGCAGCGCCACCACGCGGAACTGCGCCTCCCGCAGCAGGGCGCTGAGCCCGTACACCACGAAGGCCTCGGCCGCCCAGAGCAGGGTCAGCAGCGAGCGGTCATAGCGGACGGCGAGGACGTAGGCCACCGCCGCGAACAGGGGGTAGTAGAGCCAGAGGTTGCGCCGGTCCGCGACCCGCCGGCCGATCCAGGCCAGGGGCGGCAGGCCGCCGGGCTGGCGCAGCTGCTCCAGGTCGAGCCAGCGGTGTGAGGCCACGACATAGCCCAGCTGCAGGCCGATCGTCACCAGGGCAATCGCCTGGGGCCGCTCGAACCACGCGGCCGCAGGCGATTCCAGGCTGCTGAGCATGGCCACCAGCGTCGCCACCCCCAGCCAGTAGAGGAGCACCGCGTACACCTGCAGCCGCGGGGCCTCCAGGCGCCGCAGCGGCGGGCTCAGCAGCGCCAGGGCCAGCAGCGACCAGGCCAGCGGCCGCCACAGCACCGGCACCTCCCCCAGCACCGTGACGCCCACCCCCAGCAGCGCCGCCTCCAGCAGGCAGGGCTGCAGCGCCCGCCACAGCCGCAGCTCCGCCAGCTGGCCACCGGCGCGGAAGGCCCACCAGTACAGGGCCACCGCGATGGCGAACAGCTCGATCAGCAGCCGCCCCCGCAGGCCCACGGGCCCCAGGCTGAGGGAGGCCGGGCTCTGGCTGATCACCAGCAGGTAGGCGCCGCCGAAGGCCGTCAGGTAGCCGAGGCCCAGGCCCAGGGCGTGCCTGGCCTCCTCGCGGGGCAGCCGGTTGGCGGCCTCCAGGGCCACCAGGGCCAGCAGCAGCCAGACGACGCCGGGCAGCAGCGGTGAGAGGGGGTCGAACAGCAGAAAGGCCCCCAGGCCGGCGTTGAGGCCCAGCAGATCGAGGCCCAGCCGGCGCAGGCTGCGGCCGCGGCCCGCCCAGATCAGCGCCCCGGCCAGGCCCGCCAGGGGCAGCAGCCGGGCCAGCAGGGGTCCCGCGGCCCAGGGGTGGCCCAGCAGCAGGTCCAGCCAGCGCCAGCCGTGCAGCAGCAGCACCGCCGTGGCGGCGCCCGCCAGCAGGCCCGCTGGGCGTCGCCAGCGGGCCACCGCCAGCAGGGCGCCCAGGGCCAGCAGGGCCGCCGGATCCCGCCAGTCCGCCTCGGGCACGAGCAGGGCTCCGGCCCAGGCCAGGCCCGCGGCCATCCAGCCCAGCAGCGGTGGCCAGGGCTGCGGCAGGGCCCGGCGCTCGAGCAGCACCTGCAGCAGGGCGGTGAGGGCTGCCGCCCCCAGCAGCACCGCGGCGTGCACCCCCAGTCCCTCGGACGGTCCCTCCAGCGCCTCGATCCCGCTGCCCAGCAGCAGCACCGCCCCGCTGCCCTGCACCAGCAGCCAGCCGCCGCGCCGGGGCCAGGGGTCCCGGCGGTTCCAGAGCAGCAGCAGCGCCAGGGCCAGCAGCGGCACCAGGTGCAGCAGCAGCCCGGCCGCTGTCCAGGGCTGGTGCTCCAGGATCCACAGCCAGCCCTGCAGGTGGGCGAGCCCCACCGCGGCCGTCAGGCCCGCCAGCAGGCCGGGCAGCGGCTGCCGGCGGGCCAGCAGCAGCAGGCCGCCCATGGCCGCGAGCGTCAGGGCCGGACGCCAGGCCTCCGGAGCCGCCAGGCAGGTCCCCACCCAGACCTGAGCCGCCACCACCCAGCCCAGCAGCGCCGCCGCCGGCAGGGCCAGGCCCCGGCGCCGCAGCAACAGCTGGGCGCCGCTGCCGAGGCCGGCGGCCCCCAGCAGCACGGCACTGTTCTGCAGCTGGCCCGCCGGCCGCAGCTCCAGCCCGGCCTCCACCAGGCCCGCCAGGGCCAGGGCCAGGCCCACCAGCACCGCCAGCCCCCAGCCGAGGCGCCGGATCGCCGCCTCGTCCTCCGCCACCCCCAGCGCGAGGAACAGCAGGCACTCCAGCTGCAGCACCAGCAGCAGCAGCGGTGTGTTCACGACCAGCGGCTGCAGGCTCAGCACCGCCGCCAGGGCCAGGGCCTGGGCCACCAGCGCCTCGCTGCGGTGCAGCCAGTCCAGGCCGGCGCGGCGGGCCCGCCGCGCCAGCAGCAGCGCGGCGGCGGCGGCCAGGGCCAGGCCTGTGGCCCGCATGGCCGCCTGCTGGGGGTACACCAGCAGCGCCAGGGCCAGGGCGCCCCAGTTGCTCAGCAGCAGGGCCAGGGGCAGGGCCTCCAGCCGCTGCGGCAGGGCCCGGTCGCGCTGCTGCTGCAGCAGGGCGGCGCCGAACACCAGCACCGCCGCCAGGGCCGCGCCGCTGCGCAGGGGCCCGGCGCCCTCCAGCAGGCCCTGGCAGCGCAGAAACCACGAGGCGTGGTAGGCGGCGTAGGCCCAGCTCACCAGCAGCAGGTGACGGTGCCAGGGGCGCCGCAGCGGCAGCCCGTAGCCCACCAGGGCTACGGCGCTGGCGATGGCCAGGGTCAGTCCCGTCTGGGGGACGACCACCAGGGGCACCAGGTTCACCACCACGTGCAGGGAGGCGGTGGCCTCGGTGCGGGCGATGCCGGCCAGGGCCAGGTTGGCCGCCACCGCCAGGGCCACCAGGGCCAGGGCGAGCCTGGGGTCGTCGACCCACTGCAGCCCCAGCTGGGGCAGGCCGCCGGCGGCGGTGCAGGCCAGCAGGGCCAGGGCCGCGCCGCCGCTGCGCATCCAGTCGCTGAGGTCGCGCCAGGGTTCGCGCCGGCCGACCAGGACCGAGGGCAGGGCCAGCGCCGCCGCCGCCGCCAGCGTCACCAGGAAGCGCTGGAAGGGCTCCAGCCGCAGGGCCACGTTGATGGCCGCGAAGGTGACGCCGGCCACCACCACCACCACGCCGAGGATGCCGGTCCAGTTTTCGCTCACCAGGCGCTCCAGCCGCCGCCAGAGGCGACGGCCCCCCGAGGGGCGCGGTTGGGGCTTGGGCTGGGGGAGCCGGGGCGGCGGCGCGGGTTCAGGGACCGTTGGCCTCGCCGCCGTGGCTGGGGGGCGGGCCGGCGGCGCTGGTGGGCTGGGGGGCCGTTGCGGCCGCAGCCCCAGCGGCACATCGGCCGCGCTCGGGGGAGGCACAGGGGCCGCCGGGCCCGGGTCCGGCCTGCCCGCCTGGTAGCCCGGGCTGCCTGGCCCGTCCTGGGCCGGAGGCCGCAGGACCTGGGTGGAGCGCTCCAGATCTGCCGGCAGGGGCTGGGGCTCCGCCGCCGCCGGCGCCGCGGTGGTCGCGGCCGCGGCGCCCGCCGGGGGGCCTGGTCTGGCCCCCCCCAGCTGATCCAGCCGCTCATCCAGCGACTGCAGCTGCAGCAGCACCTCCGCCAGCCGCCGGTCCAGCCGCCCCACCCGCTCCTCCAGCCCCTCGAGCCGGCTTCGCCGCTGCCCCTTGCCGCCCAGCTGGAGCACCAGGGCCCCCAGGGCCAGGAGGAGCACCAGTCCCGCCAGCACCGCGAGAACCAGGATCAGCAGCAGTCCGGCCATGGGCAGGCCCGGGGCCCGACTGCCCGTTCCTTAGCCCGCCGCCTCCCTGCTGGCTACGGCCAGGCCCCGGCGCCGTGATGCTTTGTTGTGGGCCGGTGTTGTGGGCCGGTGTCGCGCGCCGACGGTCGTGCGCCGCCATTGGCCGCGGCCTCCGGCGGATTGCGGTCCAGGGCCGCGGGGGGCTCCAGCCGGTGACCGCCGGTCGCCTGAACGCGGTCTGGCCGCTCCGGCCGTCGAGGGGCAGCCAGAGCGGCCTCAGACGATCAGAAGAACTGGTCGAAGTTGTCGAAGTCCACCGCCTTGAAGCTGCCGTTCTCCACCTGGGTCATCAGCCGTTCCAGCTGCACCCACAGGGCCCCGGCCGTCGCAAGCGACAGCAGCAGTGCCACCAGCAGCGCCGCCCCGGCGGCGAAGCCGAACACCTGCAGGCTGCCGCCGATGAACAGGGTGATGCCGATGATGATGCCGCTGTAGGGCAGGTTGGTCTCCAGGCTGCCCAGGGGCAGCAGCGCCAGCCGGTCCTGCTTCCAGCCCTCCAGGCGGTTCTGCACCAGCTTGGCGAAGGTGAGGCCGCAGAGGATGCCCATGGCCAGGCCGATGCCCGCCAGCACGTAGGGGGGCTGGAGATAGGGGGCGAACTCCAGCAGGATCTCCTGGGCGTCCAGGTCGCCGTAGTCGCCGCTGGCGAGGTCCGCGGCGGCTTCGCTCAGGTTGATCGGCGCAATCGGCACAGGCCCAGGGGGAAGCTGGCGCCGACCTTAAGTGCTGGGCCAGACCCGCCGCCGCAGGGCCGCCCCCAAGGGCCGCGCCGCCGCTGCGCCAACCTGGCCCCGGGCTCAGGCCGCCAGGGGGTTCAGCCGCGCCAGCATGCCGCCGGCCAGCTTGCGGGGTGAGAAGGTGCGCCGCAGCAGGCCGGCCAGGCTGCGCAGGTCGCTGGTGTCGAGGCGGTCGTCCTGCACCAGGCTGAGCAGCAGCCGCTGGCGCAGGCTGCTGCCCTCCCGGCCCAGCAGCAGCCGCAGGCCGGCCCCCGCCACCGGCAGCAGGTCGGCGCCGGCCTCATCGTTCTCCACCACGGCCAGCAGGTTTTCGAGCCGCTCGATCCGCAGCCGGCCCGTGCCATCGAAGATCACCTCCAGCAGCTTCTCGCGCATCTCGGCGGTATCCCCGGCCAGCAGGCGCCGGGCCACGTAGGGGTAGGCCACGCGGATGATCCGGAAGCTGGGGTCGAGGCGCATCGCCAGCCCCTCCTGGCTCACCACCGCCCGGATGATCAGGGCGAAGCGGGCCGGCACCCGGAAGGGGTAGGCATACATCAGCTCCGAGAAGCGGTCGGTGATCGCCTTGAAGTTGAAGGAGCCCACGTTGTCCCCCAGGGCGCCGCCGAGCACCTCCTCCAGGGCTGGGATGATCGGTGCCAGGTCGCTCCTGGGGTTCAGGAAGCCCAGGTCCACGAAGTCCTGGGCCAGGCTGGCGAAGTCGCGGTTGATCAGGTGCACCACGGCACCGGTGAGGGTGAGGCGGTCGCGGTCGCTGATCGAATCCATCATCCCGAAATCCACATAGGCCACATGGCCCAGGGCTCCGGTCTTGCCCGGCAGGGCGAACAGGTTGCCGGGGTGCGGGTCGGCGTGGAAGTAGCCGAACTCCAGCAGCTGCTGCAGGCCGGCGATCACGCCGGTGCGGATCAGGGCTGAGGGGTCCAGCTGCTGGGCCTCCAGGACCTGGCGCTCCTGCAGCTTGGTGCCGTGGATCCAGGTGGTGCTCAGCACCCGCTGGGCCGAGAGCAGCCGGTCCACCCGCGGCACCACCACGGCCGGGTTGTCCTGGAACAGGCGGGCGAAGCGCTCGGCGTTGTCGGCTTCGCGGCGGTAGTCGATCTCCTCGAACAGGCTGCGCCCGAACTCGTCGATGATCTCGCCAAGGCCGAAACCCAGGTTGAGGGGCAGCAGCGGCGCGGCCAGCACCCCCAGCAGCCGGATCAGCACCATGTCGCGCCGCAGCTGGTAGGCCAGGTCGGGCCGCTGCACCTTCACCGCCACCCAGCCGCCGCCCACCGGCCGGGCCCGGTACACCTGCCCGAGGCTGGCGGCCGCCACGGGATAGTCGGGGAACTCCTCGAACAGCTGCCCGACCGGCGCCCCCAGCTCCTCCTCGATCGTCCGCAGGGCGATGGCGTGGGGAAAGGGGGGCAGGTCGTCCTGCAGCTTGGTGAGCTCCTCCAGCCAGTCGCGCCGCACCAGGTCGGGGCGGGTGGAGAGGGCCTGACCCACCTTGATGAAGCAGGGCCCCAGGGTCGTGAGGGTGGTGAGGATGCGCTTGCCCAGGCGCCGGTGCACCTTCGGGTCGCTGCTGTTGGCCTGCACCAGCAGCACCAGCGCCAGGCTGCCCAGCTGCCAGAGCACCGCCGCCAGCCGGCCCACGAAGATCCAGGGGCGGGCCAGCAGCCAGCGCAGGTCGGCCGCCGGCTCGTAGCGGGGGGCGGTGGGCGTCGGGGCCAAGCGCGGCGGGGGCAGGCGAAGCCCAGACTCTAGAAAGACCGCTCCGACCCCGATGGGCCTGCTGGAACTGCTGCGGGCCGAGGCCGGTGCGGCCCCCTGGCGTTTGTTCTGGAGCAGACCCTGGCGCCGGCGTCCCCTGGCGCTGCACCTGCCGGCCCACGGCCGCGGCCGGGCCCTGGCGCCGGAGCTCACGGCCCTGCTGCGGCGGCCGCCGGGCAGCTGGGACCTGCCGGAGCTGCCGGAGCTGGGCGGCCCCCTGGAGCCCGAGGGCGCCGTGGCCGTTGCCCAGGCCGCGGCAGCGGCGCGGCTGGGGGCCGAGCGCTGCTGGTTTGGCGTCAACGGTGCCAGCGGGCTGCTGCAGGCGGCCCTGCTGGGGCTGGCCGACCCCGGCCAGCGGGTGCTGCTGCCCCGCAACCTGCACCGCTCGCTGCTGCACGGCTGCCTGCTGGGCCAGCTGCGGCCGGTGCTGTTCGATCTCCCCTTCGATCCGGCCAGCGGCCTGTGGCTGCCCCCCAGTCCTGCCCACCTGGAGCAGGTGCTGGCGGCGGCCCTGGCCGCTGGCCCCCTGGCGGCGCTGGTGCTGGTGTCCCCCAGTTACCAGGGGCTGGCGGGGGATCTGGCGGCCCTGATCGCCCTGGCCCACCGCCACGGCCTGCCGGTGCTGGTGGACGAGGCCCACGGCGCCCACGGCGGCCTGGCGCCCGGGCTGCCGCCCGCGGCCCTGGCCTGCGGCGCCGACCTGGTGGTCCAGTCGCTGCAGAAGGCCGCCGGCGGCCTGGCCCAGAGCGCCGTGCTGCTGCTGGGCCCCAGGGCCCCGGGGCCCGGCCCTCCGGGGGCCACCTCCCCGGGCCCCGTCGCCATGGGCCCGCCGCGCCCCGACCCCGAGCGGCTGGAGCGGGCCCTGCTATGGCTGCAGACCTCCAGCCCCAGCGCCCTGCTGCTGGCCTCCGCCGAGGCCAGCCTGCTCCACCTGCACGGCCCCGCCGGCCGCCGCCAGCTGGCGCGCGCCCTCGCCCGGGCGAGGCGGCTGCGGACCCGCCTGGAGGCCGCCGGGCTGCCGCTGCTGCCGGGTCAGGATCCGCTGCGGCTCACTCTGCTGACGGCGCCCCTCGGCCTCAACGGCCTGGCGGCTGATGCCTGGCTGCTGGAGCGGGGCGTGATCGCCGAGCTGCCGGAGCCCGGGGCCCTCACCTTCTGCCTGGGGCTCGATCCGCCGCCGGGCCTGGGGCGGTGCATGCGGGGGGCCCTGCTGGCCCTGCGCCGCGAGCTCGCCGCCGCGCCCCTGCCCCCCTTCACGCCGCCGCCGCTGCCCCTGGTGGCCGAGCCGGAGCTGCCCCTGGAGCAGGCCTGGCGCTCCCCGGCGCTGGCCCTGCCCCTGGGGGCCCTGGAGGGCCGCATCGCCGCCCGTCCCCTCTGCCCCTACCCCCCGGGGATCCCCCTGCTGATTCCCGGCGAGCGCATCGACGCGGGCCGGGCTGCCTGGCTGCGCGACCAGGCGGCCCTGTGGCCCGGTCAGATCGCTGATACGGTACCGGTTGTGGCCTGATGGGCGACGCGATGCGGGCAGCCAGCGACGGTCCCGTCCAGTGGGACTTCGTCACCCCGGGGCTGCCCGATGCGGTCTTCGCCGATGCCCCGGGCTTCAGCCCCACGCCGATGGAGCAGCGGGTCATGCTGCTCGCCCACCTGCGGCCCCGCAGCGACTCCCTGGTCTGGGACGTGGGCGGCGGCACCGGCGCGCTGGCCCTGGAGATCGCCCGGCTGATGCCCGCCGGCTCGGTGCACACCCTGGAGCGCGACCCGGATGCGATCGAGCTGCTGGAGCGCAACCGCCGCCGCTTCGGCATCACCAACCTGCACAGCCACGCCGGGGCGGCCCCGGAGGGGCTGGATCTGCTGCCGCCCCGGCCCGATCGGGTGCTGCTGGAGGTGGGCCGGCCCCTGCGCGAGGTGCTGGTGCGGGTCTGGCGCGCCCTGCAGCCCGGTGGGCGCCTGGTGATCAGCACCGCCAGCCTGGAGGGCCTGGTGGATGCCACCGATACCCTCGGTCAGCTGGATGCCCAGGATCTGCAGGTGGTGCAGGCCACGGTGCACCGCATGCAGCGCCGCGGCAGCCAGGCGCGCCTGGCGGCGGCCGAACCGCTGTTCCTGATCGCCGCCGAGCGGCCTGACACCCCCTGACTCCGCCCCCTTGCCCGCCGCACCTCCCCGCCTCCGCACCTCCCCCCAGCGCCTGCTGAGCGGCTATGCCGCCGGCGGCTTCGGCCTCCTGGTGGTGGGACTGGGGGGCTGGTGGTTCACGGTGGCCCTGGGGGTGATCGTGCACCTGGGCCTGCAGGAGTACTTCCGCATGGCCCAGCGCAGCGGCATCCGCCCGGCCGTCAAGACCACACTGGTGCTAAGCCAGCTGCTGCTGATCACCACCCAGTGGGCCAACGGTGGCGATGCGGGGGTGGGCTTCGCCGCCGACCTGGCGGCCGCCATGCTGCCCCTCTCCGGCGCGGCGATCTGCGGCTGGCTGCTGCTGCAGCCGATCACCGGCAGCATCGCCGACATCTCCGCCTCGATCTTCGGCTTCTTCTACCTGGGCTTTCTGCCCAGCCACTGGATCCGCCTGCGGGACATCACCGACCTGGCCCTGGCGCCGCGCCTGGTGGGCTGGCCGCCGGGCTGGCCGCCGGTCAGCTCCGGGATGCTGCTGATGCTGATGGCCTGCCTCCTGATCGTCGCCACCGACATCGGCTCCTACGTGATCGGCCGGCGACTGGGTCGCCACCCCCTCTCGCCGGTCTCCCCGGGCAAGACGGTGGAGGGGGCCATCGGCGGCCTGGGCTGTGCCGTGCTGCTGGGTGCCCTCTGGGGCGAGCTGCTGGGCTGGCACTGGGGCTGGGCGGTGGGCGGCTTGCTCGGCGGAGTGGTGGCGGTCTTTGCCCTGGTCGGCGATCTCACCGAGTCGATGATGAAGCGGGGCGCGGGCGTGAAGGATTCCGGCGACGTGATCCCCGGCCACGGCGGCATCCTCGATCGCATCGACAGCTACCTGTTCACGCCGGCGGTCTTCTTCTACGTGGTGACCCTGCTGCTGCCCCTGATCCGCTGAAGACCGCTGTGCCCCGGACCGGGCGGGCCCTCAGGGGGAGACCCGTGCCTCGCCGTGCAGCTGCAGCATGCCCCCCTCCAGGTTCGCCGCCTCGATGCGGATGTTGGGGTCCCCGGGCAGACGGAAGCGCAACTCCCCCTGCAGGGCCTGGATCTCCAGGTCGCCCTCCACCGCCTGGGGGCGGGTCTCCAGCTCCACCGGCTGGCGGTCGCCGCTGGTCTGGGCCGTCAGCACCAGGGTGTCGCGCACGATGCGCAGGTCCTGCAGGGGCGAGAGGCCCAGCAGGCACTCGCCCAGCTGGTCGCCGAGGCTGCGCCACTGGGGCGAGGCCAGGGAGCGGCTCAGCCCCTCCCCCGTGAAGGCGGCCTGCCCCCGCACCAGGAAGGGATGGTCGAGCTGCAGCGACCTGCCCTTGAGGAGGTTGCCCACCTGCACCTGGATCCCCTCGCTGCGCAGCTCCACCAGTTCGATCTCCAGGGCGTTGAACACCACCCGCCGGGCCAGCAGCGTCACCCCCTCCAGCCGGCCCCGCAGCAGCTGCAGCGCCGTACCGTGCAGCTGCAGCTCCAGGCTCTCCACCGCGTCACACTGCTGCCGGATCCAGAGCTGCAGGCCGCTGGCCAGCAGCTGCATCAGCGGCCCGGAACTCGGCGTGGCGCTGGGTTCGGGGGCGTTGCCGGCATCAGCCATGGGGTGCTCGCTCGGGGAGGGTTCGCCAGGTGCGCGCCACGTCGGCCGGTCGGTCGATGTGGGGCAGGTGGCCGCAGCGCTCCAGCTCCTGGACCCGTCCTCCTAACAGAGCCAGGGCCTCCCGTTTCTGGCCGGGCCTGAGGATCCGATCGTCCGCCCCCCACAGCACCTGGAGCGCCTGGGGCGGCAGCGGGGCGCCGCAGCCGGCGAAGCCGCCGCTGCGGGCAAAGGCCGCCAGGGCACCGGCCCAGTTGGGGCAGGCCAGGTGCAGCGAGGCGATCTCCAGTTCCGCCGGACCCACGTCCCGATCCGGATCGGCGAAGGCGCTGCGGCAGAGGCCGCGCCGGATCGCCGGCAGGCCCAGGAAGCGGGCCCCCAGGCCCGCCAGGGGGGCGGGCACCGGCCTGGGCCTGCCCGTCAGGCCCGCGGGGGCCAGCAGCAGGATCCGGTCGATGCGTTCTGGACAGCGCCGGGCCAGCTCCAGGGCCACCGCGCCCCCCATGGAGGCGCCGATCAGCGCCACAGGCCCCGGCCAGCGGCATTCCAGGGCCCGCAGCAGGGACTCCAGGTGCCGCAGCACCCCGGCGGGGCTGTAGTCCGCCGCGGCGGGCCGGGGGCAGAAGCCGAAGCCGAACAGATCGGGAATCACCAGCTGCCGGTCGCTGGCCAGCAGTGGCGCCAGGCGCCGGAACTCCAGGAACGAGCTGTCGAAACCGTGCAGCAGCAGCACCGGCGCCCCCCCACCGAGCACCGCCACGGGCCACTGCAGCGGCAGCCCCGGCAGCGGCCACCACTCCACCGCAGCCGCCAGCTGCCGCCCCAGGGGATCCAGCAGCTCAGCGGCGGCCCGCTGGATCCGCTGTTGTGGCGCCGTCAGCAGGGAGGCCTCCACGGGGGTCAGCCCTGGCCGCCGCCGCTGGCCGCGGTGGTGCTCACCAGGGCCGCCAGCAGGTCGGCGGCGGCCACCGGAAAGGGCAGGTGGTGCAGGTCGGAGCCGTCGCGGCAGGCGAAGGCGCACACCTGCTGCAGCTGCTCCAGGCTGGCGCCGCCCAGCCCCAGGGCGGTCAGGTCCACCGGCAGGCCGAGCTGCTGGAAGAACCCCAGCAGCTGGCGGCGGGCCTGGGCCGCCAGGCGGTTGCCCCCCAGCATCTCCTCCAGCCGCAGCTGCACCAGGATGCCGAAGCCCACCTTCTCGCCGTGCAGGGCGCCGTGGGTGGCCGCCAGCTGGGTGAGGCCGTTGTGGACGGCATGGGCTGCCACCGTGCGGCAGCGGGCCCCGCCGACGCCGCCGATCAGACCGGCGGTGAGGGCCGAGGCCTCCGCCACCCGCACCCAGGCCTCGCCGTGGGGATCCGCCAGGGCGGCGGGGGCTTCCAGCAGCAGCTGGTCCCGCAGCACCCGGGCCTGCTGCACCGCCTGCTGCACCAGGCCGTCGCCGCTGGCACCGCTGCTCACCGAGGCCTCATACCACTTGGCCATGGCGTCGGCGATGCCGCTGGCCAGGGTCCGCGGCGGGGCCTGACGCACCAGGTCGTGGTCGAACACCAGCAGGTCCGGGCAGCGGGCCAGGGCCACATCGCCCTGGAAGGCCCCGTCGGGTGTGTAGAGGTTGGCCAGGGCAGTCCAGCCGGCGCAGGTGGCGGCGCTGCTGGGCACCGTCACGCAGGCCAGCCCCAGGCGATGGGCCAGCAGCTTGCCCGCATCGAGCACCTTGCCCCCGCCGATGGCGATCACCGCATCGCAGTCGGCAGCTGCGGCCTGGGCGGCGACCTGGGCCAGGTCCTGCTCGCAGCAGTCGTGCTGCAGGGTTGCCTGCCCACAGACCAGCCCGGAGCCCGTCAGGTCGTCCGTGAGCTGCCGCCGCAGTTGGGCGGTGCTGCGGCTGCGGCCCAGCAGCAACGGCCGCCGCGCCAGGGCGGTGATGGCTGGGATCGCCTCCCGCCAGGCCCCGGGCCCCCGCAGCACCAGGGCCGGGGCGATGGCGTGGCCCTGGACCCTCGCCCCGGCGGCTGCGCCGGAGGCGCTGGGGACCGCGGGCGCGGCGGCGGTGGTCACGCTGGGGGCCGCTGCTCCGGCGGGCCGGCGGGCACTGGCGCTCATGGGGGCTTCCGGTCACTGTTGCCATTAAAAGTTGTCAGTCCTCCGCCCATACGGATCTCCCCCGCGGAGTCTCCTGATGTCCGCTGCTGCCATCGGCGCCCATTGCCGTCAGATTGGAGCCCGGAATCGGATGTGGGCCGATGGCACGGCGAGGATGGCGCTCCAGGATCGGAACTTGGCTGATGCGCTGGGGTGCAGCCCTGCAGCCCGCAGCGGCCCCGGGCCCGGCGAATGCCCACGACCGGCTGCCCGTGCCCCGCGCCGCCGCGCCCCTGCCGCCCCCCCGGCAGGGCAGCGCCGAGCCCGGGCCTCCGTCCCCCGCTGAACGGCGCCGGGGGGCACCCCTGGCCAAGCGCCCGGGCGTGCGGGCCCCCCTCTCGGTGGAGCGGGCTGTGCTGAGCCGCGACCTGGCTGTGCTCAAGCGCGAGGCCACCGACGCCCTGGCGGCCCTGGGAGCCGCCCACGCCGTCGTCACTTCGGCCCGGCTGGCCCAGGTGCAGAACGTCCGCTCGGAGGTGCAGGCCGGCAGGCTCGCCGAGGAGGAGCTGGTGGAGCTGGCCGGCGACTACCAGGCCTGGCAGAACGACCAGGTCCGCCTGTTCGACGCCCTCGCCCTGGTGCTGGGCATGCCCGTGCCCGAGGGGCGCGCCTTCGACCAGATTGACCCCAGCCTCAACGCCCCGGCCCGGGCCCACCTCAGCGCCCTGGCCGCCGAATACCAGCGGCGGCTGCTCAGCGACCAGTTCGCCGCCGGCGACAAGGAGGGCTGAGGGCCCTGCCCTGGGGCCGATCCGCGAAGATGCCCTACCCGCGTCCCCCCATGGCCCGCTTCCTGTTGATGCTCAAGCCGAAGGTCTCCGTGAGCTCGGCGGTGTTGCTGGACCAGCTGCACCCCGTGCTCGAGGGGCTGGAGGCCGAGGTGGACCACCGCACCCCTGCCCACCTCAGCGCCCTGGTGCGCGGTGGTGGCGAGAATCAGCGGCTGCAGCTCTTCGCCGACGTGCAGGCCAAGCTGGACGGGCCGGTGCTGGAGCTGGTGCTGATGAGCCGGGAGGCCATGGGCCAGGGGGCCCCCAAGACCCGCGCCGTGTTCGAGCGCCTGCTGGAGCTGGTCGGCAGCCGGATGCCGGAGCTGGACCTGCTGTTCCGCTCCGACCGCGATGGCGCCCTGCCGGCGTGAGTGCCGGCCCGATCTTCCGCCTGCTGATGGCCACCCCGGTGCTGGCGCTGCGCCGGGGCGTCTGAGGCCTGCACCGGCTGGGCGCCGCGGCGTGGACCGTAGGTTGGCCCGATCCCCCTTGTGTCACCCAGGAGCGCAGCGATGACCATCCGCATTGGCATCAACGGCTTTGGCCGCATCGGCCGTCTGGCCTTCCGCCGTGCCATGGCCTTGGGCGATGTGGAGGTCGTGGCCATCAACGACCTGATTGATGTGGAGTACCTGAGCTACATGCTCCGCTACGACTCCACCCACGGCCGTTTCCAGGGCGATGTGCGGGTGGAGAATGGCCAGCTGGTGGTGAACGGCAAGGCGATCCGCATCACCGCCGAGCGTGATCCCAACACCCTGGCCTGGGGTGATGTCGGTGCCGACTACGTGCTGGAGAGCACCGGCTTCTTCCTCACCGATGCGGCCGCCCGCGCCCACCTCAACGCTGGCGCCCGGCGGGTCGTCATGTCGGCGCCCTCCAAGGACGACACCCCCATCTTCGTGATGGGCGTGAACCACACCACCTACGCCGGCCAGCCGATCGTCTCCAACGCCAGCTGCACCACCAACTGCCTGGCCCCGCTGGCCAAGGTCGTCCACGACAGCTTCGGCATCGTCAACGGTCTGATGACCACGGTGCACGCCACCACCGCCACCCAGAAGACGGTGGATGGCCCCTCGGTGAAGGACTGGCGCGGAGGCCGCGGCGCGGCCCAGAACATCATTCCCAGCTCCACCGGCGCCGCCAAGGCCGTCGGCCGGGTGATCCCCGAGCTCAACGGCCGCCTCACCGGCATGGCCTTCCGCGTGCCCACCCCCGACGTGTCGGTGGTGGACCTGACGGTGAACCTGGCCCGTCCCGCCAGCTACGCCGAGATCAAGGCCGCCATCAAGGCCGCCGCCGAGGGGCCCCTGGCCGGAATCCTCGGCTACACCGAAGACGAGGTGGTGAGCACCGACTTCCTTGGCGAGAGTTGCACCTCGGTCTTCGATGCCAACGCCGGCATTGCCCTCACGGACACCTTCGTCAAGCTGGTGGCCTGGTACGACAACGAGTGGGGCTACAGCTGCAAGTGCATCGACCTGATCCGCCACATGGCCACGGTGGCCTGAGGCGCCGCTGTTGGCAGGGCTGCGGGCCGTCGCTATCGATGGCACAGGCATCCCGGCCAGGGGGCGGGCCATGGAGGATCAGAGCGACGGCCTCAACGACGACCGCAGCGACGGCCGCAGCGACGAACGGCGGGATCAGCCGATCACGCCCCATGCCAGTCCAGTGTTCGACGCTGAGGGCAACCTCACCTATGTGGGAGATGACGGCCGCCGCTACGTGGTCGGTCCGATCCCCGAGGCCGACGACAGCAGCGTCGATCGGGTGATGGAGCTGCTGCGCGGCGGCAACCGCCTGTTCAGTCAGATCGAGGCCCTCAGCGGCCAGTGGCTGGACCAGGTGACGGGCCTTGAGCTCGATCGCCGCGCCGCGCTGCTGCTGCTGCTCACCACCCTGGAGACGGCCCTGGAGGGGGACGTCTCCAACGGCCCCCTCCCCTGAGGGAGCGGATCGAGAGGGGAGGGATCAGAGGGGTGCTAAGGTATTGGACTGCGCGCCAGCCGAGAGGCAGGAGCGGAGCACCGAGGGAGCGAGCGGGGAGACCTGCATGAGCGAACGAGGTGGAGCAAGCGAC
>CALRKO020000032.1:0-16241 GCA_943368105.1 Chitinophaga pinensis | reverse complement strand
GTCGCTTGCTCCACCTCGTTCGCTCATGCAGGTCTCCCCGCTCGCTCCCTCGGTGCTCCGCTCCTGCCTCTCGGCTGGCGCGCAGTCCAATACCTTAGCACCCCTCTGATCCCTCCCCTCTCGATCCGCTCCCTCAGGGGAGGGGGCCGGCAGGGCTTCAACTGGCGAAACCCCTGGCCACAGCTTGGCTTCCCTGGACCTCCAGGAGGTCTGGATCCCGCTCCGCCGAGGGTTTCGCCCAGGGATGGCCTCTGGCTTCGAGCGGTTTCAAGACCACGACCAAGGCGGCGGGCGGGCGTGAGCTCCAGGCTGCCCCAAGGATCCAGATGGCACAAAGACAAAGCTCGCCGCCGCGCTCGGCAAGCCAGCCTCTGCCGCAGTCCGGCTCCACAAGCGGCCTTCCAGCAGGGCAACGGGCGCCGCGCGGCGGCCGCGGGCATCACCCTGGCGTGTCACGGGTCTGGTCGGGCTGATCGCTGCGCTGGAGGCTGAGCGTTGGAGCCGCAGATCTGCTGGCCCTGCTCCAGGAGCGAAACCCGGAGGCGACACGTCAAACCGAGCCCTGGCATCCACGGCCGGGGGGCACAGGCGCGGCAGCCCGGTCGAGAAGGGCTGCCCTGCCTACCCACAGCTGAGCGGAAGCCCAGAACACCAGACAGGAAAAAACCCCGGCCAGGGCCAGGGCTTGAGACGGTCACTGCAGGGGTGAATCCTGGAGAGCTGGGGCTCAGAACAGGCCCAGGGTCAGGGACTTGTCGATCGGCAGAGCCGCGCCGATACCGAGGTAGATGGTGAACACGGTGCCGAACAGGAAGGCAGCCATGGCCACCGGCCGGCGGAAGGGATTCTGGAACTTGTTGAAGCTCTCGATGAAGGGCACCAGCATCAGGCCCAGGGGAATCATCGTCTGCAGGGCGATGCCGAGCAACTTGTTGGGAACGACCCGCAGGATCTGGAACACCGGATAGAGATACCACTCCGGCAGGATCTCCAGGGGGGTGGCAAAGGGATCGGCCTTGTCGCCCAGCATGGCTGGGTCAAGCACGGCCAGACCAACGAGGCAGCCGATGGTGCCGAGGATCACCACCGGAAAGATGTAAAGCAGGTCGTTGGGCCAGGCGGGCTCACCGTAATAGTTGTGGCCCATGCCCTTGGCCAGCTTGGCCCGCAGCTTGGGATCGCTCAGGTCGGGCTTCTTGAGGATGTGCATGGCGAAGGCCTGAAGAGGAACCGGGTTGGAAGGCCGGAGAACCGGCAGATACCACGTGGAGCAAGGCTAGGGACCGGAGCTGAGCCGGCGCTGGTCCCGGCGGGGAGGCAGGAGGGGGATTGCAGCAATTCGCAACCCCGGGGCAACCCAGCCAGCAGAGGCAGGGCTCAGAGGGGACCGGAGATGCCCTGCTTGCGGATCATCAGGAAGTGCATGAGCATGAACACCGCCAGCAGCCAGGGCATCACGAAGGTGTGCAGGCTGTAGAAACGGGTGAGCGTGGACTGGCCGACGCTCTCGCCGCCACGCAGCAGCTCAACCATGAAGTCGCCGACCACGGGCACGGCGGCGGGAACACCACTGACGATCTTGACGGCCCAGTAGCCCACCTGATCCCAGGGCAGGGAGTAGCCGGTGACGCCGAAGGACACCGTGATCACGGCCATGGTGACGCCGGTGATCCAGGTGAGCTCGCGGGGGCGCTTGAAGCCGCCGGTGAGGTACACCCGGAACACGTGCAGGATCAGCATCAGCACCATCATCGAGGCGCTCCAGCGGTGCACCGAGCGGATCAGCCAACCGAAGCTGACATCCGTCATCAGGTACTGAACCGAGGCGTAGGCCTCAGCCACCGTGGGCTTGTAATAGAAAGTCATCGCGAACCCGGTCGCGAACTGCACCAGGAAGCACACCAGGGTGATGCCGCCCAGGCAGTAGAAGATGTTGACGTGGGGCGGGACGTACTTCGACGCGATGTCGTCGGCGATGTCCTGGATCTCGAGCCGCTCCTGGAACCAGTCGTAGACCGGCGAGGACTTTCCGCCAGCGGCGGGAGAGGAGTTCGCCATGCAGCGAGAGGGTTTGGTTGGCAGAGTCTACCGATCGCCCCGGACCGGACGTGAGCGCCCCGCCGACCCAGCCCCGACGCCTGCCGCCTTCCTCCCCCGCAGGGCCGGACCGCAGGCTGGCACTGCCGTTCGCCGCTCTGCTGGGGGCGCTGCTGCTGCTGACGCCCGTGGCGGCCTGGGCCCTGAACGACGCCCAGCAGCTGGTGGTGGAGAGCTGGCGGCTGGTGAACCAGAGCTACGTGGACCCGGCGCGCTTCGAGGCGATCGGCTGGAAGCGGCTGCGCCAGAAGACCCTCGAGCGACCGATCCAGACCAGCAGCGAGGCCTACGACGCCATCGAGGCCCTGCTGGCCCCCATCGGCGACCCCTACACCCGCCTTCTGCGCCCGGCCGAGTACGCCGGCCTGCGCTCGAACACCCAGGGCAGCGTCAACGGCGTTGGGCTGCAGCTGGGCCTGGACGCCGAGGGGGCCATCGTGGTGATCGCCCCCCTGGAGGACTCCCCCGCCGATGAGGCCGGCATCGCCAGCGGCACGGCGGTGCTGCAGGTGGACGGCATGGCCACCGAGGCGCTCGGCCTGGAGGGCACCGCAGGCCGGCTGCGCGGCGCGGCAGGCACGCGGGTGCTGCTGACGGTGCGGGCCCCGGGCGAACGGCCCCGGGAGGTGGAGCTGCAGCGGCGGTCCGTGGACCTGCACCCCGTGCGCCGTCGCCTGCTGGAGGCCGGCGGTCACCGCCTCGGCTACCTGCGCATCAGCCAGTTTGCCGAGCCCGTGCCCCAGCAGGTGCAGGACGCCCTGGAAGAGCTGCAGCGGGACGGGGCCGAGGGGCTGATCCTGGATCTGCGCAACAACTCCGGCGGCCTGGTGGCCGCCGGCCTGGCGGTGGCCGATGCGCTGCTGGATGGCGAGCCGATCGTGGAAACCCGCAACCGTGAGGGCTTCGCCGACGCCCAGCAGGCCCACCGGGGCCTGCTCTACGGCGGGCCGCTGGTGACCCTGGTGAACGGCGGCACCGCCAGTGCCAGCGAGATCCTGGCCGGGGCCCTCCAGGACGACGGCCGCTCACCCCTGCTGGGCAGCCGCACCTTCGGCAAGGGCCTGATCCAGACCCTGATCGGCCTGGGCGGCGACGGCAGCGGCCTGGCGGTGACGGTGGCCCGCTACGTGACCCCCAGCGGCCGCGACATCCAGAACCTGGGCATCGAGCCGGACCGGCTGCTGCCCGGACCCGAACCCCTGGACCCCGGCGGAGCCGGTGACCACTGGCTTGAGGCGGCTGCCGCCGAGCTGGCCCGCCATCTGGATGGCGGCTCGTTCGAGCCGCTCGGCACGAGCGGGGCGGCCACGCCGGCCGGGGCCGGCCAGGGGGCCAGCTGATGGGGCCACGCACCTACCACGACCCGCTGCACGGGGCGATCCGCCTGGATCCGCGCCACCCGGCCGAGGCCCTGGCGATCGACCTGATCGACACGGCTCCCTTCCAGCGGCTGCGGCGCATCCGCCAGCTCGGCCCCGCCTTCCTCACCTTCCACGGGGCCGAATCCAGCCGTTTCACCCACTCCCTGGGGGTGCTGCACCTGGCCCGCCAGGCCCTCGCAGGGCTGGTGGCCCAGGCCCCGCCGCTGGAGGAGCACCGCGGCGTGCTGCTGGCGGCCGCGCTCCTGCACGACGTGGGGCACGGCCCCCTGAGCCACTCGGGCGAGGAGATGTACGGCCTGCACCACGAGAGCTGGTCAGGCCGGCTGGTGCGGGAGCACCCCGCCCTGCGGCAGCGGCTGGAGGCCTTCGGCCCCGGCACGGCCGATGCGGTGGCGGACCTGCTGGAGCACGGCCGCTACGGCCAGCCTGCCATCAAGGCCCTGGTGAGCAGCCAGCTGGACTGCGACCGGCTCGACTACCTGCTGCGCGACAGCTACAGCACCGGCACCCGCTACGGCCAGCTGGATCTGGAGCGGATCCTGGCGGCCCTCACCCTGGCGCCCGACGGCCAGCTGGCCCTGCACCCCAAGGGCCTGATGGCGGTGGAGCACTACCTGGTGGTGCGCAATCTGATGTACCGCAGCGTCTACAACCACCGGCTCAACGTGGTGTGCAACTGGCTGCTGAGCCAGGTGATCAGCACCGCCCGGCGGCTGGGGCCCAGCCAGCTGGAGGCGGATGCGGTGATGGCCCGCTGGCTCTGGCAGCCGGCCGCCCTCGACCTGGACACCTACCTGGCCAACGACGACCTGCGCACCGGATACCACCTGCTGCGCTGGCGGGAGCAGGGCCCAGAACCGCTGCGGGGCCTCTGCGCCCGGCTGCTGGATCGCCGCCTGCTCAAGGCCACGGCGGTGACGGAGCTGCCCCCGGAAAGGCGGCTGGAGCTGCTGGCGCGGGCCCGGGCCCTGAGCGGCGCGGCGGGGCTCGACCCCGAGAGCTGCTGCGGCCTGCAGCAGCGGCAGAGCCGTGGCTACCACCCCTACAAGGGCGGGCTGCGCCTGTGGGACGGCCAGCGCCTGGCGGCCCTGGAGGCCAGTTCCGCCCTGGTGACCAGCCTCAGCCAACCGGTGCAGACGGCCTGGCTGATCCACCCGGCCGAGGTGAGCCAGGCGCTGCGCGAGGAGCTGGCGGTGGCCCTGGCGGAACGCCCGTAGCTGGCAGCCCACCACCGGTGGGATGCTGGCCCCGCTGCGATCTCCGTGCCGCTGTGATCTCCGCCCCGGTGCGATGGCCGCCCTGCTGACACCGTCCCAGGCCCCGGGCCTGCCCCACCAGCTGCAGCTGCCGGCCAGCCGCAGCGCCGGCAACGGCGCCCTGGAGGAGGTGCGCCACGGCCTCGGAGGCCGGCCGCCCCGGGGACCGCTGGTGCTGCACTGCCGCGACTGGCTGCTGACCCTGCCGGAGCTGCGGGCCCTGGGCCGGTTGCTGGAGGGGGTGGGCCTGGCGCTGGAGCGGGTGGAGGGCAGCCGGGCCGAGACCCTGGTGGCCGCCGCGGCCCTGGGCCTGCCCACCGGACTGGTGGGGTCCGAGGCCGAGGGGGAAGGAGGGGATGGCACCGCAGCGGGGGCAGGGTCAGCCGCGGGCGCGGGCCTGGATCTCCCCCCCGCCCCGCTGACGATCCACCAGGGGACGCTGCGGGCCGGAGACCACCTGCAGGCCGAGGGCTCGGTGCTGCTGCTGGGGGACGTCAACCCCGGCGCCCGCATCTCGGCGGTGGGCGATGTGCGGGTGTGGGGCCGGCTGCGGGGCGTGGCCCACGCCGGCCGCCGCGGCGATGGCCGGGCCCGGATCGTGGCCCTGCAGCTGCGGCCGCTGCAGCTGCGCATCGCCGGGGCCGTGGCCCGGGGGCCGGAGGATCTGCCCCCCGCCGGCTTCGCGGAGGAGGCCGTGCTGGAGGACGGCGCGATCGCGATCCGCCCGGCCACGCCGACCTGGCCCCTCAGCGGTTGACCAGGCCGAGGCCGCCCAGCACCCCCGCCACCGCCATGAACCAGAGCGGTGAGAGCCGGGTGCGCAGCATCAGCGCGCACACCAGCAGCGACACCAGGAGGGCGGGCATGTCGTGGTCGGCGGTGCGCAGGATCTTGACGCCCACGCCGAAGAGGATGCCGAGGGTGATCGGCCCGATGCCCCGCTCAAAGGCGATCCGGACCGGGGCATCCTTGAAGCGGTTCCAGCCCAGGGCCGCCGCCACCATCACCAGGGTGGAGGGCAGCAGGATCGCCGCCTCCGCCACCACGCCGCTGAGCAGCGCCCAGGGCGGCCCCTCCCGCCAGGCGGCCCCCATCCCCAGCAGCCCGACAATCATCGAGCTGGGGCCGGGCGCCGCCTCGGCCAGGGCGTAGAGGTCGGCGAACTGGCGGGAGCTGAGCCAGCAGTATTTGTCGACGCTGAGGTGGTGGTATTCGGCCAGCAGGGTGTTGCCGCCCCCCAGGGAGAACAGCGACAGGCTGAGGAAATCCCAGAGCACCGCCGTCAGGTTGGCGAGGTCGCCGAGGCTGGCCGGCTGGCAGGCGCTCATGGCCGCGGCCCCGGTGCCGGCGCCCGCGGCGGACGGGGCCAGTAGAGAGCCATGGCGACGGGCCCCAGCACCAGCACCAGCGGGATCAGCCGCACGTGGAGGACCTCCATGGCCAGGAAGCTGACGGCCGCCAGCAGCAGGGCGAGGGGGTCGCGGCGGTACTCCCCCAGGATCTTGAAGCCCATCGAGAGGGCCATGCCGGCCGCGGCCGCCACCACCCCGGCCAGCACCCGATCCACCGCCAGCACCGTGTGCAGGTAGAAGTAGGCGAGCCCGATCAGCAGCAGCAGGCTGAAGGGGAGCAGCAGCATCCCGGCCAGGGCCGCCAGGGCGCCGGCCAGGCCCCGGAAGCGGGCGCCGATGTAGACGGCCATGTTGATCTGATTCGGCCCCGGGAACAGCCGGGCCACGGTGAGGCCGGTGATGAACTCCTCGTTGCTCATCCAGCGGCGCTGCTCCACCACGATCCGCTGGCTCCAGGCCGAGAGGCCGCCGCCGAAGGAGGAGAGGGCCACCTGCTGCATGCCCAGGAACAGTGCAGCCAGGGAGGGCGGTGGCGACGGCGGCAGGGTGGGTGGCGCAGAGGTGCCCATGCCGCTCAGTTGTGCACGAAGTGGGGGTCCGGCGGCAGCTCGCCCTCCTCGTGGACGCTGGGGTCGAGGGGATCGGGGGCCTGGTACTTGCCGGCCCGGGCCCAGTCGGCCGCGAAGGTGGCCTTGAGGCGGGCCACCACCTCAGGGGCGTCGGACTCGATGCCGAGTTCCCGGCGCAGGTCGAAGGCGCTGCGGTCGATGTTCATCGAGCCGGTCTGGGCGGCGATGCCATCGATGAGGATCAGCTTGGCGTGCAGCTTGAGGTGCTTCTGGCGCCGCACCTTGACCCCGAAGCGCCGCATCAGCCGCAGGGAGCTGAAGGTGTCGTAGATGTCCCAGTCGCTGATGCCGTGCTTGCCACCGCACAGCACCCGCACCTTCACGCCCCGCTCGCGGGCCGCGATGATCCGCTCCAGGATCACCGCATCGACGAATTTGGGGTGCTGGATCCAGAGGTTTCTGGTGGCGGCATCCACGATCCGGGCCATCTGACCGCGGCTGTGGTAACTGCTCCAGACCAGCCCCACCCCCAGGTCGGGCTCGAAGAACTGGCGGTGCCAGTCGGCCTCGAAGCCGGCGATCACCTGGGCCACCACCTCGGGGGCGTAGGTCACCACGCCGTAGTCCCGGGTCTGGGTGAAGTACTTGTCGGCCAGGTTGAAGGTGGAGATCAGGGCCAGCTCCCGATCCACCACCAGCGACTTCTCGTGGGTCACCGGGAAGGCGTCGCTGGTCCAGGCCACCGCGATGCCCCAGCTCTGCAGCAGGGCGAAGGCCTCGTCGTTCCAGCGGTCGCCGCCGGAGGTGTGGGGGTTGAGCATCACCCGCACCTGCACGCCCCGGCCGTGGGCGCGCCGCAGGGCCTCCTCCAGCACCGGCGACTGCAGCTTGAACTGCTTGAGCAGCAGCTGCTCGCGGGCCCCGTCGATGAGGTCGACCACGGCCTCCACCCCGTCGTCGGGCATCACCAGCAGGCGCTGCTGGCGGGCGGGCGTAACGGTCATCGGCGGCCACGGGAGCGCCCATGTTCTAGGTCCGGGCCGCGGCGGCGCCCAGCCGCGGAGCGCACCGACCGAACCGGGGCCCTGGCCTTAGCCTGCCCCAGCGACGACTGTTGCCGTGACCGCTTCCGGGACCCGCTACATCCTGATCTGCTCCGGCAAGGGGGGCGTCGGCAAGACCACCCTGACCGCGAACCTGGGCATCGCCCTGGCCCGGCAGGGGGTGCGCACGGCGGTGCTGGACGCGGACTTCGGCCTGCGCAACCTGGACCTGCTGCTGGGCCTGGAGAACCGGATCGTGTTCACCGCCCAGGAGGTGCTCTCGGGCAGCTGCCGCCTCGAGCAGGCCCTGGTGCGCCACAAGCAGGAGCCGAACCTGGCGCTGCTGCCGGCCGGCAACCCG
Source organism: Chitinophaga pinensis (assembly GCA_943368105.1). GTDB lineage: Bacteria > Cyanobacteriota > Cyanobacteriia > PCC-6307 > Cyanobiaceae > Vulcanococcus. The sequence goes on along the minus strand of CALRKO020000032.1, from coordinate 8,181 downwards.
CGCATGCTCGAGTGGCTCCAGCCTGAGGACATGCAGCGCATCGCCGCGATGCTCGGGGAGCAGTTCGCCATCGTGCTGATCGACTGCCCGGCGGGCATCGAGGGCGGCTTCAAGAACGCCGTGGCCGCGGCCGAGGAGGCGATCGTGATCACCACCCCGGAGGTGTCCGCGGTGCGGGACGCCGACCGGGTGATCGGACTGCTCAACAGCCAGGGGGTCAAGCCGATCCAGCTGGTGCTGAACCGGGTGCGGCCCAAGATGATGGCCAACCAGGAGATGCTGGCCGTCTCCGATGTGACCGACATCCTGGCCCTGCCGCTGCTGGGCCTGGTGATGGAGGACGAGCAGGTGATCGTCTCCACCAACCGGGGCGAGCCTCTGACCCTCAATGGCGCCAGGTCGCCGGCGGCCGTGGCCTACACCAACATCGCCCGGCGCCTGCGGGGCGAGGACGTGCCGCTTCTGGATCCCGCCAAGGTGGGCCGGGGCCTGCGGGCCAAGCTCGGCCGCCTGATGACCACCAAGCTCTTCTGAACCGATGACCCTGCGCGACTTCATCGACAAGCTGCTCGGTCGTCAGCCCGCCAGTGCCACCCTGGCCCGCGAGCGGCTGCAGCTGGTGCTGGCCCACGACCGCAGCGACCTCAACCCCGAACTGCTGGAGCAGATGCGGCGCGAGATCCTCGAAGTGGTGAGCCGCTACGTGGAGATCGACCTCGAGGAGGGCGACGTGAGCCTGGAGACCGAGGACCGGGTAACGGCCCTGGTGGCCAACCTGCCGATCAAGCGGGCCCGGCCCCTGGCGGAGCTGCCCGGAGCCCAGGCCGCCGCCGTGGCCGCGGTCGACGGCGGTCCGGCGGGCGGCGACGGCGCGGTGGCGACGGCCTAGGGCGCAGGGCCGGATCCGCGGCAGCGCGGGAACCCTGGGGAGAGCGCAGCCCCCACGGCCCATGGCCCCCAACCTGTTCTCGATCACCACCGGCGAATCCCTGGTGCTGCACCAGCTGCTGCAGGGCCACAGCAACAAGGGCATCGCCGCGGCCCTGGTGCTCAGCCCGCGCACCGTCGAGGGGCACATCGCCAACCTGCTGGCCAAGACCGGCTGCCGCAACCGCAGCCAGCTGCTGCTGTGGCGCTCCGGCAGCGATAAACTCCGCGCGGGGACAGGCCCCACGCCGGCTTAGCTCAGTGGTAGAGCAGCGCTTTTGTAAAGCGAAGGCCATCGGTTCAAATCCGTTAGCCGGCTTCCACCGACAGGGAACACCAGGCCGTCACCGGAGCCCGACAGGCCGTCCGCCCCAGACACGGCAGACTGCAGCCCCGGATGCGGACGTCGGCCTGCTGCAACGGGGCCTCAGGCCCGGGGGACGCCCCCGGCACCAGGGGCTGACCCGGGCTTCGCCTCAGGAGACGAACAGGCGCAGAACGTACACCAGTGCCACGGCGATCCCCACGCCCACCACCAGGTTGCGCAGGGCCTCGGGGTTGACCCGACCGGCCAGCCTGCCCCCCAGCGCTCCGCCCAGCAGGGCCGCCAGGGCCATCACCGCCGCGGTGCCCCAGGCCACCTGGTCGGAGACCAGGAAGACCATCGCGGCCGTGAGGTTGGTGATCAGGGCGATCGCCTGCTTGAGGCCGTTGAGGCGGGTGAGGTCGTCGTCGAGGCTGAGGGCCAGCACCGCCAGCACGATCACGCTGAGGCCGCCGCCGAAATAGCCCCCGTAGACCGCCGCCAGGGCCACCGGCCCGATCGCCCAGAGCTCGCTGGGGTGGTGGCCGCGGCGTTCGGCACGCCGCAGCACCCAGGCCCGCAGCCGCCCCTGGGCCGCCAGCAGCAGGGAGGCGAACAGAATCAGGAACGGCACCAGCACGGCGAACAGCTTCTCGCCGGTGTTCAGCAGCAGCAGCCCGCCCGCCAGCCCCCCGGCGGCGGCGGCGGGGAGCAGCAGCCGTAGCCGGCGGCGCTGGCCGCGCAGCTGCCGGCGCTGGGCCAGGGTGGCGCCGAGATAGCCGGGAGCCAGGGCCACGGTGTTGGTCACGTTGGCCATCACCGCCGGCAGGCCCAGGGCCGTGAGGGCCGGAAAGCTGATCAGGGAGCCGCCACCGGCCAGGGCGTTGATCAGGCCTGCGGCCATGGCCGCCAGCGCCACCCAGACCAGGTCCAGACCCTGCAGGGTCTGGACAGCCGGGGGCACGGCCGCCAGCAGAAGGTCAGACGGCATGGACGGCGGCCCCCTGCAGAAGCACCGGCCTGGTGCCGATGCGCTGGCTGGGGCGATCGAGGGTGGCGGTCATCCCTGCAGTTGCAGCCCCTGGCGCAGTGGTCGCGCCGATCATCGCCGCAGGCCGCCGGCGCCTGCGTTGCCCTGGCCCCGGTGCGGGCGGGGCCGATGGGCTGGAGCCGGTCCCGTCGATAGGTTGCGGCCAGGCGGCCCCGCTGCGGCGGTGCAACGGCCGGATCCCCTCACCGTCTCCACCGTCTGCAGCCGGATGCTGAACCCTGACGCCGCCCACGGCCTGCTGCTCGCCCTGGCCGGCACCACCCGACTGCTGCTGGAGACCCTGTCGGTGGGGACGGTGCTGCTGGGACTGGTGGCGACGGCGGTGCCGCTGCTGCGCCCGGGGCGATGGCGGCGGCCGGGGCTGCCCCTGGCGGGTGTGCGGCTGCGCTTCGGCAGCTGGCTGTCGCTGGCCCTGGAATTTCAGCTCGGGGCCGACATCGTCGCCACCACCACCACCCCATCGGGCCAGAACCTGATCCAGCTCGGGGTGGTGGCGGTGATCCGGACCTTCCTGAACCTGTTCCTGGCCCGGGAACTGGAGGCCGAAACGCGCCTGGAGCGGCAGAGCGCCCCGGCAGCCGCCGCGGGCCACGGCGATGGCCTGGGGACGCCCCAGCCACCACCGCCCCGCTGACGCCGCCCGCCATGGCCCAGGCCCTCCCGTTTCTGGTGCAGGCCGCCCTGGTGGCCGTCATGGTGGGCCTCGGGGCCAGCCTGCCGGATGATGGGCTGCGGCTCCTGCAACGGCGCTGGGGCCTGGTGGTGCGGGTGCTCGTGGGCTCCTGCCTGCTCGTGCCCCTGGCCGCCCTGCTGCTGCTGAAGCTGCCGCCCAGCGCCACCCTGAGCCCGGCCGCGCGCCTGGGGATCGCGCTGATGGCCCTGTGCCCCAGTGCACCCCTCAGCCTGCATCGGGCGGGCCGCCAGGGTGGGGATCGCCAGCTGGCCGCCCTGCTGCAGGCCTGCGCGGCCCTGGCGGCGATCGCCACGGTGCCGCTGATGGCCGATCTCTACCGCTCCAGCTTCGGCCTGGGCGGCTGGGACATCGGCCCGGCGCAGGTGGCCCTGCAGGTGGGCCGGAGCCAGATCCTGCCCCTGCTGGTGGGGCTGGCCCTGCGGCGCTGGCGGCCCCGGTGGATGGCGCCACTCCAGGGCCCCCTGGACGGACTGGCCAATGGCCTGGTGCTGGCGGTGACCGCCGGGGTGCTGATCAGGACCGGCCCACAGCTGCTGCCCTTTGTGGGCAGGGAATGGCTGGCGCTGCTGACCATGGCGGTGATGGCGCTGGTGGCGCTGGCCATCGGCCAGCTGGCGGCCGCCCGCCTGGTGCAGGAGCGCAGCACCGTGGCGCTGGTGACCGCGATGCGCAATTCCGGCCTGGCCCTGCTGCTCGCCGCCACCTATGCCCCGGAGCTGCCGCGGGTCAAGACGGCCATCCTCGCCTATCTGCTGGTCACCGTTGGACTCTCCCGGCTCGTTCTGCGCTGGCGACAGCGGCCCCAGACGCCCTGAGCCGCGGGGACGGCAGGCCCTGGCCCCGCCCAGGCCCCCGGTTAGGACGCGCCGAAGGCCACCTGGCAGGCCGCATTCAGGAGCTCCGCCTCGGCAGCTGTCTGGGGCTCACGGCCATCGAGCAGGCCGTTGGTGCAGTCGGCGCTGAGCTGGTAGGTGCCGCCACCGACGGTGACCGCAAAGCTCACAGCGGCACTGCCGGTGGGCTGGACGCTGCCGTAGAGCAGCTGGTAGTCGGTGCTGGGCACCGCGATGAAGGTCTGATTGTTGCTGATGGCGTCGTCCACGGCGCTGTTGATGATCGCCGCTGTGGCCAGGGTGCCCACCCCCCAGGCGGTGGCGCGGGCGCCCCACCAGCCCCAGGTCGGAGCGCCCCAGCCGCCGTACCAGCCGGTCGTCCAGGGGCGGGCGGCACCCCAGCCGGGCCGGGCCCAACCGGGGTTGACGTTGACCGTGCCGATGTTGACCTGGCGGTTCCACTGGCGCGTGCCGGTGCGGTTCACCGTGCGGTTGGACTCGCGGTTGGTGGTTCGCGTGGCCTCGCGGGTGATGTCGCGGGTGGCGTCGCGATTGACGTCTCGGCTGAGATCCCGGTTGAAGTCTCGGTTGGCGGTGCCGCTGGGGCCCAGGTCGCGGGCACCGGCGGCGGGACGGGTGGTGACGGGGGTGCGGCTGCCGGTGGCAGAACCACCAGTGGACCAGGAGCGATCACGGCTCGTCCCGGGGGACACCGTCCCGTCACGGCCGCCGCTGGGGCGGTTGAGCGAGGGCCCGGATCCGCCGCCCACACTGCCACTCCAGCCACCGGAGGGCCGGGTGGAGCCCCGGCCGAGGCCGCCGCTGGAGCCGCTGAAGCCACTCGGGGCCCGGCTGCCGCCACCACTGCGACCGCCTCCTCCTCCACTGCGGCCACCGCCGCGGCTGCCGCCGCCACCACCCCGGCCACCGCCGCCGCGGGCGAGCAGCGGCACCGGTTCCGCCGTGGCCGCCGGCTGGGCGCCGGACTGCAGCGCCGAACCCGCAGCCAGCGGTGCCGCCTGGGCCCGGGGCGGCACCATGGGGGTGCCGACGGCGCCGACCAGCAGCAGCGCCCAGGCCGACGTCGCGTTCATGTCCTCACCAGCGAACAGCCGGAGTCGAAGCAGCTGGCGGTGACGCGGCCGGTGGCATCAAACAGCACCTTCACCAGGTCCCGGCCACTGAAGGTGTTGGGATTGTCCTCCCGCACACTGTTCAGATAATTGGGGTTGATCGCACAGAGCGTGCGGCCGTTGAAGCAGATGGTGTTGGAGGAGAAGCGGGCCTCAGCCCGCTGCAAGGCCTGCCAGCGCTGGAGCGTGCCATCCCAGCGCTCCATTCGCACCGGCGCCTCGGTGACGCGAATCGTCTCGGTGACCGATCCGATGCGGTGGCGATAGAGCGTGGCGGTACCGTCGTTCTCAGCCGTGATGCTGCAGCGCTGGACGGGGCCGCCCCCGAGAGCGCAGCGCGTCTGCAGGGTGTAGAGCACCTCGGCGCGGGCCGCCACAGGACCCCAGCACAGTGCGGAGCCCAGGGCCCCAACCGCAAGGGCGCAGCCGGACATGAACCGGGAACAGGCCATGGTGGGAGATCGGCAGTGGCGCGGTGGCGTCCCGGGCGGGGCGCGCTGCTGCATTCAGCATGGCCAAGGGGGCTGAGCGGCCGCAACGGATCGCCGGGCACATCGTTACAAGGGCGCGGAGCGGCGGCGGCTGGAACGCAGTGGACACCCCACTTAAACTTCACTTCAGGATCTGGCGGGAGAGAGCGCTGCCCCTTCTTTCGTTTCTGAAACGCCTGACCGGCGATCGGCGTGCCGAGGGCGATCGCCGGGGGGACAGCCGCGCCGAAGGCTCGCAGCGGCGGTCCGGCCAGTGCCGCCGCAGCCACGAGCGGCGGGTGATCTACAGCCAGGCCCCGGTCGGTGAGCTCGAGTTGCTGGATGGCACCAGGTTCCTGGCCACCCTCTGGGACATCAGCAAGGGCGGCGCCTGCGTGCTCGTGCCCGGCAGCATCACCAGGCTCAACCCCAACGAGCTCTGCACCCTCACCCTCAAGGAGAAGGGCAGCCGCGAGGAGGTGGTGCTCAAGCTGAAGGTGGCCTGGAGTGCCATGGAGGATGCGGGCACCTATGTGGGCCTCAAGTTGCGCACCGGGGCCAAGATCCCGGCGGGCAGCTTCCTCGAGCGCCTGCACCGCAACCGCTAGGGCGTTGCCCGGCCGAGAGGCTCACCCTGCGGCACCGGGTACGCCGCCTGCGTCCATCCACAGCGCCTGCGGTGGGCACCGCCGGCCATCCACACCGCCCGCCGTCGGCATCACCCCTAGAACGATGCCCCCGGAGATCGGACCTGGTGGTCGATCTCCGGGGGCTCTCGCCGGGTCCACGGTGTCGCGGAACCGAATGATCAGGAATCAGGCGCCGAAATCAGCCGGCGTTCTCCGCGATCAGCAGACCCTGCATGGAACAACTGTGACTCACGGGCACCTCCTCCTTGGTTGGATGGTTGACAGCCGGCGATGCATTCGAAGCAGGCTCAACCCGAAGGCCTCGCATGCCCCACATCACTGCTGACGGGACCCGGCCATCGTAGGGGAGCTGGCAGCCGAACGACGCTCAAACAGCCAGATGTCGTCCCGCTGGTAGCGGGTGGACCAGGCCGGATCCACCCGCAGCCGGCGCACCAGCCGACGGACCAACGACGGCGGGGCCTTCCAGCCGCCATGGCGGGCATCCACCAGCACCTGGTCCACGCCCGAGAGGTCGGAGGCCAGCCGGGGCCTGAGCAGATCCACCGCCGGCCGCCGCCCCAGGTGGGCGGCGATGGCGTTGGTGGCCACCACCGAGGCCTGGGGGCGCACCAGGGCCAGCGCCTGGCGCGCCGCCGGAGCGGTATCGCGATGGTCCTGGAATGGCCCCAGGAAGAACGACAGCCGCGACAGCGCCAGGAAGGCGATCAGCGCCCAGGCCGCCACCACCGGCAGCAGCCGGGGCCGCAGCCAGCCGGGATAGCCGGCGATCCCAGCGGCGGAGGGCCCCAGGGTGGACTGCACCTGGGCCGCCAGCAGCGGCACCAGGAACAGGGAGTAGTGGTGGACCAGGTCCTTGAGGCTCGCCTGGGACGCCAGCAGGTTGAGCAGCAGCAGCGGCGCGAAGGGCAGCAGGCCCGCCAGCAGCCGCCAGCGGCGGGCGTGCAGCAGCAGGTAGGGCACCGGCGCCAGCAGCAGCAGCCCATAGGCCAGGTTCGTGCCGGAGACCAGCTGGCCCGCCAGGATCCGCAGCGCCGCCAGCCCGGCGCCCAGGCCAGGGCCGGAGCTGCCATCCCGCTCCAGGCCGAACTTGCCCAGGTGACGGCCCAGGGCAGCGGCCTCCCCACCGAAGGCGGGGATCAGCAGGCCCCCCACCAGGGCCAGCCAGGTGGCGGCCAGCAGGCACAGCCCCAGGCCGAGCCGGTTCCTGCCCCGCAGCAGCAGCCAGAGGCCAAAGCCCAGCACCAGCAGGGCCAGGGAGACCTTGCAGGTGAGGGCCAGCAGCAGGCAGAGCAGCACCGCCCCCTCCCGGCGGCCATCGCGCTCCTCGAGCAGGGCGATGGCCTGCATCACCAGCGGGAAGGCCAGGGTCTCGGGGTGAAAGTCGAAGATGGCGGTGTTGAAGACCACCGGGTGCAGCACCAGCACCCAGAGGCTGGTGCGGACCGCGGCCGGCGCCAGCTGGCGGCGCCGGGCCAGGCGCTGCAGCGGGAAGACGGCCGAGGCCAGGGCCGCCGCCTGGAGCGCGAGCAGGGTGTAGACGGACGGGATCAGCCGATCCAGCAGCCCCAGCGGGTAGAGCACCAGGGCGCCGTGGTCCCCGAGGATGTGGAAGCCGAGGAAGCTGCTGACGGGCGCCCGGCCCTGGCCGATCAGATAGACGGCCTGATCGAAGATGCCCAGGTCCCAGGCGGAGGTCTGGAACCAGCGGTGGCGCAGGGCCACGGCCCCGAAATAGAGGGCAAAGGCGGCGGCGAAGAACAGCCAGGCGGAGGGATCGCCGCGGTGCCCATCCCTGGGGCCGGCATCGCCCCCGCTGCGGGGCCAGAACCTCGGCATCACCAGGGCCTCAGCGGCCAGCCACCCTAAACCGGGCACAAAAAAGCGCCCCGGCAGGGGCGCAGTCGGGTACCGGCGGACCACGGAGTGGAACGGTCGGTGCGATGGGCTGGGGTCAGAGGGCGTTGCCGCGGGGCAGAACCTCTTCAGGGAAGACGAAGTTTTCGTGCGGCTGGTCAGCCGGGGCCATCCAGGCCCGCAGACCTTCATTCAACAGAATGTTCTTCGTGTAGAAGGTCTCGAACTCGGGATCCTCAGCGGCGCGGATCTCCTGCGACAC
>CALRKO020000031.1:0-18436 GCA_943368105.1 Chitinophaga pinensis | reverse complement strand
CGGGCCGGTGATCTTCACCTGGGAGCCGGGCTCGATGTCGCAGAGGAAGGTGGAGCAGACGCCGTTGATCGTCTCGCCCTCCTTCTCGTACTGCAGCTGGCGCACGCAAAGCGACACGGTGTTGCCCGCCAGGTCATCGCCGTGGCGGGTGCTGGCGATCGAATAGAGGCGCAGCTTGTGGGGCTTGCCGTTGGCGTCGGTGCCGTCGGGAATGATGCCGATGCTCTGGCCCTCCACATAGTGGAGCTGGGGATCGCCGCCGGAGAGGTCGAAGGTGATGTGGTTCACCCGGCCGATGGCACCCTCGCCGAGCAGGCTGTAGTTCTCGGTGACGGTGCCCAGGAAGGGGTTCTTGGGCTTGTAGAGATTGACGGGGACGTCGGCGTGGGACACGGCGGCGGGTTTCGAGGGGGCTGCGGCGACAGGGGCGGGGGTGGTGGCGTCGGCAGGGGTGGCCCCGGCGGCGTCCGCGGCCTCGACCGCAGGCGCCTCACCGGCGGGGGTGACCGCCAGGATGCGGCCCCCCAGCAGGGCGATGGACTGCACCAGGGCCTGCAGGCGGCTGAAGGGCACGGCGATGGCCCGCTGGGCCTGGCGCTGGCTGGAGGCTCCGTAGCCCTGGACCACCACCGTGAACATGCGGGAATCGCTGCGGCTGGAGGTGGCGGTCGAGACGCGCATGGATACGGGGCCACGGGGGAAGAGTCGCGCGATCATAGGAAACGCGCTGCGTCCTGCGGCCCCTGGCGCCCTGCCCCCGGCCGCCGGAGCCCGGGTTAGGTTGTGCGCTCGACGACCGCCTTGCCCCGCCCCGACGACCTTGGCGCAGCTCTCGGCTCTCCTCGGCCCCGGCCCCCAGGCCGCCGCCGCCTTTCAGGAACTCTGCGCCCTGGACACGATCCATCAGGAGATGGAGCGGTTGCCCAACGGCTGCCGCCGCCTGGCTGTGCAGCTGCGGGTGGGTCTCGACCCCCGCTGGCTCTGGGAGGCCCTGACCGACTACGACCGGCTCAGCGACTTCATCCCCAACCTGCAGAGCTCGCGGCTGCTGCGCCGTCAGGGCAACGTCGTCTCCCTGGCCCAGGAGGGCTGCCAGCAGTTCATCGGCCTGCGTTTCCGGGCCCGGGTGGAGCTGCAGCTCACCGAGCACCACGCCGAGCGACGCCTCAGCTTCGTGATGACCAAGGGGGATTTCCGCCGCTTCGAGGGCAACTGGCAGATCGGCCACAATGCGGGCGACACCACCCTCCTCTACGACCTGACCGTCCAGGGCTGCGTGGGCATGCCGATCGGCCTGATCGAGCAGCGGCTGCAGGGCGACCTGGCCGCCAACCTGCGGGCCGTGCAGCTGGAGGCCGAGCGCCGCGCGTCCCTGGCCTGAGCCGCTGACGCGAACCCGGCATGGCCTGAGGGCGTCTGGCCGGCCCACAGGTGAGGCCCTGGCCCCTGGGCACGCCAACAGAAAAGCGGCCGGATGGCCGCTGCTCCTGGATACCCCCAAGGGGATTCGAACCCCTGTCGCCTCCGTGAAAGGGAGGTGTCCTAGGCCTCTAGACGATGGGGGCCTGGACTCGGTGCGGTGGGTCAACCGGTGCCGGAGGGCGGGCTGACTTCCCTTGGCTGGCCTGGCTTCTGGGCCGGTTCGCCGCCGATGGATTGAAGTTACGGGTCGGAGGTCCCCTTCGTCAAGGAAGGCTGCGCCGGCCTGGGCTGGCCGGGGCCGGCGGCTCAGGCGATGCCCTGGTCCTCCCACACGGGCACGGTGACGTGGAAGCAGGCCCCCTCCCCCGGTTCCGACACCACCCAGATGCGCCCCCCATGCACCTCGGTGATGCGCCGGCACACCGACAGCCCCACCCCGAATCCGGAAGTGGTCTCCGAGGTCTGGGGCAGGCGCACCCGCTCCTGGAAGATCCGCTCCTGCTCGGCGCGGGGGATGCCGGGGCCCGAGTCGCAGACGCTCACCTGCAGCCACTGGCTGGTGCGGTGCAGGATCGTCAGGCTGACGCCGCCGCCGTCGGGGGTGTACTTGAAGGCGTTCTCCAGCAGGTTGAGCAGCACCTGGCGCATGCGCCGCTGGTCGGCGTAGACGTCCGGCAGGTCCGTGGGGATGTCGGTGACCAGCTCCAGGCCGCGGCCCACCCAGAGCTTCTCCAGTTCGAGGATCGCCTCAGCCGCCACCGGCCCCAGGGCCAGGCGCTGGGGATTGAACAGGGCCTCCCAGCGGGTGGTGCCCACCTCCAGCAGGTCCTTGGAGAGCTGCTCGATGTCGTCCAGCCGTCGGTTGAGCACGTCGTAGCAGCGCTCCTGGTCGATCTGGCCCAGGTTGCGGCTCTGCAGGGCGAGCTTGGCGGCGGTGAGGGGCGTGCGCAGCTCGTGGGCCACCATCCGCAGCAGCCGCTCCTGCACCCGCACCCGCTCGATCAGGGTCTCGTTCTCCTGGCGCAGCACCAGCAGCTGGTCCTCCAGCTGCAGCTCGCGGGGGCTGCGGCTGCCGTCCGGTTCCGGCGGCCGCAGGCTCAGCCCCAGGCCGCTCACCACGTCCAGCTGCTGCCAGCGGGGCAGCCAGCTGCGCAGCTGCTGGGTCAGGGTGCTGCCGGCGAACACCTGCTTGGGGGCCGGCTCCAGCTTCACCAGGGCCGGCGTCGCCACCAGCCGGTGCAGCTCCAGCAGTTCGGGCCGCTGGGCCGGATCCACCAGCTCCAGATGCACCCGGAAGCCGAGGTTGTCGGCCTCCAGCAGGGCCACCAGCTGGCGCAGGTCCGCCGTGGCCTGCTGGTGGGGCGAGGCCAGCAGCAGCAGCCGCAGGCTGCGGCGCTGCTGCTGGGCGCCATCGCGCAGGCTGGCCTCGTGGCGCCGCACCCCCTCCAGGGCGGCGTCCGGAGAGGGCCGGTCGGGCGGCAGGCCGAGGGGCAGGGGGGCGTCTGGCAGGGGGGCGTCAGGCGGGGGACGGGGGAACCAGGGCATTCCCCCTGCGGCGGGCAGCGGGGCGCGGGGGCTGGAAATGTGGACCCAGCCTATGGTTTTTGCCCCGGGCCGGGCCCCGCGGCTATGACGGCAGTGACTGCACGCCCCGGGGTTGCCCCATGGTCCAGGCCCATCCCCCGGCAGGCCTGGGGCTGCCCGTGGCCGGCGGCGGCGGCGGCGATCTCCCCAGCCGGATCCGGCTGGACAGCCACCTGAAGCGGTGGTTCAGCCGCAACCTGGGGCTGTGGCGCTCGCGCCGCCAGCTCTTCTTCGCGGACGACACGACCCTGCAGCTGGACATGCTGCTGCGGGTGGAGGCCTTCAGCGAGGACTCCGGGGCCCCCTTCGACTACCGCTTCACCTGGTGGCCGCAGCGGCAGGTCGCCGACCGCCCAGCCCCCGAGGGCGACCCCACCCCCGGGGGCACGATGCTGGCCTCCCTCTGCGGGCACCAGCTGCACTGCCGCCGCGGCTCCCCCGGCGCCGCCGCCAGCCGCAGTCAGATCCGCCAGGTGGATGAGCACGAGCTGGTGTTCGAGGCCCACGGCCCCGACTGGACCACCCTGGAGCACATCCGCCTGGTGGACCAGGACCGCTACCGCGCCCGCTCGATCTACACCTGGCGCCACGGCCGCCTGGAGCTGGCGGAGACCCACCACGAGATCCGGCTCGAGGGCCCCGGGGTCCCCATCCCCTCCGCCGGCTGAACGGGGCCGTCCGCAGCGCCAGCCGCCGCGCTGGTGCTGCAGCAGGATTGGCTCCCCTGCCCCATCGCCGTGTCTCTCCCCCTCCGCCGCGGACCTGTGCTGCGCCCGGCCCGGCTGCTGCCGGTGAACCTGCTGCCGGTGAGCCTGCTGCTGCCCCTGCTGGTGCTGCTGCCCAGGCCGGCAGCGGCGGCCCCGCCGCCGGAGGCGCGCTCCGCCCCGGCCCCGGCCAGCGAGGCCGACATGAGCCTCTACACGCGCATGGCCGCCCTCAATGTCTGCATCGCCCGCTCCGCCGGGGTGGAGTTCGGCAAGGCGGTGGCCATCGCCGGGGAGACCATCGCCCAGGTGATCCAGGGGCAGCACGGCGGCCTGATCCAGCAGGTGGGCACCAAGCCCCTGGCCATCGAGGAGCTGCGCAAGGGCTCGATCAACTCCGCCGTGCTGGGGGCCGTGGAGGTGTGCCCCAAGGAGGTGCCCGCCGATGTGCTGAAGAAGGCCCAGGACGTGCTCAAGGCCCCCAAGGCCCCCTGAGCCGGGCCCCTGTTGCAGTTGGTCGCATCTGGGGCTCCGGCCAGTTGGGATTGGGTCGCAGCGGCTGGCTTGTCTAGGCACAGCCCCTTCGGGGGATGTCCCCACACCCCTCACCGCCATGGCCCCTGCCCTGTCCCTGCTCACCTCCCCGCGCCGTGTCCGCCTGGCCCTGGCCAGCGCCGGCGGTGCGGCCCTGGCCGCCGCCGCCACCCTCGTGCCCCTGCCCGCCCTGGCCTGGGGCGACGGCTATGGCTGGGCCCCGGCGCCCCGGCCCGTCGGCGTCGACCCCTACGGCCGCCCCCTGAACCCCTGGGCCTACGGCGACACCACCAGCGACGGCATCCAGCCCCTGCCGCCGCTGGCGGCGGTGCCCTACGGCGCCCCCACCCCCCTGCTCACCGCCGAGCAGATGGCCCAGCGCTGCCAGACCGGCCGGCTGGTGGGCGGCATCGTCGGCGGCGGCCTCGGCTACGCCATGTCCCGCCAGGATGGACGGGCCTGGGCCGTCCCCCTCGGTGCCCTGCTGGGGACCCAGGTGGGCTGCAACGTCTCCGCTGGCCGCGGCCCGATGCCCTGGTGACCCCTCCCGCCCGATGAGCCCCGCCCGATGAGCACCGTCGTCCGCCTCGCCGACTACCGCCCGGCGCCGTTCCTGCTGGAGCGCACCGACCTGCGGTTCCAGCTGTTCGCGGACCAGACGCTGGTGGAGGCCTCCCTGGCCTTCACCCCCAATCCGGCGGCGGCTGGGGAGCCCGAAGCCCTGGAGCTGCGGGGTGAGGCGCTGGAGCTGCTGGAGCTGCGCCTGGACGGGGAGCCCCTGGCCCCCGCGGCCTACCGGCAGGAGCCGGGCCGGCTGCTGCTGCTCGATCCGCCCCGGCGCCCCTTCCGGCTCGAGAGCCGGGTGCGGATCCACCCGGAGACCAACACCAGCCTCGAGGGCCTCTACGTCAGCGGCGGGCTGTTCACCAGCCAGTGTGAGGCCGAGGGCTTTCGCCGCATCACCCTCCACCCCGACCGCCCCGACCTGCTCAGCCGCTTCCGGGTGCGGATCGAGGCCGACCGGGACAGCTGCCCGGTGCTGCTCTCCAACGGCAACTGCATCGAGGCCGGGCCGCTGCAGCCGCTGGATGGGCCGGAGGGCGCCGCTGGGGAGCGCCACTACGCCGTCTGGGACGATCCCTTCCCCAAGCCCTCCTACCTGTTTGCGCTGGTGGCCGGTCGGCTGGAGGAGGCCAGCGACCAGTTCACCACCGCCAGCGGACGCCCCGTCGCCCTGCGCATCCACGTCGAGCCCGGCGATCTGCCCTACACGGCCCACGCCATGGCCTCCCTGAAGCGGGCGATGGCCTGGGATGAGCGCGTCTACGGGCTCGAGTACGACCTCGATGAGTTCAACATCGTGGCGGTGCGCCACTTCAACATGGGCGCGATGGAGAACAAGAGCCTCAATATCTTCAACTCCAAACTGGTGCTCGCCGATGCCGCCACCGCCACCGACGGCGAGCTGGAGCGGATCGAGAGCGTGATCGCCCACGAGTATTTCCACAACTGGACCGGCAACCGCATCACCTGCCGCGACTGGTTCCAGCTCTCCCTCAAGGAGGGCCTCACCGTGTTCCGAGACGCCAGCTTTACGGCGGATCTGCACGCACCGGCGGTGAAGCGGATCGAGGATGTGTCGCTGCTGCGCAACACCCAGTTCCGCGAGGATGCGGGCCCAACCGCCCATCCGATCCAGCCGGATCACTACCAGGCGATCGATAACTTCTACACCACCACGATCTACGAAAAGGGGGCGGAGGTGATCCGCTGCCTGCACACCCTGCTGGGGGAGTCGAGCTTCCAGCGCGGCATGGCCCTCTACGTGGAGCGCCACGACGGCACCGCTGCCACCTGCGCCGACTTCGTGCAGGCCATGGAGGATGCCGCCGCCGAGGCCTGGGCCGCCGAGGACCAGGCCGCCGTGGACCGTGCCGCCCCTGACCGGGCTGGCGCCGCCCGCCCCCGCTTCGACTTTGCCCAGTTCCGCCGCTGGTACGTCCAGGCCGGCACGCCCCTGCTGGAGCTGCAGCGCCACTGGGACGGCGAGGCCGGTGTGCTGGAACTCACCGTCCGCCAGGGCACCCCGCCCACCCCGGGCCAGCCCGACAAGCTGCCCCTGGTGATCCCCCTGGTCCTGGGCCTGGTGGACCAGGGCGGCGACCCGCTGCCGCTGCGGCTGCCCGGTGAGACCCCGGCCCAGGCCGCGGCGGCCCAGCTCGATCCCCGTTGGGGCCAGGCCAGTCGCCTGCTGGTGGTGGATCAGCCGGAGCAGCGCCTGCGCCTGGTGGGGCTGGAGCCCCACGCCCACCCGCCGGCCCTGTCGCTGCTGCGGGGCTTCTCGGCGCCGGTGCGGCTGCAGGTCGAGCGCTCCAGCGCCGAGCTGCTGCACCTGCTGGCCTGGGATTCCGAACCCTTCGCCCGCTGGGACGCCGGCCAGACCCTGCTGCGCCAGGCGGTGCTGGAGCGGGCCGCCGGCCGGCCCGACGAGGCGCTGGAGGAGGGGCTGATCGCCGCCTACGGGCGGATCCTCGCGGATGGCAGCCTCGGCGATGCCAATCGCGCTCTGCTGCTGGCCCTGCCGGGCCTGCCCGAGCTGGAGGACGCCGCACCCGAGCCCGATCCGCCGGCCCTGTTCGCAGCCCTGCTGGCCCTGCAGGCCCGCTTCGGTGCGGCCCTGGCGCAGCCCCTGGCGGAGGCCCTGGCGCGCTGCCGGCCCCAGTGGGACCTGGCCTGGCCCCAGGGCAACGGCGAGCGTCTGCTCACCGGCACCATCTGGGCCTGGCGCGCCGCCGCCGGCGATGGGGCGGTGCGCGCCGAGGCCGCGGCGGCGGTGACGGGCCCCTCGATGACCCTGGCCCGCGCCGGCCTGCGGGCCCTGCAGTGCCACGACACCCCTGAGCGGGCCCAGGCCGTGGCCGCCTTCTACGCCCGCTGGCAGGACCGGCCCGTCATCCTCGACGCCTGGTTCGCCCTGGAGGCCTCGGCCCCCTTCGGCGACGGCCTGGCCCGGGTGCGCGGCCTGCTGGAGCATCCCCGCTTCGATCCGGCCGCCCCCAACGCCCTGCGGGCCGTGCTGGGGGGCCTGGTGGGCAACGCGCCGATGTTCCATGCCGCCGATGGCAGCGGCTACCGCTTCATGGCCGACCAGATCGCCCGGGTGGATGGGCGCAACCCGATCACCGCCTCCCGCTTCGCCAAGGTGTTCAGCCGCTGGCAGAGCTACGGCCCCGGGCGCGCCTCCCGCATGCGGGAGGCGCTGGACCAGCTGGCGGCAGCCCCGCTCTCGCCCAACACCGCCGAGGTGGTGGGCCAGTGCCTGGGCCGGGCCTGAGGCGGCTCAGCTGAAGCCCTGCCGGGCCCGCGCCGGCGGCCTCAGCGGCGGCCGGGGCGCGGGTAGGGATCCGGGAAGCTGGTTCTGTGCAGCTGGCGGAAGCCGGCTCGCCGGGCCTCGCCCCCCTCCGGCCCGGCGAACTGGCCCCACAGCCCCTCCCAGTAGAAATAGATGACCCCGTGGCCCCGCTCGGCCGCCAGCTGCGCCTTCCGGGTCAGCACCGGCATCGGCGTGGTGCGGCCGCCGAAGCCCGCCAGCAGGCCGATCTCCACCGGAATGCCCCAGCGGCGGGCCCGCACCAGGGCCGGCTGCTGGAGGTCCTTGGTGTAGCCGGCCACGGAATAGGCGTAGTTCTGCACGATCAGCTCCTCGATCAGGCCGCCGAGGGCCCAGATCTCCCAGTCCTGCAGCCAGTGGTTGTAGGCGAAGCGGAAGGGACCGGGCGAGAGGCTCACGTAGGGGCTGCCGCTGCCCCTGGCCTTGAGGGTCTCCCGCAGCTCCCGCAGCAGGCCCGTCAGCTGGTGGCGTCGCCAGGTCATCCAGGCCCGGTCGGTGCTGTTGGCGGGGGGCTCGCGGCCGGTGTCCTGCCGGTAGAGGGCGCGGGTGTAGGGGTCGTAGCCCAGGTCCACCGGCCAGGCGAAGTGGTCGTCGAGCTGGATGCCATCGACGCCGCAGCGCTGCACGATCTCGCTGATCAGGCCGATGAAGCGCTGGCGCACCCCCGGGTGGGCCGGGTTCAGCCACACCATTGGCTGGCCGTGCAGGGTCACGGTCCTGCTGCCGTCGGCCTTCTGCAGCACCCACTCGGGATTGTCCCGCGCCACGGCCGCCCCCGCCGGCTCCATCAGGCCGTACTCAAACCAGGGGATCACCTTGAGACCGCGGCGCCGGGCGGCGCTGCTGATCCGGCAGATCGGATCGAGGTTCGGGTTGCGCTGGGCCAGGGCCGGCTCCATCGGCGCCCAGCGGCTGCGGTGGAAGGTGGCACCCCGGCTCCAGACGTTGGGGTACACCGTGTTGAAGCCGGCGGCGGCCAGCTCCGCCATGGCCCGATCGATGCGGGCGGGCTCGTAGTAGAGGGGGCTGGGGCTGTTGGTGAGCCACACCCCCACCCGCAGCGGCGCCGAGCGGCCGGGCAGCGCCCCCACCAGCTCCAGGCCGGCGGTGAGCAGGCCAGTGAGCAGCAGCGGCAGGGCCCGCTTCAGAAGCACTCGCCGGGGGAAGGCCGGCGGCGGGGGGCGCAGGGGATCAGGGGGCGCAGGTGGCGTCAGCGGAACATCGAGCTCACCGAGCTCTCCTCGTGGATGCGCCAGATCGCCTCGCCGAGCATGTTGGCCACCGACAGCACCTGCAGCTGCGGGAAGCGCCGCTGGTCACTCAGGGGGATGCTGTTGGTGACGATCACCTCCTCGAACAGCCCCGGCTCCGAGAGCCGCTCCACCGCCGGTGGCGAGAACACGGCGTGGGTGGCACAGGCCAGCACGCGGGTGGCGCCCCGCTGGCGCAGCAGCCGCGCCCCCTGGCAGATGGTGCCGCCGGTGTCGATCATGTCGTCGATCAGGATGGCCGTCTTGCCGGCCACATCGCCGATCACCGTGAGGCTCTCGGCCACGTTGTGGGCAGAGCGGCGCTTGTCGATGATCGCCAGGGGAGCGTCATTCATCTGCTTGGCGAAGGCCCGGGCCCGGGCCACGCCGCCCACGTCCGGGGACACCACCACCACGTCGCCGAAGTCGCGGCCGGCCAGGTAGTCCACCAGCACCGGCGAGCCGTAGATGTGGTCGCAGGGGATGTCGAAGTAACCCTGGATCTGGGCGGAGTGCAGGTCCATCGCCAGCACCCGGTCCACCCCGGACTTGGCCAGCAGGTTCGCCACCAGCTTGGCGGTGATCGACTCGCGGCCGGCCGTCTTGCGATCGGCGCGGGCGTAGCCGTAGTAGGGGATCACGGCGGTGATCTGGCGGGCCGAGGCCCGCTTGCAGGCGTCCACCATGATCAGCAGCTCCAGCAGGTGATCGTTCACCGGCGCGCAGGTGGGCTGGATCAGGAACACGTCGCAGCCGCGGATCGACTCCTGGATCTGGATGTAGAGCTCGCCGTCGGCGAAGCGCTTGATCACCCGCGGGCCGTCGGGAACGCCGAGGTAGGCGCCGATCTCCCGGGCCAGGGCCGGGTTGGCGGTGCCGCTGAACAGGCGCAGGCGCCGGGTGTCGTGGGCCACGCCAGCCTGCTCGACCCGTTCAGCGGTCAGAAAACTGGTCACGGCGGGCCTGGCGTGATCGCTTGAACTCCGATGGTAGAAGCCGCCTGGACCAGGCAGTGCAAACCCCGATGATTCCTTCCCCCGACCGTGGCGCCCCGGCCCTCGTGCTCACGTCCCCCGGTGGGGTGGCGGCGGCCGCCGCCGCCGCCCTGGCCGCCGCCCTGGAGCTGCCGCTGCAGCCCGCCCTCGCCGATCCGGCCCTCGACCCGGCCGTGGCCCTGGCCGCCTGTGCCGAGGGGGCCGGCGGCCTGCTGCCCCTGGCCCTGGATCCCGGCGCCTGGCTGGGGCCCGCCGGCAGCTGGGCCGAGGCCCTGGGGGCCTGGCGCCAGCCCAGCCTGCTGCTGGTGCCGGCCGCGGCCCTGGCGGGACCGGCGGCGGCCTACAGCGCCCTGCTGGCGGCGGCGGGGGTGCCGCTGCTGGGGCTGGTGCAGCTCGGTGGCCCCTGGGATGGCGCGGCCCGCCGCGGCGATGGTCTGCCCTGGCTGGGCTGGCTGCCCCTGGCGGAGGCTGCCCCGGCTTCAGCGGCGGCAGGGGAGGCGGCAGGGGAGCCGGCGCTGGCGGCCCTGGAGCTGGCCCGGCGCCTGCGCCGCCGCTGGCGGGACCTGGACGGGGACGCCGGCCGCTGGGGGCTGCCCGAGGCCTGAGCCCCGGGGGCGGCTCCTCCGGCCGCGACGCCGCTGAGGCGGCCTGGGGTTCAGGTCTCGGGCCAGGGGCGCTCCGCCGCCTCCGGGGCCAGCTCCCGCAGGGGCTGCTTCGCATCCGCCGGCGGGCTGAGGGGCAGGCTGCGGAAGCGGGGCCGTTGGTCGGGCCGCAGGCTGGCCGCCAGCAGGCTGAGGGCCTCGCTCTGGGTCAGGTTGGTGTCCACCTGGTTCTGCAGGCGGCCCACCAGCTGCGGCAGGCCCAGCACTTGCTGGCCCTGGCCCATCTGCTGCAGCACCCCTTCGATGGCCGCCTGCTGGCGGTCGCGGCGGCCGGCCTCGCCCCGCTCGCCGTCCCGGAAGCGCAGCAGCTGCTCCAGTTGCAGGCCCGTCATCAGCTGCAGGCCCCCCTGGATGTCGATGGTCAGCTTCTGGGCCCGGTCGCGATAGCGCATGGTGCGATCCGGGGCCAGCTCCACCCGCCCCAGGCCGTCCACCAGCTCCCGCAGGGCGCCCCGGGGCAGCACCAGGTAGCGGTCGGGCTGGCCCTTGGGCAGGCCCACCAGCTCGGCGGCCGCATCCGCCACCAGGGCCGGGCCGCCGCGGCGGTAGAGGCTGCCCAGGGCCACCGGCCGTCGGCTGCCGGGCAGCGCCACCGCCAGCTCGATCGGCAGGGTCAGCACCTGCAGCCTGCCCCCGGGATCGATCCGCACCAGCAGCAGGGCATCGCTGTTGGCCGGTCCCGGCGGGGCGGCGCCGTTGCGCGGGGCGCCGCGACGGTCGGCGTCGGAGCCGATCAGCAGCACCGTGATCGGCCGGCTGGGGGGATCGGCCAGGGCGGCGGCGCTGGCCGGCTCGGCGTCCTGCAGGTCCCGATCGGCCGGGGGCCACACCAGGCCCAGCAGGCCCACCCCCGCCGCCACCCCCAGGCCGGCGGCCAGCAGCCGCAGGGCGGCTCTCCCCCGGCGGGCCCGAGGCTGGGGGCGGCGCGGCCGTGGCGGCCGGCGGCGGCCCCCGGGGGTGCTGGGGGCGGACTCCCGACTGGGGGCCATGGGGCCAGCGCTGGCGACGTGTACCCCACTCTGACGCAGCCGCCCAGCCCGGCCGGATCGCTCGATAGCGTGGGACCTCCGGATGCGCCCGCCAGCCCGAGCCCGTTGACCCCTGCCCCCAGCCCCCGCGCGTCCGGCGCCAGTACCCCGGCCCCCGCCGGCCCGTCGGCCCCCGCCGGTGGCGGCGGTCCCCTTCCCCACGAGCGGGCCCGGCCCCTGGCCAAGGGCGGCGTGTATCCGGCCAAGGACCTCTGCAGCCAGTGCGGCCTCTGCGACAGCCGCTGGGTGGCCTACGTCAAGGACAGCTGCGCCTTCCTGAACCAGCGCTTCGAGGCGATGGAGGCCGCTGCCCACGGCCGCAGCCGCGACCTCGCCAACGAGGAGGAGCTCTACTTCGGCGTGCACCAGCGCATGCTCACCGCCCGGCTGCGGCAGCCGATCGAGGGGGCCCAGTGGACGGGCATCGTCAGCCGCCTGGGGGTGCGCGCCCTGGAGAGCGGGCTGGTGGACGCGGTGCTGTGCGTGGGCCAGAGCCCCGACGATCGCTTCACCCCCGTGCCGGTGCTGGCCCGCACCCCCGAGCAGGTGCTGGCGGCCCGGGTCAACAAGCCCACCCTCTCTCCGAACCTGGAGGTGCTGGAGCAGCTGCCGGGCAGCGGCATCCGCCGGCTCCTGGCCATCGGCGTGGGCTGCCAGGTCCAGGCCCTGCGGGCCGTGCAGCCCACCCTGCCCCTGGAGCAGCTCTACGTGCTCGGCCTGCCCTGCGTCGACAACGTCAGCCGCCAGGGCCTGCAGACCTTCCTGGAGAGTGCCAGCCGCTCTCCGGCCACGGTGGTGCACTACGAGTTCATGCAGGACTTCCGCATCCACTTCCGCCACAGCGACGGCAGCACGGAGACCGTGCCCTTCTTCGGCCTGGACACGCCGGCCCTCAAGGACGTGTTCGCCCCCAGCTGCCTGAGCTGCTTCGACTACACCAACGCCGGCGCCGACCTGGTGGTGGGCTACATGGGCGCCAGCTTCGGGCGCCAGTGGCTCACGGTGCGCAATCCGAGGGGCCAGCAGCTGCTGGACCTGGTGGAGAGCGAGCTCGACCAGGCGCCGGTCACCTCCCGCGGCGATCGTCGGGCGGCGGTGCAGCAGGGCATCGAGGCCTATGACAAGGCCTTGAGACTGCCCCTCTGGCTGGCGGAGCTGATCGGCTGGTTCGTGCAGCGCTTCGGTCCCCAGGGGCTGGAGTACGGCCGCTTCTCGATCGACTCCCACTTCACCCGCAACGCCCTCTGGCTGCGGCGGAACCACCCCGAGAAGGTGGAGGCCCACATTCCCAGTTTCGCCCAGAGGATCATCGGCCGCTACACGCTGCCGGATCGATGAGCGGCGATCGCCCCGAGGGGCCGCGCCGCTGCGGGGTGCTGCTCCACCCCACCGCCCTGCCCGGCACGCCCGCCTGCGGCAGCTTCGGCCGCGAGGCCGAGCGCTGGATCGAGGCCCTGGCCGCCCAGGGGATCCAGGTGTGGCAGCTGCTGCCCCTGGCCCCCACCGACGCCACCGGGTCCCCCTACAGCTCCCCCAGCGCCTTCGCCCTCAACCCCTGGCTGCTGGACGCCGAGCTGCTGCTGCGGGACGGGCTGCTGCAGCCGCAGGACCTGGAGGACCTGCCCGAGGGCCGCTGGGATCGGCTCGACCTGGAGCTGGCCCCGCAGCGGGCCGAGGCCCTGGCCCTGCGGCTGGTCCGCCGCCACCCGGCCTGGAGTGCGGCCCAGCGGCACGACTTCGACGCCTGGCGCCGGGCCCAGCGCGACTGGCTGCCGGACCACTGCCGCTTTGTGGTGCTCAGGCGGCTGCAGGGCCAGCGGCCCTGGTGGCAGTGGCCTGCGCCCCTGGCCCGCCGCTCCCGCCGTGCCCTGCGGGCCCTGGAGCGCGAGCAGGGCGCGGCGCTGCTGCAGGAGGCGCTGCTGCAGTGGCAGCTGCAGCGGCAGTGGCAGCGGCTGCAGCAGCGGGCCCGCCGCCTCGGCGTGCAGCTGGTGGGGGATGTGCCCTTCTACGTCGCCCACGACAGCGCCGATGTCTGGAGCCACCGCCGCCTGTTCTCGGTGCGCCGCGACGGCTCCCTGGTGACCCAGAGCGGAGTCCCCCCCGACTACTTCGCCGCCACGGGCCAGCTCTGGGGCACGCCGGTGTACCGCTGGCCGCTGCACCGGCTCACGGGCTTCCGCTGGTGGATCCGGCGCCTGGAGCGCCAGCTGGAGCTGGTGGATCTGCTGCGCCTGGACCACTTCCGCGCCCTCGAGGCCGCCTGGTGGGTGGCGGGGGAGGCGGGCACCGCCATCGAGGGGCGTTGGCACCCCTCCCCCGGCGAGGCCCTGCTGCGGCGGCTGCGGGGCCACCTGCGCCGCCGCGGCACTGCGCAGCCCGCGGCCGTGGGGCCGGCGGCGGGCGCCGATGTGCCCCTGATCGCAGAGGACCTGGGGGTGATCACCCCGGCGGTGGAGGCCCTGCGCGACCGCCATGGCCTGCCCGGCATGAAGATCCTGCAGTTCGCCTTCGACGGCAACCCCGACAACGCCTACCTGCCCGCCAACTACAGGGGCACCCACTGGGTCGTCTACACCGGCACCCACGACAACGCCACCTGCATCGGCTGGTGGAACGGCCTGGGGGAGGAGGAGCGCCGCCGCGTCGAGGCCTGCGTGGGGGCGCCGGTGCAGGCCCCGGGCTGGCAGCTGCTGGAGCTGGCCCTGGCCTCCCGGGCCGAACTGGCCGTGGTGCCCCTGCAGGATCTGCTCCACCTGGACGACGGCGCCCGCTTCAACACCCCCGGCACCGGCACCGGCAGCGGCAACTGGCAGTGGCGGCTGCGGGGCGGCGTGGCCGACCTGGAGGGGCCGCTGCGGGGCCTCGGCGACCTGGCCCGGCGCTATGGCCGCTGAGCCGGACCCCGGGACGGCAGCTGGAAGCGGCCCGGCTGCCTGGGCAGGGGCGCCAGGGGCTGGCCGTTCCAGCTCACCGCCGTGCCGGCCGGGGCGGGATCGATCTCCAGCTCCAGCGGCGCCTGCAGCGGCAGCACCAGCTCGCCGCTGGCTCCCTGCAGGTCGGTGCGCTCGCCGCCGTCGCTGCGCAGGCGCACCCGGCTGGGCTGGCTGAGTTCCAGCGCCAGCACCCCCTGGCTGCGGGCCGCGGCGCTGGCCTCCACCCGCTGCAGCGTGGTCAGGGCGACGCCGCCGCTGGCCCGCTGCAGGGGCCGCAGGTCGGGGTAGGCCTTGAGCAGGGTGCTGCCGGGATCGGGCGGGCGCCCCTGCTCGGCGGGGGAGAGGGGCGCGATCGGCCGCAGGGTGAGCAGGTTGGCAGCCGCCAGCCGCTGCTGCTGCAGGTTCACGCCGTAGATCAGCCCCAGGGTGACGGCGCCATAGAGCACGGTGCCCTGCCAGGTGGTGAAGACGTCGATGGATCCGGGGGTGAAGCGCAGCAGCAGGCGCCGCCGGCCACCGCCGCTGCCATCGCCTGGGGGATCCGCCGGCAGCGCCGCCCCCAGGCTGCCGGCGGGCAGCTCCAGGTGCTGCTCGATCAGGGGCAGCATCGTGCGCAGGTAGGTGCCCTCCGGCAGCCGGTCGCGCCAGCCCCGCTCCAGGGCCTCCAGCACCGGCGTGCTGATGCGGGTCTCCAGGGCCAGCTGGCGCAGGTTGAGGCCGCGGGCCTCCCGCTGCTGGCGGATCAGGCGGCCCGCCTGCAGCAGCGGATCCTCCGCCCCGCCGCCCGCCGCCGTCCCGGTCGGCCCGCCGGTGCCGGGGTCGCGCCGCAGCCAGCGCCACAGGCGCGCGCTGGGGCGGGGGCTCGGGGCGGGCCGCGGCATCAAGGCTGGTCGTCCTGGTCGCCCCATTCTTGGGGTTCGACCCGCCGCCAGCGTCCCTCCGGCAGCGCCCCCAGGACGATCGGCCCCACGGCGATGCGCTGCAGGTCGCGCACGCGGTGGCCGAGCTGTTCGGCGGTGCGGCGGATCTGGCGGTTGCGGCCCTCCCGCATCACCAGCTCCAGCAGGGTGTGGCCCCGCTCGCTGCCCAGGCGGCGCAGCTGCACCGGCTGGCTGGGCTGGCCGTCCAGGGGCACGCCGCGGCGCCACTGGGCCAGGGTCTCGGCGCTGGGCTCGCCGCTCACCCAGACCCGGTAGGTCTTGCGGTGCCGGTAGCGGGGGTGGGTGAGCCGCAGGGTGAGGGCGCCGTCATTGCTGAGCAGCAGGGCGCCACGGCTCTCCACGTCCAGGCGCCCCACCGGGTGCAGGCCCTGGCCGCGGGCCAGCTCGGACGGCAGCAGGTCCAGCACTGTGGGGCGGCCCTCGGGGTCGTGGCAGCTGCTCACCACGCCGGCCGGCTTGTTCAGCAGCAGCACCGCCGGGGCCGCCGCCGTGATCGGCCGGCCGTCCACGCAGACGCGGTCGCGGCCCGGCCTGGCCCGATCCCCCAGGCCGGCGCGCTGGCCATTGACGCTCACCCGCCCCGCCCGCAGCAGCTGCTCGGCCCGCCGGCGCGAGCAGAGCCCGGCGGCGGCCAGCAGTTTCTGGAGGCGCTCGCCCGGCTGGGGCGGACCCGGGGGCGGATCGGTGGCCATGGCGTCAGATGCCCCGCGGCAGCAGCAGCTCCATCACAGCACCCCCCTCCGGATGGTTCCGGCCCTGCACCCGGCCGCCGTGGGTGAGGGCGATCTGCTGCACGATCGCCAGCCCCAGGCCCGTGCCGGTGCAGCCGCCCCCGGCCTGGGCCCAGCGCGCCCGGGCAGGATCGCCCCGGTAGAAGCGCTCGAACATCCGCTCCTGGTCCTCGCCGCTGAGGCCGCAGCCGTGGTCCCGCACCCGCAGCCACCACCAGCGGCCGCTGGCCTCGATCGTCACCTCCACCGCCCGGCCATCGGGGCTGAAGCGCACGGCGTTGTCCAGCAGGTTGAGCAGGGCCCGGTGCAGCCGCGAGCGCTCCCCCTGCACCGGGGCTTGCCCCGGGCCGCTCAGCTGCAGGGTCACCGCCCGCTGCTCCGCCAGGGGCCGCAGGCTGGTCCAGGCCGCCTCCACCAGCTCCCGCAGGTCCAGGCGGGCGGCGCTGGGCGGGAAGGGCAGGGCCGGCAGGGCGTTCTCCAGCCGTGACAGCTCCAGCAGGTCGCCCACCAGCTGCTGCAGCCGCCGCAGCTCCCGCTGCAGCCGCCCCACCAGCACGGCATTGTGGCCGTCGGCGTGGCTGGCCAGGCTGTCGCCCACCAGCAGCAGGGCCGTCAGGGGCGTCTTGAGCTCGTGGGCCACGTCACTCACCCAGCGCTCCTGCTGGGCGATCTGGCGATCCAGGGAGCGCCGGGGCTGCAGCAGCAGGGCCACCCAGCCCCGCTGCCCTGGCAGGGCCCAGGCCTCCAGGGTCTCCTCGCCCTGCTGCCAGTCCTGCCGCTGGCTGCACTGCTGCACCTGGGCGTTGCGCACCAGCGCCTCCAGTTCCGGCAGGGCCAGACCATCGCCGATCGGGCGGCCCACCAGCATCGCCTCCGCCGGCAGGGCCAGCAGCCGCTCGGCGCGCCGGTTGAGGGAGCGGATCGTCAGCTGGGGGTCGAGGGTCAGCCAGCCCTGGGGGGCCCCGCCGATCCAGTCCAGCAGCTGGGTGCGGCTGGGGCCATCGCCGGCGGGGCCGCGGCGCGCCGCCCGGCGCCCCAGGGCCATCCCCAGACCGCCGCCCAGCGCCAGCAGCAGCGCCGCCTCCGGGGCCGTCAGCGCCACGGGGACGGGCCCTGCCGGGGCATCCGGGCTGCAGGGGCCTGGCGGCTGGGGGCGATGGGGTCAGACAAAGCGATAGCCGAAGCCCCGCACCGTCAGGATGTGCCGGGGGTTGGAGGGATCGAGCTCCAGCTTCTCGCGCAGCCAGCGGATGTGCACATCCACGGTCTTGCTGTCGCCCATGAAGTCCAGGCCCCAGACCCGCTCCAGCAGCCGGTCGCGGCTCCACACCTGGCGGGGGTGGCGCATGAACAGCTCCAGCAGCCGGTACTCCTTGGGCGAGAGCCGCAGGTCGAGGCCGGCGCGGCTGACGCGGCATTCCTCGGGGTAGAGCCGCAGGGCGCCGTGCTCGATCGGTCCCTCGCCGCCGGCCGCCGGGGCTGCGTCGCCGGTGGCGGTGCTGGCGGGGGCCACCGCGGCGCCGGAGCGGGCGCGGCGCAGCAGGGCCCGGCAGCGCGCCACCAGCTCCAGCATCCCGAAGGGCTTGACCAGGTAGTCGTCGGCGCCCACCTCCAGGCCCAGCACCCGGTCGGACTCGCTGTCGCGGGCGCTCACCACCAGGATCGGCGTGGTGTGGCGCCGCTGGCGCAGGCGGCGGCAGAGTTCCAGGCCCCCCAGCCCCGGCAGCATCAGATCGAGCACCAGCAGGTCGAAGCCGCCCTCGGCCTCCCCGTGCTCCAGCAGGGCCAGGGCCTGGCGGCCGTCGCCGCAGGCGCTCACGGCGTAGCCCTCGAGCCGCAGCGCCTCGGCCACGGTCTCGCGGATGGTCTCGTCGTCCTCCACCACCAGCAGCCGGTCGGAGGCGGAGGGGGGTGATGGGGCAGCCATCGGGGCATTCTCGCCGGCCACCTGGGTGCCGCAGGGCACAGCCCCTGCGGGTCCACGGCCGCGGCCGCGGCGGCGCCGGAGACCGGTGATAGGTTTGCGAAACAACTTGGTTTCGTAACTCCGCGGCGCCATGCCCTCCCTCCCCGTCGTCCGCATCGACGCCGCCACGCCCATGGGCGCCGGCAGCGACCTGGTGCGCTCGTACCTGCGCGACATCGGCCGCGTGCCGCTGCTGAGCCACGAGCAGGAGATCACCCTGGGCCGCCAGGTGCAGGAGCTGATGGCGCTCGAGGAGCTGGAGCAGGAGCTGACCCTGCGCTCGGGCGGCCAGGTG
>CALRKO020000030.1:0-22725 GCA_943368105.1 Chitinophaga pinensis | reverse complement strand
CGGGGTGGTGGTGTAGGTTGGCAGGCTGGCGAAAGCCAGAAGGGCACGCGCCCGACCCAAGACAGCAGGTCGTGCCTGGCAGCCGGATTGTCCGGATCGCCCGGCCGTAAACCCTGCCGAGGTGCACGCGACAGGTTTTGGCCCCGAAGGGATTCTCCCGGACGGTGCGGAACAGGCCGCAGCCCTCGAGTGCCCCGCGCACTGGGGCTGCGTACCCCGCTTGTTCCCCCGATCCGTTCCACTTCCTATGGGCCGCACGCTGGAGAGCAAGCAACAGATCGTCGAAGAGCTCAAGGGGCTCCTCGGTGAGGCCGAAATGGCGCTCGTCCTTGATTTCAAGGGCCTGTCCATCAAGGAGATGTCTGATCTGCGGACCCGTCTGCAGGCCAGCAACGGCGTGTGCAAGGTGACCAAAAACACCTTGATGCGCCGGGCCATTGATGGCAACGACGCCTGGTCGGAACTCGATTCCCTGCTCACCGGCACCAACGCCTTCGTCCTGGTCAAGGGCGATGTCGGCGGTGCGGTGAAGGCCGTGCAGTCCTTCCAGAAGGACACGAAGAAGTCGGAGGTGAAGGGCGGCCTTTTCGAAGGCAAGCTCCTCTCCCAGTCCGACATCAAGGCCATTGGGGACCTGCCCTCCAAGGAGGTGCTGCTGGCCCAGATCGCCGGTGCGATCAACGCCGTGGCCACCAAGGTCGCGGTGGGCATCAACGAGATTCCCTCCGGTCTTGCCCGGGCGCTCAAGCAGCACGCCGACGGCGAAGGCAGCGCCAACTGAGGCCTGCCGGTTCCGTCGAGCCGCCCGAGCTCAACCGATCACTGTCCACACAGATCTGTTGCTGATTCCCAATCATGTCCGCTACCACTGACCAGATCCTCGAGCAGCTGAAGACCCTCTCCCTGCTGGAAGCTTCCGAGCTCGTCAAGCAGATCGAAGAGGCCTTCGGTGTGTCCGCCGCCGCCTCCGCCGGCGTCGTCATGGCCGCCGCTCCCGCCGCCGCCGCTGAGCCCGCCGAGGAACAGACCGAATTCGACGCCATCCTCGATGGCTTCGATGCCGCCGCCAAGATCAAGGTGCTGAAGGCCGTCCGCGAGGCCACCGGCCTCGGTCTGGGCGAAGCCAAGGCCCTGGTGGAAGGTGCCCCCACCCCCATCAAGACCGGCATCTCCAAGGCCGACGCCGAAGCCATCAAGAAGTCCGTGGAAGAGGTCGGCGGCAAGGTCACCATCAAGTGATCGCCGCGGAGCGGCGGCGGCCTCCGGGCCCGGCGCCGCTCCCGCCTCGGCCTGTACCGCGCGTCCTGGGCCCAGGGTCCTGGACGCTGCTCCCCCCAGCCGGCCCCTCTCGGAGCCGGCTTTTTGCCTGGCGGGCTGGCGCGGCGGGCCACGGAGCCATCGGCCGAGGCTCCATCGGCCCTCTGCGGCGGATGGCTCCCCATGGCGCCGCTGCCCCCGCAATGGCTGCACAAAAAAAAGCCCCGCCGAAGGCAGGGCTCTGAGCAGGAACGCTTCCGGGAGTCTGTCCTCGTTTCGACCCCGGAAGTGGGTTCCTCACTCCTCACACGCCAGAACCATACCCTGGGTGTCTGGGGGTGGGAAGGGGGCGGCGGGCCGCTGCCTGAACTGTCCCGCGGCACTGGCGCCCCGCCACCGGCCCCGGCGGCTCACTCCCGGAAGGGGATCACCTGCAGCGGCACCGGCCCGATGGCCAGGGCGGTGTCGATGCCGCCGCCGCCCCCCCGGCCGGGCGCGGCGGCCGTGCCCTCAGCGCCGGCGCCGCTGGCGGCGATCAGCTGGGCCAGGGGGGTGGCGTTGGCGAAGTAGACGTGGTTGAGGGTCTGGCGGCCATAGACGCGGCGCTGCAGCTCCCAGCCCGGCTCGAGGGCCAGGCCCACGAAGCCGTCGCGGTCGCGCTGGGTCACGGTGCCCCGGCCCACCAGCAGCTCGGTGGGGCTCTCCGGGCTCATCGCCAGCAGCTGCAGGCTGTTGCCCTGCTGGCTCAGCCGCAGCCGGTAGACGCTGCCCAGGTCCTGCTGGTCCACCCGCAGCGAGTAGCCGTTGCTGTCCAGATAGCGGCTGCAGATGCCGGTGTAGTCGAAGCGGTTCAGGGCTGGATCGACCAGGCCATCGGCCCGTGGTTCCCAGCAGCGCGGCGTGGCGGCGATCTGCTCCAGCACCATCAGGGTCCAGTCGCTGCGGCCCACGGGCCTGGCCAGCACCGCGAAGCGGGAGTTGTCCAGGGGGCGGCTGTCGAACAGGGCAGCGGCCAGGCCCCGGTCCTGCAGCGCCAGGCCGGCGCCGGCGGCCAGGGCCGAGAGCCCGAGCCACGGGAGGTAGGTTCGCTGCATGGGTCAGGCTCCAGGGCGTCTCATTGTCAACGGTTTGTACCGGATTTCAGATGGTCAGCCCAGTGGCCACTGACCAGTCCGCAGCGCCGGCCCCGGGCCCGCGGGTGCTGGCGGCCGCCTGCGATGGGGCCTGCAGCGGCAACCCCGGCCCCGGCGGCTGGGGCTGCCTGCTGCGCTATGAGGACGGCACGGTGCAGGAGTTCGGCGGCGCCGAGCCGGCCACCACCAACAACCGCATGGAGCTCACCGCCGCCCTGGCGCTGCTGCAGCAGCTGCGGTCGCTGCCGCTCCACCCCGACCTGGCCATCCGCACCGACAGCACCTACCTGATCAACGGCTTCAGCAAGTGGCTGCCGGGCTGGAAGCGCAAGGGCTGGCGCACGGCCTCCGGCGGCCCGGTGCTCAACCGCGACCTCTGGGAGGCCCTCGATGCCGCCCGGCTGCCGGCCGTGCCCTTCCGCCACGTGAGGGGCCACAGCGGCGACCCCGACAACGACCGCTGCGATGCCATCGCCGTGGCCTTCGCCAGGGGCGGCCGGCCCGCCCTGGCGGCCGGGGTGCCCGGGGTGTCCCCGCCGGCCGCCGCGGCAGCGGCGCCCGTCCAGCCACCGGTCTTCGAGGCCGCTCCGCCGGCGTCCGAGGCCGCCCCGCCGGCCCTGCAGCAGCTGCTGACACGCCTGGAGCTGGCGGACCGGCTGGCGGCCGGCGGCTATGGCCTGAGCCTGGTGGAGCTGGCCCAGCTGGTGGAGATGCCCCTGCGGACCCTGGAGGCCCGCCAGGGCCCCTGGCCGTGGCGCGACTGGCGGGTGCTGCCCGCCGGCGGCGGCCGCTGGCGCCTGGAGCGCGAGGCGGCAGGATCGGGGCCTGCGACCAGTGGGGATCTGGCCCATGGCTGAGGGCACCGGCAGCCTCTACCGCCGTTTCGTGGGGCCGCTGCTCGAGCGCGACGCCGGCGCCGACGCTGAACAGCTCAGCCAGCTGACGCTGGCGCTGCTGGGCCAGGCCTCGCTGCGCCGCAGCTGGCCCCTGGTGGCCGGCAGCCTGGCGGGCCTCGGCGCCGAGCTGCAGCGCCGCGACCTGCGCCTGGAGCAGACCCTGTTCGGCTGCCGCTTCCCCAACCCCGTGGGGCTGGCGGCGGGCTTCGACAAGAACGCCGTGGCCGCGGGCGTCTGGCACCTGTTCGGCTTCGGCTTCGCCGAGCTGGGCACCGTGACCTGGCATGCCCAGCCCGGCAACCCCCGCCCGCGCCTCTTCCGCCTGGCGGCCGAGGGGGCAGCCCTGAACCGCATGGGCTTCAACAACGGCGGTGCCGTGGCGGCCCGCCGCACCCTGGAGCGCCAGGGGCTGCCGCCGGCGGGCCAGCGGCCGGCGGTGCTGGGGATCAACCTGGGCAAGTCGAAGCTCACGCCGCTGGAGCTCGCCGCCGACGACTACGCCTCCTCCCTGGAGCTGCTGGCGCCCCTGGCGGACTACGCCGTGATCAACGTGAGCTCCCCGAACACACCGGGGCTGCGGGAGCTGCAGGACGAGAGCCAGCTGCGGCGCCTGGTGGAGCGGCTGCGGCGCCTGCCGGCCTGCCCGCCGCTGCTGGTGAAGATCGCCCCGGACCTGGAGGACGACGCCATCGACACCATTGCCCGCCTGGCCTACGAGGAGGGCCTGGCCGGGGTGATCGCCGTCAACACCAGCCTCAACCGCCTCGGGCTGGAGGACCGGCGCCTGGCCCAGACCGGCCGCACCCTGGCGGAGGAGGCCGGGGGCCTCAGCGGGGCGCCGCTGCGGGGCCGGGCCCTGGAGGTGATCCGCCGGCTGCGGGCCACCGCCGGCCCCTCCCTGCCGCTGATCGGCGTGGGCGGCATCGATGCGCCCGAGGCCGCCTGGGAGCGGATCGTGGCCGGCGCCTCCCTGGTGCAGCTCTACACCGGCTGGATCTACCGCGGGCCCGAGCTGGTGCCGGCGATCCTCGAGGGGCTGCTGGCCCAGCTCGACCGCCACGGCTTCCGCAGCATCGGCGAGGCGGTGGGCAGCGGCGCGCCTTGGCGCTGAGCGGCCCGGACC
The DNA here is from genome assembly GCA_943368105.1 of Chitinophaga pinensis. Classification (GTDB taxonomy): domain Bacteria; phylum Cyanobacteriota; class Cyanobacteriia; order PCC-6307; family Cyanobiaceae; genus Vulcanococcus. The sequence goes on along the minus strand of CALRKO020000030.1, from coordinate 18,316 downwards.
GATACCGTGCGCACACTTGCGTGGCGCGCGGCCTTGGTCCTCTCCGGTGTCCAGGACCAGCTGCAGGAGCGGCTGGCACCCCTGAGGTCATGGCTGTTTCCCCCCAGGGCCTGTCTGGAATTGGAGGACCGCTCGATCATCCTGATGGCCGGCCACCGCAGCGGCGGCGCCTTCCAGGCGGAGGTGCTGGAGCGGGTGCCGCTGCCGGCCGGCCTGTGCGACCGGGGTGAGCCCCTGCGCCAGGAGGCGGTGGGCGACTTCATCGGCGATCTGCTGATCGAGCGCGGCCTGGCCGGTGCCCACGTGCGGGCCTGCCTGCCGATGGCCGCCAGCCAGTGGAAGCTGGTGCAGTGGCCGGAGGGGCACTGGCCCGAGGATTCCGACGAGGTGCTGAGCCGCCGCGGCGCCGATTCGGGCTTCAGCTTCCCGATCAAGGCGGCCTACACCCGCGAGATCCCCCTGGACACCGACCTCACCGGCGGCGCCCCCACCTCCCTGGTGGTGGCGGTGCGCCAGTCGCTGCTGCAGGCGTGGGTCGAGACCCTCGCCATCGCCGGTGTCAGCCTGGATGCCCTGGAATCGGCCCAGGTGTGCGCCCTGCGGGCCCTGGAGCCGCTGCTGGAGACGGCGCCCCCGGGGCAGCTGGTGGCGGTGCTCGGGCTGCGGGCCGAAGCCAGCCGGCTGCTGCTGGTGCGCCGCGGCATCCCGGTCTACGAGCGGGCCTTTGCGGCGGGCGGCGGGGCCGCTGACCTGGCGGAGGAGATCCGCCGCTGCCTCGACTTCACCCTGCAGCACGACCCCGCCGCCACCGGCGCCCGCCTGCTGGTGCACGGACCCAGGGCCCAGGGCCCGCTGCTCGAGGAGCTGGGCCGCCTGCTGCCCTGGCCCCTGGCACTGCTGGATCCGGTGGCCGAGGGCTGGCTGCACCTGCCGGAGGCCTTCGATCCGGAGGATCCCGCCGCCCCCGCCGGCGCCGAGCTGCTGCGGATCGCCGGGCTGGTGCGGGTGGAGGTGGCGCGATGAGCGGCAGCTTCAAGCTCGACCAGCTCGACCTGCTGCGCCAGCGCCGGCTGGAGCTGGGGCTGCCCCCGGAGGCTCCAGCCCTGGTGGATGCCCGCCAGCTGGTGCTGCTGGGGGGCGTGCTCGGCCTGGGGGTGGTGGCCGCGGCGCTGGCGGCCTGGCTGCTGCTGCAGGTGCGCCAGGTGTTCGTGGAGGGCAAGATCCGCGAGCTGGGCTCGGTGCCGGCCCAGGTGCAGGAACTGGAGCAGCGCCTCAAGGCCGCCCAGGACCGCCTCAAGCAGATCAGCACCAGCAACGAGGGCCTGGCCAAGGGGCTGGTGGCCGTGTCGTCGGGGTCGGCGCTGGTCACCCAGCTCGCGGAGATCACCCCCGAGGGGGTGCAGCTGAATGAGGCCACCGTGACCCCGGACCAGAAGACCCTGACCCTGCGGGGCAATGCCGCCGACCCGCGGGCCTTCCGCCGCATCAATGCCCTCCAGTTGCTGCTGGCCTACTCCCCGCTCTTCCAGCCCGACGGGGTGACGCTGGTGAAGGCCATGCGGGACCCCGTGGCCCCGCCGAGCGACCCCAGGCTCGCCCCGACCGTGGGGCCTGTGACCTTTGAGATGACGGCGCCGTTCAGCAGCCAACCGGCCCCGGTGCAGCTGCGGGAACTGCGGCGGCTTCGGGCTGACGGCATGGCCCGTCGCCTGGCGATCCTGCAGAAGGAGGGGCTGCTGCGATGACGAATCTCCAGGCCGGCGTTGAGGCGGGTGGTCCGCAGCGCCTGTTCACGCGCGAGCGGGTGCTGGTGGGGCTCCCCCTGCTGGTCGGCAGCCTGGCCGGGCTTGGACTGCTGGGGCTGGCCGCCTGGCCCGCCTGGCAGAAGCTGCAGCAGGCGGAGCAGCAGTGGCAGGCCCTGCAGGCCCAGGCGGCCCAGCTGCCACTGCTGCGGAGCCAGCTGCTGCAGAGCGAGGCGCGGCAGGTCAAGGCGGAGCAGGCCCAGGCCCGCATCCTGGGGCTGATCGCCGGCAGCGGCGACATCTCCACCTTCATGACCCAGCTGAACGAGGAGGCGAGCCGCAGCGGCGTGCAGCTGGACAGCTATGAGCCGGTGGCCCCGGCGGCAGCCCCAGCGGCGCCGGCGGCGGCGCCCCCGCCCGCCGCCGCCGGCGCCGCCAAGGACAAGGCCCCGCCCGCGCCGCCCGAGGATCCGCTCTGCCGCCGTTCGCTCAACCTCCAGCCCACCACCCGGTTGATCAGTGCCAAGGCGCCCACCCCCCAGCTGCTCGACTTCCTGCGCCGGCTGGAGCGCCTCAGCCTGCTCGTGGTGCAGCGCGACATGACCCTCAAGCGGGCGGCCACCCCGGCCCCCAAGCCCGGCGAGGTGCTGCCGCCGGGCCGCACCGAGCTGCGGCTGAGCCTCACCCTCTGCTCGAAGGCCTCCAGGAGCTGAGTCCAGTCTTCGGGCTGGCCGTCCCTGGTTGGGGCCATGGCCAGTCGGTACCATCCGGGCGCATGGTGGGGTCGGTTTGGTGAAGCGCCTGGGTCTTGCGAGCACGCTGTGGTGCGCAGCAGCCACCTTGGCCCTGGTGGCGGCCCCTCCCCTGGAGCTGGCGGCTCAGGCCCAGGCCCAGGTGCGCCAGGACGGTCTGCAGCTGCGGGTGAAGCGGCTGCCGGATGCGATCGAGTTCGTGATCCAGGACGTGGGCGCCGGCACGGCCCTGGAGCAGCAGCGCTCGGGCTCGCTCTGGGTGGGCGAACTGCGCACCGAGCGGGAGCGGGGCCTGAAGGCCGGGCCCCAGTCGCTGGCGATGCCGGATGCCGGCATGGAGCGCATCACCTTCGACGGCAGCGGCCGGCTGTTCCAGCTCAAGGTGACGCCCCAGGCGGGGCGCACCCTGGGGCCGCCGATCATCAGCAGCGACGGCAAGGACCTCACGGTGCGCTTCCCGGCGCCGCAGCTGCCGGTGACCCAGACCTTCCGCGCCAACCTCACCCAGCCCACGGCCCTGCCCACCCCGGCCTACGTGCCGCCGCTGCGGCCGCGGGCCGTGGCTCCGCCCCTGGGCGACATGGCGGTGGGCTCGATGACGATCCGCAACCGTGGCTACATCAACCTGAGCGGACCGCCGGTGACCCTCACCACCCGCGGCGCCAGTGCCCGCGACGTGCTGATGGTGCTGGCCCAGATGGGCAACTACGGCTTCTCCTATCTGGATATTGACCCCACCCAGGCGGCGGCCAGCAAGCTTCCCCCGGTGACACCCGTCACCGCATCATTCCGCAATGAGCCCTTCGAGCGGGCCTTCAATTTCATCCTGCTGAGCACGGGCCTGCAGGCCCGCAAGGAGGGCAACACGCTGCTTGTGGGCCCTGCGGTGCTCAACAAGACGATCGGTCCCCAGCTCTCCAAGGTGTACCGGCTCAACCAGGTGTCGGCCAATTCCGCCGCCGACTACCTGGCCAACCTGGGTGCCAGGGTCACCAAGGTGAGCACCATCACCACGGCGGTGAGCCAGGGCGTGCCCCTGGAGGGCAGTGCCACCGTGAATCCCCAGCAGACCGTGACCAGCAGCCAGCAGCTGGTGGAGGCCTTCGGCGCCACCACAGGCCCGCTGGTGGGCATGCAGGCCACCACCGATCCGCGGCTCAGCACCATCACCCTCGTGGGTGAGCCGGCTTTGGTGGGCATTGCGGAGCAGTATCTGCGGCAGCTGGATCTGCGCCAGCGGCAGGTGGCGCTCTCGGTGAAGATCCTGGATGTATCGCTGAATAACGACACCGAGATCGACAACAGTTTCGCCTTCCGCTTTGGCAATAACTTTATTGTCAACGACGGTGGGCGTTTGCTGGCGGCCTTTGGAAGGAACCTGCCGGCAACCTCGACTGAGTTCCGGGATCCGGATAATCCTTCTGTCAACCGGGAAGTCATCAGCTCAGGGACCTCTTCGTTCCAGGGTTCAAACAGTAGTACGTCGGCCAATAATGCCAATGACTTCTCTAATTCGCTGACGGCAACATTCAGCAATAGCAACCAGCTCAGGCAGGATCAGCTGGAAACAATCAACGCCGCCCTGAGGCGAGAGACGGGTACTCAGATTGTTGTTGATTCTACCAATGTGGCGCGGGTTGTTCCTGTCGGCAGTACATCGCAGAGCTTCAGCTCTTCGCTTACTTCGGTGATTCAGCAGGTGATTCAGAACAACACGGGGCAAACGGTCACGCTGACCCGCAATCAATCCGGGGGTACGTCATCGAATCGCGGTGGCAATGCCTCGGTTGATCGATTCCGGACCACTGACTACCAGTCCTTTACTCGCCGGAATCCCGGCCTTAACTACCCTGATAATCAGTTCTTCAATTATCTGCAGGCCCAGGTTATTTCCAATAACACTAAAGTTCTCGCCAGCCCTACGCTGATCCTGAGTGAAAATCCCGAGTCAATTGCAGGCGGCGTAGAGGGCAAGGCTGGAGAGCTGAAGGCGGAAGCTGGTACGGAAGGTGGCGGATTTGGTCTGCTCCAGCAGCAGGCCATCGGTCGTCCCAGGGCCAATGAGTCGTTTGTGACTGTGGGCACTCAGGTGATCACGAGCTTTGATGTGCAGGCGGGTCAGAATGGTGCCCCCTCCACTTGTCAGCCCACATTCAGTACATCGGGTCTGACTTTTGGTGCCAGGGTTTCCAAGATTGATGACAATGGGTTCGTCACCTTTACGCTCTCGCCTGCCATCTCGGCTGAGGTTGAACGGCAGGTGATTCCCCAGTGTGGACCTGTCGCCATCCTGGCGCTGCGGCGCCTGGATACGGGCAGCCTGCGGGTGCGCGATGGCCAGACGCTGATCCTCACCGGTGTCATCTCCGATGACGATCAGCAGATTGTTTCCAAGTGGCCGATCCTCGGCGATCTGCCCTTCATCGGCCAGTTCTTCCGCAGAACAGAGGGCTCCAGGAAGCGCAGTGAGCTCGTGATCATGGTCACCCCCCGCATCATCAATGACGAGCAGGGCGGGACCTATGGTTATGGCTACACCCCCTCCACCCAGGATGCCCGTCGGCTGATCTACTCCTCGGGGCAGTAGGCGCTGGCCGGCGCGCTCCTGAGCCGGCCAGCTCGGGCCGTGGGCCAGCCCCGGTGCTGCCGGGGCTTCAGAACGCGATCGGACCGAGGAACCTCAGCGCCAGGGGGGCCAGCTGCTGGAAGATGCCGATCGCCCCCTGCAGGAAGGCACTGCCGGCTCCATTGCCTTTCTGCTTCGGATCTTTGGCCAGATCGGCCGCACCCTTGCGCAGCTGCTCCGCCGTTTCCTTCTGGCCCTGCTGCTCGAACAGGCTGGCTGCATAGGTGAAATCCTGGGCCGCCAGCTCCCGCTTGGCCTGCTCCGCCCGCGTGATGCCCCGGGCCAGCCAGGTGAGCGCCGCATCCGGCTGCTTGAGCAGGGCCTTGTTGAAATACTCCTCAGCGTCGGGGAAACGGCCCTGCTGGGCGGCCTCCACGCCGGCATTGTGCATCGCCGGATAGCTGCTGGCCTCGGCTGTCACACCGGTGGCCCCACGCCAGTGGCTGCGGGCCAGGGCTTCGCTGTCGAGCCGGGCTCCGCTCAGGTCCGCCTCCCGCAGGTCGGCTCCCTCCAGCTGGGCGCCGCGCAGGTCTGCCCCGCGCAGGGAGGCGCCGGTGAGCGCGGTGAAGCTCAGGTTGGAGCCCCGCAGGTCGGCCCCGTCCAGCTGGGCGCGGCTGAGGTTGGCGCGCTGCAGCTGGGCCTTGGCCAGCTGGGCATCGCGCAGGTCGGCGTACACCAGATCGGCATCCTGGAGGCGACAGCCGGGACAGGTCTTGGTTTCCATCAGCCGCAGGATGTGCTCCTGGTTGCCGGCCAGGGCCTGGCCCGGAGCCAGCAGCAACAGCAACGCCGCCGGCAGCGCGGCCAGACCCGATCGCGTCCCTGTCATGGCCTGTCCCCTCGGAGGCCATGTCATAGCGGAGCCTGCCGCGAAGGCGATGGCCGCTGGTGGACTTTTCTCGCTGGCCCCGATCAGACGAGGGTCACGGCCGTGAAGCCGGCGGGCGCGCCCACGCCACTGCCCGTGCCCTGGCTGCCGAAGATGAAGTCGTTGATCGTGAGCCCCGTGGTGTAGGGCAGCAGGATTGAGGAGTCGCCGTAGCGGATGAAGCTGTCGCGGCCGTTCTCAAACACGACGAAGCCGGTGCCCTGATCCGCGGCGGTGAGGCCATTGCGGAACCAGATGCGATCGCCTTCGCCGGCATTGAAATCAAAGATCACATCGTTGCCTTCCTGGAAGGTGTCGAACACGAACAGATCGGCGCCTCCCTTGGGGGCCATGGGGTCGGCGGATCGATCGGGGATGATGTAAGTGATGTCATTGGTGTACTGGCTGGATGTTGGGCTGTCATCGGGTGCGTAATCCGCGTTGAAGTCGTTGGCCAGCTTGCCGAGGCCCTGAAAGCTGATGACGGTCTGATTGTTGGCAATTGCCTTGTCGATGGTCTCCTGCGGCAGCGTCGTGCCGGTGCTCTCCTGCTGGAAGTTCTGCTCGATCAGCTCAAACGTCACCGGCTTGAAGCTGAAGGCCTGAGGCCCCTGCGTGGATGGCGAGAAGAAGGCAAACTGGTCGTAGATGTCGAAGATGAAGGGCTCGTTGGCGAAGTCGGCATTGAAGGTGTATTCCCAGTCGCCGTACATGAAATCGTCGCTCTTGCCGCTGATCAGGCGGTCGTTGCCGCCCTGCACCGGGCCATACACATTCACCGCGTCGCCATGCATCATCGTGCGGGTGCCGGGCGTGGGGCTGCCCGTCAGGATGTCGTCGCCCCCGGTGCCGTAGGGCTTCAGCGCCGTGGCGTCACCCACCAGCTGGGTGTAGATGCCGAAGGCCCGCAGTTCGTCGCGGCCGCCGCGGCCATAGAGCTGTTCGCCGTCGCCCACCAGCCGATCCAGGGCACCGATGCCGCCCACCAGGGTGTCGTTGCCACCGGCCACGCCCACGGCGATCAGCACCTGATCGCCGAGCAGGTTGTTCTGGTCCTGGCTGCCGCCCCCGCTGTTGCCGGCCTCCAGCAGATCGTCGTTGAAGCCACCGTTCAGGTCGTCGAAACCGTTGCCGCCGTAGATGCTGTCGTTGCCGCCGGAGCCGTAGCCCTTGTCGTTGCCACCTTCGAGATACAGGGTGTAGCCCCTGGATGGATCATTGATGTTCACATCATTCGGCTTGTTGTCGAAGCGAAAGGTGGTGCTTCCGTTCTTTGGGCCGTTAATGGTGGTGGCCATCGTTGATGCCGGGGTGGTGGGGTCTGCGTGACATGAATGCTAGCGAGCTGTGTCAGATCGGCTTTGCACGCAGTGATCTCAGGGCGATTCCTCTGGGTCCAGAGCGGTGGCCTGGACTGCGCCTCTGTTGCAGCCGGCCGCCAGGGTGCGGCGCGAGCGCTGCAGGTTGTGCAGGGCCTGCCTTCGCGCCGCGCCATCCGGATGGCCATAGCGCAGCTGGCCGTAGCTGGCGCTGAGGGTCTCCAGGGCCTCGCGCAGCTCGGGGTGGCGAGAGCCCGCCCGGGCGCAGAACCGCTCCAGGCACTCCCCGGCGCAGGGCCGCAGTCCCAGCCGGGCCAGGGGCGCCAGGCTGCGCTCCAGCTGCCGCCGCAGGCCATCCCGCTGGCGGCTCGGATCCCGCCGGCTCAGCAGCAGCACCGCCGGCACCAGCGCCACCGCCAGCCCCCCCAGCAGCACGGCCCCCTGCCACTGCCGCCAGCGCCCCAGCCAGCGGTCCATCAGCCCGTTCTGCGACGCCCCATCGAACTGCAGCACCCAGCGGGTCCAGGCCAGGTCGAGGCGGGCCCAGCCCTGCTCCAGCCGGCGCAGCCAGGGGAGGGTCTGGCCCAGCCGGCGCAGGTCCGCCAGCTGCCCCGCCAGGCCGCCCTGCACCCCCGCCGAGATGCGGTCGGGCGCCACCCAGCTGGTGGGGTCCACCGCCACCCAGCCCTGGCCCTCCAGCCACACCTCGCTCCAGGCGTGGGCGTCCCGCTGGCGCACGTCCAGGTAGCCGTTCGTGCGGCCTGCATCGCCGATCCACTCGCCGCCCTGGTACCCCAGCACCACCCGTGCCGGCAGGCCCGCCGCCCGCATCAGGGCCGTGAAGCTGCCGGCGAAGTGCTCGCAGAAGCCGGCCCGGCCCTCGAACAGGAAGGCATCGAGCGGGGCCCGCTGCGGCAGCCGCCCGGGCTGGAGGGTGTAGCGGAAGCCCCCGCCGCGGAACAGGCGGGCTGCCGCCTCCACCCGGGCGGCCGGCGGCAGGCTGCGGCCCCACTGCTGCGCCAGCTGCTCCAGCCGCGGGTTGCTGCCCCAGGGCAGCCGCCGCTCCTGGGGCCGGGGGGGGCGGGTGCGCCAGGCGCCGGCGCCGCCGTCGCGGCCCAGGGTGTAGCGGCGCCGCTCGCCGCCGGGTCCGGGGCCGATCAGCTCCCCCGCGTCGCCCCTGCGCAGGCCCGGCGTGAGCGGGAGGCCCGCGCCGCTCCAGGGCAGCTGGGGCACGGGCGAGGGCTCCACCACCCACAGCTGCCAGGGGTCGCCCTGGGCCGGGGGCGGCGGCGGTGGCTGCCGCAGGGCCGTGGCGGCCAGGCTGCTCCAGCGGCGCCCGTCGAACTGGTCCAGCACCAGCACCCGCCAGTAGCGCTGCGCCGGCGGCGGGATCGCGCCGCTGAGGGGGCTGACCCGCAGCGCCGGTGAGGGGTCCTGCACCAGGCTGGCGATGGAGCCCGGGTCCAGCTGGTCGCTGAGGCCGGTGCGGCCGGCCGTGGCGCCGGGCAGGCTCCAGAGCGGACCCAGGCGCGGCAGCAGCAGGAACAGCAGCACCAGCAGCGGCAGGGCCGCCACCGCCAGCTGCAGGCTGCGCCGCAGCAGCTGGCGCAGGCTCGTGCGCCCGCCCGCCTCCTGGCTGAGCAGGGCCCCCAGCACCACGAGGGCGGTGCTGGCCTGCAGCAGGCTGGGGCCCAGCTCCGGATTCATCACCGCCAGCACGCCCACGGCGATCAGCTCCGCCAGGGCGGCCCGGCGCAGGTCCGGCGGGCGGCTGCTCTCCCGCAGCTTCAGGCCCGCCAGCACCACCAGCACCACCGCCCCCCAGAACAGGATCTGGGCGCGGTCGGTGAGGGCCAGCTGCAGGGCCAGCAGGGCCAGGGCGAGGCCGTGGAAGAGCAGGCTCCGGCGGGCCAGGGGGCTGGCCATCAGAGCGGGCCCCCGCCGCCGTCCGCCCCCGGGGCCAGGGCCAGGGCCTCCAGGCAGCGCTGCAGCTGGGCCGCCCCGGGGGCCGGCGGGATCAGCAGCGGCTCGCCGCTGCGCCGCTCCAGCACCACGCCGAACGCCTCGCCCGCGGCCGCCAGCCGGCAGAGCCGGTCGCAGAGGTGCTCCAGGGCCCGCTCGATGGGCAGTGACGGATCGGGGGCCAGCAGCAGGGCACCGGGCTGCGGGTCGCTGAAGCGCTTGCTCAGGCGGGTGCCGCTGCGGGCCAGCTGCTTCCAGGCGAGCCGGGTGGGACCCTCCTCGGGGCGGTGGGGGCCCAGCTCGCGCCACTCCTCGCTGCCCTGCTGATCCTCGAGGCCGCCGCCGCTGCCCTCCAGCTCGCCCTGGGCCGCCGCCCGGGTGGCCACCGGCCCCGGCCGCCGCGCCGGGTAGATCAGCTGCGGCGTCTCCGGTTCCCACAGGGTCCAGCAGACGAACAGCCCCAGGGGCGCCGTGGCCTCCAGCCGCAGCCGGCCGGGGCGCTGCAGGCCGCGCCGGACCGGCTGCCAGGGCACGGCCAGGGGCTGGCGGCCGGGGCTGAGGCTGCCGCTCCAGCTGGCGCTCTCCCCCCGGAAGCGGGCCCGCAGCTGCAGGCGCTCCTGGCTGCTGCCGGCGAGCAGCGGATAGGGGAGCCGCTCGCCGGCGAAGCCGGGCTCCGGGGCGGCGCAGCGCAGCTCCAGCCCCTGCAGGTTGAACTGGGTGAGGTAAGGGGCCAGCAGGAACAGGCCCACGCCGCCGTAGGCCAGCAGCAGGGCGCCGTTGCTGCCGCCGTTGATGGCCAGCAGGTAGAGCACGCCGCAGGTGAGCAGCCAGAGCCAGCCGAAGCCCGTGGGCAGGATGTAGAGGTTGCGCAGGCCCAGCAGCAGCTCGGCGCTGCGGCGCGGGTGGATCACCCGATCGGGGAAGGGATCGCGGGGCAGGGGGCGGGCGGGCCCCTGGGCGCCGGCGGGGGCGGTGCGCCCTGGGGCGCCCTCAGCGGATCGCATCGACGCTCTCCAGCAGCTGGCGGCTGTGGCCGCCGGCCTCGGCCAGCGGATGGCCGCCATCGAGCCGGTGCTCGGCCACGGCCGCGAACACGGCGATCACATCCGCCGGAGTCACGTAGGGGCGTCCCTCGATCAGCGACCAGGCCCGGGCGGCCTGCAGCAGTGCCAGCCCCGCCCGCGGCGAGAGGGGGGCGCCCGCCGCACCGGCCCCGCGGCTGGCGGCCAGCAGGTCGAGCACGTAGGCGATCAGGGCCGGCTCGCAGTGCTGCTGGCCGGCCTGCTGCTGCAGCGCCAGCAGCTCGGCGGGCTGCAGCAGCGCCCCCAGCCGCTCCAGGCCCAGCCCCTGGCCCGCCAGCAGCGAGGCCTCCGCCTCGCGGCTCGGGAAGCCCAGGCTGAGGCGCATCAGGAAGCGGTCGAGCTGGGATTCCGGCAGGGCCGAGGTGCCGCCCTGGTCGAGGCCGTTCTGGGTGGCGATCACGCAGAAGGGCTGCGGCAGCGGGTGGGTGACGCCGTCCACGCTGACGCGACCGGCCGCCATGGCCTCCAGCAGGGCGCTCTGGGTGCGGGGGCTGGCCCGGTTGATCTCGTCGGCCAGCAGCACCTGGGTGAACAGCGGGCCCGGCTCGAAGCGGAAGCTGCCGCGGCTCTGGTCGAAGATCCGCAGGCCGGTGAGGTCGGCGGGCAGCAGGTCGCTGGTGAAGTGCACCCGCTGGAAGTCGAGCCCGAAGCTGCGGGCCAGGGCCTCGGCCAGGGTGGTCTTGCCCATGCCGGGCAGGTCTTCGATCAGCAGGTGGCCGCCGGCCACCAGGCAGGTGACGGCCAGCTGCACCTGGCTGGGCTTGCCCAGCAGCACCCCGTTGATCGCCGCGAGCACCGTTGCAAGGGGGCGGGATCCCATGGGCGGGCGCGGAGCTGGCGGTGGGCCGTCAGGCTAGGCAGAGTCCTGCCCTGCCCCGTGACAGCCCCCGGCCCCGCCAGCGCCGCCCGCCGCCCGATCGCTGGCACCGAGATCGCCGGCACCGAGATCGCTGGCACCGAGATCGTCGGTGCCGAGATCGCCGGCGCCGCGCCCGCCGGTGCCGGGGCCATCAGCCCCGACCTCCACGGCGGCAACCTGGCGGCGGCGGCCCGGCGGCTCGGCTGCCGCCCGGACCAGTTGCTGGATGCCAGCGCCTCGCTGGTGCCCTTCCCGCCCCCCGCCCGGCTGCGGCGGGCCCTGGGCCGGGCCCTGGCCCCCGCCGCCCTGCGCCCCTACCCCGACCGCGGCTACGCCGGCCTGCGGGCGGCGATCGCCGCCCTGCATGGCCTTGATCCGGCCTGGGTGCTGCCGGGCAATGGCGCCGCCGAGCTGCTCACCTGGGCCGCCCGCGACGCCGCCGCCGCAGGGGTGAGCCTGCTGCCCGCCCCGGGGTTCGCCGACTACCGGCGCGCCCTGGCCTGCTGGGGCGGGGTGGCCCAGGCGCTGCCCCTGCCGCTGACCTGGACGGGGGCGGGGCCGCTGGCCTGGCCCTGGGCCGGGGAGGCGGCCTCCGGGCCCGCGGCCGACGGGGCCACAGCCCTCTGGATCACCAACCCCCACAACCCCACCGGCCAGCTCTGGAGCCGCGCCAGCCTGGAGCCGCTGCTGGCGCGCCACGCCCTGGTGATCTGCGATGAGGCCTTCCTGCCGCTGGTGCCCGGCGGCGAGGCCCAGTCGCTGCTGCCGCTGCTGGGGCGCCACCCCAACCTGGTGGTGATCCGCAGCCTCACCAAGCTGTTCGCCATCGCCGGGCTGCGGCTGGGCTACGCCCTGGCGGCGCCGCAGCGCCTGGCCAGCTGGAGCGCCTGGCGCGATCCCTGGCCCGTCAACGGTCTGGCCGCCGCCGCCGGCGAGGCCCTGCTGGCCGACCGGCGCGGCTACGGGCGCTGGTGCACCCGGGTCCAGGGCTGGGTGGCGCGGGAGGGGGCCGCCCTGGCCGCCGGCATCGGGGCGCTGGAGGGGCTGACGCCGCAGCCCTCCGCCGCCAACTTCCTGCTGGTGCGGGGCGAGCTCCAGGGCCGGCCCGTGGCCCTGGAGCCGCTGCGGCTGGCCCTGGAGCACCGGCACCGCATCCTCGTTCGCGACTGCCGCTCCTTCGAGGGCCTCGATGCCAGCTGGCTGCGCATCGGCCTGCAGGACCGCCGCGGCAACCGCCGCCTGCTGCGGGCCCTCAGCCGCCTGGGCTGCCCTGGCTGAGCTGCCTCAGCAGGTCCGCCAGCTGGCGATCGGCGTCGCGCACCGCCAGGCGCGCCATGCCGGCCCGCAGCGCCCCCAGGGGATCCATGGCCGCATCGGCGCCCCGCAGCCGCGGCCCCAGCAGCCGCCACACGGCCCGCTCCAGGGTGGGCTGCTCCGGCGGGTGCTGCGCCACGGTCACGGCGGCGCCCACGGCCGCGGCCGCGGCGGCGTTGGCGTCCTGGTGGCGGTCGGCGGCCTGGGGGAAGGGCACCAGGATCGCCGGGGCGCCGCCCACCGCCAGCTCGCTGAGGCTGCCGGCGCCGGCCCGGCTGATCACCAGGTCGGCGTGCTGCACCAGGCCCGCCATGGCGTCGCTGAAGGGGCGCTCCACGTAGGCCGGGTGCCGCAGCAGGCCCGCCTCGGGATCGTGACTGCCGCTCAGGTGCACCACCCGGCAGCCGGCCGCCAGCAGCCGCGGCAGCAGCGGCCGCACCATGCGGTTCAGGCCCACCGCCCCCTGGCTGCCGCCCATCACCAGCAGCAGCGGGCCAGGGCCCGGCGGCACCCAGGCCGGCAGCGGCGCGGGCCGCAGGAACTCCTGGCGCACGGGCGTGCCGGTGAGCAGCGGGCGGCAGTGGGGCAGCCGCTCCGCCGCCTGGGGCAGGCCCACCGCCACCCGGCTGCAGAGGCGCCCCAGCAGGCGGGTCACCCGCCCCGGCACGCCGTTGGACTCGTGCAGCACCACCGGCACGCCGCACCAGCGGGCCGCCAGGATCGCCGGGGCGGCGATGTAGCCGCCGGTGCTGAACACCACGCCGATGCGCTCGCGCCGGATCAGGCGCCGCACCTGGCCGGTGGAGCCCAGCAGCTGCAGCAGCTGCCAGAGCTTGCGCAGGCCCCGGCCCTGCAGCCCCCCCGCCCGGATCGTGTGCAGCGGGTAGGCCGCCGGCACCAGCTGCCGCTCCAGCCGGTCGGGCACCCCCAGCCACTGGATCGTCCAGTCGGCGGGCAGGGCCTGGGCCACCGCCAGGGCGGGGAACAGGTGCCCGCCGGTGCCGCTGGCGGCGATCAGGAGCCGGCTCATGGGGTGCTCTGACGCGCCTGGCGCCCGACCGTGGCGCGCCTAACTTAAAAGCCAAGTCCCGCTGTGGTTCATGGTGCCGTTCCGCCCCCTGCTGCCCGCACTGCTGGCGGCGGCTGCCCTGGCGCCCCTCCTTCCCCTGGCGCCCCTGCGGGCGGCCCCCAGTCTCGCGGGCCTGGAGGCCGCCCTCAACGACCCGGGTCCCCAGGCCCTGGGTGCCCTGCTGGAGCCGGGCCAGGGCCTGGATCCGGCCGAGGTGCAGCGACGCCGCGAGGCCCTGCGCAGCCGCTTCCCCGATGCCCGCTGGAGCGTCAGCCCCGGGGCCCCGCTGCGGGACGGCCGCCCCACCGCGGACGTGCGGGTGACCGGCAGCCGCGCCGAGGGGCCCTACCGCTTCCGCTTCGAGGCGCGGCAGCGGCTGGCCCTGCGCAGCAGCGGCGAGCGCTTCAACGGCCAGGAGGTGATCAGCGAGAGCTCGGTGCTGCGCAGCGGCGACAACGACCTCAAGGTGAGCGTGCTGATCCCCGATGCGGTGCTCACCGGCCAGCGCTACGACCTGGACGTGATCTTCGATGACCCCCTGGACGGCTCCGTGGCCGCCGGGGCGATCAAGGCCGTGGGGGCCCGTGAGCTAGCGGCCCTCCAGCCCCCCGGCCTGCAGCTGGAGGCCCTGGCCGGCGGCGGCCTGTTCAAGACCGTCCAGGCCCCCTACCAGCCCGGCCTGCAGACCTGGGGGGTGCTGCTGGTCCACCCCCAGGGCATCGTCAGCGCCACCAAGCAGGTGCGGGTGGTGGCGGACAAGGCGGCCCTCACCCCCTGAAGCCCCTCAGCGGTCCTTCGGGCGGCCCAGCCAGCGGCGGCGCTGGCGGCCCAGCTCCTCCCCGCTGATGGAGCCGTCGCCGTTGGCGTCCACCGCGCTGAAGCGGCGCCGCATCCAGGGGAAGGCCTCGGCCTCGCCCCGGTCGATGCGGCCGTCGCCGTTGCGGTCGGCCCGCTCGAAGAACTCCCGCAGCCGCTCGCCCATGGCCTCGACGTTGCGGGGAATCAGCTCGCCGGGGTCGAGGTAGCCGCGGCTCTGGCCCCCCAGCCGCTGGAAGTGGCGCTGCAGGTAGGGGTGGCCCTCCACCTCGCCGCGGTCGAGGCGGCCGTCGCCGTTGCGGTCGAGGCGGCGGTAGAGCTGCTGCAGGCGGCCCTGGTAGAGGCGCAGCTCCTCGGTGCTCTGGCCCCGGGCCGCCAGGGGCAGGGGGCCGCTGGCCGCCAGCAGCAGTGCCAGGGCGGCGGCCCGCAGCAGGCGGCCACCGGCGTGGCGGCGCATGCCGCGGCGGGCATCGGAGTGGTGGCCGGGGGCAGGCATGGCCCAAGGCTATGGAGCGGGCGGCGGCGGGCTGCGACCCCCTGCGGCCGGAGTTGTGACCAGATCCTTCCCTGGCTCCGCCAGGCGGGGCGGCTCCATACAGTCGGGCCAGACAGGGCCTGGGGCCGACCGTCGCCATGGGCAGGACAGCACAGCGGATCTGGGTGGTGGACGACGACCCGGAACTGCGGCGCCTGGTGGGCACCTACCTCACCGACCAGGGCTACGACGTGCGCTGCCTCAGCGACGGCGCCCAGCTGATGGCGCGGCTGGAGGGCCAGCGCCCCGACCTGGTGGTGCTCGACCTGATGCTGCCGGGGGATGACGGCCTCAGCCTGCTGCGGCGCCTGCGGGACCAGGGCGACGACCTGCCGGTGGTGATGCTCACCGCCAAGGGCGATGCGGTGGATCGGATCATCGGCCTGGAGCAGGGGGCGGACGACTACCTGGCCAAGCCCTTCCTGCCCCGTGAACTCAGCGCCCGCATCGACGCCGTGCTGCGCCGCCGGGTGGCCCTGCCGGCCGGCACCCCCCTGGCGGAGGGCCAGCAGGTGAGCTTCGGCGACAACCGTCTCGACCTGGCGGCCCGCAGCCTGCTGCGCGGTGGCGAGCCGGTGGCGATCACCAGCGGGGAGTTCAGCCTGCTGGCCGCCTTCGTGCAGCACCCGCACCGGCCCCTGTCGCGGGAGCGGCTGATCGAGCTGGCCCGCGGGCCGGACTCCGAGACCGACAGCCGCAGCATGGACGTGCAGGTGTCACGGGTGCGGCGGCTGGTGGAGCCCGACCCCGCCCGCCCCCGTTACCTGCAGACGGTGTGGGGCTACGGCTACGTGTTCGTGCCCGATGGCCAGCCCCGCAGCCGCTAGGGCGGCCCTGCTGCGGCTGGTCCGCTACCTGCTGCTGGGCAGCGCCGGCTCGGCCCTCAGCCTGGTGGTGCTGCAGGGGCTGCTGGCCCAGCGGCTGGAGCGGGCCCAGATCATCCAGATGGGCGGCGAGGTGGCCTTCAACCTGCGCCTGGCGGAGCTGGCCCTGGAGCGGCTGCCCCCCTCGGCGGTGTCGCGGTTGAGCGGGCTGCCCCTGCGGGTCGGTCGCCGGCCCGCCAGCGGCACGGACCCCCGGCTGGCCCTGCAGGCCCGGCGCCTGCGCCAGGAGCTCTGCCGCCAGCTCGCCCACTGCCCGCAGCTGCTGCCCGCTGAGGGGCAGCCCCGGGGGGCCTGGGTGGAGCTGTTCTCGCCGCTGGAGCCGGTGTGGCTGTTCACGCCGCTGCCCTCCGCCAGCCGCTGGCCGCCGGATCCGCTGCTGCTGGCCCTGGCCCTGGTGGCCGGCGGCAGCGCCACCACCCTGCTGTTCCTGTGGCTGGAGGTGCAGCGGCCGCTGCAGCAGCTGGAGCAGGCCCTGGGACGGGTGGGGCTGCAGCGCCGGCCGGAGGTGCTGGCGGCCCGCGGCACCGGCGCGGTGCGGCGGCTCACGGCCCGCTTCAACGCCATGGTGCAGCGGCTGGAGGCCAACGGGCGGGAGCGGGCCACGATGCTGGCGGGCATCGCCCACGACCTCAAGAGCCCCCTGACCCGGCTGCGGCTGCGGCTGGCGGTGCCCCAGCCGGGCCCCGCCGACCGGGAGCGCAGCGAGGCCGACCTCGATGCCCTGGAGCGGATCACCGGCCAGTTCCTGCTGTTCGCCGGCGGGGCCGACGGCGAGCCCCCCGTGGCCCTGCCCCTGGACCAGCTGCTGGCGGAGTCCAGCGCCGGCCTGGATCCCGCCACCCTCAGCCTCGACCTGGAGCCCCTGGAGCGGGTGGTGCAGCCCACGGCCCTGGCACGGGCGGTGGGCAACCTGATCGACAACGCCCTCAGCCATGGCCGGCCGCCGCTGCGGCTGGTGCTGCGCGATGAGCCGCCCCTGGATCAGCCCGGCGGCCAGGGGTTCCGGATCGAGCTCTGGGATCGGGGCACCGGCATCCCGCCGGAGCAGTGGGAGCAGGCCCTGGTGCCCTTCCAGCGCCTGGACGAGGCCCGCGGCGGGCTGGGCCACTGCGGCCTGGGCCTGGCGATCGCGGCGCGGGTCGCCGCGGTGCACGGTGGCGGCCTCAGCTGGCGCCGCGGCGCCCTGCCGGACGGGGCGACGGGCTTTGCGGTGGTGCTGCACGGCCGCTCGATGGCCTCCGGCGGCTCAGGCGCCCCGGGGGCGGGGGGCGGCGCCTGAGCCGCTCCCCTGTCCGATCTGGTCACAGGTTCAGGCAGCGGTGGACACACCTGGGACGTGTCGCCGGCAGAGGCTGGAGCTGTTGCGATCCCCGAGCCATGTCCCGCCGATTCCCCGCCCCTGCGATCCCCTGGCTGCGCCGGCGCGGCGCCATGGCCCTGGGGGTGCTGCTGGCCGCCACGGCCGCCGGCGGCAGCGCCCTGGCCCAGCCCTATCCCTCGGGTCAGCCCGTGCCCGGCCAGCCCTATGGCGACAGCTGGCGGGCCCAGCAGGCCATGCCCGCCGGACCCGGTGGGGCCCGCCGCTGGCCCGGTGGCCGCCCCGACGGGCGCTGGGCCGAGCTCAAGCGCCAGGAGGCCGAGGCCATCGCCCGCTTCAGCCCGCGCCAGCGGCGGGAGTTCTTTGAGGCCCACCGCAGCCTGGAGCGCCGCCGCGCCGACCGCCAGATCAGCCTGCTGAACGGCACCGAGCGCTGCCTCGACCAGGCCCGTGGCGGCGTCCCGGCCGTGCAGGGCTGCCTGCAGCAGGAGCGCCAGCAGCGCATGGAGCAGCGCCGCCAGGACCGCAGCGAGCTCAGCCAGCTGCGCCAGCGCTTCGGGCTGCCGGCCCTGCCGCAGCGCCCCTGGACTAAGGCCCCGGCCGGCGGCCAGGGCAGCTGGGGGCCGCGGCCGATGCCGGCCCCCTACCCCGGAGCGCCCCAGTCGTGGCAGCCCCCCAGCCGGGCCTACCACCCGCTGGCCTGGTACTGAGCCTGGGCGATCAGGCGTCGTCCAGGGCGGCCACGCCGGGGAGCACCTTGCCCTCCAGCAGCTCCAGGCTGGCGCCGCCGCCGGTGGAGATGTGGCTCATCTGCTCGGCCACGCCCACCTTCTCCACGGCCGCCACCGAGTCGCCACCGCCGATGATCGTGGTGGTGCCGGTGGCGGTGAGGCCCGCCAGGGTGTGGGCGATGGCGTCGGTGCCGGCGGCGAACTTGTCGAACTCGAACACGCCCATCGGGCCGTTCCAGATCACGGTCTTCACGTCGGCCAGGGCCGCCTGGAAGGCCTTGATCGAGTCGGGGCCGATGTCCAGGCCCATCCAGCCGTCGGGGATCACGTTGATGTGGGTGGTGAGGGTCCTGGCGTCGGGGGAGAAGGCATCGGCCAGCACCACGTCGGTGGGCAGCAGCAGCTGCACGCCCTTCTCCTTGGCCTTGGCCTCCAGCTC
>CALRKO020000029.1:0-27235 GCA_943368105.1 Chitinophaga pinensis | reverse complement strand
CGGTATCAGGAGAGAAGCCACCCGCGGGGTGGCTTTTTTGTTGGCGGGGGGTGTTGCCGGGTGTGAGGTGGTGGGTCTGGCGATGCCGGCTGGTGGCCCTTGGCGGATCGGGCTGCGGCTCGAGCCAGCTGTGGGATCATGGGTGGATGGCTGATCCCCTGCTCGCTCCAGATGATCTCGCTGCCCTGGCCACAAGCCTGCCGGGGTGGGAATTGCGTGATGGCAAACTGCACCGCGAGTGTTGCTTTGTTGATTTCGCGGCGGCCTTTGGCTTCATGGCCCAGGTGGCTGTCATAGCTGAGGGACTTGGACACCATCCAGAGTGGAGCAATGTCTGGAATCGTGTGGTGATTGATCTAGTCAGTCACGATGCGGGTGGGTTGACGGCCCTGGATCTGGAGCTTGCCCGTCGGATTGATGGGGTCTTGGCCGGGATATTCATTCGCTGATGTCGAATGTTCTTCAATTGCGTACCTGCCGGTTGATGCCATGAGAGTTCTTGTTACCGGCGGTGCCGGATACATCGGCAGCCACGCGGTGCGTGCCCTTCAGCGGGCGGGCCACAGCCCCGTAGTGCTCGATAATCTGGTGTACGGTCACCGTGACATCGTGGCCTGCCTAAACGTGCCACTGGTGGAGGGCCAGGTGGGCGATCGGGATCTACTGGAGGCAGTGCTGACCGGCCGTCATCCTGCTGCGCTGGGTGAACAGGTGGCGGCTGTGCTGCATTTTGCTGCCTACGCCTATGTGGGCGAATCAATGAGTAACCCGGCCAAGTACTACCGCAACAACGTGGCGGATACCCTGGTGCTGCTAGAGGCCTTGGTGGATCCGGCCCAGCACCGCCTGCGCAGGGATGGAAGCTGTGGGCCCATGCCGATTGTGTTCTCCAGCACCTGCGCTACCTATGGCGTACCCCAGCAGGTGCCGATCACGGAGGACCATCCACAGCACCCCATCAATCCCTATGGCAGCAGCAAGGCGATGGTGGAGCGTCTGCTGTGTGATTGTGCGACTGCCTATGGCTTGCCCTCTGTCATCTTCCGCTATTTCAATGCAGCTGGGGCTGACCCAGCTGGTGATCTCGGTGAGGACCATAACCCAGAAACCCATCTGATTCCGCTGGTTCTGGATGTGATGGCCGGTCGCCGGCCCTATCTTCAGATCTTCGGGGACGACTATCCCACTCCCGATGGGACGTGTATTCGTGACTATATTCATGTGAATGACCTCGCTGATGCCCATGTGCTGGGCTTGGAGCGGCTGCTGCGGGAGCCCAAACTGAACGAGCCGCTGATCTACAATCTCGGAAACGGCACCGGGTATTCGGTGCAGCAGGTGATTGAGGCGGCCAAAGCGGTTACTGGCCGTGGGCTCCTGGCCCATGTGGCCCCCAGGCGAGCCGGCGATCCGCCCCAGCTCGTGGCTGGTGCAGAGAAGGCCCGGCGGGAATTGGGCTGGGTGCCGCGCTACCCGCAGCTGGAGGTGATCCTTGACCATGCCTGGGCCTGGCATCGACGCCGTCACGGCATCCCGCGAGGATAGGCAGAGGAGAGGGCCGCATCCGTGGCCCCCTATCCCTGATCAAGCCAGCACGGGCAGTTTGGCGGGATCGCCCTGGTGGAAGCGCAGGGTTCTGGCCTGGTCAGGATCGCTGGAGGGGCTGTCCACATCCACATTGATGGTGTGGCCAGTGGTGAACTGCCCGGCCAGGATTCCCTTGGCGATCGGTGTTTCCAGTTCCCGCTGGATGGCCCGCTTCAGGGGGCGGGCGCCGTACACCGGGTCGTAGCCAACGCTGGCGAGCCAATCGAGGGCATCGGCATTGAGCTGCAGGCCCAGGTTCCTTTCCTCCAGCCGCTTGGAGAGTCTGCGCACCTGCAGGTCCACAATCTGACGCAGCTCCTCTTTTCTGAGGCTGTGGAAGATGATGGTTTCATCCAGGCGGTTGAGAAATTCCGGACGAAAATGCCCCCGTAGCGCTTCATTGACTCTGCGCTCCATCTCGCTGTGGCGGCCCGGGTCGCCGGCCAGATCCAGAATGGACTGGCTGCCGATGTTGCTGGTGAGGATCAGTACTGTGTTGGTGAAGTCCACCGTGCGGCCCTGGCCATCGGTGACGCGGCCGTCATCGAGGATCTGCAGCATCACGTTGAACACATCGGGGTGGGCCTTCTCCACCTCATCGAACAGGATCACTGCATAGGGCCGGCGACGTACGGCCTCGGTGAGCTGGCCGCCCTCCTCGTAGCCCACGTAGCCTGGAGGGGCGCCAATCAGTCGGCTGACGGCGTGCTTCTCCATGTATTCGCTCATGTCGATGCGCACCATCGACTCCTCCGAGTCGAACAGCTGGCTGGCAAGGGCCTTGGAGAGTTCGGTCTTGCCCACGCCGGTGGGGCCGAGGAACAGGAAGCTGGCAATGGGGCGGTTGGGGTCGCTGAGGCCGGCGCGGGAGCGCTGGATCGCATCGGCCACGGCGGTGACGGCCTGCTGCTGGCCGATCACGCGGGTGTGCAGCTCATCCTCGAGGTGAAGCAGCTTGTCCATCTCGCTCTGCACCAGCTTGGCTACGGGAATGCCGGTCCACTTGGCGATGACTTCGGCGATGTCGTCTTCGGTGACCTCTTCGCGCAGCAGGGTCTTGTCACCACCGCTGGCGTTGAGCTCAGCTTCCTTGGCGGCAAGTTTCTTGTGCAGCTCGGCCAAGGTGCCGTATTCGAGCTCTGCGGCCTTGTTGAGGTCGTAGTTGCGCTTGGCCTGCTCCACCTGCAGAGCCACCTGCTCGATCTCCTCTTTGATGGCGCTGAGCTCATCGATCGAGCCCTTCTCCGCCTGCCACTGGGCATTGAGGCCGCTCTGCTGTTCGCGCAGTTCGGCCAGCTCCTTCTCCAGACGCTCGAGCCGGTCCTTGCTGGCGGCATCGGATTCGCGGCCGAGGGAGAGCTTTTCCATCTCCAGCTGCAGAATGCGGCGATCGAGCTCATCGATCTGTTCGGGCTTGGAGGTGATCTCCATTTTCAGGCGGGCTGCTGATTCGTCCACCAGGTCGATGGCCTTGTCCGGCAGGAAGCGATCGGCGATGTAACGGCTGCTGAGCACCGCGGCGGCCACCAGGGCGTTGTCGGCGATACGCACGCCGTGGTGCACCTCGTAGCGCTCCTTGAGGCCCCGCAGGATCGAGATCGTGTCCTCCACCGTGGGCTGGTCGACGAACACCTGCTGGAAGCGACGCTCCAGGGCCGGGTCCTTCTCGATGTGCTGGCGGTGTTCATCCAGGGTGGTGGCGCCGATGCAGCGCAGCTCACCGCGGGCCAGCATCGGTTTGAGCAGGTTGCTGGCATCCATGGCGCCGCCGCTGGCACCGGCCCCCACCACCGTGTGGATCTCGTCGATGAACAGCACGATCTGGCCCTCGGAGGCGGTCACCTCCTTCAGCACGGCCTTAAGCCGCTCCTCGAACTCGCCGCGGTACTTGGCGCCGGCGATCAGGGCGCCCATGTCGAGCGAGACGAGCTGACGGTTCTGCAGGGCCTGGGGCACGTCGCCGTTGACGATGCGCTGGGCCAGCCCCTCCACGATCGCCGTCTTGCCGACGCCGGGCTCGCCGATCAGCACCGGGTTGTTCTTGGTGCGGCGGCTGAGAATCTGGATCGTGCGGCGGATCTCCTCGTCACGGCCGATCACCGGATCGAGCTTGCCCTCGCGGGCGGCCTTGGTGAGGTCGCGTCCGTACTTCTCCAGGGATTCGTAGGTGCCTTCGGGGTTCTGGTCGGTCACGGTCTGGCTGCCGCGCACGGCTTCGATGGCGGTCTTGAGAGTCTTGGTGTCGACGCCGGCCTGGGAGAGCAGCTGGCGACCGCAGCGGTCGTCGCCGGCCAGGCCCAGCAGCAGGTGCTCGATCGAGATGTAGCTGTCGCCGAAGTCGGCCTTGGCCTTCTCGGCGGTGTCGAGCAGGGCGTTGAGGCCCCTGCCCAGGTAGACGCTCTCGGGTGGGGTGGCCAGGCTCGGCTGCCCGGCCAGGAAGGTGTCGACCCGCTGGCTGAGGCTGCCCACCTCCACGCCGGCCTTCTCCAGGATGCGGCCGGCCAGGCCCTGCTGGGCCAGCAGGGCGGCGAACAGGTGCTCGCTCTCCATCTGCTGCTGGCGCCTCTGCTGGGCCAGCTGCTGGGCCGCCACGACGGCGCCCCAGGCCTTTTCGGTGAACAGGTCGGCGGTGGGATGCATGGGCTGAACCTCCTCGGAGGGCTGCGCTGAAGACACCGTATGGAGGGCGAGCGCTCTCGCCCTGCGGGGGGCCGTACCGCTGGGTTCGGGCCCCTCACCCCAGGTTGGGCAGGCCGAACCGGGCTGGGCAGTAAACCGATCCATTCCTTCAGACGCGGGGGTGGAGGGCGGCGGGGGCGCCGATCCCCCGGCTGGCGGCGATGCCGATCGGCCTGGCGTTGCTAGAAGCGGGGAGCCCGCCGGAAGCGCCACCCCATGGCCCCGACCTCGCCGTTCCCGACGTTCCGCCGCCCCCGCGCCCTGGCCCTGGTGTGCCTGGGGGCCCAGCTGCTGGGCGGCGGCCTGCTGCCCGCCCCGGCCCTGGCCCGGGGCGGGGGTTTTGGGGGCGGAGCGGGCCGGGGCATGGCTGGTGCGAGCTGGGGCAGCGGGGCCGCCCACTGGGGCAATGGCGGCGGCTACCGCTTCAACGGCACCGGCGATGACACCTGGCGCGGGGGCTACAACGGCGCCCACCCGCTCTACGGTCCCGCCGTGCGGCCCGCCAGCCCCGACATCAACACGATCAACCGCAACGTCGACGTCAACACCAACTTCTACAACCGCGATTTCAACGGCTGGAACCGGAGCTGGAGCAGTGGCGGCTACTGGGGCAGCCGGCCCTGGACCGCGGGCTGGTACAGCTGGGCGCCCTCCTCCTGGGGCTGGTGGGGCGCCAGCGCCGCCGCCTGGGGCGTGGCCGGCCTGGCGACCGGCGCGGCCATCACCGGCCTGGTGAACGCCGCCGCCCAGCAGCAGTCTCCGGTGATCGTGGTGCCCCAGACCAGCTATCAGCTCAACTTCGGCTCGGTGGAATCGGTGGGCAGCGCCGGGGTGAGCTTCAGCTATTACGTGAACGGCACCCAGCTGCTGGGGGCCGCCAACTGCCAGGACGGCCTGCTCAACGGGCAGGTGCCGGGCGATCCCGATCAGGCCCAGCTGCTCAACGCCGTCTGCCAGGTGGCCTACGGGGCCGGTGGTTGAGCGGCCGGGCGCGGCTGCGGAGCCGGCAGACCGATCACGCCCCCGCTGTCGCCGCAGAAGCGGATCGGGCAGCCATCGGGCCCATAGATGGCATCGCCCGGGGAGAGGCAGCCCGCCCGGGCCTTGGCTGCCACCTGGCTGGGCTTGATCGGCAGCGGCTGAAACACCGCGTTGACGGGTTTGACGATCAGGGGGCAGCGGCTGCCGCCGGGCCGCCAGCTGCTCGGATCGATGGCGGCGGGCGTGGATCCCGGGATGATGGCGCTCCCGTCGGGGAGGGACGGCGCCAGGCCAGGAGCTGGCGCGGGGGCCGCCTGCGCGTCGGATGCGCTGCCCGCCAGCCCCAGAAGCGCCGCCAGCAGGGCTGCGGGCAGCAGGGCCCCAGAGGGGCGGCCGAGGCCGCCGCAGGTACGCCCGGCGGGACGGAGGGGCCCCCGGGGGTTCCGCGCCGGCTGGACGGCGGTTGCTCGGACTCCCTGGCGGACGGCTCGGCTGGCCATGATGGATCGATCACGTGGCCCCAGTGTGGCCGTCCCTCCCCATCCCCAGCCATGGCCGAGCTCCCCGAACCCGCGCTGATTCAGCAGCTGGTGCAGGCCTCCCGGGAGTTCGACGCCACTGCCCGCGACGTCGAGCGCAACTGCTGGCTGGCCGTGCACCGCCATGTCCACGGGGTGCTGCCCAGCGAGTACGACATTCGCGACGTGCCCGAGCCGCTCTACCTGGCGGTGCTGGCGGAGCGCCGCCGCCAGGACTGATCGCTGCTGGTGCCCGCCAGCAGCGGCGGGATCGGGCGCAGGCGGGCTCGCTGCAGAAAGGTGCCGGCCCGGGCTTCGCGGCTGGCCTGCTGCAGGTCGTGGGGCCGCACGGCGTAGCCCTGCGCTCGGGCCGCCCGCAGCAGCTCCTGCCAGCTCCCGCACCGGGCCAGGTGGTGCCGCAGCTGGGGATGGCACTCGGCATCCCGCACCAGCCGCTCCAGTTCCAGGCGGGTCATCGCAGGCCTCCGGTCTGTCCTCAGAGCTACCGGCACCCTGGCGCCGGTGGGGCGGCACCACCAGGGTCTTGACACAAAAAAACCGCCCCGGGGGACGGTTGGGACAGCGACCTGGAGCCGGCCAGGGGGCTGGGCTCGGCTCCCGGGCTGACTCAGGCCCAGCCCTTGGCGGCCTGGGATTCGACGTAGGCGGCGACATCGGCGATGTCGTCGGCGCTGAGCTTGCCGCCGAAGGCGGGCATGGCGTTCTTGCCGTTGGTCACCTGGTAGGTGATGGCGGCCTCATGGCCGGCGCTGTAGTTGGCCAGGTAGGCCTCGAGGGCATCCTGCTTGAGGGTGCGCTCGGCGTTGACGACATTGCCACCACCGATGTGGCAGGCGGCGCAGTTGGCCGAGAACACCTGGGCTCCGTGGGCGGCGTCGGCGGCGAAGCTGGGGGCGGCACCCAACACCAGCGTCAGGCAGAGAGCAATGAGGGACAGAAGACGGCGCATCGGGGCTCGTGCAACCGGACCAGGCTAGAAGTTGCCCCCCACCGCCCCCCGGCTGCCTGCATCGGATCGAAACAATCGGATCCAAACGGCCGGGTTGACCCTGGGCTGGCTGCCCCCTCTGGGGGGCGCTCCGCCTCAGACCCGGCCGGACTCCGGCAGCCCCGCGTCCTCAAACACCGCCTCCAGGCTGGGGGCGTGGCTGACCAGGCCGAAACGCTCCGGCGGGCTCACCGGCTCATGCACGAAGTGGCGCTGGCGGATCGAGAAGCGGTCCCAGGCGTTCACATCGATGCGCAGCAGCTTGATCAGGCCCTCGATCAACCAGCCCCGCAGGTCGATGCCAAAGGGGGGGATCCAGCTGTGGCGCCAGCGAGCCAGGCGCGCCACGGTGTCGTTCACCGTGACCAGGGGCTGGCCCAGCACCAGCCGCCGCACGGCCCCCTGGCCCGGCTCGGGGTTGGGCCGCTGCGGCTGGGTGGCCAGGTGGACGCACACCCGGGCGATGTCGGCGGCGTGGATGTAGTGGAAGGAGGCGTCGGCCCGCAGCCACTTGGCCAGCCACAGCCAGCGGGTGGCCTCCCGCAGGCCGGCGGTGAGATAGCTGGTGGGGAAGGGGCCGCCGCCATCGACGCGCCCGCCGAACACCAGGGTGGGGAACACCGCCACGATGCGCTCGGCCAGGGGGTGCTGCTCCAGCTGACGCAGGCACTGGGCCTTGGTCTGGATGTACTCGGTGCCGTAGGCCGTGGCCTCCGGCAGCAGCTGCAGATCCCGATCGAGGATGCTGGCGGTGGAGAAGTAGATCACCTGCTCCAGCACTGCCGGATCGGTGGCGGCCAGCAGCTCCTTGACGGCCACCACGTTCACCTGGCGGGCCCGCTCGGGATCGCCCCAGGCGGTGGCGGTGTGGATCAGGCGAGTGGCGGAGGCGATCTGCCGGCGGTGGGGCGCCACGTCGCGCAGGTCCCCCACCAGCAGGGTGATGCGGGGATCGCTGGCCGGCACCGCCTTCAGCTTGGCGGGATCCCGCAGCCACAGCAGCAGCTCGGCGTCGGTCTCCTGCAGCAGCTGGGCGGCGATCTGCTGGCCCACGCAGCCGCTGGCCCCGGTGATCAGGATCCGCTGGGGCCGGCGCACGCCGTCATCCGGGGCTCCCGCGGGGCTGACCCCGCCAGGTGCGGCCGTCAAACGGCGGCCCCCAGCAGCTCGTTCACCGCCTTGCCGGCCTCGAAGAACACCCGGGCGTTCTCCTCGGGGGTGCCGGGCAGGATGCCGTGGCCCAGGTTGAGGATGTGCCTGCGGCCGCGGGCCTTGCGCACGGTGTCCACGATGCGCTCGCGGATGGCTTCGGGGGTGCCGAACAGCAGACCCGGGTCCACGTTGCCCTGCACGCCCACGTGAGCGGGCAGGCGGGCGATGCCATCGGCCATGTCCACGGTCCAGTCCAGCGACACGATGTCGACGCCGGTGCGGCCCATGCGCTCGAGCACCCCGGCGCTGCCGGAGATGTAGAGGATCAGGGGGGTGTCGGGATGGGTGGCCTTGACCTGGTCGATCACCCGCTTCTGGTAGGGCGCGGCGAACACGTCGTAGTCGATCGGGCTGAGCTGGCCGGCCCAGGAGTCGAACAGCTGCACCACTTGGGCGCCGGAATCGATCTGATAGCGCACGTAGGTGGCGATCGAATCGGCCAGGTGGCCCAGCAGCTGGTGCAGCAGCGCCGGCTCCCGGAACGCCATCTGCTTGATCACCGCATAGGTCTTGGAGCTCCTGCCCTCCACCGCGTAGGCGGCCAGGGTCCAGGGCGCACCCACGAAGCCCAGCACCGCCGCCTGGTTGCCCACGTCCCGGCGCAGGCGGCCCAGCACCTCGCCCACGAAGGGCAGGGCCTCGGCGGGATCCAGGGGCCGCAGGGCATCCACCTGGGCCTGGGAGCGGATCGCCGGCTCGATGATCGGGCCGCGGCTCTCGATGATGTCGAAGTCGATCCCCATGCCCGGCAGGGGCGTGAGGATGTCGGAGAACAGGATCACGCCATCGGGCTGGAAGGCGTGGAAAGGCTGCATCGAGATCTCGTAGGAGAGATCCGGGTTCTCGGAGCGCTCGCGGAAGCCGGGATGCCGGTCGCGCAGGTCGCGGTAGACCTTCATGTAGCGGCCCGCCTGGCGCATCATCCACACCGGCGGCCGCTCCACCTGCTCACCTCGGGCGGCGCGCAGCAGCAGGGGGGCGGTTCCGGTCATGGCGGTCAGCGAGGCCAGGGGCGAACTTACCCGAGCAGCCCCCGACGGGCCGGCGGGCCCTGGCCCCGGGCGGGCGCTTCGTCACAACAGGAGCGTCAGGCGGCGGCCGGCGCCAGCTCCTGGCTGCGCCGCTCGTCGCGGCTGAACACCAGCACCGACAGCGGCGGCAGGCAGAGGTCCAGGGACTGGCCGTAGCCGTGGATGCCCCAGTCGTCGGTGAACTTGCCGCCGAGGTTGCCGAGGTTGCTGCCGCCGTAGCGCTCGGCATCGGTGTTGAACACCTCGCCGTAGAAGCCCGGCAGCGGCACCCCCACCCGGTAGTGGGAGTGGCTCTGGGGGGTGAAGTTGGCCACCACCACCACCCAGCGGCCGGTGGTGCTCTCGCGCCGCATGAAGCTGATCACCGAGTGGCGATTGTCGTTGCAGTCGATCCACTGGAAGCCGTACTGGTCATGGTCGTCGCCCCAGAGGGCCCGCTCCGACCTGTAGAAGACATTCAGGTCGTCCACCAGCCGCTGCAGGCCCTGATGCGGCTCGTACTGGAGCAGGTCCCACTGCAGGTCGCCCCAGACGTTCCACTCGGCCCGCTGGCCGAATTCCATCCCCATGAAGATGGTCTTCTTGCCGGGGTGGGTCCACATGTAGGCGAGCAGGGCGCGCACGTTGGCGAACTTCTGCCAGTCGTCGCCCGGCATCTTGTGCAGCAGGTGGCTCTTGCCGTGCACCACCTCATCGTGGCTGAGGGCCAGCATGAAGTTCTCGGTGTAGGCGTACCAGATCGAGAAGGTGACGTTGTTCTGGTGGAACTGGCGGAACCATGGATCGAGCTCGAAATAGTCGAGCATGTCGTGCATCCAGCCCATGTTCCACTTGAGGTTGAAGCCCAGGCCGCCGATCGCGGTGGGCTGGGTCACCATCGGCCAGGTGGTGGACTCCTCGGCGATCGAGAGGGCGCCGGGGAAGTGCTCAAACAGCACGTGGTTGGCCTGCTGCAGGAAGCGCACCGCCTCGGTGTTCTCGCGGCCGCCCTGGTCGTTGGGCAGCCACTCACCGTCGGGCCGCAGGTAGTCGCGGTAGAGCATCGAGGCCACCGCATCCACCCGGATCCCATCGATGTGGAACTGCTCGAACCAGTAGATGAGGTTCGCCACCAGAAAGTTGCGTACCTCGTTGCGGCTGTAGTTGAAGATCAGCGTGCCCCATTCCTTGTGTTCGCCGATGCGCGGATCGGCGTGCTCGTAGAGATGGGCGCCATCGAAGAAGGCCAGGCCGTGGGCGTCCTTGGGGAAGTGGCCGGGCACCCAGTCGAGGATCACGCCGATGCCCTCGGCGTGGGCGCGGTCCACGAAGGCGCGGAACTCGTCGGGTGTGCCGAAGCGGCTGGTGGGGGCATACCAGCCCGTGACCTGGTAGCCCCAGGAGCCATCGAAGGGATGCTCCGAGATCGGCATCAGCTCGATGTGGGTGAAGCCCCGGGCCTTCACATAGGGGATCAGCCGGTCGGCCAGCTCGGGGTAGGTGAGCAGCCGGGCGCCGGGCTTGAGGTCGGCGGCGGGCACCGGCGGGCGCGGTGTGCCGTCCGGCTCGAGGTAGGGCTGGTCGGCGCTGCCGTGCAGCCAGCTGCCCAGGTGCAGTTCGTACACCGCGATCGGTTGATCCAGCGGGTTGCGGCTGTCGCGGGCGGCCATCCAGTCGGCGTCGTTCCAGGGGAAGGCGCCCAGGGGCTCGACGATGGAGCCGTTGGCGGGGCGCACCTCGTGGCGGAAGCCGTAGGGATCGGCCTTGGCGTAGCAGTGGCCCGCCTGGGTGCGCACCTCGTACTTGTAGATCTCACCGGCCCCAAGCCCCGGAACGAACAGCTCCCAGATGCCCCCGAGACGGCTCTGCATCGGGTGATGGCGGCCGTCCCAGCCGTTGAAGTTGCCCAGCACCGCCACGCTGCGGGCATTGGGGGCCCACAGGCAGAACTGCACGCCGGCCACGCCGTGGTGATGCACCGGGTGGGCGCCCATGCGGCGCCAGATGTGGTGGTGGTTGCCCTCGGCGAACAGGTGCCGGTCCAGCTCCCCCATCCACTCCTCGCGGAAGGCCCAGGGGTCGTGGGCCAGGTGCTCGATGCCGCCACGCTGCACCCGCAGCTGGTAGACGCTGCCGGGATCGTCCGCCAGGGCGGCCTCGAACAGCCAGGGGTGGTGCGGCGTCTCCAGGGGGATGGCCTGGCCGGCGTGGAGCAGCTCCACCCGCTCCGCCTCCGGCAGCCAGGCCCGCACCACCCAGCCGCCGCCCTCCAGGGGCTGGGGACCCAGCAGCGCGTAGGGGTGGTCGTGCCGGCATTCCGCCAGCCGCTGGGCGTCGTCCACCAACCAGTCGAGCTGAGCCAGCACAGGCGTTGAGAGCAGGGCGTGGCTGCGAGCCTACGCGGCTTTTCCGGGCCGGCCATGGCGGATTTGACGGGGATCCGTGGCCGCTGCGGGGGGCCGCGGCGCCGCGCCTCAGCGCGCCGGCTGGGGTTGGGCCGGCGTCTCGGGGAAGTCGACCCCCACGATCTGGTTGTTGGCGTTGAGGATCACATAGAGCGTGTCGCTGAGCCGGTTGAACTCCACGTTCACCAGCACCAGCCGCGCCTCAGTCGTGCGCTCCGCCTCCACGGCCCGGCCCACCCGCACGAAGCTGCCGGTGGCCCGCTGGAGCTGCAGCCACTTGGCCTGCAGGGCCGCCGGGGGGATCTCCTTCTGGAAGTCCGGGCTGAGGAAGCTCTCGGCGGTGATGTAATTGCCGCTGCTGATGGCTCGCACGAAATTGAGTGCCACTTCGCTGGCGTCGTCGTCGGTGCGATCCACGTAGTAGCGGCTGATCCTGCCCTCGTGGTTGAGCACGATGAAGACCACCGACTTGCCTGCCGTGGTGGTGAGCTCGGCCTCCACGGTGCTGCTGCTGACGCCGCTGCGCACGCTCAGCAGTTCATAGCTGAGGATCTTCGGCTGGCTGCGGATCGTGGCGGCCACCATCGAGGGGCTGCTCATCGCCTTCAGTTCCTCGGAGAACTGGGCATAGCGGGCATTGGCATCGCGGCTCTTCACCGCCTCCAGCACCCGGCGGGCGGCGGTCCGGGCCTGCTCCACACTCAGGGCTGGCTGGGCGTCCCTGGACGCGGAGCCGGCAAGCGGGGCCGTGCCGGCGGGGGGAGCCTGGGCGGGGCCCTGGGCAAGGGCCGCCCCGCTGAGGCCGGCGGTGGCGACAGCGAGACCTAGCAGGACGGCGCGCAGGGTCACGGGCGGGCAGGCGGTCGAAGTCGGCTCAGTTTGCCCCAAGCATCGGGGTGATGCCGAGCTCCGCCTCGGCCAGCTGCAGCTCCAGGGTGATCACCCGGTGGCGGGGGCCGCTGGGGCCGGCCGGCAGGGCGCCGCTGCCGGGGTTGACGGCGATCTGGGGCCAGGCGGCGGCACCGATCGAGAGCCGCAGCCGCTCGCCCGGCTGGAGGGTGGCCAGCAGGGGCTGCAGGGCCACCCGGCGCCGCAGCGGCCGCTGGCAATCCGGCCCAAGCCAGCGGGCCACGCCGGTGCTGAGCTGCAGCACTGCCCCCGAGGGCTTGAGCACCGAGAGGGCCACCGCCAGGTCGAAGCCCGGCTGATCCGCCGCCACCACCAGCTCCAGCAGCGGCCGGCCCAGCAGTTCCAGGGGGGCCGTCAGTGGGGCCGTGGTGAAGCAGGCCACGTCACTGCGCTGGTCGAGGTCGCCCCGCTCCACCGGCCCGGCATCGAGGCCCAGGTGGCCGCCGCGGCCGGGCAGCGGCCGCCAGGGATCGTGCACCAGCAGCACCGTGCCGCGGCCGCTGGCGTCCCCCAGCAGCCGGCCCTCCCCGGCGTCGATGGCCGCCAGGCCGGCGCTGGCCAGGCCCCAGCGCTGGCCACTGCCCTGGTGGGGCGAGCGGGCCCGCCAGGGGCCCGCGGCCAGGTCCGCCAGCAGGCAGGGGGGCTGGCCGGTGTCCGGCGGGGGCTCCCGGTCCCGCAGGTGGCGATCGAAAAAGGCCAGCTGCAGCCGGTCGATGCCCCCCCGCCAGTGCAGGTGGGTCCAGGGGCCGATGCGCAGCAGCTGGGCGCTGCCGCCGGCCTCGGCCCGCCGCCAGAGGTCGAGCACGCCGTTGAGGTACGGGTCGTGCCAGCCGCCGATCTGCAGCATCGGCCGGCGCCACAGCGCGGCCGGTGGCCGGTGCTGCACCCAGCCCTCGGGCCCGGCGGGGTCGTGGCGCAGCCAGGCCAGCCCCATGCCGTCGGGGTCGTGGCGGGCCAGCAGCTCGAGGCCCCGCCCCAGGAAATCGCCGTCCGCCAGGGCCTGGCGGAGGGCTGCCCAGCCGGCGTCATCGCCCCGGCGGCGGCAGCCCTCGCCCGCCAGCTGCAGGGCCCAGGCCAGGCCCAGGGCCCACCAGTGGGCGCCGCCCTCGCTGGCCCAGTGCCGGCGCTCGTCCAGGCCGGCCATGGCGGGGGCCAGGGCATCCGGCAGCTGGGCCCCGTCACGCCAGAGCAGCTGGGTCAGGCCCTGGTAGGAGAAGCCGTAGCAGCCCACCCGGCCGTTGCACCAGGGCTGCCCCCGCAGCCAGGCCAGGGTCCAGCTGCCATCGGCCGCCTCCTGGCCGAAGCCGCCGAAGCGGCCGCCGGAGTCGCCGCGGCCGCGCACGTCCTGCACCAGCACCGCGTAGCCGTGGCTGGCGTACCAGTGGGGGTGGGCATAGGTCACGGTGGAGGCGATGGCCCGTCCGTAGGGCTGGCGCATCAGCAGGGTGGGCCAGGGGCCCCGGCCGGCCGGCCGCCAGAGGCGCCCCGCCAGGGTGACGCCATCCGGCGTCGTGCCGCCGACGTCCGACACCTGCACCGGCTGGTCAGCCCCCGGCGCCGCGGCCGTGCCGGCCACGGCTCAGCGCACCTCGGGGCAGTGCAGCCCCACCACGTAGGTGGTGAGGATCTCGGCGTCGGTGCGGTTCAGGCCCTGGCGGGAGGCCACCATCGCCAGGGCCTGGGGCGAGGTGGCGGAGATGCCCTGGGCGTTGAGGGCCTTGAGGTCGCTGCAGAGGCTGCGGGCCAGCTGCGGGTTCTGCTTGACCCTGTCCAGCAGGGGGGAGTTGGCGCGGGCAGGCAGGTCCGCCAGGGCCAGGGCCAACCCCGCCAGGCCGGCGGCCAGCAGGGCGGCGACCGGCCGGGGTGGGCACTGGGCTCGGGGCTGGGGGTGGGTGGGACGCACGGCGGGATGGGGACGGGCCCGGCAGGGGGACTGGGGACGGGGGCCGGCGGGCTGCAGGTCCAGTCCCGATCGTCCTTCCATTCCAGGGGCGGGGGGCGGAAGCCCCCGGGGCGCGAGGGTCAGTTCGGCGAGCGACTGGGGCCCGACGGGCCGGGGCCGGCCTGGGCCCGGCGGATCCAGCGCCGCAGGGTGGCCGGATCGACCCGGGGCGGCGCCATCCCCAGCAGCGAGCGCTCGAGCCGGCCCAGCTGGGTGAGCAGCTGCTGGGGGGAGGCCTCGGCCAGGCCGCGGCGGCTGGCGATGCCGGCGTAGAGCAGCAGGGCCGCCTCCTCGGGCTGAAGCCCCACCTCCACCACCAGCTGGGCCTGGCCCCGCAGCTTGATCAGGCGCTGCTCGGAGGCCCGACCGCCACCGGCCCAGCGGCGCAGCTGGCCATCGCTCTGGCGGGCCAGGGCGGCCCAGCTGTCGATGCCGGCCTGCTCGAGCACGACGGCCTCGGCGCGGAAGTGGCTCGGCAGGCGCAGCATCCCAGGGACCCCCAGACAGGGCAGTGGTGGATCAGGCAAGCAGTGGCTCAGATTCAGGGCAGCACCGTCACGGTGTCGCCCCGCAGGCTGCGGCTGGCCTCCGCCAGGACCACCGGCCGGGCCAGGCCGTTGCCGGCGGCCTCGATGCGGCGCAGGCGCACGTGCACCAGGCCGTCGTCGCTGCTGCGCCCGCCGCCGCGCAGGTTGCGGGCCACCTGCTCCACCGTGGGCCCGTAGGCCTCGGGGGCCAGGTCGGCCGGGGCGGCGGCGATCACCAGGTCGGTGCCGTTGTCGAACACCACCGGCACGGTCACGGCCCCCACCACCGCGGTGCGGGGCGAATAGCTGATGGCGAAGGCCAGGCAGGAGAGCGACAGCAGCACGGTGAAGCTGGTGACCCCCACCAGGCGGAAGCGGATTCCCCAGCGGGCCAGGAAGCCCACCACGGTGAGCAGCGCCAGCCCCCCGCCCGCGGCGCCGAGCCAGGTGCCAGCCGAGAACAGCAGGGGATCGGCTGGCATGGGGACTGGGCAGGTGGTGCAACCCCCTTATATTCGGGCCTCCCCAGCCGCTGACAGCCACGGGCCCATGGGGGTGCAGCCGCAGGACTCCCGCGACCCGGCCAGCCCGCCCCCATCCCCGGCCGGCCCGCGGCGGCGCTGGCCCCCCCTGGCCCTGGCCTCCGGCCTGGTGGCCCTCACCTGGTGGAGTGCCGATGGGGTCGGTGCCGGGCTCTACCGCCGGCTGCGGCCCCAGCTGGAGACCCAGCTGGGGCGGGTGATGGGCCACCCCCTGGAGCTGGGGCCCTACCGCGGCCTGCGGCCCTGGGGCGTGAAGGCGGGCGCCAGTCGCTTCCGCCCGGGGCCCGGGAACCCCTCCACGGCCGAGGTGGAGGCCGTGGCGGTGAGCCTCGATCCCCTGGCCAGCCTGGTCCGCCGCGCCTGGATCCTGCGCCTGGAGCTCACGGGGGCCCGCGTTGAGCTGCGCCCCAACCGCCGGGGCGCCTACTGGGAGCTGGGACCGCTGCCCGCCGGTGTCGAGCCGCCACGGCTCGGGCTGGAGATCCGGCTGCGGGATCCGGCCCGGCTGCGGCTGCTGCCGCCCGCCCTGGCGGGGCTGCCGCCGCGGCCCCTGCAGGCCACTCTGCAGGGCAGCACCCGTCTGGACCTGTGGCGGCGCCAGCTGCACCTGGAGGGCAGCCTCCGGCCGGCGGCCGGGGGCCTGCTGCCGTTCCAGGGTGCCCTGAACTGGCGGGATCGGCGCTGGTCCCTGGCCGTCGCCCCGCGTCAGCTGCCCGTGGCGCCGCTGGTGGCCCTGCTGCCCGCGGGGGTGCAGCGACCCCTGGCCGGTCAGCTGGAGGGCGTCGCCAGCGGCCGGCTGCAGCTGGAGGATCCGGGACCCGGATCCCGGGGCCGGCGCTGCCGGGGCCAGCTGCGGGTCAGCGATGCCCGCTGGCGCTGGCCGGTCTTGCCGGCGCCCCTGGTGGCCGAGCGCCTGGCCCTGCGCTGCCGCGGCCCGGCGCTGCTGCTGCAGCCGGCCGAGCTGGCCCTGGCGGACTGGCGCGGCCGGGTCCAGGGCGGGCTCCAGCTGGCGGGTCGCCGGGCCGGTCGCCTCGAGCTGCAGCTCCAGGCCCGGGAGCGCCGCCGCGGCCACCGCCTCAGCGCCAGCCTGGCGGGGCCCTGGCGCCACCTGGATGGGCGCCTGAGCGGGCGCCTGCAGCTGCCCGCCGCCGGCCAGGGGCCAGCGCGGCCCCTGGACCTCACCGCCCGCCTCGACCTGGATGGACGGCCCGGCCGCCCCGGTGCGGCGCCCCTGCGGCTGCAGCTGCCCGAGCTGGTGCTGCGCCGCGGCGACGGCCAGCTGCGGGCGGTCGGCAGCCTCTGGCCGCGGCTGGACCTGCGCTCCCGGCAGCTGCGGCTGGGCAACGACCTCTGGCGTGACCTGCCGGCCCTCGCCGCCCCGCTCGGGGCCGCCCCCCAGCTGGAGGCCGACCTGCGGGCCGACGGCAGGCTCGGCGATCCGCGGTTCTCCCTGGCGCTGCGCCAGCGGCGCAATCCCCTGGTGGGCGACTGGAGCGCCCGGCTGGTCTGGGCCCGCCAGCTGCTGCGGCTGGAGCGGCTGGCGGGCCCTGGCCTCACCGCCAGCGGCCGGCTGCCCCTGGCCGCAGGACGCCAGGGCCTGCGGGCCGGCGAGCTCGACCTGCAGCTGGAGCTGCGCTCCTACCCCCTGGCCCGGCTGACGCCGCTGCTGGGCTCGCGGCTGCGGGGCCGCTTCGATGCCCGGGGCAGCGTGCGCGGTCCGCTGGCGGCCCTGCGGCCCGACCTGGCGCTGCAGGTGAGCGCCCCCGGCGCCGGTCCCCTGGCCCTGGCCGAGACCTGGCGCGGCCGGCTCAGCCCCGCCGCAGGCGGCGGCGGCAACCTGGCCCTGGACTCCCTGGCGCCGGCGCCAGGGGGCCGGCTGACGGCCAGCCTGGATCGGCGCTGGCTGCCCAGCCGGGTGCAGCTCGATCGCCAGGACGGCCAGCTGGCCTTCAGCGGCTCCCCCCGCCGCTACCTGTGGCGGGCCCGCTCCTTCCCCCTGGAGGGCCTGAGCCTGGCCCTCGGTCCGCAGCAGCGGCTGCAGCCCCTCTCCGGCCGGCTCAGCGGCCAGGGCTCCCTCGACCTGCAGCCCCTGTGGATGCATGGCAGCGCCCGCATCGACGATCCCCAGCTGCTGGGCATCCGCGGCCGCCGCTTCGACGCCCACGGCGAGTACCGCGGCAGGCGCTTCGAGCTCACCGGCCTGCTGCATCCCCGCGGCGACGGCCGCCGCCCCGCCGGGGAGATCGGCCTGCGGCTGCGGGGGGAGCGGGGCGGTGCCCTCTGGAGCCGGCTGCAGGCCCGCGGCCTCAGCGCCGACCTGATCCGCGAGCTGCTGGAGGCCTGGCCCGCGTGGCGCGGCGGTCCGCCGCTGCCCCGCGGCCAGGCCCGGGACCTGGGCAGCCTGGCCATCGACACCCTGGGGGGCACCCTGCAGGACCAGCTCGAGGCCCTGGCCGCCGCCCACCAGCGCCTGCTGGACCAGGCCGCCCTGGCCCGGCAGCGCGCGCCCCGGCCCCAGCTGCGGGACCTGCAGGCCCTGGTGGACGCCAACCTGACCCTCTCGGGCCCCTCCCCCGGGCGCTTGAACCTCGACCTGCGGGCCCGCGGCCACCTCTGGCTGGAGCAGCAGGACCGGGACCGGGTGCTGGCCGGCGAACCGCTGCGGCTGCGCATCGAGGGGCCCCTGGGCCAGGGCGGCGGCCGTTTCAGCTTCGACCACCTGCCCCTGGCGCTGCTGGCCCTGTTGACGCCGGTGCCGGACGGCCTGCGGGGCGGGCTGTCGGCCCAGGGCCGCTACCGCCTGGGGGGCGTCGCCCCGGCGCTGGACGCCACCCTGGCCCTGCAGCAGGCGAGCCTCAACGACCAGCCCCTGGCCCTGGAACGGGGTGCCCTGGCCCTCGACGGCCAGGCGGTGCGCCTGGACTGGTCGCTGCGCAGCGCCGGTGCCAGCAGCGACGTGGAGTTCAGGGGCCGGGTGCCGCTGCGGCCGGAGGCGGACGGGCTGGAGCTGCGGTTGGCGAGCCGCGGCGACGGCCTGCGCTTCCTGGCCAGCCTGGCCGGCCCGGCGGTGCGCTGGCAGCAGGGCAGTGCCGACCTGCAGCTGCTGGTGCGGGGCAGCCTGCGCGAGCCCATCGCCAACGGCTTCCTGCGCTTCCGCCGGGGGGTGCTGGAGGTGGCCGGCCAGACCATGCGCGACCTGGAGGCCACGCTGCTGTTCGACTTCACCACCCTGGAGCTGCAGGAGCTCCAGGCCCGGGTGGGGGAGCGGGGCCAGCTCTCCGGTGGCGGCCAGCTGGCCCTGGTGAACCCCGACGGGGACCTGGCGCGGCCCCTGGCCCTGCAGCTGCGGCAGGCCCCCTTCCGCGTGCCGCGGCTGCGGGCCGAGGTGGACGGCGAGGTGCAGGTGCGCGGCAGCCTGCTGCGGCCCCGGCTGGGCGGGGAGCTGCGCCTCTCCAAGGGGGTGCTGAACGTGCAGCCGGGCCAGCTGGCCCGGGAGGAGGAGCCGCAGAAGCCGGTGAGCGTGCGCCAGCTGGTGGAGGAGCGCTGGGACTTCCGCCAGCCCCTCGTGGTGATGGGCCCCGACATCGAGAGCGGCTCCAGCCGCTCGCTGCGGGAGGCGGTGCCGAACCTGCCCTTCATCGGCCTCGATGGCCTGCGGCTGCGCCTCGGTCCGGACCTGCGGGTGGTGGTGCCCAACGTGGTGAACTTCGGCAGCGCCGGCCTGCTCACCCTCAGCGGTCCGCTCGACCCCTCCCTGCAGGCCCGGGGCGTGGTGCGGCTGCTCAACGGCCGCCTGGGGCTGTTCACCACCAGCTTCAGCCTCGACCCCGACGCGCCGAATGTGGCGGTGTTCACCCCCGCCCTGGGGCTGGTGCCCTACCTGGACATCGCCCTGCGCACCCGCGTTTCGGACAACATCGCCACCAGCCGGGCCGATCGCTCCAGCATCTACGACTGGACCGTGGCCGCCCCCACCACGGCCCTGGATCAGCTGAACCTGATCCGGGTGGTGCTGACGGTGAGCGGCCCGGCCGATCGGCTGATGGAGAACATCCGCCTGCGCAGCAGCCCGCCCCTGCCGCAGGAGCGGCTGGTGGCGCTGATCGGCGGCAATTCCCTGGTGGGCCTGATCGGCGGCAACGCCACGGCCGCCCTGGCCACGGTGCTGGGCCAGTCGCTGCTTTCGCCGGTGGTGGGCGGCCTCAGCGAGGCGTTCGGGCAGCGGCTCAGCTTCGCCCTGTACCCCACCTACTTCGCCCCCGCCGAGACGCTCCCCAGCGGCTCCCCGGGCCAGACCCGCGTGCGCCGCATCCCCGCCCAGCTGGTGCTGGGCAGCGAGATCGGCCTGGACCTCACCGAGCGGTTCAACTTCTCGGTGCTGGCCGCCCCCAACCGCAGTGACATCCCCCCGCAGATGACCCTGCGCTACCAGGCCAATGACAGGCTCGGCCTGCAGGGCTCGGTGGACACCGAGGGCCGCTGGCAGACCCAGCTGCAGCTGTTCTTCCGCTTCTGAACCCTCGGCCTCTGGGCGACCGCAGCGGGCGGCCGCATCTCCAGGGCGCCGCCACCCCGGGGCGACCACCGGGCCGCCCTACCCTGCCCGCCAGCTCCGGCCCGCGCGATGACCCAGCTGATCGGTGTCGACCTCGGCGGCACCGCCATCAAGCTCGGGCGCTTCGATCGGGCCGGTCGGCTGCTGGCGGAGCTGCAGCTGGCGACGCCCCGCCCGGCCATGCCCGGTGCCGTGACCATGGCCATCGTCGAGGCGATCGGCCAGCTCGACCCCGATGGCCTGGCGCCGGTGGTGGGCATCGGCCTGCCGGGCCCCACCGATCGCCGCAACCGCGTGGCCCGGCTGGCCATCAACCTCGAGGGCTGGCAGGAGGTGCCCCTGGCCGACTGGCTGGAGCCGCGGCTGGGCCGGCGCGTGACCCTGGCCAACGACGCCAATGCCGCCCTGGTGGGGGAGGCCTGGCGCGGTGCCGCCCAGGACTGCCGCGACGCGATCCTGCTGACCCTCGGCACCGGCGTGGGCGGCGGCATCCTGCTCAACGGCGCCCTGTTCGTGGGCCACGGCGGCGCCGCCGGCGAGCTGGGCCTGATCGGCGTGGAGCCCGATGGTGCCCCCTGCAACAGCGGCAACAGCGGCTCCCTGGAGACCCGCTGCTCGATCCGCGGCCTGGCCCGGCTCAGCCCCCTGGATCCGGCCGAGCTCTGCCGCCGGGCCGATGCCGGCGATGCCGAGGCCCGGGCGGTGTGGCAGGCCTACGGGCGATGGCTGGGGATCGGCCTCAGCTCGCTGCTCTATGTGCTCACCCCGGAGGTGGTGCTGATCGGCGGCGGCCTCAGTGCCGCCAGCGCCCACTTCCTGCCGGCGGTGCGGGCGGAGCTGGAGCGACGGGTGCTGGCCGTGAGCCGCGAGGGGCTGGAGCTGCGCCGCTGCGCCCTGGGCAACGGCGCCGGCCGCCTCGGCGCCGCCAGGCTGGCCCTTGACCGCCTGGTGGCGGCCGGCAGCGGGCCTCAGCCCTGCCCCTTGGGATGATGGGGGCACTGCCCAACCCGGAGTTCGCATCCGGCCCTGAGCGTGTCCGATCCAGCCCGCGTTCCCGACCCCTCCCCTGAGCTGCTGCAGCGGGCCGCCGCCGTGCGCCGGGCCGCCATGGCCCTGGGCCAGTGCAGTGACCAGCAGCGGCGCCAGGCCCTGCTGGCCATGGCCGCGGCCCTGGAGGCCCAGGCCGGGGCGATCGTGGCCGCCAACCGAGCCGATCTGGGGGCCGCCGCCGCCGAGGGCCTGGCCCCGGCGCTGGTGGCACGGCTGAAGCTGGATGAGGCCAAGCTGGCCGGCGCCATCGAGGGCGTGCGCCAGCTGGCGGCCCTGGCGGACCCCCTGGGCCAGCGCCAGCTGCACACTGAGCTGGATGCCGGCCTGGTGCTGGAGCGGGTCAGCGTGCCCCTCGGGGTGGTGGGGGTGATCTTCGAGGCGCGGCCCGATGCGGTGGTGCAGATCGCCGCGCTGGCGATCCGCTCCGGCAACGGCGCCATCCTCAAGGGGGGGCGCGAGGCCGCCCTCAGCTGCGCGGCGATCCTGGCGGCGCTGCAGCAGGGCCTGGCCGGCTCGGCGGTGAGTCCCGAGGCCCTGGCCCTGCTCACCTCCCGCGAGGAGAGCCTGGCGCTGCTCAAGCTTGACGGCCTGGTGGATCTGATCATCCCCCGCGGCTCCAACGCCCTGGTGCGCTTCATCCAGGACAACACCCGCATCCCGGTGCTGGGCCACGCCGATGGTGTCTGCCATCTCTACGTGGACCGGGACGTGGACATCCCCCAGGCGGTGCGGATCGCCGTGGACGCCAAGAGCCAGTACCCGGCCGCCTGCAACGCGATCGAGACCCTGCTGGTGCACCGCGCCGTGGCGCCCGCCTTCCTGGCCGCGGCGATCCCGGCCCTCACCGCCGCCGGGGTGGAGCTGCGCGGCGATGCGGCCGCCCGGGCCCTGGGGGTGGCCGGCACCGCCAGCGACGACGACTGGGGCCACGAGTATTCCGACCTGATCCTGGCGGTGAAGGTGGTGGACGACCTGGAGCAGGCCCTGGAGCACATCGCCCGCTACGGCTCCCGCCACACCGATGCCATCGCCAGCCGCGATGATGCCGCCGCCGAGCGCTTCCTGCGGGCCGTGGACAGCGCCGGGGTGTACCGCAACTGCTCCACCCGCTTCGCCGACGGCTTCCGCTACGGCTTCGGCGCCGAGGTGGGCATCAGCACCCAGACCCTGCCGCCCCGGGGCCCCGTGGGGCTCGAGGGCCTGGTGACCTACCGCTACCGGCTGCGGGGCGAGGGCCACATCGCCGCCGACTACTCCAGCGGCCGGCGCCAGTTCAGCCACCGCCCCCTGCCCCTGTGAGCACCTCCGCCCTGGCCGGGGCCGTTCCGCCGCCGCTGCCCGCCGACCGCATCCTGGTGCGCGCCCTGCGCCTGTGGGCCCACGTGGGCGTGCTGGAGCAGGAGCGGCAGCTGGGCCAGTGGTTCGAGCTCGACCTGGAGCTGGCGGTGGACCTGGCGGCCGCCGGCCGCGCCGACGCGCTGGAGCACAGCCTCGACTACAGCCGCGCCATCACCGCCCTGCAGCGCCAGGCCGCGGGCCTGCGCTGCCTGACCCTGGAGCACTACGCCGAGCGGATCCTCACCCTGCTGGAGGAGCTCTACGGCCCGGTGCCGATGGGGCTGGAGCTGCGCAAGTGCCGGGCGCCGGTGCCGGGCTTCACGGGCAGCGTGGCCGTGCGGCGCGGCCGCCACGGGCTGGGGGCGAGCCCAGCGGGCCCCGCCGGGCCGCGCTGATGGCCGCCGCGTCGATTGCCGGCCCCACCGGCCTGCCCCGGCCGCTGGTGCTGGTGCACGGGCTCTGGGACACGCCGCAGCTGTTCCGGCGCCTGGAGGAGCGGCTGGGGGGGCGCCGCGACCCACTGCTGGCTCCGCACCTGCCCCACGGCCTGGGCAGCAGGCCCCTGGAGGCGCTGGCCGCCCAGCTGGGCCGGGAGATCGAAGCCGCCTTCGGCCCTGAGCGGGAGCTCGATCTGCTGGGGTTCTCCATGGGCGGCGTCATCGGCCGCACCTGGATCCAGCTGCTGGGGGGCCACCGCCGCACCCGCCGGTTCATCAGCGTGGGCAGCCCCCAGAACGGCACCGCCTCGGCGCAGCCCTGCCCCCGCTGGCTGCTGCCCGGCATCGCCGACATGAAGCTGGGCAGCCCCCTGATCCGCCGCCTCAACGCCGACCTCTCCCCCCTGCAGGCCCTGGACTGCCGCAGCTTCTGGTGCCTGCTGGACACGATGGTCGTCCCCTCCTGGAAGGGGGTGCTGCCGGTGGGCCGGGTGGAGGTGCTGCCGGTGGCCAACCACAGACACCTGATCACCCGCCCCGAGGCCCTCGGGCCGATCACTGCCGCCCTGCTGGAGCCCTGAGGGGGCCGCAGCGGCGCGGTCCCTCGGGGCTCGCCGGCCTCAGGCCGCCACCAGGCCGGAGTGGCGGATCAGGGCCTCGCTGGAGGGCCGGCGGCCGCGGAAGGCCTCGAACACCGCCTGGGGATCGAGGCTGCCCCCCAGGCTGAGCACCGTGGCGCGGAAGCGCCGGCCGGTGTCGCGGATGCGCTCCTCGTTCTCCAGGCCCACCTCCTCGAAGGCGCTGAAGGCGTCGGCGCTGAGCACCTCGGCCCACTTGTAGGAGTAGTAGCCGGCCGCGTAGCCGCCGGCGAAGATGTGGCCGAAGGAGCAGAGGAAGGCGTCCCCGTCGATCGGGGGCAGCACCGTGGTGGTGGTGGCGATCTCCCGGCGCAGCTGCTCCGGGGTGCGGCCGCAGTCCGGGGTCCACTGGCTGTGCAGCCGCAGGTCGGTGAGGGCGAAGTGCACCTGGCGCAAGGTGGCGGCGCCCCCCAGGAAGGTGCGGGCGGCCAGCAGCTTGGCGAACTCCGCCTCGGGCAGGGGCTCGTCGCTCTGCCAGTGGTGCGCCATGCCCAGCAGGGTGGCGCGGTCGTAGCACCAGTTCTCCATGAACTGGCTGGGCAGCTCCACCGCATCCCACTCCACGTTGTTGATGCCGGCGGCCTGGGGCCGCTCCACGGTGGTGAGCATGTGCTGCAGGCCGTGGCCGAACTCGTGGAAGAGGGTCTCCACCTCCTCGAAGGTCATCAGGCTGGGGGTGGTGCCCACCGGCGGGCTCTGGTTGCAGATCAGGTAGGCCACCGGCAGCACCGGCGTGCCATCGGCTGCCCGGGAACGCCCCAGGCACTCGTCCATCCAGGCGCCGCCGCGCTTGCTGCCCGGGCGGCTGTAGGGGTCGAGGTAGAAGGCGGCGATGGGCTGGCCGGCCCGCTCGCCGGCGCCGGGCCCCTCCAGCACCCGGAAGAAGCGCACGTCCGGGTGCCACACCGGCGCCTCGCCGTCAGCGGCCTGGATCCGGATGTCGAACAGGCGGCCGCAGAGGGCGAACAGGCCGTCCAGCACCCGTGGCAGGGGGAAGTAGGGGCGCAGGGCCTCGCTGTCGAGCTCGAAGCTCTCCTGGCGCAGCACCTCCGCCCAGAAGCTCACGTCCCAGGGCTGCAGGTCTGCGGCCTCGGGGGCGCCGTGGCGGGCGGCGCAGGCCCGCAGCTGCTCCAGCTCCCGCTGGGCCACCGGCAGGGCCGCGGCCCGCAGCTCCTCCAGCAGCCCTTCCACGGCGGTCACCGAGTCCGCCATCTTGGCGGCCAGGCTCACCTCGGCCCAGGTGGCGTAGCCCAGGCGCCGGGCCTGCTCGCCCCGCAGGGTGAGGATGCGCTCGATCAGCGGCCAGTTGTTCAGCTCGGCGCCGGACCCCTCCCCCTGGCCGGAGGCGCGGCCCACGTGGGCCCTGTAGAGCCGCTCGCGCAGATCCCGGCGGCGGCTGTGTTTCAGGAACGGGATGTAGCGGGGCATGTCCAGCCCCAGCAGCCAGGGGCCGGCCTCGGCCGTGGCCTCGCCGCCGCCCGCGGCCTGGAGGCCGGCGCCGCGGGCGGCCTGGGCCAGCTGCTCCAGCAGGCTTGCCGGCAGGCCCTCGATCTCCTCGGGGGTGGTGAGGGGGAGGGTCCAGCCGTTTGTGGCATCGAGCACCTGGTTGCCGAAGCGGGTGGAGAGCTCGGCCAGCTCCTGGCTGGCGGCGTTGAAGGCCGCCTGGACCTCGCCCTCCAGACCCACGCCCCGCAGCTGCATCCCCCGCAGTTCTGCCGCCAGGATGCGCTGCTGGGCGCCGTCCAGGTGGCCGGGCCCGCCGGGGGCGGCGGCGCGGTGCTGGCGGTCGAGGGCCTCCAGGGCGCGGTAGAGCACCCGGCTCTGGCCGACGCGGTTGCCGAAGGCCACCACCGCCGCCTGCTGGCCGGCGTGGGCCTCCCGCAGCTCGGGGCTGTTGCACACCCCCGTGAGGTGACTCACC
Source organism: Chitinophaga pinensis (assembly GCA_943368105.1). GTDB lineage: Bacteria > Cyanobacteriota > Cyanobacteriia > PCC-6307 > Cyanobiaceae > Vulcanococcus. The sequence continues at coordinate 1,975 of CALRKO020000029.1, read as the reverse complement.
ACGCCCCAGCTCCAGCGCAGCCGCTCCTCCAGCCGCTGCAGCGGATCCAGCACGGCCTGCCAGCCAATCGCCCCCCCGCCGGCCAGGGCCGCCTCGAGCCGCTGCTCCAGGGCGCTGAGCTGCTGCTCCAGCTCCCCCAGCAGCTCCGGGATGTGGGCGCTCACCTGCTCCGGCGTGATCGCCTCGAACGGGGGCAGGCCGGCGCCGATCAGCAGCGGCGGGCCGCCGGAGGCCGGGGCGGCGGCAGCCGGGGCGCTGGAGCTGGGGGGGGCGGCGGTCATCGGCGCGGCGGACGGGGGACGCACCTCCCATTCCAGCCCAGGCGGGCTGCCCGGCGCGGTTCAGCCGAGGGCGGGAAGCCGGCCCAGGGCCAGCACCGAGCGGGCGGCCAGGTCGGAGGCCAGGGCGGTGGTGCTGGCGCCGTAGAAGTCGATGGCCACCCGCGGCCAGAAGCCGATCACCAGGGTGGGCACCAGCAGGCAGAGGCCGATCAGCAGCTCGCGCCGGTTCATGTCGCCCACCACCGCCAGGGCAGGGATGCGCGGCCCGAAGAAGACGCGCCGGCACAGGCTCAGCAGGTACACCGGGGTGAGCACCAGGCCGATGGCCGCCAGGATCACGGTGATCACCCGGAAGCCGGTGGTGAAGTCGGCGTTGCTGGTGACCCCGAGGAACACCGTGATCTCGCTGACGAAGCCGCTCATGCCCGGCAGGGCCAGGGAGGCCAGGGAACTGGCCAGGAAGAAGGCGAAGGTGATCGGCAGCACCTTGGCCAGGCCGCCCATGTTGGGGATCGAGAGGGTCTTGGTGCGCTCGTAGAACACCCCCGTCACGAAGAACATGGCCGCGGCGATCAGGCCGTGGCTGATCATCTGCAGCATCGCCCCGCTCATCCCCAGGCTGTTGACGGCGCCGATGCCCAGCAGAACGAAGCCCATGTGGCTCACCGAACTGCAGGCGATGCGCCGCTTGACGTTGTCCTGGGCGAAGGCATTCAGGGCCCCGTAGACGATGTTGACGATGCCCAGCACAATCAGGGCCGGTGCCAGCTGCAGGTGGGCCTCCGGCAGCATCTGCACGTTGAAGCGCAGCAGGGCATAGCCCCCCATCTTCAGCAGCACGCCCGCCAGCAGCATCGACACCGGCGCATTGGCCTCGCCGTGGGCGTCGGGCAGCCAGGTGTGCAGCGGGAACATCGGCAGCTTCACGCCGAAGCCCACCAGGAAGCCGAGGTAGCAGAGCAGGCCGAAGGTGCCGCCGGGGCTGCGGGCCGCCAGTTCGGCCAGGTTGAGGGTGAAGGGGCCGTTGAGGGCCAGGGCCAGGCCGCTCACCAGGATCAGCAGCGAGGCGGTGGCGGTGTAGAGGATGAACTTGGTGGCGGCATACTGCCGCTGCTGGCCGCCCCAGATGGCGATCAGCAGATACACCGGCACCAGCTCCAGTTCCCAGGCCAGGAAGAACAGCAGGAAGTCCTGGGAGAGGAACACCAGGGCCTGGGCCGACGCCTGCACCAGCAGCAGGGCGAAGTAGAGGCGGGTCTTCTTCTGGATGTTCCAGCTGGCGGCCACCGACAGCAGGGTCACCAGGCCGGAGAGCACCACCAGGGGGGCGGAGAGGCCATCGGCCGCCAGGGACCACTCCAGCCCGAGGGAGGGCACCCAGGCGAAGCGCTCCACCAGCTGAAGGTCCGCCAGGGAGCCGTCGAAGCGCTGGCTGAACACCCACAGCATCAGCCCCAGGTCGGCCGCCAGGGTGGCCAGGGCGAAGCTGCGGGGCAGGCGGGGGTCGGTGCCGTCGCCGGGCAGCAGCATCAGCAGCGGCGCCACGGCGGCCGGCAGCAGCGTGATCAGGCTGAGCCAGGGAATGCTGCTGAGGTTGGACGCGGCCGTGAGGGGCAGATTGGCGTCCATCTCGGGTCGGGTCGGGAGGAGATCGGAGGGGCGCCCGCCAGGGGCGGGCCAGGGGCCGGCCCCTG
>CALRKO020000028.1:0-31949 GCA_943368105.1 Chitinophaga pinensis | reverse complement strand
TGGCCGGTGGTCGGCATCTGGTTCACCGCCCTGGGCGTGAGCACGATGGCCTTCAACCTGAACGGCTTCAACTTCAACCAGTCGATCCTGGATGGCCAGGGCCGTGTGCTGAACACCTGGGCCGACGTGCTGAACCGTGCCAACCTGGGCATGGAAGTGATGCACGAACGCAACGCGCACAACTTCCCCCTCGACCTGGCAGCCGCTCAGGCCACCCCCGTGGCCCTGACCGCCCCCGCCATCGGCTGAGGCTGAAGAGTTTCACCTACTGACTGGCCCTGCGGGGCCGGCCGCTGCCCCCGCTCCCGCGGGGGCTTTTTTGTAGGCTCCAGCCAGCGCACACAGCCCATGGGCAGCAGCTTCGGCGATCTCTTTCGCATCAGCACCTTCGGGGAATCCCACGGCGGTGGCGTGGGCGTGATCGTGGACGGCTGCCCGCCACGGCTGGAGCTGGATCAGGAGGCCATCCAGGCCGAGCTGGACCGTCGCAAGCCCGGCCAGAGCAGGATCACCACACCGCGCAAGGAAGACGACCGGGTCGAGATCCTCAGCGGCCTGCTCGATGGGGTGACCCTGGGCACGCCGATCGCCCTGGTGGTGCGCAACAAAGACCAGCGCCCCCAGGACTACCGCGAGATGGAGGTGGCCTTCCGCCCCTCCCATGCCGATGCCACGTACCAGGCCAAATACGGCATCCAGGCCCGCAGCGGCGGCGGCCGGGCCTCCGCCCGCGAGACGATCGGCCGGGTGGCGGCGGGGGCGATCGCCAAGCAGCTGCTGGCCAAGGCAGGGGGCACCGAGGTGCTGGCCTGGGTGAAGCGGATCCACACGATCGAGGCGGCGATCGATCCCGCCGCGGTGACCCTGGAGGCGGTGGAGAGCACGATCGTGCGCTGCCCCGATGGGGCGGTGGCCGAGCGGATGATCGAGCGGATCGAGGCGATCGGGCGCGAGGGCGACTCCTGCGGCGGCGTGATCGAGTGCCTGGTGCGCAATCCGCCCGTGGGGCTGGGCATGCCGGTGTTCGACAAGCTCGAAGCCGACCTCGCCAAGGCGGTGATGTCGTTGCCGGCCACCAAGGGCTTCGAGATCGGCTCGGGCTTCGAGGGCACCCTGCTCAAGGGCAGTGAGCACAACGACGCCTTCCTCCCCAGCGAGGGCGGCCGCCTGCGCACCGCCACCAACAACTCCGGCGGCATCCAGGGCGGCATCAGCAACGGCGAGCCGATCGTGATCCGGGTGGCCTTCAAACCCACCGCCACGATCCGCAAGGAACAGCAGACGATCAACGCGGCCGGGGAGGCCACCACCCTGGCGGCCAAGGGGCGCCACGACCCCTGCGTGCTGCCCCGGGCCGTGCCGATGGTGGAGGCGATGGTGGCCCTGGTGCTGGCCGACCACTTGCTGCGCCAGCGGGGGCAGTGCAGCCTGTGGTGATCGGTCCCTGAGCAACGGCCGCAGCCGGGCTGGGCGGTGCAGCCCGGCTGGCCCTCAGCCCAGGCCCGCCGGGTCCCCGGCGCCATTGCTGCTGGGGGCCGCCGCCGCCGGGGCGCTGCCCGCCGCCACTCCGAGGCGCCCCGCGGCCTTGGCCATGCGCCTGGCGGCCGAGCCGCCCTTGGCCGGGCCCGCGCTGGCGCGGGGAGTGCGGCTGGCGGCGGGCTTGGCGGCGGCCGTCTTCCTGCCAGCGGCGGCCGCCTTGGCGGTGGTGGAGGCGGCCTTGGCCGCCGGGGCTGCCGTCGCCCTGGCCCTGCGGGCCGTCGCTCCGGCGGGGGCCTTGGCGGCGGACTGCGGGGCGGCCTTCGACGTGGCGGGGCGGGCCGCCTTCGGGCTCACCGTCGCGGCGGCGGACTTCAGCGTGCCCTTGGCCCGGGGGCGGGCGGCGGGCTTGGGGGAGCTGGCGGCGCGGGTGCGGTGGCTGAGCACCAGGGCCCACTCGGCGTCACTGAGGTCGGCGGGCTTGCTGCCGTAGGCGTCCACCACCTTGGCGGCCTTCTCGATGTCGGCGATCAGGTTGGTCCAGGAGGTGGCAAAGCGCTTGTCCGACTGGGACTTGGCACCGCTCTCCACCAGGGTCTCCACCACGCCGGCGGCGCTGACCTTCTTGCGGCGGCGGTTGAAGATCTCCTTCTGCAGTTGGGCGATCAGGGCATCCGCCTTGTCGCTGAGCGTGATCGTGAGCTGGGACATGGCGGAACGCAGGGCTGTCTCAGTGCTAACAGTGCGCTCTCACGTTGACAACACCGCTGCCTCGCCGGGGGTGGGGAGCCGTTGCAACAGCTCCGCCAGGGCGGGGTCCAGGGGGGCATCGGCAACCGGGCCGGCGGTGAACAGGCGGGAGCCCAGGGCCACCCCCGCCATCCCCGCCGCCAGCCAGGGCAGCACGTCGCCGCAGTGGAGCCCGCCGGCGGCGATGCAGGCGGGCAGCGGCGCCAGGGGCCCCCGCAGCGACGGCCAGTAGGACGGCCCCAGAGCGGCCGCCGGGTAGAGCTTCACCAGCGGGCAGCCCAGCTGCTGGGCGCGGTGCACCTCCGTGGGGCTGAACACCCCCGGCACCAGGGTGAGCCGCAGGCGGCGGGCGCCTGCGATCAGCGCTGGCTCGAGGATCGGCGAGACGCCGTAGCCCAGGCCGGCGGCATGGGCCGCCTCCAGCTGCTCCAGGCTGCGCAGCGAGGCGGCCCCGAGCCGCAGCTCCGGGAAGCACTGCACCAGCTCCCGGCCCAGGCCGACCCAGGCGGCATCCGGCTGGGGCGGCACCGCCAGCTCCACATGCAGCAGGCCCACCGCCTGCAGCTGCTGCAGCTGGCGGTGGGCCTGAAGGGATGAGCTGGGGCGCAGCACCGCCAGCAGCGGCTGGTGGCGCAGGCTGGCGACCAGGCCGGAGGGATCGGCCCCGGGATCCCCCGAGGGGCGGCGCTGATCAGACGTACTCGGCCACCGTGACATCGGAGCGGATCAGCAGCTCCTGCAGCTCCTCCGCATCCACGGTCTCCTTCTCCACCAGCAGCTCGGCCAGCTCGTCGAGCACCGGGCGGTTGCCGCTGAGCACGGCGGTGGCGCGCCGGTAGGCCTCGGCCACCAGCTGGCTCACCTCCTCGTCGATGGCGGCGGCGGTGTCCTCGGAGAAGTCGCGCTCGGCGGCGATGTCGCGGCCGAGGAACATGCCCCCCTGGCTGCGGCCCAGGGCCACCGGGCCGAGGCGATCGCTCATGCCGAAGCGGGTCACCATCTGGCGGGCGACGCGGGCCACCTGCTGCAGGTCATTGGAGGCGCCGGTCGTCACCTCGTCCTCGCCGTAGACGATCTCCTCGGCGACGCGGCCGCCCAGGGCCACGGCCATCTGGTTCTGCAGGTAGGTGCGGGAGTAGAGGCCCGACTCCATCCGCTCCTCGCTGGGGGTGAAGAAGGTGAGGCCGCCGGCGTTGCCGCGGGGAATGATCGAGATCTTCTGCACCGGGTCGTAGTCGGGCATCAGGGCGCCCACTAGGGCATGGCCGGCCTCGTGGTAAGCCACCAGGCGCTTGCGGCGCTCGCTCATCACCCGGTCCTTCTTCTCGGGGCCCGCCATCACCCGTTCGATGGCGTCGTTCACCTCGTCCATCGAGACCTCGGTGAGCTGGCGGCGCGCCGCCAGGATCGCCGCCTCGTTGAGCAGGTTGGCCAGGTCGGCGCCGGTATAGCCGGGGGTGCGCCGGGCGATCTTGTCGAGGTCCACGTCCTTGGCGAGGGTCTTGCCGCGGGCGTGCACGCCGAGGATCTGCAGGCGGCCGGCGTAGTCGGGGCGGTCCACCACCACCTGGCGATCGAAGCGGCCAGGCCGCATCAGCGCCGCATCCAGCACGTCGGGACGGTTGGTGGCGGCCACGATGATGATGCCGGTGTTGCCCTCAAAGCCGTCCATCTCCGTCAGGAGCTGGTTGAGGGTCTGCTCGCGCTCGTCGTTGCCACCGCCGAGGCCGGCGCCGCGCTGGCGGCCCACGGCGTCGATCTCATCGATGAACACGATGCAGGGGGCGTTCTTCTTGGCCTGCTCGAACAGGTCGCGCACGCGGCTGGCCCCCACGCCCACGAACATCTCCACGAACTCCGAGCCGGAGATCGAGAAGAAGGGCACGCCGGCCTCGCCGGCCACGGCCTTGGCCAGCAGGGTCTTGCCGGTGCCCGGAGGGCCCACCAGCAGCACACCCTTGGGGATCTTGGCGCCGACGGCGGTGAAGCGGTCAGGGTTCTTGAGGAAGTCCACCACCTCGGTGAGCTCCAGCTTGGCGCCCTCGATGCCGGCCACATCGCCGAAGGTCACCTGGGTCTGGGGCTCCATCTGCACCCGGGCCTTGCTCTTGCCGAAGTTCATGGCGGGGTTGCCGCCGCCGCCCTGGGCGCGGCGCAGCAGGAAGAACAGACCCCCCAGCAGCAGCAGCGGGAAGATCAGCGATCCCACGGCCTGCTGCCAGGCGGCCGGCTCGCGGCTGGGCTGCACCGCGATGTCGACGTTGTGGTCGGTGAGCAGCTTGAGCAGGTCCTTGTCGGGGGCGAGGTTGACGACGGCGCGCTGGCCGTCGTTCTCCACCACCTGGGCCGTGCCCCGGTCGGGGGAGATCAGCACCCGCGACACCTCATTGCCCTGCACCGCCTCAACGAAGTCGCTGTAGCGGAGGGTGCGGGGGGCGTTGGCCGGATCCGGGCGATCCAGGAAGGCGGTGCCCACGGCAATCACCACCACGGCCAGGAGCACGTAGAGGCCTGCGTTCCGCCAGCGCTTCTTCACCTTGCGATCTCCGCTCTGGGTAGTAAAGGAATGTTAACCGGCCTCAGGATCGGCCGGGTGGGGCCGTTCGGGGCCGGATGGCCGCGGCCCTGGGGTCGGAGGGCCGGGGCCTGGGGCCCTGGCCGGGGCGCGCTCAGGAGGACGAGCGCAGCACCTCCACCACGCTACGGAAGGCGAACCATTCCGGGATCTCCTCGCCGCTGCGCAGCATCTGGCGGAACTGGGTGCCGCTCAGTTTCTTCACGTGCAGGCCGCGGGCCTCGGCGTGCTCGGCCGTCACATAGCCCTCCTCCTCCGTGTACACCAGGTTCAGCGACGGCACCGTCTCCATGCCCAGCTCGGTGGCGTGGTCGCGGGCGAAGTCCTGGGCCTGGTAGGGGCCGTAGAAGTCGTCGCCCGTGATCGAGCTCTTGCAGCCGGCCATGTCGCGGCCGATGATGAAGTGGGTGCAGCCGTAGTTCTTGCGGATGATCATGTGCTGCAGCGCCTCGCGGGGGCCGGCCATGTGCATCGAATAGGGCAGGTAGGCCCAGCGGATGCGCGGGTTGGCCACCTCCTCCGCCAGGCGCTCGTAGGTCTGGAAGCGCACCGCACCGGCGATGTCGTCGTCCTGGGTGGGGCCGCAGGTGGGGTGCACCAGCACCACGCCGCCCTGGCTGACGTTGGTGGCGTGCAGGGCGCGGGTGAACAGCTCGTAGTGGGCGCGGTGGATCGGGTTACGGCACTGGAAGGCCACCACGTCCTCATGGTCCGGCAGGGTGGCGCGCACCTCGGCCGGCGTTCGGCAGGGGAAGACGCGGCGGGGCAGCTCCAGGCCCTCGATCCGCCCGCCCAGGTAGAAGCGGCCGCGCTCGGTGGCGATCATCTTCACCGCCGGGTGCTCCAGCGAGGTGGTGCCGTAGCAGCCCAGGGCCTCGCGGGCCTTGTCGGGCTCCCACCGGCTCTCCACCGTCATCACCGCCAGCTCCTGACCCCGGTAGGTGAGCAGCAGCCGCTGGCCCACCCGCACGTCCTCGCGCTGGGTGTCCAGCACGATCGGCAGGCCGAACAGCAGGCCGCTGGTGGTGCGGAAGCCCTCCACCACCGCCTGGTAGTCCTCCTGGTGCATGAAGCCGCGCAAGGGCGAGAAGCCGCCCACCATCAGCAGCTCCACGTCACAGGCGTTGCGGTCACTGCACTCGATCACGTGGTCCACGCCCGCCTTGACGGCGTCGCGCTGCTCGGCCGGCACCCGCAGGTCCACCAGGGTGCCGCCGTGGGCGGGGATCAGGCCCTGGGAACGGCTGGGGGCGGCACTGATCGACATGGGGGGATGGCGGGGCAATGGCTGGATTCTCCCAGAGCGCACCGCCCGCCCACCGGCCACAGGCCCCGCGACGGGGCATGAAAAAGGGGCCCTGGTGGGCCCCCGGAGCGGCATGGGCGCTGGGCAGAGGGGATCAGGCCTTCTCCAGGCGGCCGTAGAGCTGGCCGGTGATCTTCACGTCGAGGGGATCCTTGGTGCCCATGTCGGTGTCGGAGGGCTGGATCGCGGTGAACACGCCGGCGAACTCGCCGGTGGCGGCGTCGACCCGGGTGATCGAGAACTCCATGGTGCCGCTGCCGTCCACGTAGCGCTTGACGTTCTCGCGCTCCAGGCCCTCGCTGTCATCGCCGAGGCCCACCAGGCCCTGGGCGTACTCGACGCCGGTGGTCAGGCCGCGGGCCTTGGGATCGAGGAAGTTGGAGGTGCGGTAGCTGGGCACCCGGTAGGAACCGGTGAAGTCGGTGCTGGTGCTGAGGGAGGCACCGCTGGCCTTGGCGTCCAGCTCCTTGCTGGAGAACACGAAGGGCACCTCCTCACCGCCGGGCAGCAGCACGGTCACCAGCTGGAAGTCCAGACCGCCCAGCTCGTTGAAGCTGAGGTCGTCGCCGGAGACCTGCAGATCGCCGTACACCTGATCCAGGCTGGTGGTGAAGCGGGTGAGGATTTTGCTGGCCACGAACTGGGCCTCCTGGCGCTTGTTGGCCGGCTCACCCTTCACGTACACCTCGCTCGGGTGCAGGCAGATCTCGCGCAGCTGGTACTTGGCGGCGGCGTCGAGGGGGATCGAGCCCCGGGCCGACTCGGGCAGGGTCGGGCAGTCGTTGGCCAGACCGGTGTTGTGGATGTCGTCGTAGGTGAGGTTGGCCCGTTCGACGGCCTTGGCCCCGCCGCCGCACGCGGTGACCAGGGTCAGACAGAGCGCCAGCGCGAGGGCCAGCAGGGGACGGAAACGCATGGGTAAAAGCCGGTCTGGCAGGGGAAATCCTCTGTTTTGGGGTGCGCCCGCTGGCGATAGTACCGGTGCAAAACCCTGATTCCACGTACCATGTCGCGGCTCTCAACAACCTGTAGGCGGGAGCGCCACCCCAAGGCCCCATGAGCGACGGCAGCAGCCCATCGGCCACGCCCCTGGCGGTGCCCCAGCCCGCCCCGATGGGGGTGGCCACCGGGGCGGGCGGCGTCCGCCTCGAGGCCCTGCTCGCGGAGCTGGCCAGCCTCGCCGCCGAGCTCGACGGCCAGCCGGAGGCGCTGCTGGCGCTGCTGCGCCGCCTGGAGGACCTGCACCGCACCATCCAGGACGGCCCCTTCCGCGCCAGCCTGCCGGCGGACCGCAACCAGCTGTTCAACCTGCTGCAGGGCATGGAGCGCAGCGGCGGCTGGCCCTACATCCCGCGGCTGCAGCTGCGCACCTTCATGGACCTGCTGCAGCGGGAGGAGGCCGCCTGAGGGCCCTCAGGCCGGCAGCAGGGCCGCCAGGGCGGTGAGCAGCCGCTGGGCCAGGGCCAGCTTCGAGGCGGGTTCCAGCCGCTCCTCCCGGTCGCCGGGCCCCAGCAGCCAGCCCTCGTTGCCGGCGCTGGCGAAACCGGCGCCGGGGCGGTCGATCGGGTTGGCGAACAGCAGGTCGCAGCCCTTGCGGGCGAACTTGGCCCGGGCCTCGGGCAGCACCGCGCCGGACTGGGCCGCAAACCCCAGGATCGGCTGGCCCGCCGGCCGCCGCTCCACCAGCTCCGCCAGCAGGTCGGGCACCGGCTGCCAGCCCGCCTGCAGCGCCGCGGCCAGGGCCACCTTGTCCAGCTTGTCGGCCAGGGGTGTCCCCCGGCGGTGGTCGGCCACCGCCGCCGCCATGGCGATGGCGTCCACCCGGGGCTGCAGCTGACGCAGGCGCGCCTGCAGCTCCGCACCCGTGTCGATCGGGTGGCAGCGCAGGCCCTCCAGCCAGGCGGAGGGCAGGGCCAGGGGGCCATGCACCAGGTCCACCTGGGCGCCCCGCAGCCGGGCCGCCTGGGCCAGCAGCACCCCCATCCGGCCGGTGCTGGGGTTGCTGAGGCAGCGGGCGGGGTCGAGCCACTCGCGGGTGGGGCCCGCGGTCACCAGCAGGCGGCGGCCCCGCCAGTCGCGGCGGCAGCCCACCAGGGCCAGGCACTCCAGGGCCAGCAGCAGCAGCTCGGGTTCGGCCATGCGGCCGGCCCCCTGGCGGTCGCAGGCCAGCAGGCCCTCCGCCGGGCCGAGCGGCAGCACCCGCTCCAGGCGCTGCAGCTCCGCCCAGTTGCGGGCCACCCCGGGGGAGGCCCACATGGCGGTGTTCATGGCGGCGGCCGCCAGCACCGGCGCCTCGGTGGCCAGCAGCAGCGAGGCCAGCAGGGTGTCGCCCAGGCCCTGCATCCAGCGGGCCAGGCTGGTGGCACTGAGGGGGGCCAGCAGCACCAGCTCGGCCCACTCGGCCAGCGCGATGTGCAGGGGTCGCGGCTCCCGGTGGTTCCACTGGTCCGCGTCCAGGTGGCAGGGCTGGCGGCTGAGGCTGGCCAGGGCCACGGGACTCACCAGCCGTTCGGCGCTCGGGGTGAGCACGCAGCGCACCTGGGCACCGCGCTTGGCCAGGGCACTCACCACCAGCGGCAGCTTCACCGCGGCGATGCTGCCGCTGATGCCCACCAGGATGCGCCGGCCGGCCAGGGGATCGGCGGGCTCGGCGCCGGGCCGGGCGGACGGGGCTGCAGACCAGGCGCCACTCCCGGGTTCGGCCTGGGGGTCAGTCCTCATCGAAGGGTTCCTGGTCCACCAGATGCACGTAGGGCCGCGCCAGTTCGGGGCGGTGGATCGCCAGGGAGCGCATCAGGTGCCAGTCCTGCAGGCCGGCGAAGGGGGTGGGATAGTCGTCCTCGTCGAGGCGGCGGGCCAGCTCGGCGATGGCGGCCTCATCGAAGGAGGCGATCAGCTCGGGCGTGATCGAGCCGGCCTCCGGGGCATGGGGCTGGGTCATGGCGGGCGCGGCTGGGCCCGGCCATTCTCGGCCCGGCGGCGTGGATCCTGGCCCACCGGCTGAGATCCGGGCCCGGTGCTGATAACTTCGCTGCAGGGCCGGAGCCGTTCCGGAGCCGCCGCCAAGGGGAATTAGCTCAGCTGGTAGAGCGCTGCGATCGCACCGCAGAGGTCAGGGGTTCGAGTCCCCTATTCTCCATCGACAGCCGAATCCCCGGCCACCCGCCGGACCGTTCCATGGCAGCGCCGCGATGAACTGGAGCGCCGAGGCCGAGGCCAGATTGAAGGAAGTGCCCTTCTTCGTGCGACCGGCCGTGCGCCGGCGCATCGAGGCCATGGCGGCAGAGGCGGGGCTGCGCTGCATCGAGCTGGCCTTCTACGAGGACGCCAAGGCCCGCTTCGGCCAGAAGTGATCCCGGCGGCCCCCAGCAGCCCCAGGCGACGCCGGGGCTCCGGCCGACGGGCGATGCGGTAAAAGGGAGGCCAGAACCGGGACCCGACGCCATGTCGCAGTCGAAGCGCGAACAGGTGGTGAGCCACCTGCGGTATATCCGCCAGGAACTGCGCGAGATGCACCAGGGCGTGATGGACGATGGCCTGCTGCCGGAGGCCGGCGAGGTGCGGGGCGTGATGGCCCAGATGGAGGCGCTGCTGGAGCTGCTGGAGGGCAAGGGCTCCCGCAAGAGCAAAGACAGCGACGGCTGAGGCCGGCCCGGGGGACAGCGGCCCCGGTGTACACCGGCCCCAGGGGACAGCCGCGGCGGGGGCCAGCGCTCCCTTGACAGCAGCGCCGGGTTCGGCGGCTTGCGCGGCGGACGGAATCAGGCTTCCCTGCCCCCGTCCCCATCCCCCGGCCCGGGCCTCCGCCCGGGCTTTTTCATGGCCGCTGCCGCCACCGCCGCCGGGCGCCGGCGATGGCCCGCCGGGGAACCCACGGGCTCGGAAATGGTGTAGAACCTGGGCGGCAGGAGCCGGGTCGGGGTGATGGGGATCGCCGGATCAATGCACAGCTCCCTGCCACCCCCCTGACGGGACCCCCTCCCGTGGCCGACAGCAGTCCCAACCAGGCGGCGCCCGCCGCCAGCCCCAGCCCCGCCGGGCCGCGCCTGCAGCCCACCCGCCTGCAGACCAGCGTGGGCGAGGCGGGCCAGCGGCTGGAGCGCTGGGCCCGGAACCCCTGGCGGCGGCTGTCACTGCTGCTGATCGTGCTGCTCAGCGGCTTCTTCATCGGCGGCGCCATCGGCACGATCACCGGGGCCCTGGCCTTCCTCGATCCCCTGGCGGCCCTGATCTGCGTGGCGGCGATCGAGCTGGCGGTGCGCTGGCGCCGGGCACTGCTGCAGCGCCCGGGCGATCGCCTCGGCCTGCAGCTGCTGGACATGGCCCGCATCGGCCTGCTCTACGGCCTGCTGCTGGAGGGCTTCAAGCTGCTCTGAGCGGCCCCTCGGCGGCCGCCAGCAGGTAGAGCAGGGCCATGCGGACCGGGATGCCGTTGGTCACCTGCTCCTCCACCAGGCACCGGGACGGATCGTCCAGCAGGGCGCCGGCCAGCTCCACGCCGCGGTTCACCGGGCCCGGGTGCAGCACCGGCACCGGCTGGCCGCACAGCTCCAGGCGCCGGTGGGTCAGGCCGTAGCGGCGGTGGTAGGTCTCCAGGCTGGTGAGCAGGTGCTGGTGCATGCGCTCCTGCTGCAGCCGCAGGGTCATCACCGCATCGGCGCCGGGCAGGGCCGACTCCAGGCGGCGCTCCACCGTGACCCTGCCGCGCCGGGGCACCGGATCGTGGGCCTGCCCCGGCGGCGGCGCCGCCACGAAGTCGGCGAAGGCCTCCGGCAGCAGGGTGGGCGGACCGCAGAGCACCACGTCGGCGCCGCAGGCCGTGAGGGCCCAGAGGTTGGAGCGGGCCACCCGCGAGTGCAGCACGTCGCCGACGATCACGATGCGGCGCCCCCGCAGGGCCTCCGGGCCGGGCTGCCCCGGCGCGAAGTGGCGGGCCAGGGTGAACAGGTCCAGCAGGCCCTGGCTGGGGTGGCTGTGCAGGCCGTCGCCGCCGTTGAGCACCGACACCCCGCGGGCGCCGCTGGCCTCCAGATCCCGCGCCAGGGCGGCGGGCACCCCGGTGCAGCGGTGGCGCACCACCAGCAGCTCCGCCCCCATCGCCACGTAGGTGCGCACCGTGTCCAGCAGGCTCTCGCCCTTGCTCAGGGAGCTGGAGGAGGGTGAGAAGCTCTGCACATCGGCCGAGAGGCGCCGGGCGGCCAGCTCGAAGCTGCTGCGGGTGCGGGTGCTGGGCTCGAAGAACAGGGTGGTCACCAGCCGGCCCTGCAGGGCCGGCAGCTTGCGGGCGCCGCTGGTGGGCAGGGCGCGGAAGCGCTGGGCCAGCTCCAGCACCGTGGCGTAGTCGTCCTGGGAGAAGGCCGCCAGATCGAGCACGTGGCGATGGCTCCAGCCGCTCACGCCCCCCGGCCTCCGCTGGCGGCGGCGGGGGCCCAGGCCAGGGCGGCGGCGGGGGTGCGGTCGCCGCGGGCGCGGCGGCTGACGCTGCGGCTGGCCTGCAGATACCAGCGCCAGGGCAGCTCCTGCCCCTGGCTGATGCCGATGCGGGTGGTTTGCCTCACCGCCACGCGTCCCTCCCGCTGCCACTGCTCCATCTGATCCTGCAGCCTGGCGGGGCGGGGGGCCAGCCAGAGGCCCTGATCGGGGTGGGCCGGCTGGGCGTCGTGGGCGCGGTCGAGGCCGAAGCGGCGGGCCAGCAGGGCGGGGCCCGCCGCCAGCCGCTCCGGCTCCCCGGGCAGGGCGGCGGCCCGCAGCAGCACGCCGCTGGCCCAGCCGGCGCGGTCCGTGACCACGTTGGCGCAGTGGTGGATGCCGTAGCTCAGATAGACGTAGAAGTGCCCGGGCTCCCCGAAGAGGGTGGCGTTGCCGGGGGAGCGGCGGCGATGCCCGTGGCAGGCGGGCTCGCTCTGGCAGTAGGCCTCCGTTTCCACAATCACGCCCCAGAGCAGGGAGCCATCGGCCTGGCGTTGCACCAGCCGGCAGCCCACCAGCTCGGGCGCCACCAGCTCGGCGGGGCGGGCAAAGAAACAGCGGGGCAGAGCAGAGCCCATCAGGACCGCAACAGGATGGAGTGACGGACTGTTCAGCGCAGAACTACAGTGAACTGAGCATCCGCTCCGGCTTTCACAGGACGGCGCCGCACCACTGCGAAGGCACAGCACTCCAACGCACGCCGCTCCAACGCACACTGCTTGAACGCCCGCCGCTTGCCATGGCCACGGTCCTGCCCAGACCTGCGCAGATGCTGATGATGCTACTGGCCTCAGCCTTGGCCACCCTCACGTCCCCAGGTGCGGTGGCGGGGTTCAACGCCCCCTATGTGGGCTCCTACACCTACTCGGGCAAGCTCGCCGATTGCGTGAACGGCGGCAAACGGGCCCTGGAGAAGCACGGCTTCAGCGTCGATGAAGTGAAGTATGTCAACAACAACAAGGCGGCCTTCCTCTATGCCAGGCACAACGATCTGGCCCTCGGTGCCACGATCGAGTGCGACCCCTCCCGCGGCATCGGCTCCTGGGGCGTGGCCGGCCCGAACGACCGGGACGCCTTTGAGTACTTCCAGCGGCTGGGCCGGGAAGCCTGGTGACCGGGAGCCGCCCTCCCCGAGCACACCCTCCGCTGCCCCCTGCAGGTCCAGGGCTGGCGACAGAACGCCTCCCCACGCCTCCAGGGCGCCAGAGTGCAGCCAACACCCTCCGCCTGATCCGGAATGAACGCCACCGGCCTCAACCTCGGCACCGTGCTGCTGGCCACCAGCGGCCTGTTCGTGCTCGCCAGCCTCTACTTCGGCACCAGGGGCGGCTACTACGACAGCGACGACTACGACGGCAACGGCACGGCCCACTGAGGCCCTCCCCCTGGGCCGGGCTCAGGGCCGCGGCAGCTGCTCCGACTCGGGGCACTCCCCCGTGACCGCCAGGTCCTCGGCGGCGACGCTGCGGTTCACGCAGGCCAGGCGCGTGCTGACGGCACCGATCGAGTCGAGCCGCACGCACTCCTCCCAGCTGTGGTGCTCGTCGTCGTCCTCGGCGTCGTAGCGCAGGGTCACCAGGTCGCCCTCCAGCTCCACCACCAGGGCCTGCTCGATCCAGCGCTGCTGGTCGCGCAGGAACACCCACACGGGGCGCTGCTCACACTGGAAGCGGTAGAGCTTGCGGTGCAGCATCGGGCCAGCGGCAAGGGGCGCGGCGCCCGCGCGGGGGCGGCGCCAGGTGCGGCCAATGCTAGGGATGATGGGGCGATTCGAGCCGGTCCAGCGCCGTGGTTGCCCCCAGCCCGTCCAGCCCCTCCAGCCCGCCCAGCCCCGCCGCGGGGACGGCTCGCCTGCCCGGGCCGGTGGCCAGCACCGAGGCGATCCGCCTGCAGCTGCGCAGCTGGCCCGAGGTGGAGGCCTATCTGGCGGGCTGCCGGGGGGTGATCGTGCCCCTGGGCTCCACCGAGCAGCACGGCCCCACCGGCGCCATCGGCACCGACGCCCTCACCGCCGAGGCCGTGGCCCTGGAGGTGGGCCGGCGCACCGGCGTGCTGGTGACGCCGGTGCAGGCCTTCGGCATGGCGGAGCACCACCTGGGCTTCCCGGGCACGGTCAGCCTGCAGCCCGCCACCCTGCTGGCGGTGATCCACGACCTGGTGCTGTCGCTGGCGCGCCACGGCTTCGAGCGCATCTACGTGATCAACGGCCACGGCGGCAATATCGCCACCACCAGGGCCGCCTTCGCCCAGGCCTACGGCACGGCGGCGGACCGGGGCCTGGCCAGCGCCGGCGCCCTGCGCTGCAAGCTGGCCAACTGGTTCCTGGCCCCCGAGGCGATGCAGCTGGCCCGGGAGCTCTACGGCGATCGGGAGGGACACCACGCCACCCCCAGCGAGATCGCCATCACCCTGCAGCTGGAGCCCAGCCTGGCGGCCAAGCAGCGCCCCCTGCCGGAGGCGGCCCCGGCCGGCCCGATCCACGGCCCCGACGACTTCCGCCGCCGCCACCCCGACGGCCGCATGGGCTCCGACCCCTCCCTGGCCACGGCCGGGCACGGCGCCCGCTTCCTGGAAGTGGCCGCCGCGGCCCTGGCGGCGGATCTGGAGCGGTTCCTGCTGGATCCCCAGGCCTGAGGGAGCCGCCCCGCCCCCGGCGGCCAGGCACCCGTCAGCGCCTAGGTTCACCCCATCCAGCCCCCGCCGCCCCCGCGCCGCCCATGAGCTCCATCACCGCCGACGACGTGCGCAAGGTGGCCCAGCTGGCCCGGCTCGACCTGCCCGAGGCCAAGATCGCCACCTACACCGGCCAGCTGGAGCGGATCCTCGACTACGTCGCCCAGCTGGAGGCGGTGGACACCGAGGGGGTGCCCCCCACCACCCGCGCCGTGGAGGTGGTGAATGTGACCCGCGCCGACGCGGTGGTGCCCACGGCCGTGCGCGAGGAGCTGCTGGATGGCGCCCCCCAGCGCGAGGGCGACTTCTTCCGCGTGCCCCGGATCCTGGCCGACTGAGGCACCGGCGGGCTGAAGTCCAGGCCGGCCCCCAGGCCCCGACCTCAGCGCTGGGGCGACACCGCCGTGCGGTGCAGCAGCTCCAGCACGTGGCGGCGGGCCCGGAAGCTGGGCAGCAGCCCGGCGATGGGCCGCAGGCGGCTGCGGCGGCGCTTGTGGCTGCGCACCCCCAGCAGGATGTCGTAGACGAAGTTGACGAAGTCGCCGCGGCTTTCAAACAGACCCAGGCGCTGGGGCGAGCCCTTGGCGTCCAGCAATTCCCTGGTGGCGTGGTAGGCGGGGCGGTACTCGAACCAGGGGATCGAGGGCCAGAGGTGGTGCACCAGGTGATAGTTCTGGCCCATGATCAGCCAGTTCATCAGCCTGCCGGGGTAGACGCGGGCGTTGTGCCAGCGGTTGCGGGCCTGAAAGGGCCGGTGGGGCAGGTAATCGAAGAACAGCCCCAGGGTCACCCCCACCATCAGGGCTGGAGCGAACCAGCAGTTGAAGATGAAGTCGATGAAGCCATATTTGATGCCGGCCAGCACGATGGCGAGGAACACGCCGCGGGCGATGCCCCACTCCAGCAGTTCATGGCCTCGCCATAGCTTGCGGCGGAAAAAGAACACCTCGTGGTAGAAAAAACGCGGGGCAATCAGCCACAGCGGGCCGAAGGTGCTCACAATGTGGTCGGGATCGTGCTTCGGATCGTTCACATGGGCGTGGTGTTGCAGGTGCACCCGCGTGAACACCGGGAAGCTGAAGCCCAGCAGCAGGGCGGCGCCATGGCCCATCACCGCGTTCCAGAGGCGGTGGGGATGGGCGGCGTTGTGGCAGGCGTCGTGGATCACCGTGCCCTCCAGGTGCAGGGCCAGAAAACCCGTCACCAGCAGCAGCGGCAGCGGCCAGCCCCAGAGGAACCAGCCGGCGATGGTCACGGCCGCCAGGGCGTAGCCACCGAAGAACAGGCCCACCGTGGGGTTCCAGGCCGCCGGCGGATCGAGGAACTCCCGGGGCACCGAGCGCAGGCTGGGCCTAACGGGCAGGGCCTCGGGCGACTGGAGCAAGGCTTGCGTCATCGCCTCGGAGGGCACCTGTTGAACGGAACTCGGGTGGCCAGCTTAGGAATCAGCCAGCGTCAGGGCGATGCCCGCCGGGGGACTTGAACCCCCACGACCGCAGCCACTGGTACCTAAAACCAGCGCGTCTACCAATTCCGCCAGGCGGGCAGCGGGGTGACTGTAGGCAGTGGTTCCGGCCAGCACCGCCCCCACGGACCAGCCGGCGCCCCGGCTCCAGCGGCGCCGCCACCCGGGCCCAGCAGAATGGGGGCCCGCGCCCCGGCCGCCATGCTCGCCACGATCAGCGGAAGCCTGGCCCTGCTGGTGGGCCTGGCGGTGCTGCTGCTGCCCCTGCTGGTGACGGAGATGAGCCGCCCCCGCGACGCCCTCTGGGGCGCCGTGGTGCTGCTGCTGGGGCTGGTGCTGGTGACCAGCGCCGAGCGCCTCAGCGGCGCGCCGATGCTGGCGGTGCTCTGCGGCGGGCTGCTGATCGGGCGCCTGGGCGGCGAGGTGCTGCAGCTGCGCTGGCGCCAGCTGACGCCGGAGGAGCAGCAGCGCCTCGGCTCGGCCGAGCGCTGGCGCACGGGGGTCAGTCAGCTCGCGGCGGCCCTGGCCCAGCTGCCGGCGGCCCTGGGCGAGCTGGGCCGCGGCCTCGGCGCCGTCCTGAACCGCCCCGCCCCGGCCAGACAGACCAAGGGCAGCTCCGCCACGGGCAAGCGCTGGGTGCGGGCCGAGGCCGGCGCTGGGGCCAAGCCGGCCGCAGCCGCGGCCGACCCGCCGGACAGCCCCGCACCAGGGCCGGAGCCCGCAGCGCCCGAGCCGTCACCCCCGCAGCCGGCCCCAGCCGCGGCGGCCCCCACCGGCCCCGGCCCCGCCGCCACGTCCGCCACACCCGCCGCCGCCGATCCCCAGCCCGAGACCGTGGTGGTGGGCAGCTTCGCCGAGGTCGAGGCGCTCATGGCCGCCGAGGCCGACGGAGTCACCCCCGGCGACCCCAGCCCGGAGCCCCGCAGCGAAGCGGGATAATCGGCGCTTGCTGCCCCCGGCGCCGTGACCACCAGCTCCGCGCCCGTCTCCTACAAGGACACGCTCAACCTGCTGCAGACCCCCTTCGCGATGCGGGCGAACGCCAGGCAGCGCGAGCCGGAGATCCAGGCGTTCTGGGCGGAGCAGCGGCTCTATGAGCGCCTCAGCCAGGGCAACGCCGGCCCGGTGTTCACCCTCCACGACGGGCCGCCCTACGCCAACGGGGCCCTGCACGTGGGCCACGCCCTCAACAAGATCCTCAAGGACATCATCAACAAGACGGCCCTGCTGCAGGGCAGACGGGCGCGCTTCGTGCCGGGCTGGGACTGCCACGGCCTGCCGATCGAACTCAAGGTGCTGCAGGGCCTGAGCGGCAGCGAACGGGCCGCCCTCACCCCCGGGAGCCTGCGCCGGAAGGCCCACGCCTATGCCCTCGCCCAGGTGGAGGGCCAGAAGGCGGGCTTCCGGCGCTGGGGCATCTGGGCCGACTGGGACAGCCCCTACCTCACCCTGCAGCCGTCCTACGAGGCCGCCCAGATCGGCGTGTTCGGGCGGATGGTGCTGGCGGGCCACATCTACCGGGGCCTCAAGCCCGTGCACTGGAGCCCCAGCTCCCGCACGGCCCTGGCCGAGGCCGAACTCGAATACCCCGACGGCCACACCTCCCCGAGCATCTACGTGGCCTTCCCGGTGGAGCAGGTGCCCGCGGGCCTGGTGGCCAAACTGAGGGCGGTGGGCCTCGAAACCGAAGCCCTCGGCCAGCCGGCCCACGGCGGCAGGCCGATCACCCTGTCGGTGGCGATCTGGACCACCACCCCCTGGACCCTGCCCGCCAACCTGGCCGTGTCGGTGAATGGCCAGCTCGACTACGCCATCTGCCGGGTGGAGGGGAGCGACAGTCTCTCCAACCACCTGGTGGTGGCCTCCGAGCTGGTGGAGAGCCTGCAGGCCACCCTGGCGCTGCGGCTGGAGCCGCTGGTCACGATCAAGGGCGCTGAACTGGAGGGCACCGTCTACCGCCATCCGCTGCTGGAGCGCCGCAGCCCCGTGGTGCTCGGCGGCGACTACATCACCACCGAATCCGGCACGGGCCTGGTGCACACCGCCCCCGGCCACGGCGTCGACGACTTCAACACCGGCAGGACCTACGGCCTGCCGGTGCTCTGCCCGGTGGATGAGGCCGGTACCCTCACGGCCGAGGCGGGCCCCTTCGCGGGCCTGAACGTACTCAAGGACGCCAACGCGGCGATCATCGCCGCCCTCCAGGAGGTCGGCGCCCTGCTGGCGGAGCAGGACTACGCGCACCGCTACCCCTACGACTGGCGCACCAAGAAGCCGACGATCTTCCGCGCCACCGAGCAGTGGTTCGCCTCGGTGGAGGGCTTCCGCGCCGCCGCCCTCGACGCCATCGCCCAGGTGGAGTGGCTGCCGGCCAGCGGCCGCAACCGCATCGAGGCGATGGTGGGCGAACGCGGCGACTGGTGCATCTCGCGCCAGCGCACCTGGGGGGTGCCGATCCCGGTGTTCTATCACCGCGAAACCGGCGAGGTGCTGCTCAACGAGGCCACCCTCGGCCACATCCAGGCCCTGATCGCCGAGCACGGCGCCGACGTCTGGTGGCAGCGCGACGAGGCCGGCCTGCTGCCGCCCGCCTACGCCGGCGAGGCGGAGCAGTGGCGCAAGGGCACCGACACCATGGACGTGTGGTTCGACTCCGGCTCCTCCTGGGCCGGCGTGCTCGGCGGCCTGGCGGGCGACCACCCCCACGGCGCCGGCCTCAACTACCCCGCCGACCTCTACCTGGAGGGCAGCGACCAGCACCGCGGCTGGTTCCAGAGCAGCCTGCTCACCTCCGTGGCCGTCAACGGCCAGGCTCCCTACAAGCGGGTGCTCACCCACGGCTTCACCCTCGATGAGAAGGGCCGCAAGATGAGCAAGTCGCTGGGCAACGTGGTGGACCCGGCGGTGCTGGTGGAGGGCGGCCGGAACGAGAAGCAGGAGCCGGCCTACGGCGCCGACGTGCTGCGGCTGTGGGTGAGCTCGGTGGATTACTCCGCCGATGTGCCCCTGGGGCCGGGGATCGTCAGGCAGCTGGCGGACGTGTACCGCAAGGTGCGCAACACCGCCCGCTACCTGCTGGGCAATCTGCACGACTTCGATCCGCGGCCGGCCAGCGAGGGAGGGGACGCGATCGCCGTGGCGGATCTGCCGCTGCTGGACCGCTGGATGCTGCAGCGCACCGCCGCCCTGATCGACAGCGTCACGGGTGACTTCGAGCGCTACGAGTTCTACCGCTTCTTCCAGGCCCTGCAGAACTTCTGCGTGGTGGACCTCTCCAACGTCTACCTCGACATCGCCAAGGACCGCCTCTACGTGAGCGGCGCGGCTGAGTTCCGCCGCCGCAGCTGTCAGACGGTGCTGAGCCTGGTGGTGGAGCGCCTGGCGGGCCTGATCGCGCCGGTGCTGTGCCACATGGCCGAGGACATCTGGCAGACCCTGCCCTACCCCGTGGCCGAGCGCTCCGTGTTCGAGCGGGGCTGGCCCACGGCGCCGGACGCGTGGCGCGCCCCGGAGCTGGAGACGCCGCTGGGGCGGATCCTGGCGCTGCGGGCCCTGGTGAACCGCCAGCTGGAGAGCTGCCGCAAGCAGGGCGGCCAGGGGCAGGCGCCGGCAGCCGCCGCCGGCATCGGCGCCTCCCTGGAGGCCCAGGTGCAGCTGGAGCTGGAGCCCGGCGAGGCCACCGCCCCCCTGCGGGAGGCCCTGGCCCTGCTGGAGGCGAGCGACCACCCGGATGTCGACAACCTGGCCGACTGGCTGCTGGTGTCGGCGGTGCGGATGGGCGGCGAGGCCCCGGCGGAGGTGCTGGCGGAGGCCAGGGAGGACGGGGTCACGGTGCGGATCGCCCGGGCCGAGGGCGAGAAGTGCGAGCGCTGCTGGCACTACGAAACCGACATCGGCCACCACGCCGCCCACCCCAGCCTCTGCGGCCGCTGCGTGGCGGTGCTGGGCTGAGGCGAGCCCTGCCGCCGGGCCAGGAGGCCCCGGGCAACCGGGTGCCGTGGTTGGTGGGGATGCCCATGGCTGTCCTGCTCACGCAGCAGCAGGACCACGCCGTTTCTGGCTGACCTGGAGCCCGATGGCGGGACCATCGGGGGTTCGCGGAGATGGGCAGGGTCGTTCATCGGGGCGGAGAGCTGGTGAACACGCCGTCCAGCCAGTCGTAGGCGCGCTGATGAAACAGGGAGCGCGCCGTCTCCTCGCAATGGCCGCCGGCGCCCTCGGCCGCGGTGAAGCGCACGAGGGTCGCTGCACACTGCAGCGCGGCATGCAGCTGCTCCGCAGAGCGCGCGATCGGATCGCCTTCCGCCCAGGTCACCAGCGTGGGGCAACGGATCCGTTCAGCGCGCCCCCTGAGGCTGTAGTCGCCGGCGATCCGGAAGTAATCGGTGATCGACTCAAGGCCATGCACCCAAAGGGCCCGCCGGAAAGTCCAGTGCAGGGATGGATTGGAGCGGATCTGGCCCTGGAGGGCTTCGAGATCGGCGGGGGCGATCTCGGGCAGCTGTGCGCGCACGGCAGGGGGGAGCGGCAGGTTCGCCCGCAGGGCTTCGAGGAGATCCCACTGGCCGGGGTCGGCGATGCAGGCCGCAAGGCGGTGTTCGCCGCTGGCTGCACGGGGCGCCAGATAGCCGCCGAAACTCCAGCCGATCAGCGCGACTCTCTGCTGGTCGACCTCCGGGCGGGAGAGCGCGTAGTCGACAACCGGACGCACCACGGCTTCCCAGTCGGGGCGGAAGACCAGGCCCTGGTGGATGAGGGGTCGCCCCTGGCCGGGGCCGTCGAAGGTGAGGCAGTGGTAGCCGCGCCGCACGGCGGCCACGGCATGGGCAAAGTGTGCCTCGTGCACGGTGGCGTCGTAGCCGTTGGTGGCGATCAGCGTGGGGCGCGGCTGGCCCGAGTCATCGGCACGGTGGAAGTAGCCGGGCAGGCTCGTTCCCTCGTAGGGGATCTCCACGGCCTCCACGGCCGGCGACATCCGCGCGGCCGCTCGGGCGAACGCCTCGGCCTCCCGGTCGAAGGCCTCCACCAGCCGCGTCTCCACAGGCGCACCGAAGAGCGGCAGATACGACGTGCGGTAGTAGTTGCTGGCCCGCAGATAGGCCTCGCGGGCGCTCACGGAGCGGCCTGCCGCAGCACACGATTCAGCGATGTCAAACACGCGCCCGGCGGTGGCGGTCCAGGCCCGATACCAGCTGTCCGGATCCGGGGGCGTGATCAGCGATGCCGTGACGAGGCACTCGCCGAAATCAGCCCCCCCATAGAGCGCATGCGACAGGGCGCGGACCGCAAACCGCTCAAAGAGCGGGTCTTGAAAGAAGAGGCCCATCGAAACGATCTCTTGCGGTAGAGCGAGGAGGGTCCAGCACGCTCTTCATCCTCACCGAGGACTGCGGCGTTCTCCCCCTGCAGGCGGGGAATGGCCCGCAGAACCACGGGTTCACAATCCCCGCCCCGGTGTACTCCTCGCTCGAACGGGGCCGGTCGGGAGGTTGCGTCTCAGCGGCCCTGGCGCCGGCTGCAGGGGCTCCGGGATCTGCGCACCTGCTGCGGCTGGCCGTCTTTCAGTCAATCCGGGGCGAGAGCAGGCGGTGATGCACGCCATCACGGCACAGCTGGCGATGGCCATGCGCCAGCCCCAGCCGAACCCGTACGGAGACTCTGAATCAGCCCTGGGGGAAGGGGCTCTGCACCGGCAGGTGCAGGTCCGCGGCATCGGTGGGGATGGCATCGGCGCAGGTCAAGCCCTCACCAGCACGTTGCCGATCCCCATGGCGATCCCAGGCCGAAAAGCCTTCCTTCAGGGGAGGATCGCGGGCCCAGCCGCCGATCCCTGCAGACGGCCCCATCCCTCCATCCCGGCCCAACCAGCTGGAATGACCAGGGCCGTTAGGGTGACTCTGCCCCATCCCTCCAGGCAGCCGATGCTGGCCGGCAGACCCTGGAGCGACTGGATCCAGCGCTACGGCCAGAGCCACCGGCATCCGATCAACCGGGCCTGCCATCTGATCGGCATCCCGCTGATCCTGGTGGCCCTGGGGATGGCCGTCCTGGGCCTCGGCTGGCCGGAGCTGAGGTGGGCCGCCCTGGGGCTGTTCGGACTCGGCTGGGCCCTGCAGTTCGCCGGCCACGCCGTGGAGGGAACAGCACCGGAATTCCTCAGCGATCCCCGCTTCCTGCTGGTGGGGGTGCGCTGGTGGCTCAGCAAGGTGGCGCGGGGACGTCCGTCCCGCCCCTGAGGACCACCGGGGGTGGATCATCAGCGAGCCCCGGCCAGACCGGCGGCCCCAGGGCAGCAGCTTCAGAGCAGCAGCCTCAGAGCAGCAGCGCCAGCCCCTCGACGTAGCTGCCCACCCGCGGCAGAGGGGGTTTGCCGTGCCGGGCCAGGGCGGCTTCGGCGATGGCCGAGGCCTCCGGCAGGCGGTCGTAGGGGATCGAGGGGTAGGCGTGGTGCAGCGAGTGGTAGGGCAGGCCCCCCATCAGGACATTCACCAGCACACCGGCCTGGATGTTGCGGGAGGTGTAGAGCTGGGTGAGCTCATAGGTGGTGTTCGGCCGCCACAGGCCGTGGTGTTCCAGCATGCCCCGGGCCTGCATCACCGCCCCCACCAGCCGCTCCACCACCACCAGCATCAGCACCAGGCGCAGCAGCTGCCCCTGGCTGAGGGCCCAGGCCACCAGCACCGCCTGCACCGCCAGGATGCCGATCAGATCGGCCCGCAGGCCACCCCGCAGCCGGGAGTGGGTGGCCCGCAGTTTCCAGCCGAACCAGAGCATCGAGAGGATCAGCTGCAGGCCGCCCAGCCCCAGCACGCTCCCCCAGAAGGGATGACGGAAGTGCAGCCGCCGCAGGGGGCCCGCCCGTGCCGCCTCCTCGGCCGTGGGTTCGCGCCGCTCGGGATCGCGCAGGTCCATGCCGTTCATGCGGTGATGGAGCATGTGCAGATTGCGGTAGGTGAGGTAGGGCCAGCCGATCGGCCAGCTCAGGGCGCACCCCAGGGCCTGCTCCAGGTCGCCCTGGTCGAGCAGGGTGGCGTGGCTGATGTCGTGGGTGGCGATCATCAGGAAGGCGTAGAGCAGCGTGGCGGCCACCAGCCAGAGCAGCGCCGGCCCCAGACTCGGGTCCTGGTAGTACTGCCACAGACAGGCCAGCGCGGGCAGCAGCAACCCCAGCACCCGCAGCCAGCCCAGGCGGCGGTTCACCCGGAACAGGGGCCGCACCGCCTCTTCGATGGCCTCGGTCATCAGGCGGTCCGCCCGGCGCTGGGCTGGATCGGGCGGCGCGTCCAGGCCGGCCTGGGCAGGCACAATCATCGTGACGGGGCAGGACGTCGGCTCGACGCTAGGCCGGTTCAACGCGGCGACAACCGCCGCCGCTGGTCCCCGCGCCGCGCAGCAGCGCTTCAACGGAGCCGGGCTTCAGCGGAACCGGGCTTGGGGGAAACCGCGCTCAGCCGATGCCGGTGCGGCAGAGGTCGAGCACATCGGCCATCGAGCGGATCTGGTCCATGGTGGTGCGCAGCTGGCCGGCGCTGGCCAGTTCCACCCGCAGGTCGATGCGGGCCGGCTTGCCGTGGGCCGTGCGCACCCGGGCGTCGCTGACGTTGATGCGGCTGTCGGAGAGGCGGGTGAGGATGTCCTTGAGCACCCCCACCCGATCGAGCACCTCGATGCGCAGCTGCACGGGGTAGCGGCGGCGGGCACCGTCGGCCAGGGGATTCCAGCGCACCGGCAGCCGCCGCTCCACGGGCACCTGCTGGAGGTTGGCGCAGTCCTGGCGGTGGATGGTGATGCCGTGGTTGCCCAGGGCCACGCTGCCCACGATCGCCTCCCCCGGCAGGGGACTGCAGCAGCCGCCGATCCGGTATTCCAGGCCCTCCAGCCCCAGGATCGGGCTGGCGGTGCCGGCTTCCGCCGGGTGGTGGGGCGCCGGCGGCGGGGCCTGGTCGGCCAGGGCCGTGACGCTGCGGGCCAGCTCCTCGTTGCTGAGCACGGGGGTCGCGGCCTGGGTGCTGAGGCGGATCTCCTCCCGCAGCCGGTTCACCGCCTGCTGCAGGGTGACGCCGCCGAAGCCGATGGCGGCCAGCAGGTCCTCGGTGCCCACCAGGTTGCAGCGGCGGGCCACCTTGGCCATGGCCTCGCCGCGCAGCAGGGCGTCGAAGCCGTCGCGGCCCAGCTCCCGCTCCAGCATCTCGGTGCCCCGCAGGATGTTCTCCTCGCGGTGGCTCTTCTTGTACCACTGGCGGATGCGATTGCGGGCCGTGGGCGTGGCCACGAAGTTGAGCCAGTCAAGGCTCGGGTGGGCGTTCTTGGCGGTGAGGATCTGCACGAAGTCGCCGTTCTGCAGCGGCGTCGGCAGGGGACAGAGGCGATCATTGATGCGCACCCCCTGGCAGTGGTTGCCGATCTCGGAGTGGATGCGGTAGGCGAAATCCACGGCGGTGGAACCCTTGCGCAGACCCACCACATCGCCGCTGGGGGTGAACACGAACACCTCCTCGTCGAACAGGTCCTCCTTGATCGAGGCCAGGTAGTCGCTGCTGTCCTCGGAGCCGCCGTCCTTCTGCCAGTCCACCAGCTGCCGCAGCCAGTTGAAGCGCTCGGCGTCGTTGCCGACGGCCGCCGGAGAGCCGCCCTCCTTGTACTTCCAGTGGGCGGCGATGCCGTATTCCGCCACCTGGTGCATCTCGGCGGTGCGGATCTGCACCTCGATCGGCCGGTGCCGGCCGATCACCGCCGTGTGCAGCGACTGGTAGCCGTTGGGCTTGGGCAGGCCGATGTAGTCCTTGAAGCGGCCGGGGATCGGACGGAAGGTGTCGTGCACCACCGCCAGGGCGCGGTAACAGCTCTCCAGGTCGGGGGTGAGGATGCGCAGGGCCGCCACGTCGTAGATCTCGTGGAAGGCCTTCTGCTGGGCCTGCATCTTGCTCCAGATGCCATAGAGGTGCTTGGGCCGGCCGCTCACCTCGCAGGTGTCCAGCCCCGCCGCCACCAGCCGCCGCCGCAGCAGCTCCACGGTGACCCCCAGCCGCTCCTCGCGCTCGCTGCGCTTGGTGGCCACCTGCTGCTTGATCTCCCGGTAGGCCTCGGGCTCGAGGATCTTGAAGGCCAGGTCCTCGAGTTCCCACTTGAGCCGGCCGATGCCGAGGCGGTTGGCCAGGGGGCCGTAGATCTCCCGGGTCTCGCGGGCGATGCGCTGCTGCTTCTCGGGCTTGAGGGCGCCGAGGGTGCGCATGTTGTGCAGCCGGTCCGCCAGCTTCACCAGCACCACCCGGATGTCGCTGGCCATCGCCAGGAACATGCGGCGCAGATTTTCAGCCTGGGCCTCAGTCTTGTTGGTGAAGTGGATGCCCCCCAGCTTGGTGACGCCCTCCACCAGGGCCCGCACCTCGGCACCGAAGTGCGCCTCGATCTGCTCGGGGGTGACGTCGGTGTCCTCCACCACGTCGTGCAGGAAGCCGGCGGCGATCACGCTGGCGCTGGCGCCGATGTCCCGCAGCAGATCCGCCACCGCCACCGGGTGGATGATGTAGGGCTCGCCGCTGGCCCGCACCTGGCCCTCGTGGAGCTGGAAGGCGAAGTCGAAGGCGGCGGCCAGCAGGGCCTCGGTGTCCGTGGGGCAGGTGTCGCCCTGGCCGGGCGGCACGTGCTCGATGCAGCGCCGCAGCCAGTCCGGCAGGGGGATGGCGTAGTCGTCGGGGCTGCGGATCGGGCGGCGCTCCGGGGGGCAGGCCGGCGGGGCCACGGGCAGTGCGGCCAGGGGTGCTCCGGCCCCAGGGGCGCCGGGCGCCAGCGGGGGCAGCACCGGCGGCGGGACCGCGGTCGGCTGGTCGAGGACTGGCCTCTCGGCCTCCGCCGTATCGGGCGCCGCCTGAAGCATGGGAGCCTGCGGATGGTCCCATCGTATTCAGGGAGCGCAACACAGGGGCAGCCAGGGCCGCCGGCCGCCAAGCTGGGCGCCTGCCGACGTCCGGACCGATGGCCGCCGCTTCCCCCTCCGGCCCCGGGGCCCCCCATCCCTGCGGGCCCGTGCTGGAGCTGCGGCAGCTGGTGGTGCAGTACCCCGGCGCCGACGCCCCCACCCTCGACGGCCTCGACCTGAGCCTGGCGGCCGGCGACAGCCTGGCCCTGGTGGGCCCCTCGGGCTGCGGCAAGAGCACCGTGGCGCGGGCGGTGCTGCAGCTGCTGCCGGCGGGCAGCCGCTGCGGCGGCGCCCTGCTGCTGGCGGGCCAGGACCCGCGCCAGCTGCGGCGCGGCGCGCTGCGGCGGCTGCGGGGCGAGGCCGTGGGCCTGGTGTTCCAGGACCCGATGACACGGCTCAACCCGCTGCTGACCATCGGCGAGCACCTGGCCGACACCCTGGCGGCCCACCGTCCGACCTGGACACGCCGCCAGCGGCGGCGGCGGGCCGAGGAGCTGCTGGAGCGGGTGGGCATCGGCCCCGATCGCTACGGCAGCTACCCCCACGCCTTCAGCGGCGGCATGCGCCAGCGGCTGGCCATCGCCCTGGCCATGGCCCTGGAGCCGCCGCTGGTGATCGCCGATGAACCCACCACCAGTCTGGATGTGGCGGTGGCGGGCCAGGTGATGGCCGAGCTCAGCCAGCTCTGCCGCGAGGCCGGCAGCGCCCTGCTGCTGATCAGCCACGACCTGGCCCTGGCGGGCCGCTGGTGCCAGCGCATCGCCGTGCTCGACCAGGGCCGGCTGGTGGAGCAGGGCCCCGCCCGGCAGCTGCTCACGGCCCCCGCCTCGCCCCTGGCCCGGCGGCTGGTGGCGGCGGCCCGGGCCCGCGAGGGCAGTGCCACGCCGGCGGCAGCGCCCGGGGCACCGCTGCTGCTGGAGCTGGAGCAGCTGCGCTGCTGGCACGGCCTGCCCTCGCCGCCCTGGCGCCCCCGCTGGCTGAAGGCCGTGGACGGGGTGAGCCTCAGCCTGCACCAGGGGGAGACCATCGGCGTGGTGGGGGCCTCCGGCTGCGGCAAGAGCACCCTCTGCCGGGCCCTGATGGGCCTGGCCCCGGTGCGGGGCGGCGCCGTGAAGCTGCAGGGCCAGGATCTGCGCCGGATGCGGGGCCGGCCGCTGCGCCGCGCCCGCCGCCGCATCCAGATGGTGTTCCAGGATCCGCTGGCCTGCCTCAACCCGGCCATGGCCGTGGGCGACGCCATCGCCGATCCGCTGCTGATCCACGGCCTGGCCCCCCGGCCCCAGGCCCGGGCCCGGGCCCGGGAGCTGCTGGCGGCGGTGGGGCTGACTCCCCCGGAGAGCTTCGAGCACCGCCTGCCCCGCCAGCTCTCGGGCGGCCAGCAGCAGCGGGTGGCGATCGCCCGGGCCCTGGTGCTGGAGCCCCAGGTGCTGCTCTGCGACGAGAGCGTGAGCATGCTCGATGCCGAGGTGCAGGCCGAGGTGCTGGCGCTGCTGCGGGGGCTGCAGCGGCGCCTGGGGCTGGGGATGATCTTCGTGACCCACGACCTGGCGGTGGCCAGCGGCTTCTGCCAGCGGGTGATCGTGCTGGAGGGGGGGCGCATCGTGGAGGAGGGTCCGGGGGACCAGCTGCTGCGGGCGCCCCAGGCCGCCATCACCCGCACCCTGGTGGAGGCCTGCCCGCGCCTGCCGGCGCCCCTGCCATGAGCACCTCCCCGCCACCGGCGCCGACCCTGGGGGGCAAGCTGCACCGCCTGCTGCAGCTGGCGCTGCTGGTGAACCTGATCGGCATCGCCGTGGCCCTGGCGATCTGGCTCTACAGCCACGAGATCAGCGCCCTGAACGGGGTGCGCCTGCGGCTGGTGGCCCTGCTGCCCCGGGCCCTGGTGCTGCCGCTGCTGGGGCTGCTCGGCGGCGCCGCGGCCGGGGGGCTGATCACCCTGCTGGAGCCGGCCGCCAAGGGCTCGGGCATCGTGCAGGTGATGCTGTTCCTGCGGGGCTGGCCGATCCCGATGGGCTGGCGGGTGGCGATCGTCAAGCTGCTGGCCAGCGGCATCGCCATCGGCAGCGGCATCCCGGTGGGCCCCGAGGGTCCCGCCATCCAGATCGGCGCCTCGGTGGCCCGGGAGAGCGCGCGGGCCACCGGCGCCGAGCACCACCACCAGCGGGTGGCGGTGGCGATCGGCAGCGGCGCCGGCCTGGCGGCCGTGTTCCACGCGCCCCTGGGGGGCCTGGCCTACATCCTGGAGGAGCTGCTCAAGCGCGCCGACAGCCGCACCAACGCCCTGGCGGTGGCGGCCACCTTCGCCACGGTGGCCTGGACCCGGCTGCTGGCCAACCTGCCGGCGATGCACCCGGTGCTGCACAACCTGGCGCCGATCGTCCAGTACCCCAGCAGCGTCAACGAGTTCCGCCTGGCGGACCTGCCGCTCTTGGTGCTGCTGGGGGCCCTGGCCGGGGTGCTGGCGATGCTCTACCAGCGCTGGATCCAGACCCTGCGCCGCCGCTTCCTCCGCTGGAGCCTGCCGAGCTGGCAGCTGCTGCCGCTGGTGGGCCTGGCGGTGGGGGCGGGCTGGTCGCTGCTGCCGGGCGCCTTCGACGACCCCGATGGCCTCTACTTCGACGCCCTGGTGGGCATCGACACCGCCCCCCGGGCCCTGCTGGCCCTGGCGGTGCAGGCGGCGGCCACGGCGGTGGCGGTGGCCGCCGAGGCCCCTGGGGGGTTCCTGGCGCCGGCGCTGGTGGTGGGGGCCTCCCTGGGCACGCTGGTGCAGCAGCTGGCCATCGCCCTGGTGCACAACGCCCCCGCCAGCCTGCTGTTCGCCGGCGCCGCCGCCTTCCTGGGCGCCCTGACCCGCACGCCGCTGACGGCGATCCTGCTCAGCTTCGAGCTCAGCAAGAACTACGCCCTGCTGCTGCCGATCGGCTTCTGCGCCCTCACCGCCATCGCCGTGGCGGATCTGTTCGAGCGGGAGACGATCTTCGATCTGCTGCGACGGGAGGCGGAGCTGGAGCTGCGGGCGGCCCGGCGACCGGAGCCCTGAACCCGGACCGCCCGGGCGGGTGCCGCCTCAGAGCCGCCGTCTCAGAGTCGCCGCCGCAGGGCAGCCAGCAGCGCTTCGAACACCTCCGGCAAGGGCGCCTCGCACAGCAGCCGCTCGCCCGTGATCGGGTGGTCCAGCCCCAGCTGCACGGCATGCAGTGCCTGGCCCGGCAGGGCGATCGGCAGCTTGCGGCAACGGGAGTACACCGGATCGCCCACGATCGGATGGCCGATGTGGGCGCAGTGCACCCGGATCTGGTGGGTGCGGCCGGTGTCGAGCCTGAAGCGCAGCAGGGCATAGTCCCCCAGGCGCTCCACCAGGCTCCAGTGGGTGCAGGCGTGGCGGCCGGAGTCGTCGGCCACCACCGCGTACTTCTTGCGATCCACCGGGTGGCGCCCGATCGCCCCCACCACCGTGCCGCGATCCGCCGCCGGCTGGCCGTGCACCACCGCCAGGTACTCGCGGGAGGCGATGCGGCGCTGGATCTGCAGCTGCAGCTTCACCAGGGCCTCCTGGCTCTTGGCCACCACGATGCAGCCGGTGGTGTCCTTGTCGAGGCGGTGCACGATGCCGGGGCGCATCTCACCGCCGATGCCGGGCAGGTCGGGGCAGTGGTGCAGCAGGCCGTTGACCAGGGTGCCGTCGCGGTTGCCGGGGGCGGGGTGCACCGTCAGGCCGGCGGGCTTGTTGAGCACGATCAGGTGCGCGTCCTCAAACAGCACATCCAGCGGCATCGCCTGGGCCACCAGGTAGGGCAGGGGCTCCGGCGGCGGCATCCACAGCTGCACCTGATCGCCCGGGCGCAGGGGCGTCTTGGCCCGGCCCGTGGCGCCGTTGACGCGCACGTAGCCGGCGTCGATGAACTTCTGGATCCGGGCGCGGCTCTGCTCGGGCCGCTGGGCCACCAGCCAGCGGTCGAGGCGCATCGGCAGGGGCCTGGGGTAGGTGAGCGTGAGCAGCTCGCCCTCGCCTTCACCGAACGCGCTCATGGCAGGGGCTGGGGCGACACCTGGGGCGATGGCGGGGGCGGCACCGGGGACGGGGCCGGACCGTCCACCGGCAGCTCCAGGGCGATGGGGCCCAGCTGGCCGCGGCGGAAGTCGTCCAGCAGGCGCTGGGCCATGCGGGCGGTGTCACCGCTGGTGTGGCGGGCGGCGGCGGCCTCCAGCCAGGCGGTGGCATCGGGACCCACGGTCCCCAGCGGCGGCACCGCCACGCCATAGCGCCGCTCCAGCAGCCCCGCCGCCACGCCGGCCGCCGCCACCGGCTCCAGCCCCGCCAGCAGCTGCACGAAGGCGGTCGCCACCGCCTCGCCGTCGTAGGCGGCCTGGCCGATGTCGTCGCAGAGGGCCAGGCGCAGGGCCGCCAGCTGGTCATCCAGCCGCGGCGGCAGCACGCCGGGGGCATCCAGCAGGTCCAGGTCCTGGCCGAGGCGCACCCAGCGCAGGCTGCGGGTGACGCCGGCGCGGCGAGCGCTCTCCACCACCTTCTGGCGCACCAGCCGGTTGATCAGCGCCGACTTGCCCACGTTCGGAAAGCCCAGCATCAGGGCCCGCACCGGACGGGGCTTCATGCCGCGGTCGCCGCGGCGGGCGTTGAGGGCCTCGCCGGCGCGGATCGCCGCCTGCTGCAGCTGCTTCACGCCGGTGCCGGCCTTGGCGTCGCACCACCAGGGGGTCTGGCCGCGGGAGCGGAACCAGGCGTCCCACTGGGCGCGGGCGACGGGGCTCACCATGTCGCGGCGGTTGAGCACCAGCAGGTGCTGCTTGCCCTGCATCCAGCGCCGCAGGCGGGGGTGGCCGGTGGCCAGGGGGATGCGGGCATCGCGCACCTCGATCACCAGGTCCACCTTGGCCAGGTGGTCGGTGAGCGAGCGTTCCGCCTTGGCGATGTGGCCCGGATACCACTGAATGGCCGGGGCCGCGCTGCTCAGCAGCCCCCCGAGCAGGCCGGCGGCGGAATCCGCCGCCATCAGGGCACCACCAGCACCGGACAGGGCGCCAGCTGGATCACCCGCGAGGCGGTGCTGGGGGCCTCCTCGGCCTCGAGGCTGAGGCCGCGGGTGCCCATCACGATCACGTCGGCGTTGATCTCATCGGCCACGTCGCAGATCACGAAGGCCGGCTTGCCCTGGCGCTCGAGCACCTCGCAGCGCACCCCCTGCTCGGCGAAGCGGCTGCGGGCCTGCTCCAGCAGCTCGGCCACCGCCAGGGCGTCGTCCTCTCCGGGCTCCACCACGGAGAGCACCACCAGGCGGCTGCCGTGCTGCTGGGCGAGCTTGAGGGCCGTGCCGGCGGTCTCGGCCGCCTGGCGGCTGCGGTCGATCGGGAAGAGGATGGTGTCGAACATGGCCATCGGGCCGGTCGTCTCCCTGTCTAGACGGGCGCCGGCCGGGGCGGCAGCGGTGGAGCGACCCGGCGCAGCCCGGGCCGGGCCGGCGCGCGGGGGATGGGCCCGGGGGCCGCGGGCTAACCTCGCCCCAATTTCCCTGCCGTCTCCACCCCATGGCGAAGCGCTCCCTGGCCAGCCTCTCCGCTGATGACCTGCGCGGCAAGCGCGTCCTGGTCCGGGTCGACTTCAACGTTCCCCTCGATGACGCCGGTGCCATCACCGACGACACCCGCATCCGCGCCGCCCTGCCGACGATCAACGACCTGGCGGGCAAGGGCGCCAAGGTGATCCTGGCCGCCCACTTCGGCCGGCCCAAGGGCCAGGTGAACGAGGCCCTGCGCCTCACCCCCGTGGCCGCCCGCCTGGCGGAGCTGCTGGGCAGGCCCGTGGTCAAGACCGACAGCGCCATCGGCCCCGACGCGGAGGCCAAGGTGGCGGCCCTGGCCGAGGGCGACGTGCTGCTGCTGGAGAACGTGCGCTTCTTCGCCGAGGAGGAGCAGAACGATCCCGCCTTCGCCCAGCAGCTGGCGGCCCTGGCCGACGTGTATGTGAACGACGCCTTCGGCGCCGCCCACCGCGCCCACGCCTCCACCGAGGGCGTGACCCGGTACCTGAGCCCCAGCGTGGCCGGCTACCTGCTGGAGAAGGAGCTGCAGTACCTGCAGGGGGCCATCGATGAGCCCAAGCGCCCCCTGGCGGCGATCGTGGGCGGCTCCAAGGTGAGCAGCAAGATCGGCGTGCTCGAGGCCCTGATCGACAAGTGCGACAAGGTGCTGATCGGCGGCGGCATGATCTTCACCTTCTACAAGGCCCGGGGCCTCTCGGTGGGCAAGAGCCTGGTGGAGGAGGACAAGCTCGATCTGGCCCGCGAGCTGGAGGCCAAGG
>CALRKO020000027.1:0-35025 GCA_943368105.1 Chitinophaga pinensis | reverse complement strand
GGGGCCGGGGCGGCCGACGGGGCAGCCGCCGCGGCCCCGCCCCTGGACCGGCGCAGCGTGCGCTACCACCGCTTCTTCTACCAGGAGGCCTTCCGAAACCTGTTCACCAGCCTGCGCTTCCTCAACGCCGACCGGCCCCTGCGCTCCGTGGCCCTCACCAGCTCCGTGCCGGCGGAGGGCAAGAGCCTGATCAACGTGCTGCTGGCCAAGACCCTCTCCGAGCTGGGCCAGCGGGTGCTGCTGGTGGACGCCGACCTGCGCAAGCCCCAGATGCACCACCGCCTCGGCCTCGACAACCTGATCGGCCTCTCCAACCTGCTCACCGGCGACGTGGCCGACTCCACCCAGGCGATCCAGCCGGTGCCCGGCCGCGACAACTGGTGGGTGATCACCGCCGGCCGGCGGCCCCCCGATCCCGCCCGCCTGCTCAGTTCCCAGCGGATGCGGGAGCTGGTGGCGGAGCTGGCGGAGTGCGGCCGCTACGACCTGATCCTCTACGACACCCCGCCGGCCCTGGGCCTGGCGGATGCCGCCCTGGTGGCCGAGCAGGTCGATGGCCTGATCCTGCTGGTGAGCCTCGATCGGGTGGACCGCCACCTGCCCCTCGAGGCCGTGGAGCGCCTGCGCAGCACCGGGGCGCCGCTGCTGGGGGTGGTGACCAACGCCGTGCGCCAGGAGCCCCAGCTGGCCACCGCCTACGGCTACAACCGCTACGGCTCCCGGGCCTATGGCAGCTACGGCAGCTACGACTACCGCACCGCCTACGCCTACTACAGCGACGACGACACCAACAAGCCGGAGGCCGCCGCAGCCGCCGCGCCCCGCCGGGGCCAGCGGCTGCGGGAGCGCTTGCTGCGCTGGATTGACGGGGAGTGATGGCCCGGGCGCTCCACGCCTGCTGCGCCCTGGTGGCGCTGACGGCGGGCCCGGGCGCCCGGGCCCTGGAGTGGAAGCCCATGCCGCCCCTGCCGCCCCTGCCCGGCCCTGCGGCTGCGGGCACCGGCGGCCTGGTGTGGCAGCCGGTGGTGGAGCCGCCCCCGGCGCCGGGCCTGGCACCCCAGCGGCAGCTGGCCTGGACCCTGGTGCCCCAGGGCCAGGAGCTGGACCCCACCCTGGCCATCGCCGCCGAGGAGAGCGCCCTGCAGCAGGCCCAGTGCGGCGGGACGACCCCCTGCGACCCCAGCACGCGCCCCCACCCGATCTTCACGGTGTCCGAGGCGGTGCCCTTCGAGTGGGACGACTTCCCGCCCCTGCTGCGCCTGGGCCCGGCGGTGCCCACGGCCCTGCAGCTGGGCGAGGAGCTGATGCAGTTCAGCTTCTACCAGCTCTCCCCCTTCGACAGCGGCCTGGCCAGCGGCACCGGCAACCAGAACTACGCCTTCCGCTTCGACGTGGGCGTGAGCGAGCGGCTGCAGCTGTCGCTGTTCGCCAGCCAGGCGGACGACCCCCTCTCGGCCCCGATCCGCGGTGCCAGCACCCCGCCCGGCAACCTCTGGGAGAGCTACGGCGCCGCCGCCCAGTGGACCCTGGCCCGCTCCGAGGACAGCCGCTGGCGCCTGGGCCTCACCGGCTCGCTGGAGGCCTGGACCGTGGGCAGCGGCGGCTGCGACTCCTTCTCCTGCAGGGGCCAGGCCAACGTCAGCGGCAACATCTTCAACGACTCCGGCATCCGGGTGACCACCACCAACCTGGTGGGATCCCTGGCCCTGCCGCTCACCTGGCAGCCCTCGCGGCAGTGGACCCTGAGCTTCACGCCGGGGGTGAGCTTCCTGCCCGCCAGCCAGGGGGCCGGCCAGGGCGGCAGCGGCAGCTTCTACGGCACCAACGTCACCCTGGCGGCCGGCGCCAGCTGGCGGCCGATCCCCTCGCTCACCCTGTTCGGCTCCGGCCTGCTGCCCCTGGGCCCCGGCAGCAACAGCTTCAACAGCGACCTGGAGTTCTCCCGGGTGCCGATCCTCAGCGCCGGCCTGAACTGGGCCCTCAACCCCCGCATCGCCATCGAGGGGCTGCTCACCAACGGCTGGGGGGCCACCCCGGCCACGGCCCTGCTGGCCCTGCCCTCCGACAACCGCCTCGGCTACTCGGCCCGCTTCGTGCTCACCCCCGACGCCCCGGACACGCCCCAGCCGGACCTGAGCCGCCGCCAGCTCTCCCTCGCCAGCGGCGGCCTGACGGTGAACACCGCCCTGGTGCCCCCCGACGGCAGCACCGTGCTCTGGGTGAACGCCGACAACGCCGGCAACATCTTCGGCTCGATCGGCTACTCGGTGTCGAACATCTTCCAGCTGGATCTGTTCAGGGCCGGCGTGTTCAACAACGTGCGGCCCGAGACCCCCCTCAGCACCACCTTCACCAGCGACAACGGCTGGAACTGGCGCATCGGCGGCAAGGCGGTGGCCTTCAGCCAGCTGCGCGGGGCCCCCTTCAGCGGCGCCGGCCGCGTCAGCCTCGGCCGCAACAACGACCCCGACAGCTTCCAGGGCTACGTGTTCGCCGAGACGATCAACACCTGGGAGGCCACCCCCTGGCTGGCCTTCAACCTCAACCCCAAGCTGGCCTGGAGCGGCATCAGCACCCCCTGGGGCGTGGGCCTGAGCGCCAACGTGCAGCTGGGCCCCAGCTTCCAGCTGATCCCCGAGGTGAATCTGGTGGGCTCCGATTTCAGCGCCAGCAACGGCACCCTGGCCCTGCGCTGGCTGGCCAGCGAGAACGCCAGCGCCGACATCTACGTGAGCAACGCCGCCGGCCTGCTGGATCTGGGCCAGCTGCTGCGCGTTGACCAGGCCCGGGTGGGCGGCCGCCTCACCTTCAGCTTCTGAGCCTCAGCCGCCGGGCCGCCGGCGCCGCAGCCGCACCCGGATGCCATTGGCGGAGCGCAGGGTGAGCCGCCCCACCAGCTCC
Organism: Chitinophaga pinensis; assembly: GCA_943368105.1. Lineage (GTDB taxonomy): Bacteria > Cyanobacteriota > Cyanobacteriia > PCC-6307 > Cyanobiaceae > Vulcanococcus. The sequence continues at coordinate 32,124 of CALRKO020000027.1, read as the reverse complement.
GGTTCGGGCGGGCCGGCCGGCAGCAGCTCGTAGCGGCGCACCAGCTCCGCCAGCACCAGCAGCGCCTCCTGCTGCGCGAACGCCGCCCCCGGACACCTGCGCGGCCCCAGCCCGAAGGGCAGGTAGGCATCCCGCGCCCAGCGGCGCTCCTCGGGGCCGGCCGTGGCGGCCAGGAAGCGCTCGGGCCGGAAGCCGTCGGGGTCGGGCCAGTGGGCGCGGTGGCGCTGGATCACCCAGGGGGAGAGGGTCACCAGGGCACCCACCGGGCAGCCGCTGCCAGGCCGGGCCTCGCGGAGGAAGAAGCTCACCGGCGGGTAGAGCCGCAGGGTTTCCTGGAACACCGCCGCCCCCCAGGCCAGGGCGCGCAGGTCGTCGTAGCCGAGGGGGGCCCCGGGATCCTCGCCGCGGTGGCGGCGCCCGGCCAGCAGCTCCTCCAGCTCCGCCCGCAGCCGCGCCTGGGCCCCGGGCACCTGGGCCAGCAGGTAGCAGGCCATGGCCAGGGCGCTGGCGGAGGTCTCGTGGCCGGCCAGAAACAGGAAGCACACCTGATCCAGCAGCGCGTCGGGGCCGAAGCCGGTGCCGTCCTCCGGGTCCACCGCCGCCTCCAGGGCCCCCAGCAGGTCGTCCGCCCCGCCCCCCCGGGTCCGCCGCTCGGCCATGGCGGCGGCGATCCAGGCGCGGATCTCCGCCGCATCCCGCCGCAGCCAGCGCTGGGTGAGGCGCCGCGGCAGCCGCAGCAGCCGCAGCACCAGGGCCTGGCCCGCCCGGCGCTGGTAGCGGGCAAAGGCCGCGAAGATCCGCTCCGCCTCCTCGGGCCCCAGCGGCCGCGACAGCAGCGTGCGGACGATCACGTCCGCGGTCACCAGGGTCATGGCCGCATCGATCTCCACCGCCACCGCCCCGTCCGCGGCGCCGCCGGCCGCCTCCAGCCCCGCCACCAGCTCGGCCTCCAGGCGGGCCAGCAGCGCCGCGACGGCGCCGTCCATCTGGGGCAGCACCCGCCGCAGCTGGGCCGCCTGGAAGGCCTGATCCAGCAGCCGGCGCTGCCGCTGCCACTCGGCTCCGTTCACCGAGAAGATCGCCCGGCCGATCAGCGGCTCCAGGATCCAGAGGGTGTGGGGGTGCTTGGGGAAGGCGTCCACCTGCTCCACCAGCACCCGCCGCACCAGGGCCGGATCGCTCACCAGCAGCAGCGTCTGCCCCAGCACCCGCAGGCTGCCCTGGGCGTTGCGGTAGTCCCAGGGGTTGAGCAGGGCGAGCCAGGAGTGCAGGCCCCGGCGCAGGCGGCGCAGGAGGTTGGGGGTGTAGGGCGGCACCGGCGGGTGCACCGGCACCGGGATTGGCGGCTGCTCCAGCGGTGGCGGCTCCGGCGGGGTCATGGCGGCAGCAGCTCCGACCACAGGTCAAAGTCCACCGGGCCGCCGCCGGCCGCCGGGGCGACCCGCAGGTAGTCGAAGTGCAGGTCGAACTGCTGGAAGGCCACCCGCCAACGCCGGCGCCAGCCGCGGCCCAGGCCGCGGCGGCCGGCCAGGTCGATCAGCCGCAGGGCGGGGTAGCCGCCGGCGCCGGCCGGTGGCTCCAGGCCGCAGCTGCGGTAGGCATCCACGCCGGCGAAGCAGAGGAAATCATCCCGGGAGGTGACATCCAGCCAGGGCAGCCGCGGCGCGCGGGCCAGCTCTAGCAGATCGGCCCGGAAGGCGGCGGCGCCGGGATACACCGCCAGATTGGCGAGGTTTTGGCCCAGGCTGAGCAGCCGCAGCCGGCCCAGCAGCGGCGCCGCCGGCGAACCGGTCGGCCCGGAGGGGGAGCTGGAAGGGGAGCCGGAAGCGGAGCCGGCGTCCTCCAGGCGGCGCAGGGCCGCCGCCAGCATCGCCATCACGAACGAGCCCGAGCTGTGGCCCACCAGCCACACCTCGGCGGCCGGCTGGCTCCCCTCCCGGTGCCGCAGGCCCACCGCCAGCTCGTCCACGCGCCGGCGCAGCGCGCCGTCGCGGGCCTGCCCCAGCCGGTGGGTGAAGCGGATCGAGCGCGTCAGCCAGGTCACGCCGCTGCGGTCGGCGAGGCGCCAGGCGGCCAGCAGCAGCGCCAGCAGCAGCGCCAGCCCCAGCAGCACCGCCAGGGGCAGCGGCCAGCCCAGGCCCGCGGCGGCCGCGCCGGCCCCCCAGCCCGCAGCGCCCGCCACCAGGCCGGCCAGGGCCGCCAGCACCACGGGGTAGGCCCCACACAGGGCCACGGCAGGGCACAGCCGGGCCACCCGGACCACGCCCCCCCCCAGCAGGTACCAGCCGGCGAACCCGGCCACGGAAGCGAGCAGATGCAGGGGCTGGCGGGGCCAGGCGGCGCGGGCGATGTCATCCCAGTGCAGGAAGCAGAGCTCCAGCTCCGGGTCCGGGCCCGCCAGGGCGCGCACCCGCCAGCGGCTCAGCAGGGGATCCCGGCCGCCGCGGCGGCGGTCCAGCCGCAGCTCGCGCTGGTGCCGGCGCCCATGGCGGCGCAGCTGCTCGCCGAGCAGCCGGTGGTAATGGGGCGCGCCGCGGGGGTCGAAGCCACTGAGGAAGTACACCCGCCGCCGCAGGGCCGCCGGGGCTCCGGCCGCCGGGGAGGCCGCCTCCGCCAGGATGCCGGTGTCCCCTGGATCAGCGCTGGCGCCATGCAGTTCCCCCGGATCCCGGCCAGCACCCCCGGAGGGGTCCGTGGCGGGCTGGGGCGCAGCGGGCTGGGGTGGAGGGGCTCCGGCTCCATCCGCAGCGCGTCCTTGGGGCGGCACGGGCGGTGGCTCCTCCCAGGGGCGCTGCTGGGGCTGATGCTAGGCGCCCTGCCCCTGGCCGCAGCGCCGGGGCCGCTGCCGCTGCTGGCGGAGCGGCCGGCGCGGGCCGCCGGCGGCGAGCCGGTGCTGCGGGGGGGCCGCGGCAGCTACAGCCTCAGCATGGTGGTGCCGGTATCCCAGGCCCAGGCCTGGCGGGTGCTCACCTCCTACGAGGCGATGGCGGGCCAGATGCCCGACATCCAGGAGGCCCGGGTGCTGCGCCGCAGCGGCTCCCGCCTGGAACTGGCCCAGACCTACCAGGCCCCCTACACCTTCGGGCTGCGGATCCGGGCCCGCCTGGCCGTGGTGGAGAGCCCGCCGGGCCAGATGCGCTACAGCCTGATCAGCGGCGAGCGCATCCGCCGCCTGCAGGGCAGCTGGACCCTGGTGCCCGTGGCCGGTGGCGTGCTGGTGACCCACCGCATCCAGCTGGAGCCGGATCTGCCCGCCGTGCTGCAGCCCGCCTACGCGGAGCTGAGCGAGGCCAACCTGCGCCAGTCGATGCAGGTGCTGCGGCGGCTGATGCTGCGCGGCTGAGGCCCCAGGGCCGGGGATCTCGCCCCAGGGCCCGGCCCTCAGCCCTGGCGGCCCTCCGGCACGATCCGCTCCACGGCCGGCCCCCCCTGGCCGGGGCGCCGCAGCACCCGGTACTCCACCCCGCGCCACTCCACCCGGCGCGCCCACCAGGCCCGCCAGGTGGCCAGGCCGTACACCGCCTGGGTGGCCGGCAGGCTGCGGCCCCAGTCCCAGGCACGGCGCAGCGGCGGCCGGCGATCGGGCCGCTGGCCCAGGGGCGCCAGGGCCCAGCCCACCACGGCCTCGATCGCCAGCAGCAGCGCCGTGCAGCCCAGCCCGTAGAGCAGCAGCGCCGCCGCGAGCCCCAGGGCGGCGCCGCCCTGGCCCAGCGCCACCAGGGGCCCCAGGGCCAGCAGCGCCGCCAGCTGCAGCAGGCCGGTGCCGGCCCCGTGCAGGGCCACCAGGGGCCAGCCCGGGTGGTGCAGCCGGGCCGTGAGCAGCTGGCGGGCGATCCAGCGGCTGAGGGGGACGAGCCGGTCGCCGTCGTCGCGGTCCACGGCGATCAGCTCGGGGCGGAACTCAAAGCGCCAGCCCTGCTGCCGCAGGGGCCGGGCCAGGGCCGTGTCCTCGCACAGGCTGGAGCGCAGCAGGGCGCGCCAGGGGCCGGCCTCGATCAGCTCGCGCCGCACCGCCAGGGAGCCGCCCCAGGCGATGCCCAGCAGGGTCATCAGCACCAGGGCGCCGGCGTTCCAGCTGGCCCGCACCCGCCCCGCCAGCCGGCCCCGCGCCGGCACATACCAGCGGTTGCCGGACACGGCGCCGATGCCCGGCCGCCAGCAGGCCCGGGCCAGGGCCGTGAGCCAGCCGCGGGCCACCACCGCATCGGCATCCACCAGGGCCACCAGCTGGGTGGCGGGATCGAGGGCCCCGAAGGCCTGGTGCAGCGCGGCGCTCTTGAGGGAGCCCCGGGGCGGGCGGCCCGCCAGGGCCCGGATCCGCGCCTGGCTCCAGGCGGCCCGGCCGCCCCCCGGCGCCGCCCGCTCCAGCTCGGCCACCAGGTCCTGGACCAGGGGCCAGGCCGGATCCTGGGGCGAATCCACCACCAGCTGCAGCCGCCAGACGCCGGGGTAGTCCTGGCGGGCCAGGGCCTGCAGCGCCGCCGCCAGGGTGGGATCGGCCCCGCGCAGGCAGAGCACCACCTCCGCCCGGGGCCAGCCCTCGCCGTCCAGCCCGGGCGTGGCCGGCCAGTGCAGGCGCTGCCGCAGGCGCCGGTGCACCACCGCCGCGAACCAGGCCGTGAGCAGGGCCTGCAGCGCCAGGGCCCCCAGCAGGGCCCAGGCCAGGGCCCCGGCTACTCCCACCGGTGCACCGCTGGCCGGGCCGGGCCGGCCGGCAACAGAACCCGGGCGTAGGGCACCAGCAGCTCCTCCAGGCTGGGGCAGCGCACCCCCAGCGGCCGCAGGGCCTCCAGGGTGGCCTGAGCGCTGGGGCGGGCGCGGATCCCCCGCTGCTGGCGCTCGGGATAGGTGAGCTGGTCGTCCCCCCAGCGGCGCTCCAGGAAGGCCCGCAGCGGATGGAGCGGATTGTCGGGGGCGGCGGCGATCGCCTCCAGCCAGCGCGGCATCGGCACCAGCTCCAGGCCCGCCCCCCGCGCGATCAGCCGCCCCAGCAGTTCGGCGAGCAGCAGGGGCTGGGGGTGCTGCAGGTGGAAGCAGCGGCCCTCGGCGGCGGGGGTCCAGGCCAGGGCCGTCACGGCATCGGCCACGTAGTCCACCGGCACCAGGTCCAGGGGCCAGGGGAGATCGGGGGCCAGGCCCAGGGCCAGGCAGCCCTGCAGCAGGCGCTGCAGCAGATCGTCCTGGTGCCAGGCGCCGCTGCGGGAATCGCCGCCGATCAGGGGCGGCCGGTACACGCTCACCGGCAGGCCGGCCCGGCCCGCCTGCAGCACCAGCCGCTCGCTCACCCACTTGGTCTGGGAGTAGCCCAGGTGGATGCCGCGCCACTCCGGCAGGTCGTCGGTTTCCAGGATCTCGCGGTCGCGGCAGGCGTCGGCCTCGAACACCGCCACGCTGGAGATCAGCTGCAGCGGCAGCGGCCGGTCCAGGGTGGCCAGCTCCAGCACCGTGCGGGTGCCGCCCACGTTGGCCGCCGCCAGCTGGCCGTAGCTGGCCATCTGGCTGAGCTGGGCGCCGTTGTGCAGGATCCCCCCCAGGCCCTCGACCAGGGCGGCGAAGGCCGCCGGATCCAGGCCGAAGCGGGGCTGGGCCAGGTCGCCCGGCACCACCGTGATCCGGCCGGCGTCGGCCTGGCGCCAGAGGCCGTAGCGGGCCAGGTTGGCGCGGATCCGCTCCAGCCCCTCGGCCCCTGAGCCGCAGCGCACCAGGCAGCGCAGCTCCAGGCCGGGCCAGCGCCGCAGCTGCCCCGCCAGCAGGTAGGCCCCCAGGAAGCCGGTGGCGCCGGTGAGCAGCACGGCGGCGCCGGGGGCCGCGGCGGCGGGGCCCGTGGGCCGGCGCCAGTGGGGGGAGAGCCGGGCCTGCTCGCCGAGGTCCAGGACGGGGCGGGCGGCGGCCGCGGCGGGAGAGGCCGACGCGGTGGCAGGGCTGGCGGGTGAAGCCGGGCCAGCGGGAGCCGGTGGGGGCGCCGCGGCCTCCAGCTGCGCCAGCAGCAGCTCCGCCAGGCTCTCCAGGCTGGGGTCGCCGGCCAGCGACTCCAGCTCCAGCCGGAGGCCCAGGTCGGCCTGCAGGCCGGCGGCGAACTCCACCGCCATCAGCGAGTCGAGGCCCAGCTGGAACAGCGACTCGCCGGGGTCGATGGCCGGCTCCGGCACCGGGGCCGCCGGCGGCTCTGCCCCTGCAGCGATCGGCTGGTCGTCGACCTGGCCCATCACCTGGGCCAGGCGGCGCTGCAGCTGGGCCAGCACCAGGGCCCGGCGCCCGGCCGGATCCGCCGCCGCCAGCCGCTGCCGCAGCGCCCCCGCACCGGCGGGGCCGGGGCCGTCGGCGGCGGCGGGCGGCGCTGCGGCCCGCAGCAGGGGCATGAACAGGGGTCTCTGGCGGGCTGGGGCCTGGGCGGCGAGGCGGTCCCAGTCGTTGGCGAGCACGGCCGCCACGCCGCCGCGGCCGCGCCGCAGCAGGGCCCCCAGGGCATCCAGGGCCGCCTCCGGCTCCAGCAGTCCCACGCCCATGGCCGCAAAGCGCCGCTGCAGCCGGGCCGCCTCCGCCATGCCGGCGCCGGCCCAGGGGCCCCACTGGATCGCCAGGCGCACCGGGCCGCCGGCGGCGGCGGGGGCGGCGGCAGCAGGGGCGGCGGCGGCAGCCGCGCTCGCCTGGCGGCACAGACCCTCGAGGGCGCCGTTGGCGGCGCCGTAGGCGGCCTGGCCCGGGGAGCCCAGCAGGGCCGCCAGGGAGGAGAAGGCCAGGATGAAGTCGAGGTCAGCGCCAGCGGCGGCTGGCGCATCGCCCGGGCCGGCGGCCCGGGCGATGGCGGCCTCGATGCGGTGCCAGCCCCCCAGCTTCGGGGCCAGCACCGCCGCCAGCCGCCCGCCGGTGAGGCCGCCGATCAGGCCGTCGTCCAGCACACCGGCGGCGTGGATCACCCCCCGCAGGGGCCGTTCCGGCGGCAGCGCTGCGAGGGCCGCGGCCAGCGGGTCCTCCGCCGGGGCCGCGGCGGGCCCGGGGCTGCCCAGGTCCAGGGCGAGGCGGGTGCAGGTCACCCCCCGCTCCGCCAGCCGATCCAGCAGCTGCTGGGCCTGGGGATCGGGCCGATCGGCCGTGCGGCCCACCAGCAGCAGCGCCGTGGCCCCCTGGTCGGCCAGCCAGGGCAGCAGCCGCTGGCCGAGGCCCCCCAGGCCGCCGCTCACCAGATAGGTAGCGTCGGGCCGGATCCGCAGGGGCGCCGGGCGATCGGGCAGGCGGATCACCACCTTGCCCACGTGCCGGGCCTGGGCCAGCAGCCGGAAGGCCTCCTCCACCCGCTCGAGCGGCAGCACCTGCAGCGGCAGCGGCGCGTAGCGACCCGCGCTCCGGTCGGCCAGCAGCTGCAGCAGCAGGCCCCGCACCAGCTCCGGCCGGGCCGCCGCCACCTCCAGCAGGTCGAAGGGCAGGTAGCGGGCATCGGGCCGGCGCTCGGCGGCCTCGGCGCGGCTCCAGATGTCGATCTTGCCCAGCTCCAGGAAGCGGCCGCCGGGCGCCAGGGCCCGGAAGCTGGCCTCCACCCAGGCGCCCTTGAGGCTGTTGAGCACCACGTCCACGCCGCGGCCGCCGGTGTGGGCCAGCACCTGCTCGGCGAACGCCAGGCTGCGGGAGTCGAACACCGCCTCCACCCCCTGCGACCGCAGGGCGGCTTGCTTGGCGGCGCTGGCGGTGGCCAGGATGCGCGCGCCCCGGCGGCGGGCCACCTGCAGGGCCGCCTGGCCGACGCCGCCGGCCGCCGCGTGGATCAGCACCGTCTCGCCGGGCTGGAGCTGGGCCAGGGTGCCCAGGCCATAGAGGGCCGTGAGGAAGGCGGTGCTCAGGCCCGCCGCCTCCTCCGGATCCAGGTCCGCGGGGAGGGGCACGCACAGCTGGGCGCGGCAGGCCACGTGGCTGGCCAGGCTGCCCACCGCCAGGGCCGCCAGCACCCGCTGGCCCCGCAGCGCCGGATCCACCCCCGGCCCGGTGGCCACCACCCGCCCGACGCACTCGCCGCCGAAGGGCAGCCGCCCCCCCGGCCCGGGCCCCAGGGGGCCGGCGTGGGCCGCCAGCAGGCCCAGGGCATTGAGCACATCGCGGAAGTTCAGGCCCGTGGCCTCCACCGCCAGCTCCACCTCCCCGGGCAGCAGGTCCAACGGCGCCAGGGGCTCCAGGGCCAGGGCCTCCAGCCGGCCCGGATCGCGGCTCACCAGCTGGAGGCGCTCCGCCGGCAGGCGCTCCAGCCGGGGCCCATGGGCGCGGCCCCCGCTCCAGCGCAGGGCCGGCTCGGACCGCAGCAGGGCCCACAGGGCCGGCCAGTCGGCCGGGGCGGGGTGGTCCGCCGGGTCGGCGGGCAGGTGCAGGCGGGCCCAGCCCAGGGCCGGGGCCTCCAGGGCGGCGGTCTTGGCCAGGCCCTCCAGGGCGCCGGCGGCGGCCCCCTCCCCCTCCAGCACCAGCAGCACCGGCCGGGGCTGGGGGGCGGCGGCCAGCTGCTGGGCGATCGCCAGCAGCTCCGCCGCGAGGCGGCCGGGATCGGCGCCGGCGCCATGGGGCCAGAGCAGCAGCGGGGCCGATCCGGCGGGCAGGGGGGCGCCCCAGGGGAGCTGCTGCGGCGCCAGCCCCAGGGGCTGCAGCCAGGCCGCCAGGGCCCGGGCCCGCCCGGGGCCAGCGCCCATCAGCAGGGGGGCGGTGGCCGGGGGGGCAGTGCCGGGGGCACCGGGGGCGGGGGGCGCCAGGGGACGCCAGACGGTCTGCAGCAGCCAGGGGCCGGGGCCGCCGCCCGGGGCCCCGCCCCCGGCGGACTCCGCTCCGGCGGTCCCGGCCCCGGCGGCGGGGAACAGCCACTCCACCGCCTGGCGCGGCAGGCGGCGCAGGCGGAAGCCGCGGATCCAGCCGAGCCGGCGGCCCTGGTGGTGAAGCAGCAGGTGGGCCCGCACCTCGGCGGGCTCCTGGCTCGGCAGCAGCTGCACCTGGCAGCTGAAGCGGTCCGGCAGGCCGGTCCAGCCGGTGCCCGCAGCCTCCAGGACCATGGCCTCCAGGCCCACCGGCAGGAGGAGCTGGCCGGCCTCCGCCTGGGGGTCGAGGGTGGCCGCCACGGCCTGGAAGCAGCCGTCCAGCAGGCCCGCATCGGCCGCGCCGGCGGGCCGCACCAGCTCGGCCCAGGCCCGGTCGCCCTGCACCCGCAGGTCCGCCAGGCAGCGGTAGCGGCGGCCGTACTCCAGGCCGCAGCGGGCCAGGGCGCCGTAGAAGCGCTCCAGGGGCAGCGGCGCGGCCCCGGGGTCCGGGGGCTCGAGGGCCAGGGGGGGCTCGGCGGCCTGGGGCCCGACCCCTGGCTCCGCCGCCGGCAGCTGCAGCTGGCCGTGGCGGAGCCAGGGGGCCTGCGGCGCGGCAACGCCTGGGCTGGCGGGGCTGGGCGCAGGGCTGGACGCGGCGGGGGCGGCGCGGCTGTGCAGGCTGAGCTGCTCCCCCTCCAGCAGCAGCTGCAGGCGGGCAGGCCCATCGCCGAGGCGCAGGGGACGCTCCAGCTGCAGCGCCCCCAGGGCCTGGGGCCGGCCCTCCCGGGCCAGGGCCTGCAGCGCCAGCAGCAGCAGGGCCGCCGCCGGCACCACCACCTGGCCGCGGATGCGGTGGTCCCCCAGCTCGCCGGTGGGGTCGAGGCCCAGGCCGTAGTGGCGCCCCTGGCCCGGCAGGTCCAGCCGTTCGAGGCCCGGGGCGGGGGCCGGCGCGGACCGGCCCGCCAGGCCGAGGTGGTCCAGCCAGAGGCTGGCGGGGCCCGGACCTTCGCCGGCCGTGCTCCACCAGAAGCGGCGGCGCTCGAAGGGGTAGCCCGGCAGGGCCACCGGCCGCCGCGCGAAGGGTGCGTGGACGGCGCGCCAGTCGATCGGCTCACCGACCAGATACAGGGCCGCAAGGCCCCGCAGCACCGCCTCCCAGCCGTCCTGGCCCGGCAGCGGACCCGGCAGGAGCTGCAGGGGCCCGCCCGTGGCCGCCAGGGCCTGGATCGCCCGGCCGATGGGGCTGGGCCCAGCCCCCAGCTCCACGACGCAGTGGTAGCCCTGGGCCGCCAGGGCCGCGGCGGCGGCCTGGGGCAGCTGCGGCCCGGGCTCCGGCCCCGGAGGCCGCGGCGCCGTGGCCAGCGCCACGGCCTCCGCCAGCTCCAGCAGCCCCGCCAGGTGGGCGGCCAGGGGCTCGCCGGCGCCCTCGCCCAGCAGCAGGTCGGGCCGAAGGCCCCAGCGGAGCCAGAGCTGGCTGAGGCCGTAGCCCAGGGCCAGGGACTCCGCCGCCGGGTTCCCCTGGGCCAGGGCCAGGACCCGCTCAAAGGCCTCGCGGAACACCGGATGGGCGCGGGACAGGTCCCGGGCTGCCCCCAGGTCCGCCCCCCCCTGGCCGGTGATCAGGAAGGCCAGCCTGCCGGGGCGCCGGGGGACCTCCCGGCTGTCGATGGCGCCCGCCGTGCCCGCCCCTCTGCCCGTCGTGCCCGCCTCCGTGCCCGCGGCAAAGGCCTCCAGCCGGCGGGCCAGATCGAGGCGATCCGAGGCCAGGGCCACCAGCCGCTGCCGGAAGGGGGTGCGGCCCCGGTTCGCCGCGGCGCAGACATCGGCCAGGGCCGGCGGGGGCTGCCGGCGCAGCAGGGCCCCATGGCGGGCGGCGCTGGCCCGCAGGGCCGCGGGGGTGCGGGCCGAGAGCGTGAACAGCTGCAGCGGCGGCGGGGCGGAACCGGAGGCCGGTGGCGGCGGGGCCTCCGCCAGCACCACGTGGGCGTTGGTGCCGCCGAAGCCGAAGGAGCTCACCCCCACCACCGCCGGCAGCTCCGGCGCCGGGAAGGGCTCCAGCCGGGTCTGCACCTGCAGCTTGAGGCCGGCGAAGTCGACCGCCGGGTTGGGGTTGCGGCAGTGGAGGCTGGGCGGCAGCTGGCGGTGGTGCACGCACAGGGCCGCCTTGATCAGGCCGGTGATGCCCGCCGCCGTCTCGCCATGGCCCAGGTTGGTCTTCACGGATCCCACCCGGCAGGGGCGGTCGGCGGGCCGGCCCTCCCCCAGCACCGTGCCCAGGGCCCGCAGCTCGATCGGATCCCCCTGGCGGGTGCCGGTGCCGTGGGCCTCCACGTACTGGACGGCCGCCGGCTCCAGGCCGGAGCGGGCGAGGGCCGCGCGCACACAGGCGATCTGGCCCTGCAGGCTGGGGGCGGCCATGCCGTTGCTGCGGCCGTCGGAGTTCACCGCCGTGCCGTGGATCAGGGCGTAGATCGGATCGCCGCAGCGCCGGGCCTCCGCCAGGGGCTTGAGCAGCACCACCCCGGCCCCCTCGGAGCGCCCGTAGCCGTCGGCGCTGGCGTCGAAGCTCTTGCAGCGCCCATCCGCCGCCAGCAGCCCCGCCTTGCAGAAGCTCATCTGGATGCCGGGATGGATCAGGGCCTGCACCCCACCCGCCAGCGCCGCCGTGGACTCGCCCCGCCAGAGGCTCTCGCAGGCCAGGTGCACCGCCACCAGCGAGGAGGAGCAGGCGGTGTCCACCGTGAAGCTCGGCCCCTTGAGATCCAGGACGTAGGAGAGGCGGTTGGCGGCGATGCAGCCGGTGTTGCCCGGCAGCACGAAGGGCTCGTTGTCGGGGGTGGCGTAGCCCTCGGCGGAGGCCCAGAGCAGGGAGCTGTAGTCGGCGCTGGAGATGCCGATGAACACCCCCACCGGCTGGCCCCGCAGGCCGTCGGCGGGCTGGCCGGCGTCCTCCAGGGCCCGCCAGGCCACCTCCAGCAGCAGCCGCTGCTGGGGGTCCATGCACACCGCCTCCCGGGGCGCGATGCCGAAGAAGGCGGCATCGAACCGGTCGATGGCCTCGAGGAAGCCGCCGTGGCGCACGTGCTGGTGCAGCGGCCGCCGCGGGTCGGGATCGAAGTGGCGGGCCAGGTCCCAGCGGGACGGGGGCACCGTGGTGATGGCGTCGCGGCCCTGCCGCAGCAGCTCCCAGAGGGCCCGGGGTGAGTGGACCCCGCCGGGCAGGCGGCAGCCGATGCCCACGATGGCGATGGGGTCGCGGGGCGCGGACTCCGGTGGAGCTGCCGGAGGGGCTGGCGACAGCTCGCTGGCGGGCAAGGAACCTGGACTCGATCGCCCGATTATGCGCTAGGTGACGAAACGGTCCTGCTCCTGTTCAGCCGCTGCCAGGCCCCGGGGCAGCAGGACTTCCGCTACCGCGGCAGGATCGCTGGCCAGGCGATGGCGGCCATAGGCCGCACGCCAGGACCGATAGCGCTGTGGCTCCTCCAGCCAGCCCGTGACCAGGGCCGCCAGCTCCCGGGGGCTGCGGATCACCGCCTCCAGCCCCCGGGCGCGGAAGTAGCGGCGGGCCAGCAGCTCCTGGGGCATGGTGGTGCCCACGGTGTTGAACACCAGCGGGCAGCCCAGCACCAGGGCCTCGGTGGCCGTGCGGGCCCCGGGGCGGGCCACCATCGCCCAGGCCCGCCGGTACAGGGCCGCCATCGCCTCCGGCCCCTGGAAGCCCAGGCCCGTGACCTGCAGACCGGGGTGGGCGGCGGCCCAGGCGCGCACCTGCGCCAGGGCCAGCGGCCGGCGGCCGCAGAGGGCCACCACCGCCAGGCGGCCGGCCAGGGGCCGCAGGGCCTCCAGCAGGGCCCGATGGTTGTTGGCGCCGTTGGCACCGGCCCCGAGCACGAGCAGCGGCAGCCTGGAGGGGGCGGGCGCCAGGCCCGGCTCGGAGTGCGCCGGCACCGGCGCCCGGTGGTAGGGCTCAAACAGCAGCGGCCCCAGCACCGACGTCCGCGCCGCGGGGTAGCCGCGGCGCACCACCGCCTCGGCCACCTCCGGGGTGATCGCCCAGAAGGCATCGGCCCGGCGGCTGAGCCAGTTGCGGCTGAAGCCGAAGCCCCCCTCCAGCTCCGTGCAGCAGGTGATGCAGCGCAGCTGCGGACCCAGCACCCGCTTGGCCAGGTCGAAGTGGCCGCGGTTGGTGTGGGGATGGGTGGAGATCAGCAGGTCCGGGCGGTAGCGGCGCAGCAGCCGGATCACGTAAGTGCGCCCGAACAGCAGCGTGCCGGGCTTGACCAGATCCTCGAACTCCACCAGGCGCCAGTAGAGCTGGTGCAGCCAGGGGCCGTGCTTCTGGATCCAGTTGTAGAGCTCCACCCCGAAACGGGTGACGGGGCTGGCGTTCTCCAGCACCTGCTCCACGCGCACCTCCCCGTGGGGATCCCACCGGGCCAGCCAGTCGCGCAGGGCCTCGGCGGCGGCGTCGTGGGCGGTGCCGCCGCTGGAGGTGAAGATCAGAACCCGCATGGCCCCAGCTTCCCAGCTCCGGCCCTCAGGCCAGGGCCCGCCGCTGGCTCCAGAGCGCCAGCAGCAGCAGCCAGCCCATGGCCCCCAGACCCACCGCCATCGGACGGCCGCCGCCGCTGCCCAGGGCCTGGGGCAGCCAGGCGGGCCAGTGGGGCCAGGCCAGGGCCGGCCGCAGCAGCCCATCCACCAGCACGCCGCTCAGCGCGAAGGCCAGCAGGCGGGCCCCCCACTCCAGGCTGAAGCGGGCCGAGAACAGCAGCGGCATCTGCTCCGGCACCACCAGCTGCTGCCAGCGCGACTGCAGGGCCGAGAGCGCCACGGGCAGGCCGGTGCTGAAGCCCGCCAGCCCGGCGAACCAGATGGCGGGCAGTCCCTGGAACACCACCAGCCCGGCGCCGATCAGGATCAGGGCCTGGGCCGCCAGGGCCGCCCGCCACCAGGGGCCCCAGCGCTCCGGCGGCAGCCGCAGCCAGAGCCGGTAGCCGCCCAGGTAGCCCAGGCCCCCCACCAGCAGGGCACCGCCCAGGCGCGGGCCGCCGAAACTGGCCGCCACCCAGGCGGGGAACAGCACCTCGGTGGCCGCGTACACAAAGGTCATCGCCGCGCCGAGCAGGGCCAGGGGGCGCAGCGCCGGATCCCGCCAGATCCGCCCCAGGGCCCGGCGCCAGGATCCGCGCCGGCCGTCGGGCGGCGCGGCTCCGGCGGGGGCCGCGGAGGTGGCACCAGCGGAGTCCGCCGCGGGGCGCAGCGCCGCCCGGGGCCAGCGCACCAGCAGCACCAGGGCCATCGCCGCCAGGAAACTGAGGCCGTCAAGCAGCAGCACGCCCCGCAGGCCCGCCACCCCCGCCAGCCAGGCCCCGAGGAAGGGGGCCGTGGTGGCCACCAGTCCGTCGGCCGTCACGAACAGCCCATTGGCGCGGCGCCGCTCGGGGCCTTCGGGCACCAGCTGGGGGATCAGGGTGGAGAAGCCCAGCACCAGGGCCGCCTCCCCCACCGCGGCCAGGGCCTGCAGGGCCAGGATGGCCCCCAGGGGCGCCCGGCCAGGCCCCAGCAGCAGCAGCAGCGCCAGCGACAGGCTGCTGAGGGCCCCCAGGCCATTGGCCGCCACAAGCACCCGCCGCCGCGGCCAGGCCGCCAGCCGGGGGCCCAGCAGGGGCAGCACCAGCAGCTTGGCCAGCTGCACCACCACCGCCACGGCGGCGAAGTCCGTGAGGCGCTGGTGCCGTTGAAACAGCCACAGGCCCACCCCGTAGAGGCTCACCTGGGTGCCGAGGTTGGAGATCAGCTGGCCGCTCCAGAGCCCCCAGAAGGCGGCGCCGCCGTCCCGGGGGATCCGGTGCGATTCCGGCATGCGGGTGTGGCCCTACGGTTCAGCCGTCCTAACCGCCCCGGCCCCGCCCCGTGACCCTGCGGCTCACCAACACCCTCACCCGCCGCACCGAGGAGTTCCAGCCACTGGTGCCGGGCCAGGTGGGCATCTACTGCTGCGGCGTCACGGTCTACGACCTCTGCCACCTGGGCCACGCCCGCAGCTACATCGCCTGGGACGTGCTGCGCCGCCATCTGATCTGGAGCGGCTACCGGGTGACGTTCGTGCAGAACTACACCGACATCGACGACAAGATCCTGCGGCGCGCCGCCGAGGAGGGCAGTTCGATGGAGGTGGTGAGCGCCCGCAACATCGAGGCCTTCGTGGCCGACATGGCCCGGCTCAACATCCTGCCGGCCGACCGCATGCCCCGGGCCACCCGCAGCCTCGACGCGATCCGGGCCCTGATCGGCGACCTGGAGGCCCGGGGCGCCGCCTACTCCGCCGAGGGCGACGTGTACTTCGCGGTGCTGAAGCACGCCGGCTACGGCAAGCTCTCGGGCCGCGACCTGGCCGAACAGCAGCAGAACGCCGAGGGGCGGGTGTCGGGCGCCGAGGAGGCCCGCAAGCAGCACCCCTTCGACTTCGCCCTCTGGAAGGGCGCCAAGCCGGGCGAACCGAGCTTCCCCTCCCCCTGGGGCGCGGGCCGGCCCGGCTGGCACATCGAGTGCTCGGCCATGGTGCGGGCCGAACTCGGCGACACGATCGACATCCACCTGGGCGGGGCCGATCTGATCTTTCCCCACCACGAGAACGAGATCGCCCAGTCGGAGGCGGCCACGGGCCAGGCGCTGGCCCGCTACTGGCTGCACAACGGCATGGTGAACGTGGGCGGCCAGAAGATGAGCAAGTCGCTCGGCAACTTCACCACGATCCGCGCCCTGCTGGATTCAGGCGTCAGCCCGATGACGCTGCGGCTGTTCGTGCTGCAGGCCCACTACCGCAAGCCCCTGGACTTCAGCGCCGAGGCCCTGGAGGCTGCCGCCGCGGGCTGGAAGGGCCTGAACGGGGCCCTGGGGCTGGCGGCGGGCGACGGCGGGGACGGCGACGGCGGTGGCGGGGGCGGTGGCGCAGCGAGGGGCGCCGCCGGGGGCGAGGCCCACGCGATCACGCCGGCGCGGCCCGCCAGCGATCCCGCAGGCCTGCCCGCGGAGCTGGCCGCGGCCCGTGCCCGCTTCGCCGCCGCCATGGACGACGACCTCAACACCTCCGCCGCCCTGGCGGTGCTGTTCGAGCTGGCCAGACCGCTGCGGGCCCTGGCCAACAGGCTGGAGCGGGGCGATGCCGCCGCCGCCGAGGCGGTCCACAGCCCGCTGCTGACCGGCCAGGGCCAGCTGCTGCTGGAGCTGGCCGGCGTGCTGGGGCTCCAGCCGGAGGCGGCGCCCGCGGCCGCAACCGGCGGCGACGCCGGCGGCAGCGGCCCCAGCGATCAGACCATCCAGGCCCGGATCGAAGCCCGCCAAGCCGCCAAGGCCGCCCGCGACTTCGCCACGGCCGACCACATCCGCGCCGCGCTGCAGGCCCAGGGCATCGAACTGATCGACAGGCCCGGCGGCCTCACCGAGTGGCGGCGGGTCTGAACCGGGGCTGCCCTGTCTGAGCCGGGACCGGCCCGGGCGCCTCTGACGGCCCACCGGGCTCATCCGTCGTCGCGCCCGGGGGGGGCGGCCTGGCCCCGCATCATCTGCTCGATCCTGCGGATGCGCTGCAGGGTGGTGGTCCACACGTCGCGGCGGAAGCCCGGTTCACACTGCTCCACCAGCTGCTCGATCGGCTCGCCGCGCTCGAAGGCCTCCCAGAGCTCGCGCTCGAGCCTGGCGCGCTCGATGAAGTTCCAACGCTGCAGCCAGCCCACCATCGTCGCCCGTTCAGCACCGGCCCCAGTGTGGCGGGCTGGTCCAGCGGCCAGTGGAGCAAGCCGCCACCCACCGCGCCCGGCGCCAGGTCCTGGGGCGATACCCAGCTCCGCCCCCCACGGAGCGGGATGGGATCAGTGGGCTGAACGGGGTCCGGTGGGGTGCGGGACGCCGCGGCGCTGCTGGCCGATCCCGCCCTGCCCCTGCACCACCCCAGCCAGGCGCAGCATCTGGCCGCCGCCCTGCGCAGCGGCTGCCTTCGGCTGATCAGTGCCGATGCCGCCCTCGGCGAGGCCGCCCCGACTGCCGGCCCCCTCCCCGCCGCGGCGCGGCCTCGAGGCCCGCCCATGGGTGGGACACTGACCCCACTTGCTGCACTGCCGTGAAAGCCCTCTCCGTGCTGGGATCCACCGGCTCGATCGGCACCCAGACCCTGGAGCTGGTGGAGGAGTTCCCGGAGCGCTTCCGGGTGGTGGCCCTCAGCGCCGGCCGCAACCTCGACCTGCTGATCGAGCAGATCCGCCGCCACGGTCCCGAGGTGGTGGCCCTGGCGGACGCCGCGCTGGTGGCGGAGCTGCGGGAGCGGCTGGAGGCCCTGGAGCCGGCGGCCCGCCCGGCGCGGCTGCCCGAACTGCTGGGCGGGCAGGACGGCCTTTGCGCCGCCGCCGCCTGGCCCACGGCCGACCTGGTGGTGACGGGCATCGTCGGCTGTGCCGGCCTGCTGCCCACCCTGGCCGCCATCCGCGCCGGCAAGGACCTGGCCCTGGCCAACAAGGAGACCCTGATCGCCGCCGGGCCGGTGGTGCTGCCGGAGCTGGCGCGCTCGGGCAGCCGCCTGCTGCCGGCCGATTCCGAGCACTCCGCCATCTTCCAGTGCCTGCAGGGCACCCCCTGGGCCGACAGCGCCCGCCTCTCCACCGGAGTGCCCACCCCGGGCCTGCGCCGCATCCAGCTCACCGCCAGCGGCGGCGCCTTCCGCGACTGGCCCGCCGCCGACCTGGCCAGGGCCACCGTGGCCGACGCCACCAGCCACCCCAACTGGAGCATGGGCCGCAAGATCACGGTGGATTCGGCCTCGCTGATGAACAAGGGCCTGGAGGTGATCGAGGCCCACTATCTGTTCGGCCTCGATTACGACGCCATCGAGATCGTGATCCACCCCCAGTCGATCATCCACTCGATGGTGGAGCTGGCCGATTCCTCGGTGCTGGCCCAGCTGGGCTGGCCCGACATGAAGCTGCCGATCCTCTACTGCCTCAGCTGGCCCGAGCGCCTCGCCACCCCCTGGCGCCGCCTCGATCTCACCGCCGTGGGCGAGCTCAGCTTCCGCGCCCCCGACCCGGCCAAGTACCCCTGCATGGCGCTGGCCTACGCGGCCGGCCGCGCCGGCGGCACGATGCCGGCGGTGATGAACGCCGCCAACGAGCAGGCCGTGGCCCTGTTCCTCGAGGAGCAGATCCACTTCCTGGAGATCCCCACCCTGATCGACGGGGTGTGTGATCGCCACCGGGCTGATCTCACCGCCTCCCCCTCCCTGGACGACGTGCTGGCCGTGGACGCCTGGGCCCGCCAGGCGGTGCGCGAGGCTGCAGCCCAGCGGCGGGCCAAGGCTCCGGCGGCCCTGCCCGCCTGAGGCGGCCGCCGTCCCCTCCGCCCGGCCTGCCCCATGCCCGCGCCCGTGCCGCCGGTCCAGCCCGGCGTCAGCCACCACCTGCTGCTCTGCGCCACCCCCAGCAAGGCGCTCTGCTGCCCGGACCCCACCGTCGGGGCCGCCAGCTGGGAGGCCCTCAAGCGCCTGGTGCGGCAGCTGGGGCTGGAGGATCCGGCCCGCCCCGGCGGCATCGTGCTGCGCACCAAGGCCGACTGCCTGCGCCTCTGCACCGGCGGCCCCGTGCTGCTGGTATGGCCCGAGGGCATCACCTACGGCGGCGTGACCCCCGAGCGGATCGAGGCGATCCTGCGGCAGCACGTGCTGGGGGGCCGGCCGATCGAGGCCTGGATCGTGCGCCACACGCCGTTCCAGGCACCGGCGCCGCCGGCGGCGCCCCAGGGCCTCAGCCCGGCCTGAGGGGCCCGGCCCCCTGGGCCAGCCGCTCCAGCCAGCGGGCCGTGACCCGGTCGGCCCAGCTGGCCAGGGGCGGATCGCCGGGGGCGTGGAAGCCGTTGTGGCCGCCGCCGCCGCTGAGCAGCACCCGCCAGGGGCCGCCATCCCCCCAGGCCTGGGCCAGCCGGCGGGCGGGGGCCGCCGGCACCCAGGGGTCGTCGCCGGCCTGCAGCAGCAGCGTGGGCGGCAGGGCCTGCCCCGGACCGGCCAGCAGCCGCCGCAGGGGGCTGGCGGCGCCGTAGTAGCGGTCCACCGAGCCGTGGCCCCAGCGCGGCGCGGTGATGGCGGCGTCAAAGGCGCGGATCGTGCGGATCGGCCCGGCGGGCCCACGCCCCTCCAGGGCCTCCCGCTCGGCCGCAGCCACCCCGAAGGGATCCGCCAGGGTCTGGACCCGCAGGCGCCCCAGCAGCCAGCGCTGGTAGACGGCGTTGCGGGGTCGCTCGATCTGGCGGGCGCAGTCGGCCAGGTCCAGGGGACTGCTGACGCAGACCAGGCCATCCAGGGGCGGCGCAGCGGCGGCGGCAGCGTCCAGGCAGGCGTTGAGCAGCACCGTGCCCCCGAGGGAGAGGCCCGCCCCGAACAGCGGCCGCCCCGCCGCCAGCCGGCGGGCGCGGGCCAGCACCGGCCGGAGGTCGCGGCTGCAGGCGGCGGCGTAGGTGCCGGGCGCCAGGGGCCGGCCCCGGCCGGCGCCGCGCAGGTTGAGCCGCAGCACGGCAAAGCCCTGGCGCTGCAGCACCAGCCCCAGGCGCCGCACCCCGGGCCCCTCGCTGCCGCCCCCCAGGCCGTGCAGCAGAAGCACCAGGCCGCGGGCGGGGCCCGGCAGCGGCGGATCCAGGAGCGCCAGCAGCTGGTCGCCGCCCGCCGCCGCCCCGGCAGGGCCAGGGCCCGTCAGGGGGATCAGCACAGACTCACACCGCTCCGGCGGCAGACCCGGCGGGCGCAGCGTGTCCCGCAGGGTCTGCAGGTCGGGGCCCCACCAGGGGGCCCGGGGCAGGAAGGGATCCAGGCCCAGCTGGCTCAGCAGGGGGGCGCCCACGGGCAGCGGCAGCGACGACCCGTCAGCCTGCCGCCACCGCCACCTTGCCCACCCCGAGGCTGCGCAGCTCGGCCGTGAGCTGCTGCAGCACCGCCTTGGCGTCGCCGAACACCATCGAGGTCTGGGGCAGCTCGAACAGGCCGTTGCGCACGCCGGAATAGCCGGCCCCGAGGCTGCGCTTGACCACGAACACCGAGCGGGCCTGGTCCACCTCCAGCACGGGCATGCCGTAGAGGGGGCTGGAGGGGTCGTTCTTGGCCTGGGGATTCACCACGTCGTTGGCACCGAGCACGATCACCACGTCGGTGCGGGGGAAATCGGGGTTGATGGCCTCCATCTCGATCAGCTGCTCGTAGGGCACATCGGCCTCGGCCAGCAGCACGTTCATGTGGCCGGGCATGCGGCCCGCCACCGGGTGGATGGCGTAGGCCACCTGGATGCCGGCGGCCTCCAGCAGCCGGGCCAGCTCCTTGAGGCTGTGCTGGGCCTGGGCCACCGCCAGGCCGTAGCCCGGCACGAACACCACCCGCTCGGCGGCCTCCAGGGCCAGGGCGCACTCCTCGGGGGAACAGGAGGTGATGCGGCTGTAGCCCGGGTCCTCGCCGGTCTCGCCGGCGGTCGTGCCAGGAGCGGCCGCAGCACCCAGGGCGCCGCCGAACAGCACCGAGGTGAGGGAGCGGTTCATGGCCGTGCACATCACCTGGGTGAGGATCAGGCCGGCGGCGCCCACCATGGCGCCCGCCACCACCAGCAGCTGGCTGCCCACCACGAAGCCGGCGGCGGCCGCGGCCACGCCGGAATAGGAGTTGAGCAGCGAGATCACCACCGGCATGTCGGCGCCGCCGATCGGCAGGGTGAGGCCCACCCCCAGCAGCAGCGAGGCGGCCGTGAGCACCGCCAGGGCCGGCGCCGGCGCCAGCCAGCCCAGGGGCAGGGCCGCGCCTGCCACCAGGGCCACAAGCGCCAGGGCGATGTTCACCGCATGGCGCTGGGGCCGGAGCATCCAGGCCGGGGTGGCCAGCCACTCCTGCAGCTTGGCCATCGCCACCAGCGACCCCGACACCGTGATGCCGCCCACCAGCACCGAGGCCAGCACCGACACCTGGCCGAGCCGGTTGAGGCCGGCGGGCAGGGCCGCCGCCCCCAGGGCCACCAGCAGCGAGGCCATACCGCCGCAGCCGTTGAACAGGGCCACCACCTCGGGCATGGAGGTCATCGGCACCCGGTAGGCCACCAGCACCCCCAGGCCGCCGCCGGCCGCCAGGCCCAGCAGCATCCAGGGCCAGCCGGTGAGCCCCTGCTCCAGCAGCAGGCCGGCGACCGCCACGGCGATGGCCACGGCCGCCAGGCCGTTGGCGCTGCGGGCGGTGCGCACCTTGGAGAGGCCCTTGAGGCCCAGGGCCAGCAGCAGCACCGCCCCCAGGTCCAGGGCCAGGTGGGCGGAGGGCAAGGAGAGGCTCGGCAGGGCAGCCATGGGCAGGGTGGCCGTCGTGGACAGGGAAGCCGCAGGCAGGGAAGCCGCAGGCAGGGAGGCAGTGGGCAGCCAGAGGCCGGGCAGCAGGGCGGCGGGCCAGGGTGCGATCCAGGCGGCCATCAGCTGGCCCTCCGGCGGAACATCGCCAGCATCCGGTCCGTCACCAGAAAACCTCCCACCACGTTGAACAGAGCGAAGCCCAGGGCCACGGCGCCCAGCAGCCGCAGCTCCGGCGAGGCGGCCTGGCCGATCAGGGCCAGGGCCGCCAGCAGGGTGATGCCGCTGATGGCGTTGGCCCCCGACATCAGGGGCGTGTGCAGGGTGGGCGGCACCTTGCCGATCAGCTCAAAGCCCAGCAGGCTGCCCAGCAGCAGCACCCACAGGGCCTCCGAGAGGGCGCCGCTCATGCCGCCACCTCCTGGCCGCTGCGGGCGGGCCGCAGGTCCTCGCGGCGGCAGACGCCGGCGTGGCTGAACAGGCAGGGATCCAGAAGCGGATCGTCGGGATCGAGCCGCAGCTCGCCGTCCTGGATCAGCACCTCCAGCAGGGCCGAGAGGTTGCGGGCGTAGAGGGCGCTGGCGTGCTGGGGCACCGAGGCCGGCAGGTTGCCGGCGCCGATCACCCGCACCCCGTCCAGCTCCACCTCGGCATCGCTGCGGCTGGCGGCGCAGTTGCCGCCCTGGGCCACCGCCAGGTCCACCACCACGGCGCCGGGCCGCAGCAGGCCCAGCATCTCGCGGGTGATCAGCAGCGGCGCCGGCCGGCCGGGCACCTGGGCGGTGGTGATCACCACGTCGGCCTCGGCAAGGTGGGGGGCCAGCTGCTGGCGCTGGGCCTCCAGGAACACGGCGCCGGCCTCGCGGGCGTAGCCGCCGGCCTCGCCCGGCGCCTCCTCCAGCCGCGGCGGCTCGATGAAGCGCGCCCCCAGCGACTCCACCTGCTCGCGGGCCGCCGGCCGCACGTCGCTCACCTTGACCAGGGCGCCGAGGCGGCGGGCCGTGGCCACCGCCTGCAGCCCGGCCACGCCGGCGCCCAGCACCACCACCCGCGCCGGCTGGACGGTGCCGGCGGCGGTCATCAGCATCGGAAAGAAGCGGTCCAGGGCCGCCGCGGCCAGCAGCACCGCCTTGTAGCCGGCGATGTTGGCCTGGGAGGAGAGCACGTCCATGGCCTGGGCGCGGCTGATGCGGGGCAGCAGCTCCAGGGCGATGGCCGAGAGGCGCTGGCGCTCCAGCCGCTCGATCAGCTCACCGTTGCCGTGGGGCGCCAGCAGGCCGAGCAGCAGCGCCTCAGGCCGCATCGCCTCCAGCCCACCGGCTGCGGGGGCGGGCTCGGGGGTCTGCACCGCCAGCACCACGTCCGCCTCGGCCCAGCGATCCGAAGCCTCGGCGCCCTCACCGTCGAACAGCTCGGCGCCGGCCTCGGCGTAGGCGGCATCGGCGTAGCCGGAGGCCAGGCCCGCCTGCCGCTCCAGCCACACGCCACAGCCGCGCCCCAGCAGGCGCTTCACGGTCTCGGGGGTGGCGGCCACCCGGGACTCCCCGGGCCGCCGCTCCCGGGGCACCAACACACGGATCAAGGCTGGGCCTGCCAGAGGGGATTCCCATTCATCGGCCGGCCCGGCGCCGGCGGCAACGCCGCCGAGGGGTTTGTGCGCAGTCCGGCACAGAAGCGGGGCCTGGGGCCCCGGCCCGTCGACCGGCGCCCCAGGGGGCTCAGCTGGCCGACGCCAGCCAGCGGGCCAGGCCGTCACCGGCCGCCGGAGCAGCCTCCGCAGCGCCGGCGGCGGCCTCGGCCGCGCTGGTGATCTCCACGATGCGGCCGATGCTGGCGGGGGTCGCCAGGGCCTCCAGGCACACCCGGGCCACCAGCCGCCGCGGGATGCTGCCCTCCCGCTGGCTGTCCGCACCGCCGTAGCGCACCGCCTGGGCCGCCAGGCCGTCCTCCTGCTCCCGCAGGCCGCCGGGGCGCACCACGGTCCAGTCCAGGCCGCTCTGCTCCAGCCAGCGCTCGCCGAGGCGCTTCCACACCAGGATCAGGCCGAACAGGTTGAGGGGGTGCAGCCAGGCGCCCGCCAGCAGCGAACTCACCAGCACCACCCGCCGCAGGCCCACGGCCCGGCAGGCCTCGAGCTGGGCCCGCACCCCGAAGGCATCCACCTTCAGGGGGGCCGCCAGGTCCGGGGAGGGCCGTGCGCCGGTGGCGATCACCAGGGCGTCGCAGCCCTGCAGCGCCGCCTCCAGGGCCGGCCGGTCGGCCAGCTCCAGCCGCACCACCTCGGCGCCGGCAAGCCCCTCGGGCAGCACCGAGCCGGGGCGCACCAGCGCCCGCACCGTGTGGCCGCTGGCCAGGGCCTCCTGGACCACGCGCCAGCCGGTCTTGCCGGAGGCGCCGCTCACCGCCAGGCGCATGTCAGAACAGGGGCAGCAGCTCCTGTTCTAGGCAGAGGGCCTGCAGGGCTGCCCCCTGGCGCCGCAGCAGGCGGGCCCGCAGGATCAGGGGGTCGATGTCGCACTCGCGGGCCAGGGCCCGCTCCAGCAGCCGGCGGGGCCCATCGGGCGACCGGGCCGAGGCGAAACGCACATCCATGGGCCCGGCGACGGGTGCTGGCCGGAAGCTAAGGACGCCTGGGCCCGGGTGAATAGGCAGAAACACTCATTTTCCGGCGCCGGCCGCCCTGGACCGCGGCCCCACGCCCGAACCTGGGGCGCGCCAGCACAATGGCCGCCATGGCAGCACCGTCCTTTGATCTGGGCCCCCGGCCGGCGGACGGCCCCGGCGGCGGCCCCGGCGCGATCCGGCCGCGCCAGTGGCAGAGCCAGTTGATCCAGCTGCTGCGGCGCCGGCTGGAGGGCTCGGATCCGGCCGCGCCCCAGGACGTGCTGATCCACGCCGGCCCCGGCGCCGGCAAGACCCTCGGCGCCCTGCTGGGCTTCCAGCGCCTGCAGGCCGAGGGCCGGCTGCAGCGCTTCGTGGTGTTCTGCCACCGCAGCTCGATCGCGGGCCAGTGGCGCGGCGCGGCCGCCCGGCTCGGCCTGCGGCTGGCCGAGTGGGAGGGGGGCCCCGCCGGCTGCAGCAACGGTGACGTCGGCGGTGACGGCGGTGGTGACGGTGGCCCCTGGCCGACCAGCAGCCACGGCCTCCTGCTCACCTACCAGGGGGCGGGCCGGAACCTGGAGCGGCTGGAGCGGCAGCTGGCCACGGCCCAGGCGGTGCCCTGGCTGGCGATCGCCGATGAGGTGCACCACCTGGGGCTGGACCCCGAGGAGCCGGAGGCCACCGCCTGGGGCCATGCCTTCTCCCGCCTGAGCGCCTCGGCCCGCCTGCGGCTGGGCCTCACCGGCACCCCCTTCCGGGCCGACAACCTGGGGTTCTGCGCCGCCCGCCGGGTGCAGGTGCAGGAGGGGGGCGTCTGGGTGGAGCAGATCGCCCCGGACCTGAGCGTGGAGCCCCGCCAGCTGATCGCCGCCGGGGACGTGCGGCCGCTGGAGTTCCGCTTCCAGGACGGCTGGGTGGACCACGGCCGCGGCGGCCAGGCCGGCGGGGACGGCAGCGGTGCCGGCCCGGGGGCCGTGGGGGCCGTGGGCGACACCGAGCGCTCGCCCCTGTCGCTGGAGCTGCGGGAGAGCTGGCGGGCCCGCAACCTGCGCCGCGCCATCCGCCTCGGCGATGCCAGCAGCATCGCCCTGCGGCTGCTGCTCAACGCCCGCCGCCGCCTGGAGGCGGTGCGGCGGGAGCACCCCGAGGCCGGCGGTCTGGTGATCGCCCGCGACATCGCCCACGCCCGCCGCATCACCGGCCTGCTGGAGGAGCAGGGCGACCGGGTGCACCTGGTGCACTCCCAGGACCCGGAGGCCGCCGGGCGGATGGAGGCCTTCAAGGCCGGCGAGGCCGACTGGCTGGTGAGCATCGACATGTGCGCCGAGGGCTTCGATGCCGCCCGGTTGCGGGTGGTGGCCTACCTCACCACCGTGGTGACCCGCACCCGCTTCCTGCAGGCGATCACCCGGGCCGTGCGCATGGATGACGGCCGCTCGGCCCTGGAGACCGTGCCCCGCCACCCCTCCTACGTGTTCGCGCCGGCGGACCCGCTGCTGATGCAGGTCGCCCGCAGCTGGTCCCTGAGCGAGCCCTACCTGATCCGGCCCAAGGGGGCGGCGGCGGTGCCGGAGCCGGCGGCGGCGGGCCGGGCCCCGGCGCTGCCGCTGCAGGCGGTGGAGGACGGGGCGGGCGAGCTGATCCGGGTCAGGGGCCCGCAGCTGCCCGGCTTCCTGGCGCGCCCCGCCCGGGGCGCCGCGGCCCCGGCGGCGGCGCCGTAGCGGGCGCTGCCCACCGGTGCAGCGCCCATTACCTTGCGGCGCGGTTTGCAGCTCTGGCTACATCGCGAAGCGAGAAAAAGTGCGACGTTCTGCAAATCAACACCACAGGTCCTGGGCCCAGCCCACCAGCGTGGTGCCACGCCTCGGTCAACGGGAGACATCGAAATGAAAGGATCGATCCAGCGCCGCCTGACCGTCGCCATCAACTGGTCCGCCGCCCGCATCGCCAGCCTCGACTCCCGCGAGCGCTACGAGGACAGCTATGCCCTCACCGAGGAATTCCGGGAGTGGATTCTCTGTATCGAAGAACACCCGAGCCTGATGGCCGAGCACGTGCTGATGGTGCCCAGCGCCGACCAGCTGCGGCAGTGGCAGCAGGCGCACCGGCCGGGGGCCAGCGCCGACGGCGAGGGCCTGCGGGAACTCTGAGCGCCCCGGCCCCCGCCGGCCGCTCCGCCCCGCCCCTACACTCGAAGGCGAAGTGAGTCCGCTTTAGCCATGGTGTCCGAGGCTTCCGCCGCCCAGGGGTCCCAGGCCCCGGGGGCTGCCGATCGGGAATCCGTTGAAAATCTGGTGATCGTGGGCTCGGGCCCCGCCGGCTACACCGCCGCCATCTACGCCGCCCGCGCCAACCTCAGCCCCGTGGTGATCACCGGCTTCCAGGCCGGCGGCATCCCCGGCGGCCAGCTGATGACCACCACCCACGTGGAGAACTTCCCCGGCTTCCCCGACGGGATCCTGGGTCCCGACCTCATGGACCGGATCAAGGCCCAGGCCGTGCGCTGGGGCAGCCGCCTGATCGAGGCCGACGCCGACGCCATCGACCTCAGCCAGCGCCCCTACCGGATCCGCACCGAGGGCCGCGAGATCCGGGCCCACGCCGTGATCCTGGCCACCGGGGCCAGCGCCAACCGGCTGGGACTGCCCAGCGAGGGCGCCTTCTGGAGCCAGGGCATCAGCGCCTGCGCCATCTGCGACGGGGCCACGCCCCAGTTCCGCAACGCCGAGCTGGCCGTGGTGGGCGGCGGCGACTCCGCCTGCGAGGAGGCCGTGTACCTCACCAAGTACGGCAGCAGGGTGCACCTGATCGTGCGCCGCCACGAGCTGCGGGCCAGCAAGGCCATGGCCGACCGGGTGCTGGCCAACCCCGCCATCACCGTGCACTGGAACCGCCAGGTGGCCGATGTGGGCGGCTCCGACGACTGGATGGAGCGGCTGTGGCTGCAGGACGCCAGCAGCGGCGCGCCGGCGGAGGAGCTGGCGGTGAAGGGCCTCTTCTACGCCATCGGCCACACCCCCAACACCCAGCTGCTGCAGGGTCAGCTGGAGCTCGATGCCGCCGGTTACCTGGTGACCCGCCCCGGCCGCCCGGAAACCAGTGCCGAGGGCGTGTTCGCCGCCGGCGACGTGGCCGATGCCGAGTGGCGCCAGGGCATCACCGCCGCCGGCAGCGGCTGCCAGGCGGCCCTGGCGGCCGAGCGCTGGCTCACCCACCACAACCTGGCCGTGACCGTGAGCCACAGCCCCGTGGACCCCGAGCCCGCCGTGGACACCCAGCCCGGCGCCGCCGTGAGCGACGAGGCCAACTTCGACCCGGCGGCCCTGTGGCAGAAGGGCGGCTACGCCCTGCGCAAGCTGTACCACGACAGCGACAGGCCCCTGCTGGTGGTCTACACCTCGCCCAGCTGCGGGCCCTGCCACGTGCTCAAGCCCCAGCTCAAACGGGTGCTCGAGGAGCTGGGCGGCGCCGCCCAGGGCGTGGAGATCGACATCGAGGCCGACCAGGAGATCGCCGCCCAGGCCGGCGTCACCGGCACCCCCACCGTGCAGCTGTTCTTCCAGAAGCAACTCAGACAGCAGCTGCGGGGCGTCAAGCAGCGCAGCGCGTTCAAGGCCGCGATCGAGGAGCTGCTGGCGGCCCCGGTGGGCTGAGGGGCGGCCCGGCGGGGCCGGGGGCCTCCGTCAGCGGCGCCGGGGACCGCCGGGGCGGTTACCGCCGGGACGGGGACCGGTGGCGCCGGCGTTGCGCTCCCGGTAGGTGATGCGGCCGCGGGTCAGGTCGTAGGGGCTGATCTCCACCAGCACCTTGTCACCGGCGAGCAGCTTGATGCGGAACTTGGTGAGCTTGCCGGCGGCACGGCACAGGCATTGGTGGCCCGCCGGCTGCTCGAGGGTGACGAGATAGAACCCGTTGCCCTGCTCTTTCTCGATCACGCCGGAGGTCTCAATCATGCGGGGCTGCCGGGGAACGCTCGAACTGCTGCCCTCAGCTTAGGTGTCGCCCCGGCCAGGGCCCGCACCATCGCGGCGGGCCAGGACGGCGTCTAGGGTCACAGCCCCTGCCGTGGCCCGTTGTGGGCCCATTGCCCATGGTGCTGCCGCCCCTCTCGATGGACCTCGGCCTGCTGCTGATCTCGATCGGCGTGGTGAACCTCTGGAAGGCCCGCCAGGCCTCCTGAGCCCCCGGCCCTGGCTGCCGCATCCCAGCCGCGCCGCCACCCCGCCACCGCCGCGCCCCGGCATCTGCCATTCCCCGCCCCCTGACGACGCTCCTGTTCCACAAGCCCTACGGGGTGCTGAGCCAGTTCACGCCGGAGGCCGGCAGCCGCTGGGGCTGCCTGGCGGCCTACATCCCCGTGCCGGGGGTCTACGCTGCCGGCCGGCTCGATGCCGACAGCGAGGGGCTGCTGCTGCTCACCGCCAACGGCCGCCTGCAGCAGCGCCTCACCGATCCGGCCTGGGGCCACTGGCGCCGCTACTGGGCCCAGGTGGAGGGGGAGCCGAGCGAGGCCGGGCTGCGGCGCCTGAGCGAGGGCGTGCTGGTGCAGGGCCGGCGAACCCTGCCGGCCCGGGCGCGGCGGCTCGAGGCCGCTGAGCTGGAAGCCGCCGCCCTGGCCGAGCGGGTGCCACCGATCCGCCACCGGCTGCAGGTGCCCACGGCCTGGATCGAGCTGGAGCTGCGCGAGGGCCGCAACCGCCAGGTGCGGCGCATGACCGCCGCCGTGGACCTGCCCACCCTGCGGCTGCTGCGGGTGGCGATCGAGCTGATGGATGGCGGCCCGCCCCTGACCCTGGCGGGCCTGGCGCCGGGGCAGTGGCGGGGCACCACGCCGGAGGAGGAGCACCGTCTGCAGCGCCTGCTGGGCAGCAGGGCGGCCGTGGCTCAGCCCCGGGGCCGCGGCGGCCGGGCCGGCGGCGGGAAGTCCGGCCGGGCGGGGGGCGGCGGATAGGGGGGCTTAGCCCAGGGCCTCCCGCAGTTCGCGCACGGCCTGGAGCTGGCCGTAGTAGTAGTTGGCACGGGCCCGCAGGTCGGGATCCTCAAGGCTGTCGAGGGCATCGAAGCCCAGGCTCTGCCAGAGCCCGTTGCCGCAGGCGCGGGTGACCTCCTCGATGGCCTCCTGCTCCAGGTTGCCCAGCCGGCGCTGGAGATTCTTGATCTGGGCGACGGACATGGCAGACGGGCCGCCCGGGGCGGCAGAGGGACAAGGCGACATCGGCCATAGTACGGACGCACCATCCGGGCGGCCGTCACCGGCCGCTGCCCTCAGAAGGGCAGCTTCTTCTTGGCGTCCTTGTCCAGGTCGGCCTCCAGCTCCCGCAGCCGCCGCAGGATCGTGTCGTAGTACTCCTTGAGGTAGGCATCCAGCTGGGTGGTCTCGGCCGGATCGAGGCCGAAGGCCGCGTAGCTGGCCTCCATCGGCGCCTCCAGGCTGACGCCGCCGCCGGTCACCTTGTCGAAGGCCAGGCGCTCCACCACGTTCACCGCCGGCTCGAAGAAGGAGGCCACCGCCTGCATCGCCCGCAGCAGGAAGGGCCGCACCCGGAACACCCGCGCCGACTTGCCGCTGTACTTCTCGCACAGCTGGGTGATCTCGCCGGTGTTCCAGGCCCGGGGCCCCACCACCGGGAAGGCCTGGCGCACGGTGTCGGGGCGCCCCAGGGCGGCCACGGCGAAGCGGGCCACATCCTGGGTGTTCATGTAGGCGATCGGCGTCGGCGTGCCGCTCACCCACACGGTCTGGTTCTCCAGCACGGGGATCGCCACCTGGCCGATCACCCCCTGCATGAAGGCCACGCAGCGCAGGATCGTGTAGTCGAAGTCCGAGTCGATCAGCAGCCGCTCGGTGCAGTACTTGATGTCCATCAGCGGCACGTCGCGGTGCTTCTCGGCATCCAGCAGCGAGATGAACACCACCCGCTTCACCCCCGCCCGCTGGCAGGCGTTGAACAGGTTGAGCTTGCCGGTCCAGTCCGTGTCGTAGACGCTGCCGCCCTCGGTGGCGCGGGTGCCGGCGGCGTCGATCACCGCCTCCTGGCCCTCGAGGGCGTAGTCGAGGCTGTCGGGCTCCAGCAGGTCGCCACGGGTGAGCTCACAGCCCCACTCCTGCAGGAAGGCGGCCTTGCGCGGCGTGCGCACCATGCAGCGCACCTGGTGGCCGGCGTCGAGGGCTCGCCTGGCGATCTGGCGGCCGAGGGTGCCCGTTCCGCCGATGACCAGAACCTGCATGACCCTCGCCCGAGAAGGGCTGAGCCTAGGGGTGACCGTAGCTACAGCGCGGCCAGGCCCCCAGGATCACTGGCCCTCGAGCTTGAGCAGCAGCAGGCCGCCCACCAGGCCCACGGGGATCAGCAGCCAGAAGATCGCCGCAGTGCCGAAGATTTCAGAGGCCATGGCCGCGTTGCCGGAACGCCTACCTATTTAGCGTGCCGCTAGCTGCAGCAGCCGTGGCCAGGGGGCGTCGCTGCGGAGCTGGCCCGCCATCACGCCGCTGGGGGCGGCGCTCCAGCCCTCCGCCCGCAGGGCCGCCACCAGGGCCCGCAGGGACGGCGGCCCGCCGCCGAGGCGGCGGCCCAGCTCGGCCAGGGGCCAGCAGCGGGCCGGTTCGCCCGGATCCTGGAGCAGCCCCTGCAGCAGCCGCGCCCCGGCCCGGCCCAGGCTGGCGGGGGCCCCGGCCGCCACGGCCCGCCGCTCCGCCTCGGCCATGGCCGCGAGGGTGGCGGGGTGCTGCAGCGGGCCGATCCACAGCGGCCCGGAGATCGCCAGCGCCGGCGCCCCGACCGGGCCGGAGCCACCCGGGCCAGCGCAGGCGCAGGCGGGCCACTGGCGCAGCGTCAGCAGCGGCTGCACCAGCTGCTCGCCGCAGCCGTGGCAGTGGGCGATCAGGCCCAGCTGGCGCTCCTCCCGCGCCTCGGGCCGGCGCAGCAGCTGCACGGCGCTGCGGAAGGTGCGGCCCTCGCTGAAGTTGACCAGGGGCCGCACCCCCCGCCCCAGGGCCCAGGCGGCCCGGGCCACCACACCCAGCTGCAGGCGCAGGGCCAGCTCCCAGCTGGCGGGGTGGGCGCGGGCGGCGGCCCCCAGGGAGCGCACGGCAGCGGAGCGGTCGTGGCCGGTGGGGGAGCGGCCGTCGGTGCTGGCCAGGTAGAGCACACCCCCGAAGGCCACGGCCTCCAGGGCCAGGGGCAGCAGCGGCGTGGGGCAGCCGAAGGCATCCAGGTCCAGCAGGTCGAAGCGCTCCTCCCGCAGCAGGCAGTCGGCCAGCAGCTTCTGGGCCGTGAGGGCCGTCTGGCGCAGGGCCCCACCGCCCGCCGCCAGGGGGGCCAGGTTGGCCGCCAGCAGGGGCAGGCGGTCGGGGTCGGCGTCATTGGCCCACACGGCGGTGGCGCCGGCCTCGAGGCCGTAGCGCAGGGCGCGGATGCCGCAGCCGGCCATGGCATCGAGCACCCGCAGGCCCTGGGCGCCCTGGGCCAGGTGGCGGGCCAGCAGCACCCCCAGGTCGCGGCCGGGGCGGGAGTCGGGGCGGAAGAAGCCGGGGCCGGTCTCCAGCTCGACCGCCCCCTCGGCGTGCAGCGGCATCGGTGGCAGGGGCGCGGGGCGGAGCTGGCATCCTGACGGGCCTCAGATCGCCAGCAGCGCCTCCTCGTCCACCGCGTCGATCTGCTCGGGCCGCA
Organism: Chitinophaga pinensis; assembly: GCA_943368105.1. Taxonomy (GTDB): domain Bacteria; phylum Cyanobacteriota; class Cyanobacteriia; order PCC-6307; family Cyanobiaceae; genus Vulcanococcus. The sequence continues at coordinate 737 of CALRKO020000027.1, read as the reverse complement.
GGAATCGCTCGGCGTAGCGGCGGTAGACGCCGCCGCGGAGGAACAGGGCGAACAGGTCGGGATCGATGTGCTGGTCGCGCTTCATGAAGGCCATGATCTTCAGGGCCTGGGAGAGGGTCTTGGCCGGCTTGTAGGGGCGATCGGAGGAGGTGAGCGCCTCGAAGATGTCGGCGATGGCCATCATCCGTGCCACCTCACTCATCTGGTCCTTGCGCAACCCCCTGGGATAGCCGGTGCCGATCAGGGTTTCGTGGTGCCCACCCGCCAGTTCCGGCACATCGCGCAGGTGGCGCGGGAAGGGCAGGGCCGAGAGCATGCGGATGGTGTGCACGATGTGCTCGTTGATCTTGTAGCGCTCCTCCGCCGTGAGGGTGCCGCGGGACACCGTGAGGTTGTGGAGCTCGCCGCGGTCGTAGAGCCACTCGGGCGCCTCCAGCGTGATCCCCAGGGAAGGATCGCCGCCCCGCTGATCGCCGCCAGCGCGCTCGAGGCGATGGTCGGGGCGATCCGCCAGCAGCGGCTCCAGCACCGGCAGGGGGGCGGCGGGCTGGCGCTGCTTGCGCCGGAGCTCCTCCTGGGAGAGGCCGAGGCGGTCATCGAGGGTGCGGGTCCACGTGCGGGCGCCGATACGGCGCAGGCGCTCGATGTGCTCAGGGGAGAGAAATTCTCCCCCCTGATTGCAGGCGGCCACGAAGGCGAAGTCGTCGTCGAGGTCCTTCAGCTCCCGCTCCAGCCGG
>CALRKO020000026.1:0-36063 GCA_943368105.1 Chitinophaga pinensis | reverse complement strand
GTCGCTTGCTCCACCTCGTTCGCTCATGCAGGTCTCCCCGCTCGCTCCCTCGGTGCTCCGCTCCTGCCTCTCGGCTGGCGCGCAGTCCAATACCTTAGCACCCCTCTGATCCCTCCCCTCTCGATCCGCTCCCTCAGGGGAGGGGGCCGCTCAGCAGGGCCTCTGCCCAGGGCAGGAAGGTGGCCAGAGTCTCTTCGTTGCGGGACGCCAGCACGGGGTAGTCGGCCTGGGCCAGGTCGTCGCCGGGCACCAGCCGGCCGGGATTGAGCGCCAGCCAGCGCAGCGGGCACTGCAGTTCCGTGAGCACCAGCCATGCCGCCGCCAGGTCCCAGATCTTGGGGGTGGCCTCCAGGGCCGCCACCGTCTGGCCCATCGCCACGCTGACCAGGTTGAGGCTCGCCACCCCCAGCAGCCGGATCTTGCCGGGGAAGCGCCGGTGGGGCAGCTTCTGCAGCACCCCGATCGACCGGCTGCAGAGGGAAGCGCAGCCCGCCACCTGGCTGCGGGCCGAGGGCGGCGCCAGCCGTTTGTGGTTGCGCCAGGCACCACGGCCGCGCACCGCCACGATGCGCTGGCGCAGGGGCGGCACGTCCAGCACCGCCAGCACCGGAACCCCGGCTTCGAAACGGGCCATGGAGATGGCCCAGTAGGGGATGCCGGCGGCGAAGTTGGTGGTGCCATCCAGGGGGTCCACCACCCAGAAGGCCTCGGTGCGGGGGACCGACTGGTCCCCCTCCTCACTGAGAACCCCCTCACCGGGGTAGAGCTCCGCCAGGCCCGCCACCAGGCTGGCATCACTCCAGCGGTCGCAGGCGGTGATCAGACTGCCGTCGGGCTTGGCCTCGGACTCCATCTGGCCGAAATCCTGGCGCTGGCGCGCGGCCACCCGATCCAGCAGGGCCTCCAGGCCAGCCAGATCGACGGGAAAATCAGGGGGGACCAGGCTCATCCGAGTTCCGCGACCAGGACGCGCTGCAGGGTTTGGCCGGTGTCGGCGCGGAACTGGCGCAGGTTGAGCTGCCGCAGCAGCACCAGGGCCGCCAGGGCGATGGCGGCCTCCACCAGCAGCACCGCCGCAAAGGGCAGGAAGATGCCCTGCCCCGGCTGGATCCAGCGGGCCAGGTCCAGGAGTCCTCCCCCCACCAGCTTGCCCAGGGCCCGTGAGATGGCCTGGGCCAATCCCCAGACGCCGACAAAGGTGCCGGCGGCCTCCGGCAGGGTGAGATCGAGCATCAGGCAGAGGGTGCTGTTGGTGCCGATGCCGGAGGCGATGCCGAACAACAGCATCACCAGCTGCAGCAGGGGCACCTGGGCCGTCAGACCCACCAGCACCAGCAGCAGCAGCGTGGCCAGGATCAACTGGCAGCCGAGGCGGGCGCCGGCATACTTTCCGAGCCTGGGCACGACCCAGAAGCCCGCCAGCAGCAGGCCCACCAGGGTGCCGATGCCCCAGGTGGCGCTCAGGGAGGCCGTGGCGGCGATCGGCATGCCGAAAACCTCGGCGCCATAGCTCTCCAGGATCGGATCCTGCAGGAACAGGGCCAGGGTGAACAGGAGCAGGAAGACGAAGAACACAAGCACCTGCCGGCTGGAGGTGATCAGTCGCCAGGCCTGGGGCAGGGTCAGGGCATCGTCGCGCTCGGCGCTGCGGCTGCGGGAGCCGGCCACCGCTGGGGGCTCCATGCCCTGGGTGGCCACCAGGCTGAGGCCGAACACCACCGCCGCCACCTTGGTCATGAAGCCGAGCAGCGCCGGCTGCAGCAGCGCCGGATCGGTGACGCCATCGATGCCCCTGAGACTGACGGCGGTGGCGATCGCCCCGACCACGATCCCGACCGTGAGCATGCACCAGATCAGGCCGACGGCCCGGGGGCGCTCCGCTTCACTGGTGAGGTCGATCACCAGGGCCAGGTAGGGCGTGCTGGCCAGGGAAATGGCCAGGCCATAGAGGGCGAACAGGCCACAGAGGGCGACCACCCCGGTGGCCACCGCGATGGAGCTGCCGCTGCCAAAGGCGCTGTGCAGAGAAAAGATGAGCGGGATCGAGGCCACAGCCAGGCCCGAGAACAGGGCAGACCCCAGGCGGATGTAGGGCACCCGATGGCGGCCCGCCAGGGGGTGGGCATCGGAGATCTGGCCGAACAGCACCCGGGACGGGGCCACGAACTGCTCGAAGGCCAGGGCACCACCCACGAGCAGGCCGGGGAACTGCAGCTCACTGAGCATGACCCGGTTGAGCATGCCGGCGAAGATCACGGCCAGGCAGCCCAGGCAGGCCTGGAACAGACCGAGGCGCAGCAGACGGGGGAGGGGAAGGGTCAGCTGGCCACCTTCAGCTGGGTGAGGAGATTAGGACGGGGAGCGGCGCACGGCGGCCTGACAGGCGGGCTGCAGCGGCTCGGGCGGCACCGGCACGTCGATGCCCGTGCTGGGCTTGATGGGACCGAGGTTCGGCGGCTGGCAGACGGCCACGGTGTCCAGGCCGGTGCGGCGGCGCAGCTCGGCCAGGCTGCTGTTGTACTGGGCCACGGCCTGGGAGTAGCGCACCTCGGCGTTGGTCAGGTCGCGCTGGGTGTCGACCACTTCCCGCTGGGTGCTCACGCCGGCCTGGAAGCGCAGACGGGCCAGCCGCAGCGATTCCCGGGTGGAGATCACCTCGCGGGAGGTGGTCTGGATGTCGCGGTTGTTCTTGCCGAGATCGGCGAAGCTGCGCTCCACCTCGAAGCGGACCGTGTCGCGCTGGTCGGCAAAGCGGAAGGCATTCTCCTGGGCCCGCTGCTTGAACTGGCGGGATTCGGCAGCGGCCCGGCCGCCATCGAACAGACGCCAGCTGAGGTTCAGCCCCACGGCGTTGCTCACGTCGTACTGGTAGTCGCTCCAGCTGACGGTGTTCTTGCCGACGGTGGCGCCACCGGTGAAGCGCTCGGCCGAGAAGTTGTTGAAGATGTTCAGGAACGGCTGCACAGCCCCCAGGGAGGCGTTGGCCTGGCTGTTGGACACGGAGATGTCCAGGATGGCGTTGCTGAGCTCCTCGCGGAAGGCGTAGGCCGCGATGATGCTCTCCTGCAGGGACGGCGTCCAGACGCCCAGGGCGCGCAGCGGCTCCTTGGCGGTGGGGGTGATGGTCTGGGGGAGATCCAGGATCCGCGCCAGGTCGCGGCGAGCGACGGTCTGGTCCGCGATCGAATTGGTCAGCAGCTGCTGGTCGCGGGCCAGCTGGGTCTCGGCCTCCAGCACCTCCAGCTTGGTGGCCACGCCGGCCTGGAAGCGGGCGCGGGCATCGCGCAGGCTCACCAATGAAGCCCGCACCGACTCCTGGCCGATCCGCACCCGGTCGTCGGCGAGCTGGAGCTGGAAGTAGGCCTGGGCGGCCTGCAGCCGCAGCTCCCGCAGCCCGATCAGGTATTGATTCTTGGCCTTCTCGAACTGGTCGCGGGCAGCAGCGATCTGGGGCACCCGCTGCGGGTTGATCAGGGCCCAGTTGATGCCGAGGGTGGCCTGGACGCCGGCCAGCTTGGTGTAGGAGAGGCCGTTCTGGTTGAAGGAGCCGTCGGGAAAGGCGTTGTAGGACTCGGACTGGAACAGCCCCGGGGCGTTCTGGGCGTTGAGGGTGATCGTGGGGTACCAGGCCGAGATCTGGGCCCGCAGGTTGGACTTGGCCTGCTCCACCTGACTGGCGATGGCCTTGAGGTTGGGGTTGTTCACCTCCGCCAGGTTCTCCACCTCGCGCAGGTCCAGGGGCCGCAGCTCACGGATCTGCACCTGCTGGACCGACGTGGGCAGGGCCAGGGTGGCGGGTGCGGCCAGCCTCTGCAGGGACGGCTCCAGCTGTGTGGCCGCAGGGGGCAGCACCTTGGGGTTGGACTTGGGCCTGGACCCCTTGACGCTCGGCGCCAGCGGCAGAACCTGCTGCGGCGGATCCAGGCTGGGGAAGGCGTTGGCGGCCTCGGCGGGGGCCGCCGGAGCCGCGGAATCGGCAGGAGCAGCCAGCACCGGCAGGGGAGCCAGGCAGGCCCCCGTGAGTGCCAGCCACGCCTTCCAGGAATGTCCCACCGCCAGCTGACCCGGATTACTCGATGGGGAGAGCTTAGGGATCGGGCCGGGAAACAGCCAGGCAACCGGCCACGACGTCATCTGCCCCATGAACCAGCCGCACCGGGACCGGCAGCTGGGCCGCCACGGCCTCCAGGCTCTGGTCGTCGAGGAAGACGGGCTCGCCCTGGCGCAGGGTGACCGCCGGCAGCAGCAGCTCTTCCCCCAGGTCGCGGCCGGCCAGCCCCTCCAGCAGATCCGCGCCGGTGAGCAGGCCGGTCACCACCTGATCCTGGCCCCAGTAGGGGCTGGGCAGCCCCTGCAGCAGCACCTCCAGCCCGGCGACGGCATTGAGCCGCTCCACCGCCGGCTGCAGGGCCTCGGCCACCAGCCGACCCACCACCCAGCTCACCCGCCGCGGCACCGGCAGGGATGCCGGCAGGTCGCCGGTGGCGGCATCCATCGCCTCCAGGAAGGCGCGGATGCTGCCGACGCCGTTGCCCTCCTGGGGCAGATCCTCATAGGCATCCCGGGGCGGCAGGGGCAAGCCCGCCATCAGATACCACTCATCCGACAGCCAGGCGAAGCGGCTGCCGTGCCGGGCGCGGAAGCGCTGCTGCAGCAGCTCCACCTGGGCGATCACGCGCCGGGCGCAGGCCCGGTCCACCGGCACCAGGCCGTCCCCCTCGGGCCGGAAGCGGGTGAGGCCCACGGGCACCACCGCCGCCGAGAGCACGGCGGGCCAGTCGCCGCCGGCGAAACCGGCCAGATCCAGCAGGGTGCGCTCCAGGGCCGGTCCGTCGTTGAGGCCGGGACAGACCACCACTTGGGCATGGATCTGCAGCTGCCGCTCGGCGAACCAGGCCAGCTGCTCCATCAGCAGCCCCGCGCGGGGATTGACCAGCAGCCGGGAGCGCAGCTCGGGCTCGGTGGCGTGCACCGAGACGAACAGGGGTGAGAGGCGCTGCTCCTCGATCCGGCGCCAGTCGGCGGCGGTGAGGTTGGTGAGGGTCAGGTAGGAGCCGTAGAGAAAGCTGAGGCGGTAGTCATCGTCCTTGAGGTAGAGGCTGCGGCGGTGCCCCGGCGGCTGCTGGTCGATGAAGCAGAAAGGACAGGCGTTGTTGCACTGCTTGAGGCCATCGAACAGGGCCTCGCTGAACCCCAGGCCCAGGCCCTCATCGGCATCCTTCTCCAGCTCCACCACGTGGACCGTGCCGTCAGGGTCCTGCACCTCCAGGGTGAGCTCCTCGGCCCCCACCAGCACCTGGAAGTCGATCAGGTCGCGGGGGCGCACGCCGTTGATGCTGAGCAGCCGGTCGCCGGGCTGGAAGCCGAGCTCCTCGGCGATGGAGCCTGGCTCCACCAGGTCCACCAGGGCCGGCTGGGGCAGCCGCTGGGGGTCGGCCAGATCGGCCAGGGCGATGCCGGCCGGGGGTTCATTCCACACAGGCCGCCTGGCTCCGCTCGCTGGCCTCAGTCTGCGCCGCCACTGAGGCGGCCGGCCCAGAGCAGCAGGGACAGGCCGAACACCAGCCGGTAGCCCACGAACCACCAGGTGCTGTGCTGCTGCAGAAAGCGCAGCAGCCAGGCGATCGCCAGCCAGGACACCACGGCGGCCGTGACGATGCCCACCAACAGGGAAAGGGCGCCGCCGGAGACGGGCTGGGCCAGGGCGCCCTTCAGCTCCACCAGCCCCGCCAGGGTGATGGCGGGAATGCCGAGCAGAAAGGAGAAGCGGGCGGCATCGGAGCGCCGCCAGCCATCGAACAGGGAGGCCGTCAGGGTGCTGCCGGAGCGGGACACCCCGGGGACCACCGCCAGGGCCTGGGCCAGCCCCACCAGCAGCCCGTCGCGGACCCGCACATCGCCGAGCCGCCGCCGGCGGCGGCCCAGGCGCTCGGCCAGGGCCAGCAGCAGGGCCATGGCGATCGAGACCCAGCCGATCACCGGCAGGCTGCGCAGCACGGAGTGGTCGTAGTCGGGAATGAAGCGTTTGATCGCCAGCCCCGCCACCAGAATCGGCAGGGTGCCCAGGAGAATCGCCAGGCCCAGACGGGCCTGGGGCCCCCTCCAGTCGCGCTGGCGCAGGGCCTGGAGCACGCCGGCGCCCACCTCCGCCAGGTCGGCGCGGAAGTAGGCGATCACGGCCACGATGCTGCCGAGCTGGATCACCGCGGTCACCGCGGCGCCGGGATCCCCCCAGCCCAGCACCAGGGGCACCACCTTGAGGTGGGCGGTGCTGCTGATCGGCAGGAACTCGGTGAGGCCCTGCACCACCCCCAGGACAATGGAGTGCCCGATGGCCTCCCAGACCCCGATGTCCTGTGGCGGGGCGATCGGAGCCATGGGCAGGGCAGAGAGGGCGCGGCGCTGACCCTATGGCGCCGGCGCGCCCTTGGCCAGTGCGCCCGCCGACGGCTCCAGCGGCCCCGCAGGACCAGCGCTGGAGCGCGGGCGTCCCTTAAGGTTGATCACCATTCTTCACATCCAGGTGATCGGGGTTCCGGCCAGCCTTGCCTCCAACACGCCGGCCCATGCCCTGCCCGCCCCCCAGGCCCTGCCCCTGACGGCGCCCCCCCTGGCCCGGACCTCGGTGCGGCGGCGGGACGGCCTGGCCACGGCAGCGGCCCTGCTGGTGGCCCTGCCGGTGTTCCTGCAGGCCCCCTGGGTGCGGCTGCACCCCTTCAGTGCGGCCCTGGCCACCCTGCCTCTTCTGCTGCTGGGCCTGGCGCTGGAGCAGCGCCGCCCCAGCGGCTGGCCCTCCGCCTGGTCTGACGCCGGGCCGCTGCTGGTGGGCTTCAGCGGCAGCTGGCTGGGGGGCTGCCTGTTCTGGGGCTGGTGCCGGCTCCATCCCCTCTGGCACCTGCCGATCGAGGCCTTCGCCCTGCCCCTGGCCCTGGGGGGCCTGCGGGGGCGCTGGCGCCTGGCCGCCAGCTTCTACCTGGCCTCGCTGCTGGGCACGGCCTGCACCGATGGGGTGATGGCGATCACCGGCGTGATGGGTCACTGGGTGGCCGTGCTGGAGGCGGCCCCGGCGGAGGCCGCGCTGCGGCTGCAGCAGGCGGCCCAGGGGGTACTGGAACCGATCCCCCTGGCGGCCGTCAGCCTGGCCGGCACGGCCCTGGCGGCCCTCTGCCGCCGCTACTGGTCCCACGGCGATCCGGCCTGGCGGCTGGCCGCCTCGGCCCTGGCCACCACCCTCGCCGTCGACGGGCTGTTCCTGGCGGCCGCCCTCTGGGCGCCACACCTGAGCGGCCTGATCTGAAGAACTGCAAAAGCCTTCAGGCCCGCGGCGGGAGCCGGAGCGGCCCACCTGTAGGTTTGCAGCACAGGCTGCACCGCAGCTCCACAGATCCCCGTCCAGACGGAGTTTTCGATGAAACGGCTGGTTTCCTGGCTCATGGGTGGCGTCCTGCTGGCGGGCCTGCTGCTGGGTCTGGTGATGCCGCCCAGCGCGCAGGCCGCCGAGCGCCGCAACGTGGCGGACCAGAAGCTGGCCGAGCGCGGAGACAAGGTGGACCTCAACAACTCCTCGGTGCGCCGCTTCCAGCAGTTCCCGGGCTTCTACCCCACCCTGGCCGGCAAGATCGTGCTGGGGGGTCCCTACACGAGCGTCGACGACGTGCTGCAGCTGGATCTGACCGAGCGCCAGAAGGAGCTGTTCGAGAAGTACAAGGACAACTTCACCGTCACCGCGCCGTCGATCGCCCTGAATGAGGGCTTCGACCGCATCAACGACGGCCAGTACCGCTGAGCTCAGGGACCCAGATCTAGATTCGGTGCAACGGTGAACGCCGTCGGGCCCTCCCGGCGGCTTTTTTGTTGGCGTCACGGCGGTGCGGCTTCACGGCTGTGCCGGCCGGCTGTGGTGGAGATGGCATGGGCGAGCTGGTGGACGTGGTGGTGGTGGGCGGCGGCGCCGCTGGCCTGATGGCCTGCCTCGAGCTGCCGGCGGGGCTGCGGGTGCTGCTGCTGAGCAAGGAGCGGGCCCCGCGCTCCGCCAGCCGCTGGGCCCAGGGGGGCATCGCCGCCGTGACCCGCCCGGAGGACAGCTTCGCCAGCCACAGCGCCGACACCCTCAGGGCCGGCGCCGGCCTCTGCGACCCCGCCGCCGTGGAGCTGCTGGTGCGCGAGGCGCCGGCCTGCGTGGAGCGGCTGCTGCAGCTGGGCATGGACTTCGACCGCCAGGGGGGTGATCTGAGCACCACCCTGGAGGCGGCCCACAGCCACCGGCGGGTGCTGCACGCCCAGGACCGCACCGGCGGCGCCCTGGTGGATGCCCTGGAGCGGGAGGTGCTGCGCCGGCCCGGGCTGGAGCGGCGCCTGGATGCGGTGGCCCTGCAGCTCTGGGTGGAGGAGGGCCGCTGCTGCGGCCTGCAGGTGCTGGAGCAGGGGCATGTGCACTGGATCGGTGCCCGGGCGGTGGTGCTGGCCAGCGGGGGCGGCGGGCACCTGTTCGCCAACACCACCAACCCCGCCCAGGCCAGCGGCGACGGGGTGGCCATGGCCTGGCGGGCCGGCGCCGCCATCCGCGACCTGGAATTCGTGCAGTTCCACCCCACGGCCCTGATGCTGCCGGGGGCTCCCCACTTCCTGATCTCCGAGGCGGTGCGCGGCGAGGGGGCGCGGCTGGTGGAACCGGATGGCGCCAGCCCGGTGGCCGCCCTGGCCGGGGGCGACCTGGCCCCCCGGGATGCCGTGAGCCGGGCCCTGGTGCGGCGCATGCGCGAGCTGAGGCTGGGCCACGTGGGCCTGGACCTGCGACCGGTGGGCCGGGCGCGGCTGGAGCGGCAGTTCCCCACGATCCTGGGCCGCTGCCGCGACCTGGGCCTCGAGCCCCTGGAGCGGCCGATCCCCGTGGCACCGGCGGCCCACTACTGGATGGGCGGCATCCGCACCGACCTCGCGGCAGCCACCAGCCTGCGGGGGCTCTACGCCGTGGGGGAGGTGGCCAGCACGGGAGTGCACGGCGCCAACCGCCTGGCCAGCAACTCGCTGATGGAGTGCCTGGTGTTTGCCCGCCAGCTGCGGCAGATCGCGCTGGGGGAACCGCCCTCAGGCACCGGATCGGCGCCAGCCCGCAGGGAGCCAGCGGAGGCCCCGGCCCTGGCCAGCCCCGATCCGCCGATGCTCCAGGGGCACATCCAGCGGCTGCGGGAGCGCTGCTGGCGGGTGGCGGGGGTGGAGCGGTGTGCGGGTCCCCTGGCCGAGGGCCTGCGGCAGATCCGCCGCGAGCGGGCCAGGGCGGAGGCCTGCCCGGCGCTGCAGGCCGTGCTCGACACCCCCCCGGCCCTGGAGCTGGGCCTGGGGACGGCGGCCCGGCGCTGGCTGGTGCCGGCCCAGGAGCTGTGCCAGCGGCTGGCCGTGGCGGAGCTGCTGCTGGAGGCCGCCCTGTTCCGGCGGGAGAGTCGGGGTGGCCACTTCCGGATGGATGCGCCGGCCCCCCAGCCCTTCTGGGCACGCCACAGCCTGCAGCAGCGGGGCCGGGGCATCCGCACCGAGGCCATTGGCGGCGGCGAGATCCTGCCGGGTTAAAACCGCGGCCTCAGAAGCCGCTGGGCCCCTTGTAACCGCTCAGCTCCGCCAGCTTCGCCAGCGGCTTCACGCCTGAATCCAGCTGGCCGTTGATCTCCCAGGTGGGGAAGCCCTCGATCTTCTTGGCATCGCAGAGGGCCTTCTGGCTGTTGCGGCCATCGGGGGCGCACTCGATCACCGTGAGCTTGGCGGTGGCCTGCTTGCCGAACAGCTCCTTCTGCTCATGGCAGTGGGGGCACCAGTAGGCCGAGTACATGCGGACGCCGCTGGCACTGAGGTGCTCCGCCAGGGCCAGCTTGGCGGGGCTGCTCTCGGCCAAGACGGCCGGCGGCACCCCCTGGCCGAGGGAGGCGTCCGGACGATCGGCCGAGGCCGCCCAGCCAAGGCTCACCACCCCCACCAGCAGGGCCGTGATCACACCGCGGAACAGCAGCTGGCCCCGATCCTCCCAGTCACCACCCACCAGGCTGAGCACAAACAGCGACAGGCTGAGCAGGGCCGAGAGGATGCAGAAGGGGCAGCAGTCGCGGATGCCGAACACCATCACCCCCACCAGCACCGCGCTGAACACCGCCATGGCGGTGCTGAGCAGGAAGAGGCCCCAGAGGCTCGCCTGGGAGAGACGGGCCCGCAGGTCCCCCTGGAGCACCAGCGGCACCACCGCCAGGAGCAGCACGGCGGTGTAGGCCAGGAAGCCGAACAGCGACAGGGGCTGGCCGAACAGGCTGCCCCAGGCACTGGCCAGCACCTTCTCGCAGCCGTTGCAGCCGAAGAAGCCCTCCTTGCTGCAGCTCAGGGCTCCGAGCAGACCCCACCTCTTGAGGGTGATCGATCCGGTGTCGATGGCGCCGACCGTGGCCAGCACCGCCATCACCACACGCACCCAGCGGCGGCCGGGATCGCTGCGGCGCCGGCTGCTGCCGAGGCGCTCGCTCAGGCGGGTGGAGGTCACGGGGCCATCGGTGTCTGGGGAGATTGTGGCAGCAGTGGCGGCAGTGGCGGCAGCTGCAGCCGCAGGGCGCGCACCCGCTGGGCATCCACGGGGTTGGCCAGCAGGCCGCCGCGCTTGAGGGCGGAGCCCACGATCAGCCCATCGCAGCGGCGGGCCAGGGCGGCGGCCGTCTCCAGCGTGGCGCCGCTGCCCACCAGCACGGGGGCCGGCACCGCCAGCTGGGCGGCGACGCGGCGGGCCCGCTCCAGATCGCCCGGGGCCGTGGGCTCGCCCGTGCCGCTGCCCGAGACGATCACGGCGTCGGCGCCGGCCCGCTCGAGGCTGTCGCGCACGGCCTCCTCCAGGGGCAGCGGCGCCAGGGGGGCACCGTGCTTCACCAGCACATCCGCCAGGATGGCGATGTCCAGGCCGCCGCGGCCATCGGCCCCCAGCAGGCGCCGCCGGCGCAGCAGCTCGGCCGCCGCGCCCTCGATCAGCCCCTGGTCGGTCACCGTGGCGCCGGTGAGCACGTTGACGCGGAGGAAGCCGGCGCCGCTGGCCGCGGCGATGCCCAGGGCCGCCAGGGCGTCGTTGCGCAGGACGTTGATCCCCACCGGCCGCCCCTGGGCGATCGCCACCACGGCCGTGGCGAGGCGGGCCATGGCCGCCACCGTCTCCGGCGGCACGGCGCCGGCGAAGAAGGGCCCATCACCGAAGTTCTCCACGATCAGGCCATCGGCGCCGCCCTCCAGGTAGGCCTGGGCATCCGCCAGGGCCGCCCGCTCCACGGCGGCCAGGTCGCCGGCCCAGCGGGGCGCGCCCGGCAGGGGCCCCAGGTGCACCACCCCGATCAGGGGGCAGGGCTGGGGAAACAGGCGCTGCCAGCGGGAGAGTTCAGCCATGGCGGGAGGGCAGAGGGCCCGATCACGTCTGGGTAGGGTGAAGGATTGAGCGGCGCCCGGCCAGCGATCAGCAGCGCCAGGCGGCGGCCCCTCCCCAGCGCCCAGGCGACCGGGCCAGCGCCCGTGCCAAGCCTCCCCGCCTCGCATCGCCTCGCCTCGCCTCGCCTCGCCGCCCCGGATAGCCCCCTCAGCCGCACCCGAGCCCATGAGCCCAACCGCCAGCGACGCCGCCTCCGGCCCGACCCCTGCAGCCGGCGAAGCGGCGACGCCCCGCAGGACCGTGGCCTTCGCCCACCTGGGCTGCGAGAAGAACCGGGTGGACACCGAGCACATGCTCGGCCTGCTGGCCCAGGCCGGCTACGGCGTCAGCGCCGACGAGAGCGACGCCAGCGTGGTGGTGGTCAACACCTGCAGCTTCATCCAGGAGGCCCGCGAGGAGTCGGTGCGCACCCTGGTGGAGCTGGCGGAGCAGGGCAAGGAGCTGATCATCGCCGGCTGCCTGGCCCAGCACTTCCAGGAGGAGCTGCTGGAGAGCCTGCCGGAGGCCCGGGCGATCGTCGGCACCGGCGACTACCAGCACATCGTCAGCGTGCTGGAGCGGGTGGAGGCCGGCGAGCGGGTCAACCAGGTGAGCGCCACCCCCACCTTCGTGGGCGATGAGCACCTGCCCCGCTACCGCACCACGAGCGAGGCGGTGGCCTACCTGAAGGTGGCGGAGGGCTGCGACTACCGCTGCGCCTTCTGCATCATTCCCCACCTGCGCGGCGACCAGCGCTCCCGCCCGATCGAGGGCATCGTGGCCGAGGCCCGGCAGCTGGCGGCCCAGGGGGTGCAGGAGCTGGTGCTGATCAGCCAGATCACCACCAACTACGGCCTCGACCTCTACGGCAGGCCGAAGCTGGCGGAGCTGCTGCGGGCGCTGGGGGAGGTGGAGATCCCCTGGATCCGCGTGCACTACGCGTATCCCACCGGCCTCACCGCCGAGGTGCTGGCGGCCTACCGCGAGGTGCCCAACGTGCTGCCCTACCTCGACCTGCCGCTGCAGCACAGCCACCCCGAGGTGCTGCGGGCCATGAACCGCCCCTGGCAGGCGGATGTGACCGGCGGACTGCTGCGCCGCATCCGCGAGCAGCTGCCCGACGCCGTGCTGCGCACCACCTTCATCGTGGGCTTCCCCGGCGAGACCGAGGAACACTTCCAGCACCTGCTCGACTTCGTGGCCGAGCAGCGGTTCGACCACGTGGGCGTGTTCACCTTCTCCCCCGAGGACGGCACGCCAGCGGCCAGCCTGGCCAACCCGGTGCCGCCCGCGGTGGCCGCCGAGCGCAAGGACCGGCTGATGGCCCTGCAGCAGCCGATCGCCGCCGCCCGCAACGCCGCCTGGGTGGGACGGATCGTGGATGTGCTGATCGAGCAGGAGAACCCCAGCACCGGCGAGATGCTGGGCCGCTGCGCCCGCTTCGCGCCGGAGGTGGATGGCGAGGTGCGGGTGCGGCCCGGCGAGGGGGGGCTGTGCGCCGCCCCGGGCACCCTGGTGCCGGTGCGGATCACCGCGGCCGACACCTACGACCTGATCGGGGAGGTGGTGGGGGCGAGGGCGATGGTGGGCGACGCCCTCGCCGCCCGGCAGGCAGGCGCTTGAGCCGGTCGCAGCGGCCCAGCCCGACCCCCCGCGCCACCGAGGCCCCGAGCCGGGCCCCCGGGCGGGATCCCCACGGGGCCGGGCCACCCCGCCGGGGCCTCGGAGGCGGCCTGGCCCGCCTGCGGCGCCGGCTCAGCCGCCACCAGCGCACCACCTTTCTGCTGGCCTCGGGCGTGAGCACCGCCGGCTCCTTCGCCGGCCTCACCGCCAAGGGCTGGCTGCTGATGCACGGCAGCGCCAACCCGCTGCTGCTGGCCCTGCACTTCGCCCTGCTCACCCTGCCCACCCTGGTGGTGAGCGGCCCGGCGGGTGTGCTCACCGACCGGCTCGGCAGCGAGCGGGTGCTGGTGCGGGCCCAGTGGGGCCTGTTCACCGCCGCGGTGCTCGGAGCCATCGCCATCCCGATCAGCACGGGCGCCACCCAGGCGGCGCTGCTGCTGCTCAGCACCCTGGGCGTGGGCACCGCCAGCGCCTACGAGCTCACGGCCCGTAACAAGTACGTGGCCCTGCTGGTGGACAACCCCGACCAGCTGGGCCCCTACCTGACCAGCTTCTCGGTGATCTTCAACGTGGGCAAGCTGGTGGGGCCGCCCCTGGGGGGACTGCTGCTGGCCGCCACCGGCCCGGCCCTGGCCCTGGCCCTCGATGCCGCCACCTACCTGCTGCCGATCAGCACGCTGCTGTGGCTGATGGCCCCCCACCGCGAGCAGGAGCAGCGCAGCCAGCGGGGAGCCGCCGGCAGCCTGACCGCGGCCTGGCGCGAGTGCGGCGCCGGCCTGCGCCACGTGCTGGTGTTCACCGGGCTGGCCTGCCTGGTGGGCTTCTTCCACCCGGGCCTGGCGCCGCTGATGGCCAGCCGGCTGCTGGGGCCCAGCCCCCAGGAGCTGGGGGTGTTCACCAGCGTCATGGCGGCCGGCAGCATCAGCGGTGGCGTGCTGCTGCAGCGGCGGGCCAACCTGCTGGGGGAGCAGCCAGGCCTGCTGCTGGGCCTGGCCACCCTGGTCACGGGCGGGGCTCAGGTGGGGCTGGCCCTGCCCTGGAGCCCGCTGTGGGGGCTGGCCATGGCCTACCTGATCGGGGCGGGCACCGCCTGCCTGCTGGCGGGCACCAACCTGCTGATCCAAGTGCATGCGCCCCAGCGCCTGCGGGGCCGCATGGCGGGTCTGGGCCAGATCGCCTTCCTGGGCGGCGGCGGCCTCAGCGGCCTGCTGGCGGCGGGGCTGACCCTGCAGGCGGGATTCAGCGCCTGCTTCGGACTGCTGGGCAGCCTGGGGGCCGCCCTGGGGCTGTGGCAGCTGCTGCGCCGGCAGCGGCTGCGGCTGGAACCCCGCAGCACGGCCGGCTGAGGCGGGGCTGCCGGGCCGGGCCTCAGATCAGCTTGACGCCGCGCAGCACCAGGGAGATGGC
This sequence comes from Chitinophaga pinensis, assembly GCA_943368105.1. Classification (GTDB taxonomy): domain Bacteria; phylum Cyanobacteriota; class Cyanobacteriia; order PCC-6307; family Cyanobiaceae; genus Vulcanococcus. Next base: position 21,614 of record CALRKO020000026.1, on the reverse strand, counting down.
GGCCGCAGCGGCCAGGCCGCCGCCCACCAGAGCGAGATAGATCGCAGCGCCCATGGGCAGCCAGAGCCGGAAACGTCGTGGCCATTACAGCAGAAAGACCACCCGCTGCGAGGCGCTCCCCCTAGGCTTTCCCCCATCACCCACTGGTTCGCTCCCCGCGGGGCCAGGCCGCCCTCACCTGGTCCCTACGGAACGTCACCCCGATCGGCATGCGCACCCTCTTCGTCTACCCGGAGTTCCCGAAGACCTTCTGGAGCTACGAGAAGATCCTCGAGCTGGTGAACCGCAAGGTGCTGCTGCCGCCCCTCGGCCTGGTGACCGTGGCGGCCCTGCTGCCCCAGAGCTGGGAGATGAAGCTGGTGGACCGCAACGTGCGGGAGGTGAGCGAGGCGGAGTGGGCCTGGGCCGAACTGGTGATCATCTCCGGGATGATCGTGCAGAAGGCCGACATGGCCGTGCAGATCGGCAAGGCCAAGGCCCGGGGCCTGCCGGTGGCCGTGGGCGGCCCCTTCGCCAGCTCCACCCCCGACGCCCCCGAACTGGCCCTGGCGGACTTCAAGATCCTCGATGAGGGGGAGATCACCCTGCCGCTGTTCATCGAGGCGGTGCAGCGGGGCGAGCGCTCGGGCCGCTTCAGCGCCAACGGCGACAAGCCCGACGTGACCTCCACGCCGGTGCCGCGCTTCGACCTGCTGGAGCTCGACGCCTACGACTCGATGAGCGTGCAGTTCTCGCGCGGTTGCCCGTTCCAGTGCGAGTTCTGCGACATCATCGTGCTCTACGGCCGCAAGCCGCGCACCAAGACGCCGGAGCAGCTCATCGCCGAGCTGCAGTGCCTCTATGACCTGGGCTGGCGCCGCTCCATCTTCCTGGTGGACGACAACTTCATCGGCAACAAGCGCAACGCCAAGCTGCTGCTGCCGGCCCTGAAGCAGTGGCAGATCGATCACGGCTACCCCTTCAGCTTCGCCACCGAGGCCTCGGTGGATCTGGCCTCCGACGACGAGATGATGCTGATGATGGCCGAATCCCGCTTTGATTCGGTCTTCCTCGGCATCGAGACCCCCGACGAAGCGAGCCTCTCGATCGCCGGCAAGCACCAGAACACCCGCAGTTCCCTGGAGGAGTCCGTCGATCGGATCACCTCCTACGGCATCCGCGTGATGGCGGGCTTCATCATCGGCTTTGACGGCGAGAAGACCGGCGCCGGCGACCGCATCGTGACCTTCGTGAGCCGCACCGGCATCCCCGCGGCGATGATGGGCATGCTGCAGGCCCTGCCCAACACCGGCCTCTGGCACCGCCTGGAGAAGGAGGGCCGCCTGATCCAGGACAAGACCGATGCCAAGGGCGTCAACCAGACCAACCTGCTCAACTTCGTGCCCACCCGGCCGATCCGCGACATCGCCAACGAGTACGTGGATGCCTTCTGCCGGCTCTATGAGCCGAACGCCTACATCGACCGGGTCACGCACTACTACACCAAGGTGGGCAAGCCCCGCTGGCAGCAGTATGTGCCGACCGTCGCCTTCGGCAAGGCCAGCCTGCCGGCCTGGACGGACATCCGCGCCCTGCTGATCGTGATCTGGCGCCAGGGGGTGGTGCGCGACACCCGCTTCCGCTTCTGGCGCTCCATCCTCAAGATCGCCCGCTGCAATCCCGCCAACCTGGAGCAGTTCCTGGTGACCCTGGCCCACAACGAGCACTTCCAGGAGTACCGGGGCGTGGTGACCAGTGAGATCCAGCAGCAGCTGGCCGCCCTGCCCCCCGAGCCGCCCCCGGCCCCCGCCGCCGCCGATCGGGAACTGCAGCCCGCCTGAGCTGCCTGCCCTCAGTCCTGGATGTAGGGCTGGCCCTGCTCCAGGCAGACCTCGGCCCGCTGCAGTTCCCGGCCCAGGTAGAGGGCATGGTCGAGGCGGCTGAGGGGGTGGGGTCCCTCCCCCTCGGTGAGGGCGATCCCCAGCTCCTTGGCCGAGCGGCCGCGGTAGATCGCCAGGGGCTGGCGCGGGCCGCCGCCGCGGCAGCTGATCACCTCGCCCGTTTCGGGGTCGGTGGCCAGGCCCCGCTCGTCGATGCCGTTGCCGTAGTGCTCGGCGATCAGCTCCCCGGCCTCGGCATCGACCTTGATCAGGAAATAGCCAGCGGCATCCAGGTCGATGAAGCGCTGGGAGAGGCGCCCATCGAGGGCGCGGCGCTGCTCGATGGCGCAGCGGGCGGGGGTGGTGGCCATGGCCCGATGCTACGCAGCGGGGCCGGCCCCCTCCGCCAGGGCCGGTGGCGCGGCCGTGAAGGGCAGTTCGGCGTTGATCGCCGTGATCTCCTCCAGCTCCTGGGCGTTGGCCTCGGGCAGCCAGCGGCGCACGATCCCGTCGAAGCGGGGATGGTGCCAGCGGTGCAGGCTGGCGTGGGGCCGGGCCAGGAAACCGCGGCGGCGCTTGTGGCTGCCGCCGGCGCCGGGGTCGAAGTGCTGGAGGCCCCGCTGGATCGCCCAGTCGATCGGGGCGTAGTAGCAGACCTCGAAGTGCAGGTTCTCGATCTCCTCGTCGCTGCCCCAGTAGCGCCCCCACAGGCCCTGGTCGGTGTGCACGCACAGCGACATCGCGACGGGGTCGAGCGGGTCGCCGCGGTGGGCGCTGAACAGCACCAGATCCGGGCGCAGCTCGGCGGCGGCCTGGGCGAAGAAGGCCTCCGTGAGGTATTTGCTGCCCCAGGGGCCCCAGCGGGCGCAGTGCTGCTCGTAGAAGGCATGCATGCGCAGCAGCAGCGCCGGCGGAATCGCCTCGCCCACCACCGGGGTCACCGTGAGGCCGGCGGCGGCCACCGCCCGGCGCTCCCGCTTGATGTTGCGGCGCTGGTTGGCGTTGAAGCTGGCCAGGTAGTCGTCGAAGTGGCGGTAGCCCTGGTTGCTCCACAGGCTCTGCTGGTGGAGCCAGGTGGCACAGCCAGCGGCCTCGGCCAGGGTCTGCCAGGCCGGATCGACGTAGAGGAAGTTGCAGCTGAGGATGCGGTGCTCGGCGCAGAACCCATCGATCAGCCGCAGCATCAGGGCCGTGAGGGCGGCGGCGTCCTCACCGGGGGCCACGTGGAAGCGATAGCCCAGCACCGGGCTGAGCGGGCTCATGCCCAGCAGCTTGGGGTAGTAGCGCAGCCCCAGCTGGCCGGCGAGCTGGGCGAAGGACTGGTCGAAGACGAACTCGCCGTAGCTGTGGCCCTTCAGGTAGAGCGGCGCCACGGCGATCAGCACGTCGCCGCGCCAGAGGCCGAGGTGCACCGGCTGCCAGCCCTGGCGCGGCACGATGCTGCCGGAGCGCTCCAGGGCGTTGAGCCAGCGCCAGGAGTAGAAGGGAAGACGAGCCGGCGCCGTGAGGGCCTGCCATTGCGCCTCCGGGATCTCCGCCATCGACGCGTGCCAGCGGGCCTGGAGTTCAGCCATGGGCGGGCGACGGACCGCCGGGGGGCGGGGCAACGGGAGCAGGCGGCAACGTTAACGACGGCGGCGGAGGCCGGGCTGGTCCGCGGGGGGCGGGGACCCCGGGGGCAGCGAGCGATGCGCCGGGCGGCCAGCCCGCGGTGGCTGCTGGCGGCGCTGCTGTTGGGCCTGGCCCTGCTGCCGGCGGCCCCGGCCCGGGCCGACCTGCTGGCCCCGCTGCTGGGCCTGCTGCGCCCCCAGCTGGAGCGGCGCCTGGCCCAGCGCTGCGAGGACTGGACCAGCGGTGGCGACAGCCAGCTGGCCGCCCAGCTGCGCCAGCCCTGCCGCCGCCTGGCCGGGCCCACCAGCCGCTGCCTGGTGGAGGAAACAGCCCGCAGCCGCCGCAGCCTGGGCGTGCTCAGCGAACTGCTGGCGGGCCGCCTCGGCGACGACGGCGAGCTGGTGGTGAAGCGCTGCCTGGCGCGGCTGGTGGGGCTGCCGCCTGAGGCGCTGCAGGAGGTGCCGCTGCGAGAGCTGGCCCGGCGCCTGGGCCGCCGGGTGGAGGCGATCCCCCCGGCGGAGCCGGAGGCCGGCGCGGCCGGCGGCGGCCCTCAGCCCTGACGGCCCGGTGCCGGGCGCCGGTAGCGCAGCAGCAGCTCCCCATCGCCGAGGGGCCGCTGCTCCCGCAGCTCCCAGGCCCCCGCCGGCAGGGCCACCCCGGCGGGCGACCAGGTGTGGGGACCGCCCAGCAGCAGCGGGCAGAGGGTGAGCTGCAGGTCGCTCACCAGGTCCAGGGCCAGCAGGGACCCTGCCAGCTGGGCGCCGCCCAGCAGCACGATCCGGTCCAGGCCGCTGGCCGCCAGGGCCGCCAGGGCCCCGGGCCAGCTGCCCAGGGACCAGCGGGATTCAAAGCCTGGGGCGGGGGTCCCCGGCTGGAGCGGGGGGGCCAGCAGCCCGCGCCGCAGGGGCTGGGAAAAGAACGGCAGGGCCGGATCCAGGCGTCCGCTGCGGCTCACCACGACGGCCAGCGGCTGCTCCGGGCGGCCGTCGCGGCGCCGCTGCTCCAGGAGCTCCGGCCGGCGGATCAGGCAGGTGCAGCCGTGCAGGCGCAGGGTGCGGGCCCCGATCAGGCAGGCATCGGCCCAGGCCAGGGCCTCCTCCAGCGCGCGGCGATCACCGGCCCCCCCCAGCTGGGCGGCACCACCGGCCGGGGGGGCCAGGCGGCCGTCCAGGCTCACGGCCAGCACGAGCCGCAGCTCCGGCAGCGGCGGGATCGGGGTGCCCCCTGCAGATCCTGTCCCGTCCAGCGCCGGCGCCAAGGCTCAGCCCGCCGCCAGGGCCTCCAGGGCCAGGGGCCGCATGCCCAGCTGGGGCGCTTCGGCGAACACCTCGGCTGCGTTGTTGGGGCTCTCCTGCAGGCGCACCTTGTGCAGGGCGGCGCCCGTGGCAGCGATCGGGGCGCTCAGCAGATCGGCGATGTGCAGGGCGATGTTCTCGGCGGTGGGCACCGTGGTGGCGAAGTGGGCCACATCCTTGTTGAGGAAGGTGTGGTCGAAGGGCTCCACCACCAGCTCCTCCACCAGCTGCTGCAGAGCCGCCAGATCGCACACCATGCCGGTGCGGGGATCGATCGGACCGCGCACGGTCACATCCAGCAGATAGTTGTGGCCGTGGCCGTGGGGCCGGGCGCACTTGCCGTAGATGGCGTCGTTCTGCTCCGGACTGAGCTCCGGCCGGGCCAGGCGGTGGGCGGCGGCGAAGTGGGTGCGGATCGTCAGGAAGGCTTCCATGGCAGTGCCGATCACGTCGGCCCAGAGCTTGTCGGTTTCGTAGAGGCGCAGGCCCATCAGCGGCAGCTGCGGGGCCAGACGCGCCCAGATGGCCTGCACCAGGGCCTCGGTGGTGGGCAGCATCCCCTCCGGCCGGGAGAGGTCGAACTCCGGCCAGACTTCATTGAGGAAGCGGAAGTCGAGCTGGCCGGTCACCTCAGCGCGGATCGCGTGCTTCACCTCCGAGAGGTTGAGCACCATGCCGTCGGCGTCGAGGCCACCGCCCATGGCCACCACCAGCTCGTAGTTGTGGCCGTGGCCGGGGGGGATGGCGCAGGGGCCGAAGCGGGCCGCGTTCTGGTCGTCGGTGAGCTCCGGCAGCCGGTAGAGGTGGCTGGCGCTGAAGGTGGCGCGGCGGGTGATCACGCAGGGCCGGCCGCGGCCGTGGGGATGGGCCGGGACCGGTGCCTCGGGCGGGATGGGGGCCTCGGGCGAGGCGGGGGCCCCAGGGGGCGCCGCCATCACGGGCGGAGTCATGGCAGCGCAGGGCGTGAGGCAGCATCCTAGAAACGTCACCCACTGTCATGGCGGAATCCACGCCCCCCGACTGGCCGCGGGACCTGCGCCGGCGCCTGGAGGGGCTGAACCTCTACCTGGTGGGGATGATGGGCAGCGGCAAGAGCGCCGTCGGCAGGCCCCTGGCGGAGGCCCTCGGCTATCGCTTCCTCGACGCCGACACCAGCCTGGAACAGGTGGCCGGCCGCTCCATTCCGGAGCTGTTCGCCAGCGAGGGGGAGGAGGGCTTCCGGGAGCTGGAATCCGCCGTGCTCAACCAGATCGCAGCCTGGCATTCGCTGGTGGTGGCCACCGGCGGCGGCGTGGTGACCCGCCCCCAGAACTGGGGCCAGCTGCGCCAGGGGGTGGTGATCTGGCTCGATGCCCCCGACGCCCTGCTGCTGCAGCGCCTGGCGGCCGATCCCACACCGCGGCCCCTGATGCGGGCCGAGGATCCGGCCGGGCGGCTGGCGAGCCTGCTGGAGCAGCGGCGGCCCCTGTACGCCCAGGCGGATCTGCGGATCGTCCAGGACGGCAGCCCGCCCGAGCAGGTGGCGCTGCAGGTGCTGCGGGCCCTGCCCGGGATCCTGAAACAGCGCCCGGCCGGGCCGCCCGAGGCGGTGCGCGTGGTGGGCACCGATGGGGCCGTGGCCCCCTCGATCAACTGACGGGGTCCAGGGAACCGCCGGGGGGCTCCAGCCGGATCGCGAACCACTGCACCACCTCGCCGGGGGCCAGCTCCAGCTCGCAGGCGGTCTCCAGCAGCCGCTGGGCCCGGGCACGGGAGTCGGGCAGGGCGCGTAGGTCGGCGGGCAGGGGATCGAGGCCGTCCAGCTGCGCGGCGAGCCAGTCCAGGGTCTCGCCGGCGCCGAGCAGCGCCTGGGGTCGCCCCGGCTCCAGCACCACGTAGTGGTCGAGCTCGCGGATCAGGGGATCGGACATGGGCGCAGACGCGGCACGGGGGATGGACCACCGGCGGACCCAGGCCAGCCGGTGGGGCATCACTCCAGCCTGGCGGCCCCGGCGGGCCGCAGGGGCGCCGCGCCAGGATCGCCCCATCCCCGGATCCGAGCGGACCTGCCGTGTCGATGCTGCCCCCAGCCCTGCGGTGCCTGCGGGCGGCGGCCCGACGGCTGGGCCGCCCCGGGGCGCTGCGCCTCCGCCTACCCATCGCCCTGGCGCTGGCGGTGCTGCTGGCGGCCACCGCCGCGCCGGGCCCCGCCGCGGCTGGCCCGGCCCCTGGCGGGCCGGCGGCCACGGCGGCCAGCGGCGACGCGGCCTGGCTGGAGAGCCGCGCGGCCGCATGGCCCGACTGGAGCCTGCCGGCGCCCCTGCCGCGGCCGGGCCGCAGCGACCTGCGCTACCCCGCCTGGTTCGCGGGCAGCTGGCGGGTGGTGAGCCACGACCTCTCCGGCCAGGGGGATGACCTGAGCTACACGGTGCGCTTTGAACCGGATGGCCGCGGCGCAGTGGTGGGCGATCGGGCCGGCAACGCCGCCGCCGTCGGCCGGGCCCTGCTGGGGGAGCAGCTGCTGGCGGTGCGCAACGATCCCCGCAACCCCAACCGGCAGCTCGCCCGGCTCACCGGCGAGCGCCAGCTCGAATCCAGCGTGGTGGGCCGGCGCAGCTCCGGGTCCGGGACAGCGGCCGGGGAGGCCGGCGCCCTGTTCCTGGCCGATGAGCTGGCCCTGCAGGTGCTGCACGGCCCGGGGGATCCGCGGATCAGCCGGGTCGAGACCCTCAGCCGCTACCGGCACCTGGCCCCCGGGCGCATCGCGGCCGAGCAGTGGCAGGCGAGCTACGGCTCTCCGGCCGCGGGCCTGGTGGCCTCCGGCCGCCATCCCTGGCACGGCAGCCTGGTACTGGAGCGGCTGGAGCCGCCGTCAGCGCCGGAGCTGCCTGCCGTCCCCTGAGCGCTGCTCAGGGCCGTCCCACCTCGACGCCGATGCGGTCGCGCCAGGCGAACAGGGGCTCCAGCTGGGGGTCGTCGGCGAGGCCGGGAACACCCCGGCCCGCCAGGGGGGCGCCGGCGGCGGCCGGGAACTGGAGCAGCGACAGCTGCCCCGCCACCGCCAGGTCCGCCAGGGACAGGCGCTCGCCCACCAGGTAGGGCCCGGCCGCCACCAGGGCCGTGAGCTGCTCGAGGCTGCGGCGCAGCTGCTCCAGACCGCCGTGGTCGATCACCTGGCCCACGCCGCTGAGCAGCGGACCCGGCAACGCCCCCACCAGGGAACGCAGCGGACCCGGGGTGGCCTCCGGCAGCAGGGCGCCGCGCAGCACCGGATCGGCCGCCGCCGCCTGCACCAGGGCCAGGCGCGCGCCGGCGGCCAGGGCCGTGTCGGCCCAGTCCTCAAACAGCAGCACCCGGGCCCGGGCGGCGGGGTCGGCCGGCAGCAGCGGCGGTGCCGTGACCTTGCCCTCCAGGTGGAGGGCAATGGCGCTGGAGTCGGCGATCACCTCGGCGCCATCCACCAGCACCGGCACCTGGCGCTGGCCCGAGAGGCGGAACAGCTCCAGCTGGCCCAGGCCCGGGGTGACCTCCACCACGGCATAGGGGAGCTGCTTGGCCGCCAGGATCAGCCGCACCTTCTCGCAGAAGGCGGAATGGCGGAACTGGTGGAGCTCCAGCATGGGGATCGGGCGGCGGACGGACCGCAGCGGCGGCCTCTGGCGGCAGAGTAGCCAGCACAGCCAAGTCACCACGTCCGCCCGGCGCCATGAGGGACTTCTTCGTCAACGTCACCCGCTACCCGCGGTACCTGATCGCCTTCGGGCTGGGGGTGTTCAACTCCGTGGTGGAACCGCTGGCCCAGCGGCGCAGCAACCCGGTCACGGCGGTGTCGCTGATCGGCGCGCTGGTGAGCGGACTGCTGAGCCTCGGCCTGATCCTGCGTGCCATGGTGAGCCCGGCACCGATCGCATAGGGATGGCACAGGACAGGCGCGTCGAGCGGGTGGCAGCGCTGATCCGGCGCGAGGTGAGCGAGCTGCTGATCAGTGGCATCAAGGACGAGCGGGTGGGCCTCGGCATGGTGAGCGTCACCAACGTGGACGTGGCCGGCGACCTGCAGCACTGCAAGATCTTCGTGAGTGTCTACGGCAGCCCCGAGGACCAGCAGCAGGTGCTGGCGGGCCTGCGGGCCGCCTCGGGCTACGTGAAGGGGGAACTGAGCCGCCGCCTGGCCATGCGCCGCACCCCCGAGGTGGTGTTCCAGCTGGACCGGGGCATCGAGAAGGGCACCTCGGTGCTGGGGCTGCTCAACCAGCTGGAGGAGCAGCGGCGGGAGCGTGGTGAGGGGCCCGAGGCCGCGGCGGCAACGGGCAGCGACGTGATTCCAGCAGGCGATCCCGGGGACGGCCCAGCGCCCAGCAGCGGCGATGACGCCTGAGCCGGGAGCGCTCCGCCATGACGTCTGAGCTGCGGCGCCGGGTGGCCCAGCTGCTGGTGGTGCGCGGCAGCGGCCACTGGAGCGACGGCCAGCGCCGCTATCCCCGCTGGGAGCTGCCCAGTGCCGAGCTGCAGCGGCTGCTGGATGCCGGCGTGGGCGGGGTGATCCTGCTGGGGGGCAGCGCCGCCGAACTGCGGCTGCGCACGGACCAGCTGCGCCGCTGGGCGGAGGGGCCCCTGCTGCTCTGCGCCGATGTGGAGGAGGGTGTGGGCCAGCGCTTCGAGGGGGCCAGCTGGCTGGTGCCGCCCCTGGCCATGGCTCGGCTCTATGGCCGCGATCCGCAGCGGGCGCTGGCCCTGGCCGAGCGCTACGGCCGCTGCACCGGCCGCCAGGCCCGGCTGCTGGGGCTGAACTGGGTGCTGGGTCCGGTGTGCGATGTGAACAACAACCCCGCCAACCCGGTGATCAACGTGCGGGCCTGGGGGGAGGATCCGGCCACGGTGGGGGCCCTGGCGGCGGCCTTCGTGCGGGGCTGCCAGGGGACCGGCGTGCTGGCCTGCGCCAAGCACTTCCCCGGCCACGGCGACACCAGCAGCGACTCCCACCTGGAGCTGCCGCTGCTGCCCCACAGCCGCGGCCGGCTGGAGGCGGTGGAGCTGCCGCCCTTCCGTGCCGCCATCGCCGCCGGCGTGGCCGCGGTGATGACCGCCCACCTGCAGCTGCCGGCCCTGGATGCCGAGCGGCCCGCCACCCTTTCGGGGGCGGTGCTGGAGGGGCTGCTGCGGCGGCAACTGGGCTTCGGCGGCCTGGTGGTGACCGATGCCCTGGTGATGGAGGCCATCGCCGGCCGCCATGGCCCGGCCCAGGCAGCGGCGATGGCCTTCACCGCCGGGGCGGACCTGATTCTGATGCCGGCTGACGCCGAGGCCGCCATCGACGGCCTGGTGACGGCCCTGGAGAGCGGCCGCATCCCCCTGAAGCGGCTGGAGCAGAGCCTGGAGCGGCGCGCGGCGGCCCTGGAGCGGGTCGGCCCTGCCCCCCTGGAGCCGGTGGAGGTCGCCCTTGACGGCCTGGTGTCGCTGGAGGAGCGGGTGCTGGGGCGGGAGCTGCTGGAGCTGAGCCTGGACGTGGCCGGCCCTGCCGGCGTTGCGGTGTCCGGAGCCCCAGCCAGCGCCCCGTCCCTGCCGCCGGGCCCCGGCGTCAACCTGCTCCGGCTGGACACGGCCCTGAACGCCCCGGTCCTGCCTGCCATGGCCCCGGCCCTGCTGCGACCCGCGGCCGCCGGCTACCGCGCCTGCCTGGTGGAGGGCCGCAGCCCCAGCCCCTGGAGCGGCGATCCCCAGGCCCCCCTGGCCCTGGAGCGGCTGCCGGCCGGGCCGGTGCTGCTGCAGCTGTTCGTGCGGGGCAACCCCTTCCGCGGCAGCGCCGGCGGCGACGAGCCCTGGCCCGCCACCCTGGCCCAGCTGCTGGCGGCCGGTCGGCTGGCGGGGCTGGCGGTGTACGGCAGCCCCTACCTGTGGGAGCAGCTGCGGCCCCTTGTGCCGGCAGGGACGCCGGCGGCCTTCAGCCCCGGCCAGATGCCCCAGGCCCAGGCGGTGCTGCTGGAGCGGCTGGGCCTCGCGGCCGCGGCCCTGGAGGGCGGCTTCACCGACTGAGGGCCGGGGGGCCGGCCCGCTGCCCCTAGCCTCGGGCCTGCCACCCACCACCGGCCCGGCCATGCTCAGCCTGTCGATGATCGTGCGCGACGAGGCGGAGCGGCTGGAGGCCTGTCTTGACTCGGTGCGGGGCTTCGCCGATGAGCTGGTGGTGGTGGACACGGGCTCCACGGACGCGACGGTGGCCGTCGCCGAGGGCCTGGGGGCCACGGTGCACCGGATCCCCTGGCCGGGGGACTTCGCCCCGGCCCGCAACCGGGCCCTGGAGCTGGTCCACGGCGACTGGGTGCTGGTGCTGGATGCCGACGAGACCCTGCGGCCCGAGGCGGTCGCACCCCTGCGGGCCCTGATGGCCCAGCCCGACGTGCTGCTGGTCAACCTGCTGCGCTTCGAGCGGGGCGCCGCCCAGTCGCCCTACTCCAGCGTCAGCCGCCTGTTCCGCCGCCATCCGGCCATCCGCTGGAGCCGGGCTTACCACGCCCAGGTGGACGACAGCGTGGCGGCCCTGCAGGCGGCGGAGCCCCACTGGCGTGTGGCCGACTGCCCCGTCCCCGCCCTGATCCATGACGGCTACCGGCCCGAGCTGCTGGCCAGCGGCCGCAAGGCCGCCCAGCTGCGGGCGGCGATGGAGGCCGAGCTGGCCGAGCGCCCCCATGACCCCTACGCCTGCGCCAAGCTCGGCGCCCTGGAGGTGAGCGAGGGCCGGCTGGAGCGGGGCCTGGAGCTGCTGCACCGCGGCCTCGCGCACTGCCCGGAGGGCGCCCACCCCGAGCGCTACGAGCTGCTGCTGCACCGGGCCATCGCCGAGGCCCCCAGCGATCCCCAGGCCGCCCGCCTGCTCTACCGCCAGGCCCTGGCCCTGCCGCTGGCCCCGCGGCTCACCCTGGCGGCCCGCCTCAACCTGGCGGCGCTGCTGCTCCGCCAGGGCGAGCTGGACGGGGCCGAAGAGCTCTGCCGCGCCGCCACCGCCGTGGCGCCGGAGGTGGGCCTGGGCTGGTACAACCTCGGCCTGATCCGCCGCCGGGCCGGCGACCTGGCCGGGGCCCTGGAGGCCTACGACGAGGCCCGGCGGCTCAGCCCCGACCATGCCGAGACCCACCAGAACCTGGCGGTGGCCCTGCTGCTGGGGGGCGACATCGAGGGCTGCCGGGCCAGCTTCCGCCGGGCCATCGGCCTGCTGGCCGCCCAGGGCCGCGGCGCCGAGGCCGCCCAGCTGCGGGCCCAGGCGGGGGCGATGGTGAAGCTGGAGGCCTGAGTCGATGGCGGAACAGAGGGCTGAGCCGATACCGGAACCGATCGCTGACACCGGCACGGCGGCTGCGGCCGCCCGGCCCCTGCGGGGCCGCAGCATCGCCGTGACCCGGGCCGAGCAGCAGCTGGGCCAGGCCCGCCGCCTGTTCGAGCGGGCCGGCGCCACGGTGCTGGACCTGCCGGCCCTGGTGATCGGCCCCCCCGACAGCTGGGGCCCCCTCGACGACGCCCTGGCGGAGCTCGAGGACTTCCACTGGCTGATCCTCTGCAGCGGCAACGGCGTGGAGGCGGTGGAGGCGCGGCTGCGGCGCCAGGGCCGCTCCCTGGCGGGCCGGCCCGCCTCCCTGAAGATCGCCGCGGTGGGCCGCAAGACGGCGGCCGGCCTGGAGGCCCTCGGTGCCCCGGCGGACTTCGTGCCGCCGGACTTCGTGGCCGACAGCCTGATCGAGCACTTCCCCGTGTCGGGCTGGGGACAGCGGCTGCTGCTGCCACGGGTGCAGAGCGGCGGCCGCACCCTGCTGGCCGAAGCCTTCGGTGAGGCCGGGGCCCGGGTGGTGGAGGTGCCGGCCTACGAGTCCCGCTGCCCGGAGGCCCTGCCGGTGGCCACCGCCGCGGCCCTGGCGAGCGGCGGCGTGGATGCCCTCACCTTCAGCAGCGGCAAGACCGTGCGCCACACCGTCCAGCTGCTGGAGCGCCAGTTCGGCGACAGCTGGCCCGAGCGGCTGGCCTCCGTGGCCCTGGTGTCGATCGGCCCCCAGACCAGCCGCGTCTGCCGCGAGCTGCTGGGCCGGGTGGACGCCGAGGCCCACCCCTACGACCTCGACGGCCTGGTGGCCGCCTGCGCCGCGGCGCTCAGCCGCCCGGACCCGTCCGCCTGAGGGTCACAGCGCCAGGGTGAAGCGCTGTTTGCCCTGGCGCAGCGAGATCAGGCCGTTCTGCACATCGATGCCGGCCACGGTCCAGCCCGGCGGCAGGATCGGCGGCGTGCCGGCATCCGGGCAGAAGCCGCGGGCGCCGACGCAGGCTGGTCCGGCCACGCCGTTCAGCTCGAGCATGGCCTTGGACTGGCCGGCGCTGCGGATCACGCCGTTGAAGCTCAGGCCAGCGGGCAGGGTGGCCAGGACGGCGCCCGCCTGCACGGTGGGAGCGAAGGGATCGAGGCGGCCCTTGGCCATGGGCCCCACCACCTGCTGGGGCGACGGCAGCGGCGTGAAGCCGGGGGTCACCGAGGCGGCGGCGGGCAGGGACCTGGCTGGCACCGGGGGCGGTGCTGGCGGCGGCGGTGGAACCGCTGACCCATCGGTTGGCGGGGCTCCGGCGCAGGCGGTGAGCCACAGCGGCACGGCCCCCAGCAGCAGCCGCGAGCGCCAGCTGGCCCCCATACCCGCCCTGATCTCAGCCCATGCCATAGCCGCTCTCCACCAGATCGCGGAACCGATCGAGGTTCGCCTGGAGTTCCTTGGTCACAATCCCCCCCAGGATGGTGGGTTCCATCAGCGGCGCAAGGGCCCCCGGCAGCTCGTAGCTCACCGTGAGCTTCACCGCGGTGCGATCCGGGCCCTGGGGGTAGAAGCGCACCGCCCCCTTGGTGGGCAGTCCACCCACCGACTCCCAGTGGAGCTGCTGGGCCTCGACCCGCTGGGTGATGCGGGCCTTCCAGTGGAAGCGGAAGCCCTGGGCCGCCAGGGTCCAGTCGGTGAGGTCGGGATCCTCGAGGGTCACCACCGACTCGATCCAGCGCATCCAGCGGGGCATGGCCTCCAGGTCGGCCCAGACGGTCCAGACCCGATCGGCCGGGGCCTGGATCTCGGCGGTGACGCTGTGCTCGAGCCAACGGCCCATGGGAGGAGGTGCGGGGGGATCGAACGAAGGCGGGCAGGGCAAACCGTGGGGAGGACGGCAGGGCCGGGGGGAGGGGCCGGCGGCCCGAGGAGCGCTTGGTGGTCCTGTGCAGGTCAGCGGGCGAGCAGCGCCTGGCCCGCCAGGGCGACGGGGCGATCCAGGATCGCCGCAGCGGCCAGGCGGCCGCTCATGGTCGCACCTTCCATCGAATCGATGTAGTCCTGCTTCGTGTAGCTGCCCGCCAGGAAGAAGTTGGCCACCGGGGTGCGCTGGTCCGGCCGGTAGGGCTCCATCCCCGGCGCCTCCCGGTACAGCGACTGGGCCAGCTTGACGACGTTGCTCCACACCAGGGTGAGCCCCGCCGCCGAAGGGAACAGCCGGCGCACCTGGGCGTCGGTGGCGGCCACGATCTCCTCGGTCTTCCTGGGGATCCAGGGGTCACCGGGGGTGAGCACGCACTGCAGCAGCGAGCCCAGACCCGGCTTGCGGTAGTCCACAGGACTGGCCAGGGCCAGGTCTGCGAAGCAGCTGAAGTCGGCGTCGGCGGTGTAGAGCAGGTTGTCGAGGCCGGCGGGGTGGGCCACATCGCCGCGGCTGGCCCGGGCCTCGGGGGAGTCCCCCAGTTCGGTGACCCAGCCGTCGTAGCGGAGCTGCACCGTGGCCACGGGCACCGCATCCAACCGGTAGATGTTGTCGAACAGGCTGTGGCGGCGCCAGGCCTCGGGGATCATCCGCTGGATGCCGGGCACGTCGCAGGCGGCCAGGTAGGCATCGGCCTGCACCTGGATCTCGCCGTCGGGGGTGCCCAGGCTGAGGCCGGTCACCCGGGTGTCGCCGCCCGCCGTGTCCTCGTAGTGCACCGCCGTGACGCGGTGGCGCAGGTGCAGCTGGGCTCCGCGCTGCTGGATGTAGTCGAGGATCGGACCGGTGAGCCAGCGGTGCGGCGAGCCCTTGAGCAGGTTGAGCTTGGAGGCCTCGGTCTTCGAGGCGAACATCAGGAAGATCGTGAGCATGCAGCGGGCCGAGATGGCCTCGCAGTCGATGAAGCCCAGGGCATAGGCGATCGGGTTCCACATCCGCTGGATGCTCTGCTGGCTGCCGCCGTGGCCCAGGAACCACTGCTGGAAGCTGATGCGGTCCAGGTCGCGGATCACCCGCATCGCCCCGTCGTAGTCGATCAGACCCCGCACGATCGGGCTGGTGCCCAGGGCCAGGGCGTTGCGCAGCTTGTCGATCCAGTCGAGCTGGGGGGTGGTGAAGAAGGCCTTGAGACCGTTGAAGGGAGCGCCGACCGGGAAGCGGAAGTCGAGCTCGCGCAGGTCGCCGCCCGCGTTCACGAACAGGTGGGTGTGGGCCTTGGGCAGCAGGTTCTCGAAGGCCCCCACCTTGCGCAGCAGGGCGAACAGGTTGGCGTAGTTGAAGAAGAACACATGCAGCCCCATCTCGATGTGGTTGCCATCCCCATCCACCCAGCTGCCCACCTTGCCGCCCAGGAACGGGCGCGCCTCGTAGAGGTCGACCCGGTGGCCGGCCTCCACCAGGTCGACCGCCGCCGCCAGACCGGCCAGTCCCGCACCCACAATGGCGACGCGCACCCTGCTGCTCCCCAAGTGGGCACGACTCTATGGAGGGGTCCGGCCGGGGCGGGCCCGGCGGCGGGCGGGGAAACCGGCCCAGGGCCCCGGCGGGCTCCATAGAGTGGGCGGAACCGGCGTCAGGCCAGCCATGACCAGCGAGACCGCGACGACCAGTGCGCCCGTTACCGCCAGCGCGACGCCGGCGGGCGACACCGTTCCCCAGGCCACCTTCACGGCCCAGGGCGGCAAGGGGATCCTCGTGACCGAGCCGGCCATGAAGCAACTGGCCGCCCTGATGGCCCAGCAGGGCGGTGACAAGGTTCTCCGGGTAGGCGTGCGCTCCGGCGGCTGCAGCGGCATGAGCTACACGATGGACTTCGTGGAGGCCAGCACGGTGCGGCAGGACGACGAGCGCTACGTCTACGAGCCGGCCGGCGCCCCCAGCTTCACGGTGGTGAGCGACCCCAAGAGCCTCCTCTACATCTACGGGATGCAGCTGGACTTCTCCACCGCCCTGATCGGCGGCGGCTTCAACTTCAGCAACCCCAACGCCTCCCAGACCTGCGGCTGCGGCAGCTCCTTCGCCGTCTGAGCCGGCCGGCTGACCGGCACCCCGGGGCCAGGGGCCCCTGGCCCCAGCCCCTCGAATGGCAATCTGAGGGCACCGCACGTCCACCGCAGCGCCATGACGGCCACCACGCCCGCCCCCGGAGACGCCAGCGCGGAGGTCAGCAGCCCGTCGGCGGGGGCCTCCCAGTTTGAACAGGCCATTGACCGCTACCAGCAGGGCGCGCCCCTGGAGGAGGTGATCGACGACTTCCTGGCCATCACCCAGCAGGAGCCCCGCCTCTCGGCCGGCTGGACCTGCCTGGCCTGGCTGCAGCTGCTGGACAACCAGCCCCAGGCGGCCCTGCGGGCGGCGCGGACCGCCGTGAGGCTCAACCCCCAGGACCCCCAGGCCCGCATCAACCTCAGCCTGGCCATGCTGGAGACCAACGCCAAGGGCGTGCGCGAGCACATCGAGCTGGTCAAGCGGGTGCGGCTGATGGCGCCCGAACTGGCGGCCGAGCTGGATGGCTCGATCGCCGACGGCCTGGCCCGCCGGCCCGACTGGCAGGCCCTGGCCAAGGTCAAGGCCTGGCTGACGGCTTGAGCGGCCGCATCCTGCTGGTCAGCAATGGCCACGGGGAGGACCTCAGCGGCGCCCTGATCGGGGCGGACCTGCGCCGCCAGGGGCTGGTGGTGGAGGCCCTGCCGCTGGTGGGCCATGGCCGCGCCTACCGCAAGGCCGGGCTGCCGCTGCTGGGCCGCACCCGCGAGTACAGCACCGGCGGCCTCGGCTACACCAGCGGCGGCGCCCGGCTCCAGGAGGTGCTGGAGGGCCAGGCCACCTACCTGGTGCGGCGCCTGCTGCTGCTGCTGCGCATCGCCCGCCGCTACGCCCTGGTGGTGGTGGTGGGCGATGTGATCCCGGTGCTGGCCGCCTGGCTGACGCGCCGGCCCGTGGTGACCTACCTGGTGGCCTACTCCAGCCACTACGAGGGGCGGCTGCGGCTGCCCTGGCCCTGCGGCGCCTGCCTGCGCAGCCGGCGCTTTCGCCGGGTGTTCAGCCGCGATGCCCTCACCGCCAGCGACCTGAGCCTCCAGCTGGGCAGGCCGGTGCAGTTCCTCGGCAATCCCTTCTTTGACGGCGCCCTGGCGGCCGCTGCCCCCCTGGCCAGTCCTCCCGAGGCGGCGGGCCCCGCCCGCCAGCGCCTGGGCCTGCTGCCGGGCAGCCGACTGCCGGAGGCCCTGCACAACCTGGAGCTGATGCTGCGCAGCCTGGAGCAGCTGGAGGAGCCCTGGCGGGAGGGCCCCGGCCGCCTCGGCCTGCACGCAGCCCTGGTGGCCGACCTCGATGGCGCCACCCTGGCGCCCCTGGCCCAGCGCCTGGGCTGGCGGCTGGAGCTGGGGGGCGAGGGCGGCGGCTGGCTGCGGCGCGGCCCCCTGGCGGTGGGGCTGGAGTGGGGCCGCTTCGCCGCCGTGGTGCAGGGCTGCGACCTGCTGCTGGCGGCCGCCGGCACCGCCGCCGAGCAGGCCGTGGGGCTGGGCAAGCCGGTGCTACAGCTGGCGGGCTCCGGTCCCCAGTTCACCGCGGCCTTCGCCGAGGCCCAGAGGCGCCTGCTGGGGCCCTCCCTGAGCTGCGCCGCCGGCGCCCCCGGCAGTCCGCAGCAGCTGCGGGGCACCGCCCGGCTGGTGGGGGAGCTGCTGGAGCGGCTGGAGCGTGATCCGGGCTTTCGCGCCGCCTTGATCACGAATGGCCGCGAGCGGATCGGCAGCCCCGGCGGCACCGCCAGGATGGCCGCCGAGATCCACTCCGAGCTGCTGGGCACCGGCCCGGCCGCCCTGCCCCATGCCTGACGCCACCCCCCAGGCCGCCCGGGAACCCACCCCGGCCGCCCCCGCTCCACCCCTGGACCTGCCCCGGCGCCTCAGGGGCTGGCTCGACGGGCTGCTGGTGGCCGATGTGTTCCTGGTGATCGGCGGCGCCCTGTGGTTCGCGGTGGCGGTGCTGCTGCAGGGCCAGGGCATCGGGCGGCCGCTGGCCCTGTTCCAGCGGCTCTGGGAGCCCCTGTTCACCCCCGCCATCGGCCTGCTGATGGCGGCTGCGCTGCTCAGCGGTCTGCTGGGCTGGTGGCAGCGGCGAGGGCAGCGCTGAGCTCGGGGTAGCGGAAAGCGAAGCCCTGCTGCTGCAGCCGCGCCGGCACCACCCGCTGGCCCTCCAGCACCACCTGGGCTCCGTCCCCGAGCAGCAGCTGCAGCACCGGTGCCGGCACGGGCAGGAGGCTGGGACGCCCCAGGGTGCGGCCCAGTTCCGCCGCGAAGGTCGCCATGGTGCAGGGGTTGGGGGCCACGGCGTTGTAGGTGCCGGCATAGGCGGGATCCTCCAGGGCCGTGGCGATCAGGCCACAGAGGTCGGTGCGGCTGATCCAGCTCATCCACTGGCGGCCCGTGCCGATCGGCCCGCCGAAGCCGCTGCGGAACACCGGCAGCATCTTGCCCAGGGCGCCGCCACCGGGGGCGAGCACGATGCCGATGCGCAGGATCACCAGCCGCGTGAAGGCCGAAGCCTCCGCCGCCGCGGCCTCCCAGGCCCGGCAGAGCCGACCGAGCACGTCGACACCGGCAGGGCTGCTCTCCTCGAAGCGGGCCGTGGTGCTGGTGCCGTAATAGCCGACGGCCGAGCCATTCAGCAGCACCGCCGGGGGCTGGGGCCGGGCCGCCAGGGCCGCCACCAGGGCGCGGGTGGTGTCGACGCGGCTGGATTCCAGCCGGCGCAGCTGGGCCGGCGTCCAGCGCTGCTCGGCGATGGGCTCCCCCGCCAGGTTGACCACGGCCTCGGCGGCCTGCAGGGCGGCCTGCAGCTCCGGACGCCGCCAGCTCGCAGGATCGCTGGGGTCGGCCTGCAGGCGCTCCAGACGCGGGTCGACCACGGCCGGCAGGGGGGCGGCCTGGCGGCTCACCAGGCTGAGCCGGTGGCCCCGCTCCAGCAGCAGCGGCACCAGCTCAGCGCCCACGAAGCCGCTGCAGCCCACCAACAGAATGCGCACGCCCAGCTCGCACGAAGGTCGGCCGCAGGCTAGGGACTGGCCGCAGCCCCCAGCGCCGGCGATGCGAACGCCTGCCCTGGCGCGGGGAGCGGACCAGACCCGGCCCCAGGGGGCCTAGCCTGGCCTGAGTGCTCCCCTCCCCATGGCCGAGACGCCGACCGCGACGCCAACACCAGCGCCCGCGCCCCTGAAGAAGGGCAGCCTGGTGAGGGTGAACCGCGCCGCCTACGCCGGCAGCCTGGAGGCCGGCGCCAGCGATCCCGTCGCCCCGGACTACCTGTTCGAAGGGCCCGGAGAGATCTTGGCCATCAAGGGCGACTATGCCCAGCTGCGCTTCCGGCGGCCCGTGCCGGACATCTGGCTGCGACTGGACCAGCTGCTGGCCCACTGAGCCCAGCGCCATCGGGGGGGCCGGCGGCGCCTCAGATCTCCAGCCGCCGGCGCTCCTCCTGCAGGCGGGCGCGGCGGCGCTTGGCCTCCCGCAGCATCTCGCGGCCGTCGTGGAGGTATTGGTCCACGTAACCCATGGTGTAGCGCTCCAGCTCGCCCAGGGCGTCCTGCACCTGGCTGAGGCAGTGGTAAAGGCTCAGGCCGAAGCCCTGGGCCGCGGCGGGGCAGGCCAGGGACCGGTACAGGACCACCACCTTCTCGAGCCTGGCCTGGCTCTGCTCGAGGTAGGCGCAGAACGCCCCCATCAGCTCGTCGTCGTAGGGATCGGCCGCGAGGGCCCGCAGCTGGGCGGGGAAGGGGTTGATCACCTGGCCCAGGAGGCGGTCGATGGGGGCGTACACCCGCTGCAGCCACTGGCCCAGGGCGCTGTCCTCGTCCGCGGCGCGGCGGCGGCCGCCCCCCCCCGCAACCCCGGCGGCCGCCCCCGGACGGACGGCAGGGCCCCGCAGCTGATCGTGGCGCCGCCGGCGCTCCACGTCCCCCAGCACCTCCCAGGCGGCATTGAGCTCGAGGATCGTGTGGTCGTCCCCACCGGTGTCGGGGTGGTGGCGCTTCACCAGGGCGCGGTAGGCGGCCTTGATCTCCGCGGCCGTGGCCAGGGGCGGCACCCCGAGCACCTGGTAGGGATCAGGGGCGGCCTGGGGCATGCGGAACCGGCAGTACACCCCCATCATCCGGGAGCGGTGGGCAGCGCGGCGGGCAGGGTCCGGCGAGGGGCAACGGCTCCACAAAAAAAGCCGCGGCGAGGAGCCGCGGCTGGGTGTCGAGGAGAACGAGGCCGGTGAGGAGGCCATCCGGGCCGTGTGAGGGGGCGTCCGGATGGCATGGACTGGAGTGTGAGGCCACCGCTCGGATCCAGGGGATCCAAGGCGGCAGCCCTGCCATCAGAACTTGAAGGTGGTCTTGACCAGGCCGCCGAAGTTGTTGAAGGTACCGCCGTCAGGCTGGTTGGGCTTCTGGAACTGACCCAGGGGGGCGCTCAGGTAGAAGATCGCGGGGGTCACGCTGATGTTGTCGGTGACCTGGAACTTGTACCACCACTCCCAGGCATAGTTGCCATCAAAGGGCTTGATGATGTCGTTGTCACCGGAGCGGGTGAAGAACGTGGGCTGACCCACGGCCATCCCCAGAGCGTTGCCCTCGACAAAGGCGTCCTGCCACTGCAGACCCACGTACCAGGACTGGGTCGTGGCGCCATCAATCTCCGCGAAGGTATCGGAGTTGTGGCTGTTGAGACCCCAGCCGGCGCTGATCGAGGGGATCCAGCCGGTGGTCTTGGGCTGCCAGTAGCCGCTCACACCCACCGAGTTGATGCTGTCGGAGAGGGCTCCGCCAAGCGCGGCCAGGGGGGTGGCGCTGGAGGTGAAGAAACCGTTGCTGTAGGTGTAGGCAGCAGCCAGACCCCAGTTATTGCCCGCGTAGCCGACCTGGAAGGTACCGGTCTCGGAAGCGCCCGAGGTGCCGATCCCACCCAGATTGGGATCGCCGACATTGCCGTTGCCGGACACGTAGTTGGCGCTGATGCTCCAGCCGTTCTTCTGCCACCAGATACCGGCACCGGCACCCAGGTTCAGGCTGTAGGTGCCAGCGGCACCGGCATAGGTGAAGACATCAAGGACCGTGTCAGCCGGATACACGCTGGGCCACATGGCCAGCATGTCGTCCTGACGCACCTTGGCACCGATGGTGGCGGTGAAGTTGCTGCCGATCGGGAACTGGTAGAACAGGCGGTTGATTTCCACCGAGTCGGTCCCCGATGGGCCCTCAAAGGCCACCTCGAGGGCATTCAGGCCCACCAGGTTGTTGGGATTGACGGAACCCCAGGGGCTGTCACCAAAGTTGCCGGCCCGCAGGGTGGTGCGCAGCAGGTCCTTGCCGGTGAAGCTGGTGTCGAAGTTCAGGCGAACGTCGTAGTTGAACACCGTCGCGCCCTGGGTGGAGGCGGCGATGGTCGAGAGCTTCTGACCGGTCTGGGGGTCGCGGGCGTCACCGCCGAAGCTGTTGGCGCCCACCACGAACGTGGCAATACCCTTCAGCTTGGTGGTGGTGGAGAACTGGGTGGCCTCCAGCTCGCCCACCTTCGCCTCCAGGCCGTCGACGCGGCCCTTGAGCACGGCGAGTTCCTTCT
>CALRKO020000025.1:0-38035 GCA_943368105.1 Chitinophaga pinensis | reverse complement strand
AGGGGGAGGCCGGAGATCGGCCGGGAGGCGGAGAGCAGCACGCGGCGGCGGCCGGGCCCCGACCGTAGGCACGGTCGCCCGGCCGCGCAGGGGCCCGGCGTAGCGTGCGGGGCTCTGTCCCGGCGGCCCAGGCCGCTGCGCCATGGCCCGCACGGTGCTCGACCGGTTCAAGCAGGCGCTGGTGGGGGCGCCGCTGCCCACCAGCGCCCACGCCGAGGAGCGGCTCAGCAACGCCGAGGCCCTGGCGATCCTCAGCTCCGACGCCCTCTCCTCGGTGGCCTACGCCACCCAGGAGATCGTGCTGGTGCTGGGCATGGCCGGCGCCGTGGGCCTGGGCTTCACCCTGCCGATCACCGGGCTGATCATCGCCCTGATGGCGATCGTGGCCATCAGCTACCGGCAGACGATCCAGGCCTACCCCCAGGGGGGCGGCTCCTACCGGGTGTCCCACGAGAACCTGGGCGACCTGCCGGGCCTGATCGCCGGTGCCTCCCTCTCGATCGACTACGTGCTGACGGTGGCGGTGAGCACCGCCGCCGGCATCGCCGCCCTCACCTCCTACCTGCCGGCCCTGGACGCCCTGCGCATCCCCCTCTGCCTGGCGGCGATCGCGGCCCTGATGGTGGCCAACCTGCGGGGGGTGCGCTCCAGCGCCCAGCTGCTCAGCGCCCCCACCTACGTGTTCATGGCCGTGGTGCTCACCCTGGTGGTGGGGGGCCTGGTGCGGCTGCTGCACGGGGACATCGGCGGCCTGGGCGCCGCTGAGCAGAACCTGCGCCTGGGCCAGGAGCACGGCGGCCTGACGGCCCTGGGCGGCGTGCTGCTGATGCGGGCCTTCAGCTCCGGCTGCGCCGCCCTCACCGGCATCGAGGCCATCAGCGACTCGGTGATGGCCTTCAGGCCCACCGAGTGGCGCAATGCCCGCCGGGTGCTCACCGTGATGGTGCTGCTGCTGGCCGTGATGTTCGGCGGCATCAGCGTGCTGGCCCAGCAGCTGGGCACCGTCTACACCGAGACCGGCCCCACCCTGCTCTACCAGCTGGGGCTGCAGGTGTTCGGCCACGGACCGCTGCTGCTGGCCCTGCAGCTCTCCACCCTGCTGATCCTGCTGCTGGCCGCCAACACCGCCTACGCCGACTTCCCCCGGCTGGCCAACTTCCTTGCCCAGGACGGCTACCTGCCCCGCCAGCTCACCTCCCTGGGGGACCGGCTGGTGTTCAGCAACGGCATCCTGGCCCTGAGCGGCTTTGCCGCCCTGCTGCTGGTGGTCTTCGAGGGCAGCGTCACCCGGCTGATTCCCCTCTACGCGGTGGGGGTGTTCCTGAGCTTCACCCTCTCCCAGGCGGGGATGGTGGTGCACTGGTGGCGGGAGCGGAGCGGGGGCTGGCGGGGCAAGGCCCTGGTCAACGGCTTCGGCAGCGCCGTCACCGCCGTGGTGACGGGGGTGCTGCTCTACAGCAAGTTCCTGCAGGGGGCCTGGCTGGTGGTGCTGGCCATCCCGCTGCTGGTGCTGCTGTTCCTGACGATCCACCGCCACTACCGCAGCGTGGCCCGGCGCCTGCGGCTGGCCGCCGACGTGAAGCTCACCCTGCCGCCGGCCCCGGAGCAGGGCGGCGCCCCGGTGGTGGTGCTGGTGGGCCAGCTGCACCGCGGCAGCTTCGAGGCGGTGCGCTACGCCCGCAGCATCGCCCGGGAGCTGGTGGCGGTGCACGTGGACCTGGGGCTGGGCAAGGCCGAGGCCTTCCGGACCCAGTGGCAGCGCCAGCTGCCGGAGATCCCGCTGGTGGTGCTTGAGTCGCCCTACCGCTCGCTGGTGGCGCCGGTGCTGGGGTTCGTGCACCAGTTCGAGATCGAGCACCGCAAGGACCGCGACCGCTTCTGCACCGTGGTGCTGCCGGTGTTCGTGACCCGCCACCGCTGGGAGAACCTGCTGCACAACCAGAGCACCGTGGTGCTGCGGCGGGCCCTGCGGGCCCAGGGCACCCGGGTGGTGACCACCGTGGGCTTCTACCTCTGATCCGCCGGCCGGCTGCACGTCCAGCCGCCTGTCCAGCTGCCTGGTCCCGCCCAGCCGCATCCCCCCAACCGCCGCCGACCCCATGCCCCTGGCCCCGCTCGCCGCCGCCGCGGCCCCGTCCGCCGGCAGCGCCTTCCTGGAGGTGGCGCTGCAGCCCGACGGCCTGATCACCCTGCTGGTGTTCGCCGTCTCGATCGTGCTGTTCGTGGGGGGCTGGCTGGCACCGGAGGTGACGGGCCTGCTGGCGGCGGCCCTGCTGGTGACCTTCCGGGTGCTCAAGCCCGAGGAGGCGGTGCAGGGCTTCGGCAGCCCGGCCCTGATCACGTTGATGGGCCTGTTCGCGGTGGCGGCCGGCCTGTTCCGCAGCGGCGGCCTCGACCGGCTGCGGGCCCTGATCGGCTCCGATGCCGTGCGCACCCCCCAGCGCATGATCACCCTGATGGTGGGCGTGGTGGCGCCGGTCTCGGGCTTCATCCCCAACACGCCGATCGTGGCCACCCTGCTGCCGGTGATCGAGGGCTGGTGCCACCGCCGCGGCGTCTCGCCCTCGAAGGTGCTGCTGCCGCTCTCCTTCGCCACGGTGCTGGGGGGCACCATCTCCCTGCTGGGCACCTCCACCAACCTGCTGGCCAGCGAGGTGAGCCGGCGCCTGGGCTACGGCTCCCTGGAGCTGTTCAGCTTCACCGCCATCGGCATCCCGGTGTGGCTGCTGGGCAGCCTCTACCTGCTCTGGGCCTCCGACCGGCTGCTGCCGGACCGCGGCCTCGACGACGGCGACCTGCTGGGCTCCCTGGCCCGCGAGGGCTACCTCACCGAGGTGCGGGTGCCGGAGGGCTCCGAGCTGGCCGGCCAGTCGCTGCACCGCAGCCGCCTGCAGCGCCGCTACGACGTGGACGTGCTGGAGCTGCGCCGCGGCCGCGAGAGCTTCAGCGCCCCCCTGGCCGACCAGGTGCTGCACGCGGGCGACCGGCTGGTGCTGCGCTGCAACCGGGACACCCTGCTGCGGCTGCAGCAGGAGCACACGGTGGGGCTCTCCGTGCCGGCGGAGCCGGGGGAGGGCCAGGGGGAGGCGGGCCCGGCCGAGCGCAGCGGCCTGCGCACGGTGGAGGTGCTGCTGCCCAATGGCTCCACCATCACCGGCTCGAGCGTGCGCGACCTGCGCTTTCGCCAGCGCTACAACGCCACGCTGCTGGCGGTGCGCCGCGGCAACCAGGTGCTGCGGGAGCTGCTGGGCCGGGTGGTGCTGCAGTCCGGCGACGTGCTGCTGCTGCAGGCGCCCCTCGACGCCATCCGCGGCCTGCAGGCCAACAACGACCTGGTGCTGCTCGATGAGCTGGAGAAGGACATGCCCACCACCAACCGCAAGGGGGTGGCGGTGCTGGTGGCGGCCCTGGTGATCCTGCTGCCGCTGTTCAAGGTGGTGAACCTGATGGCGGCGGTGCTGCTGGCGGTGGTGATCATGGTGGCCAGCGGCTGCCTGCGGCCGGGCGAGCTGCAGCGCGCGATCCGCTGGGACGTGATCCTGCTGCTGGGCTCCCTCTCCTGTTTCAGCGAGGCGATGCAAAAGACGGGCCTCGCCGAGGCCCTGGCCACCGATCTGCTCCACTCCCTGGCGGGCTGGCCGGCCTACGGCGTGCTGCTGGTGGTGTTCGTGCTGGCCCAGCTGTTCACCGAGGCCCTCAGCAACGGCACCACGGTGGTGCTGCTGATGCCGATCGCCACCGCCCTGGCCACGGGGCTGGGGCTGCCGCCGATGGCCTTCATCTTCGCGATCACCTTCGCCGCCAGCCAGAGCTTCCTCACGCCCATCGGCTACCAGACCAACCTGATGGTGTTCGGGCCGGGGCGCTACCGCTTCCTGGACATGACCCGCTACGGGGCCCCCCTCAGCGTGGGGCTGGCCCTCGTGGTCCCCCTGCTGATCTGCCGCCACTTCGGGCTCTGAGGGGGAGGGGCCCGCACCGGCCAGGCCCCGAGCAGTGCCCCTTACACCAGCCGCGAGCCGCTGGCCCGCCGGCACTGCTCGGGGTCGAACACGGAGGCCACCGTGCGGATCAGCCAGCGGCCCTGACGGGTCACCTCCACCCGGCCACGCTCGCCCTGCCGCTCCAGCCGCACCAGGCCATCGGCCGCCAGGGCCTGCAGGTGGTGCCATTCGCTGGAGAAGCGCGCCAGCTCCAGCTCCACCTGGAAGTGACACATCACCGCCTGGATCAGGGCGCGGCGCTCCAGCACCGCCGGATCGCGCACCACCAGCCCCCGCTCCACGGGCAGCTGGCCCTGCTCCAGGGCGCCGGTGTAGGCCTTGAGGTCGCGCTGGTTCTGGCTGAACAGGTGGGGGAACTGGCTGATGGCCGTGGGCCCCACCCCCAGCAGATCCAGCTCGCCGCCGGTGGTGTAACCCTGGAAGTTGCGGTGCAGGCGCCTCTCCCGGGCCGCCACCGCCAGGCTGTCGCCGGCCAGGGCGTAGTGGTCCATGCCGATGGCGTCGTAGCCGGCGGCGCAGAGCAGCTGGTTGGCCTCATCGAGCATGGCCAGCCGTTGCCGCTGGCTGGGCAGGTCCGCGGCGGCGATCCTGCGCTGCAGCGGCAGCTGCTCGGGCAGGTAGGCGAAGGAGAACAGCGAGAGGCGATCGGGCCGCAGCTCCCGCACCAGCTCCAGGGTGGCGCGGAAGCGCTCGGGGGTCTGCAGCGGCAGGCCGCAGATCAGATCCACGTTCACGCTCTCGAACCCGGCCTCCCGCAGCCAGGCCATGGCCCGGCGCAGCTGCTGCACCGGCACCACCCGGTTCACGGCCTGCTGCACCTCGGGGTTGGCGTCCTGGATGCCGAAGCTGAGGCGGTTGAAGCCCAGCCGGCGCAGGTGCAGGACCGCATCGCGGCTGAGGAACTCCGGGTTCACCTCGATCGAGGCCTCCAGCTCGGGATCGAGGTCGAAGTGCTTGGCGATCAGCCCCCAGAGGAGGGTCTGCTCCTCGGCGTTGAGATAGTTGGGGGTGCCGCCGCCCCAGTGCAGCTGGGCCAGGCGGCGCCGCTGCGGCAGCACGGCGCTGATCAGCTCCAGCTCCCTGGCCAGGGCCGCCAGGTAGGGCGCCACCACCTTCGAGCCCAGCTGGGTGGTGACCCGGTGGCAGCCGCAATACCAGCAGGCATGGCGGCAGAAGGGCACATGCACGTAGAGCGAGAGGGGCGCGCTGCTGGGCTGGGCCAGCTGGGCCGCCAGATCGCCCGCCCCCACCGCCGGGCTGAAGGCCGCCGCCGTGGGGTAGCTCGTGTAGCGCGGCACGGGCTTGTCGTACTTGAGCAGCAGCTCCAGCGGGCTGGGCGGGGACTCCGCGGGAGCGGTGGCGGCGCTGGGGGCCTGACTGGCGGTGACGGGACTGCTGGTGGCCATGGGGCTGGCGACGGGGGGCATGGGGCGGGGGGCGGTGGGGGGGAGGAGGGGAACAGAGGACTGGCGGGGGCAGCCGGCATGGCCGAGATGGCCGCGTCCAGATGGTTCTGGGCCGACACGCGCCAGCAGGTCAGCGCTCGCCGGGGCGCAGGGTCAGGGTCCCGGAGCGCCGGGCTCAGGCCGGAGCCAGATCCGCCTGCTCGGCCAGCAGCCGCTGGGTGGCCCGGAAGGCGGTCTCCGCCTCCTCAAGCAGCTCCTCCTCCTCGGCCGGGGAGAGAACGAGCTGCTCGAAGCCGTCGTGCAGGGCCTGCTTGAGCTCGGGGGTGGGCCGATCGAAGGCCCAGAAGTGCAGGGGGGGCAGGCCGTGGGCCCGCAGGATCGCGTTGGCCTGGCCGCCCAGCTGCTGGCCGCCGGAGAGGTCGCCGCCGTAGCGCACATACACATGGGCCATCAGCCGGTGGGGAGCCTGCTGGGCCAGCACTCGCAGCTGCTCCAGCCACAGGGCCGCCGCCGCCGAGGCGGGCGCGGCCGGCAGGGCGGCGAGGGCCTCGGCGTCCTGAGCCAGGGCCTGGCTGCGGGCCAGGGCCGCCCAGGGGATGGCGGTGGAGCCCAGGGCGGCGGCCAGCTCGGGCCCCTGCTGCTCCAGCAGGTCGTAGGCCGGCCGCAGGGCCCGCAGCAGGGCCGCCAGCTGAAGCGGGCTCACCTGCCCCTCCAGCAGGGCCCGGGAAAACACCATGCCCTCGGCCTGGCGGTGGGCCGCGCCGATGCGGGCATGCAACTTGCGAACCCGCGGGCCGAAGCCCTTGCGCAGGGCGGCATCATCGCCACCGGCATGGGCGGAGATGGCGGCCTCGGCCCCGGCGGGATGGCCAGGGGCGGCGGCCTGCCCAGGGGCTCCGGGGTGACCGGCGGCGTGGGGGTCGGGATAGGTGGTGGTCATGACAGAAGGCGAAGCGGACGCCGGGAGGGGCCCGCAGACCCCGCTCGAACAAACGTTATAACGTTATCGTTGTTCTGCTGTTTCAAGGTTGCGATTTCGTTGCAACCCTGCCCGCCATGGCCGCCCAGCCCTTCCCTTCCGCCAACCCTGGCCACGCCGCCCCAGCGGCGGGCTCCACTGCCCCGGACCCGGCATCCACTACTGGATCCCCGAACGGCTCCACTGGCCTGGGCCTGGTGCTGGCACCCCAGGGCCTGCTCAGCGGCGACGGCCAGCTGCGGGAACTGATCCAGGAGCAGCGGGCGCGCAAGGGAGCCCAGGCTTCGATCTGGTACCTGCCCCCCGCCCTGGTGCGGCACCTGGGCCTGGGCCCCGCCAATCAAGAGACCGTGGCCACTGCCGACGCCGCGACGCTCGCCTGGCTGCAGCTGCGCTTCGGTGGAGCGGTCCGCCCCTGCGACCTGAGGCCGGAGACCCTGGCCCACCAGGCCGCCGCGCTGCCGCCCGCCGCGCCCCTGGCGGCTGTGGGCCTGCGGGAACCGGGGCGGACCTGAGCCCATGGCAATGCCCGGGAGACAGGCCTGCCTCCCGGGCCGAACGGCCGCTGTCAACGAGCCGGCTTAGCCCAGCGGCACCGCCGCCACCGAGCGGAACACCAGCCGCCGGGCCTCGGTAGCGCTGAAGCCGATCGTCACCAGCGACTGCTCGAACAGCTCACAGAAGCGGCCCACCAGATCGGCCGGATCCATGCCGATGGCCCGCAGGTCCGCCGCCACGGCCTGCAGGATCCGCAGCGTCACCGGCAGGCCGCGCCGGCAGATCGCCGCCACCGCGTCGCCCACCTCGGCAAAGCGACCCTGCAGCCACTGCTCGCCGTAGGTGAGGTGTTCGGCCTCATCGGCGAGCACCGCCGCGGTGATCGGCTGGGCGTAGGGATCGGCCACGGGGAGGTAGGCGCGGTAGGCCGCCACGGCAAAGCACTCCACGATCAGACACTGGATCACCAGGCAGCCCGCCAGATCACCTGCGCTGTCGCACTCCTGGAACAGGGCGTGCAGGGGGGCGAACAGCTGCTTCGCCAGGGCCGCATCGGGCCGCACGCCCAGGTTGGCGCCACAGCCGATGAAGTCGCGGGCGTGACGCCCCTCCACCGCCCCGAGGCGCAGGAGCTCGGCGCCGTCCTCGGGGATGGCGCGGGCCAGCAGCCGGAAATGGCGGTCGGCCAGGCCCTCACCCACCACCACCACACCGTTGATGCGGCTGTAGGCATCGCGGTAGACAGGGCTGGCGGGATCGGGGCTGGGGGCTGGGGCTGCGGTGCCGGAGGAGGGGAATCGGCGTGGTGTCATCGGGGATGGCGTGGGGGGAACGGGCGTGTGGTCTGCGACGGGGCTGTGGCACGCGGAGATGGCGCGGCATGGGCCGGTGCCACCGCGTGCAGGGGGGCCGCCAGACGGATGCGACGGGCCAGACCCAGCCGCCGCAGCAGGCGGATGTGCTGCCAGGTGAGGTCGAGCTCCCACCACTGGAAGCCCATGCGGGCGCTGCTGGGGTAGGCGTGGTGGTTGTTATGCCAACCCTCCCCGAAGCTGAGCAGGGCCACCCACCAGTTGTTGCGGGAGCCATCACCACTGGCATGGCACACATAGCCCCAGCGGTGGGTGGCGGAGTTCACCAGCCAGGTCACGTGGTAGACGAGCACCAGCCGCAGCGGAATGCCCCACAGCACCAGGGCCCAGCCACCGGTGCCCGTGGCCTCCCCCAGGGCGTAGAGAAGAACAGCCAGCGGCACCTGCAGGAGCAGGAAGTTGCGGTTCAGCCAGCGGTAGTAGGGAACCTGCTGCAGATCGGGCGTGAGCTGGCGCACATAGCGCTTGGCGGGCACGTCGTGCAGCATCCAGGCGAAGTGGCTCCACCAGAAGCCCAGATGGCTGTTGTGGTGGTCGGCCGGATCGTCGGAGTGGAGGTGGTGGTGGCGATGCAGGCCGGCCCAGTCGATCGGGCCGTGCTGGCAGCTGAGGGTGCCGCAGGTGGCGATCAGCGCCTCCAGCCAGCGCGGCACCTGGAAGGAGCTGTGGGCCAGCAGACGGTGGTAGCCGAGGGTCACCCCCACACAGGCGGTGAGCCAGTAGAGGACCAGCAGCACCACCACCGCCGTGGGGCTCCAGAAGCGCGGCAGCAGGGCCACCGCCGCCAGGGCATGGATCGCCACCATGAAGGCGACGGTGCCCCAGCTGAGGCGCAGCCGCCGGGGCTCCACCGCGATGCCCCGCCGCAGCGGCGGCAGCGGGGCCAGGGACGCCGAACTCACGTGCCCTCCCCGCTGGCCACCATCGGCTGGGCGAACTGGCGCAGCAGCAGGCCGGCGAAGCGCAGCTGCAGCCCCAGCTTGCGCAGGGCGCGGCCCAGGCCGGCGGGCTCCTCGGCCAGGGCCCTGATGGCGCGGTAGGTCTCCACCAGCCGGTCGCGCAGTTCGACGTAGGCGCGGCCCTCCAGGGCGAACACCACCGGGAAGGCCCGGCGCGCGGTGCGGTTGGTCTGGCGCATCACCTCCTCATCGAACAGGGAGGGATCCATGCCGAGCAGCCGGTAGAAGGTGCCGCGCTCACCCACCGTGAGGCTGTGGGTGAGGAACACCGACCACAGGAAGAAACGGCTCAGCAGCCGGCCGCGCAGGCCGCGGTTAAGGCCGGGGTTGCAGCGGATCAGCACGTTGAAGATGTCGCCGTGGCGGTTCTCGTCCTGGCACCAGGGCTCAAAGAAGTCGAACAGGGGCGCAAAGCTGTTGTCGGGGTTGGCCTTGAGGTGCCGGTCGATCAGGATGTAGCGCCAGTAGCCGATCTTCTCGGAGAGGTATACCGAATACAGCACCCAGCTGAGCGGGAACCAGGTGATCGGCCGCCTGCCGCTCAGCGACGGCAGGTCGATCGCGATGCCCTCGGCCACCAGGGCCCGGTTGAGGAAACCGGCGTGGCGGGCCTCATCGCGGGCCATCAGCTGGAACAGGCGCCCCAGCTCGGGGCGATCGGCCTTGAAGAGGCGGCGCGAGAGTTCCTTGAACAGCAGGAATCCGGAGAACTCCGACACGCAGGAGCGCACCAGATAGCTCTCGTAGGCCTCCTTCTCGGCCGGCGAGAGGTCCTTGAGGCGATCGAGGGGAACCCTGCGATCGAAGTGGTCGCGGTTGTAGTCGGTCTCCATCTCGCCGAGCATGGCGTCGAAGGCCTGGCGCTGGCCGTCCAGGTCCATCGCAGCGGCCCTGGCGATCTCGGTGGTGTAGAAGCGCGGGGTCAGCAGGTCCTCCCGCAGGTGGGGGGCCGGGGTGGGAGCGGTGGCGGTCATGGCGGCGATCAGGCGGAGGTGACGGCGGGGCGGTCATCGGTGGCGCTGGCCTGGGCGTAGGCCCGCGCGTCGGGGCCGCTGCGGTGCCGCTCGAACCAGGCCTGGAGGCCCAGGAGCCAGTCCAGACGGGCGGATCGGTCGTTTCCGGCCCGGCAGTAGCCCATGAGGGCGGCCTGGAGGGCCTCGCGATGGGCGGCGCCGTGGCCGGGGCAGAGGCAGCCCCAGGCGGCGAGCCAGCGCTCCTCCAGGCGCAGGTGCAGCCGCAGCTGCCAGAGCAGGCGGCGGCAGCAGAGCTCCTGGGCCAGGGCAGCGGCGGCCGGATCGGCCCCCAGCGGCTGGCGGTGCAGCGCCGCCAGGTCGGCCAGCAGGGCCTCCAGTCGGTCGTGCTGGCGCTCCAGCAGCGGGGCCTGCTCGGCCCACCGGCGGGGCCAGGGGCGGACGGAGGACCGCCCCTGGGACGGGGTGGGCGGTGGCGCCAGGACGGAACCCACGGTCATCGCGGCGGACGGGAACGGACTCGCCCCGCAGCCTACCAGTGAAACAACGACATCGTGATGATGGGAAGATGACGATCGTTGTATCGGCAGGCTGCGTTGCTGCGATGAGGTCTGCACGGCCTAGGCTGGCTGCAGCTCCTCTCCCGCCGCACGCCGCCGGATCCCGCCGATGGAAGCCCTGGCCGAGTACTTCAAGGTGTTCTCCGAGCCCAACCGCCTGGCGGTGCTGGAGGCCCTGCGCGGCGGCCCGCTCAACGTCACCGCCGTGGTGGAGAAGACAGGCCTCAGCCAGGCCCTGGTGTCCAAGCATCTCAAGCTGCTCACCATCGCCGGCGTGGTGCAGCGCCGGCCCGAGGGCTCGCTGGTGTTCTACGAGGTGATCGACAGGGGGGTGTTCAAGCTGCTGGGCCGGGCCGAGAAGCTGCTGCTGGCCGCCCGCCGCCAGCAGCTGGACGCCCTGGCGGCGATCCTTTGACCCTGCCGGTCCCCCGATCCCTGGAGGAGCTGCGCGCCGCCCTGCGCACCGGCCGGCGCCGCTTCCCGGACCTGCGCCTGGGGGACCTGGACGGGGTGGACCTGGACCTCTCGGAGTGCGACCTGGGGGGCAGCTGCTTCAAGGAGGCGCGCTTCGGCCGCGCCAGCTTCCGCGGCGCCCAGCTGGAGGGCTGCCGCTTCCAGCAGGCGCTGCTCTGGGGCGCCGACCTCTCCGCCGCCCAGGCACGGCACTCCCACTGGCATGGGGCCGACCTCTCCGGCTCGCGGCTGCAGGGGGCGGACTTCAGCCGGGCGCTGCTGCACCGCTGCTGCCTGCGCGGCGTGGTGGCCGCCGGCAGCCACTGGCGGGAGGCTCGCCTGGTGGAGGCGGATTTCCGCAGTGGCCTC
The DNA here is from genome assembly GCA_943368105.1 of Chitinophaga pinensis. Lineage (GTDB taxonomy): Bacteria > Cyanobacteriota > Cyanobacteriia > PCC-6307 > Cyanobiaceae > Vulcanococcus. The sequence goes on along the minus strand of CALRKO020000025.1, from coordinate 26,964 downwards.
GACCAGCTCACGGATCTGGGCCGCGCCGACCTGCAGGGGGCCGACCTCAGCTTCGCCCTGCTGCAGGGGGTGCAGCTGCGCGGCGCCGACCTGCGGGGCGCCTGCCTCTACGGGGCCGACCTGCGCAACGCCGACCTGCGCGATGCCGACCTGCGGGGCTGCGACCTGGACGATGCCGTCCTGGAGGGCAGCCAGCAGGCGGGGGCCCGGCTGGGGGGCGCCGACCGGGGCAGCGGGTAGGGACCGGAGCCCTCAGGCGCCCGCCAGCTGCTGCAGCTGGGCCTCCAGCTGCCGGCGCAGCCGGTCCTGCACCAGGGCGCAGAGGTCCCCCACCAGGCCGCTGTCGGCGCTCCAGATCGTGCGCACGCCATCGCGCTCGCAGCGCACCAGCCCGGCGCGCTGCAGCTGACCGAGCTGGCGGCTGATGTGCGACTGGGAGAAGCCGGTGGCCTCGATCAGGGCGGCGACGTCCATGGCCCCCTGCTGCAGCTGGCAGAGCAGCCGCAGCCGGGCCGGCTCGCTCAGCAGGCGGAAGAAGCGGCTGTACTCCTCCAACAGCTGGGGACTGGGCATGGACCCGGGGGCGCCCATTGCAGTGCTGCCGCGCAATGAAGCCAGTATGCCGCCATGCGGCGGGCGGCGCCCTGCCTCACGCCGGCCCATCGGCCCGGGCCTCGCCCTGGGCAGCGGCCGCAGTCTCCAGGCAGACCACGACCGTCTCCGGCTCGACCCCGGCAGCCAGCCGGCAGGGGCCCAGGGCCAGACTCTGGGCCCCGCCGGCCCGGGCCAGCAGCCCTCCGAGGCTCTGGTCCGCCGCCGCCGGCAGGGGCAGGTCGAAGAAGCGCTGCAGCTGGCCGGCCGTGGTGGCTGCCTGGAAGCAGAGCGCCAGGCCCGCCGGGAGCGGCACTGCGGCCTCCGCCTCGAACAGCCGGTTGATCAGGGGCAGCAGCTGGGTGCGCAGGGCCACGAACACGTGGTCGCCGGGCTGCAGGGCCGTCGAGCCCCGCGGCATCACCACCTCCCGGCCCCGCAGGATCAGGGTCACCAGGGCGCCATCGGGCAGGGGCAGATCGCGCAGCTGCTGGCCGGCAGCCCGCGCCGCGGCCCCCACGGTGTAGTCGACGATCTCGCCATCGACGTGGCGCAGGGCATTGATCTCCACCGACAGGGCGGGGGTGGGGTCGGCGGGGCGGCCGATGTGCAGCCAGCGGGCCACCAGCGGCAGCGACCAGCCCTGGGTGACGGCCGAGATCAGCACCACGAAGAACACCACGTTGAAGATGGTGCGGCTGTGGGGTACGCCGGCCATCAGCGGGAAGGTGGCCAGGGTGATCGGCACCGCCCCCTTCAGGCCCACCCAGGAGAGAAAGCTGAGCTCCCGCCGGCGGAACCGGAACGGCAGGGCGGAGATGGCCACCGCCAGGGGCCGCGCCACCACGATCAGCACCAGGGCCACCGCCAGCCCCTCCAGGGCGATGGAGGCCAGGCGGCTCGGGAAGCTGAGCAGGCCCAGCATCACGAACAGGGCGATCTGGCTGAGCCAGGCCGTCGCATCGTGGAACAGGAAGATGCCGCGGCGGAAGACGATCGGGCTGTTGCCGAGCACGATTCCGGCGACGTACACCGCCAGGAAGCCGCTGCCCCCCAGCACGGCCGCCGCCCCGAAGCCCAGCAGGCCGAAGGCGAGGGCCATCAGGGGGTAGAGCCCCGGGTGGTCGAGGTTGATGCGGTTGATCGCCCAGGCCGCGAGCCGGCCCACGCCGAGGCCGGCGAGGCTGCCGAGGCCGTACTGGCTGAGGAACAGCAGGGCCAGGTCCTGGGCGGAGTTCGCCTGGCCCAGGATCAGGCCCACGAGCCCGAGCGTCAGGAAGATCGCCATCGGATCGTTGGAGCCGCTCTCCACCTCCAGGGTGGCCGTGAGCCGCTCCGGCAGCTTGAGGCCGCTGGTGCGCAGCACGGAGAACACCGCCGCCGCATCGGTGGAGCCGACGATGCTGCCGAGCAGCAGCCCCTGCAGCAGCGGCATGGACAGCACCCAGGCCGCCGCCACCCCCGTGACCGCGGAGGTGATCAGCACGCCGATGGTGGAGAGCGAGAGGGCCGGCCGCCAGGCGATCCGCACCGAGTGCAGGGAGGTGCGCAGGCCGCCATCGAAGAGGATCAGGGCCAGGGCCACACTGCCCAGGTTGTTGGCCTGGGCGTAGCTCTCGAAGGGGATCCGCCCGAAGCCCTCGGAGCCCGCCAGCATCCCCACCGCGAGGAACAGCACCAGCACCGGCATGCCCAGCCGGGCCGAGAACTTGCTTGAGGCGATGCCCAGCAGGAGCAGCACCCCCGTGAGCAGCATCGCGGCATTGACCGTCATCGCCCCCTCCCGGTGCCTGGCTGCCGTGCCGGCGAGGGCGCAGACCGGGGCGGCCTGGCCGCCCTCAGCACAGGGCCGCCAGCTCGCCGCGGCCGTGGCGCTCCGCCAGGGCGTCGTAGCCGCCGATGAACACGCCGTCGATGAACACCTGGGGCACCGAGCCCTCGGGGCGGGGCTCCACCAGGGCGTAGGGGATGCCGAGGCTGCGCAGCATCCGCAGCGCCCGGGCCGAGTAGGGGCAGCCGGGCCGCACCGCGATCGCCACCCGCGGCTGGCCCGGGGGCGACGGGAGCGGGATTCCGGCCGGTGGCGGCGGCGCCGGTTCGGCCGCAGCGGCGGTCTCAGCCGCTGGCACCGGCCCCGGCCCCGCCAGGACGCCCACCAGCAGGTCTGCCCCCTTGAGCACCAGGGTGCCGGGCTCCAGGTGGCCGCCCCACACCTGGCAGTCGCCATCGGAGAAGCTCAGGTGCAGGTGCACGCCGGCGGGCCCCACGGTGCCCTGCAGGCTGATGATCTCGAAGTCGCCCTGCAGCACGGTGGGGCCGCCGGGCCCCGGGCACTGGAAGGCCACCTGCGACAGGTTGCCCACCACCCCGAGCACGAAGCCCGGGGCGTTCTGGGCGCGGCCCAGCTGCAGCAGGCTGCGGTGCAGGTCGCTGCCGGGGCCGAGCTTCAGCGGCACGGGACGCATGGGTCAACAGGCGCTCAGGGCCCGCCAGCCTAGGCAGGGCCGGATCCGCGGCCCCTTCGCCTTCACTGGCGGGGCCAGACCGCCCCCGCGGCCCCTCCTGCCCCCGGCACCGGACCCCATGACCCAGCTGCAGCTCACCACCCTCGCCGGCTGCGGCCTGGCCATCGGCGGCTATCCCCGCTTCCGCTACGACGCCCGCGGTGGCGGCGGCCTGGGCCAGCTGGCGGCCGCCGCCGGTGCCGGCGGGGCCCGGGCCCTGCGCTTCGAGCCGGCGGGCCTGCGGATCCCCGACCTCGATGGCCGCAGCACCCGCTGGCTCGGCCTGCCGGTGCCGCCGGGGCTGGCGATCGCCATCGCCCCGGAGCAGCTGGAGGGCCAGTTCGACCCCGGCACCGGCCAGCTGCAGCTGCGCTTCCGGGCCCGCTTCCGCTTCCGGATCGGCTCCCTCTACCGGGCCCCCGGCCTGCTGATCGACGCCCAGCTCGGCACGGGCCCCGTGGCCGGCCGCCGCCACCGGGCCGAGGGCCGGCCCCTCGACGCCGCAGGCCAGGCGCTGCTGGTGGGGGTGGCCGTGGTGCAGCCCAGCGGTGCGGCCTGGCTGGATCGCGTCCTGGGGCTGCCGGACGAGGCGCTGGCGATCCTGCGCTGCCAGCTCAGGCCCCAGGCCTGAGGAGTTCAGGCGCGGTGGTAGGGGCCGCCCTGCTGGATCGTCTGGGCGCGGTAGAGCTGCTCCACCAGCAGCAGCCGCGCCAGCTCGTGGGGGAAGGTCATCGGCGAGAGGCTCAGCAGCCAGCGGGCCCGGGCCTTGAGGGCGGGATCCAGCCCGTCGGCACCGCCGATCACGAAGGCCAGCCGCTCGGCGCCCAGCTGCGCCAGCCGCTGGGCCAGCTGCACCGAGCCCAGCGGCTCACCCTCCTCGCTCAGGCCGATCAGCTGCTCATCGGGCCGCAGGGCCGCCAGCACCGCCTCGGCTTCCCGGGCGGGGGTGGAGTCCTTGAGCTCGACGATCTGCAGGCCCGGCAGGCGCTTGAGGTAGTGGGCCAGGCCATCGCCCACCCAGCGCCGGCGCAGCTTGCCCACGACGAGCAGACGGATCCGGGCGGGGTTCAGCACCGGCTCAGCCGTCCTGGGGGTCGCCGAGCCGCTCGCCCACCCGGGCCCCCAGCTGCTGCAGCAGGGCCTGGCCGGCGGCGGGGCGGCGGCCCTCCAGCTGGGCCCCACGGATCAGCAGTGGGCAGCCGCCCGTGGCCACCACCAGTCCCGTGCCCTCCGCCAGCGCCAGCACCGTGCCGGGAGCCGCCGGCGGCAGGCCGCCCACCGGCAGGCCCCAGTGGACGGCCAGGCTGGCGCCCTCGGGGCTGAGCTGGTCCGCCAGCCGCCGCACCAGCGGTTCGGTGGCCAGCAGCTTGAGGCGCTGGCCCCGCCAGCTGGTGTGGGCGCCTGGGTAGAGCCCCATCACCCGCCGGTGCACCGCCAGGTCGGGGGCGCCCCAGTCGATCTGGAAATCCGGCTTGCTCAGCAGGCGGGCATAGCTCAGGCCCTGCTCCGGCTGGGGCCGCACCCCCAGCCGCGCCAGTCGCTCCTCCACCGGCCCCGGCCCGGCCGCCTCGATCAGGGGCAGCGCCTCCACCAGCAGCTCGCCGGTGAGCCGGGCCAGCCGGTCCGCCAGCTGCTGGGCGTTCTCCAGCAGGCCGATCGGAATCGCCCGCTCCAGCAGCACCGGCCCGGTGTCGAGGCCCTCCTCCATCGCCATGATGCCCACGCCCGTCTCGGCGTCGCCCTCCAGCAGGCTCCACTGGATCGGGCCGGCGCCGCGCCAGCGGGGCAGCAGCGAGCCATGGCCGTTCCAGCAGCCGTAGGCAGGCTGGGCCAGCACCTCCGGCGGCAGGATCTGGCCGAAGGCCACCACCACCGAGATCTCGGCCCCCAGGGCCGCCAGCTGGGCCTGGAGTTCCGGCTCGCGGCGGATCCGCTGCGGCATGACCACCGGCAACCCCAGCTCCAGGGCCCGCGCCTTCACCGGCGAGGGCTGCAGTGCCGTGCCGCGGCCCCGGCGCCGGTCGGGCTGGCTCACCACGCCCACCAGATCGTGCCCGGCGGCCAGCAGGGCCTCCAGGCTGGGCACGGCGTAGGCCGGCGTGCCCCAGAACAGCACCTTCATCCTCAGCTGTCGCCGGTGATCGAGAGACCCTCCACCCAGACGTGCGGGCAGAGGCCGTCGGGCGTCACCCTGGCCTCCCCCTCAAAGCCGACGATGGCGTTGAGCAGGCTGCGGATGTCGCCGGCCACGGTGGCCGCCTCGATCGAGCGGGCCTCGCCGCCGGCCACCAGCCAGCCGTCGAAGGGCAGGGAGAAGGAGCCCTGGCTGGCCTTGACGCCGGCATGCAGGGCCGAGAGGGAGTCGATCCAGACGATCGGCCCGGCGGCAGCGAAGCGATCCAGCCCCGCCTGGCCGCCGCCGCTGCCGGGGGTGGGCCCGACCTCGAACCAGTCGGGTCCCACCGACACCTTGGCCCCCAGGCCGGCGTGACCGGTGGGGGCGACGCCGAAGGCGCGGGCCGTGGCCTCGGAGTGCAGGAAGTTGCGCAGCACACCGCCCTCCACCAGGGCCAGGCGGCGGGTGGGGGTGCCCTCGCCATCGAAGGCGGAGGCGCCGATGTTGCCCGGGTGCAGGCCGTTGTCGTGGATCGAGAGGAACGGCACCGCCAGGGGCTGGCCGATGGAGTCGCGGTGGCTGAGGCTCACCCCATCCAGCACGGCGCGGGCGTTGAACAGGCTGCTGAAGGCGCCGATCAGATCCAGGAACGCCTCGGGGCTGAACACGCAGGTGTAGCGGCCGGTGGCGATCGGGGCGTAGTCGAGGTGGCTGATGGTGCGCTCGGCGGCCTCGTCGATGCAGCCGGCGATGTCGAGGTCGCCAGCGCCGTAGGCCAGGCGCACGGCGCCGGCGCTGCGGGGTTTGCGGCCCGCCTCCTCGGCCCGGGCGTAGAGGTAGACGCTGGCGGTGCTGAGCCGCTGCTGGCGGCTGGCGCCGGCACTGTTGAGGTAGAGCCGCTCGCTGCTGCGCTCCGCCAGGCCGTTGTAGGGCACGGTGGCGATGGCGGCGTGGCGCCCCAGCAGGTCCCGCTCCGCCTGCTTGAGGCTGTCCAGCAGCCGCAGGATGCCCTGGGGCTGGTGCAGGGGCTGGTGCAGCTCCTGCAGCGGCGCCGTCGCCAGGGGGGAGAACTGGGGCGTGTCGTCAGGGTTGCCGAAGGCGCTGGCCTCACGGGCACCGGCCAGGGCCTTCTCCAGGCCGGCCTCCGAGAGGTCCGAGGTGCTGGTGATGCCCACCAGGCCGTCGCCGTTCCAGACGCGGATCGTGATCGAGCTGCGCTGGGCACCCTTCATCTGCTTGGCCTCGCCCCGGTCCACCTGCACCGAGCTGTCGGTGCTGCAGGCGGCCCCCAGGTCCCACTGGCGGATGCCGGCGGCGGCGGCCAGGCGCTCCAGGCTGGCGCGCAGGGCCTGGGCGTCGAGCCCCTGGCTGGCGTTCACGGTCGACGTCATGGTCAGCGGCCCCCCACGGTGATTGCATCGACCTTGATGTGGGGCTGGCCCACGGTCACGAAGACGCTGCCGCTCACCGAGCCGCAGAAGCCCGCCGCCAGCTCCAGGTCGTTGGCGCACATCGAGATGCGCGGCATCACCTCCTTGGCCTCGCCGATCAGGGTGGCCCCCTTCACCGGCCTGGTGAGCTGGCCGTTCTCGATCAGGTAGCCCTCCTCCACGGCGAAGTTGAACTGGCCGGTGGGGCCGACGCTGCCGCCGCCCATGGCCTTGCAGTAGAGGCCCCTGTCCACCGAGGCGATCAGCTGCTCGGGCGTGTGGGGACCGGCGGCGATGTAGGTGTTGCGCATGCGGCTGGCGGCGGCAAAGGTGTGGCCCTGGCGGCGGCCGCTGCCGGTGCGGGCGTGGCCGGTGCGCCGCTCGCCGGCCCGGTCGGAGAGGAAGCGCTGCAGCACCCCGTTCTCGATCAGCACCGTGCGCTGGGGCTCCATGCCCTCATCGTCCATGGAGAGGGAGCCGAAGGCGCCGTCGCTGAGGCCCTCGTCGATGGCGGTGACGGCCCCATGGGCGATGGGCTCGCCCACCTTGCCGGCGAAGGGGGTGGTGCCCCGCTCCACCTGGGTGGTTTCCAGCAGGTGACCGCAGGCCTCGTGGAAGATCACGCCGCCGAAGCGGTTGGCGAGCACCACCGGCAGCTGGCCGGCCTCCACGTAGTCGGCGTAGAGCATCGTGCCGGCGCTCTCGCACACCTCCTGGGCGGAGCCCTCGGCATCCCAGTGGCGCAGGTCGTCGGGGCGGCCGGAGGTGCCGTAGCGGCGCCCCACGCTGGAGCGGTGCTCGCCGTCGGCCGCCAGCACGTTCAGCCCCACCGACTGGTGCAGGCGGATGTCGCGGCCGAAGGTGCCGTCGCTGGCGGCCACCAGCACCTCCTGCCAGTCGCGGGCATAGCTGCCGCGGCGGGCCTGCAGGTGGGACCCGTGGGACTCCAGCAGGCCGGTGCCCTCCAGCAGCCTGGCGGTGGCCTCGCGCAGCTCCGGGCAGCGGCGCAGCCAGTCCTCCTTGGCGGCGGCGAAGTCGCGCAGGGCGGCCAGGCCGTCGAAGCCGGCCGCCAGGGCGGCGCTGGGGGCGGAGGTGGTCTGCAGGCCCAGCATGCCCAGGGCCTGCTCCAGGGCCCGCCGCAGGCCGGCGTCGCTGAGGTCGTTGGTGCTCACGAAGCCGTCACGCTCACCGCGGAAGACGCGGATGCCGGCCCCCATGCCGAAGGCGGGACTGACGCTGGTGATCCGGTCCTGCTCGGCCAGCACCCCCAGGTGGTCGGTGCGCTCCAGGAACACCTCCACCAGGTCGGCGCCGGCGGCGGTGCCGCTGGCCAGCAGGGCCTCCAGCCGGGGCCGCCAGCTGGCATCGAAGCGGGCGGCGGCCAGGCGGCCGGCGGCGTCGGGGCTGGGGATGCCGGTTCCGGCGCTGGTGGCGGAGGCGACCAAGGGGCTGACGGGCGGTGGGGTGGGGTGGGGCGGGGCGGGGGAGCCGGGGGCCGCAGCTCGGGGCTGGACGGGGTGGCTCCATCGCTGCAGACGGTCTTAGCAAGAAGGCCCCGGCCGCAGGGGCCAGGGCCTTCGGATCCGGGCCCCTGGGCGGGCGCTGGGGCTGCGGCGCTGGGCCTCAGCGCACGGCGGGCTGGAACTGCTCGCTGCGGATCGGCGCCGTCAGGAACAGCTTGGCCATCTCCAGGCCGTTGGCCCCCCAGTAGGGCAGCTTGCGCAGCAGCTTCAGGGGGGCGGGGGCCGAGCTCTGGTCGGCCTCGGCCAGGGCCTGGTTGTTGCTCACCAGGCGCTCCAGGCGCTCGTAGAACCGGGGGTGCTCCACGTTGAGCACCACCGGGAACACCCGGGCCGAGGTCTCGTTGGTCTTGGCGATCACGTACTTGTCGTAGGCGCGGGCATCGAGGCCGAGGGCCTCGTAGAACTCCTTGCGGGCCACGTCCCGCACATACATGGTGGCGAACACAGCCAGCAGGAAGAAGCGGCACCACAGCCGGGCCGTCAGGCCGGTGACGGTCTTGGGCTGGGCCTTCATCAGCGCGTCGAAGAAGTCGCCGTGGCGGTTCTCGTCCTGGCACCAGTTCTCGAAGAAGTTGAAGATCGGGAAGATCTTGCTGTCGGGGTTCTTCTCGAGGTGGCGGTAGATGGCGATGTAGCGCCAGTAGCCGATCTTCTCGCTCAGATAGGTGGCGTAGAAAATGTAGGCAGGCTTGAAGTAGGTATAGGCCTTGTTGGCGGTGAGGAAGCCCAGGTCGAGCTGCAGGCCGAAATCGCCCATGGCCTTGTTCAGGAAGCCGGCGTGGCGGGCCTCGTCGCGGGCCATGTGGGCGAAGCACTCCGCCAGCAGCGGGTTCTTCTCCTTGATGCGGCGGCTCAGCTCCTTGTAGAGCAGGAAGCCGGAGAACTCGGAGGTGCAGCTCTGCTCCAGGAACTCGATGAACACCCGACGGGTCTCGGGGTCGAGCTTGTCGGCTGCACCCTCGAAGGCAGCGTCGCGCACGAAGTGGTGGCGGTTGTAGTCCTTGCGGAACTCCTCGCAGATGGCCTCCAGCTCCGCCTCATTGGGGCGCAGGTCCATCGCCGCCATGGCGTCGAAGTCCGTGGTGTAGAAGCGCGGCGTCAGGATCGTGTCCTTCACCGGGTCCTTGACGGCCGGCGCCTCAGGGCTGCCGAGGGCGGGGGAGGCAACGGCGGTGGGGGGCACCATCGGGATGCGCAGCTACGGGCGTGGCTGTGATCGTAGGCGGGACAGGGGCGCCGGCGCCGGACTGTGAAGCTGGCCCAGGGGAGGGCAGGGGGACGCCGGCCGGGGCCGCAGACCGCTCCCCCGGCGCCCTCCGCCGCCCTCAGTTCGCCCCGAGCCACTTCTGGCCGTTGAGCCGCTGCACCAGGCGCGACACCAGCAGGGCCAGGGTGGTCTTCTTCTCGTCGATCAGAAACGACTCCAGCAGGCTCGGCTCGGCCCCCGCCTCGGCCACGGCGATGGTCTTGGCGGAGCCGATCGCCTCGCCGGTGAAGCACAGCCAGAAGCGGCGGGCACCGGGCAGGCTGCCGACCACCATCCAGCAGGGGGCACCCACCACGGGCATGGGACCCTGCTCGAAGCGCAGCTCCACGGCCGGTCCGCCGTAGGCCTGGATCTCCCGGGCCAGGGCCGGGATCAGCAGCTGGGGCACGAACTCGGCGAAGGGCCGGTCCTCCGGGGCGGGCGGCTTCTCCTTCACCGCCGGCTTGGCAGCCGCCACTGGCTGCGCGGCTGCCGCCACGGCAGCTGGGGCCTGGGGCTCCGGCACCGCCGGGGTCTCGGGGGCGGGGCTGGCGGAATCGGTCACCGGAGCTGGCCTCGGGCTCAACGCTGCCGCAACTTTAAGGACCCCCACCCGAGCTTCTGGTGGGGCCCGCGGCTACCAGTCGTCGCTGGCGGGATCATCCCAGCCGTCGCCGGTGCCCCCCGGGCGGGCGGCCGGGGAGGGGGCAGCGGCGGGCTCGCCCCAGGCGGCGGAGCCCCTGGGGGCCGCGCCCCCGGTGGCGGCCCTGGCGGCGGCCGTGGCGCCGCTGGCCGGGCCGCCCGCCGCCGCCCCGCTGCCGGAGCCCCGGCGCAGGACCCGAAAGGGCACCGAGACCGTGGGGGGCGGGTCGGTGGCGGCCCGGCTCGGGCCGGCCCAGCCGTCGGCGGCAGCCTCCGCAGAACTCCAGGGCCTGCGGCCCACCGAAGCCGCCGGCGCCTGCTCAGGCCAGCCCTGGGGGTCGCGGGGGCGGCCGAACACCTCGGCGACCGAGCGCCGCCGCCGGGCCGGGCCCGGGCCGCCACCGCCGCGCAGGGCCAGGGCCGTGACCCCGGCGCTGAGGGCCCCGCCACCGCCGGCGGCGAGCCCCAGCCAGGCCCCCAGCGGCAGGGCCGGGCTGCGCCACACCAGCAGCTGCAGGGCCACCTGGGGACGGGGGTTGAGGGCCCCCACCAGCAGCACCGCCAGCAGCGGCGCGAGCAGGGGCAACAGCAGCAGGCGTCGCAGCAGCACGGGCCGGATTCAGGAGGTGGGACGGGCCAGGGGCAGCGGGCCCTGCCAGCGCTGCAGGGCGCCGAGCTCGAAGCCGAGGCAATCGAACACGCGGATCACCAGAAAATCCACCATCTCCTCGATGCTGGTGGGCCGGTGGTACCAGGCCGGCACCGGCGGGGCGATGCGGGCGCCCGCCTCCGCCAGGGCCGTGAGGTTGCGCAGGTGCACCAGGCTCCAGGGCGTCTCGCGCGGACAGATCACCAGGGGACGGCCCTCCTTGAGGTGCACATCCGCCGCCCGCTCCAGCAGGTCGGTGGCCACGCCGGTGGCGATGCGGCCGACGCTGCCCATCGAGGCGGGCAGGATCACCATGCCGCGGGTGCGGAAGCTGCCGCTGGCGATGCCGGCGGCCTGGTCGTTCCAGCGGTGGCAGCGCAGCTGGCCGCCGCTGCTGCCGGTGCGCTCGCGCCAGAAGGCCTCCTGGGCCTCCGGCTCGCTGGGCACCCGCAGGCCCAGCTCGGCCTGCCAGACGCCGATGGCGCCGCGGCTGGTGACCAGCTCCACCCGCTCCCCCGCCTCCAGCAGCAGCTGCAGGGCCCGCTGGGCCAGGGGCTGGGCCGAGGCGCCGGACACCGCCAGCACCACCGGATCGGCGAGCGCGCCCGGGGCCGTGGGGCCGGCGGCGACGACCATGGGCTCAGGCCTCGTCGCCCGCGGAGCCGTCGCCGCCCAGGCCCTCCGGCGCCGCGGGATCGTCGCCCTCCTGGAGGTCAGCGTCCTCCAGGGCACCCTCGGGCAGCACCACCTCCAGGTCGATCTGGTGGCGCAGCACGTCCACCTTGCGGATCACCACCTCGACGCTGTCGCCGAGCATGTAGGTGCGGCGGTTCTTGCGGCCCACCAGACGGTTCTGGCGCGAGCGGTACTCGTACCAGTCGTCCTTGAGGGAGCTCACGTGCACCAGGCCCTCCACCTGGGTGGGCGGCACCTCCACGAAGAAGCCATAGCTCTGCACGCCGCTGATCACGCCCACCAGGGTCTGGCCCACCTGGGGCTCGGCCTGGCGCGCCTGGGCCATGGCCACGGCGTCGTTGCGTAGCTCGGCGGCGAAGCGGGAGCGGGCGTTGAGGCGGTGCAGCAGGGCGGCGCTGCGGCCCTCCTGCAGCGGCGTGATCTGGCTGGGGGCCAGCAGCGGCCAGTCGATGGCGCCGTGGCTGGCGTCGCCGGCGATGTCCACCCGGGTCTTGTGGCGCACCGAGGGGCGGTCCTTGCCCTCGCTCAGCAGCAGCACCAGCAGGTGCTGGTTCCAGAGGTCGGCGTAGTGCAGGCCGGGGCAGCTCCAGGGGGCGAAGGCCACCGGCTCGCCGGCCAGCATGTTCGGGCCGGGCGCATCGGCCAGCAGCACCGGCTCCAGGGGCTCCCGCAACTGCTGCTGCAGCACCCGGCGGCGGTCGGTGGCGGCGAAGGCCACCGCCAGCTCCTGGGCGGTGGCGTTGCCGTCGGCGGAGAGCTGCAGGGGGATCTCCAGGGCCAGGGCGGCCTTGGCCACCTCGTTGACGGCCTCGGGGTCCGGGGCCGCGTTGGTGGCGAACAGGCCCGGCAGCTCCAGGGCGGCGAAGTGGCGACCCAGGGCCCGGTGGGCGGGCAGCACCAGCTCCCGCAGCAGCCCCATCGGCGTGCTGGCATCCAGGCTCACCAGCCAGCCCTCGCGGCTCTCGTCCGGCTCAGGGATCGCCAGGTCCCCCAGGCCGGCGAGGGCGGGCAGGGGCAGGTCGAGTTCGATCGACCCGGCCGCCAGGCGCTGCTGGTGCAGCAGACCCGCCAGGGCGATCAGCTGCTCCAGCAGGGGCAGCTGGTCCTTGAGCGCCTTGAGGGCGGCCGGGGTGGTGCGGGCCTTGGGCTTGCGCTCGGCCAGGGCCTGCAGCGCCTTGGCGTCCACCAGGGCGTCGGGGCGCACGGTACTGCGGCTGAAGCGATAGTGCTCCAGGGCGCCGCCCGGCCCGATCTCGAGCACCACCGACAGGGCCGCCTGGGCCTCACCGGCCCGGAAGGCGGCCGCCTTGGTGAGGGCGGGGGTGAGCAGGGGCAGCCAGCGCTCCCCCACGCAGAGGGCCTCCCCCTGCTCGCGCAGGTGGAGGTCGAGGGCGCCGCCGAAGCCCACCCGCTCGGCGATGGCGGGGGCGTGCAGCCAGAGGCGGTGGCCGCTCTCCATCTGCTCCAGGGACACCGCCGGCAGGATCGGGGCCTCGGCGCCGCTCCAGCCCTGCAGCAGCAGGGTGGGCAGGGCGGTGAGGTCGTCGCGCTCCTTGTCGGCCGGCACCTTGAGGGTGGCGCGGGGGGCGGCGGGGCGATCGCGCAGGCCGTGCTTGGTGAGCAGCAGGTCCAGGTCGGCCTCGGGGCCGGCGTTGATGGCCAGGCTGCGGGCCACGTGGCCCTGGGGCGGCAGCTGGCCCACGGGGAAGCGGTCCACCTTCACCTCCACCACCGCCTCGCCCTCCGGCCTGAGGTGCTCGGCGTCACCGGCGGGCAGCTCCACCGCCGTCAGCAGGCGGTCATCGAGGGGCACCGCCACCAGGCGGTCGTTCTGCTGCTCCACCTGGGCCAGCAGGCTGGTGGTCTGGCGCTCCAGGATGCACTGCACGCCCCCCTCGGGGGAGCGGCGCCGGCCGCCCTCGCGGGTCACCCGCACCAGCACCCGATCGCCGTTCCAGGCGTGGTTGAGCTGGTGGTCGCGGATGTAGATGTCCTCGCCGCCGTCATCGCGCAGGGCGAAGCAGAAGCCCTTGCTGCTGCAGCGCAGCCGCGCCTCGATCAGACCCTCGTCCCGCACCCGGGCCACGTCCTGGTCGTCCTTGCGGAGCACGCCCACCTTGGCCAGGGCCGCCAGGGCGATGGCCAGGTGCTGCTTCTCGGCCTTGGCCGTGAGGCCCAGGGCCTTCTCCAGCTTGGCGACGGGGAGCGGCTCCTCGGCGGGCAGCTGGTCGAGCAGGTCGGCGACCGTGAACTTCATGGGGCGCGAAGGGGAGGCGAAGGGGAACAACAGCGCGGACAAGGGGCGGACCGGAGCTCACCCTGGGCGGCGGCACCGGCCTGGGGAGGCGGCGCTGGGGGAAGGCGGCCAGGGGGCCGGGGCCGGGCCGCGGGCCGGGACACGGCTGGGGCGCTGCGGGGGCCGTGGGGGAGCAGCGGAGCTGCGGCGGCCGGGGGCAGCAGGACCCACCGCGATCGCCCAGGCGGAGGGAAGGGCCCCGGGCGCGGTCTGAGTCCTGGGGACAACTCTAGGCAGTGGGCGGTGCGCTGTCCTCCGCCGCGGCCCGGCCCGCCTGGATCACCAGGCGGATGCCGATCACCAGGAAGCCCAGGGAGGCCGCCAGCTGCAGGGCGTTGGTGGGGATCACCGCCGAGAGGGAGCCACCGGCCGCCGCCCCCAGCAGGCTGGCCAGCACCAGGGCGCAGGAGCTGCCGGCGAACACGGCGCCACTGCGGCTGGAGGTGCCGCTGATGGTCACGATCGCCAGCTGGGTCTTGTCGCCCAGCTCCGCCAGGAAGACGGTGGCGAAGGTGGAGGCCAGGAGGGGCAGCTGCACGGGGCCGGAGCGGAGGACGGAAGGGGCAGGGGGTGCGGAGGCGGCGGCAGGCGAGGGCGGCCGAGGGCGGAGGGCGGAGGCCTCAGGCCGGCGGCAGGGCCCCGGGCAGCCCAGCCGGCAGCAGGGTCAGCACCGCCTGGCGACCCAGCCACAGACCCAGGGCGATCATCAGGATGCCGGCACCGCGCTCGAGCTGGTGGGGCGGCACCACCCGGGCCAGCCAGCGGCCCAGCACCACCCCCACCAGGCTGGAGCAGATCAGGGCCAGGGAGGCGCCGATGAACACCAGCACGGGCCGTCCCGACTGGGCCGAGAGCAGCAGGGCCGCCAGCTGGGTCTTGTCGCCCAGCTCCGCCAGGAACACCGTGGTGAAGGTGGTCAGGAAGACAGCGGCGAAGCTGCCGGCCCTGCTGTCCGCGGCGGCACCGGCGTCAGCGGCACCGGCGTCCGCGGCTTCGGCGTCCGTGGCGGTGGGTGCGGATGCCCCAGGAGCTGCCGGGATCGGGAGCGCGGCGGCGGGCAGGTCCGGCGGGTCGGCGGCGTGGGTCATGGCTGGGGCTGGGGGGCAGGCCGGCACGGCGGGTGGCACCGGCGGATCCGGGCACCGGCTCACGTGAGGGGGCGTGGGGGCGGGGCCGGCTCCCCGGGGGGCTGGCGGATGGCCTGCTCGAAGCGTCGCATCACACTGCCACGGCCACCGTGCTCGCAGCGGATCTGCTGGCGGCAGCAGCCGATGGCGAAGGCGTTGCGCTCCGCCTCGGGCACGCCGAACAGCACCCCCAGGTTCTCCACCCGACAGAAGTCGGGCCGCTGGTCGTAGATGCGGCACTGGCTCGAGCCGGTGTCGAAGTGGAGGCACCAGCCATCGGGGCCCACCATCGCCAGGTACTGCTCCTGCTGCGCGGGCGTCAGGGCCGCCAGCGCCTCGTTGCGCTCGCCCGGATCGAGACGGCAGCAGGAGCCGCAGCCGCTGATGCAGCGCCAGGTGAGGGCCTCACTCATGGCCGCCGGCGCCCACCGGGGGCCGCCTGTGACAAGCCGTCACAGAGGCGCGGCGGCCGGCCCGGGGGCGGGGCGGGCAGCCCGTAATCTTGCTGCCAACCTGTGCAGCCGCTGCGCCGTTTCTCCATGGGAATCGACTTCCATCTGATCGCCAACTTCGCTGCCCTGTTCCTGATCACCATTGCGGGCCCTGCGGTGATCTTCATCCTCTTCTACCGCCGCGGCGCCCTCTGAGGCGCCGGCCGCTTCGGGCCCTCAGGCCGCCAGGCCCAGGGCCAGGGCCGCCTCCTGCAGCAGCGACCGCAGGTAGGGGTGATCCCCCCGGGGGTGGTCGGCCTCCAGGCCACCATCCGCGCCGCTGGGGCGCCCCCGCAGTTCCTCGCCGGCGGCGTTGCGGATCACCAGCTCCTCACCCTGGCGGCAGCACCAGTAGGTGCGGTCGCGGCGCTGCAGCCGCACCGCGGCGCCGCCGCTGGGCCGCAGCCCCACCAGCTCGAGCTGCAGCCGCTCCTCCCCCTGCCAGCGGTTGAGCCGCAGCCGGTAGGCCACATCCAGCCGCGGCGGCAGGGACGTGCTGCCCCGCCAGCGCCAGGCCACCGCCCGCAGGCGGTGCTCCCCCTGGGCCAGGCTGAGCTGGAGGTGGCCGCCGCGCAGGTCGCGCTGCTGCAGCACCCGGCAGTCCGCGCTCCAGAACACCGGCGCCGGGTGGCCGCTGCCGCAGGGCTCCAGGCGCTGCAGCTGCCGCCAGAAGTCCCGATCGATCCGCTCAAAGGGCAGCAGCGCCTCCGGCTCCACCGCCGCCGCCGAGCCCCGCTGCTGCAGCCACTGGCCCGCCAGCTGGTTGAGGGCCGCGTGCACCTCCGCCAACCGCTCGGCCCGCACCGTGAAGCCACCGGCGGCCGGGTGACCCCCGTGGCGCTCCAGCAGGGGGCCGCAGTGGGCCAGGGCCCGGTCCACCGCAAAACCGCGGGGGGCCCGCACCGAGGCCCGCAGCCGGCCGTTGCCCTCACTGGCCAGCAGGGCCACCGGCAGGCCGAAGCACTCCACCAGGCGCGCCGCCACGATGCCGATCACCCCGTGGTGCCAGTGGTTCTGGGCCAGCAGCAGAAACGGGCTGCGCTGGTCGCCGTCGGCCAGCACCAGGGCCACCGCCTCCGCCTCGATCGCCTCGCACAGCTCGCGGCGCTGGCGGTTGAGGGCCTCGCACTGCCGCGCCAGCTCCAGGGCCCGCTCCCGGTCACCGGTGGTGAGCAGCTCCACCACCAGGGCGGGATCCCCCAGGCGCCCCACGGCGTTGAGGCGCGGCGCCAGCTGGAAGCCCACCGCCCCCGCATCCAGGGGGGCCTCATCCAGGCCCGCCAGCTGCTGCAGGGCCTGCAGCCCCGGCAGGGGACTGGCCTTGAGCCGCGGCAGGCCGTCCATCAGCCAGCGGCGGTTGACCCCCTGCAGGGGCGCCATGTCGGCGATGGTGCCGATGCAGAACAGATCCAGGGCCATGGCCAGGCCCTCGCCGTAGCCCTGGGCCTCCGCCAGGGCCCGGGCCAGCACGTAGGCCAGGCCCACCCCCGCCAGGCCTCGGTAGGGGGACCCCTCCGGGGTGCAGGCCGGGTGCAGCAGGGCCAGGTAGGGCGGCCGCTGCTCGGGGATCGTGTGGTGGTCGGTGACGATCACCGCCAGCTCCAGCTGCCGGGCCCGCTCCAGGGCCTCCCGGGCGGCGATGCCGTTGTCCACCGTCACCAGCAGGCCGATGCCCTCCCCCGCCAGCCGCTCCACCATGGCGGCGTTGAGGCCGTAGCCGTCGTCCTGGCGGCTGGGGATCGCGGCCACGGGCCGGGCGCCGAGGCGCCGCAGCAGCCCCACCAGCAGGGCCGTGCTGGTCATGCCGTCGGCGTCGTAGTCGCCGCAGATGGCCACGGCCTCACCGCTGCGGCAGGCCCGCTGCAGCCGCTGCACCGCCGGGGCCAGGTCGGGGAAGTGCTGGGCGGGGTCGGGGGCGGCGGCGGGATCCAGCAGGCCCGCGATCGCCTCGGGGCTGGTGAAGCCGCGGCGGATCAGCACCGCCAGCAGCGGGTCGCAGAGGCCCAGGCCGCGCAGGCGGGCCTCGATCGCCACGGGGGCGGGCAGCTGCCAGTGCTGCTCGCTGGCCTCGGGAAGCAGCGCGGGGTTGGGCACGGGCTCCATTGTGCGCGGTGGCGGGATCGCCCCGCCAGGGTTCCCCGCCGGGATCCCGCCTAATCTCAGAACCGGAGCCCGCCCCGCCATGCCCCTCTCCCCTGCGGTTCCGGCGGCCCTGCTCTGGGACGTGGACGGCACCCTGGCCGAGACCGAACTGGACGGCCACCGGCCGGCCTTCAACCGGGCCTTCGCCGAGCTGGGGCTGCCCTGGCGCTGGGACGAGCCCACCTACCTGCAGCTGCTGGCCATCAGCGGCGGCCGGGAGCGGCTGCGCCAGTTCCTCAGCCAGGCGGAGGGCCGGCCCCCGGATCCCGCCCTGGTGGATCAGTTGCAGGCCGCCAAGCAGCGCCACTACGCCGCCCTGGTGGCGGCCGGGGAGCTGACGCTGCGGCCGGGGGTGCGGCGCCTGCTGGCCGAGGCGGCGGCGGCGGGCCTGCGCCAGGCGATCGTCACCACCAGCTCGCGGGCCTCGGTGGAGGCGCTGCTGCAGCGGCTGCTGCCGGAGCAGGCCGGCGCCTTCTGTCTGCTGGTGTGCGGCGAGGACGTGGCCCGCAAGAAGCCCGACCCCGAGGCCCATCGGCTGGCCCTGCAGCGGCTGGGGCTGGCCCCGGAGCGGGCCCTGGCGCTGGAGGATTCCGGCAACGGCGTGGCGGCGGCCCGGGCCGCGGGGCTGGCCACCCTGGTGACCCGCAGCCGCTCCAGCGCTGGGGAGCCGGCCGAGGCCTTCGCGGCCGCCGCCGCCGAGCTCGACCAGCTGGGGGACCCGGACAGCCCGCTGCGGGTGCTGCGGGGGCCGGCCTGCCCCCTGGGCCGGGTCACGCTCCCCTACCTGCAGCTGCTGCTGGAGCGGCCATGACCCGACTGCCCGTGGCGGCGACGCGCTTCGAGCGCCTGCAGCGGCGCCTCGCCGGCGGGCTGCTCGGGGCCTTCCGCGGCAGCTGGCGCCGCCGCAGCCTCGGACTGCTGGCCCTGCTGGTGGGCCTTTACTCCGGCAACAACCTCACGGCCTACTGGCTGGCGAAGCTGGGAGAGCGGCCGCCCCTGGTGCTGGCGCTGGTGGTGGTGCTGGAGCTGGTGGTGCGGCTGCGCACGCGGCTGGTGCGGGGCGAGCCGGGCCTGGGCTGGCTGATGGCCGACAACCTGCGCATCGGCCTCGTCTATGCCCTGGTGCTGGAGGCCTTCAAACTGGGCTCCTGAACCGGTTCCAGCCGCCCCTGACTCCCACCCCCGGCATCGACGGCCCCTGCCCGGGCACCCCGGGCCCGGCCGCCCAGGATCAGGCAGCTGAGGCCGGCGACGCTCCCGGCCGGGAGCGGTTCCTCACGGCGCTGCTGGATCGTTGCGACGCCCTGGTGGCGGCCGGCCAGCGGCCCGTGCTCGGCCTCAACGGCCCGGTGGGGGCCGGCAAGAGCAGCCTGGGCCGACTGCTGCGGCAGCGGGCCCAGGGGCGTGGCCTGGCCCTGGCGGTGGCCTCGATCGATGACGCCTACCGGCCCTGGGGACAGCGCCTGACGGCCATGGCCGGCAACCCCTTCGGCGTCAACCGGGTGCCCCCCGGCAGCCACGATCCAGCCCTGCTGACCGCGGCGATCGCCGCCTGGCGGGCCCGGCCCGGCGGCCCGGCCGCCCTGGAGCTGCCCCGCTTCGACAAGACGCTGCGCCAGGGCCAGGGCGATGGCGGCCGTCCCTGGCGGGGCACGGCGGACGCCCTGCTGCTGGAGGGCTGGCTGGTGGGCTACCGGCCCCAGGGGCCTGCCCTGAAGCCCTGGCACGCGCTGGGCCTGACGCCCGAGGAGCGGCACTGGCTGCCCCACTGGGACCGGCAGCTCCGGGCCTATGAACCCCTGTGGCAGGCCCTCGACGGACTGGCCCTGCTGTGGCCGATCCGCTGGGAGCTGCCGCGCCGCTGGCGGCTCCAGGCCGAGGCCCGCCAGCGCCGCGGCGGCGGCGGCTGGATGGGGCCGGAGGCTCTGGAGGCCCTGGTGCGGGCCAGCCTGGCGTCCCTGCCGCCGGAGATCTACGGGCGGCCGCTGCTGGGCCAGGCCGACTGGGTCATGCTGCTGGACGGCCGACGCCGTTGCCGCTGGCAGGGCAGCGGCGCCGAGGCCGTCCGGCAGCCGTGGGCTCAGGCCTCCTCGCCGTCCTCATCCGCCACGGGGTAGACGAAGCCCTGGGCGCGGCCGCTCAGCACGGACTTGCCGATCGAGAGGGCCTTCCGGGCCGCGAGGGCGGCCTTGCCTTTCCAGGTGGCGTGGCGCTGGTTGCGCTTGCCCTTGGAGGTTTTCTTCTTGGGAACAGCCATCCCGCTCGTGATCAACCAAACAAGGATCTTCCGTTGCCGCCTTCCCTTTCGTCAAATCGCTAAGCTCTGTTTAGAAGCAGAGCCCAGTGAGCACCGGCGTTTCCCCGTCGTCCCAGGGCTGGGCCAGCGCCCAGGCCGCCCCTGAGCCCGGCCCCCAGGTCACCACGACAACGGCCCCCACGGCGCCGGCCACCGCGGCACCGGGTCCCCGGTCAGCCGGTGAACCCCAGGTCCGGTCCAGCACCGAGCTCCCCCCCGGCCAGCCCCGCGCCGGCGGCGGCCCTGCGGCGGTGGAGGCCCCCCGGGGGGGCCGCGGCCTGCTGCAGGGGCTCGTCCAGCAGGCGCCGCCCCCCAGCTACAGCCAGCTGCTCCAGCAGCTGCGCAGCGGCAGCGTGCGCGATCTGGAACTCTCCCCTGCCCGCCGGGAGGTGCGGGTCACCTACACCGACGGCCGCACCGTGACGGTGCCAGTGTTCAGCAACGACCAGGTGCTGCTGCGCAGTGCCCAGGAGGCCCGCGTGCCCCTCACCGTGCGCGACGACCGCCGCGACGAGGCCACGGCCGGCCTGGTGTCCAACGTGCTGCTGCTGGTGCTGCTGTTCGGCGGCCTGGCCCTGCTGATCCGCCGCTCCTCCCAGGTGGCCAACCGGGCCATGGGCTTCGGCCGCAGCCAGGCCCGTGTCCAGCCCGAGGGCGGCGTGACCGTGCGCTTCGAGGACGTGGCCGGCATCAACGAGGCCAAGGAGGAGCTCCAGGAGGTGGTGACCTTCCTCAAGGAGCCGGAGCGCTTCACCGCCGTAGGGGCCAAGATCCCCAAAGGGGTGCTGCTGGTGGGGCCGCCGGGCACCGGCAAGACGCTGCTGGCCAAGGCCATCGCCGGCGAGGCCGGCGTGCCCTTCTTCTCGATGGCGGCCTCCGAGTTCGTGGAGCTGTTCGTGGGGGTGGGGGCCTCACGGGTGCGGGACCTGTTCCGCAAGGCCAAGGAGAAGGCGCCCTGCATCATCTTCATCGACGAGATCGACGCGGTGGGCCGCCAGCGCGGCGCCGGCATCGGCGGCGGCAACGACGAGCGCGAGCAGACCCTGAACCAGCTGCTCACCGAGATGGATGGCTTCGCCGAGAACTCCGGCGTGATCCTGCTGGCGGCCACCAACCGGCCCGACGTGCTCGATGCGGCCCTGACCCGGCCCGGCCGCTTCGATCGCCAGATCCACGTGGACCTGCCGGACCGCCGCGGCCGCGAGGCGATCCTGGCGGTGCATGCCCGCAGCCGGCCCCTGGATCCGGCGGTGTCCCTGGCGGACTGGGCCAGCCGCACGCCGGGCTTCTCGGGCGCCGACCTCTGCAACCTGCTCAACGAGGCGGCGATCCTCACCGCCCGCCGCGGCAGGGCCAGCCTCGATGACCAGATGCTCAACGAGGCCCTGGAGCGCATCACCATGGGGCTCACCGTGGCGCCGCTGCAGGACAGCGCCAAGAAGCGCCTGATCGCCTACCACGAGGTGGGCCATGCCCTGCTCACCACCCTGCTGCCCGCGGCCGACAGGCTCGACAAGGTGACCCTGCTGCCCCGCTCCGGCGGCGTGGGCGGCTTCGCCCGCACCATGCCCGATGAGGACGTGCTCGATTCGGGCCTGATCAGCAGGGCCTACCTGCGGGCCCGGATGGTGGTGGCCATGGGCGGCCGCGCCGCCGAGCTGGTGGTGTTCGGCCCCAGCGAAGTGACCCAGGGCGCCTCGGGCGACCTGGAGCTGGTGAGCCGCATCGGCCGCGAGATGGTGACCCGCTACGGCTTTTCCAGCCTGGGGCCGGTGGCCCTGGAGGGCGATGGCCACGAGGTGTTCCTCGGCCGCGACTGGCTGCGCTCCGAGCCCCACTACTCCCGCGAGACCGGCAACCGCATCGACGCCCAGGTGCGGGCCCTGGCGGTGGAGGCCCTCGAGCAGGCCGTGGCGCTGCTGGCACCCCGCCGGGCGCTGATGGACGCACTGGTGGAGCAGCTGATCGAACACGAGACCATCGACGGCGACCGCTTCCGCGCCACCGTGGAGCGCCATGGCCCAGGGGCGGCCGGCCCGGTGGCGCCGGTTCTGGTGGAGACCCCCGGCTGATGCAGGGGCCGGCGAGCCCTCAGGGGCCGCCCGAGGGCTGCAGCTCCACCCGGTTGCGGCCCAGGTGCTTGGCGCGGTACAGGGCCGCATCGGCCGCCTGGATAAGGTCCGCGGCCGTCCCGGCCCGGCCGGGGACGGCCGCACTCACGCCGGCGCTCACCGTGACCACCGGGGCCTGCGGCGACGCGGCATGGGGCAGGGCCAGCCGGGCCACCGCCGTCCGGGCCGCCTCGGCGACGACCCTGGCCCCGTCCAGGTCGACATCGGCCAGCAGGTAGATGAACTCCTCGCCGCCGAAGCGCGCCAGGCAGTCCTCCGGCCTGCGGATGACGCCGGCCAGGGCCCGGGCCACCGCCACCAGGCAGGCGTCGCCGGCCAGGTGCCCGTAGTGGTCGTTGTAGGCCTTGAAGAAGTCCACATCGCAGAGCACGACCGCCAGGGAGCCGCCGCGGCGCTGCAGGCGCCGCCAGAGCTGCTCCAGCTGGGCATCGCAGTGGCGGCGGTTGGCCACGCCGGTGAGGCCGTCCTCGCGCACCAGCTGCTGCAGGCGCCGGTTCATGGCCTCCAGCTCGCCGGTGCGCTGGGCCACGGTCTGCTCCAGCTGGCGGCGGGTGGCATCGAGTTCGAGCACGTGCCGGCGCTCGGCCTCCAGGCGGCTCTGGCGCTCCTGGCGCACGCTGTCGGCCAGGGCGAGGGAGAACAGCAGCAGTTCAGCGGCCGAGCCGATCTGCACGGCATTGGCGGTGACGGCATTGGACACGATCAGACCGCAGGCGTGCAGGCCCCCCACCAGCACGGTCGAGGCCAGCAGCCCCCAGGCCAGCAGGTAGAAGCGGGCCCCCGGCTGCCGGCGGCGCCAGGCCAGCAGGCCCGCCCCGATCAGCACCAGGCCCGTGGCGAGGGCCAGGATCAGGGACGCCTGCACCAGCGGCGCGATCGGCAGCCAGCCCGGTCCTGCGGCCCCGAAGGCCAGGGCCAGCAGGAACAGGGTGGCGCTGAGGGCCCGCATCAGCCGATCCAGCCGGCGGGCATAGGCCCTGAGGTTCAGAAAGTCGCGGGCGAACCAGTGGCAGAAGCCTCCCGACAGGTTCACGAACAGCCCCACCGCCACCGCGTCGAACTGCGGGGCATCGGGCCAGAGCAGCAGGCGACCCAGCCCCTGGACCGCCAGTACGGCCAGACCGGTGCTGGTCGCCACCAGGGCGTAGAGCAGGAAGCGCCGATCCCGCAGCGAGGCGGCGAGGAACAGGTTGTAGAGCACCAGGGCCAGCACCCCGCCGCAGTAGAGGGCCTGGAGCATGCCGATGGTCAGCTGGTGCCGCAGGAAGGCCTGGGGGTGCCAGAGGGTGAGCGGCAGGGCGAGCGGCCCGGGTGAGGCCACCCGCAGCAGGTAGGTCTGGGGCTGCCGGCTCAGCCGCAGGGGCAGCGCGAAGTGGCGATCCAGCCAGGGCCGGCTGGCCAGGGGCCGGGCGGCGCCGGTGCGGATGGGGGCCTGACCGGGGGGGTAGACGTCCAGCTCCGCCAGCTTCGCCTGGCCCACCACCAGCAGCCACTCGGCGGGGGCCGCCGGGGCGCGGCTGAGGTTGAACCGCAGCCAGAAGGCGGAGCGGCTCAGCCCCAGGTGGGGAGTCCCCGGACGGCTCCAGGGCCGAAACCGGGCGGCGATCTCGGGGCGGGAGAGGTCGGCGGCGGAGAGGGAGCGGCTGGGGTCCTCCAGCCACTCCAGGGCAGGGGTGAGATCCAGGGAGCTCTCCCCGGGCTCCACCTCCAGGCCGGCGGCCGGCGGCGGCGGGCCGGCGGCGGGAGCCCCCCTGGGCGCCAGCACCGGGGCCAGGGCCAGCACCAGCACCAGGGCCGGAACCAGCACCAGCAGGGCTCCGGGGAGCGCGCGGCCACGGCGGCGGCCCCAGCCCATGGCGTCGGCTCGACTGGCCCAGACCCTATCCCAGCTGGCCGGGACACGGCGGGTGCAGCCTCAGCCCGCGAAGCGGATGTCCAGGCTGCGCAGGTAGGTGTGCAGGCCGGCGTCCTGGATCGGCAGCAGCAGGGCCGTGCGGCCGCTGGCGTTGCCATGGGCGTGCCAGTGGCCGGGCGGAGTGATGAAGGCGCCGCCGGCCTGCCAGTCGATGCGGGTGGGGTTGCGGATGGCACCCTCGGCATCCAGCTCCGATCCCACCAGGGTGTAGCAGCCGGGGTCGCAGTCCACGATCAGATCCAGGGCCACGGACTGGTGCCGGTGCGGGGCCTGGGTGGCACCGGCGGGCACCATGCCGAACATCGCCCAGAGGGTGTGGGTCACGGTGCGGCTCGCCGGCAGATCCGCATTGGCCAGCAGCAGGCTGAGCCGATTGCTGCGGACGCTGCTGGGATCAGCGGCGAGGGCCTCGAGCTCCTGGCGCAGCCAGGAACCGGCGTAGTGGGTGGCCTGGAAGCGGGGCTCACGGGCGGTCACCCCCAGGTAGTCAAGCAGGGGCCCATCGTGAACCCAGTAGAGGAGGCTGCTGCTCTCCGCCTCGAGCAGGGCGGGGCCGCCGGCCGGCAGCACGAACAGGTCCCCCGCCCGCCAGGGCAGGCTGACGGCGGGGGAGACGCCCTCAGCGCGGCGCCGGCACAGGCCTTGGCCCTCCAGCACGAAGAAGAGAGAGCTGGTGGCGTTGGCGGCGGCGGGCAGGCCCTCGCCCGCCTCCACCCGCAGGAAGTGGGCCGCCAGGGCCGGGCTGGTGGCAGGCACCGCCGTGCCCAGCTCCCGGCCCAGGTCCAGCGGGATCACCCGGCTGGGACCGCCGCCGTGCAGCTCCGGCCCCCACTGGCGGTAGGGGATGGGTTCGGTGAGGCCGTGGCGCACCGGATTGGCGGCCTGGCGGTAGTCGAACAGCAGGGCCTTGGCGGCCGGATCGGCGGCGGCCCCGGAGTCTGCGCCGGAACCGACGGGGGTGGAGCTGCGAAGGTCAGGGGCCTGGGTCATGGCATCACTCCGCCGCGATCGTGGCTGATCAACCGTGGCTGCAGCCTATTGAGCCGGCCCCGGCGCCTGGGGCGCAGCAGCCGTGGCTACCGGCCGCTCAACCACCGGCCACGGCGGGCACGATGCTCACCTCGTCGCCGTCGGCGAGGGCCGTCTCCTGGTTCTGCAGAAAGCGGATGTCCTCGGCGTTCACATACACATTGAGGAAGCGGCGCAACTTGCCGCCCTCGTCACAGAGGCGGGCCCGGAGGCCGGGGTAGCGCTCCTCCAGGGCATCGAGCAGGCCATCGACGCTGGTGGCCGTGACCTCGACACTGGCTTCGTCGTTGGTGAACTTCTGCAGGGGGGTGGGGATCAGAACCTGAACGGCCATGGGCGGTGGAAGGGAAGGGTGGAGGGATGGGGAGGGGAAGACCGGTGGAGCAGCGGCTCAGGCCACCGGCTCCCAGCTGGCCCGATGCAGGGACTGGGCCCGCTCCCAGGCGGCGTTGAAGCTGTCGAGCTGGGCCTCGATCAGGAAGGGCTCGCCGATGACGGAGCTCACGGCCTCGGTGGTCTTGAGGCCGTTGCCGGTGATGTAGGCCACGGTTGTCTCGTTGGGGTCGATCTTGCCCTGCTCCACCAGCTTCTTGAGCACGGCGATGGTGGTGCCGCCGGCGGTCTCGGTGAACACGCCCTCGGTTTCCGCCAGCAGCTTGATGCCCTCCACGATCTCCGTGTCGTTCACCGCAGCGATGCTGCCGCCGGTGCGATTGGCGATGTCGATGGCGTAGGGGCCGTCGGCAGGGTTGCCGATGGCGATCGACTTGGCAATGGTGTTGGGCTTCACCGGCGTGATGAAGTCCCGGCCGGCGGCAAAGGCCTGGGCGATCGGACTGCAGCCCTCGGCCTGGGCGCCGCTGAAGCGCACGGGCTTCTCATCCACCAGGCCCACCTTGATGAACTCATCAAAGCCCTTGCGGATCTTGGTGAACAGCGAGCCCGAGGCCAGGGGCGCCACGATGTGGTCGGGCAGTTGCCAGCCCAGCTGCTCGATCACCTCATAGCCGAGGGTCTTGGAACCCTCGGAGTAGTAGGGCCGCAGGTTGATGTTCACAAAGCCCCAGCCGTAGGTGTTGGCCACCTCCGAACACAGGCGATTCACCTGGTCGTAGTTGCCCTTCACCGCCATCAGGGTGGGGTTGTAGATCAGGGTGCCGAGCACCTTGCCCAGCTCCAGGTCGCTGGGGATGAACACACAGCACTCCAGGCCGGCGTGGGCGGCGATGGCGGCGGTGGAGTTGGCCAGGTTGCCGGTGGAGGCGCAGCTCACCGTGGTGAAACCCAGCTCGCGGGCGCGGGTGAGCGCCACCGACACCACCCGGTCCTTGAACGAGAGCGTCGGCATGTTGACGCCGTCATTCTTGATGTAGAGGTTCCTGAGGCCAAGGCGGCGGGCCAGCCGGTGGGCCTTGAGCAGGGGCGTGAAGCCGGTGCCCACGTCGATCGGATCCCCCTCGATCGGCAGGAAGTCGCGGTAGCGCCAGATCGAGGTGGGGCCCGCCTCGATCGAGGCGCGGCTGACGCGGCGCCGGATCGCCTCGTAGTCGTAGACCACCTCGAGCGGGCCGAAACAGACGTCCTCGCAGACGTGGCGGGCCCCGGCGGCGTAGGCGTGGCCGCATTCCTTGCAGCGCAGCCCCGTGAAGGTGGCTCGGGAGAGGGTGGCCGTCACGGTGGGATCTGCAGTCGATGTCAAGGTAGCAGCGGTGTCCGGACTGGCGATTGAATCCCGATCTCCAGGATCGGATATCCAGGGCGGGGCTTGCGCTCGGCGGGGCGCTGCCTAGCCTCAGCCCGTGGTTCCTCGTTTCCCGCGCCTGCCGCTGCCCCTGGTGGCCGCGGC
Organism: Chitinophaga pinensis; assembly: GCA_943368105.1. GTDB lineage: Bacteria > Cyanobacteriota > Cyanobacteriia > PCC-6307 > Cyanobiaceae > Vulcanococcus. The sequence goes on along the minus strand of CALRKO020000025.1, from coordinate 293 downwards.
GGTGCCCGTCGCCGCCTCCCTGGCGCTGGTGCTGGTCTCCCGCCTCAGCATCGAGTGGGAGTGGTTCGCCCAGTTCGACTTCCAGCCGGTGCTGCGGCGCCGCTGGCTGCTGCAGGGGGCGGCCTTCCTGCTCGTGCTCGGGCTGGGCGTGCCGCTGCAGCTGCAGCAGCTCGGCCGCTGCTGGCGGCTGCGCGGCGGCCGCAGCCCCCGGGCCGCGCCGGACAAGGACCTGCCGCGGCTGACCCTGCTGCAGCTGGAGCCCACTCCGATGCTGGCGGTGCTGCTGCTGCTGC
>CALRKO020000024.1:0-40167 GCA_943368105.1 Chitinophaga pinensis | reverse complement strand
CAGCCGGAGGAGCTGGTGGATGGGGAGTGCCTGCGGGGGGACATGCTGGCGCTGCTGGAGCGGCTGCCGGATCTGCAGGGGCGGGTGCTGAAGATGCGCTACGGGATCCCCTGCGCGGACAACCCCGACCCCGAGGAGCCCATGAGCCTCACCGGCATCGGCCGCATCCTCGGCATGAGCCGCGACCGGGTCCGCAACCTCGAGCGCGATGGACTGGCGGGGCTGCGGCGGCTGAGTGAGACCGTGGCGGAGTACGTGGCGGCCTGAGCGGGTGCGCCCGGCGGCGGCGCGTCTGCTGCGGCGCTGCCTGCGGCACGCTTGGCAGCAGATGCGCCGCCGCCGGGCGGGCCGGGGGGAGTGGGTGTGAGGGAAAGCCCGACTGGAGAGGGGCTGGCGTTGGAAGTTCAGCCGCTCTGGCTGGAGGGGCTGCGGGAGGCGCTGCTGGGCTGGGGCGGGCGGCAGGGGCGGCGGCGGATTCCCTGGAAGCTGCGGCCCGGGGGAGAGCCGGTGGGGCCGGGGGAGGCGCTGGATCCCTATCCGATCTGGGTGGCGGAGGTGATGCTGCAGCAGACCCAGCTGCAGGTGGTGCTGCCCTACTGGCGGCGCTGGATGGCCGCCGTCCCCAGCGTGGAGGCCCTGGCGGCGGCCGCGGAGCACGATCTGCTGCTGCTCTGGCAGGGGCTGGGCTACTACTCCCGCGTCCGCCGGCTGCAGCAGGGGGCGCGGCAGCTGCTGGCGGGGGCTGAACCCACGGCTGCAGCCCCCGGGCCTCCGGACCGCTTTCCCCGCGATCTGGAGGGCTGGCTGGCGCTGCCGGGCATCGGCCGCAGCACCGCCGGCAGCATCCTCTCCTCGGCCTTCGATCTGCCCCAGCCGATCCTCGATGGCAACGTCAGGCGGGTGCTGGCGCGGCTCACCGCGAGCCCCCGGCCGCCGGCGCGGCAGCTCGCCGGGTTCTGGCGGCTGAGCGAGCAGCTGCTCGATCCGCGGCGGCCCCGGGCGTTCAACCAGGCCCTGATGGACCTGGGCGCCACCGTCTGCACGCCCCGTCAACCGCGCTGTGGCGCCTGTCCCTGGCGGGGCAGCTGTGCTGCCTACGCTGCCGGCGACCCCGCCCGCTATCCCGTGAAGGACGCCGCCAAGCCCCTGCCCTTCCAGGTGATCGGCGTGGGGGTGGTGCTCGATGGCGACGGCCGGGTGCTGATCGACCAGCGGCTCAACGAGGGCCTGCTGGGCGGCCTGTGGGAGTTTCCCGGCGGCAAGCAGGAGCCCGGCGAGGCGATCGAGGCCACCATCGCCCGCGAGCTGGCCGAGGAGCTGGCGATCGAGGCGTCGGTGGGGGAGGAGCTGATCCGCCTGGACCACGCCTACAGCCACAGGCGGCTGCGCTTCGTGGTGCACCTCTGCCGCTGGATCTCCGGCGAGCCCCAGCCCCTGGCCAGCCAGCAGGTGCGCTGGGTGCGGCCCGAGGAGCTGGGTGCCTATCCGTTCCCGGCGGCCAACGCGCGGATCATCGCGGCACTGCTGGAGCGGCTGGGGCTGCAGGGGGTCGGGGCGGACGGGGCGGTGGCGTAGGGGTTGCGGGAGCAGCGGGGGCCGGTCCGCCGGCACCGATCAGGGGGTGCGGATCCACGCCTGACGCCCGGCCTCGGGATCGGCGGGGTCGACCAGGCTGAGGGCCACGTGCCAGGCGCCCGCCGGCGGCGCGCTCAGCCGGCTGGGCCACTCCACCGCCAGCAGGGCCCCCAGGGCCAGGGCCTCCTCCTCCTCCTGGGCGAACAGCTCATCGGCGGCGGCGGGCTGCTCCAGCCGGTAGAGGTCCAGGTGCACCAGGGCCGTGGGCCCAGCGGCCCCCTGGCCCCGGTAGTGCTGGGCCAGGGCGAAGCTGGGGCTGGTGATCGGCTCGTCGATGCCCAGGGCGGCGGCCAGGCCCTGCACCAGACAGGTCTTGCCGGCGCCCAGGTCGCCCTCCAGCAGCAGGATCGGCGGCGCCGCCGGCGCGCCCTGGGGGCCCTTGCCCCCCCCGCCCGGGCCGGCGGCGGCGGCCAGCAGCCGTGCCCCCAGCTCCCGGCCCAGGGCCCCGGTGGCGGCCGCATCGGCCAGGAATCGCGCGCCGGGCTGCAGCGCCTGGGCGGGCGGGACGCCGCCGGGATTCGGACTAGGGGACACCACGCCAGTTGGGAGCACGCCTGTAGATTTCAACCCACGCGAGCCCGAAGCCTCGGCGTCTCCGCAGATATTTCCCATCCACGCCCTCCCAGCCGGGAGCGAGCTGTCTTTTCAGGAGTCGACAACCCATGGTGGCAACACCCGCTGCACCCGCCCTGCAGACCACGTCCTCGTACGTGATCGCCGACCTCGGCCTGGCCGACTTCGGCCGCAAGGAGATCGCCATCGCCGAGACCGAGATGCCCGGTCTGATGGCCTTGCGCGCCAAGCACGGCACCGAGAAGCCCCTCAGGGGCGCCCGCATCGCGGGCTCCCTGCACATGACGATCCAGACCGCCGTTCTGATCGAGACCCTGGTGGCCCTCGGCGCCGAGGTGCGCTGGGCCAGCTGCAACATCTTCTCCACCCAGGACCACGCCGCCGCGGCCATCGCCGCCGCCGGCATCCCGGTGTTCGCCTACAAGGGCGAGACCCTCGATGAGTACTGGGCCTTCACCCACCGCATCCTCGAGTGGGGCGATGGCGGCACGCCCAACATGATCCTCGACGACGGCGGCGATGCCACCGGCCTGGTGATCCTGGGCACCAAGGCCGAGCGGGACCCCTCCGTGCTCGACCACCCCAGCAACGAGGAGGAGACCGCCCTCTTCAACAGCATCCGCCAGAAGCTGGCGGCCCAGCCCGGCTTCTACTCCCGCATCCACGCCAACATCCAGGGCGTCACCGAGGAGACCACCACCGGCGTGGCCCGGCTCTATCAGCTGCAGAAGGCGGGCGAACTGCCCTTCCCGGCGATCAACGTCAACGACTCGGTGACGAAGAGCAAGTTCGACAACCTCTACGGCTGCCGCGAGTCGCTGGTGGACAGCATCAAGCGTGCCACCGACGTGATGGTGGCCGGCAAGGTGGCCCTGGTGCTCGGCTACGGCGATGTGGGCAAGGGTTCGGCCCAGTCGCTGCGGGGCCTCGGCGCCACGGTGATGATCGCCGAGATCGATCCGATCTGCGCCCTGCAGGCCGCCATGGAGGGCTACCGCGTCGTGCGGCTCGACGACGTGGTGCGCGATGTGGACATCTTCGTGACCGCCACCGGCAACTTCCGGGTGATCCGCCACGAGCACCTGATCCAGATGAAGGACCAGGCGATCGTCTGCAACATCGGCCACTTCGACAACGAGATCGATGTGGCCTCGCTCAAGCAGTACCCCTGGGACAACATCAAGCCCCAGGTGGATCACATCCTGCTGCCGTCCGGCAACAAGATCATCCTGCTTGCCGAGGGCCGGCTGGTGAACCTGGGCTGCGCCACCGGCCACCCCAGCTTCGTGATGAGCAACTCCTTCACCAACCAGGTGCTGGCCCAGATCGAGCTGTTCAGCAAGGGTGAGCAGTACGGCAAGGAGGTGTACGTGCTGCCCAAGCACCTCGATGAGGCCGTGGCCCGCCTGCACCTCGACAAGATCGGCGCCAGGCTCACCGAACTCACCCCCGAGCAGGCCGCCTACATCAACGTGCCGGTGGAGGGCCCCTACAAGCTCGACCACTACCGCTACTGATTCCGCTCCTGCAGGTCGCCTGCCCTGGTGGGGCGTTCGGGCCCGGCGTTCAGCCGGGCTTTTTTGTGGGTGGCGATCCCGGCCGCGGCCGGGCCCCCGTGGAAGACTTGCCGCCAGCCAGGGGCGTCGGTCGGATGGGTGTGGGAGATCTGGTGCAGCAGCTGCCCGCGCTGATCGGGGCGGCCGTGGCGGCCAACCCCTGGCTCGGTTACGGCGCCATCTTCGCGGCGATGTTCCTCGAGAACCTGATCCCGCCGATCCCCTCGGAGCTGATCATGCCCCTGGGCGGCTTCTACGTGCAGCAGGGGCAGCTGGCCCTGGTGCCGGTGGTGCTCTCCGGCCTGCTGGGCACGGTGCTCGGGGCCCTGCCCTGGTACGGCATCGGCCGGCTGATCAACGAGGAGCGCATCGAGCAGTGGCTGGCGCGGCACGGCCGCTGGATCGGCATCAGCCCCCAGGAGCTCCAGCGCAGCCGGGTGTGGTTCTCCCGCCACGGCAGCGCCCTGGTGTTCTGGGGCCGGCTGGTGCCCGGCATCCGCACGCTGATCTCCGTGCCGGCCGGCATCGAGATGATGCCGCTGGCGCCGTTCCTGATCTGGACCACCGCCGGCAGCCTGATCTGGACCCTGCTGCTGACCCTGGCCGGCCTGGCCCTCGGTGAGGGCTACACCAACGTGGAGCACTGGATTGAGCCGGTGACCCAGGTGGTGAAGGTGCTGCTGGTGCTGGCCGCGGCGGCGTTCGTGGTCTGGCTGGGGCTGCGCAGCTGGGCCCGGCGCCACCGCAGCCACTAGCCCCGGGCCCAACCTCCCGCGCGCGCCAGGCCCCGGCCCCAGGGCGGGGCAGGGGCGCGGGAGCGGCGGCTCAGAACGGCACTTCCTCCTCACTGGGCTCGCCGCCGCCGAAGCTGCCGCCACCGCCGCCGAAGCCGCCGGCCTCCGCGTCGCGCTTGGAGCCCAGCAGCTCCAGGCGGTCGACCCGCACCACGGGCTTGCTGCGCTCCTCGCCGCTGGCGCGGTCGGTCCAGCGGTCGAGCTTGAAGCTGCCGATGATGCCCAGCAGCGAGCCCTTGCGCACGTAGTCGGCGGCCACCTGGGCCTGCTTGCCCCAGATCTCGAGGTTGAACCAGTCGGGCTCGTCGTCGCGGCTGCGGCGGTTCACGGCGAGCGTGAGGTTGGCCACCATGCTGCCGGATTCGAAGTAGCGGACCTCGGGGTCGCGGCCGGCCCGGCCGACGAGGGTCACGGAATTGAGGCCCATGGCGTTCTCCTGGGGGTTGGTTGGTCAATGATGCGCCACCCGCTTCGGGCGTCGCCTCCAGAGAGTTCCACCGCCGGGCCCGGATGGTCCACGGGTCCCGCCGCCGCTGCGGCGCAGCGGCGGCGCAGCGGCGGCGCAGCCCCGGCGGCAGGCCTCCAGCCCAGGCCCCCGCCCGGGGCGGCGCAGAGGCCCCGCCTATGATTTGCCCGCCTGACGGCTGCTCCGTGTTCTTTCGACGTTTCCAGCTCTCCCGTGACATCGGCATCGATCTGGGAACGGCCAACACCCTGATCTACGTGTCCGGCAAGGGCATCGTGCTGCAGGAGCCCTCGGTGGTGGCCCTGGACCTGGAGCGCGGCGTGCCCATGGCGGTGGGCGATGAGGCCAAGCTGATGCTGGGCCGCACCCCCGGCAACATCCGCGCCGTGCGGCCCCTGCGCGATGGCGTCATCGCCGACTTCGACGCCGCCGAGCAGATGATCAAGACCTTCATCCAGAAGGCCAACGAGGGGCGCGGCATCGTGGCGCCCCGGCTGGTGATCGGCATCCCCAGCGGCGTCACCGGCGTGGAGCGCCGCGCCGTGCGCGAGGCCGGCCTGGCCGGTGCCCGCACCGTGCACCTGATCGATGAGCCGGTGGCCGCCGCCATCGGCGCCGGCCTGCCGGTGACCGAGCCCGTGGGCACGATGATCGTCGACATCGGCGGCGGCACCACCGAGGTGGCCGTGCTCAGCCTCGGCGGCACCGTGCTGAGTGAGTCGGTGCGGGTGGCGGGCGACGAGCTGAGCGACGCCATCGGCGTGTACCTCAAGAAGGTGCACAACCTGGTGGTGGGCGAGCGCACCGCCGAGGACATCAAGATCCGCATCGGCTCCGCCTTCCCCGACGACGCCCACGACAACACCTCGATGGACGTGCGGGGCCTGCACCTGCTCTCCGGCCTGCCCCGCACCATCAACGTGCGCGCCGGCGACATCCGCGAGGCCATGGCCGAGCCCCTCAACGTGATCGTGGAGGCCGTCAAGCGCACCCTGGAGCGCACCCCGCCCGAGCTGGCCGCCGACATCGTCGACCGCGGCATCATGCTGGCGGGCGGCGGCGCCCAGGTGCGCGGCATCAGCGACCTGATCAGCCACGAGACGGGCATCCTGGTGCACGTGGCCGAGGATCCGCTGCTCTGCGTCGTCAACGGCTGCGGCCGCGTGCTGGAGGACTACAAGCGCCTCGAGCGCGTGCTCGACACCCCCGACTTCGCCCGCCAGTCGATCTGAACCCCATGAACGGGCGCCTGCCCCGCGTCCCCACCCTGCAGAAGCTGCTGCAGGCGTGGCCCTGGTGGCTGCTGGTGCTGGCCCTGGTGGGGGTGCGGCTCAGCAAGGGCGCCGTCCTCAGCGATGCCTATGCCCTGCTGAGCCGTCCCTTCTGGCCCGGCACGGCCCAGCGCGAGTGGCTCCAGGCCGCCGCCCGGCTCTCGGACCAGACGCGTCTGGTGCAGCTGGAGCAGGACAACCGGCGCCTGCGGGGGCTGCTGGACCTGCAGCGGGGCAGCGGCGCCGCCATCCCGGCCCCGGTGATCTCCCGCGGGACCGGCGGCTGGTGGCAGCAGCTGGAGCTGGGCAAGGGCCAGCTCGACGGCATCGCCCCGGGCGATCCGGTGCTCGGCCCCGGCGGCCTGCTGGGGCTGGTGCAGAGCGTCACCCCCAGCACCGCCCGGGTGCGCCTGCTCACCGACCCCGGCAGCCACGTGGGGGTCTGGGTGGGCCGCACCCGGCGCCACGGCCTGCTGATCGGCCAGGGCACGGCCCGGCCGGTGCTCCACTTCCTCGACAAGGACACGGGCGTGCGGCCCGGGGACGTGGTGTCCACCTCCCCCGCCAGCACCCTGCTGCCCGCCAACGTCAGCGTCGGCGTGGTCCAGAGCGTGAATGACCGGGCCGTGCCCGCCCCCGAGGCGGTGGTGCAGCTCGGCGCCCCCCTCGATGCGGTGGACTGGGTGCAGGTGACGCCCCGCCGCCCCGGGGCCTGAGCCATGGGCCGCCTCTACACCCAGCTCTGGTGCGGCGCCACGGGCCTGGCGGTGCCACTGCTCACCCTGGCCTCCCCCGGTCTGCTGACGGTGGGGGGCGTCGGTCCCAGCTGGGCGGTGCTGTGGCTGCTGCCCTGGGCCCTGGTGGATGGGCCCCGTTCCGGTGCCGTGGCGGGCGTGGCCCTGGGCCTGGCCCTCGACGGGCTGCAGCTGGGGGGCGCCACCCAGATCCCGGCCCTGGCCCTGCTGGGCTGGTGGTGGGGCCGGCTGGGGCGCAACGGTCCGCCGATCGAGCGCAGCTTCAGCCTGGGGCTGCTGGCGGCCCTCGGCAGCCTGCTGGTGGGTGCCAGCCTGGTGCTGCAGCTGGCCCTGCCCGGGCTGGGCGACTGGAGCCCGGACCTGGTGCTGCTCTCGGGCCTGCACACCCTGCTGGCCCAGGGCCTGGTCACGGCCCTGCTGGCACCGCTGCTGTGCTCGTTGCAGCTGCTCTACTGGCGCCAGCAGGTGTCGCTGCGGAACTGACCCCCATGGCCGATCCATCCCAGCCCGAGCTCCTGCCCCAGGCGGTGGTGCCCAGGCGGCGGCGCCGCTCCATCCTGGCCGCTGGCCTGGTGCTGGCGGGCCTGGGCCTGGGCCTGGCGGGCTGCGGCCGGCCCGGGCCCGAGCGGCGCCAGCTGCAGCTGTGGACCCTGGATCTGGCGCCCAAGTTCAACGACACCATCAACGGTGCCATCGCCAGCTGGGAGCGCCAGAACCCAGGCGTGGACGTGGTGTGGACCGACGTGCCCTGGGGCTCGGTGGAGCGCAAGCTGCTGGCCGCCGTGTTCGCCCGCACCGCGCCGGATGTGGTGAACCTCAACCCGCTGTTCGCCGCCAACCTGGCCAGCAAGGGGGGCCTGCTGCCCCTCGATCCGCTGCTGCCGCCCGGCGCCGAGGCCAGCTACCTGCCCCGGCTCTGGCAGGCGGGCCGCAGCGCCGGGCCCGACGGCCAGCTGCGGCAGTTCACCGTGCCCTGGTACCTCACGGTGCGGATCACCCTGGCCAACGGCCAGCTGCTGCGGGCGGCGGGCTATGGGGCGCCGCCCAGGCGCTGGCAGGAGGTGCCGGCCTACGCCGAGGCGGTCAAGCGCCGCACCGGTCGCTATGCCCTGTTCGTGACCGTGGTGCCGGACGACTCGGCCGAGCTGCTGGAGTCGCTGGTGCAGATGGGGGTGACCCTGCTGGACGGACGCCAGCGGGCTGCCTTCAACAGCCCGGCGGGCCGCCGGGCCTTCGCCTTCTGGACCGACCTCTACCGCCGCGGCCTGCTGCCCCGGGAGGTGGTGAGCCAGGGCTACCGCCGCGCCATCGAGCTGTATCAGAGCGGTGAGCTGGCCCAGGTGGGCAGCGGCGCCGAGTTCCTGCGCAGCATCCAGACCAACGCCCCCCGCATCGCCGCCGTCACCCGCCCCTACCCGCCCCTCACCGGCGCCTCGGGCGACGCCAACGTGGCGGTGATGAACCTGGCGGTGCCGAAGCAGACCAAACTCCCGAAGGAGGCCCTCAGCCTGGCCCTGTTCCTCACCGACGCCGCCAACCAGGCCCGCTTCGCCGAGCAGGCGCGGGTGCTGCCCTCCTCCCGGGGCGCCCTGCGCCAGGTGGAGGCGACCCTGCGCCGCCAGCGGCCCGCCGACTCCAGCGAGGTCCTGGTGCGCCAGGCCCGTCTCCTCTCCGCCGACACCCTCGGCCGCGCCCGGGTGCTGGTGCCCGCCAGCCCCGGCATCAAGCGGCTGCAGGCGATCGTCTACACCCAGCTGCAGCGGGCCATGCTCGGCCAGCTCAGCAGCGACGCCGCCCTGGCCGAAGCCGAGCGCCAGTGGAACGCCTACGCCACAGCGCGCTGGCCGTGATCCCCCCCTGCCCCGCCCCCTGGCGTTCCAGCCCCACGGGAGTGGGCCTGCCGCAGCCCGCTGCGCGACGCTGCGTCCGGCCCACTCCCGCGGGGCGACTTGGGGCGGGGGAAGAAATGCTTAAGAGTTGCAGGGCGGCTGCGCTTCGGACGGCGGCCCGGGCGCGCCGGGCTCGGCGTGAGCGGTAGTGTTGCGCTTCTTCATCCCTCTGTGCGCATGCCCCTGGAGGATCTGTCCCGGCATGGTCTCGAGCGGACCGGGCGAGGCGAGAGCAGTCTGGGCGGCAGCACGAACGAGGAGGAGCCCGGCCGGGGCGAGCACCGCGCCACCCTGCTGGTGGTGGACGACGAGGCGGCGGTGCGGCGGGTGCTGGTGATGCGCCTGCAGCTGGCGGGCTACCGGGTGGTGTGCGCCGAGGACGGCGAGGAGGCCCTGGCCCTGTTCCACAGGGAGCAGCCCGATCTGGTGGTGCTCGATGTGATGCTGCCGAAGCTGGATGGCTTCGCGGTGTGCCGGCGGCTGCGGGCCGAATCCTGCGTGCCGATCATCTTCCTCTCGGCCCTCGATGCGATCGCCGAGCGGGTGGCGGGCCTCGACCTCGGCGCCGACGACTACCTGCCCAAGCCCTTCAGCCCCAAGGAGCTGGAGGCCCGCATCGCCACGATCCTGCGGCGGGTGGGCCGCGGCTCCGCCGGCGCCGAGCCCCGCGACGTGCCGGCGGGCCAGGGCGTGCTGCGGGTGGGGGATCTGGTGGTGGACACCAACCGCCGCCAGGTGACCCGCGACGGCGAGCGCATCGGCCTCACCTACACCGAGTTCAGCCTGCTGGAGCTGCTGTTCCGCGAGCCCGGCCGGGTGGTGCCGCGGGCCGAGATCCTCGAACAGCTCTGGGGCTATCCGCCCCGCCGCGCCGCCGACCTGCGGGTGGTGGACGTGTACGTGGCGCGGCTGCGGGGCAAGCTCGAGCCCGATCCGCGCAACCCGGAGCTGATCCTCACGGTGCGCGGCACCGGCTACGCCTCCCAGCGGGTGGGCGACCCCGCCCTGGCCGCGACCGGCTGATCCCCAGGGCGTCTGGGGCCCGGCCCGAGCCGCCCGGGGCCTGGCGGCGGCCCGATCCGGCGCTCCTGCAGGATGGGCCCCAGCCGAGATCCTGGAGCCTTGTCGGAGCTGCGCGAGACCCGCCTGGAGAAAGCCCGGACCCTCGCCGCCCTGGGCCAGGGCCCCTACGGCCTGCGGTTCGAGCCCACCCACCGCACCGCGGCGCTGCAGCGGGACCACGCCGACCTGCCCAACGGCCAGGAGCGCGATCTTGAGGTGGCCGTGGCCGGCCGGGTGATGACCCGCCGGGTGATGGGCAAGCTCGCCTTCTTCACCCTGGCCGATGAGAGCGGCCCGATCCAGCTGTATCTCGAGAAGGCCACCCTGGCGGGCTCCCAGCCGGACAACCCCGAGGCCTTCGCCCAGCTCACCTCCCTGGTGGATGCCGGCGATCTGATCGGCGTGCGCGGCACCCTGCGCCGCACCGACCGGGGCGAGCTGTCGGTGAAGGTGCTGGGCTGGACGATGCTCACCAAGGCCCTGCAGCCCCTGCCGGACAAGTGGCATGGCCTGGCCGATGTGGAGAAGCGCTACCGCCAGCGCTACCTGGATCTGATCGTCTCGCCCCACACCCGCGAGACCTTCCGGCGCCGGGCCCTGGCGGTGAGCGCCCTGCGCCGCTGGCTGGATGGGCGCGACTTCCTGGAGATCGAAACCCCTGTGCTGCAGAGCCAGCCCGGCGGCGCCGATGCCCGGCCGTTCCAGACCCACCACAACGCCCTGGATCTGCCGCTCACCCTGCGCATCGCCACCGAGCTGCACCTCAAGCGGCTGGTGGTGGGCGGCTTCGAGCGGGTGTATGAGCTGGGCCGGATCTTCCGCAACGAGGGGGTGAGCACCCGCCACAACCCCGAGTTCACGTCGGTGGAGATCTACCAGGCCTACGCCGACTACACCGACATGATGGAGCTCACCGAGCAGCTGATCGCCCATGTGTGCGCGCAGGTGTGCGGCGGCACCCGGATCCACTACCAGGGCACCGAGATCGACCTCACGCCCCCCTGGCGCCGGGCCACCATGCACGAGCTGGTGCAGGACGCCACGGGGCTGGACTTCAGCCGCTTCGGCAGCCGCGACGAGGCCGCCGCGGCGATGGCGGCCCAGGGGCTGGAGGTGCCGGCCCTGGCCGACTCGGTGGGCCGGCTGCTGGTGGAGGCCTTCGAGCAGCGGGTGGAGGCCGACCTGATCCAGCCCACCTTCGTGCTCGATTACCCGGTGGAGAATTCACCCCTGGCCCGCGCCCACCGCAGCAAGCCGGGGCTGGTGGAGCGCTTCGAGCTGTTCATCGTGGGCCGCGAGACGGCCAATGCCTTCAGCGAGCTGATCGATCCCGTGGATCAGCGCCGGCGCCTGGAGGCCCAGCAGGAGCGCAAGGCGGCCGGCGACGACGAGGCCCAGTCGGTGGATGAGGACTTCCTGCACGCCCTGGAGGTGGGCATGCCCCCCACCGGCGGCCTGGGCATCGGCATCGACCGGCTAGTGATGCTGCTCACCGACAGCCCCTCGATCCGCGATGTGATCGCCTTCCCGCTGCTGCGCCCGGAGCCGCGGGGGGAGGCGCGCCCGGAGCCGGCCTCCGTGCCGACATCGAAGCCGAGCCAGGGAAGCCCGCCGGCCGCAATGGGATAATCCATAACAGTAGGCAATCTCCCCCATCCATGAGCGGTGAGCGCGTCGGTTTTCGCTTCAAGCACGCGGACGCGGTGGTGAAGCGCAACCCCCAGGGGCGTTCCCGCCGGGGATGGGTGATGGAGCCGGTGGAGCAGACCACCAGTCGGGGCACCAAGATGCCGGCCTACCGGATCCGCTGGCGCGACAGTGAACGCCCGGAGATCGTGCTCCAGCACATGCTGATTGCCGATCCCGACCCCACGCCGCCGCCCGAGGGCGTGAACCTGGTGCCGCCGGCGCCCAAGGCCTGACCCCAGCCGGGAGCAGGCCCGGGCCTGCCTCAGCCCTGGCGGCGGCGCAGCTGCTCCAGGTCCTGCTCCGCCTCGAACCGGGCCCAGGCCTGCTCGAGCTCGGCGGGATCCGGCGGGCCCGGGTCGGAGGAGCCCGGGGGGTCCGATGCCGCAGCGGCCGGCGCTGGCCCCGCCCCTGGACCCTGGGCCTGGTCCTGGGCGGCCGCCTGCGCCAGGGCGCCGAGCTCCTGCTCCAGCTGGCCCAGCTGGCCGCCCAGCTCCCCCAGGGCCTGCCAGCGGTCGCGGCCCTGGGCCATCAGCCCCTGCAGGTGCTGCTCGGCCCGGGCCGCCAGCTCGCCCGCCCCCGCCTGCCGGGCCCGCTCCACCCGCCGCTGCCACTCGGCGATCTCGGCCGCCAGCTGCAGCAGCCCGGCGCGGGCCTGCTCGGCCTGGCCCCGCAGCTCCAGCCTCCGGCGCTCGAGGCGCTGCAGGCGCTCCCGCTGCTCCTGGCCCCGCAGCAGCGCCTCCTGGGCCGGGTTGGCGGCCAGGAAGGACTCCAGCTGCTGCTCCAGCTGGGCCTCCAGCCGCTCGAACCAGCCCGCGGCCTCGCCGGGATCCGTGTCCGCGCTCATGCGGCGGAATCCTGGCCCGGGGCCCGGGTGATCAGGGGCGCCTCGATCTCCTCCTGCAGGGGCGTGATCGCCGCCTCGCGGGAGCGCAGCAGCAGCTGGGTGAGCCGGGCGATGCCACCCTCGCCCAGGTCCTGGCCGGCGAGCTGGTCGAAGGTCTCCATGTAGAGCTGCTCCAGCTGGGCGATCAGCCCCTCCCGCAGCGCGCGCACGGCACGGCGCTGGTCTTCCCTCGACATCGGCTCAGGGCTCCGGATCCGGCAGGACGTGCTGCGAGTCTGCCTGGCCCCCCGGGGCGGAGTGTCGGCGGCCACCCCGGCGGCGGCCGGGCGCGGCGGCCGCGGCCCCTACGATCCCCCCACCACACCACGACGTCGCAAGGCCAGCGCATGGGCGGCATCACCCCGGGGTTCGTCGGCGCCGTCGGCCACACGCCCCTGATCCGGCTCTCCGCCCTCAGTGAGCTCACGGGCTGCGAGATCCTCGGCAAGGCCGAGTTCATGAACCCCGGCGGCTCCGTCAAGGACCGCGCCGCCCTGGGCATCCTGCTGGAGGCGGAGCAGCAGGGCCTGCTCCAGCCGGGCGGCACGGTGGTGGAGGGCACCGCCGGCAACACCGGCATCGGCCTCACCCACCTCTGCAACGCCCGCGGCTACCGGGCCCTGATCGTGATCCCGGACACCCAGTCGGCGGAGAAGATCGGCCTGCTGCGCAGCCTCGGCGCCGAGGTGCGCACCGTGCCGGCGGTGCCCTACCGCGATCCCAACAACTACGTGCGCCTCTCCGGCCGCATCGCCGCCGAGATTCCCGGCGCCGTGTGGGCGAACCAGTTCGACAACCTGGCCAACCGCCGCGCCCACTACAGCTCCACCGGCCCCGAGATCTGGGAGCAGACCGGCGGCCAGGTGGACGCCTGGGTGGCCGCCACCGGCACCGGCGGCACCTACGCCGGCGTGGCCCTCTACCTCAAGGAGAAGAACCCCGGGGTGCGCTGCGTGCTGGCCGATCCCCACGGCAGCGCCCTCTACAGCTGGGCCAGGACCGGCGCGCTGACCATGGAGGGCAGCTCGATCACCGAGGGCATCGGCAACAGCCGCGTCACCGCCAACCTGGAGGGGGCGCCGGTGGACGACGCGGTGCGCGTCGACGACCAGCGGGCCCTCGACACCATCTACCGGCTGCTGTGGCAGGAGGGCCTGTTCCTGGGCGGCTCGGTGGGCATCAACGTGGCCGCGGCGGTGGAGACCGCCCGGCGCCTCGGCCCGGGCCACACGGTGGTGACGGTGCTCTGCGACAGCGGCGATCGCTACCGGTCACGGCTCTATGACCACGACTGGCTGGCGGCCAAGGGACTTCGGCAACCTGTGCGCGACTCGTGAGCAGCGCCGTGGTCGGCCAGGTGATCGACGAGCGCTACCGCCTGGAGGCGGAGCTGGCCCGCGGCAGCCAGGGGGTGCTCTGGCGCGCCAGCGACCGGCTGGCCGGCGAGGCGCCGGTGGTGCTGCGCCAGGTCGGGGCCGGGCAGCCGCAGCTGCAGGCCCGGCTGCGCCAGCTCTGGCCGCGGCTGCAGGGGGTGCTGCATCCCCAGGTGCCGCGCTTCGGCGGGCTGATCGAGGCCGGGGGCGATCTCTGGCTGGTGCGCGAGTGGCAGGACGGCCGCACCTACGCCGAGCTGCTGCAGGCCCGGCGGGGGCGCCAGCTGGTGTTCGGCGCCGGCGAGGTGCTCCTGCTGCTGCGCCAGCTGCTGCCGGTGCTGGCGGTGCTGCACAGCCAGGAACTGCTGCACGGCGACCTGGCCCCGGCCAACCTGCTGCGCCGCGAGCGCGACGGGCTGCCGGTGCTGCTGGATTTCGGCCTGGTGCGCGGCACGGCCCTGGACCAGGCCGCCCCGGTCGGCGTCACCCCCGGCTACGGCGCCCCGGAGCTGGGCCATGGCGAGCCGGCCGAGCCCTGGATGGACCTCTACGGCCTGGGGGTGGTGGCCCTGGTGCTGCTCAGCGGCGACGAACCGGCCGACCTGCTCGACCCGGTGACCCTGGAGTGGCGCTGGCCGGCCGCCCTCGATGGCGAGCCCGCCCTCAGGGCGGCCCTGGAGCCGCTCCTGGCCGGTGATCCCGGCCGCCGCTACCCCTCCGCCGGCGCCGCCCTGCAGGCCCTGCAGCAGCTGCCGATGTCCGACAGCACCGGCCCGGTGCCCCGGGCCGACCGCACCGTGGTGCTGGTGCCCCAGGCGACCGCAGCGGAGCCGGCCCTGCCGGAGCCGGTGGCGCCTGCGTCGTCGCCGCCGGCCCCGGCCCCGGCTCCGGCTCCCTCCCCCGAGGTCGCCGCCCCCGGCGCCCCGGAGCTGCCCCCGGTGGCGGTGGCGGCCGCCGCGGCACCCGCGGCCGCCCCGGCCGCCCCGCCCCTGGCACCCCCGCCGCTGCGCAGCCGCCAGGACGAGCGCGAGGCGGCCGCCGAGGGGCGGCTCTGGCCGGTGGTGCTGGCCCTGGTGATCTCGGCGGTGCTGGGCACGGCCCTGGGCTGGCTGGTGCTCAGCCGCGGCCGGGTGGCCACCACGGAGCCGGGCAGCGGCCTGCAGCTGCCCAGCAGCCTGCCGCCGGCGGAGGTGGACCAGCGCCAGCAGCTGCTCAACCGCCTGCGGGCCCTGCAGATCGACCGCGGCTGGTTCCTCAAGCTGGTGGACGCCAGCCTGCTGGCCCAGTTCCCGGAGCGGGGCGGCCGCCTGCCCAACGACTCCCTCGACGACGCGCCGCTGCGCAAGGTGTGGAACGAGCTGGCCCAGGAGTGGATCAGCCGGGTGGAGCAGCTGCCCCTGGAGATCCGCACCCGCCTGGGCAGCTTCAGCGCCGCCGACTGGCAGAAACGCCAGGCGGCCCTGGTGGGCCGCGGCCTCAGCGCCGAGGTGCTGCGCCAGCTGGTGTCGGGCAGCGCCCAGAACCTGCTGCCGGGCCGCGCCGCCGGCGACATCCCGCCCGAGCCCTTCCGCCAGCTCTGGTACGCGGCCGCCGAGCAGGGCCTGGCCAACGTGCGCATCGAGCCGATCCAGACCCGCCTCGGCCAGACCAACGTGGTGTCGGCCCAGGTGGATGCCGGGGGCGCCCGCCTGTTCCCGATCCGCCTCAGCCCCGGCACCCGCCTGGTGCTGGGGGTGAACGGCTCGCCGCTGATGCAGATGAGCGTCTTCGCGGCCGACGGCAGCGTGCTGGAGGCGCGGGGACCGCTGCGGGTGGTGAGCATCGCCCGGGTGGCGGGCTCGCCCGTGCAGCTGCTCGTCACCAACGACGGCGTGGCGCCGGCCCTGATCACCCTGTCGCTGCGGGTGGATCCGGCGCCGGCGGAGGCCCCGGCCCGCCCGGGGGAGGCCGCCCTGCCGCCGGCGCCGGGCAGCAGCGCGGGCGGCAGCAGCGCCCAGCCCGCCGAAGCGGCCCAGCCCAAGGCTCAGCCCGCCCCGGCCGATCCAGCAGCGCCGGCCCAGCCGGCCCCGGCGGCCCCCGCCAACCCGGCGGGGCCGCCCAGCCCGCCGCCGCCGCTGAACTAGCCGGCCGGCGCCGCTGCCCCCTGTTCAGAGGCGGGCGATCGCCGCCTTGGCGTCCTTGATGTCCTGCTTGCGGCGCTCCTCCTGGCGCTTGTCGTGCAGCTTGCGGCCCTTGCCCAGGCCGATGGTGAGCTTGATCCAGGAGCCCTTGAGGTGCAGGTTCAACGGGATCAGGGTCAGCCCCTTCTGCTCCAGGGCCACCCGCAGCTTCTCGATCTCGCGGCCGTGGGCCAGCAGCTTGCGCACCCGCAGCGGCTCGTGGTTGAAGTAGGCGCCGGCGTGGCTATGGGGCGAGATGTGCACGTTGTGCAGCTGCAGCTCGCCCTTGCGGATCAGGCAGAAGCCGTCGCGCAGGTTGCACTGGCCGGCCCGGATCGACTTCACCTCCGTGCCCCGCAGCTCGAGGCCGCACTCCAGGGTCTCGAGGATCTCGTACTGGTGGCGGGCGAAGCGGTTGTCGGCCAGCAGCTTGTTGGCGGCATCGCGCTGGGCCCTGGCGCTGGTCTTGCCTCCGCCCTTTGCCATCGCCGCTCCGCCCGTCCGCCCAGAATCTCCCGACCCTAGGGATCCCCCGGTACCGTCAGCCCATGGCGATTGTCTCCTCGGGATCCGCCGCGCCCCACGGCCGCCGCGGCAGCGGCGCGGCCCCGCGGCTGGTGGCGCCCCAGGCCACGGCCGAGGAGGGGGCGGCACCGGAGCCCCAGGAAGCGCCGGAGGCGCCGATCCTGCGGGAGGACAGCCTGCGGCCGCGGCGGCTGGCGGACTACATCGGCCAGGGCGAGCTCAAGCAGGTGCTGGCCATCGCCGTGGAGGCCACCCGCGCCCGCGGCGAGGCCCTCGACCACGTGCTGCTCTACGGCCCGCCGGGCCTGGGCAAGACCACCATGGCCCTGGTGCTGGCCGAGGAGCTGGGGGTGCGCTGCCGCATCACCAGCGCCCCTGCCCTGGAGCGCCCCCGCGACATCGTGGGCCTGCTGGTGAACCTGCAGCCGGGCGAGCTGCTGTTCATCGATGAGATCCACCGCCTCAAGCGGGTGGCCGAAGAGATCCTCTACCCGGCCATGGAGGACTTCCGCCTCGACCTCACCGTGGGCAAGGGCAGCACCGCCCGCACCCGCAGCCTGCCGATCGCCCCCTTCACCCTGGTGGGGGCCACCACCCGCGCCGGCTCCCTCAGCTCGCCGCTGCGGGATCGCTTCGGGCTGATCCAGCGGCTGGAGTTCTACGGCCTCGACGACCTGCGGGCGATCGTGCAGCGCGCCGCCGGCCTGCTGCAGGTGGACCTGGACGGCACCGCCGCCCTGGAGGTGGCCCGCCGCTGCCGCGGCACGCCGCGCATCGCCAACCGGCTGCTGCGGCGGGTGCGGGATGTGGCCGCCGTCCGGGGCCACGGCCGCGTCAGCGCCGAGCTGGTGCACGAGGCCCTGAGCCTGCACCGGGTGGATGGCCGCGGCCTCGATGCCAGCGACCGGCGCCTGCTGCGCCTGCTGCTGGAGGGCTACGGCGGCGGCCCGGTGGGGCTCGACACCCTGGCCGCGGGCCTGGGGGAGGATCCGGCCACCCTGGAGGCGGTGGTGGAGCCGTTCCTGCTGCAGCAGGGCCTGCTGCAGCGCACGCCCCGCGGCCGGGTGATCACCGACGCCGGCCGGGCCCACCTGGAGGCGGCATGAGCGGGGGCGCGCGGCGGCAGCGCTGGCGGGCGCCGCTGGGTCGGCTGGCGGGCTGGTGGCTGGGGCTGCCGCTGGCCCTGCTGCTCGCCCTGGCGCCCGCCTCACCGGTCCCTGCCGCCACGGCCCCGGAGCCCCCGGCCCAGGCCGCTGCCACGGCCGACGCCGCCCCAGCCCCTGGAGGTCCGGCGCCCTCGGCTGCGCCGTCCGCCCCCGCCGAACCCCTGCCCCAGCTGTTCGATCGCGCCCTGCGCGCCAGCCGCGACGGCCGCTTCGGCGAGGCCCTGCCCCTCTGGGACCAGGTGATCGCCCGCGCCCCGGAGGATGCCGCCGCCTGGAGCAACCGCGGCAATGTGCGCCTGGCCCTCGGCGATCCCCAGGCCGCCATCGCCGACCAGGGCCGGGCCATGGCACTGGACCCCGCCAGCGCCGATCCCCACCTCAACCGCGGCACCGCCGAGGAGGCCCTGGGCCTGTGGGAGGCCGCTGAGGCGGACTACCGCTGGATCCTGGAGCGGGACGGGGAGGCCGGCCGGCCCGCCGATGCCTCGGCCCTCTACAACCTGGGCAACGTGCAGGGCTCCCTGGGCGACTGGCCGGCGGCCCGGGCCAGCTTCGCGGCGGCGGCCGACGCCCGGCCCGGCTTTGCCATGGCCCGCTCCAGCGCCGCCCTGGCCACCTTCCAGCTGGGGGAGCTGGAGGAGGCCGAGCGGCAGCTGCGCAACCTGATCCGCCGCTACCCCCTGTTCGCCGATGCCAGGGCCGGCCTGACGGCCCTGCTCTGGCGCCGCGGCGCCGGCGGCGAGGCCGAGAGCCACTGGGCCTCCGCCTCCGGCCTCGACCCCCGCTACCGCCAGCCAGAATGGCTGCTTGAGAGTCGGCGCTGGCCCCCGGAGCCGGTGCGGGCCCTCGAGGATTTCCTCGCCCTGGCCAGCCGATGACCCCCGCCGCCCAGGCTTCCCCAGGCCCCTGCTCCGCCGGCCAGGCCGGCGCCCCCGGTACGGGGGCGACCAGCCCCTGGCGGCGCCATGGCCTGGAGGCGGCCCTGGCGGCGGCCCTGCCGGAGCTGGTCGCCCTGCGCCGCCACCTGCACGCCCACCCGGAGCTGAGCGGCAACGAGCACCAGACCGCCGCCCTGGTGGCGGGGGAGCTGCGGGGCCTGGGCTGGCGCGTGCGCGAGGGCGTGGGCCGCACCGGCGTGCTGGCGGAGCTGGGCCCCGAGGGGCCGGCGGTGCCCCTGGTGGCCCTGCGGGTGGACATGGACGCCCTGCCGGTGGAGGAGCGCAGCGGCGTGGCCTTCGCCTCGGTGCACCAGGGGCTGATGCACGCCTGCGGCCACGACATCCACACGGCGCTGGGCCTGGGGGTGGCGCGGCTGCTGGCGCCCCTGGCGGACCAGCTCACGGCCCGGGTGCGGCTGCTGTTCCAGCCGGCGGAGGAGACGGCCCAGGGGGCCGGCTGGATGCTGGCCGATGGGGCGATGGACGGGGTGGAGGCCCTGTTCGGGGTGCACGTGTTCCCGAGCCTGCCGGTGGGCAGCATCGGCGTGCGCAGCGGCAGCCTCACCGCCGCCGCCGGCGAGCTGGAGGTGGAGGTGCTGGGGGAGGGCGGCCACGGCGCCCGGCCCCACCAGAGCACCGATGCGATCTGGATCGCGGCGCGGGTGGTGAGCGGGCTGCAGGAGGCGATCAGCCGCCGCCTCGATGCCCTGCATCCGGTGGTGGTGAGCTTCGGGCGGATCGAGGGGGGCCGGGCCTTCAACGTGATCGCCGACCACGTGCGCCTGCTGGGCACCGTGCGCTGCCTCGACCAGGACGTGCACGCCCAGCTGCCCGGCTGGATCGAGGAGACGGTGCAGGCCCTGTGCACCGGCCACGGCGGCGAGGCCCGCGTGCGCTACCGCTGCATCTCGCCGCCGGTGCACAACGATCCGGCCCTCACCGAGCTGGTGGCCGGCGCCGGGGTGGAGCTGCTGGGCCGCGGCCAGGTGCGCTGGCTGGAGCAGCCCTCCCTCGGCGCCGAGGACTTCGCCGAGCTGCAGCGCGACACGCCCGGCACGATGTTCCGGCTGGGGGTGGCGGGCCCGGAGGGCTGCACGCCCCTGCACAGCAACAGCTTCCGCCCCGATGAGGGCTGCCTGGCGGTGGGCGTGCAGGTGCTGACCCTCAGCCTGCTGCGCTGGATCGAAGCCCGCGCCGGCGGCGCCGGCGCCGCCCCCCGCCCGTGAAGCGCGCCCTGCTGGCCCTCTCCTCGCCGCTGCTGATCCTGCTGGCGCTGCTGGGCCTGCTCTCGCGCCAGGGCACCGACCGGCTGCAGGTGCTGCCGGCGCTGCTGGTGGGCGGCGGCCTGCTCACCCACAGCGGCCTGAGCTGGCGCCGCCGCCGCCGCGCCCTGCTGGTGGCCCTGCGGGAGCGGCAGCCCGAGCCGGGAGCCGGGGTCTGCGGGCCGCCCCCCTAGCCTGGGGTGCCCCTGCCGCTGGGACCGATGGATCTGGAGCAGCTCCGCGCGGAGATCGCCTCCGGCGACCCGGCCCGCTCGATGCCGGCCCTGGCCCGCCTGCGCGAGGCCACGGCGGAGCAGGCCGAACCGCTGCTGCTGCTGGGGCTGCAGCAGGGTCCGTTTCTGGTGCGCTCCCTGAGCTGCGCCGGCCTGGGCATGAAGCCCACCCCCGCCGGCTGGGACGCCCTGGTGGCGGCCCTGGAGGGCGACGAGGACGCCAACGTGCGGGCCGAGGCCGCCAATGCCCTGGTGAGCCACTCCCTGCAGCGGGCCTGGCCGCTGCTGCGGCTGGCCTTCGCCCGCGACGACCAGTGGCTGGTGCGCTGCAGCATCCTCTCGGCCATGGCCGAGCACCCGGAGATGGCCGCGGCAGACCTGCTGGAGCTGGCCCGGCTGGCCCTGGTGGATGCCGACGGCACGGTGCGGGTGGGCGGCGCCGAGATCCTGGGCCGGCTGGTGCGGGAGGCGGGCGGCGGCGGCCCCGGAGCAGCGGCGGCGGCGGCCGAGGCCCGCGCCGCACTGGTGCACCTCCAGCACGACAGCGACCACCGGGTGGTGGCCGCGGCCCTCAACGGCCTGCAGAGCTGACCCAGGGCGGCCGGCACCATTTCGGCCTTGCTAGGTTTCCAAAGTCACTAGGGGTGCCCCTGCCTTGGGGGCTGAGATCACACCCTCCGAACCTGATCCGGGTCATGCCGGCGCAGGGAAGTGAGAACGAACTCCAGCTGCGCCCCGAAGCTGCCGGCCTCCCCGGCAGTCCTCCCTTTCGCCGTAGCCCTGTCATGCGTAGCGCCTGGATCGAGAAGCGCAAAGGCCAAGCCAATGTGTCCCAGCTGCACTACGCCCGCCAGGGCGTGGTGACCGAGGAGATGGCCTTCGTGGCCCGGCGGGAGAACCTGCCCGAATCGCTGGTGATGGAGGAGGTGGCCCGGGGCCGGATGATCATCCCCGCCAACATCAACCACCCTGGCCTGGAGCCGATGGCGATTGGCATCGCCAGCAGGTGCAAGGTGAACGCCAACATCGGCGCCTCCCCGAACGCCAGCGATGTGAGCGAGGAGCTGAAGAAGCTCGAGCTGGCGGTGAAGTACGGCGCCGACACGGTGATGGACCTCTCCACCGGCGGCGTCAACCTCGATGATGTGCGCACAGCGATCATCAACGCCTCACCGGTGCCGATCGGCACGGTGCCCGTGTACCAGGCCCTGGAGAGCGTGCACGGCTCGATCGAGAAGCTCAGTGAGGACGACTTCCTGCACATCATCGAGAAGCACTGCCAGCAGGGCGTCGACTACCAGACGATCCACGCGGGTCTGCTGATCGAGCACCTGCCCAAGGTGAAGGGCCGTCTCACCGGCATCGTGAGCCGCGGCGGCGGCATCCTGGCCCAGTGGATGCTCTACCACCACAGGCAGAACCCGCTCTACACCCGCTTCGACGACATCTGCGAGATCTTCAAGCGCTACGACTGCACCTTCTCCCTGGGGGATTCGCTGCGCCCCGGCTGCCTCCACGACGCCTCCGATGAGGCCCAGCTGGCCGAACTGAAGACCCTGGGCGAGCTGACCCGCCGCGCCTGGAAGCACGACGTGCAGGTGATGGTGGAGGGTCCGGGCCATGTGCCGATGGACCAGATCGAGTTCAACGTGAAGAAGCAGATGGAGGAGTGCAGCGAGGCGCCCTTCTACGTGCTCGGCCCGCTGGTGACCGACATCGCCCCCGGCTACGACCACATCACCAGCGCCATCGGTGCGGCCATGGCCGGCTGGTACGGCACGGCGATGCTCTGCTACGTGACCCCCAAGGAGCACCTGGGCCTGCCCAACCCGGAGGATGTGCGCAATGGCCTGATCGCCTACAAGATCGCCGCCCACGCCGCCGACATCGCCCGCCACCGTCCCGGCGCCCGCGACCGGGACGACGAGCTGAGCCGCGCCCGCTACGCCTTCGACTGGAACCGGCAGTTCGATCTCTCGCTGGATCCCGAGCGGGCCCGCGAATACCACGACGAAACCCTGCCGGCAGACATCTACAAGCAGGCCGAGTTCTGCTCGATGTGCGGCCCCAAGCACTGCCCGATGCAGACGAAGATCACGGATGAGGATCTGGCGGGTCTGGAGCAGGTGCTGGCGGAGCAGCAGCAGGCCGGCGATCCGGTGGGCGTCTGACGGGCTCGGTGGGGTAGCAGGACAGACCGAACTCCTCCAGCAGGCCAGTCTGGCGGTGGGGGGTGATACCCGCCACCACGTCCACACCAACCTCCTGGGTTGCCGCTCGATCAGCCCTGGGGAAAGCCTGCCATGGGAACGGGGCCTGTTTGTTCTCTCGTGAGGCCTTGCCGGGGCCGCGTGCGGTGTTGGGGTTGTTTCAGCGGATCCACTGAAGATCACGCCGAGGGCTTTGGCTTGGCTCGGACTCCTTGCGCCGCAAAGGATATCGATGTGTTGCCGAGTGACGACGCCCTTCTTATGCTGCCTGGAAGCGGCCTGCTGGGTGGTTCACGGAACAAGACAATGACAGGTTAGAGCTGCGGCAAATCCATCTGACATGCCGAGCTGCAAGGGTAGATAAGTTTTGACAGTATGCGAATAGCCACGATCGTTGGCGATAACGCTACCACATCTCACCCTCATCTCGATTCAGCCAGTCCTCAAGGATTTTGATTCGCTCTGAAAGCAGACGCTTTTTTACGGCTAATGCCGCATCGTCTACAACCTGATCCGCCTGGGTAACCTGCTCAGGCCTGTGGAGACGGTGGCATGAACAGGACGTTCTCCAGAGGTGGAAACCGCAGGGCGGATTGACCTCAGCCTGGGGCGGGTCGACAGGCCTGAGGCAGCCGATCAGATCAGGTTCCCGCCCCGTCCCAGGCAGCGGTGGCGGGAACAAAGTCGCCTCGCAGCAGGGTTTATCTGCAAACTCTTAGGCAGCTGCTCGTCAGCGGTGTCCGACGGCATCTTTCCGCCGGAGAGATCCTTGTAAGGCAAGGGGAGAGGAGCCAGAGCTTCAACATCGTTCTGAGCGACTGCGTGGATGCGATTCACGAAACCGACTCCATCAGCCAGCGTCCGTTCAGCTTCCAGTCCGGCGAGTTCTTTGGTGAGCTTCCCCTGCTGCTGGAGTTGCCCTATCCCACCACCATGCGGGCCGCGGAAGACACCACCCTTTTCGTGGTTCCGCGCGGTGGGTTTCGGCCGCTCCTGCAGCTTCATCCCGCCTTCGCAGAGACCATCGCCGAAGAACTGAACCGGCGAAAGGATGTGTTGCAGAGCTACGAGGCCGACCTGCGGGAGCGGGGGCTTTTCGTCGCTGCGTCGATGGGCAGTCCCCTGGAGTAGATCCGTGAACGTCTGAGACAGTTTCTGCGGCCATGAGGGGCGGAACCTGGCCACCACAACACTAGGGCCGCACGGCGCGCAGGCTTCGGCATGGGCATCGATCCCCCCGGCGCCGAAGGGATCCAAACATTCCATGAAGGCTGAGCCGCAGACGGCTGCCGGCCTCGGCAACCGGCATAAACTACTTTAGTGTCAATGGGTATCAAAGGAGTCCTTGATACCCTCCCTTGCTGGATTTCCACCGACATCCTTCAGGAACATCACCACCCTTGCCTCAATAATCCATGGCTGACACCTTTAAGTATGTACGCCTGGAAAAGGATGATGCAGCGTGTCTGCTCGTCGATCATCAGTCGGGTCTGATCTCCCTGGTTCAAGACTTCTCTCCTGGTGAATTCAAGAACAATGTGCTGGCGCTGGGAGCCACAGCTAAGTATTTCAACCTTCCAACGATCCTGACCACCAGCTTCGAGAAGGGGCCAAACGGCCCGCTGGTGCCGGAGCTGAAGGAGCAGTTTCCGGATGCGCCCTACATCGCCCGACCAGGCAACATCAACGCGTGGGACAATGAGGAGTTCGTCGAGGCTGTCCGCCAGACGGGTTGCCATCAGCTGATCATCGCCGGGGTGGTGACGGAGGTCTGCGTCGCCTTTCCGGCGCTTTCCGCCATCGAGGCAGGCTATGAGGTGTTTGTCGTCACGGATGCCTCCGGTACCTTCAACGAGGTCACCCGTCATGCCGCCTGGGCGCGGATGAGCGCGGCCGGAGTGCAGCTGATGAACTGGTTCGGCGTGGCCTGTGAACTGCACCGTGACTGGCGCAACGATATCGAGGGACTCGGCGACCTGCTCTCCAATCATATCCCTAACTATCGAAATCTCATGACGAGTTACCAGGCCTTGAGTTAGGTCTGCACCGGCGAATAGGATTGGACGACGTCCAGCCTGGCCTCACAAGTTCAGCCCGGTGATACCGCAGCTTATGCCCTTCCCGCACACCCTGAAACCTATGCAGCCAGTGATTCAGCGCCCTTAGCCGTTTTTCACAACGCATTGTTCAGCGGAGCAGTAGGCGAGCCGCTGTTGTGGGGGGCGCCAGCCGAGTACCGAGTGCTTCCTGAGGCGGTACTAAAGACTCAGGCAGTGGGCCGTCACGCCCGCGCCTTGGCGCGTTGTGGATGCAGTAGATGGCGACGATCAGGAGAAAGTCCAGGGCCTCGGGGAAGAATTTCTCAATCTGGCGCAGACACTCCTGATTCCACCTATTGTCTGCGAGGCAGCGCACTAGCGACCACCCAACAACATCATTCACCCGGCCCGGATCTAGTAGTTTTCCTTCTACCGAAGACGCTTCGGGCGGGTGATGATGAGCGTTATGCGGATCTAAAACCGCCCGCCGCATGGAGTGCACCAGGCCCCCCTGGCGGCGCGGCTTACCCATTCAGTCGATACACCGAGCGCCCGTCGCCGGGCAGGAGGGTCAGGGCGCTGGGGTCGATCCGGTGGCCGATGGTCACGTCGGTCTCCGCGTCCCAGCGCTCCACCGACAGCAGCCGCTGGCCCTCGGCCTCGTAGTCGGCGAAGCGGCAGCTGGTGAGGTGGCGGTTCATGGTGCGGGCGCTGGAGCTGGCCGAGGCCCGGCCCTCCTCCCTGCGCTCGTAGGTGAGGCCGTCCCAGTGGATCTGCTGCGGGAAGGGGGTGGGCCCGGCGGCCAAGTGCCGGGCGAGGGCGGAGGGGGCCGCCTCCAGCCAGCTCAGCTCCAGCCAGTCGTCCTCGCACACCGCCAGCCAGCGGGCCTCAGGACCGTCGCGCAGCAGGTACTCCAGCCACTGGAAGCCATCCTCGTCATAGAGCAGCCGGTCTTCCACCACCCAGTCGCGCCCATCGCACTGCACGATGTCGCCGATGCCCAGGTTGAACAGCGTGCGTGGTGTCGGCAGGCTGCTGGGCCTGGTCCTGCGCAGCCGCTGCAGCCGCAGCAGCGCGAAGGCCGCCAGGAGCAGCACCAGCAGCAGCAGCCCGATCGCCATCGCCCCAGGCTATCCACCCCCTGGGGCGGGCCCCGCCTGGGTTCAGTTCTCCGCCCAGAGCCCGCGCCGCTGGTAGTCGGCCAGCACCGGCCGCGACAGCCGGTTCGGCAGCACCGCCTCCCCTGGCGGCGGCTGCAGGTCGCGCGGCAGCAGGAACAGGCGCTGCAGCTGGCCGTCATCGATCCAGCGGCCCCGGAACGGCAGCGGTGCCGCCCGGAGCTCCTGGCCGGGGCGGTGGGCCAGCACGAACCCCCACGGCCCGAAGCTGGGCACATCCACGCTGTAGGGCCGGCTCTGCAGCGCCAGCTCCGCCAGCGTGGCCCGGATCGAGGCCATCACCTTCGGTGTGAAGAACGGCGTGGAGGCCTGGGTCACCAGCAGGCCATCGGGGGCGAGCCGCCGCAGCAGCCGCCCGTAGAAGGTCACGCTGTAGAGGCGCGCCAGCGGCGCCGTGGCGGGATCGGGGAAGTCGGCGATCACCACATCGAAGGGGCCCTCCAGCCGCCGCACCAGCTCGAAGGCATCGCCCACGTGCACGTGCACCCGCGGCTCGTCGAGGCTGCCCGCGTTCAGGCGCTTCAGGAAGGGGTGGCGGCGTGCCAGCCGCAGCATCTCCCCATCCAGCTCCACCAGATCCACCCGCTCCACCTGGGGCCAGCGCAGCACCTCCCGCACGGCCAGCCCGTCGCCGGCCCCCAGCACCAGCACCCGCTGGGGCCGCGGATGCAGGGCCAGGGCCGGATGCACCAGGGCCTCGTGGTAGCGGTATTCATCGAGGCTGGAGAACTGCAGGTTGCCATCGAGGAACAGGCGCAGATCGTCGCGGCGGCGGGTGAGCACGATCCGCTGGTGGCGGGTCTGCCGGCGGCCCACCACGGGATCGTCGTAGAGGGAATCCTCGATGCGATCGCCCAGGGGCACGATCAGCCAGGCCGCCAGGCCCGCCAGGGGCAGCGCCGTCGTGAGCGGCCACCGCCAGCGCCGGCCCACCGGAAACAACCAGCAGAGCAGGGCGCTGTTGGCCAGGGGCACCAGCGCCAGCAGCCCCGCCGTGGGCAGCAACCCGAACCAGGGCAGCAGCACCAGCGGGAACAGCAGCGAACCCAGCAGCGCGCCGAAGTAATCGAGGGCCAGCACCCGCGCCAGGGCCTGGCGCAGCTGCTGCTGGGTCTCCAGCAGGCGGGTGAGCAGGGGCACCTCCATCCCCCCCAGCACCCCCACCAGCACCGTGACCACCACCAGGCCCAGCCACACCGGGCCGTCGGCGCTGAACAGGGCGAACAGAGCCAGGGGGGCCAGCAGGCACAGGGGGGCCAGGCACACCTCCACCAGCAGGAAGGCCCGCAGCAGCTGCTGCTGGGGCTCGGCTCCGCCCACCACGAACTGACTCAGCCAGGCGCCGAGGCCCATGGCGGCCAGGAAGGTGCCGATCACCACGCCGGTGGCGAGGGCGGCATCGCCGAGCAGGTAGCTGGCCTGGGTGGCCAGCATCAGCTCCAGCACCAGGCCCACGCTGGAGGAGAGGGCCGCCGTGGCCAGCAGCACCCGCACCTGCAGGGGCGTCAGTTCGGGGCTGGTGGGGGGGCGCCTGGCCATGGCTACTTGGCCGATCCCGGTCCGCGGCCCTGGAAGCGCGACCAGTCGCGGGGGCGGCCGTGGGGCACCCAGCGGCCGCTGCGGTAGGAGCCGCCGTAGTTCACCCCGGAGGAGGCGGTGGGGGTGCCGTCCTGGCCGAGGCGGAACAGCAGGGGCCGGGTGATGGCGGCGGTGGTGCCCAGGCCCACCGCCGTGAGGGTGAGGGCCAGGATCAGGGCGCGTTCCACCGGCATCTCAGGCCCTGTCCCGATCCAGGTCCAGCGGCAGGGCCGCCACCGGCTCCGGCGTCACGACGCCATCCTCCAGCACCAGCTCGATCCACTCGATGGCCCAGGGCTCGCCGCCGTCCGCAAGCTGCTCAGAAAGGGCGGCCCGCACCCGCACACTCTCCGGCTCGGGCAGGCGCAGGTGGACGGTCTGCGCCACCGTCAGCCAGTGGTCGCCGTCGCTGCTGTGCCGGGCCGGCGCCAGCTTCAGCACC
The DNA here is from genome assembly GCA_943368105.1 of Chitinophaga pinensis. Taxonomy (GTDB): domain Bacteria; phylum Cyanobacteriota; class Cyanobacteriia; order PCC-6307; family Cyanobiaceae; genus Vulcanococcus. The sequence continues at coordinate 12,491 of CALRKO020000024.1, read as the reverse complement.
TGCTGGCGCAGGCGCTCCCCGCGGGGGCCGGCCACGCTCAGCTCCAGCCGCACGGGGGGCAGGCCGTGGCTGGGGGGGCGGTCGCTGCTGGGCCGTTCGTAGCGGGCCCGCACCACCGCCCGCAGCAGGCCATCGCCGCCCGCCCGCAGGCGGATCGCCACCCGGCTGTCCTCCAGCCGCAGCACCCGCCGCTGCCGCCAGTTGGCATACACCGAGGCCTGCAGGATCCGCACCATCACCAGGCCCACGGCGGCGGTGAACCAGAGCAGCGGCGCATCCACACGGTGCTGGCGCACCTCGACCTGCACCAGGATCGGCGTCTGCAGGGGCCGGCCGGCGCCATCGAGCAGCTCCTCGGGCGTGAGGCGCAGGCGGTAGCTGCCGCTCACCGGCGACCGCAGCGCCAGGTCCGCCTGGTCGTCGCGTTCCTCCCAGGTGCCGCTCTCTCCGTCCTCGCTCCAGGTGCCGCGCTCACGCCAGGCCTGCTTGGTGAGCTGCAGCACCACCGCGCCGCGGTCGTCGAGCAGCTCAGCCTCCAGCTCGAGGGCACTGTTGGCCGGCAGCTCGGCGCGCAGGCTGATCTGGGGGCTTCCCAGCGGTCCGCCCTCCAGCCGGAACGGCTCAGTGATCGCGGGCTGCTCCGGCCGCAGCACGAGCGTCAGCCGGCGGCCGGGCACCACGGCCGAGAGGGCCAGCACCAGCAGCGGCAGCAGCGGCAGCAGCCAGCACCAGCGGGGCCAGCGCACCACCTCCCTACGGTGGCGGGGTGTGTTGGGGGAGGCGATGGCCAAGCCGCTGCTCCAGTTGCTGCTGACGGTGGGCTGGACCTTCGTGGGGGTCATCCTCATCTACGGCGGGGTCCAGCTGTTCGACGCCCTGTCCCCCACCGACTACCGCGCTGAGATCCGCAGGGGCAACGTGGCCGCCGGCCTGGTGGTGGGCTCGGTGACCCTGGCCATCGCGGCCGTGGTGGTGGCGGTGCTGGTCAGCTGAGGCTGAGGCTCAGGGCTTGTGGTAGCGCAGCTGGCCGCCCTCGCGCTCCTGCTGGAGCCGGTTCAGGCGTCGCGTGAGGGACTGGATCCGCCTCCTGTGGCGGCTGTTGACGGGATCGAACAGGTCGGCCCGGGTGGTTTCGATGAAGCGGAGGAAGTCGTTGGGGCTGCAGCTGCCGCTGTTCCAGCTGTGGAACTCCCTGTGCAGCTCAGGCACGATCACCAGGATGTTCTCGGACAGATCGGCCAGGTCGGGCCTGCTCTTGCGGTCGAAGAGATGATGGCCGGCCAGGTCACTCTGGTTGTGCCGACTTGACTTCGTGCCCGTGACCTCGCAGCGCTGCCCTGCCGCCCGCTTCGCCCGCTTGATGGCCTCGTCCACGCCCTGGGTGAGGTAGCGAATCTCAGATTTGAAGCATTCCTCCACCACGTCCCCCACCGCCTCGATCCAGGCCTGGCGGGCTTTGGTGATCCTGCTGTTCCTGCGCATGTCGCGCGCCACCCGCGCGATGCCGCGCTGGCTGATCAGCAATGTGCGTTCCTCGGATTCCAGGAAATCCTTGTGCTGCTGCAGGGCCTCTTCCCCCTCCTCGGTGCCCGCCAGCCGCAGCCGCTCCCAGGAATTGCTGAGGCCCAAGTAATTCGTCTGCAGAATGCCAATGGTGGATTTGCGGGTCACAAAGGCCAGATCTCCCTGGATCACAAGTTCGCCGCCCACGTCCATGAACTCCTGCGTGATCCGACGTGACACGAGCAGCTGCTGGCGCTTCTGTTTCACCTTCAACAGCTTGTCTCGAAACCAGCCCAGAATGCCGGATTTCTCCGTGGTCTCGAGATAGCGGGCAATGGCTTCGATGCCCTCCTCGGTAAAGCGCCGTCGCCGCTTACCGCCCTCGCCGGCAATGGGAGGGCCTATAAATTCAAAGTGTTCTCCCTCAATCAGATCCCATTCGTCATCGGGATTGGCATCGAATGCATCGACGATCTTGTAGAGAGAATCAATCCGCTTGCCCAGGATCTTGGCCGTTTCCCGGTCGCTCAGGAGGTCGCGCATGGTGGTTGCTTGGTCTTTCCTTTCAGGGCATCAGGGCGAGGACGGAGTCCTTCATGGTCTGCAGGCGCTCGGCCACGCGCGGATCGCCGCCCGCATCGGGATGGTGGATCTTGATCAGCCTGCGGAAGGCGTCGCGAACGTCATCGGCCGTGGCCGTCTTGGGGTCCAGGCCGAACACCACCCAGGGGCGGAAATGCAGCAGCACATCGATGCCGTTGATCACGGTGGGACCGGCCTCCAGATCGCGCTCGTTGCTGGGGATGCCCACGAAGCGCCGGTAGAGCTTCAGCCAGTCGTCCTTGCTCTTGAGCCCGTAGTCCTCCCCGGTCATGGAGAGCACAAAGTTCTTGTTCTTCCTGAGCTGGGCGACGCTCGTGCAGGCAAAGGCGTCCAGCACCTGCTGCTTCAGCTCGCCCAGCGTCGGCGCCTTGACCTTGGGTTTGGGTTTGGGCCTGGCGGCGGCGGGCTGCTGGAAGTCGCCGCCGTTGATGGTCCTGGCGAAGGCCAGCAGGTCGGCCTCGCTGAGGCTGGGCTGGCCCAGCAGGGCCTGGATCAGCGCCGTGACCTCCGGCAGTGTCAGCTTTTTAGCTCTTGGGGCCACGCAGAATGGATGTAAGGCAGTGGCTTTACTTTGGCGAGGGTCAGCTAGAGCAGAGATCAGGGTTGGAATTCTTCACTGAGGACCCCAGCCGGCCGGTGCTTTCGCGGGGGCCGCCGCCCGGCATAAGTCTCGTATCCCTTGCCGGCCGCCCCTGGGGGTGCTGTCTACGGTCCGGGCAGTGCAGACCGGCAGACAAGGCGATGAGCGACCTCGGCAAGTGTCCGTTCAGCGGCCAGGGCGGACCAGTGGTGGCCGGGCGCGGCCCCGCCCCGCGGGACTGGTGGCCCCAGCGGCTCAATCTCGGCATCCTGCACCAGCACAGCCCGGCCGCCAATCCCCTCGGGCCGGCGTTCAACTACGCCGAGGCGTTCCAGCAGCTCGACTACCCCGCCCTCAAGCGCGATCTGCTCGCACTGATGACCGACTCCCAGGACTGGTGGCCCGCCGACTGGGGCCACTACGGCGGCCTGTTCATCCGCATGGCCTGGCACAGCGCCGGCACCTACCGCACCGCCGATGGCCGCGGTGGCGGCGGCACCGGCAACCAGCGCTTCGCGCCGATCAACAGCTGGCCCGACAACGGCAACCTCGACAAGGCCCGCCGGCTGCTCTGGCCGATCAAGCAGGCCTACGGCAACCGCATCTCCTGGGCCGACCTGATCCTCCTGGCCGGCAACGTCGCCCTCGAATCGATGGGCTTCAGGACCTTCGGCTTCGGCGGCGGCCGCGCCGACATCTGGCAGCCGGAGGAGGACATCGACTGGGGCAGTGAGACCACCTGGCTTGGCGATGAGCGCTACAGCGGTGACCGCGAGCTGGAACAGCCGCTGGCGGCGGTGCAGATGGGGCTGATCTACGTGAACCCGGAGGGCCCCAATGGCGTGCCCGACCCGGTGGCCTCCGGCCGCGATGTGCGCGAGACCTTCGCCCGCATGGCGATGAACGACGAGGAGACCGTGGCCCTCACCGCCGGGGGCCACACCTTCGGCAAGGCCCACGGCGCCGGCAGCACCGAGCTGGTGGGACCGCCGCCGGAGGGGGCGCCGCTGGAGGAGATGGGCCTGGGCTGGGCCAACCGCCACGGCAGCGGCAAGGGGGCCGACGCCACCACCAGCGGCATCGAGGGCGCCTGGAAACCCCATCCCACCCGCTGGGACATGGGCTATTTCGACATGCTGTTCGGATACGAGTGGGAGCTGGTCAGGAGTCCCGCCGGCGCCTGGCAGTGGCGGGCCAGGGACTGCCGCGAGGAGCACCTGATCCCCGATGCCCACATCCCAGGGCTGAAGCACCCGCCGATGATGACCACGGCGGATCTGTCGCTGCGCTTCGATCCGATCTACGCGCCGATCTCGCGCCACTTCCACCAGCACCCGGAGGCCTTCGCCGACGCCTTCGCCCGGGCCTGGTTCAAGCTCACCCACCGCGACCTGGGGCCCCGGTGCCTGTATCTCGGCCCCGAGGTGCCGGCCGAGGAGCTGCTCTGGCAGGACCCGATCCCGACGCGGGATCACCCCCTGGTGGATGGGGCCGCCATCACCGATCTCAAGGCGCGGCTGCGGGGCTCGGGGCTGGGCGTGGCTGAGCTGGTGGCCACCGCCTGGGCCTCGGCCTCCAGCTTCCGCGGCTCCGACAAGCGCGGCGGTGCCAACGGCGCCCGGGTGCGACTGGCGCCCCAGAACCACTGGGCCGTGAACCAGCCCGGGCAGCTCGGGCGGGTGCTGGGCGTGCTGGAGGACATTCAGCAGGCGTTCAATGCCTCCCGCAGCGATGGCGTGCGCGTGTCGCTGGCGGATCTGATCGTGCTGGCCGGGGGCGTTGGCGTGGAGCAGGCCGCCGCCGCCGGGGGCCACGCCGTGGAGGTGCCGTTCACGCCGGGCCGGATGGATGCCAGCCAGGAGCAGACGGATGTGGCCTCCTTTGCGGTGCTGGAGCCCCAGGCAGACGGCTTCCGCAACTGGCAGAAGGGGCCGATGAGCGTGACCGCCGAGCACCTGCTCGTCGACCGCTCCCAGCTGCTGGGGCTGAGCGCCCCGGAGCTCACCGTGCTGGTGGGCGGTCTGCGGGTGCTGGGCGCCAACACCGATGGTGTGGCCCACGGGGTGTTCACCGAGCGGCCCGGGGTGCTCAGCACCGACTTCTTCGTGAACCTGCTGGCCATGGCCACCACCTGGAGCCCCGTTGATGACACCGGTGAGCTGTTCGAGGGCCGCGACCGCGCCAGCGGCGTGCTGCGCTGGACCGGCACCCGGGTGGATCTGGTGTTCGGCTCCAACGCCCAGCTGCGGGCCATCGCCGAGGTGTACGCCCAGGCCGATGGCGCCGCCAGGTTCGTGGCCGACTTCGTGGCCGCCTGGGTCAAGGTGATGGAGGCCGATCGCTTCGATCTGAAGCGCTGACGGGGGTGCTGACCGGGGCCTGCGCAGCGGAAAGCCCCGCCGATGGCGGGGCCCCCGTCGCCGTCCGCTGGGCGATCAGCCCAGGGCCTTGGCCTTGGCCACCACGTTGTCCACGGTGAAGCCGAACTTCTCCAGGCACACCGGGCCCGGGGCCGAGGCGCCGAAGCGGTCGATCGACACGGTGTCGCCCTCGAAGCCCACGTACTTGTGCCAGCCGAAGCTGCTGGAGGCCTCGATCACCAGGCGCTTGCGCACCGAGGAGGGCAGCACGCTCTCGCGGTAGGCCGCATCCTGCTCCTCGAACAGCTCCACGCAGGGCATCGACACCACCCGCACGGCCTTGCCCTCGGCCCGCAGCACGGCGGCGGCCTTGGTGGCCAGCTCCAGCTCGGTGCCGCTGGCGATCAGGATCAGGTCCGGGGTGCCGGTGCTGTCCTCGAGGATGTAGCCGCCCCGGGCCACGGCGGCGGCGCTGGAGTTGGCCTGGTTGGCCATGGCCTGGCGGCTCAGGGCCAGCACGGTGGGGCGCTTGCGGTTCTGCACCGCCACCTGGTAGGCACCGCTGGTCTCGTTGCCGTCGCCGGGGCGGATCACCAGCAGGTTGGGGATGGCGCGCAGGTTGGCCAGGGTCTCGATCGGCTGGTGGGTGGGGCCGTCCTCGCCCAGGCCGATGGAGTCGTGGGTGAACACGTAGATCACGCCCAGCTCGCTCAGGGCCGAGAGGCGGATGGCGCCGATCGCGTAGCCGGCGAACACCAGGAAGGTGCCGCCGTAGGGCACCAGGCCGCTGCCGTGGTACGCCAGGCCGTTGAGGATCGAGGCCATGGCGTGCTCGCGCACACCGAAGTGCAGGTAGCGGTTGGCCTCGCTGCCCTTCTGGAAGCCCTTCTCGCCCTTGATGTCGGTGAGGTTGGAGTGGGTGAGGTCGGCGGAGCCGCCGATCAGCTCCGGCAGGCTGGGGCCGATGGCGTTCAGCACGTTGTAGGAGTGCTGGCGGGTGGCCAGGCCCTTGTCGGCGGCGGTGAAGCTGGGCAGGTTGGCGTCCCAGCCCACGGGCAGTTCGCCCCGCAGGCGGCGCTCGAACTCGGCGGCCTCCGCCGGGTACTTGGCGCGGTAGTCGGCCAGGGTGCTTTTCCACTCGGCCTCGGCGGCGGCACCGCGGGCCAGGGCCTGGCGCCAGTGGTCGTAGGCCTCCTGGGGCACCTCGAAGGCGCCGTGGGTCCAGCCCAGGGCCTGGCGGGTCAGGGCCGCCTCCTCAGCGCCCAGGGCGGCGCCGTGCACGCCGGCGGTGTCGGCCTTGTTGGGGGAGCCGTAGCCGATGGTGGTGGTCACCTTGATCAGGCTGGGCCGGTCGGTCACCGCCTTGGCGGCCTCGATCGCCCGGGCGATGGCCTCCACGTCGGTGTTGCCGTCGGGCACGTGCTGCACGTGCCAGCCGTAGGCCTCATAGCGCTTGAGCACATCCTCGGTGAAGGAAACGTCGGTGCTTCCGTCGATGGTGATGTGGTTGTCGTCGTAGAGGGCGATCAGCTTGCCCAGGCCCCAGTGGCCGGCCAGGGAGGCGGCCTCACCGCTGACGCCCTCCTGGTGGCAGCCGTCGCCCATGATCACGTAGGTGTAGTGATCGACGATCGTCGCGTCGGGCCTGTTGAACTTGGCCGCCAGATGGGCCTCGGCCAGGGCCAGGCCCACGGCGTTGGCGATGCCCTGGCCCAGGGGGCCGGTGGTCACCTCGACCCCGGGGGTCTCAAAGGTCTCGGGGTGGCCGGGGGTGCGGCTGCCCCACTGGCGGAACTGCTTGATGTCCTCCAGGGTCACCGAGTCGTAGCCGGTGAGGTGCAGCAGCGCGTAGAGCAGCATGCAGCCGTGGCCGGCCGACAGCACGAAGCGGTCGCGGTTGAACCACTGGGGGTTCCTGGGGTTATGCCGGAGCGCCCTGTCCCACAGGGCATAGGCCATGGGGGCCGCCCCCATCGGCAGGCCCGGGTGGCCGGAGTTGCTCTTGTTGATCGCGTCGATCGCCAGGAAGCGGATGCTGTTGACACAGAGCGTGTCGACGGACTGGGTTCCGAGGGTGGGGGCTGCGGCGACCATGGGATACGGGTAGGGGATAGGGGGTGGGACGGGATGCCGGGGCGGGCGGCCGTGGGGGAGTGGGGCGGTGATCCCGGCGCGGGTAGCGCGGGCAGAGGCCGCCTCAGCTCATCCGACGGAACGCGAGGCAGACGTTGTGGCCACCAAAACCGAAGGAGTTGGACAGCACCACGTTCAGTTTCTGTTCCCGGGCCTGGTTGGGAACGACATCCAGATCACAGGCCGGATCCGGAGTTTGGTAATTGATCGTAGGCGGCACCAGGTTGTGGCCTATGGCCAGCACCGCGGCGACGGCCTCGATGCCGCCGCTGCCGCCCAGCAGGTGCCCCGTCATCGACTTGGTGGAGCTCACCGGGATCTGGTGGGCCCGCGCGCCGAGGGACGCCTTGATGGCGGCGGTCTCGTTGCTGTCGTTGGCCTGGGTGCTGGTGCCGTGGGCGTTCACATAGTCCACCTGCTCCGGCTCGAGGCGGGCGTCGGCCAGGGCCAGCCGGATCGCCTCCGCGGCGCCGACGCCGCCGGGGGAGGGCAGGGTGTAGTGGTACGCGTCACAGGTCATGCCGTAGCCCACCACCTCGGCCAGGATCTCGGCGCCGCGGGCCTGGGCGTGCTCCAGGCTCTCGAGCACCAGCACGCCGGCGCCCTCGCCGATCACGAAGCCGTTGCGCTCGAGGTCAAAGGGGCGGCTGGCGCTGGCGGGGTCGTCGTTGCGGAAGGAGAGGGCCTTGGCACTGGCGAAGCCGGCCACCCCCAGGGGGGTGATGGCGGACTCGGCGCCCCCGGCCAGCATGGCGTCGGCCTGGCCAAGCTGGATCAGGCGGAAGGCATCGCCGATGGCGTTGGAGCCGGCGGCGCAGGCGGTGGCCACGGCGGTGCTCGGGCCCCTGGCGCCGAGGGCGATCGCCGCCAGGCCCGTGGCCATGTTCGGGATCATCATCGGCACGCAGAACGGGCTGACCCGGTCCGGACCGCGGTCCGCCAGCACGTGGGCCTGGGTTTCCATCATCAGCAGGCCGCCCACACCGGAGCCGATGGCCACGCCCACCCGGTGCCGGTTGGCCGCGTCGATGCTGAGCCCGGCCTGGGCCACGGCCTGCTTGGCCGCCACCACGCCGAACTGGCAGAACCGATCCCAGCGCTTGGCTTCCTTGGGCTCGATGTAGCCCCTGGGATCGAACCCCTTCACCTCGGCGGCGAAGCGGCAGGCATGGCGCGCGGCATCGAACAGGGTGATGCCGGCCACCCCGTTGCGGCCCGTGCTCAGACCTTCCCAGTAGGCGGAAACGTCATTGCCGATCGGTGTGACCGCGCCGAGGCCTGTGACCACGACGCGGCGGAGACCCTCCACCATCGGGATCCTCAGGCCTGCTTGTCCTGGATGTACTGGACGGCGTCGCCGACGGTGGCGATGCCTTCGGCGGCCTCGTCGGGGATCTCGATGTCGAAGGCCTCTTCCAGGGCCATCACCAGTTCCACGGTGTCGAGGGAGTCGGCGCCCAGATCGTTCTGGAAGTTCGACTCGGGCTTCACATCGCCTGCGTCGACGCTGAGCTGCTCGACGACGATCGAGCGGACTTTCTCGAAGATCGCGTCCTGGGACATGGCCGGAGTGTTCGGAGGCCGCATCCTACGGGGCGGCCTGCGGCGGTCCCCCGGGCCGTATGAAAAAGGGTGACGGCGCGGCGGGGGCGACCGGGACCACCCTGGCAACGCGGGTACTTTTGGCGTCACGCCGTTTGTTCCCGGCCCAGGCCCATGTCCCACGCCGTCAAGATCTACGACACCTGCATCGGCTGCACCCAGTGCGTGCGGGCCTGCCCCCTCGACGTGCTCGAGATGGTGCCCTGGGACGGCTGCAAGGCCGGCCAGATCGCCTCCTCCCCCCGCACCGAGGACTGCGTCGGCTGCAAGCGCTGCGAGACCGCCTGTCCCACCGACTTCCTCTCGATCCGCGTCTACCTCGGCGACGAGACCACCCGCTCGATGGGCCTCGCCTACTGAGGCCGGCGCCGGCGGCCGCATTGTCCGCATGCCGGCTCCGCCGGCAGGCCGGTGCTCCGCCGTCGGTCCACCAGCGCCTGCCCCAGCCGGTTCGCCCATAAGCTCATGCCCAGCTCCGGCTGGGCTTTTTTGTTGGCGCCCCGCCGCTGACCCGGCCCGGTGCCCCAGCCCTCCCCCCTCGGCATCTATGTGCGGCATCGTTGCGGTGATCGGTTCGCGGGAGGCGGCTCCCCTGCTGCTGGAGGGCCTGCGCCAGCTCGAATACCGCGGCTACGACTCGGCCGGCCTGGCCACGGTCCAGGCCGGCGCCGGCGGGGCTGAGGGGCAGCTCACCTGCCTGCGGGCCGAGGGCAAGCTGATCAACCTCACGGCCCGCTACGAGCAGCACGGTGCCCCGGGCCTGTGCGGCATCGGCCACACCCGCTGGGCCACCCACGGCAAGCCGGAGGAGCGCAACGCCCACCCCCACCGCGACGGCAGCGGCCGGCTGGCGGTGGTGCAGAACGGCATCATCGAGAACTTCCGCAGCCTGCGCGAGGAGCTGCAGGCCGAGGGGGTGGTGTTCCGCTCCGACACCGACACCGAGGTGATCCCCCACCTGGTGGCCCGCCAGCTGGAGCGGATCCAGCAGGGCCGGCCCGCCACGGGCGCCCTGCTGCTGGAGGCGGTGCAGCAGGTGCTGCCGCTGCTGCAGGGCGCCTACGCCCTGGCGGTGGTGTGGGCGGCGCTGCCCGGCGCCCTGGTGGTGGCCCGCCGGGCGGCGCCGCTGCTGATCGGCCTGGGGGAGGGCGAATTCCTCTGCGCCAGCGACACCCCGGCCCTGGCCGGCTTCACCCGCACGATCCTGCCCCTGGAGGACGGCGAGGTGGCCCTGCTCACCCCCCTGGGGATCGAGCTCTACAACGCCGCCGGCGAGCGCCAGCAGCGCACCCCCTCGCTGCTGAGCGGCACCGAGCACGTGGCGGACAAGCGCAGCTTCCGCCACTTCATGCTCAAGGAGATCCACGAGCAGCCCGAGACCGCCGCCCTGTGGGTGGCCCGGCACCTGCCGGAGGGGGGCGCGGCCGGCGGTCCGGCCGGCGCGTCGCTGGTGGCCCTGCCCCTCGATGAGGGCATCTACGAGGGCGTGGAGCGGATCCAGATCCTGGCCTGCGGCACCAGCCGCCACGCGGCCCAGGTGGGGGCCTACCTGCTGGAGCAGCTGGCCGGGATCCCCACCAGCGTCTTCTACGCCAGCGAGTTCCGCTACGCGCCGCCGCCGCTGGGGCCGCACACGCTCACGATCGGCGTCACCCAGTCGGGCGAGACGGCCGACACCCTGGCGGCCCTGGCGATGGAGCAGGAGCGCCGCTCCCTGGTGGCCGATCCGGCCTACGCGCCGCGGCTGCTGGGCATCACCAACCGGCCGGAGAGCTCCCTGGGCCGCCTGGTGCCCCACATCCTCGACATCGGCGCCGGCATCGAGGTGGGGGTGGCCGCCACCAAGACCTTCCTGGGGCAGCTGCTGGCCTTCTACGGCCTGGCCCTGGCCTTCGCCGAGCGCCGCGGCGGCGGCGCCACCGGCCACGGCCCCGAACAGCTGCGGCAGCTGGTGGCCGATCTGCGGACCCTGCCGGAGCAGCTCCGGGCCCTGGTGGACGACCACGACCGCCGCTGCGCCGAGCTGGCCCACCTGTTCGCCGACACCCAGGACGTGATCTTCCTGGGCCGGGGCATCAACTATCCGATCGCCCTGGAGGGGGCCCTCAAGCTCAAGGAGATCAGCTACATCCACGCCGAGGGCTACCCGGCCGGCGAGATGAAGCATGGCCCCATCGCCCTGCTGGATGCCCGGGTGCCGGTGGTGTCGATCGCGGTGCCCGGCCTGGTGTTCGACAAGGTGCTCAGCAACGCCCAGGAGGCCAAGGCCCGCGACGCCCAGCTGATCGGCGTGGCCCCCGAGGGCCCCGACACCGACCTGTTCGACACCCTGCTGCCCGTGCCGGCGGTGGATGAGCTGCTCAGCCCCCTGCTGACGGTGATCCCGATGCAGCTGCTCAGCTATCACATCGCCGCCCACCGGGGGCTGGACGTGGATCAGCCGCGCAACCTGGCCAAGAGCGTCACCGTGGAATAGCGGAGCTGCGGCCGTAGAGGTCCTCGAAGCGCACGATGTCGTCTTCGCCGAGGTAGGGGCCGCTCTGCACCTCGATCATCTCCACCGGAATGCGGCCGGGGTTGGTGAGGCGGTGCCGGCAGCCCAGGGGGATGTAGGTGCTCTGGTTCTCGCCCACCAGCTCCTCGATGCCGTTCTTCTCGACCACGGCGGTGCCGGCCACCACCACCCAGTGCTCGGCGCGGTGGTGGTGCATCTGCAGCGACAGGGAGGCGCCCGGATTCACCACGATCTTCTTCACCTGCCAGCGCTCCCCCTCGGTGACGCCGTCGTAGGAGCCCCAGGGGCGGTAGATGCGGCGGTGGGCACGGCTCTCACGGGCGCCGGCGGCCTCCAGCTGGCCGACGACGGTCTTGATGTCCTGGGCCCGGTCGCGGTGGGCCACCAGCACCACGTCGTCGGTCTCCACCACCACCAGGTCCTCGACGCCCAGGCCCACCACCAGGCGGTGCTCGCTGCGCAGGTAGCAGTTGCGGCTGTCCTGGCTGATCACCCGGCCCCGCAGCACGTTGCCCGCGGCGTCCCGGTCGGCCGTCTCCCAGAGGGCACTCCAGCTGCCCACGTCACTCCAGCCGGCCTCCAGGGGCAGCACGGCGCCGCGGTCGGTCTTCTCCATCACCGCCACGTCGATGGCCACGCTGGGGCAGCCCGCGAAGGCCTCCCGCTCCAGCCGCAGGAAGTCCAGATCGGCGCTGTCGTGCTCGAGGGCGGCGCGGCAGGCGCTCACCACCTCCGGGGCCAGCCGCTCCAGCTCGGCCAGGATCGCGCTGGCCTTGAACAGGAACATGCCGCTGTTCCAGGTGAAGCGGCCGCTGGCCAGGAACCGCTCGGCGGTGGCGCGGTCGGGCTTCTCGACGAAGCGGGCGATCGGCACGGGGCCCGGGGACGGGGCGGCGCCGCCGGAGCTGCCGGCCCCACCGGCCGCCGGGGCCGCGGCGGCCTCGATGTAGCCGTAGCCCGTCTCGGGGGCGGTGGGCACGATCCCGAAGGTCACCAGGGCGCCGGCCTCGGCGGCGGGAATGCCGGCGGCCACGGTGGCGCGGAAGCGCTCCGCGTCGCGGATCACGTGGTCGGCGGCGAGCACCAGCAGCAGCGGATCCTCGCCGCGGGCGGTGGCCTGCAGGGCCGCCACCGCCACGGCCGGGGCGGTGTTGCGGCCCACCGGCTCCAGCAGGATCGCCGCCGGCTCCACGCC
>CALRKO020000023.1:0-40899 GCA_943368105.1 Chitinophaga pinensis | reverse complement strand
CCAGCCCCCCAGCGCCAGGTAGGCGGTGGGGAACAGCAGCAGACCCGACCAACCGACAAAAACGAAGCGGTCGCGCTTGAGCCAGTCATCGAGGACGTCAAACCATCCCCGCTGTGGCGCGCGCCCTACAGCGATCGTCATGAGAGCGGCTTCATGAAGCGTTACAGGGCCAAGTGTACGGGGAACCGGGGGGCCGTGGCGGGTGGGCCGCCCCGCAAACCGATCCAGAGCCGGCAAATGAGTACAAGCACTCAGCAGACCAGCGGCCTGGGCCATTCGCCAGAGTGGGGCCTGGCCGAACCCCTGCCCATGTACGTCGTCGAGCTCTCCCTCAAGCTCAGTCCCATGCCGGTTGCCGTGCAGCGCAAGGACCTGGCGGACGCCCAGGCCGTCTACGCCGAGGTGAGGCAGGCCCTGGAGTCCGGATCGCCCCGGGTGCTGGAGCTCAGCTGTGAGAAGGAGGAGCACAAGCGCATCAGCCTGCTCAGCGCCGAGGTGGTGGCCGTGCAGATTTTCGAGAAGTCCGCCCTGGGCGGCGGCAGCAAGCGGCCCGGCTTCTCCCTTGAGGACTGAGCCGCACCCTTGCCGCTGACGCCGCCCCTGCCGCCATCCCCGCCCGGGTCCGCTGGATCCGGACTGGCCGAGCCGCCCCTGCTGGTGGAGCAGCTCGGCTTCGCCTGGCCTTCGGGCCAGATGGCGCTCCAGCGCTGCAGCCTCACGGTCCCACGGCCAGGGCTGTGGATGCTGGTGGGCGGCAACGGCAGTGGCAAGAGCACGCTGCTGCGGCTGATCGCCGGACTGCTGGAGCCGGCCCGCGGCCGCATCCACACGTCCCTCAAGGCGGCGCTGGTGTTCCAGAACCCCGACCACCAGCTGCTGCTGCCCAGCTGCGGCAGCGACATCCAGCTGTCATTGCCACCGGGTCTGGACGCCAGCGAACGCCAGCGGCAGGTGGCCGCGGCCCTGGAGCTGGTGGGCCTGGGGGGCTTCGAGGGGCGGCCGATCCACACCCTCAGCGGCGGCCAGAAGCAGCGCCTGGCCATCGCCGGCGCCCTGGCCAGCCGGGCCCGGCTGCTGCTGCTGGATGAGCCCACCGCCCTGCTGGACCCCGACAGCCAGCGGGAGCTGCTGCAGCTGATCCGGCGGCTCTGCAGCCAGGCCGAGGCGCCGATCACCGCCCTGTGGATCACCCACCGCCTCGACGAGCTGAGCTGGTGTGACGGCGCCGCCCTGGTGGAGCGGGGCAGCGCCGGCCCCTGGCAGCCCGGGGAATCCCTGGCGCGGCGGCTGGCCCCCCTTGCCCGGGGGCGGGGCTGAGGGGTAGGTTCTTCAGGTCCCAGTCAGGGACACCGTTCCCCAGAACCTTGCTCCTCTTGAGCCCGTTTCTCCGGAACCCGTTCCTCGGTAGCTCAGCGGTAGAGCGATCGACTGTTAATCGATTGGTCGCAGGTTCGAATCCCGCCCGGGGAGTTGTTCAGGCCCCAGCCATCGGCTGGGGCTTTTTCGTGGCCAGGGGCGCGGCCGCCCCAGGGACCATGGTGCCCACTGCCGTCGGCTGGGCCGATTGGCAAGCTCCCGGCCCAAAGAAAACCTGAAGATTCAGGACAGCCGGAGCAGCCCACGCCCCGCCCAGAACCCGCACACCCGCAGGGCTTTGGCCGATCGACCCACCCCGCAGGCCCGCTGCCGGCGGCGCCGATCCGCACCGGCGCAGAGAGAATGGCCCGATGACGCGTGGCCGCCGCCACACCGACCCAGAGCCGTTTCCAGCGGCGCGTGCCACCGCAGCCATGAAACCCTGCATCCTGCTGATCGAAGACGACAGCGACATGCGCGAGCTCGTCGCCGGTCACCTGGAGCACAGCGGCTTTGACGTGCAGCGGGCCGAGGACGGCGTCAAGGGCCAGGCCCTGGCCATGCAGACCATCCCGGATCTGATCCTGCTCGACCTGATGCTGCCGAAGGTGGATGGCCTCACCCTCTGCCAGCGCCTGCGGCGCGACGAGCGCACCGCCCGCATCCCGATCCTGATGCTCACCGCCCTGGGCAGCACCAAGGACAAGGTGAGCGGCTTCAACTCCGGCGCCGACGACTACCTGGCCAAGCCCTTCGACCTGGAGGAGCTGCAGGTGCGGATCAGGGCGCTGCTGCGGCGCTCCGAGCGGGCGCCGCTCTCCAGCAAGCACAGCGAGCTGCTCAGCTACGGCCCCCTGACCCTGGTGCCGGAGCGGTTCGAGGCCTTCTGGTTCGACGAGCCGGTGCGGCTCACGCACCTGGAGTTCGAGCTGCTGCACTGCCTGCTGCAGCGCCACGGCCAGACCGTCTCGCCGGCGCTGATCCTCAAGGAGGTGTGGGGCTACGAGCCCGACGACGACATCGAGACGATCCGGGTGCATGTGCGCCACCTGCGCACCAAGCTCGAACCCGACCCGCGCAAGCCCCGCTTCATCAAGACCGTCTACGGCGCGGGCTACTGCCTCGAGCTGCCCAGCGGCGGCCAGCTGGAGGAGCTGGGGGCGGTGATCCGCGAGGCGCGCCGCCAGCGCCAGGCCCCGGGCGGCAGCCCCCAGGCCGCCTGAGGGCCCCCAGGCCCCGGGGGGCTCAGGCGGCCGCCGAACCCACCGCGCCGCTGAGCTCCAGCAGGGCCACCTCCCAGGCCAGGCGCGGCTGCACGTAGGCCCGCAGCTGGCGGCGCAGGGTCTCCAGGCGCCGCTGCTGGGCCGGATCGAGGTGGCGGCGCCAGAGCTGCAGCTGCCACCAGTCCAGCAGCCAGAGCTGCTGCTCGCCATCGAGGGCCTCGCACAGGTCCCGGGCCAGGGCCAGGGCCTCCACGGGGCTGGCCGCCAGGGCCGAGAGCCGCTCCGCCAGGCCCGGCGGCAGGGCCTGCCACTGCCGGCGGTGGCGCAGCAGGGCGCCGGGGGAGCCGGCCGCCAGCTCCAGCAGTTCGGGGGGTTCAAGGGCGGGCGGCGCACCCGGATCCGGGGCAGTGCCGGGGGAAAGGCCCGCCAGCACCTGCCGCAGCAGCTCGGGCCGCAGCCGCGCGAAGGGCACCTGCTGGCAGCGGGAGCGGATCGTGCTCAGCAGCCGGTCCGGGGCGGCGCTGAGCAGCACCAGCAGGCCGTCGCCGGGTTCCTCCAGGGTCTTGAGCAGGGCATTGGCCGCCCCCTCCGCCATGGCCTCCGCCGCCTCGATCACCACCAGGCAGCGGGGGGCCTCCAGGGGCCGACGGCCCAGGAACTGGGACACGCCCCGCACCTGCTCCAGGCGCAGCTGCGGCGGCGCCCGCCGGCTGACGCCCGCCTCGACGGACTGGGAGGCGGGCACCAGCTGGCCCTTGTCCGCGTAGGTGGGCTCGACCCAGAGCAGATCCGGGTGGTTGCCCTCCTCCAGGCGGCGGCGCACGGCCGGGCTGCCGGTCGGACCGGCGATCACCCCCTCCAGGAAGCGGCGGGCCGCCAGGCTGCGGCCCACCCCCTCCGGGCCGCTGAACAGGTAGGCAGGGGCCAGGCGCCCCTGCGCCAGGGCCGCCCGCAGCAGGGCGGTGGCCGCCCCCTGGCCCAGCAGATCGGCGAACAGGTCGTCAGCCATGGACGGCGGGTTCCGCGGCCAGGCCAGGCGACGCCCCAGGGCCCCACCTGGCCCCCGCCTGCCCCAGCACCGCCTCGATCGCCGCACTGACCCGCGGCGCCGGCTGGGCCCCATCCAGGCGGTGCCAGCACCGCTCCGCCGCCAGGGCCGCGAAGCCGCCGCAGACCCGCGCCAGGAAGGCCTCACCGGCGGCCTCGATCCGATCCGCAGGCCGGTGCCCCCGGCGCCGCAGGGACTCGGCCAGGGGCAGCTCCAGCCAGAGGGTGAGGTCGGCCGCCAGGCCATCGGTGGCGATCCGCTCCAGCTGCTCGATCAGGGGCAGCGACAGGCCGCGGCCATAGCCCTGGTAGGCCGCCGTGGAGCCGGCGAAGCGGTCGCTCAGCACCCAGTGGCCGGCCTCCAGGGCCGGCCGGATGCGCTGCTGCACGTGCTGGGCCCGATCGGCCGCGTAGAGCAGCAGCTCGGCCGTGCTGACGGGGGTGGCTTCACCGGGGGGGTGCAGCAGCAGCTGGCGCAGGGCCTGGCCCAGGGGGGTGCCGCCGGGCTCGCGGGTCACGATCAGCTCGGCGCCGGCCGGCAGCAGGCCACTGGCGGGAAGCCAGCGGCGCAGGTGCTCGAGCTGGGTGGTCTTGCCGCAGCCGTCGATGCCCTCCAGCACCAGGAAGCGGCCCCTGGGCCGCCGGGCCCCGGCCGCGGGCTCAGGCGGCACGGCGCGCTCCGGCGACGGGCCGGCCCTGCAGCAGCAGGGCATTGGCCACCACGGTGATCGAACTGAGGGCCATCAGCAGGGCCGCCAGCGGCGGCGACAGCAGCACGCCAAAGCCTGGCAGCAGCACCCCCGCTGCGATCGGCAGCACCACCAGGTTGTAGCCGAAGGCCCAGGCCAGGTTCTGGCGCACCTTGGCCATGGTGCGGCGCGCCAGCCGCAGCGCCTCGGCCAGGCCCTCCAGCCGATCCCCCAGCACCACCAGGTCGGCGCTGTCCAGGGCGACCTGGGTGCCGGTGCCGACGGCGATGCCCAGATCGGCGGCGGCCAGGGCCGGCGCGTCGTTGATGCCATCGCCCACCATCGCCACCGGCCCCAGGCGATGGGCCTCCAGGATCCGCTCCAGCTTCTGTTCGGGCCGCAGCTCCCAGGCCAGGGCGGCGGGGGCCAGGCCCAGCTGGCGGCCCAGCCGCTCCACGGCGCCGCGGCGGTCGCCGCTGAGCACCCCGAGCTCCAGCCCCAGGCCCTCCAGGGCCCGCAGGCTGGTGGCGGCATCGGGCCGGGGCTGGTCCTGCACGGCGATCAGGCCCAGCAGCCGCGATCCCTCGGCCACCGCCAGCAGGCTGGCCCCGGCCTCCTCCTGGGCGGCGATCCAGTGCCGCTGGTGGTCCGTGAGGGGGGAGGCGGCAGCCGCCGCCAGCACCCACTCCGGCCGGCCCACCCAGCAGGCGACGCCATCGGCCAGCCGGCCCGCGACGCCCTGGCCCGCCAGGGCGCTGACCTGCTGGAGCGGCAGCGGCGCCAGGTCGCGCTGCTGCGCCTCCTGGAGCACCGCGTAGGCCAGGGGGTGGCGGCTGCTGGCCTCCAGGCTGGCGGCCAGCTGCAGCAGGCGGGCCTCGGCGGCGGGCCCCAGGGAGGCACCGCCGGGGCCCGCCGGATCGGCGCCACCCTCGCCCACCGGCTCGATCGCCGTCACCAGGGGGCGACCCAGGGTGAGGGTGCCGGTCTTGTCGAACAGGACGCGGCGCAGGCCGGCCGCCATCTCGATCGCCGCACCGCCGCGGAACAGCAGGCCGGCGCGGGCGGCGCGGCCGGTGCCGACGGTGATCGCCGTGGGGGTGGCCAGGCCCAGGGCGCAGGGGCAGGCCACCACCAGCACGGCGATGCTGAGCTGCAGGGCCAGGGCCAGCGGCGTCTCGGCGCCCATGCCCAGGCTGCGGTGGCCCCCGTGCAGGTGGACCGACGGCGCCGCCATCAGCACCTGGGGCCAGAGCCGGGTGCCCCACTGCCACCAGAACAGGAAGGTGGCCGCCGCCAGCGCCAGCACCAGCGGCGTGAAGCGGCCGGCCATGCGGTCCGCCAGGCCCTGGATCGGCGCCTTGCGGGCCTGGGCCTGCTCCACCAGGCGGATGATCCGGGCCACGGCGCTCTGGGAGCCGGGGCGCAGCACCTCCAGCTCCAGGCGGGCCTCCAGGTTGAGGCTGCCCGCCGCCAGCTCGGTGCCGGGGGCGGCCTGCAGGGGCAGGGGCTCACCGGTGAGGCTGGAGACATCCACCGCCGAGGCCCCGGCCAGCACCCGGCCATCCACGGGCACGCGGTCGCCCGGCAGCAGCCGCAGCCGATCCCCCGGCCGCAGGGCCCCGACCCGCACGGGCCGGGGTTCGCCCTCCCCCAGCAGCAACAGGGCCGTGTCGGGCTGGAGCGCCGCCAGCTCCTCCAGGGCCCGGCCGGTGCGGACGCGGGCCCGCTCCTCCAGGAAGCGGCCCAGCAGCACGAAGCCCAGCAGCATCACGGGCTCGTTGAAGAAGCACTGCCAGCCCACGGCCGGCCAGAGGAAGGCCACCAGGCTGGCCAGGTAGGCGCTGGCCATGCCGAGGCCCACCAGGGTGTCCATGCCCGGCATGCCGGCCAGGGCCGTGCGCAGCCCCCCCACCAGGATCGGCCGCCCGGGGCCCGCCAGGGCGACCGTGGCCAGCAGGGCATGGGCGCGGATGTCCGCCAGCCAGGGCTGGGGCAGGCTGCCCGCCTCGGCCAGGTGGCCGGCCGCCGAGAGCAGCAGCAGCCCCAGGGCCACCAGCAGCTGGCGCCACTGCTGCCACCAGCTGCGCCGCTGCCGGTGCCGCAGCCGCTCCAGCACGGGGGCATCGCCATCGCGGCGGCGGGCCGCAAAGCCCACGGCCGCAAGGGCCTCCACCAGGGCGGCGGCGGGGTCGGCGCTGGCCTGCCCGCCCGCCGGCGGCTCCGGCGCCAGCAGGGCTGGGTCGAGGCCCACCCAGGCCGTGCGGGTGAGCAGGTTGACGCTGGCCTGGCGCACCCCGGGCTGGGCCAGCAGCCGCTGCTCCACGGCCCGCACGCAGCCGCCGCACTTCATCCCCTCCACCTCCAGCAGCAGCGGCGCCACGGCCTCCGCCCCGGAACCGGCGGTGGCGGGGCCAGCGGCACCGGGGGCTGGGGTACCGGGTGCAGCGGCACCGGGGGCGGGGGGGGTGGACGGCGGCGGGGACTCGGGGGCGGCCTCGATGGCGGGCGGCACGCGCAGGCGGCGGGGCCCCCAGGCTAGGGAGGCCCCACGGCCCTGCTCCGACCCGGCGGGCACAGGTGAGGATGGGGCCACGCCGACCCGCATCCGCCCGTGCCCCGCTCGCAGCGCAACGACAATTTCATCGACAAGAGCTTCACGGTGATGGCCGACCTGATCGTGAAGCTGCTGCCGATCGACCCCAAGGCCAAGGAGGCCTACGTCTACTACCGCGATGGCCTCTCGGCCCAGAACGACGGCGACTACGCCGAGGCCCTGGAGAACTACGAGGAGGCCCTGCGCCTGGAGGAGAACAAGGTGGACCGGGGCGAGATCCTCAAGAACATGGCGATCATCCACATGAGCAACGGCGAGGAGGAGAAGTCGCTCGACTACTACCGCCAGTCGCTGGAGGAGAACCCCAACTCCCCCTCCTGCCTCAAGAACATGGGGCTGATCTACGAGAAGTGGGGCCGGCTGGCGGTGGAGCAGGGCAACCAGGACGAGGCCGACCGCTGGTTCGACCAGGCGGCCGACACCTGGACCAAGGCCGTGCGCCTCTACCCGGGCGGCTACCTGGACATCGAAAACTGGCTGAAGTCCTCGGGCCGCTCGAACGTGGACGTCTACTTCTGAGCACCGGCGCCGGCCCTAGCCGCGGTCGTCCGCGGGGTTCACCCCCAGGGCGGCCACCAGGGCCTCGGCCACGCCACCGGCCTCCAGCAGCTGCAGCTCCAGCCCGGCGGCCAGGCGCCCGAGGCCACTGCCCCTGGGCACCACCGCCCGGGTGAAGCCCAGGCGGGCCGCCTCCTGCAGCCGCAGCTCCAGCTGGCCCACCGGCCGCAGCTGCCCCCCCAGGCCCAGTTCGCCCACCATCACCGTTCCCGGTGGCAGGGTGAGGTCCCGGTAGCTGGCCACCACCGCCGCAGCCACCCCCAGGTCCGCCGCCGGCTCCTCCACCCCCAGGCCGCCGGCCACCGCCAGGTAGCAGTCGAAGCGGGAGAGGGGCAGGCCCAGGTGCTTCTCCAGCACCGCCAGGATCTGGTGCAGGCGGTTGGTGCCGATGCCCGTGGCGGTGCGGCGGGGGCTGGCGTAGCTGGTGGTGCTCACCAGGGCCTGCAGCTCCACCACCAGGGGCCGGCTGCCCTCGCAGGCCACGATCGTGGCGGTGCCGGCGCTGGGCTCCTCGCTGCCCAGGAACAGCTCGCTGGGGTTGCTCACCTCCGCCAGGCCGCGGCCGCGCATCTCGAACACCCCCAGCTCGTGGGTGGCCCCGAAGCGGTTCTTCACGGCCCGCAGCAGGCGATGGCTGGCGAAGCGGTCCCCCTCGAAGGTGAGCACCGCATCCACCAGGTGCTCCAGCACCTTGGGGCCGGCCAGCATGCCCTCCTTGGTCACATGGCCCACCAGCAGCAGGGCCGTGTCCTGGCGCTTGGCGATCCGGGCCAGGGCGGCGGCACACTCGCGCACCTGGGCCACCGAGCCCGGGGCGCTGCTCAGCTCACCGTCGTGCAGGGCCTGGATGCTGTCGATCACGGCCACGGCGGGGCGCAGGGCCTCCAGTTCCTGCAGCACCAGCTCCAGGTCTGTTTCGGCCAGCAGCTGCAGGCCAGCGGGCTCCGCCGCCTCGGCCTCCGCCAGGGCCCGAGCTGCCCGCGGCGCCGGCCCCCCGCGGCCCCCATCGCCCTCCACCTCACTGGCCCCCTCCGCCAGCCGGCGCCAGCGCAGCTTCACCTGCTGGGCCGACTCCTCGGCGCTCACGTAGAGCACCGAGCAGCGGCTGGCCATGGCCTCGGCGCTCTGCAGCAGCAGCGTGCTCTTGCCGATGCCGGGATCGCCCCCCAGCAGCACCAGGGAGCCCGGCACCAGACCGCCCCCCAGCACCCGGTCCAGCTCGGCGTAGCCGCTGCCGAGGCGCTGCAGCGGCCGCTCCCCCACCGCCGCGATCGGCTCGGAGCGGCGCGGCTGGCCGCGGCCGGCTTCGGCGGCCGCCGGGCGGCGCCGGCGGCCGTCGCTGGCGGGGGCCGTCTGCTCCACCAGGCTGTTCCAGGCGCCGCAGCCGGAGCAGCGGCCGAAGAACTGGCGGGTCTGGGCGCCGCAGTTCTGGCAGACGTAGGTGGTGGTGGGGCGGGCCAAGACGGTGTATGAAGAATGGTGGCTCTCGGTGAACCTGGGCACCCCAGGACCCTGTTCAGTAGGGCGATCGAGCTAATCCGTCCAAACTGCCAGGCGCCATGACGGCCACGTCCCCCGCGAAGGAAACCATCCTGGTCGTCGATGACGAGGCCAGCATCCGCCGGATCCTCGAGACCCGGCTCTCGATGATCGGCTATCAGGTCGTCACGGCCTCCGATGGCCTCGAGGCGATCGAGACCTTCCGCCGCACTAGCCCGGACCTGGTGGTGCTCGACGTGATGATGCCCAAGCTCGACGGCTACGGCGTCTGCCAGGAACTGCGCAAGGAGTCGGACGTGCCGATCGTGATGCTCACGGCCCTGGGGGACGTGGCCGACCGCATCACCGGCCTGGAGCTCGGCGCCGACGACTACGTGGTCAAGCCCTTCAGCCCCAAGGAACTGGAGGCCCGCATCCGCTGCGTGCTGCGCCGGGTGGACAAGGAGCAGAGCGCCGGCATCCCCAACTCGGGCGTGATCCAGGTGGGCACCCTGCGCATCGACACCAACAAGCGCCAGGTGTACCGCGGCGACGAGCGCATCCGCCTCACCGGCATGGAATTCAGCCTGCTGGAGCTGCTGGTGGGCCGCAGCGGTGAGCCCTTCAGCCGCGGCGAGATCCTCAAGGAGGTGTGGGGCTACACCCCCGAGCGCCACGTGGACACCCGGGTGGTGGACGTCCACATCTCGCGGCTGCGCTCCAAACTGGAGGATGATCCCGCCAACCCCGAGCTGATCCTCACGGCCCGGGGCACGGGTTACCTGTTCCAGCGCATCGTCGAAGCCGTTGCCCCCGAAGCCAACTGACGCCACGCCCGATCCCAGCGCCCGCAGCGCCCGGCGCGCGCGTCCCCGGGCAATCCGCCGCCTGGTGATCTGGTATCGCCGCAACGCGGCGGTGACGAGCCTGGTGGACACCGCCAGCAGCGCCGGCCAGGCCGCCGGCTCGGTGGCGGGCAGCGTGGCCGGCAGTGTGATCTCCACGGCGGGGTCGGTGGCGGGCGCCGCCGCCAGCACCGCCGGGGCCGCCGCCAGCACCGCCGGCTCGATGGCCAACACGGTGCTGCAACCCCTGGTGTTCGACCCGCTGCGACGCCTGCAGCAGGGCCCCGGCCACGGCGACCCGCGGGCGATCGACCCCGGCCAGCGCCTCTGGGTGGCGGTGGACGGCATGGGCGGCGACCACGCCCCCGGCCCGATCCTGGAGGGCTGCCTGCGGGCCGTGGAGCAGCTGCCGCTGCGCATCCGCTTCGTGGCCGAGACCGGCCCGCTGGAGGCCGCCGTGGCCGAGCTGGGCCTGGGCCAGGAGCTGGCGGCCGCCACCGGCGCCGGCCTGATCGAGCTGGTGCCCAGCGGCCCCTCGGTGACCATGGACGACGAGGCGACGGCGGTGCGGCGCAAGCGCGACGCCAGCATCAACCTGGCCATGGACCTGGTGAAGCACGGCCAGGCCACGGCCGTGTATTCGGCCGGCAACTCCGGCGCCGTGATGGCCTCGGCGATCTTCCGCCTGGGCCGCCTCAAGGGCATCGACCGGCCCGCCATCGGCGCCCTGTTCCCCACCAAGGACCCGGAGCAGCAGGTGCTGGTGCTGGACGTGGGCGCCAACATGGACTGCAAGCCCGAGTGGCTGCACCAGTTCGCCCTGCTGGGCAACATCTACAGCCGCGACGTGCTGCAGGTGCCGCGGCCCCGCATCGGCCTGGTGAACATCGGCGAGGAGGAGTGCAAGGGCAATGACCTCTGCCTGAGGACCCACCCGCTGCTGGCGGCCGATCCGCGCTTCCTGTTCGCCGGCAACTGCGAGGGCCGCGACATCCTCTCGGGGGACTTCGACGTGGTGGTCTGCGACGGCTTCACCGGCAACGTGCTGCTCAAGTTCCTGGAGTCGGTGGGCAGCGTGCTGCTGGACGTGCTGCGGGCCGAGCTGCCCCGGGGCCGCCGCGGCAAGGTGGGCTCCGCCTTCCTGCGCAGCAACCTGGTGCGGATCAAGAAGCGCCTCGACCACGCTGAGCACGGCGGGGCGCTGCTGCTGGGGGTGGACGGGGTCTGCGTGATCGGCCACGGCAGCAGCCGGGCCCTGGCGGTGATGAGCGCCCTTCGGCTGGCCCACTCCGCCGCCAGCCACCGCGTCATGGACGACCTGCACCGCCTCGGGGACGGTGCGGAAGCCGCCGTTGCCTGTGGTTGACTGAGCCCAACTGGGGGCTCGATGGTGTCGCTCGGCGCAGACCTCGGCGCAGACAAGGCCGTGGCCACGGGGTCGGCGGCGACCCCGCCACCGGCCCTCCTGGGTGGCATGGCCCTGGTGGGCTGCGGCAGCGCCGTGCCGGCCGCCAGCCTCAGCAACCAGCGCCTCAGCGAGCGGGTCGACACCAGCGACGACTGGATCCGCAGCCGCACCGGCATTGCAGCGCGGCGGGTCGCCTCGCCCGATGAGCCCCTCACCGTCCTCGCCACCCGGGCCGCCCGGGCCGCCCTCGATCACGCGGGCTGGAGCCCCGAGGAGCTCGACCTGATCCTGCTGGCCACCTCCAGCCCCGACGACCTGTTCGGCACCGCCCCCCGCGTCCAGGGGGCGCTGGGGGCCCGCAACGCCGTGGCCTTCGATCTGACGGCCGCCTGCAGCGGCTTCCTGTTCGCCCTGGTCACCGCCGGCCAGTACCTGGCCAGCGGCGCCATGGCCCGGGCCCTGGTGATCGGCGCCGATCAGCTGAGCCGCTGGGTCGACTGGGACGACCGCAGCACCTGCGTGCTGTTCGGCGACGGCGCCGGCGCCGTGGCGGTGCAGGCCTGCCCGGCGGCCGAGGGCGACCTGCTGGGCTTCCGGATGCGCTCCGACGGCAGCCGCAACGGCTGCCTCACCCTGGCCCAGATCGACCGCCGCCAGGAGCTCCTGGCCGGCGTCAGCGCCCAGGTGGGCGGCTTCGCGCCGATCCAGATGAACGGCCAGGAGGTCTACAAGTTCGCCGTGCGGGAAGTGCCGGCGATCCTCCGGGAGCTGCTGGAGGCCACCGGCACCGGCGCCGACGCGCTGGACTGGCTGCTCCTCCATCAGGCCAACCAGCGCATCCTCGACGCCGTGGCCGAGCGCTTCGCCATCCCGCCGCAGCGGGTGCTCAGCAACCTGGCCAGCTACGGCAACACCTCCGCCGCCACGATCCCGCTGATGCTCGATGAGGCCGTCCGGGACGGCCGCGTCCAGCCGGGGCACCTGATCGCCAGCAGCGGCTTCGGCGCCGGCCTGAGCTGGGGCGGGGCCCTGCTGCGCTGGAGCGGGCCGCAGGGCTGAGGCGGCGCCCGCGCAGGGCCGAGCCCTAATCTCCACCCCACAGTGCAGCTGGACCGCATGGGCATCGCCTGGGTGTTTCCCGGACAGGGGTCGCAGAAGGTGGGGATGGCCGCCGGCGTGCTGGAGCTGCCCGGGGCGGCCGAGCGCTTTGCCGCCGCCTCCGACCTGCTGGGCCGCGACCTGCTGGCGATCTGCGCCGGCGAGGCCAGCGGCGAGCTGAGCGACCTGAACGACACCCGCAACACCCAGCCGGCCCTGTTCGTGGTCGAGAGCCTGCTGGTGGATGGCCTCCGGGCCCAGGGCCGCAGCGCCGACGTGGTGGCCGGCCACAGCCTGGGGGAGCTGGTGGCCCTCTATGCCGCCGGCGTCTTCAACGCGACCACCGGCCTGGGGCTGATCCGGACCCGCAGTGAGCTGATGGCCGCCGCCGGCGGCGGAGCCATGGCCGCCGTGATCGGCTTCGACCGGGCCGAACTGGACGCCCTGGTGGCCGCCACCGAGGGGGTGGTGGTGGCCAACGACAACAGCAGCGCCCAGGTGGTGCTCTCCGGCAGCCCGGAAGCGGTGGCGGCGGTGAGCGGCGCCCTGACCTGCAAGCGCGCCATTCCCCTGGCGGTGAGCGGCGCCTTCCACTCCCCCTTCATGGCCGAGGCCGCCGCGGCCTTCGCCGCCGCGCTGGAGGCGGTGCCCTTCGCCGACGCCGCCATCCCGGTGCTGAGCAACACCGACCCCAGCCCTGAAACCGCCGGCGAGGCCCTCAAGGCCAGGCTGCGCCGCCAGATGACCAGCGGCGTGCGCTGGCGGGAGACGATGCAGCGCCTCACGGCCGACGGCATCGACACCGCCGTGGAGATCGGCCCGGGCGCCGTGCTCAGCGGCCTGATCAAGCGCGACGCCGCCGGCATCGGCACCGCCCAGATCGCCACCGCCGCCGACCTGGGCCTGTGAGCGGCTCCGCGCTGGGACCTCCGGGGAACCCGCGGCCCGGCAGCCGGCCGGTGGAGGCGGTGAAGCGCGTGCTGCGGCGCCGGCGCCGCCGGGCCGAGCCGCCGGCCCTGCTCAGCACCCCCAGGCCAAGCCTCACCTACCGGCTGATCAGCTACCTGCTGGTGTTTCCGGTGTACCGGCTGCTGTTCCGCGGCCGCACCGCCGGCAATGGCAACGTGCCGATGGACGGGGCGCTGGTGGTGGTGGCCAACCACGGCTCCCACCTGGATCCACCGCTGCTGGGCCATGCCCTGGGCCGGCCGGTGGCCTTCATGGCCAAGGCGGAGCTGTTCAAGGTGCCGCTGCTGGGGCCGATCATCCGGGCCTGCGGCGCCTACCCGGTGGCGCGGGGGGCGAGCGACCGCGAGGCGATCCGCATCGCCACCGACCGGCTGGAGGAGGGCTGGGCCACCGGCGTGTTCATCGACGGCACCCGCCAGGCCGATGGCCGGGTGAACCACCCCCAGGCCGGCGCCGCCCTGCTGGCGGCCCGGGCCGGCGTGCCGCTGCTGCCGGTGGCGATCATCAACAGCCACCGGGCCCTGGGCCCCGGCCAGGACCGGCCCCGGCTGGTGCCGGTGCACATCCGCATCGGCACGCCGATCCCGCCGCCGGCCTCGCGCCGCCGCGCCGACCTGGAGGCCGCCACCGCCGCCTGCCAGGAGCAGATCAACGCCCTGCTGGATCTGGGCCCGATCCGCGGCCCCCTCAGGACCGCGGAGCTGGCGCCAGCAGCGGAGCGAACCGCCTTGCCGCCCAGTCCCTGACATCGCGGCCGCTGAGCACCCACAGGGCGGCCCGGGCGCCGTCGCCCCACACCTTGCGGCGCCCCTCGGGTTGGCAGCGGTCGCCACAGGGCACCGCCACCGGCGTGAGCTGGATGCCGCGGCTGCCAGCCACGATCCGGCCCACCAGCAGGGCCCGCGCCATGTGGTCGCTGCTGGTGACCAGCAGCACGTGGCGCACCTTGGCCCGGCGCAGCTCGTCCACCACCGAGGTGAAGTTGGTGAGGGTGTCGTGGGCGCGGTAGTCGAGCTGGACGCGGCCGGCGCCGAGCCCCTGCTGGCCGAACTGCCAGGTGGCGTACTCGGGGTTGCTGCCGCCGCTCACCAGCAGCGGCAGGCCATCGCGGCGGGCCAGTTCACCGGCGGCCCGCTCGCGGGCCACATCGCCGCCGAGCACCAGGATCAGCTGGGGCTGAGGCGGCGTGGGCAGCAGCAGCCCCCGGGACAGCCAGAGCAGCCCGCCGGCCGTCAGCAGGAGCAGCAGCCAGCGACCGCCGCCACCGCGGCGGGGGCGCCGGGGGCGGCGCGGTGGGCCCTGCTGACCGCCGGCGGCGGCCCCGGAGCCCACCCCGGATCCGGCCGCGGCCCCGGCCAGCGCAGCCCGGCCGCCCCGGCGCGCCACCTGCCGCTGGGGACGGGGCCGCGCCATCACAGCCCCTCCACCGGACTGGTGGGGTAGAGCGGCAGCACCGGCTGCCAGGGCCCCGCCAGCCGCTGGGCCGCCGCCAGCTGGCCCAGGGCGAGCAGCTGGGCGGCATCGGCCTCGGGCTCCACCAGGGCCGGGGCCCGGGGTCCCGCCGGCAGGACCTCGGCGGGGCGGTAGAGGCGCGGCGCCGCGATCTCCGCCACGCCCCCGAAGGCGCCGGCGTCCGGGCCGTAGCAGCCGGCCACCAGGCCGCGGCGCGGCAGCTCCTGGGTGAGCCAGAAGCGCCCGGCCCCGGCCAGGGCCCCGCCCGGCGCGGCCAGGCGGCGGGCGATCAGCAGAAAGCTGCTGAAGCCGTGCAGGGGGATCGCCAGCTGCTGGGCCAGGGTGCGGGCCAGCACCAGGGTCAGGCGGGTACCGGTGAAGCCACCGGGGCCGGTGGCCACCACCAGCCGTCCGATCCGGGGCCACTGCTGGGCCGGCAGCAGCTGCTCCACGCAGGGCAGCAGCGCGTTGGAGAGGCGCCGGCCCAGGGGAAAGCTGGCCAGGCGGGCGGGCTCGAGTGCGGCGGCGGCAGGCGCCGCGCCGCCGGGCGGGGCAGCGGCCGGCACCAGGCGCTGCAGCCCCACGGCCAGGGTGTCGCTGGAACTGTGCAGGGCCAGCAGCCAGGGGGCCTCGCTCATGCCGGCACCGCCAGGCCGGGACGGAGCCGCCGCCAGCGGCCGGGGTCGGCCTGGAAGCTGGCGCAGCCCCGCACGTCCCACTCCACCCCGACCTGGCCGCCGGGCAGATCACAGACCTGCACGTGGATGCGGGGCTCCCTGGGCACAAAGCCGGGGTCGTCGCTCAGGTGGGGCACCCCGTGCTGGCGCTCGACCGCGTGATAGGCCTGGCAGACCTCCACCCAGTGGCAATCCACGCAGATGCACATGTCAGCGTCCGGCGCGGCTGGGCCCATTGTGACGGGCGCGCCAGCCCGCGAGCTCTGGCGGCGGCTGCAGCCCGGGCGCTGGCCGCTGCCCCTGGAGGCCCTGCCGGCCGATGCGGCCCTGGTGGGCGGCGCCGTCCGCGACGGCCTGCTGGACCGCCTGGGCCCGAAGCCGGACCTGGACCTGGTGGTGGGCGGCGATGCCATCGCCCTCTGCCGCGCCCTGGCCCGCCGCCACGGCGGCAGCGCGGTGGTGCTCGACGCCGAGCGCTGCATGGCGCGGCTGGTGATCCGGGGCTGGAGCCTGGACCTGGCCCGCCGCGACGGCGCCAGCCTGGAGGCGGACCTGGGGCGCCGCGACTACACGGTGAACGCCATCGCCCTGCCGCTGCGGCCCGGGGCGGCGCTGGTGGACCCCAGCGGCGGCCTGGAGCACCTGCGCCAGCGCCGGCTCGTGGCCCTGGGCGAGGCGAACCTGCTGGACGACCCGCTGCGGCTGCTGCGTGGGGTGCGGCTGGCGGCCCAGCTGGAGTTCGAGCTGGACCCCACCAGCGAGGCCTGGATCCGCCGCCACCACGGCCTGCTGCCCCGGGTGGCACCCGAGCGGGTGCTGGCGGAACTGGAGAAGCTGGCGGCGGCGCCCACGGGCCACCACGGCCTGGCCCTGGCCGCCGCCTGGGGCCTGCTCAGCCCCTGGAGCGCCGGGGCCACCGGCCCCACGGCCCCTGAATCCGCGGCTGAGGCGGACCTGGCCCT
Organism: Chitinophaga pinensis; assembly: GCA_943368105.1. Lineage (GTDB taxonomy): Bacteria > Cyanobacteriota > Cyanobacteriia > PCC-6307 > Cyanobiaceae > Vulcanococcus. The sequence continues at coordinate 24,522 of CALRKO020000023.1, read as the reverse complement.
GCTGGCCCGCCTCAGCCCGCAGCAGGCCGCCGCCGCCGGCCTCAGGCCCGAGGAGGCCGCCGAGGCCCTGCCCCTGGCCCGCCTGGCCGCCCTGTTCGATGGGACGGGCCTGGAGCGGCTGCGCAGCAGCCGCAGGCTGCAGCAGCGCGCCAGTCGGCTGCGCCACTGGCGGCAGCGGCTGGCGGCGGCGGGTCCGCCGGGCACCGATCCGGCCGCAGCCGCCAGCGCCCCCCAGGCGGCCCTCGCCGACCTGCCGGAGACGGAGCGGCTGCAGCTGCAGCGCCAGCTCGAAGCGGACCTGCCGGCCCTGCTGCTGCCCTGGCCACCGGAGCTGGCGGCGGCCTGGCTGGCCCGCTGGCGCGATCCGGACGACCGCCTGTTCCACCCCCGGCCGCCGCTGGATGGCCGCCAGCTGCAGCGGGCCTGCGGCCTGGCCCCCTCGCCGCTGCTGGGGGAGCTGATGGAGGGGCTGCTGCGGGAACAGGCCTTTGGCCGCCTCCAGGGCGAGGGGGCTGCCATCGCCTGGGCCCGCCACTGGCTGGCCGCCAGGCCGGCGGACTGGCGGGGGGACACCGCGCCGTGATTAACTTCAACTGCAAAGTCGTTTCCAACGACCTGAATCGCGCCAGTCAGGGGTAGCTGCTGTCCCGATCGCCGTTCCACCTGCCCGCGAGCGACTTGAACGCGTCTCCAGGGTGAGCCGAACGCCGGTGGGGTCACGCCTACAAGGCTCGCCGACGGCGCGCCACTGCCAGCTGCTGCTGGGCCTTGGCCCAAGCCGTCAGCCAGCGCCCCCGGCCCGCCCACCTTCTTTCTCCCGCCCCCTGATCCCATGAGCGTTCGTCTGTACGTCGGCAACCTGCCGCAGAGCTTCGAGGCCGCCGAGCTTGAGGCCCTGTTCGCCTCCGTGGGTGAGGGGGTCCGCTTCAAGGCCGTCCAGGACCGTGAGACCGGCGCCGGCCGCGGCTTCGGCTTCGCCAACGTGGACGACGAGACGCTGGCCGACGCCGTGATCGAGCAGCTGAACGGCCGTGAGTTCGGCGGCAACAGCCTGCGCATCGAGCGCTCCGAGCGCCGCGACGCCCGCCCGGCCAGCGGCGGCGATCGCCGCCCCGGCGCACCCGCCAGCCAGGTGGCCCGCAAGGCCGTCAACAAGGTGGTGCACAGCGACAGCGTCCAGGAGGACGCCCCCGACCCGCGCTGGGCCGGCGAACTGGCCAAGCTCAAGGCCCTGCTGGCGGACCAGAAGGCGGCGGTCTGAGGGACAGGAAGGGCCTTGAAGAGCCCTGGCATCAGGGCCCCGAGCCCCCCTTGCCCCTCTGGGGCTGGGGGGGCTTCAGGGCAGCAGGGCGGCGAGGGCGATCACGCCCACGAAGATGCCCAGGAACAGGAAGCCCATCTTGGTCATCGAGGCCTCGTGGTGCTCGATGCCATGCTCCACCTCGTGCTCCAGATCCTCGCGGAAGGCCGCGAGGGCAGCCTGCTTTTCCTCGGGGGACGGTTGCTTCATGGCCGGTTGCCGGTGAGGGGGGAGTCGGTGGGACGGTGGCCTGGACTGGGGCCGGGGGGCGGCCATCAGGCGCGGTGGAAGAACCAGTAGGCCCCCACCGCCAGCACCACCATCACGATGATCGGAGCGGCGATGGCGAGCATGCCGTTGTGGCTGCGCACCACGCGCGATTCGTGGGAGACCACGGCCTGCTGAATCGTGACCTTCATCTCCTCCCGCAGCCGGGCCAGCTCGGAGTCCAGGGATTGATCGCTGAACAGTTCCTGCAGGCGCTTGTAGGTGGTCTTGCCGAGCAGCAGGCTCTTCTCGGGGCTCTCGAAGAGGATCTCCAGCAGCTCGTCGCGATCGAAGGCCACCAGGTCCGCGGCCGTGGTGACACGGGCATTGGCCACCCGGGTCCGGTGGTCGATCAGCTCCACCTCGCCGAAGATGTGGCCCGGCCCATGGCTGGTGTCGACGGCCTCGCCGGTCTCGGGATAGGTGACGGTGATGTCCACCTTGCCGGAGCGCACCAGGAACATCGCCTCGCTCGGATCGTCCTGCCTGTAGACGTACTCACCGGCCGGAATCCGTAGGCGGCGCATTGCCCGTGGGCCAGAAACTCGGCGCCAGTGTAGGGGCAGTTTCCCGCTGGCACAGCCCCTTAAGATGCGCGGACCAGCACGCGGCCATGGGCACGACAGCTCCGCAACGGGCCCTGTCCTGGATCGAAAAGCGCCGCGTTCCACTGCTGGTCCTCGCCCTGGGGGGTCTGCTGGTGGGCGGCTGGGTGCTGCTGCGGCCCAAGCCCGTGGTCCAGGTCCAGGCCCCCCTGCGCCAGGAGGTCACCGCCCTGGGACGGCTGACGCCGGATGGCGGCCTGGTGAACCTGTCGGTTCCGGCCGGCAGCGTCGGCGGCAGTGAGGTGGTGGACCGCTGGTTCGTGGGCGAGGGGGACCCGATCCGCAAGGGCCAGGTGCTGGCGCGGCTGAGCAGCTGGCAGCAGCTGGAGGCCTCCGTGCGCGAAGCCCGGGCCAACCTGCGGGCCACCCAGGTGCTGCTGCCCAGCCTGGTGTTCAGCCAGTCGCGGGCCCGGGAGCTGTTCCGCGACGGCGGCATCTCCGAGCAGGAACTCGGCGAGGTGCAGTCGAATGTGATCAGCAAGCGGGCCGACATCGAATCGAGCCAGGCCGCCCTGAAGCGGGCCGAGACCCAGCTGGCGGCGGCCGAGGTGCTCTCGCCCCTGGACGGCAACCTGATCCGCATCTTCAGCTGGCCCGGCATGAGTGAGACCGACGAGGGCCTGGCCCTGATCGGACGGGCCGACCGCATGCAGGTGTGGGCCCAGGTGTTCCAGACCGACGTGAACCGGCTGCGCCTCGGCCAGCCGGCCGTGGTGACCGCCGAGAGCGGTGGCTTCAAGGGCAGCATCAACGCCCGCCTGGCCACGATCATCAGCCAGGTGTCGGAGCGGGATCTGTTCGCCATCACCGGCAACAACGACGTCAACGCCCGGGTGGTGCTGGTGAAGCTCGACCTCGATCCGGCCGATCGCCGCCGGGTGGAGAGGCTCAGCGGGCTGAACGTGATCGTGCGCTTCCCCGGCCCATGAGGCGCTTCCTGCCCGCGGGCATCAACCTGGCGGATCTGCCCCTGGCCTGGCTGCAGCTCAAGCGCCAGCCGATCCGCTACCTGGTGGCCGTCACCGGCATCGGCTTCGCCGCCCTGCTGATGTACATGCAGCTGGGCTTCCAGTCGGGCCTGCTCAACAGCGCCACCACCTTCTATGAGGCGCTGGATACGGACCTGATCCTGATCAGCCCCGGCACCCTCAACAGCGGCAATTTCCAGCAGTTTCCCCAGTCGCTGCTCTACAACGCCCTGGGGGTGGAGGGGGTGAAGCAGGTGATCCCGATCTACGTGGCCAACGTGAACGCCCAGCGCCTGGGGGGCGTCAAGCCCACCAGCCTGCGGCTGATCGGCTTCGATCCCGCCACCAACGTGCTCAAGCTGCCGGAGGTGAGCGCCCAGCTCGACAAGCTGCGCATTCCCAACTACGTGCTGTTCGATGCCCGCGGCAACCGCAACACCGGCCCCGTCGCGCCCGCCGTGCGGCGCAACGGCACCCAGGAGCTGATCCTCTCCGACTTCTCCAAGAGCTTCCGGATCGTGGGGCTGTTCAAGCTCGGCTCGATCTTCGCCGCCGACAGCAACCTGGTGAGCAGCGACAGCACCGCCATCAACCTCGCCTACCGCCAGATCAACGCCGGCGAGATCTCCCTGGGGGCGGTGCGGCTGACCGATCCCGCCCTGATCCCCCGGGTGCAGAGCTTCCTGGAGGAGCGCTACGGCCGCGAGCTGCAGGTGCTCACCAAGGCGGAGCTGATCAGCCAGGAGCGCAACTACTGGAACACGTCGTCGTCCTTCGGGATCATCTTCGGTTTCGGCACGATCATGGGCATCCTGGTGGGCGGCGTGGTGGTGTATCAGGTGCTCTACACCGATGTGACCGACCACCTCAAGGAATACGCCACCCTCAAGGCCATGGGCTTCAGTGACATCTTCCTGCTGTTCATCGTGGTGCAGGAGGCGATCATCCTGGCGGTGTCGGCCTTCATCCCCGCCACCCTGGCCAGCGCCGGCCTCTACGCCTTCCTCACCTCCGCCTCCGGCATCCGCATCGAGATGAGCTCCGACAAGATCCTGCTGGTGGGATCCCTCACCCTCGGGGTGTGCGCCGCCTCCGCCGCCATCGCCATCCGCAAGCTGGCGGATGCCGATCCGGCCTCGGTGTTCTGAGCCGCCATGACGGAAGCCCCGCTTCAACCGGTGATCGTCACCAGCGAGCTGCGCCACAGCTACGGCCAGGGGGAGCTGCGCAGCCAGATCCTGCACGGGCTCAACTTCGAGGTGCAGGCCGGCGAGATCACCCTGCTGGTGGGCCCCTCCGGCAGCGGCAAGAGCACCCTGCTGACCCTGGTGGGGGCCCTGCGCTCGGTGGAGGAGGGCTCGCTGCAGGTGCTCGGTCAGGAGCTCTACGGGGCCAGCGAACAGCAGCGCATGGCCGTGCGCCGACGCATCGGCTTCATCTTCCAGAGCCACAACCTGGTGGCCTCGCTCACGGTGCTGCAGAACGTGCAGCTGCTGCTGCAGCTCAGCGAGGCCGACGGCGGCCAGCGGGAACAGCGGGCCCGGGAGCTGCTGGAGGCCGTGGGCCTCGGCCACCGGCTGCACCACTACCCCGACGAGCTCTCCGGCGGCCAGCGCCAGCGGGTGGCCATCGCCCGGGCCCTGGCCCCCGAGCCCGACCTGATCCTGGCGGATGAACCCACGGCCTCCCTCGACAGCCAGTCAGGCCAGGACGTGGTGGAACTGCTGGGCTCCCTCTGCCGCCGGCGCCAGAGTGCGGTGCTGCTGGTGACCCACGACCTGCGGCTGCTCAAGGACGCCGACAGAATCTGGCGGATCGAGGATGGGCGCGTGCAGCCATGGCAACCGGACCTGACGGCAGCGGAGCACTAGCCATGGCGCCCCTTCCCTACCCCGAGAGCTGGATCCAGCCCTGGTCCTGGCGCGGCGAGCCGGTGAGCTACGTGGCCTGCGGGCCCGCTGCGGCGGCCGCCGGCGCCGAACCCACAGCCACCGAAGCCACAGGCACCCACATCGACACTGACACCGTGGTGCTGGTGCACGGCTTCGGGGCCTGCAAGGAGCACTGGCGCCACACCATCGCCCCCCTGGCCGCCGCCGGCCACCGGGTGGTGGCCATCGACCTGCTGGGCTTCGGCGCCAGCGGCAAGCCCCGGGCCGTGCTGGCGGGGGAGGAGGCCGGCCCCGGCGACTGCCGCTACGGGATCGAACTCTGGGCCGAGCAGGTGGACGCCCTGATCGCCGAGCGGCTGCCGGGCCCGGTGAGCCTGGTGGGCAACTCCATCGGCGGCGTGGTGGCCCTGCGCGCCGCCCAGCGGCTGGAGCAGCGGGGACACCCCGCCCGGCAGGTGGTGCTGATCGACTGCGCCCAGCGCGCCCTCGATGACAGGCGGCTGGCGGAGCAGCCGCCGCTGCGCCGCTACGGCCGGCCCCTGCTGAAGAGCCTGGTGCGCCGGCGCTGGCTCACCAGCTGGCTGTTCCAGCAGCTGAGCCGGCCCAGCGTGATCCGGCGGGTGCTGGGGGTGGCCTACCCCAGCGGCGTCAACGTGGACGATGCCCTGGTGGCGGCGCTGCTGGAGCCCACCCGCCAGGCCGGAGCCGCCGAGGCCTTCCGGGGCTTCATCAACCTGTTCAACGACCTGCTGGCGCCGGACCTGCTGGCGGAGCTGCAGACCCCCGTGCACCTGATCTGGGGCGAGGACGACCCCTGGGAGCCCGTGGACGAGGCCCGGCGCTGGCGGCGCTTCGCCTGCGTGCACAGCCTGGAGGTGCTGCCGGGGCTGGGCCACTGCCCCCACGACGAGGCGCCGGAGCAGGTGAATCCGCTGCTGCTGCAGGCCCTGGCCGGAGGTGCGGCATGAACCGGCGCGCCCTGCTGATCCTCTGCCTGGTGGTGGCCGTCGACACCGGCTCCTTCGGCCTGCTGGCGCCGGTGCTGCCCTTCCTGGTGGCGGACCTGACCGGCAGCCTCAGCGCCATCACGGTCACCCAGGTGACGGCGCTCTACGCCGGCTGCCAGCTGCTGGGGGCGCCGCTGATCGGCCGCCTCTCCGACCGCTGGGGCCGCAAGCCGCTGATGGCCGGCGCCATCGCCGTGGGCAGCCTCGGCCTGCTGGGCTCGGGCCTGGCCGGCAGCCTGGCCCTGCTGATGCTGTTCCAGGCGATCAAGGGCGGCAGCGCCGCGGTGTTCGCCCTGGCCCAGGCGATGGTGGCCGACCGCAGCGAGGCCTCCGATGCCCGCACCGTGAGCTTCGGGGCCCTCGGGGCCGCCCTGGGGCTGGGCTTCGTGTTCGGCCCGGCCCTGGGGGGGCTGATCGGCTCCTTCAGCCCCCGGGCCCCCTTCCTGGTGGCCGCGGCCCTGACCCTGGTGAACCTGGTGCTGGTGCTGAAGCTGCTGCCGGAGACCCTCGCGCCCCAGGCCGCGGGGCCGGAGGAACCCCAGCAGCCGCTGCGCTGGTGGAGCTCCGAGCAGCCGGAGCTGCGCCGCATGCTCAGCGTCTACTTCCTCTTCTACCTGGGCTTCTCCTCCTTCACCGGCGTGTTCGTAGTGGATGCCAAGCAGCGCTTCGGCTGGGGGCCCGAGGCCGCCGGCCTGCTGCTCTGCTTCGTGGGGGTGGTGGCGGCGCTGGTGCAGGGGGGCCTGCTGCCCAGGCTGCTGCGCCGCTTCCGGGCCAAGCGCCTGGCCGAGGTGGGGCTGGTGCTGGTGGGCATCGCCCTGCTGGGGGTGTCGGCCATCGACCAGGGCCGCTACCTCTACCTCACCCAGTTCCTGTTCGCCACCGGCGTGGGCCTGAGCACGCCCGGGTTGCGCACCCTGCTCTCCACGGCGGTGAACGAGCGCCAGCAGGGCCTGCTGGGGGGCCTCACCCAGTCGTGCGTGAGCCTCACCAGCCTGCTGGGCCCGCTGGCCTCGGGGCGGCTCTACACCTACGGCGGCTACCGGCTCACCTTCCACCTGGCGGCGGGGGTGATCTTCGCGGCCGCCGCCCTGCTGATCCTCGCCAAGGTGCGCACCAGGCCGCCCGCGGAGACGACGCTGCCGGCCTGAACCTCAGCTGCCGGCCTCAGCCTCAGCCGACGAACACGCCTTCGCCGTAGCCGATCAGCTCGATCTGGTGGCCATCCGGATCGGCCAGGAACAGGGAGCGGCAGCGGGGCCCATAGGCGAAGGCCTGCACGTGATGGCCCTGGGCCCGCAGGCGCTGCTCGGTCTGCTCCATCAGGGCGAAGGGGATGCGGAAGGCCAGGTGCCGCATGGCGATGGTGTCGTGGCCGGGGGCGGGCCGGGTGGGGCCGGCATCGGCCGGGAACAGGTTGAGGTACGACTCGCCCACCACCCGCAGGATGAACGGCGGCCCCACGGCCAGCCCCTCCATGTGGGCCTCCGTGAAGCCGAAGGTCTCCTGGTACCAGCGCAGCGAGTGGGCCGGATCGGACACCGTCAGAGCCACGTGGTCCATCGCCTCGATCGGGATGGGGCGCTGCTGCCCCGCCGCGGCGGTGGCGGCGACGGCTGGGGCGTCATCGGCGGCCATCGGCGTCACCCCTCCGTTGCGGCAGCTTGGATCAGACGATGAGATTAGCTTCGCGCTTGGCGCGCAGCAACTTGCGCAGCCCCAGGGTCATCGAATCACTGGCCAGGAGCAGATCCTGGCGTGCATCGAGATCCGGTTCCAACGGCCGCACCGATTCCACGATGGCGCGATCTTCCTCCAGGAAGCGGTGCACCCGCTTGAGGGCGGCGCCATCCGCCAGGGGACTCTTCAGGAAGGAGCGGAAGTGGCGCCAGAGCAGCTGGGTGCGGCCATCCCCCAGGGGCACGGGCACGAGGCAGAGGTAGATCGAAAAGTCCTTGAAGACAACGCGGATCAGCAGAAGATTGGCCAGCCACAGGTCGAGGTGCTGCACGCCACCGGAGGCCACCTCGGGCTCCTGGGGCTCCGACGGCTCCGGCTCCGCCGCCTGCCGGCCACCGCCCAGCAGCGACTGGGCCAGGCGGCTGAGGGGGTTGCCGCCCTGGTCGGCGCGGTAGTGGCGATCCCGGGGCGTGTGGATCAGGGCGTAGAGGCCGTCGGCGCTGGCCTCCTCCTGGGAGGTGTAGAGCTGATCGGCCGCGGCGCCCCCGAAGGTGCCCTTGTGCACGTAGGGCACGTGGGTGAGGTCGATGAAGCCCTCGAGGATCCGCAGCCAGTGGGCCGACCAGACCGCCGTGCCCTCCATGCTGCGCCAGGCCGGATCCTGGGCCTCAGGCACGTGCCGGATCGGCGGCAGGGGCGGCACCGTGGCCGGATCCAGCTCGGCCTGGGCGTGCCACCAGATCCACAGGAAGCCGTGGGCCTCCCGGCAGGGATAGAGCCGCAGGTGGGCGCGGTGGGGGATCGCCATGCCCGGGCGGTTGGCTGGGATCTGCACGCAGCGGCCCTGGTCATCGAAGCTCCAGCCGTGGTACCCGCAGCGCAGCCGCCCCTCCACCAGGCAGCCCCGCCCCAGGGAGGCCCCCTTGTGGGGACAGCGGTCCTGGGCCGCCAGCGGCGCCCCGTCGGCGCCCCGCCAGAGCACCAGCTCCTGGCCATGCAGCTGCACCGTGAGCGGTTGATCCGACGGCAGTCCCGAGGCCAGGGCCACGGCATACCAGGCGTTGAGCAGTTGCATCGGGGAGGTGGGCGAAGGGCGGCGGGGGTGGAACGGGGCGGCGGCGGGACCTGCCGCTCAGCCGAGGTGCGTCTTCCAGCGCTCCGTCTGGGCATTCCAGCGGAACCAGTCCCGCTCCGCCAGGGCGGCCAGCAGGGCCTCGGCCCCGGGATCGGCGGGCTCCAGGGCCCAGTCGCGGCGCAGCAGCTGCTCCAGCTCCGGCTGGGGCAGGCCCAGCCGCAGGCCGGCCTTGAGCAGACGGCGCAGCTCCGGCGGCTCCAGGCTCAGCAGCAGGCCCATCGACAGTGGCTGCCGCGGCAGCTGGGAGCCGTCAAAGGATGGCATCGCTCAGGGTCTGGGCCAGGGCGGTCACCCCCTGGCTCCAGGGGTGGTCGGGCACCGTGAGCAGGGCCAGGTCGCCGCTGGCCAGGTCGAGCAGCTCATCGCTCAGGGGCAGCACGGCCCCCAGGGGGATGCCATAGCTCTGCTCCACCCGATCGCGCACCTGCTGGGCATCGAAGTGCCGCGGCAGTTTGTTCACCACCAGCAGCGCATGGGGCACATCCAGCCGCTGGGCCACCTCCAGGGCCACGGCGGTACCGAGGTAGTCCTGGGAATCGGGACGCATGACCATCACCAGACAATCGGAGATGGCGGTGGTGAGCAGCGTCTCCTCGTTGATGCCGGGATGGGTATCCACGATGATCACATCGAGATGGCGCTTCTCCCCCAGCTCAAACAGGGCATCGTTGAGCTTCTCCACCTCATAGCCCTCGCGCAGCAGCCGCGCGATCCGATCACTCTGCATCGAAGCCGGCACAAGAAAGACATGCCCCCCCCGAGCCTTCACCGCCTCGGGAGTCACCTCATGGCAGCAGGTCTCAATCGACACCACCGCCGGCCCATCGGCGCGTACGGAACCCTGCAGATGGTCGTTGAGGGTGGCATCCTCCGGGCCGGGCGTGAACTGAAACAGCACGTGCACCCCCGGCGAGGCCAGATCCGTATCGATCACCGCCACCTTGCGACCACCGAGGGCGAGGGCCGTTGCCAGATTGGCGGAAAGATTGGACTTTCCAGTGCCACCGCGGAAGGAATGAACGCAAACGATCTTGGTCATCGCAACTGGTCCAGGCCCCGCTTGGCCAGGGGATACTAGGACCGTTCCAGTGGTACGCATGAGCAAGAGCCTGCCCCTGGGAACACGCCTGGTGATCCTGGGGGTGAGTGGCCCCCTGGTGAGCACCCTGCTGTTCCTGGGGTTCGCCAGCGTCGCCGCCGTGGCGATCGCCCGGCAGGCCAGCATCGAGCTCTCGACCCTGTTTCAACAGGACAACCGCGAGAGCCTGCTGCGCACCGCCAACCTGATCCAGGCCAGCGCCAGCCGCACCGGCCTGCTGCTGCACCGCGATTCCGACACCCTGCGCCGCCAGCTGCAGGGCCTGGCCATCGACTCCAGCGGTGCCTTCACCTGGCAGGGGCAGCGCTTCGCCTCGACCCAGGCGGCGACCCTGCTCAATGCCCTGCTGCGTCAGCCGCTGTCGATGGACGACGAGTGGTCGGCGGTCTACTTCCAGAACGGCCAGGGCCAGTGGCACCGCCTCACCGGCGTCACCCGTTCCGGCGAGCCGCTGCAGATGAACTGGCGGGCCCCCGCCGACACCGTGCGCGAGCTGGAGGCGCTGTATCTGAATCCCGCAGGGCAGCTGGTGCCGCGCAACACCCTGCTGCGGCGGGGGGAGCAGTGGCGCGTCACCCGGCTGGCGCCCCTGAACGCCACGCCCCGGGGCCGGCGGCTGGTGGTGACGGTGAGTGTCTCCACCGACGCCGCCACGGGCCTGCTCAACGCCGGCGCCAGCCTGTTCCCCCAGGAGGACCACGCGGTGGCCTTCTTCGCCTGGAGACCCAGCGGCCAGCTGGCCTGCGACTACCAGCGGCCCGGGCCGGATACCTGCCGGGACCTGCAGGCCGCCCTGGCGGCGACGGGCGGCATCCCCCGGCCCGGCCTGGGCCAGGCCCCCAGCGTCACGGAGCGGCGGCTCGGCCCCGCCAGCGGTGGCCCGGGGGCGGCGGCGCACCGATCCCTGTTCGTGGCCACCTTCCCCAGCTGGAACTGGGTGGCGGCCATCGCCGTGGACGAGACGGTGCTGCGGCGCACCCTCAAGCCGATGCGGCAGGAGACGGTGCGGGTGATCGCCGGGCTGATCGGTCTGAGCGGGCTGTTGATGCTGGGCAGCGGCACCGCCGCCTGGCTCCTGGCCCGCGGCATCACCCGCCAGCTGGAGCGGCTGGCGGCCGCGGCCGACGCCATCGCCTCCGGCCAGACCCGCCAGGCCCTGAGCTACGGGGCCGACGACGCCGTGGGCCGGCTGGTGCTGGCCTTCAACCGCATGGCCGGGGCGGTGGCCGACCGGGAGGACGGCCTGCGGGCCCAGATCCAGGAGCTGACGATCAGCATCAACCGCCAGTCGCTGCAGGGGCAGGTGTGCTCGATCCTCGAGGACCCCAGCTTCCGTGCCCTGGGCGAGCGGGCCCGGGCGATGCGGGAGCGGCGGCGCCGGTTCCAGGGCGGGGTCCCGGCGGAGGCGGGCGACGACCCCGCAGCCGGGCCGCCGGCGGAGGGGCCCGGCGGGGAACCCCCCGGCGGCTGATCAGCGCAGCTTGGCGAGGCGGGGGGGCAGGCGCAGGTCGTCCAGGGGAGTGCCCAGCTGCCGGCTCAGGGCCGGATCGGCCACGTAGTCGAGGCCGCTGGCCCGGGCCAGGCTCACCAGGGCGATGTTGTAGGCCGCCAGGTCGTTGACGTAGGCGATCACCGCCTGGGTGAGGTCCTGCTGGGCCTGCACCACGTCGGTGACGGTGCCGTAGCCGGCGTTGAAGCGCAGGGTCTGCAGGCGCAGGGCCTCGTTGGCCGCCTTGACCCGCCCCGAGGAGAACAGCACCACCTCGCGGCCCTGGGTGGCCTGGGCGTAGAAGCTCTCCACCTCCTTGCGCACCTGGTTCACCGCCGCCTGGTAGGAGGCCTCTGCGGCCCGGGCCCGGCGGCGAGCAGCCGCGGCGTTCATGCGCGCCTGGCCGCCATCGAAGCCGGTGAAGGAGAGCTGCAGCAGTGCCGAGGTGTCCCACAGGTCGGAGCGGGCCCCCTGCACCCACGGCGGCCCCTGGCCCGTGAAGCCCGCGGCCTTGGTCCACAGCCAGCTGTTCACCAGCTGGATCGTGGGCCGGTAGGTGGCCAGTTCGATCTGGGCCTGGGACTCGTTGATCTTGACGTCCATCAGCTTCTGCTCGATCACCTTGCGGTAGGCGAGGGCGGCGCGGCCGGTGTCCGCCAGGGAGTGGGGCCAGGAGCCCAGGGCCCCGAGCTGCTCCGCCGGCGTCAGGGGGGAGGAGTCGCTGATGGCCAGCAGCTCGCCCAGGGCCGCCTGGGCCACCCGCACGTCCTGCTGGGCCCGGGCCAGGTTGCTCTGGTCGGCCTTCAGCACCGACTCCTGCTTGGCCAGGTCCACCCGGGTGGAGGAGCCCAGGCGGAAGCGGGTCTGGGTGAGGCCGAACAGCAGCTGGTCGTTGGCCACGATCTGCTGGCCGGTGAGCACCTGGGCATAGGCCTGCTGCAGCTGCACGAAGGCCTGCTCGGTCTGCAGGCGGTTGTCCCGCAGGGCGATCACGTAGGTGTCGGCGGCCTGGCGCACCTTGTACTTGTTCTGCCAGATCGTGGGGGTGCGGGCCGGATCGAACAGGTTCCAGGTGAGATCCACCTGGCCGATGGCCTGGAAATAGCTGCCGATGAAGGCCTTCTGGTTCTGATAGGGCCCCGGTGCCGGCACCCCGCCCGTGAAGGCCCCCGGGTAGTTGTAGTAGGAGCGGGCGCCGTAGGGGCCGCCGTTGAGGGAGGCGTTGAGGGTGGGCCACCAGCTGGCGTAGGCGGCGCCGAGGCTGTTCTGGGTCGCCACCAGCTCCTCATAGGACTGGCGCAGCACCGGATTGCGCTGGCTGGCCCAGGCCACCGCCTGGGCCAGGGCCAGCCGGCCCAGCTGCTCCGGCGGCAGCGGCGCCTCGGTGGGGCTGGGGCGCGGCCCCGGCCAGCCGGAGCCCAGGGCCTCGACGCGCTGCTCCGGCGGCAGCGGCTCGGCGGCGGCCGCGCCGGCCAGGATCGTGGAGCCCAGCAGCAGCGCGGCGATGCCCCGGCGGCGCCGGCTCAGGGCAGGCGGGGGGCTGATCGGGCGATTCATCGGGCCTGGGCGATCACGTAGGAGAGGGGCAGGTCCAGCAGCTTGCCGGCCTTGGGCACGAAGGCGCGGTTGTTGAACACGTCGTAGTTGACCTGCTCGATCACATCGAGGATGCCGCGGTAGAGCCGCAGCGAGGCCCACACCGGCCAGCGGGCGTCGGGGGCCAGCCAGCGCACCCCCGCCTCCGAGCGGTTGAACCAGCTGCGGGCGCGCTGCACCTGGAAGCGCATCAGGGCGCGCCAGTTGTCGTTGAGCACGCCGTCCATCAGCTCGGCCTCGCCGTAGCCGAAGCGCTCCAGGTCCTCCAGGGGCAGGTAGATGCGGCCGCGGCCGCGGTCCTCGCCCACGTCCCGCAGGATGTTGGTGAGCTGGTTGGCGATGCCGAGGGCCACCGCCGCCTCCGAGGTGTCCGGCGCCTCGCTCCAGGGGGCCGTGGTGTAGGCGCCGTCGAGCCCCATCACCTCCTGGGTCATCAGGCCGACGGTGCCGGCCACCCGGTAGCAGTAGAGCTCCAGCTCCGCGAAGGTGGCATAGCGGTGCTGGCGCAGGTCCATGCGCTGACCCTCGATCATGTCGAGGTAGGGCTGCAGGGGCTGCGGGTAGCGCTCCAGCGTGTCGCGCATCACCAGGTCAAGGCCGTCGCGCACGCTGCCGGCGAACAGCTCGCGGGTGCGCTGCTCCCAGGCGTCGAGGCGCTCCGCCAGCTCCTGCACGGGGCGGGCCTGGGCCTCGGCGCTGTCCATCAGCTCGTCGGTGCGGCGGCACCAGACGTAGATGGCCCAGATCGCCCGGCGCTTGGCCGGGGGCATCAGCAGGGTGCCCAGGTAGAAGGTCTTGGCCCACTCGGCCGTCTCCCGCCGGCAGGCCTCGTAGGCCTCCTCCAGGCTGGGGAGCAGGGCGGAGCCAGGTTCCCAGGGGCGGGATGGGGCAGCGGAGGACTGTGCCGTCATCGGGGCAGGGTCGGCACCTGGATCAACCGGGGCAGTGGCCATGGTGACAGAGGGCAGGCTCACGGGGCGGCGCGGCGCCGGCGCATGGCCCGGGCCCGTTCCGCCAGGGCGGAGAAGGAGGGATCGCCCAGGATCGAACCCACCTGGCCCTGCACCGCCGCGGGGTTGATCTTGATCTCCAGCTCCTTGATGGTCGCCCGCAGCTCCGTCTCCCGCCGCGAGACGGCGCCGGCCATGCGCTGGAAGGCCGCCAGCAGGGGGGCCACCTGGGGATCGGCGCGCCGCTCGGCCGAGAGGCCCTCCACATAGCGGTTGGCCAGCTGCAGTTCCCGGTCGAGCCGCTGCTGGCTCAGCACCAGGTTCTGGTAGAGCTCGAGCTCCTGGTCGCGCAGGGCCTTCTTCTCCAGGCAGGCGCCGATGCGGGCCCGCAGCAGCGTGGCGTTGAAGGGCTTGGGCAGGTAGTCCTCGGCGCCGGCCTCGATGCAGCGCACCACGCTGGAGAGGTCGTCGAGGGCACTGATCATGATCACCGGCAGGTGGCGCAGCTGGTCGTCGGCCTTGAGCTGCACCAGGGTGCCGTAGCCGTCGAGGCCCGGCATCATCACGTCCAGCAGCACCAGATCGAAGCGCCCCCGGCGCACCTTGTCGAGCACCTCCAGGCCATCGGCCGCGGTGGTGACGCTGTGGCCCTGGCGGGTCAGCCGGCTGGCCAGCATGTCGCAGTTGAGCGGGTCATCGTCCACCGCCAGGATGCGGCCGAGCCGGGGCGCCGCAGCGCTGGCCTGGGGAGCGGTTCCCGGGGGCCGGGGGCTGACGGCGGACGGAGCGGCGGCCTGGAGCGCCGCGGCCACAGGGACCACGGCCGGGGCGGGGGGCGCGGCTTCCGGGGCTTCCGGCACCGGGGCCGGATCCAGCGGGGCCTGCGCCGGTATCGGCTGCAGGCGGGTGCGGATCAGGGTCACCAGGTTGGCGGCCGCCTGCTGGATGCGGCGCAGGTCCGCCAGGGAGGCCGGATGCACGTCGGCGGCCTCCTCCTCCAGCAGTTCGCTGTAGCCGATGATCTGGTTGAGGGGGGTGAGCAGGTCGTGGCGCAGGGCGGCCAGGCCCTGATCAGGGTCCTGGTGGGCAGGCGGTGGCGCCTGCGACGACGGTTCCTGTGGCAGCGGTTCCTGCGGCGGCGGCTCCTGCGGCGGCGGTGACTGCGATGGCGACGAGGGCGGCAGCATCGCTCAGCCCTCCGGGGCCAGGCCGCAGCGCTGCAACTGGGCCTGGATCTTCTCCAGCAGGCGGTCCAGGTCCACGGGCTTGGTGTCGTAGTCGTCGCAGCCGGCGGCCAGGCAGCGCTGCCGGTCCTCCTCCATGGCGTGGGCCGTCAGGCCGATCACCGGGATGGCGGCGGTGGCCGCATCGGCCTTGAGGCGGCGGGTGGCCTCCCAGCCGTCGATCACCGGCAGGCTCATGTCCATCAGGATCAGGGCCGGCGCCTGGGAGGCGGCCGCCTGCAGCGACTCGGCCCCATCCATCGCCATCACCACCTCATACCCCTTGCGCGTCAGCCGCCGGGAGAGCATGTCCCGGTTCATCTCGTTGTCCTCGACGAGCAGGATGCGAACCATCGCAGCGGCGGGGTCACTCAGGATTTTCGCCTCACAATGGCATCAATCTGCGCCAGCAGAGAGGTGCCCGTGACGCGGCCCTTGCTCAGCACGTCGCTCACCCGGCCGTTGAGCCGGGCCTGATCCTCGGGGCTGAGGCTCTTGGCCGTGAGCACCACCACGGGGATGGCGGCGGCCACCGGATTGCGCCGCAGCTGCTCGACGAACTCCAGGCCGTCCATCTCCGGCATCATCAGGTCCAGCAGCACCAGGGTGGGACGGCTGACGGCGATCCGCTCCAGGGCCTCGCGGCCGTTGCGGGCCCGGTCCACGCTCCAGCCCGCCCGCTCCAGCAGCCGCCCCAGCAGCTCGGCATTGCCGTCGTCGTCCTCCACCACCAGCAGCCGGCCGCCGCCCTGGTCGGGCCCGGTGAGCCGGCCGAGCAGCAGCTCGAGCTTGGCCCAGTCCACCGGCTTGGTCAGACAGTCCGTGGCCCCCATGGCCACGCCCAGCTCGCTGTTGTCGAGCATGGTCATCATCACCACCGGAATCATCGCCAGCTCCGGATCCGACTTGAGGCTGGCCAGCACTGCCCAGCCGTCCATGCCCGGCATCATCACGTCGAGGGTGATCAGGTCGGGGCGGAGGCTGCGGGCCAGGGCCAGCCCCTCCGCCCCGCTGGCGGCCAGGGCCACGGCAAAGCCCTCGCGCACCAGGAAGCGGCGCAGCAGCTCGCGGGCATCGGCGTCATCGTCGATGGCGAGCACGGTGCCGCGGGCGGGCACGGTGGGGATCGGCCCCGCCTCCGCCGCGGGGTCGGCGGAGGCGGCGGCCGGGACCGCAGCCCCCTCCCCGGCGGCGGCGGCCTCCGGGGCCTCCGGCTCCACCCGGCGGGGCAGCTCCAGGGTGAAGGTGCTGCCGCGGCCGGGCTCGCTGGTCACCGTGATGTCGCCGCCCATCTGGCGGCTGAACTGGCGGCTGATGGCCAGCCCCAGGCCGGTGCCGCCGTAGCGGCGGGTGGTGCTGCTGTCCGCCTGGCTGAAGCTCTGGAACAGGCGCCCCATCTGCTCGGCGTCCATGCCGATGCCCGTGTCGGCCACGGCGATGCGCAGGCGCTCGTCGGGGCCCGCCCCCACGGAGGTCACCGTGATCGCGATGCGGCCGTGGTCGGTGAACTTGCTGGCGTTGCTGAGCAGGTTGAGCAGGCACTGGCGCACCTTGGTCAGGTCGGCGCAGACCACGCCGAGGTCGGCGGGGCAGTGCAGCTCCAGGCTGTTGCCGTTGCGCCGCAGCAGCGGCTGCACGGTGCTCACCACCTCCGCCAGGGTCGCGGCGAGGTCGAACTCCTCGAGGTGCAGAGTCATCTTGCCGGCCTCGATCTTGGAGAGATCGAGCACGTCGTTGATCAGGCCGAGCAGGTGCTTGCCGGCCGACTGGATCTTGCGCAGGTCCGGCACGAACTCCTCGGGCTCGAGCTCGGCGGCCTCCTCGATCAGCATCTCGCTGTAGCCGATGATCGCGTTCATCGGCGTGCGCAGTTCATGGCTCATGTTGGCCAGGAAGGCGCTCTTGGCCTGGTTGGCCTCCTCCGCCTCCTGGCGCGCCACCTGGGCCGCGGCCCGCTCCGCCTCCGCCTGCAGCCGGGCCACCTCGTCGTCGATCAGGGCCTTGGAGAGGCGCTGGCTGAACCACCAGGAGAGGGCCAGCACCGCCCCCACCATCAGCACCAGCAGGCCCAGCAGGCCGCCGGTGAGCTGCACGGTGAGGCGATCGATGTCCGGCAGGTAGGTGGCGGACACGATCTGGAAGCGCCAGGGGGCGAAGCGCTGCCAGGTGAGCTGGTAGTCCCTGGGGACGGCCAGCGGGGCGGGCCCAGCCGCCGCCGCGCCGCCCCGGCCGGAGGGCAGCACCAGGGCCTCCACCTGGCTCAGGGGCACATGGGCGGAGTGGAAGCGGCGCTTGCCGCGGGCATCCAGCAGGGCCACGAAGCCGCGGTCGAGGATGCGGGAGCCGTTCACGGAGCGGCCGATCACCGCCAGGGTGTCGATGCGGTAGCCGGTGTACCAGGCGCCGATCACGGCGCCGCGCCGGTCGCGGATCGGCTCGTAGCTGGTGAAGTAGGGCTCGCCGAAGATCTCGGCCACGCCGGAGAAGCCGCGGCCGGCGCGCAGGGCGCGGATGGCCTCACCACGGGGGTCGAGCTCGGTGCCCACGGCCCGACCGCCGTCGGGCCGGCGCACCGTGGTGGCCACGCGGATGAAGCGGCCGCCCTCGCGCACAAACAGGCTGGCGCTGCCGCCCATCCGCTCCACCACCGCGTCCACGTATCCCGAGCGGGCATCGATGGCCGTGGTGCCGAAGCGCAGCTCCGGCAGCTGGGCGGAGCCGAGGCGGCGGCCGGGGCCAAAGGAGGGCGGCCCCAGGGCCAGGGTGTCGACCTGCAGCACCCGCAGGGCCGCGTGGGTGAGCTGGCGGTAGATGGTGTCCGTCACCAGCAGCTGGCTGGCGAGGTTGTCGCCCACGGCCTTGACCTTCTCGGCGGCGAAGGCCTGCACGGTGCTGCGCAGCTGCAGCACGCTGAACACGGTGGTGCCCACCAGCAGCCCGGCGACGACCCCGAACCAGATCAGGGTGCCGCGCAGCACCCGCCGCTCGATGGAGCGGGCATCCACCCCGAGCCCGTCCAGGACCCTGGCCGCCGGGGCCGGCGGCGGAGCGTCGCCGGCCGCCGGGATCACACCCCGACCGGCGTGCGCTCAGCAGGCGCCGCCGCCAGGGCGGAGCTCGCCACGGCCTGGGCGCACTGCTTGCCGCTCAGCACCGCCCCCTCCATCGAGGCCAGGTAGCGCTGCATCGTGTAGCAGCCGGCCAGGAAGAAGTTGGCGATCGGGCTGGCCTGATCGGGCCGGAGCTGCTGGCAGCCGGGCACCGTCTTGTACACCGACAGGGGCGTCTTGACCACGATCGCCTTGCGCAGCTGGGCCTGGTCGTCGCCGCTGAAGTGCATCGGGAACAGGCGCTTCAGCTCCTCCAGGGTGGCGGCCACGATCTCCTCGTCGCTGCGGCCGATCCAGTCCTTGGCGGGGGCGAACACCAGCTCCAGCATCGAGCGGTTGGGGTCCTCGTACTCACGGCAGGTGTTGCTCATGTCGGCGTAGACGCTGAGCAGGGGGCTGCGGCTGAACAGCAGGTGGTCGATCTCGGTGAGCTTGCGGTCGAACCAGAGGTGGATGTTGATCACCGGCACGCCGTTGAGCCCATCGAGCTTCTGGAAGTAGGGAATCGACTTCCAGGCCTCCGGGATCAGCAGCTTGAAGGGATCCACCGGCATGGCGCTCACATAGGCATCGGCCTGGAGCGTGTAGCCCTGCTTGCCCTTGATGCCGCCGATGCGGAAGCCGCTCACCGTGCCGTCGGCGTTCAGCTCGATCTCCCGCAGGGGGGAATCGAGGTGCACCTCGCCGCCGCGGGCCGTCACGTAGTCGACGATCGGCTGGCAGAGGCGCTGGGGCGGGTTGCCATCAAGGAAGGCCATCTTCGAACCGTCGCTCTCCTGCAGGAAGCGGTTGAGGGCCGTGAGCACCACGGTGCTGGAGATCTCATCGGGGTCGATGAAGTTCAGCGCCTTGGCCATGGCGATGAACACCTCGTCATTGACCCGATCGGGAATGTTGTGCAGCTTGAGCCACTCGCTCCAGGAGTACTTGTCGCACTCCTCCACATAGGACTGGCCCCGCAGCATCGCCGGCACCAGCCCCAGGCCGAAGGCGATCTTCTCCGGCCAGGTGAGCATGTCGTTGTTGCCGAGGATCGCCGCCACACCGTTGAAAGGGGCGGGGATGTCGGGGAAGTCGAAGCGGCTGTAGGTGCCCGGCGTCTCCTTCTGGTTGAAGATCATCGCGTGGGATTTCCACTGCAGACGGTCTTCGATGTCCAGCTCCTTGAACAGCTGGCGCATGTTGCGGTAGGCGCCGAAGAAGATGTGAAGGCCGGTCTCGTACCAGTCGCCCTCCTCGTCCTGCCAGGCCGCCACCTTGCCGCCGAGCACGTCGCGGGCCTCCACCACGATCGGGGTGTGACCGGCGTCGCAGAGGTACTTGGCGCAGGCCAGCCCAGCCAGGCCGGCTCCTGCAATGGCGACGCGCATGGCAGACCCAGAATCCAGAGGCAACCTTAAGAGGCCCGCTCCCGACACCGAGGGCCTGGGGCGGCCGGCAAGGAGCTGGCGGCAAGGAGCGGCCGGCAAGGCACCGACGGGAAGGCGCCGACGGGGGCCGCGGCGGACCGGAGCGGGCCGCGGGCTTCCTAATGTCGGTGGATGACCCTCCGGGTCTCCCCCGGTGCGACTTCCGCCCCCATGGCCGACACCCTGATCAAGTCCACCACCCGCCACATCCGCCTGTTCACGGCGCGGGTGGAGAACGGCCAGCTGGTGCCCGATCCCGGCCAGCTCACCCTCGACGTGGATCCGGACAACGAATTCCTCTGGGAGCCCGCCACCCTCAGCAAGGTGCAGGACCGCTTCCGCGAGCTGGTGGCCGCCCAGGCCGGCGCCGACCTGAGCGACTACACGGTGCGCCGCATCGGCTCGGAGCTGGAGGGCTTCCTGCGCCAGCTGCTCCAGGCCGGCGAGCTGCGCTACAACCCCCAGGCCCGGGTGCTGAACTACTCCATGGGCCTGCCCCAGGCCCCCCAGTCGGCATGACCCGTTCCCGCTACGGCGCCGACCGGTACGACACCGATCGCTATGGCGGCGACCGCTACGGCACTGATCGCAGCGGCGCTGATCGCTACGACGCCGACCGCTACGGCTACGAGCCCGAGGCGCGCTCCGCCAGGCGCGACGCCGGCCGCCGGCCCGCCCCCGGGGGCCCGGGAGGCGGTGCCGGCGCCAAGGGCGGCGGACCCGGCGGCAACGGCCCCTTCCAGTTCAACGTGGCCACCATCGCCGTGCTGGCGGGGGTGCTGGTGGTGGGCATCGGCATCGGCACCGCCCTCTCCAGCACCACCCAGGGCGACCAGGGCAACATCGCCAGCTCCCAGCAGCTGGACATGGCCGTGCCCGACCCGGAGTTCTGCCGCCAGTGGGGCGCCAGCGCCTTCGTGATGGACGTGGAGCTCTACACCACGATGAACCCCAGCAGCAGCTTCGTGACCCAGCCCCAGCTCAAGCCGGGCTGCGTGATCCGCCGGGAGAACTGGAGTGTGCTGCAGAAGGAGGGCGCCGTGACCGCCGAGCAGATGCGTCAGTGCAAGCAGCGCATGAACACCTTCGCCTACGTGGGCTCGGTGAAGGACAAGCCGATCGTGCGCTGCGTCTACCAGACCGACATCAGCGAGAACAAGTTCCTCACCCGGGGCGTGGCGGACGACAGCGTGGGCGTGACCCCCGAGGCCGACCAGTTCTGATCGGGGCCTGACTGGATCAGGGCCCCTGCAGCGGGCCCCGGCTCAGGCCCCGGCCGGGGCCACTTCGGCGCCGCCCACCACGGCCACCGCGGCCTGCTGCAGGGGACGCCGCAGCGGGCTGTCGGCACTGGCGAACACCGGCAGGATCTCGCGGCGGAAGGCATCGGCGGCCCGGGAGCAGTAGCGGGCCGGGTGGGTGATCAGCTTGAGCTGGCGCCGCACCGACAGGTCCGCCAGGGCCGGGCGGTGCAGGCTGCCGGCGGCCAGCTCCCGCTCGATCGACACCACCGGCAGGAAGGCCGCCCCCAGGCCGCTCTGCACGGCGTTCTTGATCGCCTCGAAGGAGTTGAGCTCCATCTCGATCTTGAGCCGGCCCACGTCCAGGCCGGAGCGGGCCAGCAGCTGGTCCACCATCTTGCGGGTGGTGGACTGGGCGTCCAGGCAGACGAAGCCCAGGCGGTAGAGGTCGTCCTTGCTCAGCTCCGGCAGCCGGGCCAGGGGGTGCTTCACCGGCAGCACCAGGGCCAGTTCATCACTGGCGTAGGGCACCACCTGCAGCAGCTCGTTGAGGTCGGCCGGCAGCTCGCCGCCGATGATCGCCAGGTCGATCTGACCGTTGGCGACGCTCCAGCCGGTGCGGCGGGTGCTGTGCACCTGCAGCTGCACCGCCACATCGGGGTACTTCTGGCGGAACAGGCCGATCATGCGCGGCATCAGGTAGGTGCCGGTGGTCTGGCTGGCGCCCACGATCAGGGAGCCGCCGCGCAGGTTGTGCAGGTCTTCGAGGGCGCGGCAGGCCTCCTGGCACTGGCTGAGGATCCGGTCGCAGTAGCTGAGCAGCAGGTGGCCGGCCTCGGTGAGCTGGGCCTTGCGGCCGCCCCGGTCGAACAGGGACACGCTCAGCTGCTTCTCCAGGTTCTGGATCTGCAGGCTCACCGCCGGCTGGGTGACGTAGAGGCTGTCGGCGGCTTTCTTGAAGCTGCCCTCGCTGGCGATGGCCCGCAGGATGCGCAGCTGGTCGAGGGTGAAGGGCAGATCGGCCATGGATCCCGTCGGGGCTGCACCGTCTGGAGATCAGAACTGTAGGCATGGATCCCGTTTCGCCAGAATCGCGGCCCCCGCAGCCCGACATGGCCGATTCCGACCTGCACCACAGCAGCCTGGTGATGCTGGCCCTGCTGCTGGCCTTCGCGGTGCTGCACAGCGGCGGCGCCTCGCTGCGGCCCTGGGGGGCCGAGCGCATCGGCGAGCGGGCCTGGCGGCTGCTGTTCGCCGGCGTCAGCATCCCGGCGGCGGTGGTGGTGATCGGCTACTTCCTGGCCCACCGCTACGACGGCCTGCGCCTCTGGAACCTGCAGGACCAGCCCTGGATGGTGCCGCTGGTGTGGACCGGCACCGCCATCAGCTTCCTGTTCCTCTACCCGGCCACCTACAACCTGCTGGAGATCCCGGCCCTGCTCCGGCCCCAGGTGCGGCTGTACGCCACCGGCATCATCCGGGTGAGCCGCCACCCCCAGGCCGTGGGCCAGATCCTCTGGTGCGCCACCCACCTGCTCTGGATCGGCAGCAGCTTCATGGTGGCGGCCTGCATCGGCCTGATCGCCCACCACCTGTTCGCGGTCTGGAACGGCGACCGGCGCCTGCGCCACCGCTTCGGGGCAGCCTTCGAGGAGCTCCGGGCCAGCACCTCGGTGGTGCCCTTCCAGGCGGTGCTGGAGGGCCGCCAGCAGCTGGTGCTGGCCGAGTTCCTGCGGCCGGCCCAGCTGGGCATCGCCATCGCCGTGGGCCTGTTCTGGTGGGCGCACCGCTTCATCGGCCTGGGGGCCACGGCCTTCGCCCGCACCGGCCTGGCCCACTGGCTGGGCTGAGGGCGCCTGCGCCGCGGCGGCCGGGCCCGCGTCACCGGTCGGCCACAGGGGCTGGGGGGCCCCGGCGGGCTGCCTACACTCCGGGGGACTGCTCCCCCCCGGATGCCCTCGGCCGCCGCCCTCGCCTGGTTGATTCCGGTGCTGCCCCTGGCGGGGGCCTGCCTGGTGGGGCTGGGGCTGATCAGCTTCAACCGCACCGTCAACCGCCTGCGCAGGCCGGTGGCCCTGCTGCTGATCAGCTGCGTCGGGGCCGCAGCGGCCCTCAGCTACGGCGTGCTCGCGGAGCAGCTGGCGGGGGCCGGCCCCACGGAGGTGCTGTTCAACTGGGCCAGCGCCGGCAGCTTCAACCTGCAGATGGGCTTCCGCGTCGACGCCCTCGGCGCCGTGATGCTGGCCCTGGTGACCACCATCGCCCTGCTGGTGATGGTGTATTCCGATGGCTACATGGCCCACGACAAGGGCTATGTGCGCTTCTTCACCTACCTGTCCCTGTTCAGCAGTTCGATGCTGGGGCTGGTGATCAGCCCCAACCTGCTGGAGATCTACGTCTTCTGGGAGCTGGTGGGCATGTGCTCCTACCTGCTGGTGGGCTTCTGGTACGACCGCGACGGCGCCGCCAACGCCGCCCAGAAGGCCTTCGTGGTGAACCGGGTGGGGGACTTCGGCCTGCTGCTGGGGATCCTGGGCCTGTTCTGGGCCACCGGCAGCTTCGGCTTCGAGGAGATCGGCGCCCGGCTCGGGGAGGCCGTGGCCGGCGGCAGCCTCAGCAACGCCGCGGCGATCCTGCTCTGCCTGCTGGTGTTCATGGGCCCGATGGCCAAGTCGGCCCAGTTCCCGCTGCACGTGTGGCTGCCCGACGCCATGGAGGGCCCCACGCCGATCTCGGCCCTGATCCACGCCGCCACGATGGTGGCCGCCGGCGTGTTCCTGGTGGCCCGCCTGCAGCCGGTGTACGGGCCCTTCCCCGAGGTGCAGACGGTGATCGCCGTGGTGGGCACGGTGACCCTGGTGCTGGGCGCCTCCATCGCCCTCACCCAGCAGGACCTCAAGAAGGGCCTGGCCTACAGCACCGTGAGCCAGCTCGGCTACATGATGCTGGCCATGGGCTGTGGCGCCCCGGTGGTCGGGATGTTCCACCTGGTGACCCACGCCTTCTTCAAGGCGATGCTGTTCCTGGGCTCGGGCTCGGTGATCCATGCCATGGAGGAGGTGGTGGGCCATGAGCCGGTGCTCGCCCAGGACATGCGCCTGATGGGCGGCCTGCGCCGCCACATGCCGGTGACCGCCGGCACCTTCTTCATCGGCTGCGTGGCCATCAGCGGCATCCCGCCCCTGGCCGGCTTCTGGAGCAAGGACGAGATCCTGGGCGTGGCCTTCGGCCAGTTTCCGCTGCTCTGGGCCGCCGGCTTCGCCACCGCCGGCCTCACGGCGTTCTACATGTTCCGCCTCTACTTCCTCACCTTCGAGGGCAGCTTCCGAGGCAACGACCAGGCCGTGCGGGCCGCGCTGCTGGCCGCCGCCGGCAAGCCCGCCGGCGAGGCCGGCGACGGCCACGGCCATGCCGCCCATCCCCACGAGTCCGGCTGGCAGATGGCCGCCCCCCTGGTGGTGCTGGCCGTGCCCTCGGTGCTGATCGGCCTGCTGGGCACCCCCTGGAACAGCCGCTTCGCCGCCCTGCTCGATCCCCGCGAGGCCGCCGAGGCG
>CALRKO020000022.1:0-43232 GCA_943368105.1 Chitinophaga pinensis | reverse complement strand
TAGGCCTCGCGGTAGTTCACCGTGATCCAGTAGGCATAGAGCTTGGCCACCCCGTAGGGGCTGCGGGGATAGAAGGGGGTGCTCTCCTTCTGGGGCGTTTCCTGCACCAGTCCGTAGAGCTCGGAGGTGCTGGCCTGGTAGATGCGCGTCTTCTGGCTGAGACCCAGCATTCGCACGGCCTCAAGGATCCGCAGGGTGCCAAGCGCGTCACAGTTGGCGGTGTACTCCGGGGCCTCGAAACTCACCGCCACATGGCTCTGGGCACCGAGGTTGTAGATCTCGTCGGGCTGCACCTGCTGAATGATGCGGATCAGGTTGGTGCTGTCGGTGAGATCGCCGTAGTGCAGCACCATGCCGGGGGGCTGGCCGTTGGTTCCTCTCTCGTGGGGATCCTGGTAGAGGTGATCAATCCGGGTGGTGTTGAAGCTGCTGGCGCGGCGCTTGATTCCATGCACCCCGTAGCCCTTCTCCAGTAGCAGCTCGGCCAGATACGAGCCGTCCTGGCCGGTGATGCCCGTGATCAGTGCCTGT
Organism: Chitinophaga pinensis; assembly: GCA_943368105.1. Lineage (GTDB taxonomy): Bacteria > Cyanobacteriota > Cyanobacteriia > PCC-6307 > Cyanobiaceae > Vulcanococcus. The sequence continues at coordinate 42,701 of CALRKO020000022.1, read as the reverse complement.
TTCAAGGCGCCCCTTCGGATTCAGGGGAGACTACTAGGCTTGGCATCGCCCTCCCGGGAGGAGTCTGATCCGGATCGCGTTCGACGTGAGTCAGGCCGGCCCGCGCAAGGCGGGATGCGGGTTCTATGCGGCAGCCCTGCTCGATGGCCTGCTGGCCGCCGGGGGGGAGCACACGCTGACCCTCCTGGGCAGTTTCGGCGACTTCGTGCACCAGCCGCTGATGGCCCTGCAGCCGCCGCGGCCCGGTTGCCGCTGGGGCCCGCGTCACCTGTGGCGCCGGCAGGCCGAGAGCTTCTGGAACGATCCGCGGCGGGTGGGGACCCTGCTGCAGGGCGTGGATCTGGTGCAGGCCAACAACTTCTGGTGTCCGCCCTGGCCGCTGCGGCCGGCGCTGGTATACACCGTGTATGACATGAGTGTTGCGGAGCATCCCGGCTGGCACCGGGAGCGCAACCGTCTCGGCTGTTTCAGCGGGCTGCAGCGCGCCTCCGTGCACGCCGACTGGTTTGTGGCGATTTCCCAGGCCTCCCGGCGGGCCTTCCTGCGCCACTTCCCCCATGTGGCTCCGGAGCGGGTGCGGGTGATCTATCCGGCTTCGCGCTTCGACCAGCCCGGGTTCCAGGCAAAGCCCCGTCTGCCCAGGGCTGCCCCCTGGCTGGCCCGGGGCCCGTTTCTGCTGTCGACCGGCACGATCGAACCGCGTAAGAACCAGCTGTTCCTGCTGGAGGTGTATGCCCGGTTCCGGGCCCGGGGTGGCGCCGCCATCCCGCTGGTGCTGGCGGGGGGGCAGGGGTGGTTGATGGACGATTTCCAGAGGCACCTCTCCACTTACCCCTGGGCTGGGGACGTGCACTGGCTGGGTTATGTGCGGGATGCGGAGCTGGCCTGGCTCTATCGCCACTGCCTGGTCAACCTCTATCCGAGCCACTACGAGGGCTTTGGGCTGCCGGTGCTGGAGGGCATGGCGATGGGGGCCCCCGTGATCTGCAGTGACCGCACCTCGCTGCCGGAGATTGTGGCCGACGCCGGGGTGCTCCTGCCTCCCGATGCCCCAGAGGCCTGGGTGGTGGCCCTGGAGGGGCTGCTGGCCGAGCCCGATCGTCGGGCGCAGCTGGCGGCGGCAGGCCGGCGCCGGGCCCGCCGGTTTGATTGGCAGGGCAGCGTTCAGGCCCTGCTGGAGCTCTATGGCGAGGCGGTGGCCTCCACGGCCGCCAGGCGCCGTTGACGGCGCCTGGCCAGCAGCAGCTGCAGCAGGGATCCGAGGCCCGGGCCCTGGTTCCACTGCCACTGGTGCCGCAGCAGGACCCCACTGGCACGCAGCCGATGGCGCCAGGGGTGCCGTCGGGGATCCCAGCGGCTCGCGGCGGCATGGTTGGCGTAGGCCGCCACCCAGCGCAGGGGCACCGAGCCTGTGGTGGCCTTCAGCATCTCGGCGATCTCCCGGTGCACAGCGGGGCGATCAGCCAGGGTTTTGTTGGTGCCGTAGAGCCGGGAGCCCGCCAGCTTCTCGCTCAGGTGGGCAAAGCGGCAGCCGGCAGCGGCCAGCCGCAGCCAGTACTCGTAGTCCATGCAGTAGCGCAGGCCGGCATTGAGCAGTCCCACCCGCTCCAGCACCCGGCGGCGGAAGACCAGGGCCGGCTGGCAGATGAAGCACACGTGGGGCAGCAGCAGGGGGTCCCAGGCGGCGGTGGGATAGGTCTCAAAGGGCTGATCGTGCCGGTCGATGTGGTCAGCGTCGCCGTAGAGCACATCCAGGCTGGGGTCGGCGGCGAAGCGGTGGGCCACCCGGGAGAAGGCCTCGGGGTAGTACACGTCGTCGGAATTGATCCAGGCGATCAGCTCCCCCCGGGCAACCTGCAGCCCCTGGTTCACCGCGTCGGCCTGGCCGCCATCCGGCCGTGACACCCAGCGCACGGATGCCCCTGCCTGGCGCAGCACGCTGAGGGTGTCGTCGCTGCTGCCCCCATCGAACACCAGGTGTTCCAGGGCGGGGTAGCTCTGCGCCGCCACGCTGGCGAGGGTGCGGCCAATGAAGGGCCCCTGGTTGAACGAGGGGGTGATCACGCTGATCGTGGGCAGGGTCATGGCAGCGGCCCGGCCCGGTGGGCCTCGGCGAAGAGCTGCCAGTAGGCCTGGGCCATCCGGCCAGGGTTGAGGTAGCGCAGGGCCTGGTGCTCCCCCTGTCCCACCAGCTGCCGGCGCAGCTGGGGATCGGCCGCCAGGCGCAGCAGCGCCGAGGCGATGTGCTGGGGATGGCGCGGATCCACGAGCAGCGCCGCATCCCCGGCCACCTCCGCCAGGGCGGTGCTGTTGCTGCAGCACACCGGGACGCGGCGGGCCATGGCCTCGATCACCGGCATGCCGAAGCCCTCGTAGAGGGAGGGGAACACCACGGCCAGGCCGTGGCTGTAGAGGGCCTGGAGATCAGCGGCGCTCACGTAGCCCGGCAGCCGCAGCCGCTCCTGGAGCCCCAGGCCCTGGGCCAGTTGCTGCAGGCCATCGAGCCGTCCCTGGCCATCACCGGTGCACACCAGCACCAGATCGTGGGGGAGCCCCTGATCACAGGCCATGGCGAACGCGGTGAACAGCAGCTCGTGGTTCTTGTGGGGCCAGAGATTCGCGGGATAGAGAAAGAAGCGGCCCGGCCGCAGCCCGAGGCCGGGCGGTGGGCCGCTGGCCTCGGCTGCCGGTCTGGGCATCTGGATCGGGATGGCGCGGATGCGGTCGGGGGCGAGGCCGTGCCGGATGGCCTCCTGCCGGGAGAACTCCGAGATGGCGGCGATGCGGCGGGCCCGGCGGCGCAGCTGGCGCAGATGGCCCAGGCGCTGGCGTCGCTCGGCCGGGGAGAAGAAGCGGGGATAGGCGAGCACCTGCAGGTCGTAGAAGGTGCTCACCACCGGGAGCCCGGCACTGCCCAGGCTGGGGGGGCCGAAGGGGCAGAACAGCAGCTGGGCCCCGGCGGGCCGGCAGCGCCAGCGGGGCCAGTGGGGCAGGGGGTGCAGGCTGAGGTTGGCCCGGGCCAGGGTGTCGTGCAGCGGCGTCAGCATGGCCGCGCCGGTGCTGCAGCTGATCTGCACGTCGGGCCGGGCCTGGGCCAGGGCGGTGAGCAGCTGGAGGATGAAGGGCTTGGCTCCGCCGTTGGCTCCGCCCGGGAGCATCGGCATCAGGTCGACCCACAGGTGGCGCAGGGGCGGCCGGGTCATGGCTGAGGCTGTCCGCGGCAGCGGCGCCAGAGACGCGCCAGCAGCCGCAGCGGCCGGGTGATCCGCCAGGAGCGGCTGGCCCAGGTGGCCAGCAGGCGCTGGCGCAGGTCTTCGCGCTGGGCGATCAGGATCTCCCGCTCCTGCTGCCAGTGGCGCAGCCGTTGCTGCAGGTCGTGCCGGAGCGCCTGCAGGTCCCGCCGCGCCGCTTCCGCGGCTTCGAACTGGGCGAGCGCGAGCGCGGTGAGCAGCGCCGTCTCACCGGCCAGCCAGTGCTGCTGCAGGGCCAGCAGCCCGGCATCGCCGGCCAGCTGCGGTGCGGCGATCTCGGCCACGGCCTGGAGATCCGCCTCATCGTCGCTGGTGCCGCGGGTGCTCTTCTCGTCGTGGATGGCCGTGACGTCACCGGCGTAGAAGGCCGTCTTGCCGAGCTGCTGACGCAGATCGAGGCAGAGGGCGATGTCTTCCCCGCACACCTGGAACGTCTCGCGCAGGGGCACGGCCAGCAGATCGGCGCGGTGCAGCAGCATCAAGGCGCCGGTGACGGCAGGGATCGGCCCCGACTCGAGCAGTTCAGGACTCTGGAGCGGGATCAGGGGGGCGAGCTCCGGGCGGCAACGGTTGCAGGGGCGGTGGTCGGGCCCGAACAGCACACCGGCGTGGCCGAGCCGGCCAGCGGAGGTGCGCAGCAGCCCCCCCACGACGCCGGCCTGCGGCTGGCGCTCCAGCACGGCCAGGGCCCGATCCAGGCTGCCGGGATCGAGCACCACGTCGTCATTCACCAGCAGCAGCCGATCGCCCCTGGCGAGCCGGGCCAGGCTGTTCATGTTGGTGGCGAAGTGGTACGGCTGGCGCTGGGCGATGCGGAACGCCGGTGGGCCCGGGCTGCAGATCAGGGCCTCGTCGTTGGCGGAACCATTCCAGGAGCAGAGCACCTCGTCGCCCTGCTGCCAATGGCTGCGGGCGTTGACCAGGCTGGCGAGCAGGCGGTTGAGCAGGGCCGGTGTTCGCGAGATCACCAGGCAGGAGAGGGCCATGGCGCTAGGGCAGGGCCTCGGCCGGCCCGGCGGCCAGGGCCAGCTGCAGCCAGGGATGACGCTGCTGCAGCAGGCGGCTCACACGGCGAAGGCGGTGGTGCGTCTGGGTGGCGAGCATCGAGCCGGGATGGCGGTGGTAGCGGGCCAGGCGCTGGGGGCAGAGGATGCCCTGGAGGCCTGCCTCGATCAGCTTGCACCAGAGGTCGTAATCCTCCCAGCCCCCGGGGATGTGCTCGTAGCCGCCCACCTGCTCCCAGGCGCTGCGCCGCACCAGGGCCATCGCGTCCACCACGTTGCGCTCCCGGAAGAGGGAACGCTGCCAGCTGAGGCCGCTGATCAGCCCCTGCGGTTCTGCGGTCGGACCCGGCTCCATGGCTGGTTCAGCCGCCTCGATCACCAGCTCCACCAGGGGATGCACCACGGCGATGTCGGGCGGGGCGGCCTCGGCAAGGGCCAGGCAGTGGGCCACGGCGCCGGGCTCCAGCTGGTTGTCGGCATCGAGCACGAAGCACCAGGGGGCTTCGGCCAGGGCGAAGGCGGTGTTGCGGGCGGCCGCCAGGCCGGCGTTGCGGCTGTGCTGCACCAGCAGCGCCCGGCTGAAGCGCTGGCCGTGCTGGTCCAACCACTGCTGCACGCGGGCAGGGCCGTCGTCGCTGGAGCGGTCGTCCACCACGATCAGCTCCAGCGGCTGCAGGCTCTGGGTCCGCACGCTCTCCAGGGCCGCCAGCACCCTCTGGGCGTAGTTGTGCAGGCTGACGCACACCGCCGCCCGGGGGCTGGCGGGTCCCCGGTGCTGCCAGAGCCGCTGGTGGCTGGGCCGGGGGGTCACCACCGCGGCCTCGGGGGGGGCGCCGGCGGCACGCCAGGCCAGCTCGGCCAGGAGCTCGCCCGGCTGCAGGGGCGGCTGGAAGCGCTGGGGGGGCAGCCAGCCGGCGCCGGGGGTTGCCGGGGGGCACAGGGCCCGCCAGCCATCCAGGCGCTGCTCGGCGGGGCTGGGGGCGAGCCGCACCAGCTGCAGGCCGGCCTGGTTGCAGGCGTTGAGCCAGCTGGCCAGCAGCCGTGCCTGCTCGGGGTCGCCGATGGCCACGGCCTCGAATCCCGGCCAGCACCACAGGGCCCCGGCGAGTTGGCGCTCCCAGGCCGCTCCGGTGCTGCCCAGGCAGAGCACGGAGGCGCGTTGGGCCAGGGCGGCCGCCGGCGGCAGGCCGAGCTGGCGGCAGGCCGCATCGGCATCTCCGGGCCGCTGCAGCCAGCCATGACCGGGGCCTCCGCCGGGCAGGGGCCGGGCGGCGATGCCCAGGCGCTGGAGCAGGGGGATGGCGCTGGGGTCGCTGGCGAACACCCAGGGCTCAGCGGCCAGGGCGATCAAGGACAGGCTTGCGGGCCCCCGGGGCAGGGGGCCGAGCAGCAGGTGGATGGTGGCCCCGTCGGCATCGTCCGTATCGTCCGTCGGCTCGGACGCCAGCGCGAAGCCCGCCGGCAGCGGCAGCTGATGCAACCAGGCGTGCAGCTGCCAATCATGCGGATCGGCGCCGGGGCAGTGCAGGCGGGCCCGCTGGGGCAGAGGCGGCGGCTCGGCCGCGCGCAGGGCCTCTCCGCCCCACTGGCCCGGGGCGGCCGCCGCAATGGCGGCCAGATCCCCGGCCTCCAGGCCGCCGTGCAGCCAGTGCCGCAGCTGCGCGATGGCTGCCGCCTGGCTGCCGCGGCACACCGCCAGGGCCGCGGAGCCCCAGGGGTGCAGACCCTCGAGCCGTGCGGCCTGCGCCAGGGCCCGGCGGGCGGGGGTGCTGCCGGCCCACGCCAGATCGGCCAGGGGCGAGGGGGGCAAGCCCTGGCGCAGGCCCCGGCGCAGAAAGTGGTGCAGGGGCGGACCCGGCGTGGCGATCCCCTGCCGGTGGGCCTGGTGGCGGTAGTGGTTGGCCTCGAACAGGGGGTGGGGCGAGCGGCCCCGCCGCCATCCCCAGAGCCGGTAATGCAGCTGTGGGGGAATCCAGCCGGGCAGCGCCGGCTGCTGGCTGCGGTAGTGCTGGGGATCGAACCAGGGCCCCGGCCGGGCGGCGGGCGGCAGGGCACGGGTGGCGGGCGCCAGCCAGCGCTGCAGCCGGGCCCGGGGCAGCCCAGGCGAGCCGGCGGCCGCCAGGCGCCGCAGGCGCCTGTGCAGGCGCACCAGCCAGGGATGGATGGCCTGCGGCAGGTCGCGGCGGCGCCGGAGACTGCGGCGGTGGCCGGGGCGGATCTGGTCGGCGGCGGCCGCCAGCTGGGCGGGACCGGCGCTGGATCCGCGGCAGAAGCGGGCCAGCTGCTGCAGCTGGCGCTGGCGGCTGCGGGGCGCAAACCAGGCGCCGTAGTCGAGCACCAGCAGGGGCAGGGTCTGGGCGTCGAGCAGCAGCTGGCGCGTGTGGTGCCACCAGAGCTGCTGGGCTCTGGTGGCCGTCATGCCCGCAGTGCGGGCATCGCGCTGCAGCAGCGACACCATCACCTCGGCGGGATCCCGCACGCTGAGCACCAGCCGCAGGCTCAGCTCCAGCTCGGCCGCCACCTGCCGCCAGAGGGGCAGCAGCAGGGAGGTGCGCGGATCCTTGATGGCCCAGGGTCCGCTCTGACGCTCCAGTTCCGCACCCAGCAGGCGCGTGAGCTGGGCGGCGGCGGCACGGCTGGCAGGGGCGTTCAGCCAGCCGGCCGGGAGGGGCTCCATGCCGGCGGCGGCGGGCCACCAGCGGCCCAGATCGATCAGCAGCTGCTCCTGCAGCTGCGTGATGTCGGTCCGCTCGTAGTAGCCCTCGGGGTTGTGGGGGTCGGCGCCGATCAGCTCACCCGGCATCGGGACCCCCAGGGCGGGCAGCAGCGATCCCAGCAGGGAGGTGCCGCTGCGGTGCATGCCCACCACCAGGATCAGGGTCTGGGGCGTGCCGGCCATGCCGTGGGGGTGGTGCATGGCGGCTCAGCCTACGGATGCTGGCCGCTGGCATCCGCTGGGCCGTACACCTGCCGCTCCCAGGCGCTCCAGCGGGGGTTCACGGCGGCGATCCGCTCCAGGTCGGCGGCGCTGAAGGCGGGGGCCTGGCTGCCGGCGGGACGGCTGTTCTCGCGGGGAAGCTCGGCGAAGGCGGGGGTGCCGGCGGGCAGCAGGGGCAGGAGGTGGCGGTTCAGGTCCGGGGCCAGGTGTTCGAGCCGCAGGGCCGTGACCCGCTCATCCACCTCGAAGTACTGGAGCCACCAGTCGGCGGCCACCCAGGTGCCGCCGAGGCGCAGGGAGTAGCTGAGGCCGCAGCGCACCGGGGCGAAGTCGAGATCGGGCAGGCCCATGTGGCGGCGCTTGTGCTGCCAGTCACTCACCAGCCAGTCGGCCAGGCGGCGGGCGGTGATGAAGCGGCGGCGGCCGCCGGCCCGCCAGGGGCCCCGATGTTCGCGCCGGGGCACCGAGTCGTGCTTGGCGGGGATGTCGTCGGGGTCCACGGCGATGCCGGGGATGGCGCGATCGAGGAACAGGCGGTTCATCGAGGTGCCGCCGGTCTTGGGCAGGTGCAGCCAGAGGAAGGAATCGGCCACGATCATCGGTTCGGCTGCCTGCGGGCGGGTGCGGCCACGACTAGCCGACTGTGGCCTGGCCTGCGGTGGGCCGCGCCACTGCAGCGGTAAGGTCTGGGGCCTCCAGCAAGGGTCCCGGGGATGCGGCTGCCGGCGTTCATCGGCCTCGGCACCCAGAAGGGCGGCACCACCAGCCTGCAGCGCCTGCTGGCCGACCACCCCGGCGTGTTCCTGCCGCCGGCGAAGGAGGTGCAGTTCTTCAGCCTGCACCACGGCCGCGGCCAGGCCTGGTATGCCGGCCACTACGCCGCCGCCGGATCCCACCAGCGCTGCGGCGACATCACCCCCTACTACCTCTTCCACCCCGCCGTGCCCGGGCGGCTGCGGCGGGCGCTGCCCCAGGCGCGGCTGGTGGTGCTGCTGCGGGATCCGGTGGAGCGGGCCCTCTCGGGGCTGTTCCACTCGATCCGGCTGGGCCTGGAGCCCCTGGCGCCGGAGCAGGCCCTGGCGGCGGAGGCCGAACGCCTGGCCGGGGCGGAGGCGCAGCTGCTGGCGGGGCTGGCGGAGCACCGCTCCCATCAGGTGCACAGCTACTGCAGCCGCAGCCGCTACGAGCTGCAGCTGGCGCGCTACGAGGCCCTGTTCCCGGCCGGGCAGCTGCTGATCCTGCGCAGCGAAGACTTCTTCACCGATCCGGAACCGCTCTGGCTCCAGCTGCTGGCCTTCCTGGAGCTGGAGGCGATGCCGCTGCCGGCCCGGCTGCCGGTGGAGAACGCGGGCCAGGGGGAGGCGCGCGGCGTGGATCCAGCCCTGCGGCAGTGGCTGCGCCAGCAGCTGGAGCCCACGTACGTGGCGATGGCGCAGCGCTACGGCCTGCGCTGGCCCTGAGGGGGTCGCCGTAGGCTCAGCCGATGCGATGGGCGCGATGGGCTCGGTCTTCTCCTGGATGTCCGCACTGCGCCGGCGGCTCGGCTGGGATCCAGACCTGGCCAGCCTGGATCCCCAGGGCCCGAGGGGCGTGGTTCTGCGGGGCCACCGGGAGTATGTGGGCGGCCACTGGGAGGAGATCGGCCAGCTCCAGTTCGACTTTCTGGTGGCCCGGGGCCTGCGGCCGGAGCACCATCTGCTGGATATCGCCTGCGGCGCCCTGCGGCTGGGGGTGAAGGCGATTGCCTACCTGGAGCCGGGCCACTACCTGGGCATCGAAAAGGAGCGCAGCCTGATCCGTGCCGGGCTGGAGCAGGAGCTGCCGGCCGATCTCCGGCGCCAGAAGCGGCCCCGCCTGCTGCGGGATGGCAACTTCCGCATCTGGCGCCTGGGCCAGCCGGTGGACGTGGCGATCGCCCAGTCGCTGTTCACCCACCTGCCGCCGCGGCTGATCGCGCGCTGCCTGGCGCGCCTGCGGCCCTGGCTGAAGCCCGATGGGGTGTTCTATGCCACCTTCCACGAGGTGGAGCAGGAGCGGCCCAACCCGGCGGTGCCCCACGACCACGGCTACTTCGCCTACACCCGTGCCCAGATGGAGGCCTTCGGGCGGGAGCAGGGTTACGAGCCGGAGTACATCGGCGACTGGCGCCACCCCCGCGGCCAGGTGATGGTGGCCTACCGGCCGGCGCAGGCATGAGGGGCGCTGCCGCCGCACCGGGGCCGGAGCTGGGCCGCCAGCTGGAGGCCTACCGGATCGCCATGGCCGAGGCCCACGGCCGGCTGGTGCTGGAGCGCCACCTGGAGCCCTGGGCGCAACAGCTGCCGGCGCTGGCGGGCCTGCCGGCGGTGCGGCAGCGCCTGGATCCGGCCGTGCTGGCCCTGGTGGTGGACGACCGGCCCACGCCGCTGCTGCGCTTCACGGTGCTGAACACGCTGCTGATGGGGCGGCTGCGCTGGCGGCTCACGCTGATCACGGCGCCCGCCTCCCTGGAGCGCTGCCAGGCCCTGTTCGCGGGCCTGGAGGCCTGGGTGCAGGTGGTGGGGCTGCGGGTGGACGACGCCGACACCTACAGCTGGCTGGCCTACAACACCCTGCTCAAGACGGCGGACTTCTGGGGCCTGTTCCGGGCCCGGCGGCTGCTCACCGTGCAGACCGACACGCTGCTGATCGAGCCCCCGGATCCGGCGGCCTTCGCCTACGGCTATGTGGGCTCCCCCTGGGCCAGGGGCCGCGTCCTCTCCCGCTGTTTCCCCCGCTACGGGCCCGATCTGGAACGGGCCGCACCCCACTGGCACACCGTGCGCCTCTGCGGCACGGTGCCGGAGGGCCTGAGCAACGGCAACGGCGGCCTCTCGATCCGCGACCCGCGGCTGATGCAGCGCATCTGTGAGGCGGAGGCGGCGGCTTCGGCGCCAGAGGAGCCGGAGGACATCTTCTTTGCCCGCCACCTGGCCCGCCACGATCCCAACCCCGCCCCGACGGCGGTGGTGGAGCGCTTCTCCTGCGAAACCGCCTACCAGCCCAGCGCCGGTGCCCATGCGGCCTGGCGCTACCTGGAGGCGGGTCAGGTGGCCGAGCTCCATGAGCGCCACCTGCTGCAGGTGCTGGCCCTTGTGGAGGCCACGACCCTGGTGCTGCGCGGGGGGTAGTGGCTTCCGCAGACCTGGCCGGTGTCCCCAGGCCTGGCAGGGGCGATGGCCCACCGGCCTCAACCCTGAAGACGGTCCTCAACGGCGGTGGCGGCGACCGCCAGCCCCTGCTCTGCCGCGATTCTGGCGCCCATGTCGCAGGCGCGGCTGCGGTAGGCCGGGCTCAGCACTTTCTCCTCCAGGATGCGCGCCACACCGTCCACGCTGAGCTGACCTGGATGCATCGCGGCACCCACACCATGAAGCAGCACCTGCCGCGCATTGAAAAACTGATCGTTGCCGTAGGGCTCGATGAGCATGGGGCAGCCATTGCGCAGGGATCTTGCCGTGGTGCCGATTCCCCCGTGATGAATGAGGGCCGAGGCATGGGCAAACAGCCAGTCCTGAGGTAGATAGTCTCGGACCATTATGTTCGCATAATTGCAATCACCTGAGATCTGGGACTCCCTGAAGCCTGCCCAGCCTTTCTGAATCAGGATCGGGTAGCCCAAGGCAGCCGCTGCCTGGACATGGCTATTCAGCACTGAAGCCGCATCTTCGAGAGGCAGACTACTGAAGGAAAGAATCAACGGCGCAGGGTCTTGATCGAAGAACGCCCGCAGGGCTGGATCAGGCTGCCAGTTGCGATGCAACGGATCTGCATAGAACCAGAATCCCGTTTGCAGGATGGGGACAGCACCAGCAGGGGGCTCGCTGAAATGGGAACTGGAACCGAGGATGCAGTAGCTCGGCTCAAGGCTTCTCTCCAGGGCATCTCCTGAAAGCGCTGGCAGCTTCAGGAATTTGCGGATTTCCACATGAAGATGGCGCAGTGGTCTGGCCATGTCGCTATCGCCATTTGCAGCTGATCGCGGATCCATCGTGGTGCTTCGATCACCATGCAGGCTCGGCGTCACGGAAACCAGGGTCCAGGGAAGTCCAGTGCGCTCGTGCACCATGGCTGCCATGCACTGCTGCAGCGGAGTGGAAAGAAGGAGATCCGCACCCATGCAGGCGTCCATGAGATGCTGAAACCCACTCAGGATCTCCGCTCGCACTCCCGCAAGCAAGGATGCCGGCAGAAGCGAGCTGGATGGATGCTGTTGCCAGTGATTCCAGGCGCCGGCCTGCCCTTGGGCTTCCTGGGGTCCCAGGGGGTTTCGTCCGTTATCCAGGACAGTCAACCCACTGCGAAGCGCATAGGCATGCATGGGCGGGCTGAGCACCATCACAATGCTGTGCCCTCGCTCTTGCAACTCTTCTGCAAGGGCCAGAAGTGGCAGATTATCGCCAAGGGTGCCATGGCTCGTAATCACGATTCGCGACATGGCCCTCCAGGCTTGACCCAAGAAAAAGCCGGCTGAAGAATGCCGGCTTACGGACTAAGGCTACGGCCTACACTTAACAGGGTAACCACAAATATTCCAGACCAAGCCTAGGCGAGATCAAGCAGATGGAGCTCACACAGGCTTGCGCTTGCCGAAAAAGCACTGAATCTTCGAAAGAATGCAGCCAAAAGTGGAATTGAGGCTGAACGAATACAGGGCACCGCCGCCGGAAACCAGTTCAGCCTGTTGATCCGAAAGAGATTCCAGACATGCGAGGTCCAATTCCCCGGGAATTGTGGTTGCGTTGACCATGCCGCTCTGGGGCGAAAACCCTGCGCTGTTCATGGGACCCTACATCATCAAGAAGAACATCTTGATCTTGGCAAGCCGGACTCTGCTTGTCAACTCTTTGTATCTGAAGATACGCTTAGACAGCACTTCGGCGCTTAGGTGCTTCGGAGTCCGGCAGCGCTCACTGACTCACCAGTAGTCGGGCCTTGCGGAGCACGAAACTCAGCAGCGTTTCCTGTCGCGTTGTAATGTCGGCTCGAAGATCCATCCCAGGCCGCAGGGCACAGCGCCTGGTGGCCGTGCGCAGGTCAGGGCGATCAGGACGGATGGTGACAATATAACGTTTCATCTCCGGAACATCCGTCAACCCACCAGGGCCTGGAGTCTGCTCAACTGCCGAAGGCAACGTGTCGGCCGCCACCGAGACCACGCGCCCCGGAAGCGTGCCGAAATCGGGGTAGGGACAGGCCGCGACGCGGAGGTCGGCCCGTTGCCCAGGGGCAACCTCGGCGATGTCTTCAGAGGCAACCTGCATTTTCACCAGCAGGCCCCCGGTGCGAGGAGCAATTCTGGCGAGTTCCTGGCCAGCAGCCACCTCTTGCATCGGATTGCGCAGGGCCAGGGATAGAACGACTCCCTGCACAGGAGAGCGCACAGAGGTTCTACCAAGGTCTCGGCCAAGCTGTGCCTGCTCAGCCCGGTTTTCATTCAGTTCCTGGCTGAGCCTGGCCAGTTCACTGGTGCTGCGGGAGCGCAGTTCGGCCACCATGCGCCCTGCTTTGGCCAGATCAGCCCGGGCCACACCGAGGTTGGCCTTCTTTTCTTCCATCTGTTGTGCTGACCCAGCTCCACTGCGCAGCAGCAGCAGATAGCGGTCGTATTCCGACTGTGCAAACGCCAAAGCCGCCCTGGCTTTCTCCACCTCCAGCTCCGCCGCCTCGACAGCCGCCATGGCCTCTTGGTTGCGGGCGCTCTGCTGCGATCGGAGGGCCGCACTGTTCTGGCCCAGCTGGAGCTGGCGGCCCTGCAGATCGGTCGGATCGAGAATGGCCATCACCTGGCCCCGCTCCACGGGCTGGTCAGGACGGACCAGGATCGCGCGCACCCGTCCACTGCGGGGGGCACTGACCACCCCCGTTTCCCCACTCGGGCGCGCCAGGCCAGGGCCCCGCACCACAACGCGGTAGGGCCACATGGCCAGAAAGACCGACCCAACACTGAATCCCGCCACCACGAGCCAGCCGCCCAGCCGGATCCAGGGCTGCACGGACGGCAGAAACTCCTCCAGGGTGGTGGGCCTGAGGCTGATCTCCCTGGCGGCGGCAGACTGTGCCACCAGGGATCCCCGCCGGGAGAGTGGAACCACCTGCGTTGGGCGCGGCTGGGGTGCGCTGGGTGGTGTCGCGTCGTTCATGAAGGCAGGAGATAGGCGGCCAGGGGCTCGGCCGTGCGCAGTTCATCGGGAGGCCCCTGATACTTCACCTGCCCTTTTTCCAGATAGACGATCCAGTCGCACTGGAGAATCACACTGGGGCGATGGCTGATCAGCAGGGTGGTCAGACCCTGCCGGTGTTGGAGCAGGCGGTCGACAACGCGCAGCTCCATCCTGGGATCCAGGGCCGACGTTGATTCATCCAGTATCAGGATCGGGGGATCTGCCACGAGGGTTCGGGCAATCGCGAGTCGTTGGCGCTGGCCTCCCGAGAGGTTGGCGCCATATTCGCCCAGAACGGTGTAGTAGGCATCAGGAAGCTCCCGGATAAAGTCATCGGCCAGTGCAAGGTCGCATGCGGCAACGATCTGCTCAAGGCCGATGCCGTCATAGGCAAAGCGAAAATTCTCAACGATTGATCGGTTGAAGAAGTGCGTTTCCTGCGGCACAAGGGCCACCTGTTGACGCAGGCAGTCGAGGGCTAGATCATTCTGCCCGTAGGGTCCATAGCGGATTGTGCCCACCTGGGGTGTGTAGAGGCCAGCGATCAGCTTGACCAGCGTGCTTTTGCCACAGCCCGACTCGCCGATCAAGGCGGTGCAGCGTCCACCCGGAATGGTGAGGGAGAAGTTCTGAAGCAGCTCCACCCTGCCCGTGTGGTGAAAGGAGAGGTTGTCGCAGATGATGTCGCCACTGGGCGACAGGCTGACCCAGCCCTTCTCTGCGGAGCGAGGGTCTTCGATCTGGGCATCGAGGACATCCGAGAGACGCCGCAGGACAGTCTGGGCCGTGAAGTATTCATTTGAGAAGCCAACGGCAGCCACAAGGAAGGCCAGCACATTGCTGCTGAAGCCATTGAAGGCCAACAGCTGGCCGATGCTGAGTTTGCCGGCGATCACGAAGCTGCTCCCGTACCAGAGCAGCCCCAGCGTGGTGACACTGGAGAGCAGCTCGATGGTGGTGGTGCTGAACAGCCCCAGTTGCATGGCCTGCCAGCGCAGGTGGGAGAGGCGCCCGAAGTTGTGCTGATATTCCTCCCATGCCTGGGGAATGGCTTCCGTGGTCTTCAACACCTGGGCGCCGCGAAACAGCTCGATCAAGAAGCCTTGGTTCTCAGCCGACTCCACAACCAGACGGTTCGACTTCTGCCGGATCGCCGGGGCGAATACAAACCCAACTCCAATGAGAACGGCAAAGGCGAGCAGAGACGTGGCGGCCAGCGGCAGGTTGTAGCTCACCATCACCACCAGGGAGATGACGGCAATAAACAGCTGGCTTGGCAGGCCGACAACGAGATTTGAGATGAGCTCATTGATATAGCTCACATCGGCGACACGGCTCACGACTTCGCCGCTGCGGTGGCTGTCGAAGTAGGTCATCGGCAACCGCAGCAGGCGGTGGCCGTACTCCAGCACCATGCCGAGCTGCAGGCGCTGCGCAAAGTGCCCCACCAGGTGGCCCTGAATCGGTGTGATCAGGGCCCGAAAGCCATAGAGCAACAGCATCGCCAGGCCCAGGCCGGTGAGCAGATGGGTGTCGCGCCGCACCAGCACGTCATCCGTGAGCAGCTGCATCAGCAGCGGCGTGGCCAGGGCCAGCAGGCCCAGCACCGCATTGATGGCCAGGGCCTGCAGCAGCAGGGTCCGATAGGGCAGGGCCAGCCGCAGGAAGCGCAGGATCGGCGCCTGGCCCTCCTCTGGCTGCTCCTGCAGGCGGGTGTGGTCCGGTTGCAGCAGCAGCACCACGCCATTGCTCCAGCCCTTGAGGAACTCGGCCCGGGAGAGGTGGCGCAGGCCAATGGCTGGATCGGCAATCACCAGCTGGCGGCCCCGCTGGCCGTGCAGCACCACCCAGTGCCGGCCCTGCCAGTGACAGATCAGCGGCAGGGGCACGGATCCGAGCCGATCGAGCAGATCCGGCTGGGCCCGCACGGCCCGGGCATGGAAGCCGATGGCATCGGCTCCGCGGCGCAGGCCCAGCAGGGTGGTGCCTTCCGCTCCGGTGCCCACGAGGTCCCGCACCCGGGCCAGGGGCAATCGCCTGCCATGCTGCCGGGCCGCGGTGGCCAGGCAGGCCGCACCGCAGTCTTCCTCGCAGTGCTGCCTCACGCAGGCGTAGCGGGGCATAGGGGGTTGCCAGTGGTGCACAACCTAGGGGCGAGCCCCTGGGCCCACAACACGGCGAAGGCCGTTGCAGCCGGGGCCCCCTCAGGCGCCGATGGCGCGGCTGGCCACCAGCGACATCAGGGCCAGCTGGCGCGGCAGGCAGCGCTCCAGGCTGTAGCGGGTGAGCACGGTGGTGCGTGCTTCGGCTCCGAGCCGTTCGGCCAGGGGGCGCTGGGCCAGGAGTTCCGCCACCGCGGCCGCCAGGTCCGCTGGCTTGAAGAAGTCGACCAGCAGACCATTCTGGCCCGGCTGGATCACCTCCTGCACCGGCGCCGTTGCGGAGCCCACCACGGCACAGCCACAGGCCATGGCCTCCAGCAGGCTCCAGCTGAGCACGAAGGGATAGGTGAGATACACGTGTACAGCGCTGAGCTGGAAGAGATTGACCAGCTGCACATAGGGCAGACGCCCTGTGAAGATCACCTTGGCCGGATCATACTGACCTTCAATTTCAGCCAGGAAGTATTCGCGCCATTCGCCACTGGGGCAGGGGGCTCCATAGCTCACCCCCTGCACATCGCCAACGATCACCAGGCGTGCATCGGGAGCCAGCCGCTGGAGCTCGGGAATGGCACGGATGAGGGTGTGGCAGCCGCGGTAGGGCTCAAGGCGGCGGTTGATGAAGGTGATGATCGGCTCGCCGCGGCGCAGCTCGCTGCCATCGGCAAGGCGCAGGCTGGGTGCATCGGGCCGGGGCTGGATGGCCTGGGTGTTGATGCCATCGTGGATGACGCTGATGCGGGAGTGCCAGCGGACTGGATAAGTGCTGCGTTGAAACTGGGTGGGGCTGATGCACCAGTCGCTGCGCTCAAGATTGAGCAGAAGGTTGGCATTCTTCAGGTGCAGCCGTGCGGAATCCACCCAGGTTGGCTGGCCCTGCAGTTCGGCATCGAAGCCGAGATCAAAGCCGTGGGGCTGGTAGTAGAACTCCTGGTAGGTGAGCATCGGCACCTGGGGCCAGAGATCCTTCAGAAACAGCAGTTCACCCCAGCCGGGATGGCCGCAGATCAGATCCGGCTGGAAGCCCTGCTGCTGCAGCTCATGGGCAGCTCCGGCGCAGGCCTCACCGCGCAGGGTCTTGGCCTCCAGATCCCGCACCCAGGGATGGAGATCCGGTGCACTGCTGCTGCGGATGCCGTAGCGCACGTAGGTGACGCCCTTGGGCAACCCTTGCCAGGCGGGTTCGAGGCCCATGGCCACCAGCCGATGGCTGCCCTGGCCGGCGAGGGCCTGCACGATGTGGCGGTACTGGCCGGGGAAGTTCTGGTGGACGAACAGGATGTTCAAGGGGCGGTGGCCGGACGCACTGGCGTTGATTGTGCAGCATGGCGCAGGCCTGCGGCTGGCCAGGCCTGCCGCCGCGAGCCAAAAAAAAGCCCCTCCGAAGAGGGGCAGAGAACGTGGAGCAGAAACCGATCAGGCGATGGTTTCGTTGGTCACGTTGGCGCTGGTGAGGATGGCACCACCTTGACCCCTCAGGACCGTGAAGTTATTCACGTTGTCCGCGAAGTCATCAAAGTTGACGGGGGTAATGGCGCCGGCAGGAACAGTGGGATCGAGCACCGAAACGCTGAACACGGCAAGGTCGGTACCGGAGGAGCTCACCACGAAGGTTTCCTCAGCATCATTATAGATGCCGCGGACGGCGAAGTTGTTGCCGCCGGAATTTGCCGCGATGTCGATAACAGCGGTACCGATGATGACCTGCTCAAACTGGCCATTGAGCACGCCGGTGGCGATCTGGTTGGCACCGCCAGCCACACCCCAGTCGGTGATCACATCAGCGCCACCGTCGATGGTGAAGAAATCACCATTGCTGAGGACGTTCGTGGCGTTAGGGGCGGTACTGGCAAGGAAAGCATCCACATCGCCCGTGGAGCCTTCACCCTGACCGAATCGGTTGACGCCGGCGCCACCGCTGAGGGTGTCAGCGTCCTCACCACCGATGATGATGTCGCCGCCGTTGCCACCGTTGATGGTGTCTTCGCCGGTCAGGCCCTCGAGGCGGTCGTCGCCTTCGCCGCCGTTGATGGAGTCACCGTTGGGAGCGCCACCGAAGAGGCTCAGGTCGAAGGTCTCGCTGCCGATCACCGTGTCATTGCCGGCATCGCCCGTGAGGAACAGGGGGACGTTGATGGAGTCGGAGGCATCGATGTAGTCGTCACCCTCGCCACCGGCAATGGTGCTGTTCTGGAACAGGGTGCTGGGGGTCAGCAGGTTGGGGTTGGGGACAATCTTGAAGTTGTCGAGAACGACATTGATGGTGTCGTTGCCCAGGTTGCCATCGATGATGGAATCGATGTAACCGGTGTTGGTGGTGTTCAGGATCGTGCCGCCATCACCGTCACCGACGTTGATGCTGTCGTTGCCTTGGCCGCCGAAGATGGAGGAGTCGGCAACGTTGACGGAGGCGCCGGTGACGATGCCGGTGTTGATGGTGTCAGCACCCAGGTTGCCGTTGGACAGCGAGCTCTGGAGGTTGCCGAGCTGCAGGGTGTCGTTGCCCTGGCCGCCGGCGACGGTGCTGATGGTGGCGGCGACACCCAGCTGGGGGTTGCCGATCTTGTCGTTGCCCTGGTTGCCGTTGACGAAGCTGCCAACGAGGGTGGCGCCGTCGATGATGTTCGGGGTGATGATGTCATCGCCCTGGCCACCCGAGATGGTGGAGTTCTGCAGGGTGATGCCCCAGTTGATCACGTCGGCAGAGCCCAGGCCCTGGACGATGACACTGGTGCTGCCGTTGGGCAGGGACGTGATAGCAGCAGCATCGGCCTCCTCAGTGCCCTGGAAGACGGTGGGAGTCGTGCTGGAGCCGGGAATGATTGTGAAGGCCACAGTGGTTTGCGAAGTTGCAGGGACGCGTGAGGAGTCTACGCGTTACCGCGCAGCTGCGTCAATTTACTGCCAAAACAAAAGGACGGCTGGCGCCCTGTCACAGCTGCTGCGGGATTGGCCGAAACCCGTTTCGCCGCAAGGGAAGTGCCAGACCGGCCCGGATCGCGGCCGGCCGGGGCCGAGGTGATCCCGGCAGCGCGGCTGTGCGAGCTTGAACACATGATCGGATCGGCCACGGCGTGATCATCTGTCGCACATTTAGACGCGCCGGAGGGAATCGGCCTTGTCCTTGAAGCCCTCCAGCAGCAGCTGCAGATAGGTTACTTTCCGTAATTTAATATTAGCGTGAATTGACATTCCCACCTGAAGGGGTAATTGCTGGCCTGTCTTGAGCTTCAATGTTTGCTCATTCAGCCGAATCTGGGCTGGATAGCGATAGACATCCCGCTGCACCACCTGATCCGGCGGAAGGGCATCGGAGCCAATCTGGCGCAAGGTGCCCGGAACCACGCCGAAATCCGATGCCGGGAAGGAGTCGATGCTCACATCCACCGGCATGCCCACGCGCACGAAGCCGATGTCGCTGGAGGCGATCTCCACCTTGCCTTCCAGCTGGGCCCGGGGCACCAGTTTCATCACCGGGGTTGTGGACTGGCCGGCAAAGCCCACGGATTTGGGTTTCAGGTCGAACACGATGCCATCCACCGGCGCCCGGATGGCCTGGTAGCGCAGCGTGAGGCTGGACTCGGCCCGCTGGCTGCGCAGGTCGGCCAGTTCGGCCTGGAACTGATCCCGTTGCTGTTCGAGGATGGCAGCCTGGCGCAGCCGATCGGTTTCGCTCTGGCGCAACTTGCCATTGCTTTCCTGAACTTTATTGCGCTGCTGTAGATACTGCAGAATCGGCACGGCACCCGATTGCTTCAGCTGCTCGAGCCTGGAGAGAATTTCCTTGTCCAGGGCCAGTTGCCGTGAAAGCATGCTCGACTGAGCTGTATTCAGCTCCAGGTAGCGCTGGAATTCCTCCTGCTTGAGCCGCAGCTGGCTTTCCTTCAGGGCGATCGCCTTGTCCACCGACTGCTGGCGCTGCGCGGAGGCGTCGCTGTCCAGCCGCATCAGGATCTGACCGGCCTTCACCTGCTGACCCTCCTTCACCAGGATCTCCTTGGCCACGCCCCCCAAGGGCATCACCACCTCCTTCACGGCCCCCAGGGGTTCCAGCTTTCCCTGGGCCACCACGATCTCTTCGGTCTGGGCCAGGCTCAGCCAGCCGATGGCAAAGGCGGTGGTGCCCACCAGGGTCCAGGTGATGGACCGGGCCCAGCGGGTCGACTGATGCACCCCCACCTCCTCCTGGCTGCTGGCGCTGAGCCGTTGCTCCAGCTGGCGCCGGGTGTCCTCGATCAGGCTCACGAGATGGCCTCCTGCTGGCGGTACAGGGCGTAGTACCGTCCGCGCCGTTCCATGAGTTGATCATGGGTGCCGGTTTCCACGATGGCGCCGCGATCCATCATCACGATCAGATCGGCCCGGCGGATGGTGCTGAGCCGGTGGGTGATGAAGAACACCGTGCAGCCCCTGAGGTTGGAGCGCAGGTTTTCGCACACCTGGCGCTCGGTTTCATAGTCGAGGGCGCTGGTGGCTTCGTCCATCACCAGCAATTTGGGGTTGCTCAGCAGGGTGCGGGCGATGGCGATGCGCTGGCGCTGGCCTCCGCTCAGCCCCGCTCCCCGTTCCCCCACGGGGGTGCTGTAGCCCGATGACAGCTGCATGATGAAGTCGTGGGCGGCGGCGCTGCGCGCTGCGGCCACGATGGATTCGCTGCTGGCCTCAGGATCGGTGATGGCGATGTTTTCGTTCACTGTGCCGGCGAACAGCAGCGGATCCTGGGGCACGATGCCGATCTGGCGGCGCAGAGAGTAAAGCTCCACCTTGTCGATATCGTAGCCATCGATCAGGATGCGCCCCTGCTGCGGCGAATAGAGCCGAGGCAGAAGTTTCATCAGGGTGCTCTTGCCGCTGCCGCTCTGGCCCACGACACCCACAAAGGTGCCCGCAGGCACTGTGAGGTTCACATTGTGGAGAATGGGAGCGGTGCCGGGCCCGAAACTGAAGCTCAGATCTTCAAACTTCACTTCGCCATTGACAGGCGGGAGGGGGATCTTCTGCTGATCGGCCAGGTTCGACTCCTGGGGCGTGTCCACCACATCGGCCAACCGCTCAAAGGACACCTTCAGCTCCTGGATGTTCTGCCAGATCGTGGTGAGCCTGAGCAGGGGCTGGGTCACATAGCCGCTGATGATGCGGAAGGCGATCAGCTGGCCGAGGGTGAGGCCACCGGCCAGCACCATCGAGGCCCCCACCCAGAGCACCAGCAGCTGGGAGATGCTCTGCAGCCAACTGCTCATCTGGCTGAGGCCCGTGCCGGTGATGGTCTGCTCGAAGCTGCGGGCGACGTATTTCTTGTAGCGCTCCTGCCAGGTCCAGCGGCTCACCATCTCCACGTTCTGGGCCTTCACCGTCTGGATGCCCGTGATCACCTCCACCAGGTGGCTCTGGGTGGCGGCATTGGCCTCCGCCGCCGAGCGGTACTGACGGCGGAACAGGGGGGCACCGAGAAAGGTGAGGGCAATCTGGATCGGCAGCACCATCAGGGCCACGATGGTGAGCTGCCAGCTGTAGAAGGCCATCACCACCACATAGATCACCGAGAAGGCCGCATCCAGCACCGTGGTGAGGGCCTGGCCCGTGAGGAAATTGCGGATCTTCTCCAGCTCGGCGATGCGGCTGGAGAGTTCCCCCACCGGCCTGCGATCGAAGTAGCCGAGAGGGAGCCTCAGCAGATGGTCGATGACCTCGGCCCCCAGCCGCAGGTCGATTCGGTTGGTGGTTTCAACGAACAGGAAGGTGCGCAGACTGCCCAGCACCGACCCGAGGGTGGAGACCACGACCAGGGCGATCCCCAGGATCTGCAGCGTGTCGAGGCTGCGCTGGCTGATCACCTTGTCGATGATCACCTGGATCAGCAGGGGATTGGCCAGGGTGAAGAGCTGCACCACGAAGGAGGCCACCAGCACCTGGAGGAGCACGCCGCGGGAGCGCTTCAGGGCCGGCCAGAACCAGGAGGGTCCGAAGCGCTGCTCGGGCGTGCTGGCCATCCGGTCGAACACCAGCATCGCCAGGCCGTCCGGGAAGTGTTCAGCCACCTGGGCTGCCGTGAGTTTCACCCAGCCATCGGTGGGGGAGGCGAGGGTGAGGCCGGCCTCGCTGCTCTCCGTGATCAGCGCAAAGGCCTTGCGCCAGGACACCAGGGACGGGGTCTGCAGCCGGTTGGCCAGGTGCGCCGGCACCGTGGTGCTCATCACGTGCAGCCCGAGGTTGGCGGCCAGCTGGCCGAACAGCTGCAGGCTTGGCGTGTGGCCCCGCCGCTGCGAGTCTTCGAGGGCCTTTTCAATGGCGTCGCGCCGGTAGGGCAGCCCCATCAACCGGCTGATCATCTGGAAGCAGGCCAGGGTGGCCTCAAAGGGCGAGTCGCCCCGGATCAGGGTGAAGGGCGGCTGGCTGGCGCTGCGGTTCAGGGCGAGGGCGCTGCGGGCCGGCAGCGCGGGGGCATCCTCCACCGACCGTTGGTCGATGGCCCCCGGGGTGCTGCCGTTGCTGCCAGCGCTCACCTGGGGAGCGGCGCTGAGCTGTGCCACCAGGGTGCGCGGCAGGCCGATCAGTCGCAGCGGCAGGGGCGGCAGGGCCACGGGCAGGGGTTGATCCGGCGCCAGGATCTCCCCAAGGCTGTGGCTGTCAGCGTTGGCGCTGGCCAGGTGCAGCTGAAGGCCCGCGGCCCGCGCCGCCTCGACCCCCTCGGCCACGGGAGCCACCAGCGCCGCCAGCGGTGCGGCGGCAGCCAGGCTGTCCGCCAGCGAGAGGTCCGTGCGGTGGTTGGTCTCGTTGAGGATGGCCAGCAGGGAGGCCACCTCGGCCGGGAACAGGTGGGAGCTGCACCAGGTGCGGAAGCTCGGTTCCTGCTCCAGGAGGGCCAGAATGGTGGCGTCGGGAATTGCCGCCGCCAGCAGTTCACTGCTGGCGGAGATTTCTTCGCAGGGTGCCGAGCGCAGCAGCGACACCAGACCCACCAGATTGCCCTGGCCGAGCTTGGCGAGCGTCACGATCCGGCCCCGGTCCCGCCCCAGCAGTCGGGCATTGCCCTGCAGGATCAGCAGCACCTTGCTGGGGATGATCGAGGCCTGGGAGAGCACCTGCCCCGGACGGAACCGCAGAAAGGAGGTGGAGCTGTCGAGCTGCTGCCTGGCAGCCTCGGACAGCCCCGCGAAGGCGGGGTGATTCAGGCCACTGAGGGATGAAAGGGGGGAGCTGCTCATCCCTGGGAAGCGGCGGCACCGGTGCGATCGGCTTCGCCCGTTGCTTGAAGGCGCGCCATCCTAGCGGTCGTCTCCTCATCCGCCCACTCCTGAAAGGCCTCGGACGCCATTCTCTCGGCCATGGCGGCGTCGTAGCTGGCGGGCAGGTGGTGATCCAGCCGCACCACCAGCCACCAGCTGGCCACGGCAAAGGGCTCGATCACCTGCCCCGGCTGGGCCGTGCGCAGCCGTTCCACCAGGTCCGGGTGGGCGTCGCTGAGGGGTCGCGGGCCCACCACCCCGGAGGTCAGCTTCTCAGGGCCGCCTGAGTACTTCCAGGCCAGCTGGGCAAAATCAACCTCACCGCTGGAGAGCTGGAAATACAGCTCCCGGGCCAGGGGGCCATCCTGGAGGCGCAGCAGGCTGTACACGACGCGATCGAGCTGGGCCTTGCGCCGGAGGAAGCGGGCTTCCCCCTTGGCGCCGAACCGCTCCTGGCTGAACCGCCGGATCCGGGGCTCCAGCTCAACCTGCCAGGAGAGGTCCTCGGGCCCCCAGCCATGGGTGCGGGCCATGCTCGCCGCCACCTGCGCCGGATCGATGGCGTTGTGGAACCGGATGCTGGCCTGCTGCCTCTCCTCGGCGCTGAGGGCCACCGCCTGGATCGCCTCGGCGATCACCTGCTGCTTCACGAGCCCTCGCAGGAGGTTGTGGCGCCGCAGCAGGGCCAGAGTCTGCGGGTCCAGGGTTTCCACGGCCGGAATGTCCGCGGTCGGGGCACCTGCCCCCAGGTCCTCAACCGCCAAGCTGCCCGCTGCATCGTTCATAGGGGGCAAGCCTACGCCCAGCCGCCAGGTTCACCGGTGGGGCCGGTTTGACCCTGGGGACCCCCGTGGTGCATACTCTTTTCAACGGCGAAGGCCGGGTGCAACGAGCCTCCCAGGGAAGCCCGTTCTGCGGATGTAGCTCAGTGGTAGAGCATCTCCTTGCCAAGGAGAGGGTCGAGAGTTCGAATCTCTTCATCCGCTTATTCAAACCCCGGGCATTCCTGGGGTTTTTGCTTTTTTCACCGGTCTGATCGCTCGTCTGCCTGCCTGAGCAGGAGCTGTTGGCTGCCGATCTCCTGGAAGCCGAGCCGGTGGTAGAAGCCGGCGCTCCTGGTGGTCATCAGATAGATCCGTTCCACCGGCCGCAGCAGCGGCGCCTCCAGCAGCAGCGTCACCAGCTGCCGGCCCAGGCCCCGCCCCTGGTAGGGCTCCGCCACCACCACGTCCCACAGCACGGCGCGGTACACCCCATCGCTGCTGGCGCGCCCGAAGCCCACCAGCTGGCCGCCATCCCAGGCGCTCACGGCCGCCTGGCTGTGGCGCAGCATCCGGCGCAGGTCCGGCGCGCTGCGGCTGGCCGCCCAGAAACTGTGGTCGTTGAGCAGGGCCTGCAGCTGGCCGATCGCCCCCACCGGCCGCCAACCGGCGCCGAGCCCCAGGCGCAGCGCCGGGGCGCCGGGCCCGTGGCGGATCAGCTGCAGCGATGCCGTGGCGGGGTGGGAATCGGGGGCTGCGGAGCGGAACGCCATGGGCTGATCTTCGCGCGGCGCCCCTGCTCCAGACTGCGCGCCGACCATCCAGTCAGCCTCAAGGGAGCGACACCGTGCCACTGCAGAGGATCGAGGAGCTGGCCCTGTTCCATCCCCCCGGCCGCTTTCTGCTGCCGGGCAATCCCTTCGGCAAGGACGTGGCCAACGGCGCCCTGTTCCGCGCCCTGGCCCGCCATGGCGGCTACCGCCGGCTGCACGTGCTCAACCAGCTCGGCCTCCCCCCGGAGCAGATCGCCCAGGGCCTGTTCGCCGAGGCTGAGGCGGCTCCGGCGGTGGGCGGTGGTCCCCTCTGGTCCACGGCCCTGCCCGCCCGCAGCGGCGTGCTGCTGCGGGGGCAGCCCCACCTCGCGGAGCTGGCCTGGATCCGCCGCGGCGAGGGCCGCGACGACGCCTACAGCCTGGTGGGCCTGATCCACACCCTGGCACCGCCGGCCGTGCGCGAGAGCATCGGCGCGGCGGCGGTGGCCCCGCTCCAGCCCTGGGATGCCCTGGTGTGCACCTCGCCGGCGGTGCAGCAGGGCCTGCGCGCGATGTTCGAGACCTGGGGCGCCTACCTGGGCGAGCGCTTCGGCGGCAACCGGCTCACCCTGCCCGAGCTGCCCCTGATTCCCCTGGCGGTGGATGTGGACACCATCGCCGCCCAGGCCGCCTCCACCGGGGCCCGCGCCGCCCTGCGCGGCCGCCTCGGCATCGCCGCAGACGACGTGCTGGTGCTCTGGCTCGGGCGGCTCTCCTACTTCGAGAAGGCCTTCCCCCAGGTGATGTTCCAGGCCGTGCAGCAGGCGGCGCGCCAGGCCGGTATACGGGTGCACCTCGCCCTGGTGGGCTGGTTTCCCAACGGCGAGGCCGATCAGCAGCTCTACCGCCAGGCGGCCGAGGCCTATGCCGCCGAGGTGAACGTGCTGGTGCTGGATGGCAACGACCAGGCCGGCGTGGCCCAGGGCTGGGCCGCCGCCGACATCTTCCTCTCGCTGGTGGACAACATTCAGGAGACCTTCGGGCTGGCGCCGGTGGAGGCCATGGCCGCCGGCCTGCCCGTGGTGGTGAGCGACTGGGACGGCTACCGCTTCACCGTGCGCGATGGCGTGGACGGCTTCCTGATCCCCACCCTCGCGGCCCCCGCCGGTGCCCCCGGCCAGCTGCTCTCGCACCTGCACAGCCTGGGCCTGGAGACCTACCAGACCTACGCCGGCGCCGTGGCCCAGCACACCGCCGTGCACGGGGGCCAGGCCGCTGCGGCCCTGGCCCGGCTGATCGCCTCGCCGGAGCTGCGGGCCTCGATGGGGGCGGCGGGCCAGCGGCGCGCCCGTGAGCTGTTCGCCTGGCCGGTGGTGGTGGAGCACTACAACGCCCTGTTCGCCGAGCTCAGCCAGCGGCGCCGGCACGCCCTGGCCCAGGCCGCTCCGGCCTCGCCCCACCGCATCAGCCCGCTGCGCGGCGATCCCTTCGCCGACTTCGCCGGCTTCGCCACCGCCGTGCTCGATCCGGGCACCCGCCTGCGCCTCGCCCCTGGCGTGGCCGGTCCGGAGGCCCTGGCCCGCAGCCAGGCCGTGGCCCTCGATCAGCTGTACCCGGGTCTGCGGGGCAGCCCGGAGGAGGCGGCCCGGCTGCTGGCCCAGGTGGCGGCCGCCGATCCGGCCCGGGGCTGCCCCGTGGCGGACCTCACGGCCGGGGTCGAACCCGGCCGGCGCCCCTTCCTCGCCACCACCCTGGTGTGGCTTGCCAAGCTCGGCCTGCTCGACTGGCTGCCCCCGGGCTGAGTCACGGGCCCCTGGGCAGCGGCCCTCAGTAGGCTGCCCCCAACGCGATCCGGCCCCTCCCCATGCTCAAGCTGCTGCTGGGTGACCCCAATGCCCGCAAGCTGAAGCGCTACCAGCCGGTCGTCTCGGACATCAACCTGCTGGAGGAGGAGGTCGCCCCCCTCTCCGACGACGAGCTGCGGGGCCTGACGGCCGAGTTCCGCCAGAAGCTGGCGGCCCTGCAGCAGGAGTGCGCCGGGCGGGGCCTCAGCAGCGAGGCCAGCCTGGAGCGGGAGCGCAAGCTGCTCGATGAGCTGCTGCCCCAGGCCTTCGCCGTGGTGCGCGAGGCCGGCAGGCGCGTGCTCGGCATGCGCCACTTCGACGTGCAGCTGATCGGCGGCATGGTGCTGCACGACGGCCAGATCGCCGAGATGAAGACCGGCGAGGGCAAGACCCTCGTGGCCACCCTGCCCGCCTACCTCAACGCCCTCACCGGCCGCGGTGTGCACGTGGTGACGGTGAACGACTACCTGGCCCGCCGCGACGCCGAGTGGATGGGCCAGATCCACCGCTTCCTCGGCCTCTCGGTGGGCCTGATCCAGCAGGAGATGGCTCCGGCCGAGCGGCGCCGCAACTACGGCTGCGACATCACCTACGCCACCAACTCGGAGCTGGGTTTCGACTACCTGCGCGACAACATGGCCACCGACATCGCCGAGGTGGTGCAGCGCGACTTCCACTACTGCGTGATCGACGAGGTGGATTCGATCCTGATCGATGAGGCCCGCACGCCGCTGATCATCTCGGGCCAGGTGGAGCGGCCCCAGGAGAAGTACCAGCGGGCCTCCGAGGTGGCCGCCGCCCTGATCCGCGCCGAGGGTCTCACCAAGGACGGCATCGAGCCCGAGGGCGACTACGAGGTGGATGAGAAGCAGCGCAACGTGACCCTCACCGACGAGGGCTATGCCAAGGCCGAGGAGCTGCTGGGGGTCACGGACCTCTTCGATCCGGCCGATCCCTGGGCCCATTACATCGGCAATGCCCTCAAGGCCAAGGAGCTGTTCATCAAGGACGTGAACTACATCGTGCGCGGCGGTGAGGCCGTGATCGTGGATGAGTTCACCGGCCGGGTGATGCCGGGTCGCCGCTGGAGCGACGGCCAGCACCAGGCGATCGAGGCCAAGGAGGCTCTGCCGATCCAGCCCGAAACCCAGACCCTCGCCTCGATCACCTACCAGAACTTCTTCCTGCTCTACCCGCGCCTGGCCGGCATGACCGGCACCGCCAAGACCGAAGAGGTGGAGTTCGAGAAGACCTACAAGCTCGAGGTCACCATCGTGCCCACCAACCGGGTGCGCTCCCGGGCCGACTGGACCGATCAGGTGTACAAGAACGAAACCGCCAAGTGGCGGGCCGTGGCCCTGGAGACCGCCGAGATCCACCGGGCCGGTCGGCCGGTGCTGGTGGGCACCACCAGCGTGGAGAAATCCGAGCTGCTCAGCGCCCTGCTGGCGGAGCAGCAGATCCCCCACAACCTGCTCAACGCCAAGCCGGAGAACGTGGAGCGGGAGGCCGAGATCGTGGCCCAGGCAGGCCGCGCCGGCGCCGTGACCATCGCCACCAACATGGCCGGCCGCGGCACCGACATCATCCTCGGCGGCAACAGCGACTACATGGCCCGCCTCAAGCTGCGGGAGGTGCTGCTGCCCCGGCTGGTGCGGCCCGAGGAGGGCCACCGGCCGCCGGTGCCGCTGCAGCGGGCCCCCGAGGCGGCCGCCGGCTTCGGCGCCGCCTCCCAGGCCGCCCACGCCCAGGCCCCCAGCGAGGCCCGCGCCATCGGAGCCCTCTACCCCTGTGCCCTCAGCGACGCCACCGAGCGCTCCCTCTCCGAACTCGCCCACGACCTGGTAAAGGCCTGGGGCGACCGCAGCCTCACGGTGCTGGAGCTGGAGGACCGCATCGCCCAGGCGGCCGAGAAGGCCCCCACCGACGATCCGCAGATCCAGGCCCTGCGCGACCTGATCGCCCGGGTCAAGGGCGAGTTCGACCTGGTGGTGAAGCAGGAGGAGGTGAAGGTGCGCGAGGCCGGCGGCCTGCACGTGATCGGCACCGAGCGGCACGAATCCCGCCGCGTGGACAACCAGCTGCGGGGCCGCGCCGGCCGCCAGGGCGATCCCGGCTCCACCCGCTTCTTCCTCTCCCTGGAGGACAACCTGCTGCGCATCTTCGGCGGCGACCGGGTGGCCGGCCTGATGAATGCCTTCCGGGTGGAGGAGGACATGCCGATCGAATCGGGCATGCTCACCCGCTCCCTGGAGGGCGCCCAGAAGAAGGTGGAAACCTACTACTACGACATCCGCAAGCAGGTGTTCGAGTACGACGAGGTGATGAACAACCAGCGCCGCGCCGTCTATGCCGAACGGCGCCGGGTGCTGGAGGGCCGCGAGCTCAAGCAGCAGGTGATCGGCTACGGCGAGCGCACCATGGATGACATCGTGGAGGCCTACGTGAATCCCGACCTGCCGCCCGAGGAGTGGGACCTTGCCCGCCTGGTGAGCAAGGTGCAGGAGTTCGTGTACCTGCTGGAGGACCTCACCCCCGAGCAGCTGCAGGGCCTGCAGATGGAGGAGCTCAAGGCCTTCCTGCAGGAGCAGCTGCGCAACGCCTACGACATCAAGGAGGGCCAGGTGGAGCAGCTGCGCCCCGGGCTGATGCGCGATGCCGAGCGCTACTTCATCCTCCAGCAGATCGACACCCTCTGGCGCGAGCACCTGCAGGCCATGGATGCCCTGCGTGAATCCGTGGGCCTGCGCGGCTACGGGCAGAAGGACCCCTTGATCGAATACAAGAACGAGGGCTATGATATGTTCCTGGAGATGATGACCTCCATGCGCCGTAACGTGATCTATTCGATGTTCATGTTCCAGCCGCAGATGAGTGCCGCCGAAGTTCAGACCTGAGGCCCCGCCGCCTCCAGGGCCATGAAACCTGGGGGCTTCCGTTGCAGCTGGCAGGCGCCGATCACGGCCACTGGGTACGTCTCTGTAATGCGCAGGGCGCGGTAGTCCACCACCCGATGCAGGAAGCGCCGATCACCGGTAGCGCCGGTGGTGATGCCTCCACCCACAAAATAGATCCCCGGCCAGAGTCCACCGCTGAAGTGAAAGTGCACGCTGAAGCGGCTGCCGGCGGCCAGCTGCTTTACAGTGCCGCTTGGATAGGGGTAGGACTGGCCGCTGATGCGGACGCCGGTGTGGCTGGCAATGTGGCAGCTCAAGGCCACATCACGCAATTCTGTCTCTGCCAGGTAATGGAAGCAGAGCACGAAGGGCTGACCAAAGGGGAGCACGTTGGCGGCCACACCGTTGGGTAGCTCGATGCGCAGATCCTCGATCCGGGCGCCATGGCTCGGATAGATCTCGGTGCTGAGGGGCTGCAGGTTGGGATCCTGCCAGGGCTGGACTGGATCCACCCCCGGCGCCTGCAGCGGTTCTCGCGATGGGGTCAGGGGCGCCTGGCCTGCCGCCGCGTCCTGTGGGGGTCCATCGCCTCTGGCACCTGGTCGGTCCTGGCTGAGGCAGGCCTCCCACTCCGCGTCGCTGGCATTGATCAGGCGCTGGTAGGTCACCGTGATCCGGGCGGGTTCCCCCATCAGCCGGGCTCTGCCCTTGTGCAGCAGCAGGGCCTGGTCGCAGTGCTGAATGATCTGGGGGCAGCTGTGGGTCACCAGCAGCACCGAGGTGCCCTGCTCCTTGAGCCGCTCCAGATGCGCGTAGCACTTCTTCTGGAACAGCTCATCCCCCACCGCCAGGGCCTCATCCACCACCAGCAGATCCGGGTCGATGTGGGCCTGCACGGCGAAGGCCAGGCGCACCACCATGCCGCTGGAGTAGGTCTTCACCGGCTGATCGATGAAGGGGCCGATGTCGGCGAAGGCCAGAATCGCATCGAGGCGCGCCTCGATCTCGGCTCGGCTCAACCCCAGCAGCGCCGCATTCAGGTGCACGTTCTCACGGCCCGTGAACTCAGGGCTGAAGCCGCTGCCCAGCTCCAGCAGTGCCCCGATCCGGCCCTGGCTGTGCACCCGCCCCCCCGTGGGGGTGAGGGTGCCGCAGAGCAGTTGCAGCAGGGTGCTCTTGCCCGAGCCGTTGCGGCCCACCACCCCGAGGGTCTGGCCGCGGGGCAGCTCGAAACTGAGGGGATGCAGGGCCCAGAAGTCGCGGTAGAGCCGGCGGCGCTCACCCCAGAAGGCCTGCAGCAGCCGGTCGCGCGGATGGTCGTAGATCCGGTAGCACTTGCTCAGCTCCTCAACGCGCAGCACCGGGTCGTGGATCGCTGGGGTACCAGCGCCCGTTTCAGAGGACATCAGCAAAACCCCGCCGGCTCTTCTGGAACAGCCGGTAGCTGCATTCACAGGCCAGCAGCGCAGCCGGCAGGCCCAGCCCCAGGTACATCGGTGAGGGAGCCATGCCGGCGATCGCCACCTGGCGGGTCTGCTCGATCACCAGCACCAGGGGATTGAGCTGAATGATCGGCTGCCACTGGGGCGGCAGCGAACTCACGGGATAGAACACCGCGCTCAGGAACATCAGCAGATTCACCACCACCCCCAGCACCTGGCCCAGGTCCCGCAGGAACACCCCCAGGGCCGAGAGAACCCAGCTCAGGGCCAGGCAGCCACCAGCCAGGGGCAGCCACACCAGCGGCAGCCAGAGCAGGCTCGGGTGGGGGCCCACCCGGGCCAGCGCCTGGAACAGGGTGAGCACCACCAGGCTGGTGAGGGCATGGAAGCTGGCGGAGGCCACGTTCACGGCCGCCAGGATCTCCAGGGGAAAGATCACCTTGGTCACCAGATTGGCATTGTCAACGATCAGCGACGGGGCCTTTGTGGTGGTCTCCGCGAAGATGTTGAAGGCGATCAGGCCGGCGAACAGATTGATGGCAAAGCCGATCGGTCCGGCCTGCTCCAGATTGCCCCAGCGGGATTGGAACACCTCCGAAAACACAAAGGTGTACACCGCCAGCATCAGCAGCGGCGTCAGAAAGCTCCAGCTCCAGCCCAGCACCGACCCCCGATAGCGTCCGGCGACCTCCCGTTCGCTCAGGCGCCAGCCCAGCTCGCGGTGGCGCCAGAGCGCGCCTGGAAATCGCAGAACCAAGCCCAGCCTCACGCCGCCGCCTGCAGGCCGATCTCCTTGCGCAGCAGCTCGATCGTGGCGCTGCCCAGGTAGCTCTGGGCGCAGTGCACCTGGGGCAGGCGCATCAGCTGGGCGCGGTTCTGGCGCAGGCTCTGCTCCACCAGCGGCAGGCTGGGGCGGTCGCAGAGCACGTGGCTGGCGGCCCGCAGCAGGGCCAGCAGGCGGCTGCTCACATCCGGCGTGGCGGTCATCAGCAGCAGCTCGTTGCCGCGCATGCTGTGCAGGATCACCTCGGCGGCCCGCAGCAGGCCCGGGCTGATGCTCACCAGGCCCACGCAGCTGCCGGAGCGCAGGTCCTTGAGCAGGTCGAGCTCGTGGCGGAAGTCGTTGAGGTCCACCGCCACGGCCCGCACGCCGTGCTGGCGGGCGATGTCCTCCACCGGCTGCAGGAAGTAGCGGCTGGTCACCACCGTGCCGTTGCTGGAGCTCTCCAGCACCGCCTCCAGCTCCTCCAGGGGCACCACCTCCACCGGCACCTCCAGGTGGGGGGTGAGCTCCTCGGCGATCAGCATCGAGGCGCCGATGTCCTCGCGGGGGGTGCTCACCAGCACCCGGGCGCCGCAGCGCAGGCGCCAGTCGATCTCGCGGGTGAGCAGCTCGCGGGCCTGCTGCAGGGTGCAGCCGGCATTGAGCAGGCCGTCCACGCTCTGGCGCACCTCCCGGTCGATGTCCGGCAGGGCCTTGCCGCGGATGCCCGGCGGCGGCTTGATCTCGCGGGGCTTCTGCTGGTCGCGCACGTAGATGCCCGAGCCGGCCATGGCCTCCACCACGCCATCGTTCTCCAGCTGGCGGTACACCTTGCTGATCGTGTTGCGGTGCAGCCCCGTCTGCATCGCCAGCTGGCGAGTGCTGGGCAGGCGATGGCCGGGCGGAAAGTGGCGCGCCGCGATCGCGAAGCAGATCTGGTTGTACAGCTGGGTCGACGCCGGGATGTCGCTGTCCTGCTGGATGTGGAACCGCACGCCGGAGGGGACAGAGCTGACTCCGGCCACCTTACGGAGCTTCGGCCGCGGTGACAATCGCTGCGTTGGCATACGCGGCTGTGCCGGTGCTGTGCCAGCGGCGGCGGGCCCCGGGCCGATGGGGCGGCCGGGAGAATGGCTGTCCCGCTGTCCGTGGCCATGCCTGAGCTCCTGCGCCTCCCCGCCATGGCGCGGCCCACCCGGGGCGAGGGGGTGCGGATTGCGGTGCCGGCGGCCCCTGGGGTGGCCGCCACCACGCTCCCGGGCTGGTGGGCCCGGCCGGCCGAGGGGGCGCCCCGGGCGGCGGTGCTGGTGCTGCCGGAGGTGTTCGGGGTGAACGCCTGGGTGCGCAGCGTGGCGGACCGGCTCGCCGCCGCCGGCTACGCGGCCCTGGCCATCAGCAGCGTCGCCCGCACGGCCCCCGACCTGGACGTGGGCTACGACGCCGCGGGCCTGGCGGAGGGCCGCGTCCACCGCGACCAGGTGACGGCCAGCCAGCTGCTGGCCGACGCGGCGGCCGCGGCGGCCTGGCTGCAGCGGGCCCACAGGGCCGACGGCCTGGGGGAGCGGCCCCTGGGCTGCGTGGGCTTCTGCTTCGGGGGCCACCTGGCCCTGATCGCCGCCACCCTGCCGGCGATTGCGGCCACCTGCAGCTTCTACGGCGCCCGTGTGTCGGACTTTCGGCCGGGCATGGACCCGGCCCTGCCGGCGGATGCCCCCGGCCAGCCGGGCCCGAGCCTGGCGCTGGTGCCCCAGATCCCCGGCCGGCTGTGGTGCTTCTGCGGCACGGCCGACCCCCTGATCCCGGCGGCGGAGCTGGAGGCGATCGCCCGGGCCCTCAGCCAGGCCAATGGGGGCGAGGCCGCGCTGGTGGAGGCGGATCGGCCGGCGGGGCAGCCCCCGCGGCACCGGCTGCTCCTGGCTGCGGGAGCCGGCCATGGCTATCTGTGCGAGGCCCGCGGCGACTTTGATCCCCAGGCTGCCCGCGCCGGCTGGAGCGCGATGCTGGGGCTGTTCGAGCACGCCCTGGGCTGAGGGGCACGGGGGCCGAGGCGCAGGGGCGCGACCCCGGCCCCGCCGGGTTCAGCCCGCCTCGGCGGCGCTGCTGGCGCTGGCGCGGGTCTCGATCGTGCGCACGGCCTTGGTGGCGGCGGCGGCGGCCTCCTTCTCCTTGGCCAGCGGCGTCTTGCGGGGGCTGAGGAACATGATCATGTTGCGGCCCTCCCGCTTGGGCAGCTGCTGGATCTCGGCGTTCTCCTCGAGGTCCTTGGCCATGCGCATCAGCAGCTGCTCGGCCAGGGCGGTGTGCTGGATCTCCCGGCCCCGGAAGATCACGGTGCACTTCACCTTGTCGCCGGCCTTGAGGAAGCGCTGGGCCTGACCGATGCGCACGTCGTAGTCGTGCTGGTCGATCTTGTAGCGCATCTTGACCTCCTTGACCTCGGTCTGATGCGACTTCTTCTTGGCCTCCTTGGCCTTCTTTTCCTGCTCGAACTTGTACTTGCCGTAGTCCATGATC
Source organism: Chitinophaga pinensis (assembly GCA_943368105.1). Classification (GTDB taxonomy): domain Bacteria; phylum Cyanobacteriota; class Cyanobacteriia; order PCC-6307; family Cyanobiaceae; genus Vulcanococcus. The sequence goes on along the minus strand of CALRKO020000022.1, from coordinate 8,965 downwards.
CGGCAGACCGGCGGGTCCGCCTTCTCGCTCACCAGCACCAGATCCAGCTCGCGGTCGCGGGCCACCTCCAGGGCCGCCTCCCTTGTGATCACCCCCAGCTGGCTGCCGTCGGCATCCACCACCCGGAGCTGGGGGTAGCCGATGCGGTCGTTGATGTTGGGGAGCTCCCGGACGGGGGCACGGCGGTCAAAACGGGGACGGGGTGGCATTCAGGCGGGCGAGGGGACGTGAGTAAGGGAGAAAAACCAGGGGTTGTTCACCCTTCACCCTAGGACGCGCTCGATCACGGGCAAGGCCTGCTGCAACGGATCGGGGCCATCCAGCCACAGGGGCCGGTGCTGGCGGCGGAACCAGGTGCGCTGGCGCTTGGCGAACTGCTGGGTGCGCCGGGTGGTGGCGGCGATGGCCTCGGGCTCCTCCAGCTCACCGGCCAGCAGCCGCTGGGCCTCGCCGTAGCCGATCGTGTCCAGCAGCGGGCAGCTGGCGCCGTAGCGCTCCAGCAGGGTCCGGGTTTCGGCCACCAGCCCCTCGGCGTAGAGCTCGGCGCTGCGGCGGGCGATGCGCTGGCGCAGGTCGGGCGGGTTGAGGCCCAGCTCCAGCAGCCGCCACGGCGGCGGGGTCGCCCCCTGCTGGCTGCTCAGGGGCCGGCCCGTGGCGTAGAGCACCTCCAGGGCCCGCTGGGTGCGCACCGCGTCGTTGGCCATGATCCGCGCCGCCGCCGCCGGATCGGCCTGGCGCAGCAGCTGGTGGCAGCTGGCCTGGCCCAGGGCCTCGAGCTGGGCCCGCAGGGCCGGCTGGGGCGGCACCGCCGGCGGCTGCAGCCCCTGGGTGATCGCCTGCAGGTAGAGGCCGCTGCCGCCCACCAGGAAGGCGATGCCGCGGCGGGCGTGCTCGGCGGCGATGGCGGCCTCGGCCTCGGAGCGGAACTCCTGCAGGTTGATCGGCCGGTCCGGGGTGCGCAGGTCCAGCAGTTCGTGGCGCACCCGGGCCCGCTGGGCCGCCGTGGGCTTGGCGGTGCCGATGTCCATGCCCACGTAGAGCTGGCGCGAATCCACCGACAGCACCGCCAGGTCGAGGGCCTCGGCGATGGCCAGGGCCAGGGCGGTCTTGCCGCTGGCGGTGGGGCCCAGCAGGGCGATCACCAGGGGCTGGTCGGCGGTGGCCGGGGGGCTGGGGGCGGGGCTCATCCGGCCCACTCTGCCCCGCGGCTCCGGCGCCGTTGCCGCGCCGCGGGGAGCGATGGGGCGGAGGCCGGGTTGCACCCCTGCACCAAATCGCGCCGGAGAGGCCAGCAGAAGCCCCTCCATTGCAGCAGTGATAGATTGCCCCTCGCGGGTGGCCTCAGAGCGCCTTCCGAGCCCTTCCCTGCCCGAATGAGCGAAGCCACCAAAGTCCAGGCCGCCTACGGCGCCGAGCAGATCCAGGTGCTGGAGGGCCTGGAGCCGGTGCGCAAGCGCCCGGGCATGTACATCGGCACCACCGGCCCCCGCGGTCTGCACCACCTGGTGTACGAGGTGGTGGACAACTCGGTGGACGAGGCCCTGGCCGGCCACTGCACCGACATCGCCGTCAGCCTCAACGACGACGGCAGCTGCACCGTGACCGACAACGGCCGCGGCATCCCCACCGACATCCACCCCCGCACCGGCAGGAGCGCCCTGGAGACGGTGCTCACGGTGCTGCACGCCGGTGGCAAGTTCGGCGCCGGCGGCTACAAGGTGTCCGGCGGCCTGCACGGCGTGGGCGTGTCGGTGGTGAACGCCCTCTCCGAGTGGGTGGAGGTCACCGTGCACCGCCAGAACCAGGTGCACCGCCAGCGCTTCGAGCGCGGCGCCCCGATCGGCTCCCTGGCCTCCGAGCCGGACGCCAGCGGCCGCACCGGCACCTCCGTGCGCTTCAAGCCGGACATCGAGATCTTCTCGACCGGCATCGTCTTTGACTACCAGACCCTCTCGGCCCGGCTGCGGGAACTCGCCTACCTGAATGGCGGCGTGCGCATCGTCTTCCGCGACGAGCGGCCGGCGGCCCGGGGCGCCGACGGCCAGGCCCACGAAGAGGTGTACCACTACGAGGGCGGCATCCGCGAATACGTCGCCTACATGAATGCGGAGAAGGATCCGCTTCACCCCGAGATCATCTATGTGAACGCCGAGAAGGATGGCGTTCAGGTGGAGGCGGCCCTGCAGTGGTGCGTCGATGCCTATTCCGACAGCATCCTGGGCTTCGCCAACAACATCCGCACCATCGATGGCGGCACCCACATCGAGGGCCTCAAGACGGTACTGACCCGCACCCTCAACACCTTTGCCAAGAAGCGCGGCAAGCGCAAGGAGGCCGACTCCAACCTGGCGGGCGAGAACATCCGCGAGGGCCTCACCGCCGTGCTGTCGGTGAAGGTGCCCGAGCCGGAGTTCGAGGGGCAGACCAAGACCAAGCTCGGCAACACCGAGGTGCGCGGCATCGTCGATTCGCTGGTGGGGGAATCCCTCAGCCAGTACCTGGAGTTCAACCCCTCGGTGATCGACCTGATCCTCGAGAAGGCGATCCAGGCCTTCAATGCCGCCGAGGCGGCCCGCCGCGCCCGGGAGCTGGTGCGCCGCAAGAGCGTGCTGGAGAGCTCCACCCTGCCCGGCAAGCTCGCCGACTGCTCCTCCCGCGACCCCTCCGAATCCGAGATCTATATCGTGGAGGGCGATTCGGCCGGTGGCTCCGCCAAGCAGGGGCGCGATCGCCGCTTCCAGGCGATCCTGCCGTTGCGGGGCAAGATCCTCAACATCGAGAAGACTGACGACGCCAAGATCTACAAGAACACGGAGATCCAGGCCCTGATCACGGGCCTGGGGCTGGGCATCAAGGGAGAGGAGTTCAACGAGTCTGCCCTGCGCTACCACCGGATCGTGATCATGACCGACGCCGACGTGGACGGCGCCCACATCCGCACCCTGCTGCTCACCTTCTTCTACCGCTACCAGCGCAGCCTGCTGGAGGGTGGCTACATCTACATCGCCTGCCCACCGCTCTACAAGGTGGAGCGGGGCAAGAACCACACCTACTGTTACAACGAGCAGGATCTCAAGAAAACGCTGGATGGCTTCCCCGAGAAGGCCAACTACACGATCCAGCGCTTCAAGGGCCTGGGCGAGATGATGCCCAAGCAGCTGTGGGAAACCACCATGGATCCCACCACCCGCACCATGAAGCGGGTGGAGATCGAGGATGCGGCGGAGGCCGATCGCATCTTCACGATCCTGATGGGCGACAAGGTGGCGCCCCGCCGGGCCTTCATCGAGACCCACAGCGCCGAACTCGACTTCGCCCAGCTCGACATCTGATGGACTGGCGCTGGACCTGGGTCCTGGGCCTGGCCCTGATCGGCCCGGCGGCCCTGCCCGCCGGCGGCGGTGAGCGGCGCCAGCCCGAGCTGCGGCGCCGCCAGGCCGGCGAGCCCCTGCTCACCGGCGGCGCCGCCAGCCTGCAGGCGGCCCCCCGGCGGCACGCCCCGGTGCTGGCTCAGCTCGAGGCCGGCGAACCCCTGGAGCTGGTGCGCAGCTGGTGGTGCCCCAGCGGCCGCCGCTGGCTGCAGGTGCAGACCGCCGCCGGCCCCGCCGGCCTGGCCCGGCGGGGCTGGCTGGCGGGATGAGCGCCGCCGCTGCGAACCCGTTCAGGACCTGCTTCCCCGCCGCTCTCTACCTGCCGGGGGACGCCTTCGACACCACGCGATTTCAGCTGATCGGCCGCCGGATCGCCGGCCTGCAGTTCGCCCAGGCCATCGCCCGTTCCCTGCAGCCGGCCGAACTGCTGAAGGTGGTCTGTCCGGAGCCGGACTCCCGGGACCCCCTGGTGTCCTCCCTGCAACCCGTGCTGCCGGCCACGACTGGCATCGCGCTGTCGGCCGAGGTGTCGCTGCGGAGCCTGGCGGGTGTGGAGGCCATCCATTACCCCGATCCCTCCATCGCCGCCGCCGCCGAATGGCGTGCCGCCACTCCGGAGGCTGAGCTCTCGATCACGGGCGTCATTCACACCCTCTGCACCACGGCCGTCGTCGCCATGGTGCGCCGCTGCGTCACGGCACCGGTGGCGCCCTGGGATGCGCTGGTCTGCACCTCCAGCGCCGGCCGGGCCGCTGTGGAAGCGATCCTGGTGCAGCACACGGAGTACCTGGCCGGCCGCTTCTCCCTCGCCAGCCTGAACAGGGCCCAGTGGCCATCCCTGCCGGTCATTCCCCTGCCGGCCCCCGCCGAGGAGCAACCCCTGGCCCCGGAGCTCCCCCGTCAGGAGCGGCGTGCCCACGCCAGGCAGCGGCTGGCCATCGCGACAACCACCTTTGTGGTCTGTTCCGTCGGCCGTCTGAGTTTCCACAGCAAGGCCCATCCCCTGGCCCTCTACCGCGCCCTGGCGGGCGTGGCCGAGGCCCATCCGGATCTGCTGCTGCTCGAGTGCGGGCAGTACAGCAATCCCCAGATTGCCGAGGCCTACCAGGAGCTGCAGGCCCGTTTCCCCCAGCTGCGCGTCCAGGTGGTCGGCGGTCCTGAGCCGGCCACCGACGAGCAGAAATGGCTGGTGTACGCGGCGGCGGATGTCTTCGTGTCGCCGGCGGACAGCATCCAGGAGACCTTCGGCCTCACCCTGCTGGAGGCCATGCTGGCTGAACTGCCCCTGGTGGTCAGTGACTGGGACGGCTACCGCGACCTGGTGCAGGAGGGGGTGACCGGCTTCCTGGTGCCCACCGCCGATGTGCTGGCGGCCGGGGAGTCGGTGGATTCCATCCAGGCCGCCTACCAGGCCGGAGCCCTCAGTTACGACACCATGGTGGCGTTGCGGAGCCTGGGGGTCGTGGTGGACGTCGCGGCCCTGCAGCAGGCCCTGCGGACCCTGGCTGATGATCCGGCGCTGGCCCGGCGGATGGGGCAGCAGGGGGCCCAGCGGCTGCGGCAGCACTATGCCCCTGGGGTCATTGCGGACCGCTACCGGCAGCTGTGGCTTGAGCTCGGTGAGCGGCGCCGCTCCGCGTCCCAGCAGGAGTGGCGCGCCCTGAGGGCCTGGGTTCCCCCCGATGCGCGCCTGTTCCGCGGCTATGGGTGCCAGGCATTTGCGGCGGAGAGCGTGCGGGCCTCCCGGCAGGGGCCTGGCGATGCCCTGCTCTCCGATCGCATGAACGCGGGCCTGTTCGATCAGCTGTGCCTCGGCCATGGCGGCGCGGTTCGCGCCCGTCTGGCGGCTGAGGGGGAACTCAGCCTGGCGGCGCTCCTGGCGCTGGGCTACCCCATGGAGCGCGGGCAGCAGATCCTCGCCGCCCTGGTCAAGCTCGGTGTGGCTGAGGTGAACCCACCGCACCGACCTGATCCGAGGGCCTGATCCGAGGGCCTGATCAGGCTGCTGGCGCAGCTCGCAGCGCCGAGCGCAGGCGGATGAATGGTGTTTCCAGCAGGAGCCAGCACAGATGACCGGCTGCAATGGACACCATCAGATAGAGAACAAAGCCAAGACCTCCGAATGGCAGGGCGAAGAACGGCTGAAGAAAAGGTATCTTGAGAATTGGCAAATGAATGAGATAGAGGCTGTAGCTCGTCTTGGCGACAATCCGCACCGGGTCGCGAAGGGGTCCCCAGAGATGGCGATAGCTCAGATTCCAGAGTCCGAACAGGAGCACGCAGCTCAGCACACCGGCGATGGGGTAGGCGGCAGCGGCCAGCCAGCTCCAGTCCCAGGCGGTTGGATCGGAGGCCGCACGGAATCTCGCTGAAATGTCCCCGCCAAGGCAACTCATCAAGATCAACGTGATCAGGCTGATGGGCCAGCCAAGCTGTTTGGCATCTGTCTGCAGCCTGGGAATGGCAGCAAGGATGCAGGCGAGGATCACACCGTAGGCCAGGGAGTCGAACTGAAGCGTCAGCAGCTTCTTCATGGGTTCCCAGCGCATTATCGCTCCACTGTCCAGGGCATGCAGGCGACTCGCCGACGATGCCAGGATGATGATTCCCATTAGGCCTGCAAGGATCCAGTTCCAGTTCAGGCGGCTCCTGCTGGCGGGTATCAGTGTGCTGCAGAGGGCGAGCAGGCCCAGGGCAAGATACGACCACTCTTCAATGACAAGACTCCAGGCCACTTCGAAAACGCTGGGCTCCAGCCGATCGAAGCTCTGCATGAAGATCGCATTCGTCAGTATCGTCTGAATTGACCACTGTCCGGGCAGAAGCATCCAGGCGATACTAATCAGTATCCAGTAAGTCGGAACGGTTCTGAGCCAGCGGCGGCCCAGGAATTTGGCAACATCCAAGCGGCAGCGGGCCTCCAGAATTCGCAGAATCTGGCGCCCGATCAGGAATCCGCTCAGACCAAAAAAGATGCGGACTCCCCACCAGCCAGGGCGCAGGAAGGATGTCGTGACAAAGGATCGGATGGGCTCGGGCAGAAGCTCTGCGCCATGGGCAAGCAGCACCAGGAAGATGGCGGCTGCCCTGGCGATGTCCAGCCCATCAATCCAGTCCCTGCCGCTCCTGGGCGAGGTCAGGCTCGGGCCGCCATCCCTGGCGCCGCTCTGCTGACCTCGAACTGGCTGCGGCATTGAGAAAGACACAGGGGGGGATCGCCAGGGGATCAACGGCGGGGGGACGCTGCCCTCAGCCCGCCAGCGCCGCCTCGATCGCGCCGGTGAGTTCGGCGGCATCGGGCTCCACGCCGCTCTTGTAGCGGGCCAGGACGGTGCCGTCCTTGCCGATCAGGAACTTCTCGAAGTTCCAGGCCACATCGCCGGCGGGCTCGGCCTGGGTGAGGGTGCTGTAGGGCTCGGTCTTGGCCCCGGTGGCGTGCACCTTGTCGAACAGGGGGAAGTCGGCGCCGTAGGTGGTGGAGCAGAACTGCTGGATCTCGGCCAGGGTGCCGGGCTCCTGGGCGCCGAAGTCGTTGCAGGGGAAGCCGAGCACGCTGAAGCCCCGGGGCCCGTAGGTCTCCTGCAGCTTCTGCAGGCCGGCGTACTGGCGGGTGAAGCCGCAGCGGCTGGCCACGTTCACGATCAGCCGCACCTGGCCGTTCAGGTCCCCCAGGCGCTGCTCGCCGCCCTTGGCGGTCTTGACCACCACATCGCTCACATTCACGGCCATGGTTCGTTCGCGGACCGGCGTTCCGGTGTTCTGGACGGCCGGACCCTAGCGGCCCCAGCCCATACACTCGGAGCGCCGCAGCCCCCAGGCGCGATGAGCGAGGCCACCGGCGGTCCACCGGGGATCACCCGAGCGATCACCACCGCGGCCGACGGGGACGTGGCCAAGGGCGTCGCCCTGCCCGACGTGGTGGCCCAGCAGCTCAAGGCCCTGCTGGAGGTCGGCAACTACGACGCCGTCAAGCTGCTGCTGGAGCCCGTCCAGGAGGTGGATGTGGCGGCGGCCATCGGCAGCCTGCCCCGCACCCTGCAGGCCCTGGCCTTCCGGCTGCTGCCCAAGGACGAGGCGATCGCGGTCTACGAGTACCTGGAGGCCTCCGTGCAGCAGACCCTGCTGGAGCGGCTGCGCTCCGGCGAGGTGCTGGAGCTGGTGGAGGAGATGTCGCCCGACGACCGGGTGCGCCTGTTCGACGAGCTGCCGGCCAAGGTGGTGCGCCGGCTGCTGGCGGAGCTGAGCCCGGCGGAGCGGCGCGTCACGGCCCAGCTGCTGGGCTACGAGGCCGAGACCGCCGGCCGTCTGATGACGACCGAGTACATCGACCTCAAGGAGTTCCACAGCGCCGCCCAGGCCCTGGCGATCGTGCGCCGCCGCGCCCAGGACACCGAGACCATCTACAGCCTCTATGTGACCGACGCCTCCCGGCACCTCACCGGCATCCTCTCGCTGCGGGATCTGGTGGTGGCCGACCCGGAGGAGCGCATCGGCGATGTGATGACCCGCGAGGTGGTGAGCATCTCCACCGACACCGACCAGGAGGAGGTGGCCCGGGTGATCCAGCGCTACGACTTCCTGGCGGTGCCGGTGGTGGACCGGGAGCAGCGGCTGGTGGGGATCGTGACCGTGGACGACGTGATCGACGTGATCGAGCAGGAGGCCACCCGTGACCTCTACGCCGCCGGCGCGGTGCAGGCCGGCGACGAGGACGACTACTTCCAGAGCAACCTGTTCACCGTGGCCCGGCGCCGGGTGGTGTGGCTGCTGGTGCTGCTGATCGCCAACACCGGCACCTCGGCGGTGATCGCCTCCCAGAAGGGGGTTCTGGAGAAGGTGGTGGTGCTGGCGGCCTTCATCCCGCTGCTGATCGGCACCGGCGGCAACGTGGGCGCCCAGAGCTCCACGGTGGTGATCCGGGGCCTGAGCACCCAGCGCATCCAGGCCCTGGGCCCCGGGGCGGCCATCTGGCGCGAGGCGGTGGCCGGCGCCCTGCTGGGGGTGCTGATGGTGCTGGTGGTGGTGCCCTGGGCCTGGCAGGTGTCCGGCAGCCCGGTGGTGGCGGGGGCCGCCGGCATCTCCCTGGTGGCGATCACCACCCTGGCGGCCACGGCCGGCGCCGCCCTGCCGCTGCTGTTCGACCGCATCGGCCTGGATCCGGCGCTGATGTCGGCCCCGTTCATCGCCACCGCCACGGACGTGGCCGGGGTGTTCATCTACCTGCACACCGCCGCCTGGCTGCTGGGGCGGTTTTCGGCTTCCTGAGAGCCCCTTCACACTTCTTCAGGTTAGGCTTCACACAAGTTCAGGGTCCTGCCGTGGTCCTCGCCCTCTCCCTGCTTGAGCCCTCGCTCGCCGAGCCCATACCCTCCGAGCGCCCCGGGGCTTCCCCCGCCGATGCCCCCCGCCCCGCCGTGGCCGCCCGCACCACGCCCCCCGTCGACGGCGACCTGGTGCGCTCGTACCTGCGCGACATCGGCCGCGTGCCGCTGCTGAGCCACGAGCAGGAGATCACCCTGGGCCGCCAGGTGCAGGAGCTGATGGCGCTCGAGGAGCTGGAGCAGGAGCTGACCCTGCGCTCGGGCGGCCAGGTG
>CALRKO020000021.1:0-49022 GCA_943368105.1 Chitinophaga pinensis | reverse complement strand
GCCGGCTGCGTCTGGCTGGAGCCCGGCGCTGCCTAGGATCCGGCGACTCCTCACCGGCACCGCCCATGGCCCACACGATCCTCACCGACGTCTGCGAGGGCGTGGCGGATTGCGTGGATGCCTGCCCGGTGGCCTGCATCCACCCTGGTCAGGGGGCCAACGTCAAGGGCACCAGCTTCTACTGGATCGACTTCGACACCTGCATCGACTGCGGCATCTGCCTGCAGGTGTGCCCGGTGGCCGGCGCGATCGTGCCCGAGGAGAAGCCCGAGCTGCAGCGGGCCGGCTGAGGCCGCCGGCCCACTGCTCAACCCGGCCTCAGCGCAGCACCAACCCCAGGGAGCCCAGGGCCGCCACGCCGCCGCCGAGGGCCAGCAGCAGAGCCACACCGCGGCTCCAGGCCAGGGGCAGGCGGCGCAGCAGCAGGAAGCTGCCGCCCGCCACCAGGGCCGAGCCGCTGAAGGCCCCCAGCCACCAGGCCAGGGCGGAACCATCGGCCGGGGCCTCCAGGCCGTGCAGCATGGCGTGCACCGCCACCGCCGCCGCCACCAGCCCGGCGGCGAGGCCCAGCTGGGGCGACTGGCGGGCCTGGAGGCCGCGCAGCACCAGCAGCGCCACCGCCGAGACCGCCAGGGCCGCCAGCAGTTCCTGGGCCGGCAGGGTGCCCCCCAGGGCCCCGAAACTGCCGCCGGCCACCGCTCCGGCCAGGGCCCAGAGCAGCAGCTGGCTGGAGAGGCCGGCGGCGGCCGTGCCCACCCCGAGCAGCAGCAGCAGATGGTCGGCGCCGCCGATCGGGTGCAGGAAGCCGGCGGCGACGCCACCGTGGGCAATGCCGTGGGCCTGGGCCGGCTGGTCGAGCAGCAGCAGCGCCAGGGCCGAGGCGGCGGCCAGCAGGGTCAGGGACCGGGCTGAGGGGGCTGGGAACATCGAGGCATCCGGTCCGCGCCGGAGATGGGAGGGCAGGGGGCGGCGAGCGTTCTGGCTGAGGGGGCCGGAGCCCCCATCACAGCTGCGGGACAGCGTCGGCCTCGGCCCAGGACAGACCTGCGCCCCACCGGACTTTCCTCGTTGCCTCCAGGGCGTGACCCGCTGGAACCGCTGGGCCCATTGTGCCCCCGCTGCCGCGGCGCCGTCAGCAGCATCGGCGACCCCAGGGCCCCGGACTCAGGGGCGGCCGGCCCCGGGGGGCCCACCCCGGCCCCGCTGGTGGTAGGCCGGATCGGGGTTGTCGGCCTGCAGCTGCGCCACGGCCTCCAGGGCCAGCCCGGCGGCGGCGCCCCCCCCCACCAGCAGCACCAGCAGCCAGAACTGGCCGGCGCGGCTGAGGTCCACGGTGCTCTGCTGGATCACCGCCCGCAGCAGCAGCGCCACCACCAGCCCCACGGCGGCCCCGAGCAGGCCGGTGCGCACCACGGCCCGGCCGCGCAGGCGCGTCATGGGCTGGGCTCCGCCGTGAGTTGAGCGGTGGGCTCCGCCGGGGGCGCGGGCGGCGCCAGCCACTGCTTCATCACCACGTAGAACACCGGCACCACCAGCAGCGACAGCACGGTGGCCACCAGCAGACCGCCGAACACCACCGTGCCCAGGGAGGCCTGGCTGCGGGCGCCGGCGCCGCTGGCCAGCACCAGGGGCAGGAAGCCGAACAGCGAGGAGATCGCCGTCATGATGATCGGCCGCAGCCGTGATTCCGCCGCCTCCTTGGCCGCCGCCAGGGCCGTGGCGCCGGCGGCCATGCGCTGGTTGGCCAGGTCGACGATCAGGATGCCGTTCTTGGCCGCCAGGCCGATCAGCATCACCAGGCCCACCTGGGCGTAGATGTTCAGCACCTCGCCGCGGGCCGCCAGGAACAGCAGCGCCCCCAGCATGGCGGTGGGCACCGTCATCAGGATGATCAGCGGGTCGCTGGTGCTCTCGTACTGGGCCGCCAGCACCAGGTACACCACCAGGATGCCGAAGGCGAAGATCACCGCCGCCAGGGCCCCGGCCGCCACCTCCTCGCGGGAGATGCCGGTCCAGTCGAAGCTGAGGCCGTTGAGGTCGAGCGCCTTGAAGGAGGACTGCATGCCCTTGATCGCCTCGCCGGAGCTGCGGCCGGGGGCGGCGGAGCCCTCCACCTTGATGGCCCGGAACAGGTTGAAGCGGGGGATCACGCTGGGGCCGCTGCTGGGCTCCACCGTGAAGAACTCCGCCAGGGAGATGGGCCGCCCGTCGGCGTTGCGCACCTCCAGGCTGCGCAGGCGATCGGCGGTGGCGCGGAAGCCGTCGTCCGCCTGCACGAACACCCGCCGGGCCTGGCCCTCCTGGAAGGTGTCGTTGACGTAGGCGCCGCCGAAGTTGACGCTGAAGGCCTGCATCGCCTGGCCGAAGTCCACGCCCAGGGAGGCCATCGCCTCCCGGTTCACCCGGATCGCCAGCTGGGGCGCCTCCGGGCTGAACTGGGTGAAGACCCGCGCGAACACCGGGTTCTGGCGGGCCTGGTCCATCAGCCGGTTGGCGGCGTCGAAGAACTGGGGCAGGGACAGGGCGCCGGCGCTGCGGTCGAGCAGCTGGAACTCGAAGCCGCCGGATACGCCGTAGCCGGGGATCGCCGGCGGCTCCACCACCACGATGCGGGCCCCGTCGATGGCCGCCAGGCGGCGATTGAGGCGGTCCACTAGGGCGGTGGCGGCCTGCTCAGGGTCGGGGCGCTCATCCCAGTTCTTGAGGCCCACGAAGAACATGCCGGTGTTGGGGGCGTTGCCGTTGAGGCTGAAGCCGCTGACGATGGCGGCGCTGGCCACCGTGGGGGCGCCACCGGAGCCGGAGCCGCCGCCGGGGCCACCAGGGCCGGAGCCGGCCTCATCCCGCAGGATCCGGGCCACCTGGCGGTTGATGGCGCTGGTGGTCTGCACCGAGACGCCGTCGGGCGCCTGCACGAAGCCGATCACGTAGGCCTGGTCCTCCACCGGCACGAAGCCCGAGGGGATGGCGTTGAAGGCCACGGCGGTGAGGGCGATGCCCCCCGCCAGCAGGGCCATCACCAGCTTGCGGTGGTTGAGGGCCCAGCCCAGGCCGCCGCGGTAGCGGCGCTCGAAGCCGGCGTAGAGGCGGTTGAAGCCGGCGAAGATCCCAGGGGTGAACCAGCCCACCAGCAGGCCCAGGGCGGCGAAGATCAGCACCTTCAGCGGCTGCTCCACCCCCGCCAGCACCAGGCCGGCGACGGCGCCACCGGCGGCGAAGGGCAGCCGCAGGGGCAGCCCCGTGGCCAGCAGCAGGCCGTAGCCCACCAGCACGCCCACCACCGTGGCCACCAGGGCGCCGAGCACGCCGGCGCCGCCGGCGGCCAGCAGGCCATAGACGAAGGCGATGCTGCAGCCGGCGATGGCGTAGGTGCGGCGCCCCGGCGGCTCCTCTTCCCGGGCCAGCAGCAGGGCCGAGAGCATCGGCGAGAAGGTGAGGGCATTGAAGGTGGACACCGCGATCGAGAAGATGATCGTGGCGGCGAACTGCTTGTAGATCGTGCCGGTGGCGCCGGGGAAGAACAGCACCGGCAGGAACACCGCCAGCAGCACCAGGGAGGTGGCGATCACCGCACCGAACAGCTCATCCATCGTCGCCCTGGCGGCCGCGATGGCGCTGAGCCCCTCCGCCTTCTTGGTGGTGGTGTCCTCGATCACGGTGATGGCGTCATCCACCACCAGGCCGGTGGCCAGGACAAGGCCGAACAGGGTGAGCTGGTTGAGCGAGAAGCCGAAGGCCTTCACGAAGGCGAAGGTGCCGATCAGGGCCACGGGGATGGCGATGGCGGGCACCAGGGTGGCCTTCCAGTTCTGCAGGAACAGGAACAGGATCAGCACCACCAGCACCACCGCATCCCGCAGGGATCCCGTGACGCCCTCGATCGAGGCGTTGATGAAGTCGGTGATGTCGTAGATCTTCTCCACCCGCAGCCCCGGCGGCAGCTTGCCCCGGAACTCCTCCAGCACCGCCTCCACCCCCTGGGACACCTCCAGGGCGTTGCTGCCCCCCAGCTGGTAGACGGCCATGGCCACCGAGGGCACGCCGCGCAGGTCGGTGGTGTTCACATCGGCGCTCTCCCCGCCCAGGCTCACCCGCCCCACGTCCCGGAGCCGCACCAGCGAGCCGTCGGCGGTGCGGCTCAGCACCAGGTTCTCGAAGTCCTCCAGGTCCACCAGGCGGCCCGGCAGCTGCACGGTGAAGGTGTTGGGCTGGCCGCTCGGGGCGGGGGAGCCGCCGATCTGGCCGGCGGGCACCAGCCGGTTCTGGCTCTGCAGGGCCGCCACCACGGTGGTGGCATCGAGGTTGAAGGCGCTGAGGCGGTCGGGGTCGAGCCAGAGGCGCACCGCCAGCTGGCGGTTGCCCAGATACACCAGATCGCCCACCCCGCGCACGCGCCTCACCTGGTCGGTGAGGTACTGATCCAGCAGGCCGCTGATGGTCTCGACGCTGTAGGGGTTGGCGGGATCGTCGCTGGTGATGTTGTAGACGAGCAGGATCGAGTTGGAGGCCTTGTTCACCGTCACACCCGAGGCCCGCACCTCCGCCGGCAGCCGCGGCTCGGCCAGGGCCACCCGGTTCTGCACGTTCACCTGGTTGATGTCCCCGTCGGTGCCGCTGGCAAAGGACACGGTGATCGAACTGGTGCCGTCGGCGGCGCTGTTGGAGCTGATGAACTCCATGTTCTGGACGCCGTTGATCTGCTGCTCCAGCACACTCGTGACGCCCTCCTCCACGCTCACGGCGTCGGCGCCCACGTAGCGCGATCGCACCGTGACGGTGGGCGGGGCGATGTCGGGCAGGTTCTCCACCGGCAGCAGCGGGATCGCGATCAGGCCCGCCAGCACGAACAGCACGCTGCAGACCGCCGTGAGCACCGGCCGGACGATGAAGCTGTTGGAGGGGGACATCGGCGCGGAAACTCAGCGGCGGGGTGGACGGGGCTGACCAGGGCAGCGGATCGGGTCGCGGGGGCGGCTCAGTTCACCTGGATCGGCGCGCCGTGGCGCAGGCTCAGCAGGTTGGTGGTGATCACCTGCTGGCCGGCGCTGAGGCCGCGCAGCACGGGGTAGCGGTTGTTCTGCAGGGGCCCCAGCCGCACGGGGGTCTGCAGGGCGAAGCGGAGCTGGGGGGTGGTGGCCAGCCGCTGGCGCAGCTCCTCGAGCTGTTCCCTGGAGGTGCGGCCGGGCTGGCGCTGCAGCTGCTCCAGGCTGCCCACCAGGAACACGAAGTTCTGGCCCGAGGTCTGGGTCACGGCGGCGAAGGGCACCGACAGCTGCTCGGCGCTGCCGAGCACCACCCGGGTGCGCAGCCGCTGGCCGGTGCGCAGGCTGCCGTCCGGATTGTCGACTTCGGCCTTGACCAGCAGGCCCTGGGTGCCGCTGCTGACCCGCGGGTCGATCGAGCGCACCTGGCCCTCGGCGATGGTGCGGGCCGCCACCGGGTCCTGGAGCACCACGGCCTGGCCGGTGCGCAGCTGGGGGCCATAGCGGGCGGGCACCTCGACGCGGGCCAGCAGGCGGTTGTTGCGCTGGATCGTGGTGAAGGGATCCCCGGCCCGGATCACATCGCCGGGGTTGATCCGCACGTCGCTGACGTAGCCGTCCACCGGCGAGCGCAGGTGGCGGAAGGCCAGGTCGGCCTCCTTGGCCTTGAGGGCCGATTCCGCCGCCACCCAGTTCTGGCGCAGGGCATCGCGCTGGATCACGCTGGCGGCGCCGGTGCGGGCCAGGAACTCAAAGCGCCGGTAGTTGAGCAGGCTCTCGTCGCGCTGGCCCCGCAGGGCCACCACCTCGGCGCGGAGCTGGGTCTGATCGAGCACCACCAGCAGCTGGCCGCGCCGGACCTGATCGCCCTGGCGCACCAGCAGCTGCTCGATGCGGCCGCCGGCCTGGGCCGCCAGGTTCACCTCATCGGGGGCCTCGAGGGTGCTGACGGTGCCGATCTCCTCGCGGAACAGGGCCGGCCGGGCCGGCTCGCTGCGCACCGCCAGGGGCGGCCGGGGCGGCGGCGCGGCCGGGCTGCAGCCCGCCGCCAGCAGCAGGGCCGCCAGGGCCGCGGCGCCGGAGCCGGCTCCGGGCCCGGCCCCGGACCCATGGCCGCGCCACGCCTGGGGTTGGGCAGGCAGCGGCGGGCTGGAGCGCACGGCAGCGGAGGCTGGAGGTGGCCGCATTGTGACGGCTGGGACCCGGGTTGTCGCCCAGTGCCGCCGCTTTCTGTTGCCGGATGTGGTGCCCGGCTCCTCAGGCGAGCCAGCCCAGCAGCTCCGCCGCCGGCGGATCGAGGCTGGGCTGCCGCAGCAGTTCCAGCTTGGGGCCGGCGAAGCCCTCAAACAGGGCCCGGTGGCCGGCCAGGGACATCTCGCCGTCGCGCCCGTCGTAGTCCCGGACCCAGGTGAGCAGTGCCTCCAGGCGCTGGTCCTGCTCCTGGGGGGAGGCGTACTTGTGGGGCTCCCAGGGGCGGGCGCGGCAGTTGGCCAGGCACTGGGCCTCGCCGGGATTGAGCAGCAGCAGGCGGGCGCCGCAGGAGAGCGCCGTGGCCACCAGGGAGGCGTAGCAGCCCTCCACCACCCAGGGGCCTGGGGCGCCGCAGAAGCGGGCCACATCGGCCTGGGCCGCCGCCGGATCCCGCGGCACGGCCACCTGGCCGGGCTCCCAGGCCACCGTGTCCAGGTCGAGGCAGGCGGCCCCGAACCGCTGGGCCGCCCAGCGGGCCAGGGTGGACTTGCCGGAGCCCGCGTTGCCGAGGATCGCGAGGCGCATGGGGGGTCTGCCGGGGTGCGCTGGAGCCGGGCCTGCGATCATCCGATACCCGCTGCCCAGCCCGGCCCGCCGCCAGACTGCGGCCCATGGAGCTGCATGCCGACCTCCGCCAGCGCGTCGTGCTGGACAGCCAGGCCCTGGCCTGGAGCCCCTCGCCGATGGCGGGGGTGGAGCGGCGCCTGCTCGATCGCCGCGGCGGTGAGGTGGCCCGGGCCACCTCCCTCGTGCGCTACGCGCCCGGGAGCCGCTTTGAGCGCCACCGCCACGGCGGCGGCGAGGAGATCCTGGTGCTGGCGGGCACCTTCTCCGATGAGCGGGGCGACTACCCGACCGGCACCTACCTGCGCAACCCGGTGGGCTCCAGCCACGCCCCCTTCAGCGCCGAGGGCTGCACGCTCCTGGTGAAGCTGCAGCAGATGCACCCGGAGGACCAGCGGCGGCTGGTGGTCGACACCCGCCAGGGCCCCTGGCGACCGGGGCCGGTGACGGGTCTGGAGGTGCTGCCGCTGCACGCGTGGGGCTCGGAGCAGGTGGCCCTGGAACGCTGGGCGCCGGGCACCGCGGCGCCGGCCCACACCCACCCCGATGGCGAGGAGATCCTGGTGCTGGAGGGCGTCCTTGAAGACGACCAGGGCCACTACCCGGCCGGCACCTGGCTGCGCCAGCCCCCGGGCAGCGGCCACCGGCCCCGGAGTGCGGCCGGCTGCAGGCTGTGGATCAAGGGGGGCCACCTGCCGGCCAGCCGCGCCCCGGCTGCCTGAGCTCCTGCCCTGAACCCCTGGCCCTGCCCCCCTGGCCTGGGCCCACAACAAAGCCCGGAGCGCAGGGCTCCGGGCTTCTGTCTACCCAGCCGTGGGGCCCGCCGGAGGGCGGGGCAGGGCTGGGCGGGTTGGCTTGGGTTGTGCGCTGATCCAGGGGTCAGCAGGGGTATGCAGTTGTGGGGGCGGAGCTGCCGGCGCTGGCACCTGGGGCCAGGTGACAATGGGGGCTTCCCGTGGGGTCCGGGGCACCTGAGACGGTGCAGTGGACGGCGACAGCGTCACACGCCGGGGAAGCCAGAGATCCGTCGAGAGTGTTGGAGCAGGGGCCGGATCGTCAGCGCGCTCCTCTCTGGTGCTCAGGGGGGGTGTCGTCCATCGTTGGCGCCTCCGAATCCCGATGGCATCAGCGTCGTCGCGACGGCCCTGGGGAGCAATGGGTGTTTGTGCGGATTCTGCTCAGTCCGGGGACCCCTGGGCGCCCTCCCCGGGCAGGTCGCTGCGGTAGGGCGAGAGCGGGCCGGCCACGGCCAGCCGGCCGGGCTCCTCCTTGGCCTGGTACATGGCCAGGTCGGCGGCCACCAGCAGGTCGTCGCCATCGTCGGCGTGCTGGGGCCAGAGGGCGATGCCGATGCTGGCCGAGATGCGGATCTCCACGCCCAGTTCGGGATAGGCCATGGCGATCAGCCGCTGCAGCTTGGCGGCCAGTTCCCGCAGCTGCTCCAGGTCGGGCGCCATCGGCACCAGCAGCACGAACTCATCGCCCCCCAGGCGGAACACCTGGTCGCTTTCCCGCACGCTCTCCCGCAGGCGCTGGGCCACCAGCTGCAGCAGCTGGTCGCCCTTGGCGTGGCCGTGGAGATCGTTGACGGGCTTGAAGCCGTCCAGATCCAGATAGATCAGGGCCACGGAGCTGCCCCTGCGGCGGGCCAGGGAAATGGCCTGGCCCAGCTGTTTGGAGAGGCTGGCGCGGTTGGGCAGGCCCGTGAGGAAGTCGTGCATCGCCATGAAACGGATGCGCTGCTGCCGCTGGTAGCTGTCGGTGACATCGGTGAAGATCACCAGCACGTGCTGAATGCGCTGGTCCACATCGCGCACCAGGCTGATGGTCAGGGCGTGGCGGCGCCGCTCGCCCCCCTGGCACTGGTTCCAGAGCTCCCCCTGCCAGGCGCCCCGCTGGATGGCCGTGCGCCAGACCTCCGCGAACACCTCCTGGTCCTTTTCGCCCGACTCCAGCAGGTTGATGTTGCGGCCCCTGATGCTCTCGATCGGATAGCCCGTGACCGCGGCGAAGCCGGCGTTGGCGGTGATGATCACCCCCTGCACATCGGTGAGGGCGATGGCCGAAGGGCTGGTCTCGAACACGGTGGCCAGCAGGGCCTGCTGGGCGCTGAGCTGCCGCACCAGCACCAGCTTCACCCCCAGGGCCAGGATCAGCGTGGCGGCCACGCCCACCAGCAGCGTGGTGCCGAAGGCCGCCGTGAGGCCGCGGCTGGCCAGGGGATCGCCCACGGGCTCAACCACCACCAGCCAGTCGCGGTTGCCGATCCGGATCGACTGCACCACGGGCCGGCCATGGCGGCCCGGCGCCCGCTCCTCGCCGCTGTCAAACAGCAGCGCCGCCGGCCGCGGCTGCTTGCCGTCGTAGATGCGCAGCCCCACCCGCCGGGCCTCGGGGCTGTCCAGGCGGGCCAGGGTGGCGCGGACGAAGTCCCCCATGCGCAGGGGGGCATAGGCCCAGCCCCGCAGGTCGTTGAGGGGGCTCGGCATCGGCGCCGCAGCGCCCGCCGGCCGGGGCCCTGGGGCGGCGGGCCGGGCCGAGCGGACCGGCCGGTACAGCAGCACCCCCACCTGGGGCGCCGCGTCGGCCTCCTGGACCAGCCGCACCGGGCCGGAGAGGGTGGCGCCGCCGGTCTTGGCGGCGTAGTCCATGGCCTCCCGGCGGTTCGGGTTCGTGTACATGTCAAAGCCCACGGCCCGCCGGTTGCGCCAGTTGAGCGGCTCCAGGTAGACGATGGAGGTGGTGAGGGGGCGGCGCCCCGGCGGGAAGAGGCGGAAATCCGGGGCGCCGTCGCGGCGCTGGGCCTGGACGAAGGCCTCGGCGCCGCCCGGGGGGACGACGGCGGCGTAGCCCACCCCCTGCACCCCCTGCACCACGTCGACGGAGCGCTCCAGGGCCTGGAAGAAGCGGCGGTAGGCGCCGCGGTCCACGGCCGCGGTGGCATCGAAGAGCCCCACCACCGCGGCCAGCAGGGTCTCGACGCCCGTGAGCCGGGCCTGCAGGGCGGCGCTGATGCGGCTGGCCACAACCGCGTCGCGGCGCTGCTGATCCTCGACGGCCTGGCGCCGCTGGCTCTCCCCCGCCAGGGCGGTGAGCAGCAGGCCCGCCGCCAGCACCAGCCAGGGAATCTGGCGCAGGCGAAGGGAACGCCTGCCGGTGGACCAGCTTTTCCCCAGGAACAGCGCAGGCAACTGCCTCCAGTCTGGACCCCGCCCCGGAGCCGGGGAACCCCAGGCGCAAGGCCCTAGGGTTGGGGCGTCCAGCAGATGTCCATGGCCCGATCGCTGCGCAAGGTCCCCACTGGCATCGCGGGCTTTGACTTCCTCACGGGCGGCGGGCTGCCCCACGGGCGGCCGACCCTGGTGACGGGCTCCTCCGGCTCGGGCAAGACCCTGTTCGGCATCGAGTTCCTGGTGCGCGGCATCCTGGAGCACGGCGAGCCCGGGGTGCTGCTCACCTTTGAGGAATCGGCCGAGGACCTCAGCGAGAACGTGGCCTCCCTGGGCTTCGACCTGGACGCCCTGGTGGCGGACGGCAAGCTGGTGATCGACGCCTTCCACGTCGACACCGCCGAGATCGTTGCCACCGGCGCCTACGACCTGGAGGGCCTGTTCCTGCGCCTGGCCTGTGCCGTGGAGGAGGTGGGCGCCAAGCGGGTGCACATCGACACCCTCGAGGCCCTGTTCAGCGCCTTCAACAACGAGGCCCTGGTGCGCAGCGAGCTGGTGCGCCTGTTCCGCTGGCTCAAGGACCGCGAACTCACCACGGTGGTCACTGGCGAGCGGGGGCGGGAGGGGCAGCTCACCCGTTTCGGCATCGAGGAGTACGTCTCCGACTGCGTGGTGGTGCTCGACCACCGCGTCCACGACGAGATCTCGACCCGGCGCCTGCGGGTGACCAAGTACCGCGGCTCGGTGCACGGCACCAACGAATACCCCTTCCTGATCACGGACCGCGGCTTCCTGGTGCTGCCCCTCAGCGAGCTGGACCTGACCTACGCGGCCTCCGAGGAGCGGATCTCCACCGGCGTGCCCCAGCTGGACGCCATCCTCGGCGGCGGCGTCTACCGCGGCTCGACGCTGCTGATCAGCGGCACCGCCGGCACCGGCAAGACCACCCTGGCCGCCCACGTGATGGCGGCCGCCTGCGCCCGCGGCGAGCGGGCCCTGTTTCTCTCCTTCGAGGAGTCGCCGGCCCAGATGATCCGCAACATGCGCTCGGTGGGCATCGACCTGGAGCGCTGGGTGCAGACCGGCATGATGCGGCTGCTGGCGGAGCGCGCCACCGCCTACGGCCTGGAGGCCCACCTGGGGCGGCTGCAGCGGCTGCTGGACGACTTCCGGCCCGAGGTGGTGGTGCTCGACGCCATGGCCAGCCTGACCCATGTCGGCACGCTGCTGGAGGTGACCTCCGCCGTGGCCCGGGAGGTGGACCTGCTCAAGACCCGCGGCATCACGGCAGTGGTCACCACCCTCAACCACAGCGGCGACCAGGAGAGCAGCACCCTGGGCATCTCCTCCCTGACCGACACCTGGCTGGTGCTGCGCAACACCGAATCGCCCCAGGGCCAGCGCCAGCGGCGCCTGTTCGTGGTCAAGAGCCGCGGCACGGCCCACTCCAACGACGTCTTTGGCTTCCGGCTCACGGATCAGGGCGCCCAGCTGGAGGCGCTGCCCCACGGGCCCCAGCCGGCCCTGGCCGCCGCGGGGCCGCCGCCGGATGCCAGCCTGGGGGCCAGCCCCACCCCCCTTGAGGTCCTGCCATGAGCGCCGACCAGGCCATCCCTGATCCGGCCGGCGGCGACCGGACCAGCGCTGACCACACCAGCGCCGACCTCACCGGCACCGACTTCTACGAGCTGCGCCTCTACGTGGCGGGCCAGAGCCCCCGCTCGGTGCGGGCCGTGGAGAACCTGCGCCAGCTGTGCGAGCGCCACCTCTCCGGCCGCTACCGGATCGAGCTGGTGGACCTGCTGCTCAACCCCAAGCAGGCCCGCACCGATCAGATCGTCGCCCTGCCGACCCTGGTGCGCACCCTGCCGGAGCCGATCCGCAAGATCATCGGCGACCTCTCCGACCACGAGCAGGTGCTGGTGGGGCTGCAGGTGCTCGCCGACGGCCAGGCCAGCCCATGAGTGCTCCCCCCGCCTGGCGCCTGACCCTGTACGTGAACGGCAGTTCACCCCACTCGATGGCGGCCCTCGGCCTGGTGCGCAGCATCTGCGACCGGGAACTGGCGGGCCAGGTGGCCCTGGAGGTGATTGACGCCCGCGCCCAGCCCCAGGCCATGGCCGCCGACGGGGTGATGGCCCTGCCGGCCCTGGTGCGCCATGCCCCGCCGCCGGTGCGCCAGATCGTGGTGGGGCTTGAAGAGCGGCAGCCGCTGCTGGTGGCCCTGGGCCTGGCCGCGTCCCTCGACCCCTGAACCCGCCGATGGACGCCCCCACCCCGCCGAATGCCAGCGACACCTACACC
The DNA here is from genome assembly GCA_943368105.1 of Chitinophaga pinensis. GTDB lineage: Bacteria > Cyanobacteriota > Cyanobacteriia > PCC-6307 > Cyanobiaceae > Vulcanococcus. The sequence continues at coordinate 36,751 of CALRKO020000021.1, read as the reverse complement.
GCCCAGCTGCTGCAGCTGCAGGCCCGCATCGACGACCTGCAGGATGCCCTGGGGGCGATCCGCGCCGGCGGCGTCGATGCGGTGGTGCTGGGCCAGCCCGGCGAGGAGGAGATCTACACCCTCAGCAGCGCCGATCGCCCCTACCGCCTGATCGTGGAGGAGATGGGCGACGGTGCCGCCACCCTCTCCCCCGACGGCACCGTGCTGTTCGTCAACCGGCAGCTGGAGGACCTGAGCGGCCGCCCCCGCCAGGAGCTGCTCGCCAGCGGCGTGCTGGACCTGGTGGCGCCCCAGCACCGCGGCGCCCTGGCCGCCCTGCTGGAGGTGGGTCCCGGCCAGACCCGCCGCGCCGAGCTGGAGCTGCTGCACCCCGGCGGCGCCGGCGTGCCCGTGCTGGCCTCGGTCACCGGCCTGGACCTGGACGGCGTGCTCAACCGCTGCCTGATCGCCACGGACCTGAGCAGCCAGCGGCAGGCCGAGGCGGCCCTGGCCCTGAGCGAGCAGCGCTACCACCTGCTGGCGGAGAACGCCTCCGATGTGGTGTGGCAGCTGGGGGCCGACGGGCGCATCCAGTGGGTGTCGGAGTCGGTGACGGAGCTGCTGGGCTGGTCGCCCGAGGCGCTGCTGGGGCTGGCGGCCGCCGAGCTGGTGCACCCGGACGAGCGGGATCGGACCGCCTTCGCCGACGGCGGCAGGGGCGGCGGCCGCGCCTTCCGCGCCGACCTGCGCATCCGCCGCCAGGACGGCGGCTGGCGCTGGATGGCCAGCGCCCTGCGCCAGGTGCAGACCGATGACGGCCTGGTGTCGGTGGTGGCCCTGCGCGACATCCAGGACAACGTCAACACCCGCCAGGAGCTGGAGCACGCCATCCAGCACGACCTGCTGACGGGCCTGGCCACCCGCCCCACGATCCTGGCCCGCATCGCCAACGAGCTGGCGGACCTGCAGCTGAGCCGCCAGGTGCTGGCGGTGCTCAACGTGGGCGTGGACGGCCTGGCGGACGTCAACGCCGCCCTCTCCCACACCGCCGGCGACCAGGTGATCACCGCCATCGCCGCCCGCATCGCCACCACCGTGGGCAACCCCGACCAGGTGGGCCGCGGCACCGGCGATGAGTTCATCGTGCTGCTGCCCAACCTGCGCAACGGCGCCGATGCCGCCATGACGGCCGAGCGGATCCGGCGGGCCTGCCAGGCCCCGGTGATGATCGGCGGCAACCGCATCGCCCCCACGGTGAGCATCGGCATCGCCACCAGCGGCGCCGGCACGGAGGGCAATGAGCTGCTGCGCGACGCCAGCCTGGCGATGCGCCAGGCCAAGCAGAGCGGCCACAACTGCTACCAGTTCATCGATGCGGCCATGGCCGGCGAGGCGCGTTCGCGCCTGGCCCTGGAGGCGGAGATCCGCCGCGGGCTGGCGGCCGGTGAATTCCAGGTGTGGTTCATGCCGATCGTGGCCTTCGCCAGCGGCAAGACCACCGGCTACGAGGCGCTGGTGCGCTGGTGTCCGCCCCAGGGGCCGGTGGTGGAACCGGGGGGCTTTCTGCCGGTGGCCGAGCGCAGCGGCCTGATCAACGCGATCGACCTGATGGTGCTGCGCCAGAGCGTGGCGACCCTGACCCGGCTGCCGGAGCCCCTCACCGTGGCGGTGAACGTGGTGCCCTCCACCCTGCTGCGCTGCGACTACCCCAGCGAGGTGGTGGCGGTGCTGGAGCACTACGGTGTCAGCCCCACCCGCCTGCACCTGGAGATTACCGAGACCTCGCTGCTGGAGGTGACCGAGCCGATCCAGAGCAGCATGGACCGGCTGGCGGCCATCGGCGTGAGCTGGTACGTGGACGACTTCGGCACGGGCTACTCCTCGATCAGCCACCTGCGCGACCTGCCGATCGCCGGCCTGAAGCTGGACCGCTCGTTCACCAATGCCATCCCCAGCGGCAACACCCGCAGCCAGCGCCTGGCCCAGGCCCTGGTGGGCATCGCCGACGGCCTGGCCCTCGACACCGTGGCGGAGGGGGTGTCCAGCCCCGAGGAGGCGGAGCTGCTGGCGGCCCAGGGCTGGACCCACGGCCAGGGCTGGCTCTACGGCAAGGCGGCCCCCCTGCCTTGAGGGCCCGCCGGCCCACGGCGGGGCAGCCATGAGCCGCCACCTGCGCCGGATCCTGGCCGCCCTGCTGCGCCGCGCCCGGGCCGATGGGGCGGTGCTGTGGGAGCGGCCGGCCGGCGGCGGCACCGGCGTGGTGGTGCGGGCGCTGCCGGAGCGCCTGCTGCCGGCGGGTGCCCCCTGGCCGCTGGCGGCCGGGCTCGCAGGAGGGGGCGGCGCCGGCCCGGGCAGCGACCCCTGGCGGCCGCTCCAGGACGCCGCCGAGCTGGCCCGGCTTGTGCCGGCGCAGCTGGTGCACCACCTGCCCGCTCCGCCCCAGGCGGCCCTGCCGATCACCCTGCCGGGCGGGCGGCTGTCGCTGCTGCTGCTCTGGTGCGGCGACACCCCGGAGCTGCCGCGGGCGGAGCTGGAGACGCTGGTGCAGGAGCTGGCCCTCGAGGCCCAGGACACGGAGCAGGGGCGGCGGTCGGCCGAGGAGTCCCTGCGGCAGCAGGAGGTGCTCAACCACCTGGAGCAGGGGGTGGTGGTGCTGGAGGCACGCCGCGACTGGGCCCAGGTCAACGGGGCGGCCGGGCGGCTGCTGGGGCTGGCGGCCGGGGAGCTGCCGGCCCAGGCGCTGCGGGCCGCCCTGGAGGCCCTGGCCGGCAGGGCCCTCAACCGCGAGGCGATCCAGCTGGAGGGCAACCCCGAGCCCCAGCTCTGGCGCTTCGCCGCGGCGCCCACCCACCTGAAGGTGAGCTGGTCGCCGATCCGGCAGCCCTGTTTCCGCGGCCAGCTGTGGGTGCTGGATGACATCTCGGCCCTGGTGCAGAAGAGCGAGTACCTGGAGGCGGCCACCGCCGCCGGCATCGTGGGCATCTGGGACTGGGACGTGCCGGCGAACCACCTCAGCTGGGATCCGGTGATGTACCGCCTCTACGGGCGGGACCCGGGCGATTTCGGCGGCGCCTACGAGGCCTGGGCCGATGCCATCCACCCCGAGGACCGGGCCCGGGTGGAGGGGGAGATCCAGGCCGCCCTGCGGGGCGAGCGGGAGTACGGCCCGCGCTTCCGCGTGGTCTGGCCCGACGGCTCGGTCCACCACCTCCAGGCCGTCTGCCGCACCAGCTTCGACGGCGAGGGCCGTCCCCTGCGGATGCTCGGCGTCAACTACGACCTCACCGAGCAGGCGGAGCGGGAACAGCAGCTGGCCGAGGCCCAGGCCGCCACCGCGGCCGCCCTGCGCGCCGAGGCCCAGGCCTCGGCCCTGTTCCGCCAGTCGATGCGCAACGCGGCCGTGGGCCAGGCCCTGTGCGATCCGGCCACCGGGGCCTTCCTGGAGGTGAATGGGGCCCTCTGCCACTTCCTGCAGCGGGAGGAGGCGGACCTGCTGGGCTGCAGCTGGACGCAGCTGACCCACCCGGACGACCTGGAGAGCGACCGGGCCCTGGGGCGGGAGCTGCGGCTGGGCCGGCTGGACAGCTACCGGATCCGCAAGCGCTTCCTCCAGGCCGACGGCGCCGTGGTCTGGGGGGAGGTGTCGGTCTCCTGCGTGCGGCGGGCCGAGGGGGAGGTGCAGATGCTGGTGGTGCAGATCAACGACATCACCGCCCTGATCGACGGGCAGGAGCAGCTCCGGAGCCAGCGGCAACGGCTGCACACCACGATCGATTCCCTGATCGATCCCCACGTGCTGCTGCAGCCCGAGCGCGACGTGCTCGGCGTGAGCGTGGATTTCCGCATCTGCGAGGCCAACCAGGCGGCCCTCCACGCCGCCGGCAGAAGCCGCGAGCAGCTGCTGGGCCGCACCCTGCTGCCGCTGCTGCCAGGCCTGGCCGCCACGGGCCTGCTGAAGCTCTGCATCCAGGCCGTGGAGCAGAGCCGCCCCCTCAGCCTCGACAACGTGCCCCTGCCCTGGCCCGACCGCGCCGGGCGGGACCTCTACGTGGACATCCGCGCCGTGCCGGTGGCGGGGGCCCTGAGCGTCACCTGGCGCGACGTGAGCGAGCGCCAGGCCGCCAGCGAGGCCGCCGCCAAGTTCGAGCTGGCCATGCGCAACGCCGCCATCGGCATGAGCATCACCGCCCCCGACGGCGCGCTGCTGGAGGTGAACCCGGCCTTCTGCCGGATCATGGGCCGCGATGAGGCCAGCCTGCGGGCCTCCACCTGGCAGGCGATCACCCACCCGGGCGACCTGGCGGAGGACGAGGCCCACGTGGCGGACCTGCTGGCCGATCGCCAGGCCTCCTACCGGATGACCAAGCGGTTCCTGCGGCCCGATGGCGAGACGGTCTGGGTGGACCTGTCGGTGGCCTGCATCCGCAACCCCGACCGCAGCGTGCGCTATTTCATCGCCCAGTACACCGACATCAGCGAGGCGGTGCGTGCCCGCGCCGCCCTGGCCCAGCAGGAGGCGGAGGCCCGCGCCAGCAGTGAGCGCTTCCAGCGCCTGCTGGACACCATGCCCGTCGGCGTGGTGTGTGCAACGCCGGAGCCCAGCCCCCAGGCCCGGGCCCTCTATGTGAACCGCCACTTCACCACCCTGCTGGGCTATGGGCTGGCGGAGGTGGCGACCCTGCAGCAGTTCAGTGAGCGGGCCCTGCCGGATCCGCAGCGGCGCCAGGAGTTCCTCGAGCGCTGGTTCGCCGCCCTGGAGGGCAGCCCTTCCGGGGCCCCGGCGGCGCTGCCCCTGCAGGTGGAGCTCACCTGCCGCGACGGCAGCACCCGGACCGTGGAGCTCAGCGCCATCTCCCGGGCGGAGATGCTGGTGGTGTGCCTGGTGGACGTGACCGAGCAGCGGCGGATCGAGGCGGAGCGCCAGGAGCTGCGGGAGCTGCGGGAGCGGCTCACCCTGCAGCTCACCGAATCGATGCCCGCCGGCACCTACGTGGCCCGCGACAGCGGCGGCGCGGCCCCCGAATTCCTGTTCGCCAGCGACCGGTTCCTGGCCATCTTCGCCATCACGCGGCAGCAGCTGGCGGCCGACAGCCTGGAGCTGCTGCAGCGCATCCACCCCGACGACCGCCCGGGCCACCTGGTGGCGATGGAGCACTGCCATCGGGCCGTGGCGCCCTTCCGCTGGGAGGGTCGGCTGCTGATCGACGGCGCCGTGCGCTGGGTGCAGCTGCAGTCCAACCCGCGCCGGTTCGCCGACGGCACCCTGACCTGGAACGGGGTGGCCCAGGACATCACCGACCGCAAGGCCACCGAGCTGGCCCTGGCGGCCTCCGAGGAGCAGTACCGGCTGCTGGCCCTGAACATGTCCGACGTGGTGCTGCACCAGGCGGAGGACGGCACGGTGCTGTGGGTGTCGCCCTCGCTGACGCCGATGCTGGGCTGGGCGCCCGAGGAGTGGATCGGCCAGAACGGCGCCCGCTTCCTGGTGGACGGCGGCGACTCCGAGCCGTACCACCGCCACCTGGAGCAGCTGCGCCGCGGCGAGACCGTGGTGGCCCGCGATCGCCTGCGGGCCAAGGACGGCGCCATCCACTGGGTGGAGAGCCACATCAGCCCCTACCGCCACGGCGACGGCCGCCACGACGGCCTGGTGCTGACCTTCCGCACGGTGGACCGGGAGGTGCTGGCGGAGCAGCAGCTCAACCACAACGCCAGCTGCGACGCGCTGACGGGTCTGTTCAACCGGCGCGAGATGATCGAGCGGCTGCAGCGCCTGGGGGGCAGCCGCCGCCAGGGCGACAGCCCCGCGGCGCTGCTGTTCTGCGACATCGACCGCTTCAAGGAGATCAACGACCGGCTCGGTCACCTGGCGGGTGACCGGGTGCTGCAGGCCCTGGCCGAGCGGCTGCAGGCCTGCATCCGCGGGGAGGACCTGGCGGCCCGCATGGGCGGCGACGAGCTGGTGGTGCTGCTGACCCGGGTGGGGAGCCTGGCCGATGCCCAGACCGTGGCCGAGAAGATCCGCGCCGCCGCCGCCCAGCCGATCCTGCTGGCCGGCGAGCCGGTGGCGGTGAGCCTCAGCATCGGCGTCACCCTGGTGGGGACCGGCGAGGATGTGGATGCGGTGATCGCCCGCGCCGACGGCGGCATGTACCGGGCCAAGCGCCTGGGCCGCAACCGGGTGATCGCCATCGATGCCTGAGGCCGGCGGGACCGGCGGCGGCCCCGGGTTCCGGCCCTCAGTTCGGGGCCCCGCCGCCGCGGCGGCGGTCGCCGCGCAGGTCCCGGGCCCGGGACACGGAGGGGCGCACCAGGCCGCGGGCGGTGCGGGCAGTGCCGCCTTCGGCCGGGCGCTGGATCGGGTTGGCCTTCAGCTCGCTGCGCACCTGGTTGAGCAGGCGGAAGTGGCCGGTGGAGTTGTACTTGCGCAGCACGACCGGATCCCAGGCCATCGACGGGTTGGAGCAGAGGGGTCCAGCCTATGGCCACGGCGGTGACCCGCGGATCCGTGATAAGTTGTTACGGGCACAACTGGAAGTCGGTCCGCCTTCGTTGTGGGCGCACCGGTTCCCCTCCCCCATTCCTTCACGCTTCTCGCCATGTCCCGGCTCGTCGGCCTGCAGGCCCCTGACTTCACCGCCACCGCCGTGGTGGATCAGGAGTTCCAGGAGGTCACCCTGTCCCAGTACCGCGGCAAGTACGTGGTGCTGTTCTTCTACCCGCTGGACTTCACCTTCGTGTGCCCCACGGAGATCACCGCCTTCTCCGACCGCTACGGCGACTTCTCCAGCCGCAACACCGAGGTGCTGGGCGTGTCGGTGGACAGCCAGTTCTCCCACCTGGCCTGGATCCAGACCGAGCGCAAGAGCGGCGGCATCGGTGACATCGCCTACCCGCTGGTGTCCGACCTCAAGAAGGACATCGCCCGCGCCTATGAGGTGCTCGACGAGGAGGCCGGCGTGGCCCTGCGCGGCCTGTTCATCATCGATCCCGACGGCGTGATCGCCCACAGCACCATCAACAACCTGCCCGTGGGCCGCAGCGTCGACGAGACCCTGCGGGTGCTGCAGGCCTTCCAGTACATCCGCAGCAACCCCGACGAGGTGTGCCCCGCCAACTGGACCCCCGGCGAGAAGACCATGAAGCCCGACCCCGTGGGCAGCAAGGAGTTCTTCGCCGCCGTCAACTGAGGCGACCGGCTGAGGGGGGCGACGGAACCCGGCCGCCGGTCGTTCCCGTTCCCTCCCACGGGGTCCCCTGGGGGCCCCTTTTTTTGTGGGCATCCCAGCGGTGGCCGGGCGGCCCTGGGGCGGTCAGTCCAGCAGGGTGAGGCTGCCGGCGCTGGCGTCGAGGCGGCAGCGGCGGCCCAGGGGCAGGGCCAGGTTGGGCCGGCCGTGGCCCACCGCCAGCCCGCTCACCAGGGGCAGGCCCAGGGGGGCCAGGCGCTCCAGCAGGATCTCCTCCATGGCGAAGTCCCCGGGCAGGATGTCGTCGCGGGCCCAGTCGAAGCGGCCCAGGCCGATGCCGGCCACGCCGCGCAGCAGGCCGGCGCTGCGCCACTGGGTGAGCAGGCGGTCGACGCGGTAGGGGGCCTCGCCCGTGTCCTCGAGCACCAGCACGCAGCCCCGCAGGGGGGGCAGCCAGGGGGTGCCGATCAGGGCGGTGGCGATGGTGAGGTTGCTCACCACCAGGGGCCCCTCAGCCACGCCAGCCCCGTGGCCCTGGCCCCGCAGGGGCGCCACCGGCTCGCCCCGCAGCAGCGCCACCAGCCGGCGCCACTGGCGCTCGTCGCCGCCGAAGCCGCCGTGGATGGCCCCATGGCTGCCGGCCGCCCACTGGGCCAGCAGCAGGGCGCTGCAGTCGGAGAAGCCCACCGTCCAGCGGGGGCCCGGCGGCACCGCCAGGCCCTGCTCCAGCAGGCGGGCACTGCCCCAGCCGGCCCCCACGTAGAACAGGGCATCCACGCTGGCGTCGGCCCAGGCGCGGCGCAGGGCCTCGGCCCGCTGCCGATCGGGGCCGGAAAACCAGCGCCAGCGGCCGAACAGCTCCGCGGGCGTCTGCAGGATCCAGCCCTGCTCGGCGCAGCGGCGGCGCAGCAGGGCGAGGCTGGGGTCGGCGGCCTCCAGCCAGGTGCCGGGGGCCAGGGCGGCGATGCGGCTGCCGGGGGCGAGGGGGGCGGGCCAGGGCGAGGCGAGGGCCAGGGCGGGGCCGGCGGCTAGGGCCGAGGCCGCCCCCAGGGAGGCGCGCAGCAGCTGGCGCCGGCGCACCGGCTCAGCCCAGCAGGCTGGCCAGCAGGCGCCGCCCGTCGGTGCCGCCGGTGGCAGGGTCGCAGGCCCGCTCCGGGTGGGGCATCAGCCCCAGCACATTGCCCTCCCGGTTGCTGAGGCCGGCCACGGCGCCAACGGAGCCGTTGGGGTTGCTGGCGTAGCGCAGCACCACCTGGCCCTGGTCCTCCAGGGCCTGGAGCTGGTCGGGATCGATCTGGAAGCGGCCCTCGCCGTGGGCGATGGGAAAGGTCACCTCCTCGCCGCTGGCGTAGCCCTGGAGCCAGCGGCAGGGGCCAGGCTCCACCAGCAGCCGCGCCGGCTCGCAGAGGAAATGCAGCTTCTGGTTGCGGGTCAGGGCGCCGGGCAGCAGACCCATCTCTGTGAGCACCTGGAAGCCGTTGCAGATGCCGAGCACGCGGCCGCCGCGCCCGGCGAAGGCCGCCACTTCCTGCAGCACCGGCGCAAAGCGGGCGATGGCGCCGCAGCGCAGGTAGTCGCCGTAGCTGAAGCCACCCGGGATCACCACGGCCTCCAGGCCGGCCAGGTCGCGCTCCTCATGCCAGAGGAAGCGGGTCTCGATGCCGAGGCAGCCCTGGGCCGCCCACTGCACGTCCCGGTCGCAGTTGGAACCGGGGAACACCACCACGCCGAGGGTCATGGTCAGGCCTCGGGGGCGGGGTCGGCCAGCTCGAGGCTCCAGTCCTCGATCACGGGGTTGGCGAACAGGCGGTCGCTGAGCAGCTCCAGGCGCTCGCGGGCGCTGGCCGCATCGGGGGCCTCCAGCTCCACCTCCACCGCCTTGCCGATGCGCAGGCGCGTGACGCCCTCCACGCCGAGGCGGGCGGCGGCGGCCCGGGTGGCCTCCCCGGCCGGATCCAGAACCGAAGGCCTCAGCGAGACCAGCACGCGGGCGGAGAAACGGGGCACCTGAGCTGCACGAGGATTGTTAAATCTTGGCAGGCCGGGCCGCCGCCGCCCTTGCCGCTGGTCAGGTTGGAGGTAATCCCCCCTGCAAGGGCCATGGCCGCCCGCCGCCCCGCCCCCCGACCCCAGCGGACCGGCCCCTGCGGCCTGGCGCTGGCGCTCGCGGCGGCGGCCCAGGCCTGGCTGGCGGGGCCGGCCCTGGCGCAGCAGCAGCTGCCCCTGGAGTGCCGCCTCGGCGGGGGCACCTGGCGGGCCTGCACGATGACCATCGCCCGGGCCGGCGAGCACTGGTGGCTGCAGGTGGGTGAGCGCCGCCTCGAGTTCCGCAGCGATGGCCGGGGCGCCATCACCCTGCGGAGCGGCGCCGGACCCGGCCGCCCGGTGCAGCCGGCCTGGCAGCCCGATCGGGCCCTCTGCTGGGACGGGGTGTGCGCCCGCGGCGACTTCCCGCTGGACTGAGGGCCCGGAGCCAGGGCCAGCCTGGGCCGCTGGGTGATCGGCCGGGGTTCAGGCCACCAGGGCGGCCAGGGCCCGCTCCAGGGCCGGGCCATCCAGGCTGAGGCCGAGGGCCACCAGCTCCAGGCCGGGGCCCCGGCGATCGCCGCCGGCCCCGGCCTGGGGATCGAACCAGCACTCCAGCCGCGGGCCCACCGCCTGGATCTGCAGGGGCTGGGCCTTGCCCGGCAGCCAGGCACGCCCCTTCAGCCGCAGGATCGCCTGGGCGGCGATCTCCTGGCGCAGCAGGGCCTCCAGCTGGCCGCGCTCGAGGGCCCCCTCCAGCTGCACCACTGCCGACTGCATGGCCACATGGGTGTGGTCGTGGTGGTGGTGGTCGTGGTGATCGTGGTGGTCGTGGTCGCCAGCGGCGGGGTGGGGCTCCGGGGCGGTGCGGTCCAGGCCCAGCAGCAGGGCGGCGGGCACCTGGCCCCGCTCCATCGGCAGCACCGACACGCCCGGCCGCAGCCGCTGCTCCAGCTCGGCCCGGAGGGCGGCCAGCTGCGGGACGGCCACCCGGTCGGCGCGGCTCACCAGCACGAGATCGGCCGCCTGAAGCTGGTCGTCGAACAGGTCGTCGATGGCGCTGAGGTGGTCGAGGCTGGGGTCGGCCCGGCGCTGGGCCTCCAGGGCCGCGGCGTCACCCACCACGCCGCCGGCGGCCAGGGCCTCGCCGTCCACCACCGTCACCACGCCGCTGACGCGGGTGCGGGTGCGGATCTCGGGCCAGTGGAAGGCCTGCACCAGCGGCTCCGGCAGGGCCAGGCCGCTGGTCTCCACCACGATGCCGTCCAGCTGGTGGGCCCGCTGGAGCAGGGCCTGCATGGTGGGCAGAAACTCGTCCTGAACGGTGCAGCAGAGGCAGCCGTTGGCCAGCTCCACCACGCGGCCCTCCAGCTCCTCCTCGGGGCAGAAGCCGCAGCTGCGGATCAGATCGCCATCGATGCCCACCTCGCCGAACTCGTTGACGAGCACGGCCAGGCGCAGGCCGCTGGTGAGCAGCAGGTTGCGCAGCAGGGTGGATTTGCCTGCGCCGAGGAAGCCCGTCACCACGGTGACCGGCAGGCGCGTCGGGGTTGATGGGGCCACGGTCAGGGCACCAGGGCGGTCCAGGCGAAGCTGGCGCCCACGCCGATCAGCACCCCGGCGGCCAGCCGCAGGTTGGCGCCGCTGAGGGCGGCGGACCAGCGGCGCACCAGGGTGAGGGCGGCGGTGAGCAGCAGCCCCTGGCTGAGCAGCAGCCCCAGCAGGTAGAAGCCGATCGGGGTGGGCTCCCAGCCCAGCACCGAGTCGCTCAGCACATAGCCGTGCAGGGCGAAGGCGGGCAGCAGCAGCGCGGCGGGCAGGCGGCCCAGCTGCACCAGGGCCACCACCACCAGCGACAGGGCCACCAGCACCTCGGCGCCGGGCAGCCCCGGCAGGGCCAGGCCCAGCAGCGAGGCGGCCAGGCCGGTGGCGAGCAGGCCCAGCACCCAGCGGGTGGGCCGCTGCAGCCCCACCAGGCCCAGGGCCAGCAGGAACAGCAGGTGGTCCGGACCCAGCACCGGGTGGGCCAGGCCGCTGAGCAGGCCGCTCAGGGGGCTGGGGGTGAGGTGGAACAGGCCCATCAGGTGGTGGGCCGAGGCGGGCCCGGGGGCCAGCAGGCAGGCAAGGCCGGCGACTCCGATCGGGAGTGCCGCCCGGGGGCGAAAAACGGTCATCCGAAAAACTGGTCCGCGCCAGGGATGGGGTGGAGATCCGGTGGGCGTTCTGACTTGGGCACCCGGAGGGGTGGCCCTTCACAGCTGCGGGACAGCGCCGGACTCGATCGCTGGCCGCAGCCAGAACCCCACCGGACTTTCCCCGTTACCTCCGCTGGCTGATCCCCAGCGGAACCGGAAGCTGCAATGTAGGCGCGGCCTGGCGATTCTCCCGGGGATCCGCCGCGGCTCAGCGGCAGGCCAGGGAGTCGCGGGTGGCGACGCCGGTGCGGGGGTTGGTGCCACTGGCCCTGGCGCAGAGCGCCTTCTGCTGGGGCAGATCCAGCACCGCATCGGTGAAGTCGGCGCCGGCGATGGCGGCCCCCGTGAAGCGGCTCTGCATCAACATCGCGTTACGCAGCACGGCTCCGCTGAGGTCGGCGCCGTCGAAGCGGCTGGCGAAGGCCACCACATCGGCCAGATCGGCGTCGCGCAGGTTGGTGCCCTGCAGGTTGGCGGTGTTGAACACGGCGCCGCGCAGGTCCGCCGCGCTGAGGTCAAAGCCCTGCAGGTCGGCCTTGAGGAACTCCTTCTGCTGCAGGTTGCGGCCGTGCATGTCGGGCTGGACGTCCTGGAGGCTGCGCTGGCCCCGCAGTTCCGGTGCGGTGATGGCGGCGGCGGGGGCGGCCTGGCCCAGGCCGACGGCCACCACCAGGGCCAGGGACAGCAGCAGGCCGAGCAGGCGCCGGGCCGGGCCCGGGGCGATCCGCGAACCGGCGGGGGAGGGCAGCACCGCAGAACTAGCTTGGGGCGTTCAAGTTATGGCAGCGATCCACCGCGGCGCGACCCGATGAGCATGTCCATGAGGGTGGTCGTCCCCCCCCATCCCCTGATCGGCCACTGGCTCACGGTGCTGCGCGACCGGCAGACGCCGCCGGCCCTGTTCGCCACCGCCATGGTCGAGCTGGGCCGCTGGCTCACCTACGAGGCCCTGCGGGACTGGCTCCCCCACCGGCGCGTGCCCGTGCAGACCCCCCTGGCCCTGACCGAGGGCACCGTGGTGGACACCGCCCTGCCGGTGCTGGCGGTGCCGATCCTGCGGGCGGGCCTGGGGCTGTGGGAGGGCGGCCGCGCGGTGGTGCCGGCCGCCCAGGTGGCCCATGTGGGCCTGGTGCGCGACGAGGCCAGCGGCCGGGCCCACTGCTATCTCGACAAGCTGCCGGCGGTGATCCCCGACACCACCGGTGTGCTGGTGTTCGACCCGATGGTGGCCACCGGCGGCAGCCTGCTGCAGGTGCTGGAGCGGCTCGAGGCCCGGGGCGTGGTGGGCCGGCGCGTGCGGGTGATCACGGCCCTGGTGGCCCAGCCGGGGCTGAAGGCCCTGGGGGAGCGCTTCCCGGAGCTGACCCTCTACGCCGCCTGCCTCGACGCCGAGCTGGATGCCGCCTTCCGGATCGTGCCGGGCCTGGGCGATGCGGGGGATCGGCTCTACGGCACCGAGCCTGGCCCGGCATAGCCCCGATCCCTAGGCTGAGGCCCAGTCCAGCCCGGCAGCGATGGCCAACCGCGTGAGCAGCTCCAGCCTCCTGCTGAGCACCCTGGCCGGGGCCGTGCTCGGCGCCGCGGGCCTGGCCTGGTGGCTGCTGACGGAGACCCAGAAGCGCCAGCAGCGCCAGCGCCGGGAGCGCAACCTGGAGCTCTCGCGCCTCTCCAGCGGCGACGGCGACGAGGTGGAGACCGGCGGCCGCCGGCCGGTACTGGACGCGGAGCTCCAGGACAAGGTGCAGCAGCTCAACCGCGCCATCGACGACGTGCGCCGCCAGCTGGAGGGCCTGGGCAGCGCCGGCTGAGGCTCCGGCCGGGGCGGCGCCGAGGGCTGGCGGGGGCGCCGCTCGGTAGGTTTTGCTGCAGACACCGCCGTCGGCCATGCTCCGCTCCGCCGCCATCACCCAGGGGATCCAGCGCTCCCCCAACCGCGCCATGCTGCGGGCCGTGGGCTTCGGCGACGGCGACTTCAGCAAGCCGATCATCGGCATCGCCAACGGCTACAGCACGATCACCCCGTGCAACCTGGGGCTCAACGACCTGGCCCGCCGCGCCGAGGAGGCCGCCCACGCAGCCGGGGCCATGCCGCAGCTGTTCGGCACCATCACGGTGAGTGATGGCATCTCGATGGGCACCGAGGGGATGAAGTACTCCCTGGTGAGCCGCGAGGTGATCGCCGACTCGATCGAGACCGCCTGCAACGGCCAGAGCATGGACGCCCTGCTGGCGATCGGCGGCTGCGACAAGAACATGCCCGGCGCCATGCTCGCCATGGCCCGCATGGACATCCCCTCGATCTTTGTGTACGGGGGCACGATCAAGCCCGGCAAGCTCGGCGCCTGTGACCTCACCGTGGTGAGCGCCTTCGAGGCGGTGGGTCAGTACAGCGGCGGCCGCATCGACGAGCAGGAGCTCACCGCCATCGAGAAGAACGCCTGCCCGGGCGCCGGCAGCTGCGGCGGCATGTTCACCGCCAACACGATGAGCGCCGCCTTCGAGGTGCTGGGCCTGAGCCTGCCCTACAGCTCCACGATGGCGGCCGAGGATCCCGAGAAGGCCGACAGCGCGGCCAGGAGCGCCGAGGTGCTGGCGGAGGCGATCCAGGCCAACATCCGCCCCCGCGATCTGCTCACCCGCGAGGCCTTCGAGAACGCCATCAGCGTGATCATGGCGGTGGGGGGCTCCACCAATTCGGTGCTGCACCTGCTGGCGGTGGCCCGCACCGCCGGTGTGGACCTGAGCATCGACGACTTCGAGCGCATCCGCCAGCGGGTGCCCGTGATCTGCGACCTCAAGCCCAGCGGCCGCTACGTGACCGTGGACCTGCACCAGGCCGGCGGCATCCCCCAGGTGATGAAACTGCTGCTCGATGCGGGCCTGCTGCACGGCGACTGCCGCACGATCGAGGGCAAGACCCTGCGGCAGGTGCTGGCGGACGTTCCCTCCGAGCCGCCGGCCGGCCAGGACGTGATCCGCCCCCTCAGCAACCCGCTCTACGCCAAGGGCCACCTGGCGATCCTCAAGGGCAACCTGGCCGAGGAGGGCGCCGTGGCCAAGATCAGCGGCGTCAAGAACCCCGTGATCACCGGCCCGGCCCGGGTGTTCGAGAGCGAGGAGAGCTGCCTGGCCGCCGTCCTCGACCGGCAGATCCAGCCCGGGGATGTGGTGGTGGTGCGCAACGAGGGCCCCGTGGGCGGCCCGGGCATGCGCGAGATGCTCAGCCCCACCGCCGCCATCGTCGGCCAGGGCCTGCTGGATTCGGTGGCGCTGATCACCGATGGCCGCTTCTCCGGCGGCTCCTTCGGCCTGGTGATCGGCCACGTGGCCCCCGAGGCGGCGGTGGGCGGCACCATCGGCCTGGTGCAGGAGGGCGACAGCATCACCGTGGATGCCAACCGCCTGCTGATCCAGCTGAATGTGGACGACGCCGAGCTGGCGCGGCGCCGCGCCGCCTGGGTGAAGCCCGAGCCGCGCTACCGCACCGGCGTGCTGGGCAAATACGCCCGCCAGGTGAGCAGCAGCAGCAAGGGCGCCGTCACCGACCAGCCCGACCTCTGAGGCACCGCCGGGCTGCGGGGCCGGGGCTCAGTCGCCGGCCACCAGGGCCCGGATGCGGCGGGCCAGGGCCTCCAGGGCCGCCCCATCGCCGGGGCGGCCGCAGCGCTCGCCGCTGGTCCCGTCCATCCACACCGCATGGCTGCCATGCCAGAGCAGCGGGGCGTCGGCATCGGCGCAGCGGCTCAGCATCAGGTTGAGCTCCGCGCCGCTGCGGTAGATCTCCAGCTCCACATCGCCGGCCTCGCAGCGGGTCCCGTCCGCGGCGCGGGCCTCGATGCGCAGGCAGCAGTCCGTCGGAGCGGCGGCGGGCTCCGGGTCCCGCAGCCGCACCCCATGGCGCCAGGGCCTGAGACAGAGGTCGGCGGCGGCGGCCACCTGGGCCAGGAACGCCGCCAGATCATCAGCCATGGGCGAACGGGGTGGAGAGGTCCGACAGGGCGGGCGGCATCCCAGCGGGGGAGCCCCAGGGTGGTGCATCCGCAGCCGAGGGGCAGGGGCAGAGGGCGGCCGCAGGGCTCAAGGCACGGCGCGGATCGAGCGGATGGCGAGCCGCAGCGGCCCGGGCCGGAAGCCGGGATTCGGCCCCCCCGCATCGCCGAACCGGGAGTGCAGCAGCTGCAGGCGGGTGATCCGGGCGGCGTCGAAGCGCAGCGGTGCCCCCAGGGGCAGCCCCTGCACCGGCCGGGCCCGCACGCTCGGCGTCAGGCGGTTGAAGGGGATCGTCACCACGCTCACCCCGCTGGCGTTGGTGGCGAACTCGGCCACCCAGCGCAGGCCGCCGGGCACCAGCTCGGTGAGGCCCGCCAGGCCATCGGCGCAGGCGATCGCCAGCTTGTAGCGGCGCCCATCGCCCTCCAGCTCCAGCACCAGGGCTCCGTAGGCCGAGAGGTCCAGGGGCGGGGCGAACAGGGGCGAGCGGCAGCTCACAAAGCCGCCGCCCTGCTCGATCACCTCCGCCTCCATCACCAGCCCAGCCGAGCCGCTGCGGCAGCTGCCCTGGCTGCGGCCGCCCATGATCGTGTCGTTGAGGCTCTGCCAGCCGGCGAAGCCATCGCCGGCCACCAGCACCAGCGGCGAAGCCGCTGCGGACGGGGTAGGTGCGGCAGGGCTGGCGGGGGGCGGCAGGTCCATCGGCGGGGGGCTCTTGGGATGCCGGGGCCAACCGGCCATGGCCACTGCAGCCTGGCGCAGCCGGACTCAGGCCGGCGCCTGCAGCCCCTCGGCGGCGGCGGCATCGGCGAGCACCAGCAGGGGGCCGCGGGGCTGCACCAGCCGGGCCGGGGTGCGCTCGGCCGACTCCTCGGGATCCAGCAGCCGCCCCAGGGCCTGACGCTTGCCGGCGCCGCTCACCAGCAGGATCACCTGGCGGGCGGCGCACAGCACGGGGGCGGTGAGGGTGATGCGCTCCAGCCCCTTGCCGCTGCCCACGGCCACGGCCCGGTCCCGCACGGCCGCCGCGGCGCTGCCGGGAAACAGGGAAGCGGTGTGGCCGTCGTCCCCCAGGCCCAGCAGCAGCAGGTCGAACACGGGCGGATCGCCCGGGCAGAGGCATCGCACCAGCTGCTCGAAGGCCTCGGCGGAGGCCGCGGGGCTCTCCAGATCCGTGGGCACGGGGTGGAAGCGGGCCTCCCGGGCCGGCCCCTGGGCCAGCAGGGTCTCGGCCAGCAGCCGGGCATTGCTGGCGGGGTCGCTGGCGGGCACCCAGCGCTCATCCCCCAGCAGCACATCCACCCGGTCCCAGGGCAGGCGCTCCTGGCCCAGCAGCCGGTAGGCGGCGGCCGGGGTGGTGCCGCCCGAGAGGGCGATCTGGCAGCGGTCGCGCTCCTCGAGGGCCAGGTCGATGGCGGTGGCGATGCGCTGGGCGGCGCGGCGGGCCAGGGCGTCGGGGCCGCTGGCCACCTCCAGCTCGTAGCGCACGGGGGGGTGGCTCATGGCATCAGGCCGCAGCGACGCCCAGCATGGCCGCGGCGCCGGCGGGCAGCCACCTCAGTCCAGCCACTCGGTGTGGAAGCTGCCGGGCCGGTCCAGCCGCTCGTAGGTGTGGGCGCCGAAGCAGTCGCGCATGGCCTGCACCAGGTTCTGGGGCAGGCGCGGGCTGCGGTAGCTGTCGATGTAGTCGAGGGTGCTGCCCAGGCAGGGCACGGGGATGCCGGCCAGGGCGGCCCCGGCCACCACCTGGCGCAGGCCCGGCAGGCGCCGGTTCACCTGCTCCGCGAACCAGGGGTCCACCAGCAGGTTGGCCAGGCCGGGGTCGGCGGTGTAGGCGTCCTGGATGCGCTGCAGCAGCCGGGCGCGGATGATGCAGCCCCCCTTCCAGATCTGGCCGATGGCCGCCAGGTCGAGGTGGTAGTCGTGCAGGGCGGACGCCTCCTGCAGCAGCGCCATGCCCTGGGCATAGCTGGCGATGGCGGCCAGCACCACCGCGTCCTGCAGCGGCTCCATGCCGTCGGCGGAGCTGCCCAGGTCCACGGGCCGGGAGGGCGGCGCCGGCAGGAGCGGGGCGGCGGCGATCCGCTCGGGCCGCAGGGAGCTGAGCACCCGGGCGTTGAGGGCGGCGTAGATGGTGGGCACCGGCACCCCCATCTCCAGGGCGCTGACCACGGTCCAGAGGCCCGTGCCCTTCTGGCCCGCGGCATCAACGATCCGCTCCACCAGGTCGGAGCCGTCCTCGGGGTCGCGGGTGCGCAGGCACACCTCGGTGATCTCCACCAGGAAGGAGGCCAGCTCCTCGGTGGCGTTCCACTGGGCCAGCACATCCGCCATGGCCGGGCCGTCGAGGCCGGCGCTGCGCTTCATCAGGTCGTAGGCCTCGGCCAGCACCTGCTCGATGCCGTACTCGATGCCGTTGTGCACCGTCTTGACGAAATGGCCGGCGCCGCCGGGGCCCATGTAGGCGACGCAGGGACCATCGTCGACCTGGGCCGCCATCTTGCGCACCAGCGGCTCGATCGCCTCGTAGGCGCTGCGGGTGCCGCCCGGCATCATGCTCGGCCCCTCCAGGGCCCCCTTGGCGCCGCCGGAGACGCCCATGCCGATGTAGCCGAAGCTCCGGCTCTCCAGCTCCGCCACCCGCCGCTCGGTGTCGGTGTAGAGGGAGTTACCCCCGTCGATGAGCAGGTCACCCTGCTCCAGCAGGGGCGAGAGGGTGGCGATGAGGTCGTCGATCGGCTGGCCCGCCTTCACCATCATCAGGATGCGGCGGGGGCGCTCCAGCTTGGCGATGAAGTCCTCCAGGGAGGTGGAGCCGATGATGCGCTTGCCGGCGCCTCGGCCGGCGAGGAAGTCCTCGGTCTTGGCGAGGGTGCGGTTGTAGACGACGCAGGAGAACCCGTTGCGCTCGGCGTTGAGCACCAGGTTTTCCCCCATCACTCCCAGGCCGATCAGACCGAAGTGGGCCTTGTCCATCGAAGGCGACTGCCTGTGCTGACTGGCCTCAGTGTGGCGGCGGCCCGGCGGCGGCGCCGCCGCCGCGGGCCCTCTGTGCGAGAGACCGGACCGAGTGGGACACAGGGCCGGGAGCAGGGCAGGGGCGGCTGCAGCGGCAGCGGGCCGGGGTCAGATCACGCTGCCGTCGGCGATGGTGGCGTTCTTGACGACCACCACGATGCCGTTGCGGATGTAGAAGCCCAGCTCGGGCCGGTCCGCCTCCTCGACGTGGTCCTTGTTGACGATGGTGACGTTGCGGCCGATGCGCACGTTCTTGTCGAGGATGGCGCGCCGCACGGTGGTGCCCCGGCCCACGCCGATCGGGGTGCCCCCCCGCTCCCGCAGCACGGCCCGCTCCTCACTCGACTCGAAGTAGTCCGCCCCCATCACCAGGGTGTCCTGCAGCACCACCTCGTCCTCCACCCGGGTCCGCACCCCCAGCACGCAGTGGTGGATGCTGCAGGCCTTGAGCATCGAGCCCTCGCCCACGATCGACTGGGTCACCTGGGCATCCAGCAGCTTGCTCGGCGGCAGGTAGCGGGGGCGGGTGTAGATCGGAAACTTCTCGTCGTAGAAGGAGAAGGCCGGGTTGGGCTGGTCGGTGAGGGCCATGTTGGCCTCGTAGAAGGCGCCGATGGTGCCGATGTCCTCCCAGTAGTCGTCGAACAGGAAGCTCTGCAGGTTGTCGCCCCGCTCAAGGGCCGTGGGGATCAGCTCCTTGCCGAAATCGGTGGCGGTGGGGTTCTTGGCCAGCAGGTCGAACAGGGTGTCGCGGCTGAACACGTAGATGCCCATCGAGGCCAGGTAGGGCCGCTTCAGGGCCTCCTCGGCGGAGAGCCCCAGGCGGGAGGTGTCCACCCACATGGCCCGGAGCTCCTCCCCGCTGGGCTTCTCGCGGAACTCGTGGATGCGGCCGGTGTTGTCGGTGTGCATCAGGCCGAAGCCCTCCGCCTGGGCGGCATCCACCGGCAGGGCGCCGATGCTGATCTCCGCGCCGGTGCGGATGTGGTGGTCCACGAACAGGCTGTAGTCCATGCGGTACAGCTGGTCGCCCGAGAGGATCAGGTAGTGGTCCACGTCCCATTCCTGGAACAGCCACTGGTACTTGCGCACCGCGTCGGCGGTGCCCTCGAACCAGCTGGGGCTCTCGGGGGTCTGCTGGGCCGCCAGCACCTCCACGAAGCCCTGGCCGAAGCCCGCCGAGAGATTGTAGCTCTGAGCGAGGTGGCGATTCAACGAAGCGCTGTTGAACTGCGTCAACACGTACATCTTATTGATGCCCGAGTTGATACAGTTGCTGATGGGAATATCGATCAGCCGATACTTGCCTGCCAGGGGCACCGCAGGCTTGGCGCGGGTCTTGGTGAGGGGGTAGAGGCGAGTGCCGGCGCCACCGCCGAGAATGATGGCCAGAACACGCTTCATTGCCGCTTCCCCAAGATCCGTCGAGCTGGGGTAACGCTAGGCGATGGCGTCGCGCAGAGGCTGCGCGCTGCAGCACATTGGGTCAAAACGAGAGCCGTCCTGGGCCGGGGCCCGGCGCGGTTCAGAGCTCACCGGAGCCGTCGTGCAGCTCGAACAGATCCTGGATCACTTTCATGGCCACATGGCGCTGCTGCCGCGGCTGCGGCGCCCGCAGATTGGTCACGGGAGTGTGCAGGATCTTGTTGATGATGCCCTTGCTCAGGGCCTCCACCACCTTGCGCTCCCGGGCCGAGAGGTCGGGCCCCATCCGGCTCAGGGCCTTCTGCAATTCCTGCTCGCGGATGTCCTCCAGCTGCAGCCGCAGCCGGTTGACGATCGGCACCGCCTCGAGGCCGTCCCACCACTCCAGGAACTGGCGTCCCTCCTCCTGCAGCAGCCCCTCGGCCTCGGCCGCGATCTCGCGGCGGGCCTCCTGGTTGCGGGTCACGACCTCCTGCAGGTCGTCCACGTCGTAGGACTCGACCCCCGCCAGGCCGCCCACGTCGGCGGCGATGTTGCGGGGCACGCCGATGTCCACCAGCATCAGCGAGGAGCGGCGGTTGAGCCGGCCCAGGCGCTCGGCATCGATGATCGGCTCATCGGCCGCGGTGCTGGTGAACACCAGCGAGCAGGTGCTGAGGCAGTGGTCCAGGTCGCTGAGGGGACGGCACTGGACGGGAAGGGTGGGGAAGTCCGCCGCCATCTGCTCAGCCCGGCCCACGGTGCGGTTGAGCAGCACCACCCCCCTGGCCCCCTTGGCCTGCAGGTGCTGCAGCAGCAGCCGGGCCATGCGGCCGGCCCCCACCACCGCGATCTGTTCCTGGTCGAGGGGCACCAGGTCGTCGACGCCCCGGGCCTGGCCCACCTTCAGCTGGGCCAGCTCCACCGCGGCGGAGCTGATCGAGACGGCTCCGGTGCCGAGGTTGGTCTCGGTGCGCACCCGCTTGCCGGTGCTCACCGCCTGGTTGAGCAGGCGGTTGAGGATCGGCCCGATCGAGCGGTGCTCCTGGCCGAGCCGCACCATCTTCTTCACCTGGGAGAGGATCTGACCCTCCCCGAGCACCAGCGAATCGAGGCCGGCGGCCACCCGCATCAGGTGGCCCACGGCCTCCTCGTGGTGGTAGGTGAACAGGTGCGGGGTCAGCTCGCCGAGCTCAAGGCCCGAGACCTCGCTCAGGAACGTGCCCACCGCCGTGACCCCCTGCTCGGGGTGGCGCAGCAGGGTGTAGATCTCCAGCCGGTTGCAGGTGCTGAGGATCGACGCCTCCAGCACCTGCTCGTCGGAGCGCAGCCGCTGGAGGGAGTCCTCCATGGTCTGCTCGGCGATGCTGAGCCGCTCGCGGATCTCCACCGGAGCCGTGTGGTGACTCAGGCCGACGACGGCGATGTGCATGGAGACAGACCTCGGGCGCTGGGTGGGGTGTGGATTCAGCGCAGAGCGATGCTCTTGGCCCCGTCCTTGATGTGGATCGTGTTGGTGAAGCGGGCGGTGTTGTCGAGGGTGCTGATCACCAGGGAGCTGGTGCGCACGCAGTCGGTCTCGAACTTGACGCCGTCGAACAGCAGGCCGTCGGTGATGCCGCTGCCGGCGAACACCACGTTCTCGCCGGAGGCCAGCTCCTCGGCCTCATAGATCCTGTCGGGATCGGTGATGCCCATCTCGGCCAGGCGGGCCAGGTTGCCCTCCCGGGTCAGGCCCTCCCACTCCTTGGTCTGGGCGACGGCGGGGTCGTACACCAGCTGGCCCTGGAAGTGGCCGCCCAGGGCGCGCATGGCGGCGGCGGAGATCACGCCCTCGGGGGCGGCGCCGATGCCCATCAGGCAGTGGGTGCCGGTGCCGGCGAAGCCGCAGGCGATGGCGGCCTGCACGTCACCGTCGGAGATGGGCTGCACGCGGGCGCCGGTGGCGCGGATCTCGGCGATCAGGTCCCTGTGGCGGGCCCGGTCCATCACCACGATCACCAGGTCGCTCCTGGGCACGCCCAGGCACTGGCTGAGGATCTCGATGTTCTCGGTGGCCGACTTGCGGATGTCCACCCGGCCCTTGGCGGCCGGGGGCGCCGCCAGCTTCTTCATGTAGAAGTCGGGGGCATTGAACAGGCCGCCGCGGTCGGAGGCGGCCAGCACCGCCATCGAGCCGCGCTGGTTGTTGGCGCAGAGGTTGGTGCCCTCGCAGGGGTCCACGGCGAAGTCAACGCCGGGGCCGGTGCCGCTGCCCACCTCTTCGCCGATGTAGAGCATCGGCGCCTCGTCGCGCTCGCCCTCGCCGATCACGATGCGGCCCTGCATCTGGATCTGGCCCATGCGCTTGCGCATCGCCTCCACGGCGGCGGCATCCGCCTCGTCCTTCTGGCCCAGGCCGGTGAGCTCGGCGGAGGCGATGGCGGCCTGTTCGACGACCTCGAGAATTTCCTGAATCAGCGTGCGATCCACAGCGGTCCGGCGTTAGGGAGGGGGCTTGAGCGGGGGAGAGGGCTTCGACGGACGCATCGGGACCGGCGCCGCGGAGGGCGGCGGAGGCGGGGCGATGGGGTCGGAGGGGGTGGGGGCGAGCAACGGCTGAACAGACGGCCCTGAAGCCGGCTGGGAAGGGCTCCCTGGTGCCGGGCCCGGCGATCCGGACCCAGGGTTCAGCCGTGGCAGGGCCTCTCGGGCTTTGAGCGCCGCCCACTGTATCAGCGGCGGCCGGCGCCCCCCGGCGGGTGCGGTGGGGGCCGATTCCTACAATGGCCACCTCCCTGTCCCCCGCTGGCCCTCCATGAGCACCAAGCCCCTGGTGATCTCCCCCTCGATCCTCTCGGCCGACTTCTCCCGCCTCGGCGAGGACGTGCGCGCCGTGGATCAGGCCGGCGCCGACTGGATCCATGTGGACGTGATGGACGGCCGCTTCGTGCCCAACATCACCATCGGTCCCCTGATCGTCCAGGCCCTGCGGCCGGTGACCACCAAGCCCCTGGACGTGCACCTGATGATCGTCGAGCCGGAGAAGTACGTGGCCGACTTCGCCAAGGCCGGGGCCGACATCATCTCCGTGCAGGTGGAGGCCTGCCCGCACCTGCACCGCAACCTGGCCCAGATCAAGGACCTGGGCAAGATGGCCGGCGCCGTGCTGAACCCCAGCACTCCGATCGACACCCTGGAGTACTGCCTGGAGCTGTGCGACCTGGTGCTGATCATGAGCGTGAACCCCGGCTTCGGCGGTCAGAGCTTCATCGAGAACCAGGTGCAGAAGATCCGTGACCTGCGCCGGATGTGCGACGAGCGGGGCCTCGATCCCTGGATCGAGGTGGACGGCGGCATCAAGGCCGAGAACGCCTGGAAGGTGATCGAGGCCGGCGCCAACGCCATCGTGAGCGGTTCGGGCGTGTTCAACCAGCCCAGCTACGCCGAGGCCATCACGGGCATCCGCAACAGCCGGCGCCCGGTGGCCGTGGCCGCCTGAGCCCCCGGCCCCCAGCGGCCCGGCGCTCGCCGCCTGGGCCGCTGGCCAGGGAGCGCCTCCCGCCGCGCCCCCCGGATCCCCGGGCGCGGTTCAGCTCAGGAACCAGCCGTAGCTGTGCAGGCCGATGCCCAGCAGGTTGACGCCGATGTAGCAGACGCAGATCACCACCAGGCCCGCCGAGGCCACCAGGGCGGGCCGGCGGCCCTGCCAGCCGCGGCTGAGGCGGGTGTGCAGGTAGGCGGCGTACACCAGCCAGCAGATCAGGGCCCAGGTCTCCTTGGGGTCCCAGCTCCACCAGCTGCCCCAGGCCTCGTTGGCCCACACGGCGCCGCTGACGATGCCGATCGACAGCAGCAGGAAGCCGACGGTGATGGTGCGGTAGCTGAGGCTGTCCAGCTGCTCGCTGAGGCTGATGCTGGCGCTGGAGAGCTGCAGGGGCCGCGGCGGAGCCAGGGTGGCGGTGGCCGATCCGCCCGGCGCCGACCCCACCGGGCCGCCGGCAGGCGCCGGGCCGCTGAAGGCCAGGGCCGGCTCACCGGCCCGCTGGGCCTGGCGGAAACCGCCGCTGCCGATGGAGCTGCTGCGCAGTTCCAGGCCCTGGCCCCGGTCGGTGACCAGCACCGCCACCGACAGCAGCGAGCCCACCAGCAGGGCCGCATAGCTGACCATGATCACGCTCACGTGCATCACCAGCCAGCTGGAGCGCAGGGCCGGCACCAGCGGGGCGGCCTGCTGCAGCTGGTCCGGCAGGGCGAAGCTGGCGAAGGCCACGCAGCCCAGACCCATGGGGGTGGCGGCGGCGGCGACGACCGGCGAGGGCCAGCTGCGCTCCACCAGCAGCTGGGTGAGGGTGCAGGCCCAGGCCAGGAAGCAGAGCGACTCGTAGAGGTTGCTGATCGGGAAGTGGCCCGACTGCAGCCAGCGCAGCACCAGCTGGGTGGTGAGGGCCAGGTTGGCCGCCGCCACCAGCAGGCGGACGGCGGTGTTGCCCCGGGCGCCGCCGCTGACGCTCCAGAAGGCGAGCGGCAGGGCGACCAGCAGCAGGGCAAAGGCCGCCAGGCCCAGGGCAAGCACCGGATCGGTCACGGAATGGACGTGGCTTCAGGGACCGCTGCAGTCTGCCGCGCGGGGCGGACCCCCTGGGCAGGGGCAGGGCCGACCAGCGCGCCCGGCCTCAGCGGCTGGCCTGGCGCAGCAGCCCCAGGCCCCCGGCCAGGCCGATGAACACCGGCATCCAGGCCGCCAGGAACGGTGAGAGGGTGCCCTTCACCCCCAGGGAGCTGAAGATGAACGACATCAGGTAGTAGCCGAAGATCAGCAGCACGCTGATGCCGAAACCCTGGCTGCGGCTGGTGCGGGCGTTGGGGCGCACCCCCAGGGCGCTGCCGATCAGGCCGAACACCAGGCAGATGGTGGGGAAGGCGAACTTCTCCTGGATCCGCACCCGCAGGCGGCGGGCCTCCTTCTGGTTGCCGGCCTGCTCCAGCAGGCGCTCCGCCTGCAGGGCCTGGGCCACGCTCATCTGGGTGGCGTCATTGGGCAGCTTGCCGATGGCGATCGGCGCGGTGGTGAAGGGGTAGAAGTAGCGATCGAAGTTGGCGGTGGTGGTGCTGTTGGCGCCGCCGTCGATGTTGACGATGCGGCCGCGGCGGAACTCCCACATGCCCCGCCCCTCATTCCAGAGGCCCCGCTCGGCGATCAGCATCTGCTGCTGGCCCTCGCGGGAGAAGTCGAGCAGGGTGACGCCCACCATCTCCCCCTTGCGGAACTCGCGGGCATAGAACAGCTGGGTGAGGCCCCGCTCCGAATCGTCGTCGGACTGGCGGGCCCGGATCCGGCCGAAGCGCGAGTAGACGATGTTGCGCCCCCGCTCCGAGGAGAGGGCGCGGCCCAGGGCCCGGTCCAGGGTGTCGGAGGCCGAGAGGTTGGTGGCCGGCACGATGGCGTCGTTGAACACGAAGGTGAGGCCGCTCATCAGGGTGGCCACCAGCAGGCCCGGCAGCACCATCCGCCAGGTGGCCACGCCGATGCTGCGCAGGGCCGTGAGCTCACTGGTGCTGGAGAGGCGGCTGTAGGCCAGCAGCGTGGCCATCAGGGTGGCCATCGGGAAGGAGAGCACCAGGAAGCCGGGCAGGCGCAGGCCCAGCACCTGCATTGCCGTGGTCACCGGCAGGCCGGCCTCGGCCACCTTGCGCACCAGCTCGAACACCACCCCCACCGACAGGGACACGGTGGTGAAGGCGGCCACCCCGAAGATCAGGGGGCCGGCCAGCTCACCGCCGAGCCAGCGGTCCATCAGGGGCAGCTGGGTCCAGCGCTGCCGCAGGCGGCGGCCCAGGCGCTGCAGGGGCGCGGGCAGGGCGGCGGTCATAGGCGGAAGCCCTCCCCGAGGTAATGGCGGCGCACCTGGGGATCCTCCGCCATGGCCCGCGACGGCCCGGCGGCCAGGATGCTGCCCTCGGTGAGGATGTAGGCCCGGTCGGTGATGGCGAGGGTCTCGCGCACGTTGTGGTCGGTGATCAGGATGCCCATGCCGCGCTCGCGCAGGCGGGCGATCAGCTCCTGCAGGTCGGCCACCGCCAGGGGGTCGACGCCGGCGAAGGGCTCATCGAGCAGCAGGTAGCGGGGCCCCTGCTCGCCCACGGCCAGGGCGCGGGCCACCTCGCAGCGCCGCCGCTCGCCGCCGGAGAGCTGAAAGCCCCTGCGGTGCTCGAAGGGCCGCAGGTGGAACTCCTCGATCAGCTGCTCCAGGCGCTGGCGGCGCTGGCCCGGGGGGGCACCGCTCTGCTGCAGGGCCAGCAGCAGGTTGTCGCGCACGCTGAGGGTGCGGAACACGCTGGCCTCCTGGGGCAGGTAGCCGATGCCCAGGCGGGCGCGGCGGGGCATCGACAGGGTCTGCACCTGCTGGCCCTCCAGCAGCACCCGGCCGGCATTGGGGCGCAGCAGCCCCGTCACCAGGTTGAACGTGGTGGTCTTGCCGGCGCCGTTGGGGCCCAGCAGCCCCACCACCTCGCCGGGGCGCAGGTCCAGGCTGACGCCCTTGACCAGCGGGCGGCCGCCGATGGTCAGGACCACATGGTCGAGTTGGAGGCTCATGGGCTGGGCGGAGCCGTCGTCGCGGGGGCGGGGCTGGCGGGGGACGGAGCCTGGGCAGGGGCAGGGGCGGCGGGGCTGGTCTCGATGCGCAGGGTGCTGAACACCTGGCGGCCCTGCGCTGGATGGGCCAGCACCCGCTCGGTCTCCACGAAGTAGGTCACCTGCTCGGCCCGGAGGTGGTTGCCGCCCTCCTGCACCACGTCCACGTCGCCGCTGAGCACCACCCGGCCCTCCCGGCTGAAGTACTGGGCCTGGCGGGAGGTGGCCACGACGCGGCGGTCCGGGTAGACGATGCGCACGTTGCCGGTGGCGGTGACCACGCCGGTGACCTGGTCGGCCCGCTGCAGGTCGGACTCGATCGTGACCTGGCCCGTGGTGGGGGTGACCGCCGGGGCGGGGGTGGCCTGGGGCGCGGGGGCCCCCAGGGCGGCGCCCACCGGGGCGGGCGCCGGGGTGGCCGCTGGCGCCGGGGCGGGGCCGATCCGCTGGGCCCAGGCCGCCGCACCGGTGCTCAGGGGCGCCAGCAGGGCCAGGGCCGGCGCCAGCAGCGGAGCGCCCCAGCGCCGGGAGCACCACCGGGAGATCCGCCCTGCGGAGGAACACCAGGGTCGCGGGCTCGGCCTCTGTAGTGCTGCCAACCCGGACCCCAGACGCGCAAGGGATCTAACTTAAGGCCCGTGGGTCCGGGGCACCGGGGACAGGCTCCAGCCGTGGCAGCGGTTCTGCGGCGGGGTCGCCCTGCTGCTGCAGGGCCCGGAGCCGCGCCGCCACGGCGGTGGTGAGGCTCACCAGGTCGAGGCCCAGGGCCGTGGTCCCGTAGGGACGCAGCCGACCCAGGCCCTCCCCCAGCAGCACCGTGGCGCCGTGGCGGTTGCCCCGCTCCAGGTGCAGATGGGCCACCGCCACCTGCAGGATCCCCTGCAGGACAGCACGCTCGGGGCCCAGGGTCTCGTGCCAGAGCTCCTCGAAGCCGTCGTGGCAGGCGTACCACTCCCCGGCATTGAACAGCCGCACGGCCTCCGCGAAGCGCGGGTCGGCCCTCAGGCGGCTGTCCTCATCCAGGGGGGCCATGGGGGGAGAACCCCCTCAGCGCTTGGCCGCCTTCTTGGCGGGCAGCTTGCGCAGCCGGATCGACTCGGGGGTCACCTCCAGCATCTCGTCGGGCCCGATGTACTCGAGGGCGCGCTCGAGGGTCATCTGGATCGGCGACTGCAGGGTGTCCAGCACCTCGGCGCCGGCGGAGCGGATGTTGGTGACCTGCTTGGCCTTGCAGACGTTCAGCTCCAGATCGGGCGGACGGTTGTGCTCACCCACGATCATGCCCTTGTACACCTTGGTGCCCGGGGTGATGAAGAACTGGCCGCGATCCTCGGCGCCCTTGAGGGCGTAGAAGGTGGCGGTGCCCTCCTCGAAGGAGATCAGCACACCGTTGCGACGGGCCTCCAGATCGCCCTGCATCGGGCGGTAGTCGAGGAAGGAGTGGCTCATGATCCCCTCACCGCGGGTGGCGCGGATGAACTCACCGCGGAAGCCGATCAGGCCCCGCGACGGCACCACGAACTCCAGCTGGGTGCGGCCGTCGTTGGTGTTCTCCATGTTCTGCATCTCGCCCTTGCGGATGCCGAGCTTCTCGATGCAGGCCCCCACGGATTCCTCGGGCACATCCATCACCAGGGTCTCGTAGGGCTCGCTGGGGGTGCCATCGATGGTGCGGAAGATCACCTGGGGCTGGCTCACCTGGAACTCATAGCCCTCGCGGCGCATGGTCTCGATCAGGATGCCGAGGTGCAGCTCCCCGCGGCCGCTCACGGCGAAGCGGTCGGGGGAGTCGGTGTCCTCCACCCGCAGGGCCACGTTGGTGAGCAGCTCGCGCTGCAGACGGTCGCGGATCTGGCGGCTGGTGACGAACTTGCCCTCCTTGCCCGCGAAGGGCGAGTCGTTGACCACGAAGGTCATCTGCAGGGTGGGCTCATCCACCTTGATCAGGGGCAGGGCCTCGGGGTGGTCGGGGCAGGCGATGGTCTCGCCGATGTTCACCTCGTCGAAGCCGGCCACGGCCACCAGGTCACCGGCACGGGCCTCGTCGATCTCCACCCGCTGCAGGCCCTGGAAGCCCAGCAGCTTGCTGATGCGGCTGCGTTTGATGCTGCCGTCGTCGCGGATCAGGGCGGCGGGCTGGCCGGCCCGGATGGTGCCGTTGTGGATGCGGCCGATCATGATCCGACCCAGGAAGTCGGAGTAGTCGAGGGTGGTCACCTGCAGCTGCAGCGGCTTGGCGGGATCACCCACCGGCGGCGGCACATGGCGCAGGATCGCATCGAAGAGCGGCTTCATCGTCTCGCTCTCGGTCTTCATGTCCGGCTTGGCGTAGCCGCCCATGCCGCTGCCGAACAGGTAGGGGAAGTCGCACTGGTCGTCGTCGGCGCCGAGCTCCAGGAACAGATCGAGCACCTTGTCCACGGCCTGCTCGGGATCCACCCGGGCCCGGTCGATCTTGTTGACGAACACGATCGGCCGCAGGCCCTTCTCCAGCGCCTTCTTGAGCACGAAGCGCGTCTGGGGCATCGGACCCTCGTTGGCGTCCACGATCAGCAGACAGCCATCCACCATGCCCAGCACCCGCTCCACCTCGCCGCCGAAGTCGGCGTGGCCAGGGGTGTCAACGATGTTGATGCGGATGCCGTTGTAGTCGACGGCGGTGTTCTTGGAGAGAATCGTGATGCCGCGCTCCCGCTCCAGGTCGTTGCTGTCGAGCACGCAGGTGGGCACGGCCTCACCGTCGCGGAAGATGCCCGACTGATTCAGCAGCGCATCCACCAGGGTGGTCTTGCCGTGGTCGACGTGGGCAATGATCGCGATGTTGCGGATCGGCGTGGCCTTGGACTGGCCGTTGGCGGTGGGCTCGGCGCTCATGCGGGAGATGACGGGGAGGGACGATGCTTCTCAGGGCTCACACCAGCCGGGCCGCGGAAACGGCGGCGGCGGTGGCCCCGATGCCAGAACAGGCCTGGGATGGCGGAGGCCAGTGCCAAGGCGACGGACATCGGCTGGGGAGGACGTGGACGGATCACAGAACAGATCGCAGAGCGCGCCGGACGCCACGCCTGGAAAACCAGGCGGATCCGGAGCCGCGATTGAGAGAAGACCCGGTATCGGATCGACCGATGACCCCTACGGTGCTGATGGTTTGATGCTAACGCAGCACCCCGGCCGCCCTCAGGCGCGGCGGGGGCGGCCGGCATCGGCCGCGCCGCCGGCCGCGAGGCTGCCGCGGGTGACGCCCAGGCGGCTGTCGAGCTGCTCCTGCTGCCAGAGGCGGCGGCCGGAGATCCGCCCCGCCAGGGCATCGAGGTAGAGGCCCACCCGGCGCCGGGCATCGGCCGCTCCCTCGTCCAGCAGCTCCAGCCGGAAGTGGCGCACGCCGGAGCGCAGCAGCTGGGGGATCGCCTCCGCGGCGGTCTGGGCCCGGCCGTTGAACAGGGTGTTGCGGCAGCCCAGGTCGGCCCGCAGGGGATGCTCCACGCCGCTGCGGTCCCGCAGCAGCACCGTGTGCTGCTCACAGGGACGGCCGCAGTCGGTGTGGTCGTGGCCGTCGGAGAGGAAGGCGCAGAACAGGCAGTGCTCCATGTGGAACAGGGGCATGTGCTGGTGCAGGGTCAGCTCGAGGGCGCCGGCGGGGCAGCCCGCCACCAGGGCCAGCAGCTGGTCGAGGGCCAGGTCGTAGCTGGCGGTGACCCGCTCCAGCCCCCAGCGCTCCAGGAACCAGCCGGCCGTGAGCGGGTTGGCCACGTTGAGGGAGAAGTCGCCGATGCAGGGGGCCAGGGGGGTGAGGCGCTCCAGCTGATCGGCGTTGCGCACCAGGTAGCCGTCGGGCCGGGCCCGCAGCAGCGGCTCCAGACTCCAGGCCTCATCGGGCCGCACGATGCGGCTGCCCGCCAGCCAGAGGCCCCCCGGCCAGCGGCCCCGGCCCAGGGCCACGGCCTGGCGCAGCTGGGCCGGATGCTCGATGTCCACCACCACCCGGTGCAGCACGGCCCCGGAGTCCGGCGGCGCCTCGGCCGACTCCAGCAGGGCCTGGAGCTGCTCCAGGCTGCGCACCAGCACCGTGAGCTGGGGCTCGGCGGGAGCACCGGTCGCAGCGCCGCCGGGGGCTGCCGCCGGCCGCAGCTGCCGCAGGGCCTCCGCCACGGCCAGGCGGCCCGGCTGGACCTCGTGCTCAGCGGCAGCGGCAGCGGTGGCCGCCGGGTCGCCCCCAGCCGCCAGGGCCTGGCCCAGCTGCTCCACCAGTTGGCGCCGCAGCTGGTTGAGCTGGGCCACCGGCAGGAACAGGCCGCCGGGCAGGTCGAGCTCCAGGCGCTCCAGCCGCCAGGGGGTGCCGCCGAGGCGCCCCAGCTGGGCGGTGAGGCGCTCGGCGTCGAGGCCCGCTCCGCTGGCCGGCTGCAGCGCCACGGCCGACGCCAGCTGCCAGGGACCCCCCGCCAGCCCGGGCAGCCGCTCCAGCCGCAGCCGCAGCGGCTCCCCGGCCCGGCCGCACACCTGCAGCACCAGGGGCCGCCGCCGCTCGGGGGCCTGCCGCTGGGCCAGGCGCGCGAAGCGCCGCTCCAGCTGGGGGTCACTGGTGAGCCAGCCCGGGCTGCCGGGGCCCAGGGCCGTGGTGTCGATGCGGCCGGGACCCAGCCGCAGGGCCAGCCGACCGCCGGGCCGGGGCTCCACCGCCATCACCCGGGCCCCCACCTCGTGGGGCGGCGCCAGGGGGTCACGGCCAGGGGCCTCGAACACCACGCCATCGCCGGGCTTGGGGGCCAGGGCCGCGGGCAGCACCAGCCAGCCACCCCGCTCCTGGGCCTCGAGGCGGCCCAGCCAGGGGCCGCGCTTCTTGCTCCAGCGGCCCTGCACCAGGCGCCGGTGGTCGACGCCCTCCAGCCAGCCGCTGCCGAGGCCGCGGGAGAAGCTCAGCTCCAGGTGCCGGCGCAGCTCGGCGGCGGCGACCTGGGGCTCCACGGCCCCTGCAGCGGGCCGCTGGTCCTCGGGGCTGGGATCCTCGGGGCTCTGCTCCTCGGGCCGCTGGCCGTCGGGCTCGAGCCGGTCGAGGCCCTGGCGGTAGGCGTCCGTCACCGCCGCCACGTAGGTGGGGTCCTTGAGCCGCCCCTCGATCTTGAGGCTGGCCACCCCGGCCGCCGCCAGCTGGGGCAGCAGGTCCCAGGCGGCCAGGTCCTGGGGCGAGAGCAGGTAGCGCTGCTCCCCCAGGTCCCGCTCCACCCCATCGACGATCAGCTGGTAGGGCAGCCGGCAGGCCTGGGCGCATTCGCCCCGGTTGGCGCTGCGCTGCCCCAGGGCCTCACTGGTAAGGCACTGGCCCGAGTAGGCCACGCACAGGGCCCCGTGCACGAACACCTCCAGGGGCATGGCCTGGTCCCGGGCCCGCAGCTGATCCTGGATCCGGTGGATATCCCGCAGGCTGAGTTCGCGGGCCAGCACCACCCGGCTGCAGCCCAGCTCGGCCGCCTGGGCCACCCCGGCGGCGCTGGTGATCGACATCTGGGTCGAGCCGTGCAGGGCCAGCTCCGGCGTCAGCAGCCGCGCCAGGCGCGCCAGGCCGATGTCCTGCACGATCAGGGCATCGACGCCGGCCCGCTGCGCCGCCAGCAGCAGCTCGCCCGCCTCCGCCAGCTCGCCCGGGAACACCAGCACATTCACGGTGAGGAAGCCCTGGACGCCGCGGGCGTGCAGCCAGGCCATCACCGCGGGCAGGTCGCTGCGCTGGAAGTTCTCGGCCCGCAGCCGGGCGTTGAAGGTCTCCTCGCCAAAATACACGGCGTCGGCGCCATTGGCCACCGCCGCCCTGAGGGACTCCCAGGACCCGGCCGGCGACAGCAGTTCCGGCAGGGCCCCGGGCCGGGCCTGGGGGGCGCTCATGGCCGTGCCAGCCGCTGGGCGGCGGCGAAGGTCTGCAGGGCCTCGGCGGACCCCTCGAAGCGCCAGTGCCAGGGCTCGTAGCTCACCCCCTGGCGGTTGCCGGGTGGGAAGGAGAGGTGGAAGTGGAAGCGGTTGGCGTTGGCCTGGAGCCAGGCGAAGGCCGGCGTGGCCTCGAAGGCGGGCGAGAGGTGGGTGGCGGGGGCACGGCCGTCGCCCAGGTCCACCGCGTAGCCGGTGCTGTGCTCGGAGAAGCCCGGCGGCGCACTGACCCGGGCCCGCTCCTCGGCGCTCTGGTTGCGCTCGGACTTCACATCAAAGAAGAGGTGCTTCTGCAGGGTGATCGATCGGAAGGCGCTGAGCACCCGCAGGTCCACCCCATCGGCGGCGGCGGCCCGCTGCAGGGCCACCAGGGCCTCGGCCGCATCGCGCTGCAGCTCCAGGCCGGGGGCGATGGCCACCAGCTCACTGGCCTTGGCCTCGCGGTAGGGGAAGTGGCCCAGCAGCCGGCCGTCGGCCCCCAGGCGGGCGGCGATGCCGGCCACCGGCGGCGGCGCCAGCAGCCGGACCAGGGGCTGGCGGAACACCAGCAGCGCAGCCGCCGTCGCGGCGAGCACCAGGGTGGCGGTCGCCAGGGCCTGGCGG
This sequence comes from Chitinophaga pinensis, assembly GCA_943368105.1. Lineage (GTDB taxonomy): Bacteria > Cyanobacteriota > Cyanobacteriia > PCC-6307 > Cyanobiaceae > Vulcanococcus. The sequence goes on along the minus strand of CALRKO020000021.1, from coordinate 3,818 downwards.
CCGCCGGGGCGCCGCAGGGCGGGCGACACGGTGCGCCGGGCCACGGGGATCTCGTCGGGGCCGAGGCCGGCGGCGGGACGGGGGTCGCGGCGGGCCGGACGGCGTTGCATGGCAGCGGGCCGCGGCACCGGGACCTCGACGGCTTGGGGAGGTGAACCGATGGTAAAGCGGTGCCACCACGGAGCCGACGGCCATCCGCGCAGCGGTGTTAGCTTCGGGCCAAAGATCCTTCTGCCGGAGCGGGTTTCAAGATGTTGCGAGTCGCGGTGGTGGGCGGCGGCCCGAGCGGATCCTGTGCTGCGGAAGTGCTGGCCAAGGCCGGCATCGAAACCTGGATCTTCGAGCGCAAGCTGGATAACGCCAAGCCCTGCGGCGGCGCCATTCCCCTGTGCATGGTGTCCGAGTTCGACCTGCCCGAGTCGATCATTGACCGCAAGGTGCGCAACATGAAGATGATCTCCCCCTCCAACCGCGAGGTGGACATCAACCTGGAGAACGAGAACGAGTACATCGGCATGTGCCGCCGCGAGGTGATGGATGCCTTTCTGCGCAACCGTGCCGCCGACCTGGGCGCCCGGCTGGTGAACGGCCTGGTCACCAAGATCGACACCGGCACCAATCGCCAGGGTCCCTACACCCTCACCTATTCTGATTACGCCTCGGGGGAGGCCACCGGCGAGACCAGGACCCTCGAGGTGGATCTGATCATCGGCGCCGACGGCGCCAACAGCCGTGTGGCCAAGGCCATGGACGCCGGCGACTACAACGTGGCCATCGCCTTCCAGGAGCGGATCAAGCTGCCGCCGGAGGAGATGAAGTACTACGAGAGTCTGGCCGAGATGTACGTGGGCACCGATGTGTCCCCCGACTTCTACGCCTGGGTGTTCCCCAAGTACGACCATGTGGCCGTGGGCACCGGCACGATGCAGGAGAACCAGGGCCTGATCAAGAGCCTTCAGGAGGGCATCCGCGAGCGGGCCAAGAAACGCCTCGTGAATGGCGAGGTGATCAAGGTGGAGGCCCATCCGATCCCCGAACATCCCCGGCCGCGGCGGGTGGTGGGCCGCATGGCCCTGGTGGGCGACGCCGCCGGCTACGTGACCAAGAGCTCCGGCGAGGGCATCTACTTCGCCGCCAAGAGCGGTCGCATGTGTGCCGAGCAGATCGTGGAAGCGAGCCAGGGGGGCCAGCGCATCCCCAGCGAGGCCGATCTCAAGAAATACCTGAAGAAGTGGGATCGCCAGTATGGAGCCACCTACAAGGTGCTGGAGATCCTGCAGAACATCTTCTACCGCAACGATGCGGCCCGCGAGGCCTTCGTGGAGATGTGCGATGACAAGGACGTGCAGCGCCTCACCTTCGACAGCTACCTCTACAAGCGGGTGGTGATGATGAACCCCTGGCAGCAGCTCAAGCTCACCCTGCTCACCCTGGGCTCGGTGCTGCGCGGCAACGCCCTGGCGCCCCAGGGCTACAGGCCCGTGGACAGCGCCGTGCGCGACGACGCCGAGGTGAACGCCATGCTGGCGGTGAGCACCATCAAGGGCGGCATCAAGGTGGGCAGCCAGAAGAAGGCGGTGGCGGCCAGGGCGGCCGCCACCAGCGCAGCGGAGGATGTGGCCGGAGCTGACGCCGCCAAGGCCGGAGATGGGGAGCGGGAACCCGTGCTGGCCGGAAAGGGCTGAACCCCGATCCAGCCGCAACCCCTGGGGATGCGCCCGATGCGCCGGCCGGAGAACCTCCGACCGGCGCCTTTGACTGACTGGTCGTCAGCCTGTCGGGGATTCGCGGGCCCTGAAGGTCAGGGCAGGCTGAGGGCCTGCTCCAGGCTGATCAGCCGCCGCTGCTGATCGTCCCAGAGGATGTAGCGGAAGCAGCTCGGGAATTCGCCGATCCGCAACCGGCGGCAGCTGGTCAACAGCGGGGCGTTGGCCGCATGGCAGGCCCTGAGGCGGTAGTTGGGGATGCGCTCGCAGAGGTGGTGGATGCTGTGGAGGGCGATGTCAGCCGAGAACCAGTGCAGCAGCGCCGGCATCTCCAGATTGCTGCTGCCCTCCAGGGCCCCCTTGAGGTGGCTCCAGCCCTCGCTGCCGCTGGCATAGGAGCCCTCGTAGTTGTGCTGCACGAAGAAGATGCAGAGGAAGATCGCCGCCGAGAGCGTCATCACCGTGAGATAACAGGCCCAGAACAGCCCCAGGCCGAGCCAGGCGCCCATCAGCCACCAGCTGGCCAGCACCAGCGTGTTGTTGGCCACGAGGTCGCGGCATTCGCCGGCGGTGTACCAGTGGCTGGAGCGGAAGCCACGGCTCAGGTCCCCCAGCTCCGCCAGGCCCCGCAGGCCACGGCGGCCCAGGTGGGCGCCCATGGCAGCGAGCCACTCGGCCGTGCCCAGCAGCAGCTGCAGCCGCGGACGCACCAGCAGGTAGTAGCAGCCCCCCGGCACCAGCATCAGTGGATGGCGGCTGAGCCGATAGAGCCAGCGCTGCCGCGGGGACAGCTCCAGAAAGTCGCGGCGGGTGAGCAGGGCCGAGGGACCGCGGTAGAGCTGCCAATTGCCGTTGTGCCGGTGGTGGAAGGCATGGCCGCGGGACCAGGGGTGCTGGGGAATGGCGTTCAGGCAGCCCAGCAGGAATCCGGCCAGCTGATTGAGCCGGCGCGTGCGGAACAGGGAGTTGTGGCCGCAGTCGTGCATCAGGGCGAAGCAGCGCGCCGAGAACAGCACCAGCAACGCCAGCACCGGCACGAGCAGCAGCCGCAGCCCCGCGCCAGCGGAGCCCAGCAGCGCCACGCAGCCCCAGAGCAGGGCAACGGGGCCCAGGGTGTTCAGCAGTTGCCAGGCGGCGATGCGGTCGTCGCTCCGGCGGTAGGGCTCCAGCACAAAGTCGTGGCGGCGCAGGGGGCGGGGCGGCGCCGTGGGGAGCGGAGGTGAAAGACGTGTCAGGCGGGAGACCCGAGATGAGCAGGCAAGGGGTTCCGTGCCAATCCTTCAGCTTAGGTACAAATGCTCGGTTGGCGGCGCCCCTGGCAGGGGTACGGCCGCCGCCCGCGGCGCTCAGCCGGCGATGCGGCTGAAGTCCGCCAGCACCGAGGCCTGGTTGCGCAGCACCGCCAGCAGATGGAGCCGGTTGGCGCGCACCGCCGCGTCCTCGGCCATCACCATCACGCTCTGCTCGCCATCGAAGAAGGCCGCCAGGGTGTCGCGGCTGGCGGCCAGGGCCCGGGCCAGCTCGGCGTAGCGGCCGGCCCCGCTGCCGGCGGCGATGGGCTGCAGCTGCTCCAGCACCCGGAGCATGGCCGCCTCGCTGGGCTTCTCGAACAGCGCCGCGTCCACCACCCCGGCGGGGCTGAGCAGGCCCGGATCCAGGCTGTCCTTCTCGGCCAGGCGCGCGGCCCGGGTCACCACGGCCTGCACGCCGGCCAGCTCGCCGCTGGCGCGCAGCTCAGCCAGGAGGTCGGCGCGGCGGCGGGCATCGGCCGGATCGCTCAGCAGCCGCTCGATCGCCACGCCCTCACCGGCCACCGCCTGCACCAGGTCGGGGTCCAGGCCCTGCTCCTCCAGCAGGCTCACCAGGCGCTGGCGCAGGAACTCCGCCAGCTCGGCGGCCAGGGCCGGCGCCTCCACCTGGCAGTGGGGCAGCAGCTGGGCCCAGTGGGCCGTGGCGCGCCGCAGCAGCGCCAGCAGGTCCAGGCTCCAGCCCCGCCCCCAGAGGATCTGCAGCAGGCCGTTGCCGGCGCGGCGCAGGGCGTAGGGGTCGGAGGAGCCGCTGGGCCGCTCGCCCTTGGCGTAGATGCTGAGCAGCAGCTCCAGCCGCTCGGCC
>CALRKO020000020.1:0-49116 GCA_943368105.1 Chitinophaga pinensis | reverse complement strand
GTAGCCGCGCTCCTCCAGCTCCAGGGCCAGCTCCTTGCCGCCGGTGCGCAGGATCCGGCCCGCCGCCATCACGTGCACGTAGTCGGGCGTGATCGCATCCAGCAGGCGCTGGTAGTGGGTGATCAGCAGGGTGGCGGTGTCGGCGGTGGCCAGGTGGTTCACGCCGCCGGCCACGATGCGCAGGGCATCGATGTCCAGGCCGGAATCGGTCTCGTCGAGGATCGCCACCAGCGGCTCCAGCAGCGCCATCTGCAGGATCTCGTTGCGCTTCTTCTCACCACCGCTGAAGCCCTCGTTCAGCGAGCGCTCCAGGAAGGCCGGATCCATCTGCACCACCTGCAGGCGCTCGCGCACCAGATCCTCGAACTCGAAGGTGTCGAGCTCGGCCTCGCCGCGGTGCAGCCGGCGGGCGTTGGTGGCCACCCGCAGGAACTCCAGGTTGCTCACCCCGGGGATCTCCACCGGGTACTGGAAGCCGAGGAACACGCCGGCGCGGGCGCGGGTCTCGGGGTCCAGCTCCAGCAGGTTCTCGCCCCGGTAGGTCACGCTGCCGCCGGTGACGGTGTAGGCGGGGTGGCCGGCCAGCACCTTGGAGAGGGTGCTCTTGCCGCTGCCGTTGCGGCCCATCACCGCATGGATTTCGCCGGCGCGGATCGTGAGATTCACCCCCTTGAGAATCGCCTTGGCCTCCACCCGGGCCTGCAGATCCCGGATCTCAAGCAACACGGGGGCATCGGGACGAATCACGGGCGGTTCAGGGAGGGGAGAGGAGGAGGAGAGAGCGGACCAGAGCGGATGCTGGGGGCGTCGGCGGGGCCGGCCACGGGAATGGCGGCGGCGTCAGCCCACCGAGCCCTCCAGCTTCAGGGCCAGCAGCTTGTCGGCTTCGGCGGCGAACTCCATCGGCAGCTGGTTGAACACATCGCGGCAGAAGCCGCTCACCATCATCGACACCGCCTCCTCGAAGCCGATGCCGCGGCTCTGCAGGTAGAAGAGCTGATCCTCCGAGATGCGGCAGGTGCTGGCCTCGTGCTCCACCGCCGCCTGGGGCTGCTGGGAGCGGATGTAGGGATAGGTGTTGGCGGCCGCCTGGTCGCCGATCAGCATCGAGTCGCACTGGCTGTAGTTCTTGGCCCCCACCGCCTTGGGGCCGATCTGCACCAGGCCCCGGTAGCTGTTGGCGGAATGGCCGGCGCTGATGCCCTTGCTCACGATCGTGGAGCGGGTGCGGGGCCCCACGTGGATCATCTTGGTACCGGTGTCGGCCTGCTGGCGGTTGTTGGTGAGGGCCACGGAGTAGAACTCACCCACGGAATCGGCACCCTGCAGCACGCAGCTGGGGTACTTCCAGGTGATCGCCGAGCCGGTTTCCACCTGGGTCCAGCTGATCTTGCTGCGGGCGCCGCGGCACTGGCCGCGCTTGGTCACGAAGTTGTAGATGCCGCCCACGCCGTGCTCATCACCGGCATACCAGTTCTGCACCGTGGAGTACTTGATGGAGGCATCATCAAGCACCACCAGCTCCACCACCGCTGCGTGCAGCTGGTTGGTGTCGAACATCGGCGCGGTGCAGCCCTCCAGGTAGCTCACCGACGCCCCCTCCTCGGCCACGATCAGGGTGCGCTCGAACTGGCCGGTGTCGCCGGAGTTGATGCGGAAGTAGGTGGAGAGCTCCATCGGGCACTCCACCCCTTTGGGAATGAACACAAAGGAGCCGTCGCTGAACACCGCCGCGTTGAGCGCAGCGAAGAAGTTGTCATTGCTGGGCACCACGGTGCCGAGGTACTTCTCGATCAGCTCTGGGTGCTCCTTCACCGCCTCGCTGATCGAGCAGAAGATCACGCCGTGCTCCGCCAGCTTCTCCCTGTAGGTGGTGGCGATCGACACGCTGTCGAACACCGCATCCACCGCCACATTGGAGAGGCGCTTCTGCTCGCTCAGGGGGATGCCCAGCTTGTCGAAGGTCTCCAGCAGCTTGGGATCCACCTCGTCGAGGCTGGCCTTCTTGGCCTGCTGCTTGGGGGCCGCGTAGTAGATGATGTTCTGGTAATCGATCGGCGGATAGCCCAGAGCCGCCCAGTCCGGCTCGGCCATCGTCAGCCAGTGGCGGTAGGCCCGCAGGCGGAAGTCCAGCAGGAAGGCCGGCTCGTGCTTCTTGCTGGAGATCAGCCGCACCACATCCTCGCTGAGGCCCTTGGCGATCTTCTCGGTTTCGATATCGGTGACGAAGCCGTACTTGTACGGCTGGCTCACCAGATCGCCAACGGCCTGCGGGCTACTCATGGGGGTGGGGATGCAGTGGGGCCGGGGTCAGCCGGCGGTGAGGGCTTTGATCTCGTCGAGGCCGATGCTCTGCTTCTCGCCCCGGAAGGGGTTGTCCTCGGTGAGGAACAGCATGCAATGGCACTCCTTACGCTCGCGCATCGGCACGCAGGGGCAGTTCCAGAAGGCCTGGGCCACCTCGGCCTGCTTGTCCTCGTAGTGGCGGCAGGGGCAGAGGGCGCCGCCCAGCTCGTCCTTGTGGCGGGCCAGCCCCTCCAGCACCACCGCGGTCACACCCGGATCACTGCAGAAGTAGGTGCCGGTGCGCTGGGCGTAGGTCTCGGCGAACTTGCGGATCACCTCAAGGCTGTCGGTGGCCTGGGCCTTGGCCGGGGCCGCCGGGGTGCTGGGAGCGTCGGACATGGGGTCGGGAGAACGGGGCGTACCGGGAGCGGAGCCGGGGCCAGACCAGGACGGGGGTTACGAAACCATTGCGTTTCGTATTCGCGAGCCTAGGGCAGGCGCACCGGCGACTGGCGTGGTGACCCGCCATTCTGGCGCCCGCCGGGCCCACAGCTCCCCGGCGGACGTGGCAGGGTGTGGGGGATCGGACGCCGCCATGAGCGCCTCCACCCAGGCCCCTACCCGCGAAGCTGCCCTCACCCTGTTGCTCCGGCAGGGCGAAGGCACGGCGGGCCAGCTGGCCGACCAGCTCGGCGTGTCGGTGCAGGTGATGCGGCGCCACCTGCGCGGCCTCGAGGACGAGGGCCTGGTGGAGGCCAGCCCGGCGGCCGAGGGCCCCGGCCGCCCCAGCAACCGCTGGCACCTCACGCCCGCCGGCCGTGGCCACTTCCCCGACGGCAGCGAGCACTTCGCCCTGGGCCTGCTCAGCTCGATGGCCGCCAGCCTGCCCCCGGAGATGGTGCGCACCCTGCTGCGCCAGCAGGCCGCCGACAAGGCCGCCGACTACCGCCAGCAGATCGGTGTCGGCGGCCTGCCCCAGCGGCTGGAGCGGCTGGTGGAGCTGCGCCGCCACGAGGGCTACGTGGCCGAGTTCCGCCGCGAGGGCGATGGACCCGCCTGGCTGATGAGCGAGTTCCACTGCTCGGTGATGCGGATCGCCCAGCAGTTCCCCTGCGTCTGCGACCAGGAGCTGCAGCTGATCCGCGGCACCTTCCCGGACTGCCAGGTGGAGCGCATCCACTGGCTGCTGGAGGGCAGCCACGCCTGCGGCTTCCGGCTGCTCCCCCGCGACGCTGAAGCCGGGCCGTGCTGAGCCCGGACGACCTGCAGGAGCTGGAGAGCAGCCTGCTGCCGGCCCTGGAGCGTCACCACCTGCGCCTGCTGGCCCACAGCCTGCGCTGCCTGCAGCAGGCCGCTCCGGCGCCGGCCGCGGAGCTGCCGACGGCCGACGCCCTGGCCCGCTGGGCCGCCGATCAGCCCTCCCTCCAGGCCGATCCGGGCTTCACGCCGGTGCTGCTGGAGCAGCTGGGCAAGGCCGCCGCGCAGCTGGAGGCCATCGCCCGGGAGCAGGGGAACCCGCCCCTGCAGCTCTCGATCGCCGACCTGGTGCGCTGGGGCCGCCGCCAGGCCGACGCCCGCCTCAGCGCCGGCGCCGACCTCAGCCCGCCGCCAGCCCCACCACGCAGCTGACGCCGGCCAGGGCCAGCAGGGCGGCGGCCACGCCGGTGCGGCCCGGCCGGTCCCCCTCCAGGCCCGCCAGGGGCAGGGCCATCACCGGGGCCGTGGCCATCAGCGCCACCGCCAGCCCCCCCGGCAGGCGCTGCAGGGCCAGCTGCTGCAGGGCGATGCCCAGGCTGGTGCCGAGCAGGGTGGCCGCCAGGGCCAGGGGCCAGCGCCGCCCGGCCGGTCGGGGCCCCTGGCCCTGGGGGGGCAGCGAGCGCAGCAGGGGCAGCAGCACCAGGGCGGCGGCCGCCAGCCGCAGCGCCGCCGACTGCAGCGGATCCAGCCCGCCGGTCCGCAGGGCCGCCCGGGCCAGCAGGGCACCGCCGCTGCCGCAGACCAGGGCCGCCAGGGCCAGGGCGATGCCGGGCCCCTGGCGGGCCGCCGCCGCGGCCGGCACCAGGTCAGGGCCGGGGGGCTGGCGGGCCACCAGCAGCACCGCCAGGCTGATCAGCCCCAGCCCCAGCCACTGGCCGGCCGTGGGCCACTCCGCCAGGGCCAGGGCGCCCACCAGCGCCGCCAGCCCCGGCCCGCCGGCATCGAAGGTGAGAGTCCGTCGGGTGCCCAGGCGCCGCAGGGCGGCGAAGTAGAAGCTGTCGCCGGCGGCGATGCCGAGCACCCCGCTGAGCAGCAGCAGGGCCAGGGAGCCGCTCGGCGCCGACCAGGGCCGATGCGCCACCAGGGGCAGCAGCAGCGCCAGGGCCAGCAGGTTCTTGAGCAGGTTGAGCTGGGCGGGGGTGAGCGAGGTCGGCAGGCGGCGCCAGAGGCTGCTGGCGAGGGTCCAGCAGAGGGCGGCGGCCAGGGCCGCCAGGGCTCCCGTCACCACGGCCGGCTCCCCCGGGCGGACGCGATGGGCTGGAGGCGATGGGACAGGCGCGACAGGACAGCGGAAGGCGCTGGCTTGCGATCATCGCTGCAGATGCCGCTGGCCCGTGACCCCTCCGATCGCCGACGCCCTCAGCTTCTTCCGGCTGAGCTGCGGCCGCTGGCGCTCCCAGCGCAGCAGCCACCACCTGCTGCACCGGCGCGCCGAGGCCGGCGGCTCGCTGATCCTGGTGGAGGAGCTGGCGCTGGGCGACGGGCGCCTGCGGGAGATCGCCGGACTCCACGGCCAGGACCCGGCCCGGCTGGTGGGCGGCTGCCGGGTGCGCTGGAGCGGCTCGATGGCCTGGGACAAGGCCGGCGAGGCCCACGAGGGGGAGAGCCTGTTCGGCCTGATCCCCACCGATGAGCGGGGCCGGGCCGGCCTGCTGCTGCGCGACCGGGGCTACGCCGAGACCGCCCCGGTGGCCGGCCGCTTCGCCATGGACGACCGCGACCAGCTGCTGCTCAGCACCGACTACGAGACGATGCGCTCGATCGAGCGCTTCAGCTTCGCCGGACCGGACGTGCGGCTGCGCACCAGCACGGTGGAGGGGCTCTCCAACACCGCCTCCTTCTGTGTCGAGACCCGCTGCAGCGCCGACGGGGCCGCGGCTGGCAGCGGCACGACGGGCGGCACGGCGAGCAGCATGGCCAGCGGGGCGACCAGCGGCGCAGCGGCCGGCAGCCCAGCGGAACCGACCCTGTCCCTGCTGGGCTGGTGAGCGATCGCCCCGGGCGCCGCGCAGCAGGGCCCCATCCGTAGGGAACGTTACGGACTGTGAGCCATGGCCAGGCCCCACCGGGCCGCCCTGATCCGCACTTCTACGATCAGCCACGACGGATGCCGAAGTTCGAGTGGCCCTTCCTCTTCTGAAGTACGCGCCCACCACGCAGAACTCCCGCGTGGCGGCCCTGCGGGTGGGTTCGGATGAGGATCCGAAAGCCGTGTCCATGGACAAGGCCATGGACCGCGAGGACCAGAACTTCGTGATCGAAGCGGCCTACCGCCAGCTCTTCTTCCACGCCTTCAAGGTCGACCGCGACCGCACCCTGGAGTCCCAGCTGCGCGACGGCCAGATCACCGTGCGCGACTTCATCCGCGCCCTGGCCCTCTCGGACACCTTCACCCGCAGCTTCTACAACCTCAACAGCAACTACCGGGTGGCCCGCCACCTGGTGGAGAAGCTGCTGGGCCGCCCCACCCACGGCAAGGCCGAGGAGATTGCCTGGTCCGCCGTGATCATGACCCGTGGGGTCCGGGGCGCCGTCGATGAGATCCTCAACAGTCAGGAATACCTCGACAACTTCGGCTACGACACCGTTCCCTACCACCGCAACCGCGTGGTGGGCAGCCGCGACCTGGGCGAGACCCCCTTCAACATCACCACCCCCCGCTACGACGCCTACCACCGCGGCATCCTGGGCTTCCCCCAGATCGTGTACACCGGCACCGCCCGCACCCTGCCCGAGCGGGCCTCCCAGCGCCGCGGCGGCTTCCCGCAGGACTACCTGCCCTGGGTGCGCACCCTGCCGGCCCTCCGCACCCGCGGTGGCTCCGCCGCCAACACCAGCATCGACTACCTGGCCAAGGTGCCCTACCGCAGCCTGGGCCGCTGATCGGACCTCGCTTCCCCAGCTTCTCCAGCGGCGGTGACCCCGCCGCTTTTTTGTGTCCGTGGCCGCCGCTGGGGGGTCAGTGGATGCTGACGGCGTGTCCCGGGGCGGGGGAAAAGCGGGGAAAGTTGGCCAGACTGATCCCAAACACAATCCGGAGGCGCTGTGAGTCAGACCCTTTCATCGCTTGCTCGGATGACCCTGCGCCAACTGCGCCAGATCGCCAGTGATCTGGGGGTGAGCCTCTACAGCCGCAAGTCCAAGGAGGAGCTGGTCAGCGCCATCAGCAGTCGCCAGGTGAGCGGCTCCCCGGGGGAGGAGGACCCCGGACCCACGGCCACCGGCTTCCAGGCGGCCACGGCGGTGGCGGCCCCCAGCCTCGCCGCCCTGGAGGCCGAGCTGCCGCCGCCGCCCCGGCCGGACTCGCAGACCCGGGTGGTGTTCCTGCCCCGGGATCCCCAGTGGGCCTACGTGTTCTGGGAGATCTCCGAGCACGACCGGTTGCAGGCCCAGCGGGCCGGTGCCAGCCAGCTCTGCCTGCGGGTGGCGGATGTCACCGGCCTCAGCAACGGCGGCGCCCACCCCCACACCCTGCAGGAGGTGCCCGTCGACAGCCACGCCACCGAGTGGTACCTGCCCGTGCCCCTGAGCGACCGGGACTACCGGGTGGAGCTGGGCTACCGCCGGGCGGGCGGCGGCTGGATCGCCCTGGCCAGCTCCGCCGTGGCCCGCGTGCCGGCCCTGCACCCCAGCGAGCAGATCCTCGACCAGTTCGTGCCCTTCTCCCTGGACACCCCCGCCGCCACCTTCCCCGCCGTGGCCCCCACCGCCACCGAGGCCGGCGACAGCAACCTGCACGAGCGCCTGTACCAGACGGCCACCACCGGCTGGCGGCGCCTGGGCCGCGGCTCCGAGGCCTTCCACGGGCTCGACGACAGCGACAGCGCCGCCGCCGCCGGCCTGAGCGCCTCCGGCGTGGGCCTGTGGGCCAGTGGCCGCAACGCGTCGGGGGCCGGTGGGGTGGCTCCGCGCCAGCGGGCCTTCTGGCTGGTGGCCGACGCCGAGCTGATCGTCTACGGCGCCACCGACCCCTCGGCCCGCCTCAGCATCGGCGACGAGGAGGTGCCCCTCTCCAGTGATGGCACCTTCCGGGTGCAGGTGCCCTTCCGCGACGGCCAGCAGGTGTACGCCATCCAGGCCGTGGCCGCCGACGGCGAACAGAAGCGCAACATCACCCTGGAGTTCGAGCGCAGCACCCCCGAGGACAACAGCAACCCCAGCGACCAGGCCGTGGCCGAGTGGTTCTGACCTCCCCGGACACCACCCCCCCGGACGCCGTGGCCCCCCGCCGCCTGGGTCTGCGGCGGGCGCTGGTGGCCTTCACGCCCCTGGCGGGCGCCCTGGCGGTGCCGGTGCTGGTGCCGCTGCTGATGCTGCGGGTCGGCATCGGGGCCGGCGTGGCGGCGGCGGTGCTGCTGAGCAGCCTCTGGTTCGTGGCGATGCTGCGCACGGCGGAGATGCCCCAGCACGACTGAGGCGCGGGCCTCGGGTCTGCCCAGGCCTGCGGATCGGGGGCCAGCCGGCCTGGCGGCGGGAACGCTGAGGGTTCCCGCCCGTCGTCCGTGGCCCCGTCTGCGCAGCGGCTCATCCAGCCCCTTCCCGGCGGGACGCCGCCGTCCCCCAGCGCCGGGCGCGCGCCGTCTGCGCCGCTCCGGCACCGGCAACCCCGGCTGCCGGCGGCCCTGCTGCTCAGCCTTGGCGCCGCCCATCTGGCCGGCTGCAGCGCCACCGGCCAGCTGGGCGGCACCCGGCCCGATCCCCTGCCGCTGCCGCCGGGGATCCAGGTGGCCTTCAACCACCGGGCCGACAGCCGCTACCGCAGTCCGATCAGCGGCCAGTGGCGCAGCGGCGACGACCTGGAGGCGATGCTGCTGACGGCGATCGGCGCCGCCCGGCGCGAGGTGCTGGTGGCGGTGCAGGAGCTGTCGCTGCCGGAGGTCGCCGAGGCCCTGGCGGAGCGGCACCGGGCCGGGGTGACGGTGCGGGTGGTGCTGGAGCACACCTACAGCCAGCCCTGGAGCGAGCAGCACGACGCCGACCTCAGCCCCCACCTGCGCCAGCGCAAGCAGCAGCTGATGGCCCTGGCGGACCGCAACCACGACGACCAGCTCAGCGCCGAGGAGCGCGGGCGCGGCGATGCGGTGGCGATCCTGCGGCGGGCCGGCGTGCCCCTGCTGGACGACACCGCCGACGGCAGCGCCGGCAGCGGCCTGATGCACTCCAAGTTCCTGGTGGTGGACCGGCGGCTGGTGGTGAGCGGCTCGGCCAACTTCACCCCCTCCTGCATCCACGGCGACCCGGACGACGGGCGCACCCGCGGCAACGTCAACCACCTGCTGCGGATCGAGAGCGCGGCGCTGGCGGCGCCCTTTGCGGCGGAGTTCGCGCGGATGTGGGGCGATGGCCCAGGCGGGCGGCCCGACAGCCGCTTCGGGCTGGCCAAGCGCTCTGGCGGGGTGCAGGAGGTGTGGGTGGGCCCCAGCCGCATCCGCCTGCTGTTCGCACCGCACCGCCGCAGCGACCCCCACCAGGGGCTGACCCTGCTGGCCTCGGTGCTGGCGGAGGCGCGCCGGCGGGTGGACCTGGCCCTGTTCGTGTTCTCGGCCCAGGAGCTCACCGACAGCCTGGCGGCGCTGCAGCGGCGCGGGGTGGCGCTGCGGCTGCTGGCCGATCCGGGCTTCGCCAGCCGCCCCTTCTCCGAGGTCCTCGACCTGCTCGGCGTGGCCCTGCCCGACCGCGACTGCCGCCTGGAGGCCGGCAACCGTCCCCTGGGGCGCCCCCTGGAGGGGGTGGGCACGCCGCGGCTGGCCCGGGGCGACAAGCTGCACCACAAGCTGGCGGTCATCGACGGGCGCACCGTGGTGTCGGGCTCCTTCAACTGGAGCCCCAGCGCCGCCCACCAGAACGACGAGACCCTGATGGTGATCGACTCACCGCTGCTGGCGGCCCATTTCAGCCGGGAGATGGACCGGCTCTGGCGCGATGCGGAGCTGGGCCTCGCGCCGCGGATGCAGCGGCGCCTGGCCCTGGGCCAGCGGCTCTGCGGCCGCGGGCAACTGCGGCGATGATGGCACCGCCGCCCGTCCCCCCGCCTGCATGGCCCCATCCCTCCGGCTCCGGCGTCCGGGCCCCCGCCGGCCCCTGGCCACCGCCCTGGGCCTGCTGGCCGCCGCCTGGGCCCTGCCCGCCGCCTGGGCCCAGGGCGTGTGGGTGCCCTTCCCCAGCGAGGCCCGGCTGCGGGAGGTGCAGCTGGCGGCCCTGGCCTGTGCCCGCGAGAACAGCGCCGAGGCCTGCAGCCGCTCCCGCGGCCTGGCCGATCCCCTGCTGGACCACCCGCGGCTGCCGGCCAGCTGCAAGGACCTGCTCTGGAGCCTGCGCGAGCGCTCCACCCCGGCCCCGGCCAACAGCTACGAGCGCCGCGAGGCCCTGGTGGCGCCGGCCCAGAGCCTGCTGGCGGTGTGCCGCAGCCGCGAGAAGCCGCCCGAGCCGGCCCCCAGCGCCGCCCCGGTCGGCGGCCCCGGCGGCCCGATCCGGCTGAACAGCGGCGGCAGCTGAGCGGAAGCGGGGCCAGGTCCCTAGGGCCTGGTGGCCCGGGCGGGGTCGATCAGCACCAGCAGCTGCTGGGCCGTGGCATCCATGAAGGCGATGCTCCAGCCGGTGCTGGCAGCGGCCCGATCCGCCAGCTGACAGAGGGGACTGCGCTCGCCAGCGGCCTCACAGCTGGAGGAGAGCCCCAGCAGGGCATTGGTGAGCTTGCCCCGCAGGCAGCTCTCGGCACCGTCGCGGTCCAGCACCGCCTGGGCCGCCAGCCGCGTTGTCGCCACCGCCTCCGGATAGGGCCTGCTGGGGGCGGCGCCGAGCACGGCGGCCGCAGCCCGGGGCCCGGCAAGGGCGCCGAGGCCCGAGAGCAGCACCAGCGCCGCCCCGGCCAGGGCGCGGCGGCTCGGGTCACGGGGCAGCGGACCAGCGGGAGGCAGGTCGCGGCGGGATCGGGACACGGGGGCAGCGGCAGGCATGGCCGCACCGTAGCCACCACGGCCGCGGCCGGCAGCCCCGCTGGCCTCGGCCCGCTGTCCAGGAGCCCAAAACAACGGGGTTAGCGTGGGGCCACCCGGCCCTCCCCGATGACCAGCAGCGTGCGGCGCATGACGCTCGATCAGCCCTTCGCCGACCAGAAGCCTGGCACCTCGGGCCTGCGCAAGAGCAGTCGCCAGTTCGCCGTGCCCCACTACCTCGAGAGCTTCATCGAGGCGATCCTGCGGGTGGTGCCGGGGCTGGAGGGCGGCACGCTGGTGGTGGGCGGCGATGGGCGCTACGGCAACCGCCACGCCATCGACGTGATCAGCCGCATGGCGGCCGCCCACGGCGTGGCCCGGCTGATCACCACCACCGGCGGCATCCTCTCAACCCCGGCGGCCTCGCACCTAATCCGCCAGCACAGGGCCGCGGCCGGCATCATCCTCTCGGCCAGCCACAACCCCGGCGGCCCCGAGGGCGACTTCGGCGTCAAGGTGAACGGCGCCAACGGCGGGCCGGCGCCGGAGTCGGTGACGGACGCCATCTACGCCTGCAGCCAGGGCCTCGACGGCTACCGGATCGTCGACGCGCCCGCCCTTCCCCTCGAGGAGCCCGGCCTCCACCACATCGGCGGGCTGGCGGTGGAGGTGATCGACGGTGTGGACGACTACCTCGCCCTGATGCAGCGCCTGTTCGACTTCGATCAGATCGGCGATCTGCTGCGCCACGACTATCCGATCGCCTTCGACGCGATGCATGCGGTGACCGGGCCCTACGCCCGGCGGCTGCTCGAGGGACTGCTGGGGGCGCCGGCCGGCACGGTGCGCAACGCCACTCCCCTGGAGGACTTCGGCGGCGGCCACCCCGATCCCAACCTCACCTACGCCCATGACCTGGCGGCCCTGCTGCTGGAGGGGGACGACTACCGCTTCGGCGCCGCCTGCGACGGTGACGGCGACCGCAACATGATCCTGGGGCGGCGCTGCTTCGTGAACCCCAGCGACAGCCTGGCCGTGCTCACCGCCAACGCCACCCTGGCGCCGGCCTACGCCGCGGGCCTGGCCGGCGTGGCCCGCTCAATGCCCACCAGCGCCGCCGTGGACGTGGTGGCCCAGGAGCTGGGCATCCCCTGCTACGAGACACCCACGGGCTGGAAGTTCTTCGGCAACCTGCTCGACGCCGGCCGCATCACCCTCTGCGGCGAGGAGAGCTTCGGCACCGGCAGCAACCACATCCGCGAGAAGGACGGCCTCTGGGCCGTGCTGTTCTGGCTGCAGCTGCTGGCCCGCAAGCGCGCCTCGGTGGCGGCGATCATGGCGGACCACTGGAGCCGTTTCGGCCGCCACTACTACTCCCGCCACGACTACGAGGCCATCGTCAGCGACCGGGCCCACGGCCTCTACGACCGCCTCAGGGGGCTGCTGCCCTCCCTGGCGGGGGAGCGTTTCGCCGGCCGCAGCATCGCCACCGCCGACGACTTCAGCTACACCGACCCCGTGGACGGCTCGCTGACCACGGGCCAGGGGCTGCGGCTGCTGCTGGATGACGGCAGCCGGGTGGTGTTCCGCCTCTCCGGCACCGGCACCCAGGGCGCCACCCTGCGGCTCTACCTCGAGAGCTATGTGCCCCCCAGCGGCCAGCTGCAACAGAATCCGCAGCAGGCGCTGGCCGAGCTGATCGCGGCCGCCGATGCCCTGGCCGAGATCCGGGGGCGCACCGGCATGGACGCCCCCACGGTGATCACCTAGTCGTCGCCCTGCGGCGGCCCCCCGCGGCCCGGGCCGCGCACCAGGCTCAGCTGGCGCATCGTCTCGCCCCAGGAGCCGCAGGCGCCCGCCGCCAGCACCAGCGCCAGCAGCCGCGGCCAGGGCCGCGGCTGGATCAGGCTGCCCGGCGCCCGCATCGCCCGCTGGGCCAGGGCCAGCAGCACCGTGGCGGCCAGGCCCATCAGCAGGCCCGCCAGGGCGATCCGGCGACGGTCCACCTGACGCTGACGGCCGGGGCGGTAGCCGGGGGGCGGGGGCAGCGGCATGGCGACCAGAGACGACCGGGACGATCAGGCTTCGGGGGCGAGGGGATCGGCCCGCTCGGCGCTGGCGGGGAACCAGGCCGCCTCCAGGTGCTTCATCAGCACATAGAAGGATGGCACCACAAACAGGCTGAGCACGGTGGCCACCAGCAGCCCCCCGAAGATCACCGCCCCCAGGGAGCGCTGGCTGAGGGCACCGGCCCCGTTGGCCACCAGCAGGGGGAAGAAGCCCGCCAGGGCCGCCATCGCCGTCATCAGGATCGGCCGCAACCGCGACTGGGCGGCCCCGGCAGCGGCCTCGCTGGCGCTGGCGCCGGCCTGCATGCGCTGGTTGGCCAGATCCACGATCAGAATGCCGTTCTTGGCCGCCAGGCCGATCAGAGTCACCAGCCCCACCTGGGCGTACACGTTGTTGACCTGGCCCCGCAGCACCAGGAACACCAGGGCGCCGAGCATGGCCAGGGGCACCGTCATCAGGATCACCAGCGGATCGATGTAGCTGCCGTACTGGGCCGAGAGCACCAGGTACACCACCACGATCCCCAGGGCGAACACCAGGATCGCCAGGGAGCCCGCCTGCACCTCCGAGCGGGAGAGGGCCGACCAGTCCATGGCGATGTTGCTGAAGTTGAGCTTGCGGAAGCTGGCCGCCAGGCTGTCGATCGCCTGGCCGCTGCTCTTGCCGAAGGCCTCCACCCCCTGCACCAGCACGGTGCGGTAGAGGTCGAAGTGGCTCACGATCGGCGGGGCGCTGTCCAGCCGGGCCTTCACCATGTTGGCCAGGGGGATCTGCTGGCCGTCGCCGCTGGTCACGTAGAGGTTGGCCAGATCCTCGATCACGTTGCGCCGTTCCCCCTCGGCCTGTACGTACACCTGGCGGTATTGGCCGTTCTCGTAGGTGGGGTTCACAAAGCGGCCGCCGGTGAGGGCGCCGAGGGTCGCCATGGCATCGCCGTAGTTGACGTTGAGGGAGGCCATGCGGTCACGGTCCACGTCCAGGCGCCACACCGGCGCATCGGCCACGAACTGGGTGTAGACGTTGAAGAAGTCGCCGGTGCGGCGGGCGGCGCCGATCAGCTGGTCGGCCAGCCCCGCCAGCTGGGTGGGGCTGTAGCCGCGGTTGCTGAGGTCGTTGAACTGCAGCGAGAAGCCGCCCTGGGCGCTGAAGCCCGGCACGGCCGCCGGCGGCTGGGCCAGCACGGTGGCCCCGGGGATCTGACGGAACGCCTGGTTGAGGCGCTTGATGATCGCGTTGGCGGACTGGCTCGGGGCGCTGCGCTCCTCGATCGGCCTCAGGCCGAAGAAGAAGATGCCCTGGTTGAGGGCGCCGCCGTTGAAGCCAGCGCCGCCGATCACCTCGCCGGAGACGATCTCCTCCTCCTTGGCGATCACCTGGCGGACCTGATCGGCCACCGCCATGGTGGCCTCCAGCGAGGCCTGGGGGGGCAGCTGGATGATGCCCAGGCCATAGCCCTGGTCCTCGCTGGGCACAAAGCCGGTGGGGATCGCCGCGAAGGCGATGCCGGTGAGCACCACGCCGCCCAGCAGCACCGCCACCAGCAGGCGCCGCAGCCGGATCGCCTGCTGCAGCAGGCGGCCGTAACCGGCCGCCAGGGCATCGAAGCCGCGGTTGAAGCCGGCGAAGATCGGCACCAGGTTGGAGCCCACCAGGGCGCCGGCGGCCCCCAGCAGCAGCGACCCCAGCCAGCCGAAGGCCAGCCAGCCGTAGCCGGCACCGAGGCCCAGGCCGATCAGGGTCCACTTCAGGCCGCGGGGATCGGTCTTGCCACCCCCAAGCAGCAGGGCCGACTGCAGCGGCTTGCCGGTGATGGCGTTGAAGGTGCTCACCAGGATCGAGAACACGATCGTGAGCGCGAACTGGCGGTAGATCACGCCCGTGGCGCCGGGGAAGAAGGTCACCGGCAGGAACACCGCCAGCAGCACCAGCGCCGTGGCCAGGATCGCGCCGGTGAGTTCCTTCATGGCGTTGGAGGCGGCCCGGAAGGGGGGATCACCGGCCTCGATCCGGGCCGCCACCGCCTCCACCACCACGATGGCGTCATCCACCACCAGGCCTGTGGCCAGGATGATGCCCAGCAGGGTGAGTTCGTTGATCGAGAAGCCGAAGGCCTTCACGAACACCAGGGCCCCCAGCAGGGCGATCGGCAGGGCCAGGGCCGGCACGGCGGTGGCCTTCCAGTCCTGCAGGAACAGGAAGATGATCAGCAGCACCAGCACCACCGCGTCGCGCAGGGCTTCGAGGGCGGTGTTGATCGAGCCATTGATGAAGTCGGTCTGATCGAACACCTTCTCCAGCACCACCCCCGGCGGCAGGGTGCTCTCGAACTGGCCGAGCACCGCATCGACGGCCTTGGCGGTGCTGATGGCATTGCTGCCCGGCAGCTGGATCACCCCGAAGCCCACACAGGGATAGCCGGTGCGCGCGTTGATCGCCGCTTGGTTGAAGTTCTGGAAGGCGTAGTCGGCCCGGCCCACGTCCCGCAGGCGGATCAGGCTGCCGTCGCTGCCCTCGGCGGTCTGGCTGCCGCCCGGACCCTTGCTGAGGATCAGATCCTCGAACTGCTCCACCGTCTCCAGGTTGCCGTTCACCAGCAGCGGGTAGGTGCTGCGGTTGTTGGCCGGGGCCGGCGGACCGCCGATGCTGCCGGCGATCACCACCTGGTTCTGGCCCTTGAGGGCCTGGATCACATCGTCGATCGTCAGGTTGAAGCGGGTGAGTTTGAGCGGATCCACCCAGAGCCGGAAGGCGGGGTTGCTGGCCCCGAACACGTTCACCTGGCCCACCCCCTCGGCCCGGCTCAGGGGGTAGAGCAGGTTGAGCTGGAACAGGCCGTTGAGATAGTTGCGGTCGAACTGGCCCCGGCTGGAGGTGAGGTTGTAGACCAGCAGGTAGCTGGAGGCGGTCTGCTCCACCGTCACCCCCTGGGCATTCACCTGCTGGGGCAGCTGCGAGGAGGCGGTCTGCACCCGGTTGAGCACATTGACCTGGTCAATGTCGGGGTCGGTGGTGGCCTTGAAGTACACATTGATCTGGCTCACCCCCTGGCTGGTGCTGGTGGAGGTGATGTAATCCATGCCCGGGGCCCCGTTGATCTGCTCCTCGAGGGGGCCGGTCACCGCGTTTTCCACGGTGAGGGCATCGGCGCCGGGCAGGGTCGCCGTCACCTGGATGGTGGGCGGCGCGATGTTGGGCAGGTTCTCGATCGGCAGCAGGGGCAGGCTGATCACCCCCGCCATCAGGATCAGGATGCTGCAGACGGTGCTGAGCACCGGCCGCCGGATGAAGGTGTCCGAGAGGCTCATGAACCGCTGCCCCCAGCGGCGCCGGCGGGCGCCACCCGCACCACGGCACCGGAGCGCAGCTGGGCCAGATTGCCCACGATCAGGCGATCGCGGGGGGTGAGCCCGCTGCGCACCGCGAAGCGCCCGTTCTGCAGGCTGCCCAGGGCCACCGGCACCTGCAGGGCCACCAGTTCACCGGCCAGCGGCGGCGGCGTGATCGGCCGCCCCAGCTGGCGGCTGGCCTCGGCCGCCGGCACCGCCAGGAACACGAAGGTCTTGCCCGCCTGGAGCAGCACCGCCTGCTGGGGGATCGAGGGCCTCACCTGGCGATCGAAGACCAGGGTGGCGCTCACCCGCTGACCGTTGCGCAGGCTGCCGTCCGGGTTGGCGAAGGTGGCCTTCACCAGCAGGGTCTGGCTGCCCTTCTCCACGGAGGGGGCGATGAAGCTGACGCTGCCGCGGGCCAGCAGGCCGGGGCGCCCCGGGGCCTCCAGCAGCACCGGCAGGCCGGGCCTCACCCGCCAGGCCAGCTCCGAGGGCACGTCGAGGCGCACCCACAGCTGCGCGTTGTCGACCACCGTGGTGACGACCGTGCCGGGGCGCACCACATCGCCGAGCTTGGCGTTGATGTTCCCCACCTCGCCGGCGATCGGGGCGAGCACGTCCTTGTAGCCCAGGGTGGCGGAGCTGGCGATCACCCGGTCGCGGCTCTCGATCGCCTGGGTCACGTAGGCGTCGCGATCCTTGGTGGAGACGGCGCCCTGCTCGTTCAGGAAGATGTAGCGCTCGGCGTTGAGCCGGTCCTTGCGGGCCTCGGCGCTGGTGGCGTTCACCTGGGCCTGCTGCTGCACCTGGTCGAGGCGGAACAGCAGCTGGCCGGGGCGCACCCGCTGGCCCTCGGCCATGGGCATCGCCACGATGCGGCCCTCGATCTGGGGTTCGAGCTTCAGCTCCCGGATCGCCTCCAGGGTGCTCTGGTAGGTGGCCTGGTCGGCGAAGTCGTCCGCCGCGGGGGAGGCCAGGCTCACCAGCGGCGGGGGCTGCGGCGGCAGCTTCGGGGGACCGCAGGCCGCCAGGGGGATGGCGAACGACGCGGCTGCAGCCGCCCCCGCCGAGCGCCGGAGCCTGGAGAACGCCATCGGGGCACCCGGGGATCGGGCGGAGAATAGGCGCTGCGGCCGGCCGCTTCAACGGCTCCGCGGCCTCCTGTCCCCCGATCGCACCGTGTCCGACCTGTTCAGCCACCGGGGCGAGCAGCTGCGCCAGCGCCTGGCCCCCCTGGCGGACCGGCTGCGGCCCCGCACGCTGGAGGAGTTCCAGGGCCAGGAGGCGATCCTGGGGCCGGGCCGGCTGCTGCGCCGCGCCATCACCGCCGACCGGGTCGGCAACCTGATCCTGCATGGCCCCCCCGGCGTGGGCAAGACCACCCTGGCCCGGATCATCGCCGCCACCACCCGCGCCCACTTCAGCAGCCTCAACGCCGTGCTGGCCGGCGTGAAGGACCTGCGGGCCGAGGTGGACGAGGCCAGGCGGCGGCTGGAGCAGCACGGCCTGCGCAGCCTGCTGTTCATCGATGAGGTGCACCGCTTCAACAGCGCCCAGCAGGACGCCCTGCTGCCCTGGGTGGAGAACGGCACCGTGACCCTGATCGGCGCCACCACCGAGAACCCCACCTTCGAGGTGAACAAGGCGCTGGTGAGCCGCTCGCGCCTGTTCCGGATGCAGCCCCTCGAGCCCCGGCACCTGCACCAGCTGCTGCAGCGGGCCCTGAGCGACCCGGAGCGGGGCTACGGCGACCGCCGTGTCGCGATCAGCGCGGAGGCCGCTCACCACCTGGTGGATGTGGCCGGCGGCGACGCCCGCAGCCTGCTGAATGCCCTGGAGCTGGCGGTGGAGACGACGGAGCCGGATGGCGACGGCGTGATCTCCATCGATCTGACCATCGCCGAGGAGTCGATCCAGCAGCGGGCCGTGCTCTACGACAAGCAGGGCGACGCCCACTTCGACACCATCAGCGCCTTCATCAAGGCCCTGCGGGGCAGCGACCCCGATGCGGCGCTGTTCTGGCTGGCGCGGATGGTGGAGGCCGGCGAGAACCCCCGCTTCATCTTCCGGCGCATGCTGATCGCCGCCGGGGAGGACGTGGGCCTGGCCGACCCCCAGGCGATGGTGGTGGTGGAGGCCTGCGCTGCGGCCTTCGAGCGGGTGGGCCTGCCGGAGGGGCTCTATCCCCTGGCCCAGGCGACCCTCTACCTGGCCAGCACCGAGAAGAGCAACAGCCTGCTGGGGTTCTTCGATGCCCTGAAAACCGTGAAGGCCACCAGCCGCCAGGAGGTGCCGTCCCACCTGCGCGATGCGAACCGCGACGGCAAGGTGTTCGGCGATGGGGTGGGCTACCGCTACCCCCACGCCTACGCCGAGCACTGGGTGGCCCAGCAGTACCTGCCGGCGGCGCTGCAGGGGGAGCTGTTCTGGCAGCCCGGGACCCTGGGCTGGGAGGGGGAGCGGCGTGGGCGGCTGCAGCAGCGCCGGGCGGCCCAGCTGGCGGCCGCGGCCGAGGGCGAGGCGGAGCTGGGGGAGCTGCTGAGCGGCGGCCCGGACGATCCAGCCCTGGAGCGCTGGCTGCAGCGGCAGCTGGGGGCCGAGGGCCAGCGGCTCGACGGCCTGCGCCAGCGGCTGTGGCGGCAGGCCCGCTGGCGGCGCCACGACCGGGTGCTGCTCCTGGAGGCCCGCTCGCTGCTCTGGGCCCTCGATCCCTTGGCCGCCACCCCGGAGGGCGGCGTGGTGCTCCAGGCCGCCAGCGCCGGCGATGGCGAGCGGCTTGGGGCCCAGCTGCAGGTGCTCGACAGCCTGCGCCAGCCCCGGATCGTCGGCGGGGCAGCCGCCGGGGCGGGGGGCATCGCCGCGCTGGCGGCGCAGCTGGAGCCGGGGGAGCGGTTCGAGTGGATCGCCGGCCGCCAGCCCCTGCGGGGCCGCAGCCCCGGCCAGCTGGCCGCGGACCTGGCCCAGCTCACGGCCCTGGCGGCCACGGGCGCCCAGCTGCGGCTGCTGTTCAGCGCGCCGCAGCTGGGCCCGGCCGGAGCCCTGCTGCAGGCCGGAGCGGACCTGGGCGCGGCCGAGCAGAGCCTGCTGACCGCCCTGCAGCAGCGGGAGGCCGAGTGGCTGCGGCCGGATCCGGCCCCGGAGTCCCTGGAACAGGGGCTGGCCGCCCTCGGCTGGAGCGTGAGCTGGCAGTCGTGGCGGGAGCCCCTGCAGCTGGAGCTGGGCCCGGAGCTGTCGCGGCGCTGGTGCGCGCCGGGGGCCCCCTACCGCCAGCGGGTCGCAGCGGCGCTGGGGGCGGAGCAGGCGGAGGCGGTGGCCGCACTGCTGCAGCGCCTGCGGGGCCGCCGCCTGCCCCAGGATCTGAGCCACCGGCTGCTGCTGGCCCGCCTCAGCCAGGCCGCGCCGGCGGCGACCGCAGGCTCAGCGGCGGCGGGAGACATCCCACCACAAAGCCCCGGGCAGGCCGGGGCGAGCTGACCACTGCGGGCGAGTGGAGCAGGACGGGCGAGTGGACCGCCCATGGGGAGGACCGGCCCCGCGGGGGCCGGTCGCGGCGATCACCAGAGACCGCGCACGGGCTCCTGGACGGGGGCCGCCGGGGCTGAGGTGCGGACCATGCCAGCGTCGGCCACCTGGTTGGCCTGGATGCAGGCAGGCAGGAACACGTACCAGGAGAGCAGGGAGGTGCACTGGGCCTCGCCCACGCACTTGCCTTCGGCGCAGACGTTCTGCTTGCCGTCGTAGGTGTTGCAGGTGTCCGCCAGACGGAAATCGGTGGGCAGGGCCGCCATGATGCCGGCGGAGGAGATCTGGCCGTCACGGGCGTCGGCGATGATCGCCGAGCGCAGACCCTGCACCCCGTAGGTGGAGAGCGTCCAGTAGGGGAAATAGCTGCGGGTCTGGTTCTTGAGGAACTTCACCCCGGCGTCAGAATAGAGGAAGCGGGATACTCCCACCAGATCGACGCTGTAGGTCTTGTTCATGCCGGTGCGGATCTCATCGGCGGTCCAGCCGGAGCGGTAGATGCCGCCGGAGAGGCCCCGATCGGTGATCTCACCGGTCTGGAGGAAGGTGGTCATGGCCGCCTGATCCGTGGACCACACGGCGCCGCCCGTGTTCCAGCGGATGGGCAGATCATTGTCGACAGCTGCAGAGGCCGGAAGGGCGACGGCGGTTAGAGCCGCGCCAGCAAAGAGGCCAGCAGCGAGACGCTTCAGCACGGGTGAGTAGGGAACTCGTCACCTGCAAGCTAGGCAGCGTCCCTGGAACTGCCAACGCATCGGCACCGGATCGGCCCTGGGGCGCGCCGATTGTCACAGAGGGGGGCCCGGCCGACCGGGGCGGGCGCTGCGCAGGGGCAGGGTCCACCAGCCGGGGGGGCAGGCGAGCCGGCCGGCGCGCAGCGGGAACGGCCCCGGCTCGCCGCGGCCGGCGCAGGCCGCACCGCGGGGCACGTTCTCCACCGCCTCCACCCGGGCCACATAGCGCTCGGCCCCCTCGGCAGGCACGAGGGTGAGCTGCACCCCGTCGCCCTCCAGGCGCAGCCGCGGCTCCATGTCCTCCGGGGCCTCGACGCCGAGCACATCGAGGTAGCCGCTGAAGCCCCCCCAGAAGTAGCGGGTGATCTGCCCCCCCACGAAGCGGCTCAGCACCGCCGTGGCGCGCTCGCGGGCCTCCTGGGCCGACTCCTGCAGCTCCAGGTCCGCCAGGAGGCGATCGGTGCCGGCGCCGGGGCGACTGGCCAGCGGCGGCGCCAGGGGCAGCTGCACCAGGCCGGCCAGGCCGACCAGGGCCAGCACCGACATCAGGCTGAGGCGCAGGGCAAGGGCCATGGCAGGCGGCAGGTGGCGGGCAGCGGGCCGGGGGCCGGGGCTGCAGGCAGCCGAAGGCCGCCGGTGCCGGCGACCCTAGGCCCAGCGGCCCGCGCCGACCGCCTCGCCCACGGCGGCCCAGAGCCATCCGTCGCGCTCGCTGCAGAGGCACTCGGGCTGCAGGTCCTCGCGCAGCTGGGCCAGCACGCCGCGCTCCCTGTCCCAGCACCAGTGGCGCAGCTCGGCCGCCAGGCTCAATCCGCGCCACTTGATCGCCGCCTCCTTGCGCACCCAGCTCTCCAGCACCGCCCGCCGGCGCCGCGGCTCAGGCAGCCGCAGCAGCTGCGCCAGCTCGGCGGCGGGGAAGAAGCGCCGGGCCAGGGTCAGGCCCTCCAGCCGGCGGTCCGCCGCCTCCAGATCCACCCCGATGGGCTGCGGCGACCAGGCCAGCAGCAGCCTGTCGCGGCTGTGGCTGAGGCTGAGGTGCCCCCAGCCGGCGGCCAGCCGCGGCGGCTGGCCGGGCGGACTGTGCAGCGGCAGCTCGCCGGGCGCTCCCCCCAGCAGGGCCGCCAACCGGCGGCGCACCAGGGCTCGGCTGTCGGCGTAGCGCCCCCGCAGGGAAGGCGGAAGCTCACGGCACCAGGCCCATTCCCGCTGGCTGAGGGGCAGCGCCTGCAGCGACTCCAGGTCCAGCTCCGGGCTCCCCACCCCGGCAGCGGCCCGGGGCGGCAGCGGCAGCAGCCAGTAGTGGGGAACGGCGGGCAGCGCGGCGATCGGGAGTCCCCCTAGGCTCGCGCCCATTGTCCCCACCGCCCCGCGATGGCCCTGCAGATCGGCGATGCCGCGCCCGCCTTCACCCTGCCCGACCAGGACGGCCGGCCCGTGAGCCTGGCGGACTTCCTCGGCTCCCGGGTGGTGATCTACTTCTATCCCAAGGACGACACCCCGGGCTGCACCAAGGAGGCCTGCAACTTCCGCGACCAGTGGAGTGCCTTCGAGCAGCACGGCATCCAGGTGCTGGGCATCAGCAAGGACGGCGCCGCCAGCCACGCCAAGTTCATCGCCAAGTACAGCCTGCCCTTTCCGCTGCTCACCGACGCCGAGCCCTGTCCGGTGGCCGACAGCTACGGCAGCTACGGCCTCAAGAAGTTCATGGGTCGCGAGTACATGGGCATGCTGCGCCACACCGTCGTGGTGGATGGCGAGGGCAGGATCGAGAAGCTCTACACCAAGGTCAAGGCCGAGACCATGGCCGATGACATCCTGCGGGACCTGGGCCTGGGCTGAGGCGCCCCGGGGGGCCCGGGGAGCGCCGCCTGTCCGTCAGGGTTCCAGGAGTGCCGCCACTCCCGCCAGGCCCTCCAGGCACAGCTCGGGGGCCCAGTGCACCGGCACGGCCTGCCGCCGCAGCAGGGGCAGCAGCGCGGCGGCGTCGCCGCCGGTGAGCCAGAGACGCCAGGGGCTGCCGGTCCCATGGGGGTTGCCCCCCGGGCCCGCCGGCCCCTGGCCGCCCGGGAGCGCCACGTCCCGCCAGGCCGCCGCGATGGCCGCCGCCGCGGCCTCCAGGCAGCCCCGCAGCATCGCGGCCTCGGTCTGCCGGGGCCACGGATCGGCGGGCAGCACCAGCCCCCCCTCCGCCGCCGGCTCCGGCAGCAGCGCCGTGCCCGCCGCCAGGCTGCGCAGCTGCAGCCCCACCCCCGCCAGCAGCCTCCCGCCCGCGAAGGCGCCGGCGCCATCCACCCGGGTAAGGCTCAGGGCCGTGCCCGCATCGGCCACCAGCACGCCGCCGCGATCCTGCCCGGGCCGCTGGCGCCAGGCCCACCAGCCCGCCAGGGCACGGTCGATCCCCAGCCAGGGCGGGGTCGCCGCCAGGGGCACGTGCTCTAGGCCGATGCGCCGCCCGGGCGGCAACGCCGCCGCGGCCGGCACCGGCCCCACCGCCGCCCAGGCGGCGAGGGTCTGCGTCGCCTCGGGCAGGGCGCCGGGTGGCCGGTGCCAGCAGCGCAGGCCGCCGCCGCCATCGGGCTCCGCCCAGTGCCAGCGGGAGTTGCCCACGAGCAGCAGCCGCCCGGCCGGCGGCCCGCCGGCGGCGGGGCCGGCCCGCTCCACTCAGATCCCCTCGCCGGCCACCCCGGGCAGGTGGATGCCGCACTCCTGCTGGAGGCCACCGAAGCGGGTGGCGCGCCCACTGGCACTGCCGTCGTCCGGGCCGCTGGAGTGCCAGTCGCCCACGGTGGAGTAGCCCTGCTCGAACAGGGGGTGCTGGGGCAGGCCGTGGTCCTGCATGTAATAGAAGACGTCCTTGCTGGTCCAGTCCAGCAGCGGCCGCAGCGCCCAGCTGCCCCGCACCCGCTCCAGGGGCTCCATCGCCTTGCGGTGCTCCGTCTGGCGGCCGCGGACGCCGCTGGCCCAGCAGCTCACCCGCAGCTCCAGCAGGGCGCGGTCGAGGGGCTCCACCTTGCGGATCCGGTGGTAGAGCTCCAGATCCTCCAGGCGGCCGGTGCTCCAGAGCTGGCCGTGCAGGGCCTCCATCCGCGCCGGGCTCATCTGGGCCTGCACCGGCTGCACGTCGAGGCGGAGCAGCCCCATCAGCGTCTCGGCGTACCGATAGGTCTCGGGGGGCAGGTAGCCGGTGTCGACCCAGATGATCGGCACCGGTGCCCCCAGCCGGCTGGCCATGTGCAGCAGCACCGCCGACTGGATCCCGAAGCTGGTGGTGAGGGCGAAGCCGTCGCCGAAGGTCTCCAGGCCCCAGCGCAGGCGGTCCGGAGCATCGGCCGCGCCCAGGGTCCGGCGGGCGCTGTCGAGGTCGAAGCCGGCGGTCGTCGTCGTCATGCCACCATCTTCCCCTGCCGGCGGGCCTGGTTAGGGTTCGGCCAGTCCCCTCCGGCCCCGGTCCGGCCGGTCGTCCATGCCCGCTGCTGCACCGGTTGTGATCGTTGGCGGCGGCTTCGGGGGGCTGAGCACCGCCCTGACCCTGGCGGCGCGGGAGGGGCACCCGCCCCTGATGCTGATCGAGCCCCAGGAGCGCTTCCTGTTCCTGCCCCTGCTCTACGAATTGTTAAGTAGCGAGCTGCGGCGCTGGCAGATCGCGCCGCGCTACGAGCAGCTGCTGGCGGGCCGGGGCGTGGCCTGGCTGCAGGACCGGGTGAGCGGCATCGACACCGGCGCCCGCACGCTGACGACGGAGGGGGGCCGCACGCTGCCCTATGGCCGCCTGGTGCTGGCCACCGGCGGCCGGCCCGAGACCTACGGGGTGCCGGGGGTGCGCGAGCACGCCCTGGGCTTCCGAACCCTGGCGGACGTGGAGCGCCTGCAGGCACTGGTGGGCCAGCTCCAGGCCAGGCCCCGCCCGCTGCAGCGGCTGGTGGTGGTGGGGGCCGGCGCCAGCGGCGTGGAGCTGATCTGCAAGCTGGCGGACCTGCTGGAGGGGAGCACCGTGCTGGAGCTGGTGGAACAGGGTCCGGAGCTGCTGCCCCTCTCCAGGTCGTTCAACCGCGACCAGGCCCGGCTGGCCCTGCAGCGCCGCGACATCCGCCTGCGCACCGGCACCAGGGTCGAGGCGGTGCAGGCCGACGGCGTCAGCCTCTCGCGGGCCGGCGCTGCCGGCGAGCGCCAGCGGGAGCAGCTCAAGGCCGACGCGGTGGTCTGGACGGGAGGGGTGGCCGGTGCCGTGCCGCCGATCACCCCGGCGGCCGGCCTCGATGGCCGCGGCCGCCTGCGCTGCAGCGTTGAGCTGCAGGTGGAGGGGCTGCCGGAGCTGTTCGCCCTGGGGGATGCGGCCGCCGGCCCGGCGCCCACAGTCGAGGGGGACGGCGCCGCTGGGCCCGCCTGGCCCGCCACGGCCCAGGTGGCCTACCAGCAGGCCGAGCGGGTGGCGGACAACGTGCTGCGCTCCCTGGCCGGCGAGCCCCTGCAGCCCTTCCAGTGGAATGACCTGGGCGAGATGCTGGGCCTGGGCATCGGCCAGGCCAGCCTCACCGGCCTGGGGCTGACCCTGGCCGGTCCGGGGGCCGATCGGCTGCGGCGCCTGGCCTACCTGGCCCGCCTGCCGGGACTGCCCCACCAGCTGCGGGTGGCCGCCGGCTGGCTGGCGGCGGGGGCCTGAGGAACCGTGGCGCCGCGGGGCCTGCTGCTGGATGCCATGGGCACCCTGATCGGCCTGCGCCGCTCGGTGGGGGAGGTCTACAGCGCGCTGGCGGCCGGCCACGGGCTCCGCGTGGACGCCGCCGCCCTCGACCGGGTGTTCCCCGCCGTCCACCGCCAGGCCCCGCCCCTGGCCTTCCCCGGCCTGGCGGGCGCCGAGCTGCTGGCGGCCGAGCGGACCTGGTGGGCCGAGCGGATCGCCGAGGCCTTTGCGGCCTGCGGCCAGGCGGGTCCCCTCCCCCCGGAGCTGGCGGGGCAGCTGTTCGAGCGCTTTGCCAGGCCAGACCTCTGGCGCGTCTACAGCGATGTGGCCGGCCCCCTGGAGCGGTGGCGGCGGCACGGCCTGAAGCTGGCGGTGGTCAGCAACTTCGACCAGCGCCTGCCGGGCCTGCTGGAGGGTCTGGGCATCGCCAGCGCCTTCGATGTGGTGGTGGTGTCGAGCGCCGCGGGGGCCGCCAAGCCGGATCCGCGGCCCTTCCAGCTGGCCCTGGAGGCCCTCGAGCTGACTCCCGCCGAGGTGTGGCACGTGGGCGACAGCCCCGAGGATGAGGCGGGCGCCCGGGCCGCCGGGGTGCGGCCGCTGCTGATCCGCCGGCCCCGGCACACCGGCGCCGCCGCCGCAGGGGCGGGCACACCATGAAGCAGACCGCCCTCCTGGGCCGCACCGCCGGCCTGCGCCCCTCGGCGCTGCGACGGCTGGAGCGCCTGGCGCACCGGCGCCACCCCGAAGGCGCCGGCGCCGACCTGCTGACCCTGCAGCGCCTGGCGGCCGAGAGCCGCGAGCTGGAGCTTCCCCTGAGCCTGGTGCTCGACGGCCGCGGCCTCTGCCGGCTGCTGTGGGTGGGGCC
Source organism: Chitinophaga pinensis (assembly GCA_943368105.1). GTDB lineage: Bacteria > Cyanobacteriota > Cyanobacteriia > PCC-6307 > Cyanobiaceae > Vulcanococcus. The sequence goes on along the minus strand of CALRKO020000020.1, from coordinate 23,437 downwards.
GCTGGAGCAGTCCGGCCGGCTGCTGGAGCGGCTGCCGGGGGGACCCAGGCGGGCGGGCGGCGGCCTGCGGCTGATCACCTGCGTGGGCCGCGCCAGGCAGCTGGAGCCCCAGGGGGGCGAGGCCGTGGTGGGGCTGGATCTGCGGCCGCAGCTGTGGCTGCGCTACGGCGACAGCCCCGGCGCCGGCGGCCGCTGGCCGGCGGAGGCCTACGGCCCCGGCACCGATCCGCAGCATCCCTGGGCATGCCTGGAGCAGGGCGAGCTGGAGGCCCTCTGCGACTACGGCCCGCCGGAGCCGGAGGCGCCGGGGAGCCCCGCCGGCCAGGCCACCCCCGGCGTGGAGCGGGTGCTGCTGCTGGTGCTCAGCCCTGCGGACCCCCAGGAGGCCCAGCGCCAGGTGGCCGAACTGGAGGGGCTGGTGCGCAGCGCCGGCGCAGCCCCGGTGGGGCTGGTGGGCCAGCGCCTGGGGCAGGGCTCACCGCAGACCCTCTGGGGCGAGGGCAAGCTGCGCGAGGCCGCCCTGGAGGCCCGCCGCCTCGGCGCCACCCTGGTGGTGACCGACCGGGAGCTGAGCCCCGCCCAGGCCCGCAACCTGGAGCGGCTGCTGGATCTGCCGGTGAGCGACCGCAGCGAACTGATCCTCGACATCTTTGCCCAGCGGGCCGCCAGCGGCGCCGGCCGCCTGCAGGTGGAGCTGGCCCAGCTGCGCTACCGCCTGCCGCGCCTCAGCGGCCGGGGCCTGAGCCTCTCGCGCCAGGGCGGCGGCATCGGCACCCGCGGCCCCGGCGAGACCCAGCTGGAGAAGGACCGCCGCGCCATCGCCCGCCGCATCGACAAGCTGCAGCGCGACGTGCAGACCCTCAGCGCCCACCGGGCCAGGATCCGCGGCGGGCGCGGCGGCCAGCGGCGCCTGGCCCTGGTGGGCTACACCAACGCCGGCAAGAGCTCGCTGCTGAACGCCCTCAGCAAGTCCACGGCGGGCCAGGCGGTGCTGGCGGAGAACAAGCTGTTCGCCACCCTCGACCCCACCACCCGCCGCATCCACGCCCCCGATCCGGCCGGTGGTCCGCCCCGCACCCTGCTGCTCACCGACACCGTGGGCTTCATCCGCGACCTGCCGCCACCCCTGGTGGAGGCCTTCCGCTCCACCCTGGAGGAGACCCTGGAGGCCGACCAGCTGCTGCTGGTGGTGGACCTCTCCGATCCGGGCTGGGCGGAGCAGCTGGCGACGGTGCATGCCATCCTCGACTCCCTGGAGAGCAGGGCCCCGCGCCGGCTGGTAGGCAACCAGATCGACCGCTGCCCGGCCGCGGCCCTGGAGCAGGCCCGGCACCTGGATCCGGGGGTCCTGTTCGTGTCAGCCACGGGCGGGCTGGGGCTCCAGCACCTGCGCGACTGGCTGTTCCAGGCGCTGCCGGCGGCGGAGCCGGCCGTGTAGCCACCGCCACATCGGCGCGCAGCCCGCACGGCGGTGGGAGCGGCTGGCATGGCAGCATCGACCCCGTTGCTCCATCGCACGCCCGATCCGGCCATGGCACTGCTTCTCGGCGATACCGTCCCCGACTTCACCCAGGACTCGCAGCTGGGCCCGATCAACTTCTACGACTGGGCCGGCGACAGCTGGGTGGTGCTGTTCTCCCACCCCGCCGATTACACCCCGGTCTGCACCACCGAGCTGGGGGAAGTGTCGCGGCTGCGCCCCGAGTGGGAGAAGCGCAACGTCAAGACCATCGCGCTGAGCGTGGACACGGCCGAGAGCCACAAGGGCTGGATCAGCGACATCAACGAGACCCAGCACACCAGCGTCGACTATCCGATCCTGGCGGATGCCGACAAGAAGGTGAGCGACCTCTACACACTGATCCACCCCAACGCCCTCAACAACCTGACGGTGCGCTCGGTGTTCATCATCGACCCCAACAAGAAGCTGCGCCTGCAGATCACCTACCCCGCCAGCACCGGCCGCAACTTCGATGAGATCCTGCGGGTGATCGACTCGCTGCAGCTCACCGACTACCACTCCGTGGCCACCCCGGTGAACTGGAAGGACGGCGACGACTGTGTGGTGGTGCCCTCGATCTCCACCGAGGACGCCCGCGCCAAGTTCCCCAAGGGCGTCACCGAGATCAGGCCCTACCTGCGCACCACCCCCCAGCCCAACAAGTGAGCGGCTGGCCCCCGACCGGGGCCCCGTGCTGACCAGGCTCCTATAACCGGCCCCAGCGGGGCACGGCGCCATGCGGGTACTGGGTCTGATGAGCGGCACCAGCGCCGATGGGGTAGATGCGGTGCTGGCCCAGTTCGACGGCCCGCCCCTGCGCCCCCGCTGGCGGGTGCTCGCGAGCGCCGCCAGCCGCTACCCCGGGGCCCTGCGCCGCCGGCTGGTGGCCGCCGGCCAGGGCGAGCGGCTAGGCGCCGCCGAGCTGCTGGAGCTGGCGGAGGCCGTCACCGAGGCCCAGGCCGGGGCGGCGCGGCGCTGTGATCCGCAGGGCTGCGCCCAGCTGGTGGGCTGCCACGGCCAGACCCTCTGGCACCGCCCCCCCGCGGAGGGGCGCCGCGGGGCCAGCTGGCAGCTGCTGCAGGGGCCGCTTCTGGCCCAGCTGCTGGGCGTGCCGGTGGTGTACGACTTCCGCGCCGCCGACCTGGCCCTGGGGGGGCAGGGGGCGCCGCTGGTGCCGGCGACGGATGCGGCCCTGGTGCCGCCGACCGGTGGCTGGCGCGCCCTGCTCAACCTGGGGGGCATCGCCAACCTCACCCTGCTGCCCCCTGCCGGCGGAGGCGAGCGGGGGACGGCGGTGCTCGGCTGGGACTGCGGCCCCGCCAACACCCTGCTGGACCTGGCGGTGCAGCGCTTCAGCGACGGCCGCCTGAGCTTCGATGCCGATGGGGCCTGGGCCCGCCGCGGCCGCAGCGACGAGGGCCTGGTCCAGAGCTGGCTGCAGGAGCCCTACTTCAGGCAGCATCCCCCCAAGTCCACCGGCCGCGAGCTGTTCGGAGCCAGCGACCTGGAGCGGCGGCTGGGGGATCTGCGGGAGCGGGCCGGGGCCGCCGGCCTGGAGCCCGCCGATGCCCTGGCCACCCTCACCGCCTTCAGCGCCGCCGTGGTGGCCCAGGACCTGGTGCAGGCGCCAGCCGCACCGGTGGAGCTGCTGGTGGCCGGCGGCGGCGCCCGCAATGGACTGCTGCTGGAGCAGCTGCGGCGGCGCTGCCGCGGCCTGTGGGTGCGGCCCCTGGCGGAGCTGGGCATCGGGGCGAGTGAGCGGGAGGCCCTGGCCTTCGCCCTGCTGGCCTGGTGGCACCAGCGGGGGCAGCCGGGGTCCCTGGCCTCCGTCACCGGGGCCCGCCGGAACGCCGTGCTGGGGGTCTGCGCTCGACCCGCCTGAGGGCCACGCGGGAGCGTCCCTCAGGCGCGCGGGCGCTGCAGGCGCAGGCGGCGGGACGCCCCCCGCGGGCGGACCTGCCCCCCCTGCCCCTGCTGCTCCAGGGCCGCCCGCAGGCGGCCCAGGCCAGTGGACGGGAGCTCGGGCGCCCCCAGCCGCTGCTGGTGCTCGTAGCGGTCCAGCCCCTGCTGGATCAGCACCCGCGCCATGTTGCTGACGGTGCGGGCCTCCGCCTCGGCCACGGCGGCCAGGCGCTCACACAGCTCCTCGGGCAGCACCACCTGGATCCGGGGCGACTTGGGCCGGCCGCTCGAGGAGGTCTGGCGGGTGGCCATGGGGCGGCGGGGGCGGACCGGCTACCCCCGGAGTGTACCGAGTGCGCCGCGGATAGTATCCAGCAGTATGGTAAGGGCAGTTCCGCCCTCCCCCGATGGCGCCATCCCCGTCCACCGGGGCCCCGGCCCCCGGCACCTGTCCGAGCGCGACCCCATCGGGAACGCCGGCGGAGACGCCAGCGGACCCGCCGGCCGTCAGACCTGCCGAGCGGAGTGAGGTGCTGGTCTCGGCGGTGATCAGCACCTACCTGCTGACTCACCTGCACCACGTGCTGCAGCGGGCCGAGTACGGCGCCCAGCAGGAGGGCCGCACCACCCAGGCCGCCAACTACGCCCAGCTGCGCAAGCTGCTCTGCCTGGATGCCCGCAGCATGGATGCCCCCGGGGCCGGCGAGGACCTGGCCGTCTGAGGGCCCTCCCGCATCAACAAGCGCCACGCAGGCGGTCCGGGCCGCCGCGGCCTCCATAGCCTGGGCTGAGCGTCCAAGCCCCGCCATGACCGCAGGCCAGCCCGCCACCGGCGTCGATCCGGACCCGATCGCCCAGCGCGCCGCCCAGCTCTACGAGCGGATCCGCAGCGACGAGACCCTGACCCAGGAGCTGTTCCGCCAGGCCCTGCAGGACCCCTCAGGCACCCTGGCCCGGATCGCCGCCCTCGGCGAGGGCTGGGGTCTGCCGGTGGGGGTCGAGGCGATCCGCGCCCACATCGCCTCCCTCGACGACGCCGAGAGCAAGCAGTGGCTGGTGAAGGCCCGGGGTGGCCTCTAGGGCGGCCGAGCGGGCGGCGCCCGGAGAGGCGGCGGGGCGAGGGCGCCGGTCCTCGCCCATCCAGCTGAAGAACAGCCAGTAGCTCACGATCGCCAGGCCGGAGGCCGCCACCAGGGCCGCCACCTGCTCCAGCCGCTTCACCAGCTCAACGCGCCTGAGGCGCTCCGGGGATGTCACGCGGGGGCGGAGCGGCGGCGAACCGGACGGAACGGCTCGGCCAGTCTGACCGCCAGGGGGGATGATGACGGTCTGCAACGGCCTGCGGCCGCCGGGGCCCACCACCGCCTCGCGACCGCCGCCTAGCAACCGCCGCCTCGCGACCACTGCCTCGCGACCGCCGCCTCCGAACGGCCGCCCCCGAACCTCCGTCCGCCCCTCCGACCGGTCCCCCGCCGGACGGTCACCCCCCCGGACGGCCGACCTTACCGATACGACACCCGTGCTCCGCCTCGAACGCGTCTCGAAGATCTACCCCACCGGCGAGGTGCTGCGCGACATCACCTGGGAGGTGAAGGCGGGGGACCGCATCGGCCTGGTGGGCGTCAACGGCGCCGGCAAGTCCACCCAGATGCGGATCATCGCCGGCCTGGAGGAGCCCAGCGGCGGCCAGGTGGTGAAGCAGGGCGATCCCCGCATCGTCTACCTCCAGCAGGAGTTCGACGTGGACGTGCGCCGCACGGTGCGCCAGGAGCTGTTCCAGGCCTTCGGCGAGGCCGCGGCGGTGCTCAACCGCCAGCGCGAGGTGGAGGAGGCGATGGCCAGCGAGCGCGCCGCCGAGGATCCCGACCATCTCGATGAGCTGATCCACGAGCTGGGCCGGCTGCACAGCCGCTTCGAGGGCCTGCACGGCTACGAGCTGGATGCCCGCATCGACAAGCTGCTGCCCAGCATCGGCTTCACCCCCGAGGGGGCCGAACTGCTCGTGGGCGACTATTCCGGCGGCTGGCAGATGCGCATCGCCCTGGGCAAGATCCTGCTGCAGGAGCCCGATCTGCTGCTGCTCGACGAACCCACCAACCACCTGGATGTGGAGACGATCCAGTGGCTGGAGGACTACCTCTGCAGCCAGCCCGTGCCGCTGGTGGTGATCAGCCACGACCGGGCCTTCCTCGATCGGGTCTGCAACCAGATCGTGGAGACGGAGCGGGGCGTGTCGCGCAGCTACCTGGGCAACTACAGCCAGCACCTGGAGCAGAAGGCCCTCGAGCGCGAGGCCAGCCAGGCGGCCTTTGAGCGCCAGCAGAAGGAGCTGGCCACGCAGCAGGCCTACATCGACCGCTTCCGCGCCAGCGCCACCCGCTCCACCCAGGCCAAGAGCCGCGAGAAGCTGCTGGAGAAGGTGGACCGGATCGAGGCCCCGCTCGAGGGCGTGGCCGGGCCGCGCTTCCAGTTCCCCCCGGCGCCCCGCAGCGGCCGCCAGATCGCGGTGATCGAGGAGCTCACCCACAGCTACGGCGACAGGATCCTGTTCCTGGAGGCGAATCTGGAGGTGGAGCGGGGCGATCGCATCGCCTTCGTGGGCCCCAACGGCGCCGGCAAGTCGACGCTGCTGCGGCTGGTGATGGGCACCGAGAGGCCCGATGCCGGCAGCGCCCGGCTGGGGGAGCACAACGTGATCGCCGGCTACTTCGAGCAGAACCAGGCCGAGGCCCTCGACCTCTCCAAGACCGTGATCGACACCCTGTTCGAGGCGGTGCCGGACTGGACCCAGACCCAGGTGCGCTCGCTGCTGGGCAGCTTCGGCTTCAGCAACGACGCCGTGTTCAAGCAGGTGGGCAAGCTCAGTGGCGGCGAGAAGGCCCGCCTGGCCCTGGCGCTGATGCTGCTGAGCCCCTGCAACCTGCTGGTGCTGGACGAGCCCACCAACCACCTGGACATTCCCGCCAAGCAGATGCTCGAGGAGGCCCTGATGGCCTACGAGGGGGCGGCACTGGTGGTGAGCCACGACCGCTACTTCGTGTCGCGGGTGGCCAACAAGATCGTGGAGCTGCGCGACGGCGAGCTGGTGCTCTACCGCGGCGACTATGCCTACTACCGGGAGAAGAAGGCTGAGGAGGCCGCCGAGGCCGAGGCAAAGCGGCTGCTGGCGGAACAGGAGGCCAAGCGCCTGGCCCAGCGGGACAAGCAGAGGGCCAAGGACGCCGCCCGCCGGGCCGCCGCGGCCTGATGACCGTCCCCTGGTCGCGCCCTTCGATCCCGGCCAGCGCGGGCGGAGTCCCTGGGGGATCCAGGGGCTCCTCAAACAACTTCACAGAGCCCTAGGCAGGAAGACCCATTTCCCTGGGCCCACCCGCTGTGTCTGCATAGGCTGACATCACCAGCATGCAGACCGGGCCATGGGCACCTTGTTTGGCTACGCCGCCGAGCCGTTCGCGTTCAGCCCCGACCCCGGCCGCGGCGACCACGCGGGCCCCGGCGGGCGCGGCGACCACGGCAGCCACCACCTGGGCAACGAGGCGGTGAGCACCTATTTCGAGTGCATCACCTCCTGCTCGATCGACGACGGCGAGTGCGTCACCCGCTGCGTCGAGATCCTGCGGGAGGAGGGCTGAGGCCTCCCCGGCGCCGGAACGCCACCGGGCCATGGCCGCGGCCCGGCCGGGCGGATCGGTGCGCGAAACCTGACGGGAACCACTTAGCTCGGTGGCGACGGATACGCGGTGAACAGAAACACTTCGTAGCGTTGGCACGGATCCCGAGCCCCACCGCGTTGCCCGCCATGACCGACCCGATCGCCCTCAGCCTCGGCCAGCAGTTCGAGGTGGAGCGGATGAACCGCGTGATCGAATCCACCGCCGACCTCGAGGCCCTGCAGGGCCTGGCCAAGCAGCTGCTGCAGGCCTGGCAGAGCCAGCGGGCTGCCACCCAGTGGGTGATGCGCCAGCAGCTCAGCGGCCCGCCCAGTTTCGGCCTGGTTCCGCCCGCCCTGGACGCCCCCCTGCCGGAGCCAGGACAGAGCCCCGCCGCGGAATCCCAGGCCGAGGGCCCGGGCTCAGCGGGACACGAGGGTTGAGAGCTCCACCGGCACAACCTGCAGCTGCAGGGGTGCCCCCGCACGGAGCACCCGCAGCGGCATCGGCCGGCCCACCCCGTAGCGCTCCACGATCTGGGTGAGCTGGGCGGGCCCCGTGACGGCCTCCGATCCCACTGCCGTGATCACATCGCCCACCTGCAGTCCCGCCCGGGCCGCAGGGCCGCCGGGCATCACCGAGCGCACCAGGGCGCCCGATCGGCCCGAGGCCAGTCCACCGGGGCTGGGCTCCAGCCCGACGCCCACCATCGCGTGGCTGACCTTGCCGGTGCTGATCAGCTGCTGGGCGATGTTGCGGGCCCGGTTGACCGGGATGGCAAAGCCCAGGCCCGCCCCGGGGCCCGAGCGCACCAGGGTGTTGATGCCCACCACCTCGCCGTTGGCGTTGAGCAGCGGGCCGCCGGAGTTGCCGGGGTTGATGGCGGCATCGGTCTGGATCAGTTCGAGGCGCTTGTCGGTGATCCCGAGCTTGCTGGCGTTGCGGTTGATGCTGCTGACGATCCCCAGGGTGACCGTGTTGTCGAGGCCGAAGGGGTTGCCCACGGCGATGGCCCAATCCCCCACCTGCACGGCATCGGAATTGCCCAGGGGCGCCACCGGCCAGGGGCCACCGCCCTCAAGGCGCACCACCGCCAGGTCGGTGAGGCGATCCAGGCCCACCACCTTGCCCTCGACCCGGCGCCCGTCGGGCAGGCCGACCCGGACACGATCGGTCCTCTCCACCACGTGGGCATTGGTGAGGATCAGGCCATCGCCCTGGAAGATCACACCGCTGCCCTGGCCCCGCTCCGTGCGCTGGGAGGGCGGCGCCATGGCCCCCGGGCCCAGGCCGAAGAACTGGCGCAGGAAGGGATCCAGCAGCAGGCCCTGGGGCCCGCCGGCAGCGCCGGGCACCACCACGGTGCGCTCGGTGTCGATCGTGACGACGGCCGGCCCGGTGCGGCGCACGGCCTCGGCCACAAACGACTGGCGCGCCAGGGCGCCGGCCCCCGCCGCCGACTGGGCGCGGGCGGGGGGCACCAGGGCGGGGGCGCCGCTGGCCGTCACGGCGAGGCCGGAGGCCAGCAGCAACGGCAGGGCCCGGGGAAAGAACGCGACCATCGAGCCAACGGAAACGCTGAGTTTTGACCGTAGGAGCCCCAGCCAGCCAGGGGAAGCCCCGCCGGGGGGCCGGATCTCCGCCATCACTCCGGCCGGATCGGAGCGATGATGGCCTCAACGCTCCACCCATCGCCGCAGTCCCCAGCGCCCCCGCAGCCGCCCTCTCCAGCCCCTGCCATGCCCGTGCTCCTCTCGCAACTGCTGCCCCTGGTGTACGGGGTCTGCTTTCTGGCTCTGCTGTGGCAGGCCTTCAAGGTGATGGGCCGCGGCTACGGCGCCGTGCCCCGGCCCGGGGATCGCCCCAGCACCCCGGTGGGGGATCGCACCGGCCGCCTGACCATCCACCCGGAACTGCTGGATGCGGACGGGGAGCTCACCCGCGACGACCTGCTGACCGTGCGCTTCGGCGACGACGGCGGCCAGAAGCCCCTGCCCAACGAGCCCGGCTGAGGCGGGTGCAGCCCCGGCTTCGCGGCGGCGGGCCCATCGGCTGTTACAAACGTTGCGTGCTCGAGAACCCGGCGGAGGCTGACCCGTGGACCAAAGAACCCGAATCGTGGCGGCGGTGCTCAAGGGCCTCAAGCTGCCCCCCCGCTTCCGCCTCAAGCTGGTGAAGGAGGACCCGATCCGCCTGGAGCTGAGCATCACGCCCGCCTACGGCAAGGATCCGATCCTGGTGGGCCTGGTGGAATCCCAGGACCTGGTGGCCCGCCGCGACCGCGAGGGCCGCATTCCCCGGGATCTGCAGGGCACCTGGGACTGGACGGTGCGCCACGGCAAGGTGAGCACCGGCGGCTGGAACCCTTACCTCAAGGAGGCCCTGCAGACGATGTTCGAGACCGGCCTGCCGGCCATCGTCTACGAGGAGACCACCGGCGAGGCGTACCACCCGGTGGACGGCACCCGCCACGTGCGCTGAGACCCCCGCCGCCAGGGACCTGACCGCCACCGCGCTGCCGATTGAGCCCCTGCTGCCCCAGCTGGTGCAGCAGCTGCCGGCCGGCGGCACGCTGCTGCTGCAGGCCCCGCCCGGGGCCGGCAAGACCACCCGCGTGCCCCTGGCCCTGCTTGAGGCCCTGGCACAGGCGGAGGGTCCGGACCACGGCCGGATTCTGATGCTGGAGCCGCGGCGCCTGGCCGCCAAGGCGGCCGCGGAGCGCCTGGCCCAGGGCCTGGCGGAGCGGGTGGGGGAGCGGGTCGGCTACCGGGTGCGGCTGGAGGCCCGCTGTTCGGCCGCCACCCGCATCGAGGTGCTGACCGACGGCCTGTTCCTGCGCCGCCTCCAGGCCGATCCGGCCCTGGAGGGGGTGGCCTGCGTGATCTTCGACGAGTTCCACGAGCGCCGCAGCGAAGCCGACCTGGCCCTGGCCCTGCTGCGGGAAGCCCGCGGCGTGCTGGCCCCGGAGCTGCGGCTGCTGGTGATGTCGGCGACGCTGAACCTGCAGCCCCTGGCGGCGCAGCTGCCCGAGGCCGGCCTGCTCACCAGCGAGGGCCGGGCCTTCCCGGTGCAGATCAGCCACCAGCTGCCCAGGGAGCGCGAATCCCTGGCCCAGCAGGTGGTGCGGGGGCTGGAGCAGCACTGGCTGGATCGCCGTGGCCCCAGGGAAACGGTGCTGGTGTTCCTGCCGGGGCAGCGGGAGATCCGCCAGGGCCTGGAGGCCATCGGCTCCACCGGCTGGGGCGCCGAGCTGGAGCTGGTGCCGCTGCATGGCGACCTGCCCCTGGCGGTCCAGGGCCGGGCCATCGCCGCGGCCGAGGCCCCGGCGGGAAAGGTGGTGCTGTCCACGGCCATCGCCGAGAGCTCCCTCACCCTCGCGGGGGTGACCCTGGTGATCGACAGCGGCCTGAGCCGCCGCAGCCGCTTCGATGCCAACACCGGCATGGAGAGCCTGGTGACGGTGCCCGCCAGCCTGGCCAGCGCCGAGCAGCGGGCCGGCCGGGCCGGGCGCCTGGGGCCAGGGCGCTGCCTGCGGCTCTGGTCGCCGGCGGAGCAGCAGCGCCGGCCGGCCTTCGATCCGCCCGAGCTCCAGGAGGCCGATCCGGCCCCCCTGGTGCTGCAGCTGGCCCAATGGGGGGCGGGGCTGGGGGAGGCCCTGCCCTGGCTGGAGCCGCCGCCCCGCGCCCACCTGCTGGAGGGCCAGGAGCTGCTGCGGCAGCTGGGGGCCGTCGATGGGGCCGGCAGCCTCACCGCCCACGGCCGCGCCATGGCGGGCCTGGGGCTGCATCCGCGCCTGGCCCACCTGCTGCTCGGAGCCCAGGCCCTGGGCGAACGGCGCCTGGGCTGTGCCATCGCCGCCCTGCTGAGCGAGCGGGATCCCCTCAGCCGCGAGCAGGACGGCAGCGATCTCATGCGGCGCCTGGACTGGCTGGCGGGCAGTGGCCGGGATCCGCGCCGCCGGCCGCTGCAACGCCTGCAGGAGCAGCTGGAGCGGCAGCTGGCGGACCTGGCGCCCCAGGCCTCGGCGGCCTCGCAGTCCCGTGCCCCGGGCGCCGATCCCTCCGGCTCCAGCCGGCCTGCCGCTACGGCCGCAGACCCCACGGCAGCGGCCCGGCTGGTGGCCCTGGCCTACCCGGAACGGGTGGCGTTGCTGCGACCCGAAGGCCAGGGGCGCTACCTGCTGCGCAGCGGCCGCGGCGCCCAACTGCACCCCGGTGATCCCCTGCTGGGCAGCGAGGCCCTGGCCATCGCCCGGGCCGATGGGGCCGGTGCCGACTGCCGCATCGCCCTGGCCCTGCCGCTCGATCGCAGCAGCCTCGAAGCCCTGGCGGCTGAGGCCGGCGAAGAGCGGCAGCTGGTGGGCTGGGATCCGCGCCAACGGCGGGTGCGCTGCGAGCGGGAGCTGCGGCTGGGGGCCCTGGTGCTGGAGCGGCGCCCCTGGCCCGAGGCCCCGGCGGAGGCCGTGCAGGCCGCCCTGCTGGAGGGGCTGGCCAGCGGTGGGCTGGAGCTGCTGCCCTGGTGCGGCGCCAGTCGCCAGCTGCAGCGGCGCCTGCAGCTGGCCCACGGCCAGCTCGGCGCCCCCTGGCCGGACCGCAGCGACGCGGCCCTGCTGGCGGGCCTGGAGGACTGGCTGGGGGACCAGCTGCCGGGGCTGCGCAGCGCCACCGACCTGCATCGCCTGAACCTGGTGGAGGCCCTCTGGACCGGCCTGGACTGGGATCAGCGCCGCCAGCTGGACGCGCTGCTGCCGGAGACCCTGGCCATTCCCTCCGGCCGCCGGGCTCGGCTGGACTACGCCGACGGTGAACCGGTGCTGGCGGTGAAGCTGCAGGAGCTGTTCGGGCTGGCCGAGGGGCCCACCGTGCTGGAGGGGCGGCTGCCGGTGACGGTGCACCTGCTCTCCCCCGCCGGCCGGCCGGCCGCCATCACCCGGGATCTGGCCGGTTTCTGGCGGGGGGCCTACCGCCAGGTGCGCGCCGAGCTGCGTGGCCGCTACCCGCGCCACCCCTGGCCCGAGGATCCGACCAGCGCCCAGGCCACGGCCCTCACCCAGCGCCGCCTGGCCCAGCGGCAGGCCGGTTCAGGGGGCTGAACCCCTGGCCCAGCAGGTGGCCATAGCCGAAGTGGACCAGGCCCTCGGCGATGCCCGCACAGCCCACCGCCCGCGCCCGATACACCGACGGCAACCGGGGCAGCGCCGCCACCAGGACCGGTTCGGCGTTGCCCACCATCACCCCGGCCAGGCCCGTCTCGAACATGGCCAGGTCGTTGAGGCTGTCGCCGGCGGTCACCACCCGGTGGCCATCGAGCTCCAGCCACTGCAGCAGCGTCAGCAGGGTGGAGCCCTTGTTCACCCCCGGCGGCAGCACGTCGAAGTAGCGATCGGCCGACAGCACGCAGTCAGCCCCCGCCGCCTCAAGCCTGGGGATCAGGCCCCGGTCGAAGACCGCCACATCCACCAGATAGGCCAGGCGCCGGTTGGTGGCCCGGGGCTGGAGCGTCAGCCCCGGCTGGCCGCGCAGCAGCGGCTCCAGCCGTTCCGGCAGCCCCCGCCAGCGGGCTTCGATCGGCTCCAGGGCCAGGGGCAACGGCCGCAGGCTGTGGCCACAGGCCAGGGTGCAGCCCACGTCGCTGATCACCAGATGGGGCGGGTGCAGCCCGATCGGCCCCTGCCGCTCCAGCACCTCGGCGATCGAGTCCAGGGCGCGGCCGGTGCTGAACACATGCAGCACCTGCTCGCGGCGACGGGCCAGCCAGCCGTAGAGGCGGCGGCGCTGCTCCCGCTCGCCCTCCAGCAGAGTGCCGTCCAGGTCGGTCACCAGCACCAGCTCGGGGCAGGGCGGCAGGGGGGCAGCGAGCTGCGCCTGGAGGCGCTGGCGAGGGCTGAGGATGGGGCGAAGCACGCGGGGGCTCCTGCGTAGACGAGATCCCCGGGCGCCGTCAAGGCAGGCTGCGGCCCACTCCACCGCGGCAGCCCCGATCCCACGGGCCTTCCCCCCGGCTCCGGTGCTGCCAGCGCCACCGCGCCCCGCCCAGGCCCCTGGAGCCGGGCCGCCCTGCTTCCAATCCCGCTTCAACCCAGCGTCCAACCCAGCCCGCCCGAACCTGGCGTCAGCGAGACTGACCCATCCGCAAGCGCCCGCCCTGGCCCTGCCCTACCCCCGGAACCGCCGCGACGGCGCCCGCCTGCTCAGCAGCGCCCTGGTGATCACCAGCATCGGCCTGATCGCCCACAACCCCGCCGGTTGGGGCATCGCCGGGCTGGGGGGCCTGGTGAGCCTCTACTGCTGGAGCCGCTACCGCCGCCTTGACCACTGACTCCGGCCTGCCCCGCTACGGCGTCGCCGAGCTGAACCAGGCGATCGGCACGCTGCTGGAGCGGGGCTTTGCCCCCCGCTTCCTGCTGGACGCCACGGTGTCGCGGCCGCAGCTGAAGAAGGGCCACCTCTGGCTCACCCTGGTGGACGGCCAGGCCTCGATCTCGGCAGTGGTCTGGGCCTCGCAGCTGGCCAAGCTCTCCCACCAGCCCGCCGAAGGCGATGGGGTGGTGGTGGTGGGGCGCCTCAACTTCTGGGCCAGCCGCGCCAGCCTCTGCGTGCAGGTGCTGGACCTGCGCCCCAGCCTGAGTGCGGTGTTGCGGCGCTTCGAGCGGGTGCGCCAGGTCCTGGAGCCGGAGGGGCTGTTCGCGCCGGAGCGCAAGCAGCCGCTGCCCCAGCTCCCGGCCGCCATCGCCCTGCTCACCAGCGCCCCCAGCTCCGCCCTGGCGGACATGCTGCGCACCGCCGCCGAGCGCTGGCCCGCCACCCGGGTGCACGTGGTGCCGATTCCCGTGCAGGGGCCGGTGGAGGGGCAGATCTGCCAGGCCCTCACCAGCGTGATCCTGCAGGCCGAGGGGCTGGGCCTGGAGGCCGTGGTGCTGGCCCGCGGCGGCGGCAGCCGCGAGGATCTGGCCGTGTTCGACGGCGAGGAGCTGGCCCGGCTGATCGCCGCCTGCCCGCTGCCCGTCATCACCGGACTCGGCCACGAGGACGACACCACCATCGCCGACCTGGTGGCCGACTACCGGGCGGCAACGCCCACGGCGGCGATCGTGGCGCTGCTGCCCGAGCGCCGGGCCGTCGGCCAGTCCCTGGCCCAGATCCGCGCCCACCTGGCCCAGCTGGTGGCCCTGCGCCTGCAGGCGGAGCACCAGCGCCAGCAGGCCCTGGCGCAACAGCTGGCCCGCTGCCATCCCGCCCTGCTGCTGCAGGAGCGGCGGCGGGAGCTCGGCCACCGCCTGGAGCTGCTGGGGGCCCTCTCGCCCCAGCGACTGCTGGAGCGAGGCTTTGCCCTGGTGCGGGGCGAGGCCGGTCAACTGCTCCGCTCGGTGGGTCAGACGCAACCGGGGAGCAGCCTGCGGATCGAACTGGCGGATGGCAGCATCGAAGCCCAGGTCACCGCCGTGCGCCCCAGCCCCCAGCAGCGGCCCTGAGACGCCAGCTCCAGTCCCCGTCCCCCTGCCCCTCCAGCCCGTGGCCGATCCCCGCCCCGACAGCCCGGCCTCCGCCGCCGCTCCCAGCTCCAGTGCCCCCAGCCGCCCGGGGAAGCGGCGCCCATCCAGCGCCAGCACCGCCAAGAGCGGGCCGCCGGACCCGGGGGCCTCCGCCACAGCCGCAGACGACTGGTCGGCGGAGCTGGCTCAGCTGAACTACCAGGAAGCCCGCACCGCCCTGGAGCTGGCCCTGGCCAAACTGCAGTCCAGCAGCCTGGAGGTGGAGGAGATGGCGGGGCTGTACCGGCGCGCCCAGGCCTACGCCGAGCGCTGCGAAGCGGTGCTGCACCAGGTGGAGCAGGACGTGATCCAATGGGACCCCCAGACCCTGACCCCCCCGACGCCATGACCCCTGCACCCGGGTCCCCGAACGGCAGCCCCGGACAGGCCCCCGATCCGCGTCTGGCCTGGCTCTACCTGGCGCTGGCAGTGGCGGGGGCCGTCCTGCCCTGGCTGGCCAACCTGGACTTCATCCGCCTCTCCGGGAACGCCTTCGACCTGGCGCTGTTCGTGGCCCAGGCCAATGCCAACCCAGCCGCCCAGTCCCTCTCCCGCGATCTGCTGGTGGGGGCTACGGCCGTGACGATCTGGATGGTGGTGGAGAGCCGGCGCCTGGCCATGCGCCACCTCTGGCTGGTGCTGCTGAGTTCGGTGACCATCGCCTTCGCCTGCGCCGCGCCGCTGTTCCTGTTCCTACGGGAACGCCGCCTGGCGGAGCTGCACCGCCTGGGCTGAGGGCGCCGCGCCAAGGCTGCCCCGTCGCTCCGGCACTGCTGATCCAGGACCTACTCGTCGTCCACCACCCGGGCTACCACGTCAATCGTGGCCCCGCTGGCCTCCACCTCGGCCGTGGGGCTGGAGATGGCCTGCCCAGGTTCTCCGGCGCCGAAGCCATAGCCGCAGGCCGGGCAGGCCGACTGGCCCAGACTCACGCTGCCGCACGCCGGGCAGGTGACCAGACGGCGCTTGGCCAGCTGCCAGGCCAGCACCCCAGCTCCGGCCAGCAGCAGGGGACCCATCACCAGCAGCAGGGTGACACCCTCCAGCACGTTGAGCAACAGCCGTCCCACCAGGCCCGGGGCCAGCAGCAGCACGGCGGCCAGGGCAAACCAAAGCCAGGGAATGGGCCGCTGCATCAGCGCTTGAAGCGCGGGTCGGACTCCATCCAGCGCTCCAGCGCCGCGAGCCCCTCAATGCCGGCCCAGCCGCAGAACAGCGCCGCCAGCACCAGGGCCACCACCAGCCCGGCCGTCACCAGCAGCGGCACCAGGGCCAGGGTGGTGACCGTGATCAGCACCAGTACCCCGACACCGGTGGCCAGCAGCAACAGGCTCGCCGGCAGGGGCCGGATCGTGGGAATCAGCTTGCCCAAGGCAAAACCGCGAATCTCCTTATCCTGCAGCCTGGGGAGGCTCAGCCCCCAGGGGCTGGGGTGTGGATCGCCCCCCAGCGCCCTGGCGGCTGAGCACCACACCCACAGCCATGCCGTAGTAAACGATCAGCCCCACCAGCCACACCCACAGGGTCAGAACGAGGACGCCGCCGATCACGCCATAGGCCTGAAAGCGATTGCCCAGGGAGAGCAGACTGCGTCCCAGAGCCCAGTTGAGTCCCGTCAGTGCCAATCCGATCAGGAGTGCACCCGGCATCAGGGGCCGCAGCGGAATGCGGCGAGACGGCAACACCCTCAGCAGAGCTAACGCCAACAGCCAGGCAATCGCCAGGGACAGCAACACGTCCACCACGACGGGTAGCGGCACCCAGGTTTGAAGGCCTGTTGGCAGCCACTCAGCCAAGGCCAGGCGCCAGGATCCGGCATTGATCAAGCGCACACTGGCAAGCAGTTGATTCATCACGATCAGAAGACCGATGACCAAGACCAACAGAAAGGCCTTGACCCGCAGCCGGATGAACCGCCAGACCAGGGTCGTCCAAGGCCATGGCTGTACGGGCCCCGGGCGGAACCCCCAGAGGCGGTCGGCCCCGCGGTGCAGGCTCAGATAGGCATTGCTGGCCGTCACCAACAGAAACAACACCCCAACCACACCGGCACCGACCCCTTGGCGCACCAGCGTGATGAGCGTGGACCCCACCAAGGGCATGGCGGCCGACGGCAACACCTGATCAGCCCAGCCCAGGATGTCGTCAATCAGACCCTCCTCCCGACCCAACAACCGACTCGCCACACCCAGGGCAATCAGCAGAATCGGGAAGAAGGACTGGAGGCTGTGATAGGCAAAGGCCGCACTCAGATCAATGCAGTCCTCCCGATCCCAGAGCCGATAGGCTCGCCAGCAGATCCTCACGCCACGGCGCAACCCGACACGACTGGCGGTGGCCTGGCTGATCACACGTAAGCCAGCGACGGTGCCGTCACCCTAGAGACGAAAGCCAAGGGCCACCAGCCGGCATCGCCAGACCCACCACCTCACACCCGGCAACACCCCCCGCCAACAAAAAAGCCACCCCGCGGGTGGCTTCTCTCCTGATACCGCCCAGAATCCTCAGCATCCAGGGCTGGGTTGGGCCGCATCCAGGTCGGCTCTGATCTGAGCTCCTGCACGCACGCAGCTCCTCTCCGCCAAGGAGTGGAGCTGCGCAGCGGCTGGGACAAGTTTTACCTGGCATCGAGCTACCTTCGCGGAGGGCTGCCCCTCAACTATTCTCGCCGCTGCCGCGTTTCACAACCGAGTTCGAGATGGATCGGAGTGGTTCCACAGCGCCATGGACACCAGGATAGGTCTTGCCCCCAGGTTGAACCCTGAGAACTGCATAAGTGATCACAGCAGATCAACCATCGGCTCACGCCTTGCATAATCTGCTGGACTGGAAAGATTTAGCCTCTCCTTCAAGAGCTGAGATGTGGTCAAGCCCTCGGTCTATTAGTACTCCTCTGCTTCACACATTACTGCGCTTCCACATAGAGCCTATCAACGGGTGTTCTGCCCGTGACCTTACTGGCTAACGCCATGGGAATACTCATCTTGAGGTGGGCTTCCCACTTAGATGCTTTCAGCGGTTATCCTCTCCGCACATGGCTACCCAGCGTTTACCGTTGGCACGATAACTGGTACACCAGAGGTGCGTTCCTCCCGGTCCTCTCGTACTAGGGAGAAATCCTCTCAATATTCCTGCGCGTGCACCGGATATGGACCGAACTGTCTCACGACGTTCTGAACCCAGCTCGCGTACCGCTTTAATGGGCGAACAGCCCAACCCTTGGGACCGACTTCAGCCCCAGGTTGCGATGAGCCGACATCGAGGTGCCAAACCTCCCCGTCGATGTGAACTCTTGGGGGAGATCAGCCTGTTATCCCTAGAGTAACTTTTATCCGTTGAGCGACGGCCCTTCCACGCAGAACCGTCGGATCACTAAAGCCGAGTTTCCTCCCTGTTCGACTTGTAGGTCTCACAGTCAAGCCTGCTTCTGCTTTTGCACTCGTCGGCTGATTTCCAACCAGCCTGAGCAGACCTTTGCGCGCCTCCGTTACCTTTTAGGAGGCGACCGCCCCAGTCAAACTGCCCACCAGATACTGTCCGGTCCCCGGATCACGGGTGACCGTTAGAATCCTAGCTCTGAAAGAGTGGTATCTCACCGTTGGCTCACCATCACCCGCAAGCAATGGATCAAAGCCTCCCACCTATCCTGCGCATTCAGAGCCCGGACACAATACCAAGCTACAGTAAAGCTTCATAGGGTCTTTCTGTCCAGGTGCACGTAGTCCGCATCTTCACAGACAATTCTATTTCGCCGAGCCTCTCTCCGAGACAGCGCCCAGATCGTTACGCCTTTCGTGCGGGTCGGAACTTACCCGACAAGGAATTTCGCTACCTTAGGACCGTTATAGTTACGGCCGCCGTTCACCGGGGCTTCAGTCGCTAGCTTCGCTTTCGCTGACCAACTTCCTTAACCTTCCGGCACTGGGCAGGCGTCAGCCCCCATACATCGTCTTGCGACTTAGCGGAGACCTGTGTTTTTGGTAAACAGTCGCCTGGGCCTATTCACTGCGACCAGCTTGCGCTGGCACCCCTTCTCCCGAAGTTACGGGGTCATTTTGCCGAGTTCCTTAGAGAGAGTTACCTCGCGCCCCTCGGTATTCTCTACCACCCCACCTGTGTCGGTTTCGGGTACAGGCAATCATGCCTTAACGGGTATAGGGCTTTTCTTGGAAGCTTGACGTCACCAACTTCGCTGCCGTAGCAGCTCGCACTCACGCCTCAGCTCAAACCGTTTTCGCCGGTTCTCAACGCCTCGAACGCTTGGACCAGTAACCAACTTCTGGCTTGGCTAGCCTTCTCCGTCCCCCTTCCCAAAACATGATCGGTACAGGAATGTTGACCTGTTGTCCATCGACTACGCCTTTCGGCCTCGCCTTAGGTCCTGACTAACCCTCCGCGGACGAGCCTGCCGGAGGAACCCTTAGGGTTTCGGGGCATGGGATTCTCACCCATGTTTTCGCTACTCAAGCCGACATTCTCACTTCCATGCAGTCCACGCCCGCTTACGCTAACGCTTCACCCCACATGGAACGCTCCCCTACCAATTAACAAGTTAATTCCGCAGCTTCGGTACAATGCTTAGCCCCGTTCATTTTCGGCGCAGGATCGCTCGACCAGTGAGCTATTACGCACTCCTTTGAGGATGGCTGCTTCTAGGCAAACCTCCTGGTTGTCTGGGCAATCCCACCTCCTTTATCACTCAGCATTGATTTGGGGACCTTAGCTGGCGGTCTGGGCTGTTTCCCTTTCGACCATGGAGCTTATCCCCCACAGTCTGACTGCCTAGTTACACACAGGGTATTCAGAGTTTGTCTCGATTTGGTACCGCTCTCGCAGCCCGCACCGAAACAGTGGCTTTACCCCCCTGCTGGAGCACTAGACGCTACGCCTCAACGTATTTCGGGGAGAACCAGCTAGCTCCGGGTTCGATTGGCATTTCACCCCTAACCACAGCTCATCCGCTGATTTTTCAACATCAGTCGGTTCGGACCTCCACTTGGTATCACCCAAGCTTCATCCTGGCCATGGTTAGATCACCCGGGTTCGGGTCTATAAACACTGACGATCGCCCTATTCAGACTCGCTTTCGCTATGGCTCCACCATTCCCGGTTTAACCTGCCAGTGCCTATAAGTCGCCGGCTCATTCTTCAACAGGCACGCGGTCACCCGATCAGTCGGGCTCCCACTGCTTGTAAGCTCACGGTTTCATGTTCTATTTCACTCCCCTCCCGGGGTTCTTTTCACCTTTCCCTCGCGGTACTGTTGCGCTATCGGTCACACAGGAGTACTTAGCCTTACGAGGTGGTCCTCGCAGATTCACACGGAATTTCACGTGCTCCGTGCTACTCGGGATACAGCTAGGCCAACTTCATTTTTGATTACGGGGCTTTCACCCTCTATGGCGCGCCATTCAAACGCTTCTTCTAATTCCGTTGGTCCACATTGCTGTCCCACAACCCCGATGGTCGAAACCATCGGTTTAGGCTCTTCCCCGTTCGCTCGCCGCTACTCAGGGAGTCGTTTTTACTTTCCTTTCCTCCAGCTACTAAGATGTTTCAGTTCGCTGGGTTGGCTCGCGCTACCCTATAGATTCAGGTAGCCGTTCTAGGGGTTGCCCCATTCGGAAATTCCCGGATCAAAGCGTGTTTCCAGCTCCCCGAGACTTATCGCAGGTAACCACGTCCTTCATCGCCTCTGTGTGCCAAGGTATCCACCGTGAGCCCTTTGTAGCTTGACCAATTTTTCTCCCAGTGCTTCAGGCTGTTGAGGCCTATTCTCTCAAGATTCTGAAACCTCCTGACCGACCCTCCTTACAGAGGCTCAAGCCCATCGGTTCAAAATGCATGGATCGGACTCCCCAAGGCATTACCTTGGCAAGAACACTGAAAGATCTCGGCTCTCAAAACAGAATCACCACAGGCTTGGCCCTGCACCGATCACTCGATACTGGACCATAACCTGGGCATCCATGAGATGCTTTGTCTTTCCAGACTCACTTATACAGTTGTCAAGGTTCTGCTGAACAGCACCAATCTCAGCGTTCCTTGGGATTCGTTTGAATCCTCAGAGTGCCTTGATCAGAGCTTGAGTCCAGCGTCCTATCAAAGGTCCACCACAGCAGAATAAACTGCTCAATGGTCTCAGCATGATAGGAAGCTAGAATCGCTGGCGCTGCCTACTAACCTGTCTTGATCACCACCTTTGGGCTGCACGGGATTCAACTCCACGTCAACTGGGGGACACGCGCTTCAATTGGATGGAGGTTAGCGGACTCGAACCGCTGACATCCTGCTTGCAAAGCAGGCGCTCTACCAACTGAGCTAAACCCCCAAACACGAATGGGCCATCCTGGACTTGAACCAGGGACCTCACCCTTATCAGGGGTGCGCTCTAACCACCTGAGCTAATGGCCCAGGAGTTGTAACCTCTCAGTAACATCAAACTTTCGTTTGATTTCCCTGTGGGGTGACCTAGACAAAGTTTAGGAACTGAAAAACTCTTTGGCACAGCACTGATGATCCTTACGGATCTCAGACTTGCCTCAGACTCCTTGAGGTACCGATCGACCTAGAGATGACAGGATCATGGCCTAAGAATAAAGTACTTAGACATCACAATCGGGTATTGTCTCCCTGTTAGGAGGTGATCCAGCCGCACCTTCCGGTACGGCTACCTTGTTACGACTTCACCCCAGTCATCAGCCCCACCTTCGGCATCCTCCTCCCTTGCGGGTTGGAGTAACGACTTCGGGCGTGGCCAACTTCCATGGTGTGACGGGCGGTGTGTACAAGGCCCGGGAACGTATTCACCGCAGTATGCTGACCTGCGATTACTAGCGATTCCTCCTTCACGTAGGCGAGTTGCAGCCTACGATCTGAACTGAGCCACGGTTTATGGGATTTGCTAGCTCTCGCGAGTTTGCTGCCCTTTGTCCGTAGCATTGTAGTACGTGTGTAGCCCAGGATGTAAGGGGCATGATGACTTGACGTCATCCACACCTTCCTCCGGTTTATCACCGGCGGTCTCTCTAGAGTGCCCAACTGAATGCTGGCAACTAAAGACGTGGGTTGCGCTCGTTGCGGGACTTAACCCAACATCTCACGACACGAGCTGACGACAGCCATGCACCACCTGTCACTGCGCTCCCGAAGGCACTCCCTCGTTTCCAAGGGATTCGCAGGATGTCAAACCCTGGTAAGGTTCTTCGCGTTGCATCGAATTAAACCACATACTCCACCGCTTGTGCGGGCCCCCGTCAATTCCTTTGAGTTTCACACTTGCGTGCGTACTCCCCAGGCGGAACACTTAACGCGTTGGCTACGACACCGAGGGGGTCGATTCCCCCGACACCTAGTGTTCATCGTTTACGGCCAGGACTACAGGGGTATCTAATCCCTTTCGCTCCCCTGGCTTTCGTCCATGAGCGTCAGTTATGGCCCAGCAGAGCGCCTTCGCCACTGGTGTTCTTCCCGATATCTACGCATTTCACCGCTACACCGGGAATTCCCTCTGCCCCTACCACACTCTAGCCTTGTAGTTTCCATCGCCGAAATGGAGTTAAGCTCCACGCTTTAACGACAGACTTACAAGGCCGCCTGCGGACGCTTTACGCCCAATAATTCCGGATAACGCTTGCCACTCCCGTATTACCGCGGCTGCTGGCACGGAATTAGCCGTGGCTTATTCATCAAGTACCGTCAGATCTTCTTCCTTGATAAAAGAGGTTTACAGCCCAGAGGCCTTCATCCCTCACGCGGCGTTGCTCCGTCAGGCTTGCGCCCATTGCGGAAAATTCCCCACTGCTGCCTCCCGTAGGAGTCTGGGCCGTGTCTCAGTCCCAGTGTGGCTGATCATCCTCTCAGACCAGCTACTGATCGAAGCCTTGGTGGGCCCTTACCCCACCAACTAGCTAATCAGACGCGGGCTCATCCTTAGGCGATTTCTCATTTCACCTCTCGGCATATGGGGTATTAGCGGTCGTTTCCAACCGTTATCCCCCTCCTAAGGGCAGATTCCCACGCGTTACTCACCCGTCCGCCACTAACCCGAAGGTTCGTTCGACTTGCATGTGTTAAGCACGCCGCCAGCGTTCATCCTGAGCCAGGATCAAACTCTCCGTTGTAGTCTTAGTCCTATTGATAAAATGAATAACATCTAACCGCTCTAATCTGACGACTAGCGCAATTCAATGCTTCTCCATCCATCGCAACCAAGCTTGCTCATCACCCACAGTCCTGCACTGGCGTACAATCTGTAGTTGGAGCCACTTCCTCTGACAGAAGCGTTCAAAGAGTGCACTAAAATCTTGCTCGCTTTCGCAATCAATCTCTTGTGACTTTCCAGGATCTCAGATCCGGTCGCATGAAAATCCCATCGGCTCAAGCCATCAATCAAGACAGCTAACGATCACCAATACCTCGTGACGGGCATTGCTGATCAAACCAATCAAAAGTTCATGCTAAAATATTTTGACGGGACCTCACACCTCCACTGCATACTTCTGTCGTCTCAACTTCCTCATCTCCATCTCGGCTCCTCGCGGATCCGACACGCAGACTCAGTCCTCTCAAACGACGCAGTGAAAGCGTCAGTTCCTAAACTTTTCGGTTGTCCAGGTGCTCCTTCCGCCCTCTCGGGCTTCCGGTTCCGCGGCCTTCCCGGCCGCCCTTTGAACTTACAACACCGGCGGCTCTCGCCTCCTTCGTCGCTTGCTCCACCTCGTTCGCTCATGCAGGTCTCCCCGCTCGCTCCCTCGGTGCTCCGCTCCTGCCTCTCGGCTGGCGCGCAGTCCAATACCTTAGCACCCCTCTGATCCCTCCCCTCTCGATCCGCTCCCTCAGGGGAGGGGGCCG
>CALRKO020000019.1:0-50716 GCA_943368105.1 Chitinophaga pinensis | reverse complement strand
CCGCCGGGCCGGCGCCGGGGCCGGACGGTCCCCGGCGTTCTGGCCCGTGGCGACGGCCGGTGGGGCGGCGGTGGGCCGGGCCCGGCGGGCGGCCTGGGCGGCGGCCTCGGCCCGGGCCAGGGCCAGCTGCTGCTGGCGCTGCTGCAGCTGGGCCAGCTGGGAGGCGGGCACCACGCTCAGCAGATGGCCCGGGGTGGCATCGGCGGGATAGACGAGGCTGACCCGCACGCGGTTGAGCTGGCCGGGCTTGAGGGAGAGGGTCGTCAGAGCCAGGCTCTCGCCCGAGCGCATGCCGACGTGCACCTCACGGTAGCCCTCATCGGTCTCGATGCCGATCGAGCCCCGGAAGGCGGTGAAGGTGCGGCCATTGGCCGTGGGGTGGCTGAGCACCAGCTCGTAGGGACCCGCCCCCTGCAGGGACAGCCCCAGGTCAAAGCGCACCCCGTAGGTGCCGACATTGTCCAGGGAGGAATCGAGCATCCGGCTGGCCAGGGGATTCACCTGGATTTCGCCGGTGCCGAAGTTGTGGCGGTTGGTGCTGGTCAGGGGCACATGCAGGGGCCCCTGGGCGAGGTCGTGGTTGAGCTCGGCCTGGTAGGCGTCCCCGATCGAGACCCCCGCCACCCGGGAGAAGACCGTGCGGTTCTCGATCTCGGCGATCCGGTTGAGGTAGATGCGCCCCGGCGCCAGCCGCCCCTGATCCAGCACGGCGAGGATGTCGGCGTCGCTGCGGGGATCCTCGGCGGCCACCACGGCCATCTGGAAGGGGCCATCGCTGCGGCCCCGCAGCAGGCCGTTGGCGATGCCCTTGGCGGGAAGCTGGGTGCTGAACAGCACGATGCGGCTGCGGGGCGGGATCACCACGGCGTCGGTGAGGCGGCGGTCGAGCTGGCGGCGCAGCATCTGGACCGCCGTGGCGTCGCCGGGGCCGGTGTTCCAGGGCCGGTGTCCTAGCGGCTTGACCCCCATCAGGTAGTTGGGCAGGTAGGGCGCCTCGAAGCTGTTGCGCACCGCCCCCGTCTCGAAGCGCAGGGTCACGGGCTGATCACCGGGGTTGATCAGGATCGTGGCCAGGGTGAGCTCGCCGCGCCGGGCTCCGCCGTAGCCGAGGCGAACGGCGTCCTGGGGGCTGTACTTGTGGTGGACGTGCAGGCCGAACTCACCGTTGAAGGTGTAGGTGGCGTTGGCCAGGGGCTGGTTGGTCTCCACGGCGATGGAGGAGCCCGGGGTGGTGCTCACCAGGATGCCGGGGCCGAGCACATCCTCGGGCTGGTTGGAGTGGAGCACCGGCACGTTGTTGAAGCGCCCCTGCAGGGGCCGCGCCGTCTGGCCGGCCATCAGGGCGACGTAGGCCCGCGCCGGCTCCGCCAGCAGGACCACCCCGGTGGCCACGGCGAGCACCAGGGAGCGGAGGGGGACGAGGGGTCGCGCTGCTCTCAACACAAATTCGGCGTCCTGGAGGGCTCTGGTGGGCGGATGGGCTCGCGGCTCCAGGGCCGGTGATGCCGGGGCGGCCCGCGGCGGGGCCTGGGTGGAGGGCGGGCGCCCCTGCGGGCGCAGGGGCGGGGTCCCGGGGGGAGGCTTGGGTTGACGGCCCTTGACTAGACGGTCCTGAAGTTGATGGTCGCGGTGGGCCGAGGGCCGCCGCTAGAACACCTTAATCCTGAAGACTTTCCCATGCTTCCGCCATTCTTCTGCTGTGCCGATGGCGAAAGCGCTCAGCAGCAGCGCCGCCGCCACCAGGAACGCAAGCTGCAGGCCCTCAGCTTCTGGCGCGATGGCCTGGAGCGCCAGCTGGCCGCCCTCAACGCCGCCATCAGCACGCTGGAGCGCCAGATGGGGAAGCCAGGCGACGCCTGAGCAGCTCCAGACCCAGCCGCAGCTGGCGGTGCACCGTGCTGGGGCTGGTGTGCCAGCGGCGGGCCACCTGCCGCAGGCTCTCCCCTTGCAGCACC
Organism: Chitinophaga pinensis; assembly: GCA_943368105.1. Lineage (GTDB taxonomy): Bacteria > Cyanobacteriota > Cyanobacteriia > PCC-6307 > Cyanobiaceae > Vulcanococcus. Next base: position 48,761 of record CALRKO020000019.1, on the reverse strand, counting down.
ACCGCCTCCACCGCCTGCTGGGGGCGACCGCCCAGCTGGCCCAGCACCGCCAGGGCTTCGCCCGGACCCTCCGCCGCCGGCTCGGAATCCGGGGCCTCCGGCTCGCCGATCCGCTCCAGGGGCACCACCTGCACCCGGGCTGGACAGGTCTGCAGGGCCAGCCACTGCTGCTCGCTCAGGCCGAGGGCCTGGCGCAGCAGGGCGGGCGCGGGCCGTCCCGCGCCGCTGGCCGCCAGCTCCCCGCAGGCAACGGCGAGGCGTCGCTCCAGCTCCTGGCGGCGCCGCGAGACGCGCACCAGGGAGCCGTGGTCCCGCAGGTAGTGCAGGATCGCCCCGCGGATGTGGGGCCGGGCAAAGGCCTCGAAGGGGACGCCCTGGTCGCTGCGGTAGAGCTCCGCGGCCCGCAGCAGCCCCAGCAGACCCACCTGGCTGAGGTCGTCGCGGGGCTCGGGGCTGAGGCCGGCGTAGTGGCAGGCGATCGGCCGCACCAGAGCGAGGTGCCGCTCGACGCGCTGGTTGCGCCGCTGCAGGGCACTGCGCAGGCCGGCGCCGCGGTGCCGCCGCTGCTGGCGGCACGATGGACGGCTGCCGGAGGGCGGCCCGCTGGGCGCCAGAGGCGCCGACGGGGAGGTTGGTGCAGAGGCCGGTGGGGGAGGCTGGCGGTGCGGAGCCATGGCGGTCGCGGCGGTGTGGGCAATCGGAGCCCTCGGGCCCCTGCTCCACAAAGGCCCGGCCCTGCCGGGGGTCACCAGCGTGAAATCACCTGATCGGTCCCGGATCCGCCACCGCCTGCAGCAGCGCCAGGGGGCCATGGCTCCGCAGCCAGGCCAGGTCCGAGCCCTCGGTGAGCAGCAGACAGCCCGCGAAGCCCAGGGCATTGACGCTGAAGCCCGCCCAGTGCTCCTGGCGGCGGCGGATGGTCAGAAACCAGTCGTCATCGAACAGCAGGTTGTAGGGGTGGCGCGGCGCCGGATCGCGGCTGGGGCAGCCCAGCCCGAGGGCGGCGGCATGGTCGCGGTAGAGCTGCAGCAGCTCCTGGCCGGCGACCTCCGCCTCAGCCGCCGCGCGGCGGCGGCTGAGGCGGTAACGCCAGGGCCAGCCCGGCTGGGAACCCTGCAGCTGGGCGCGCAGATCCGCGGCCAAGGGACAACTGCTTTCCTGGGGATGGCGCGGCAGCAGCTGCAGGTGGCGATGGGGCTGGCTGGCGCCGGCGGCGGCGCAGCTGTTGAAGAACCACAGGCCGCCGGTGTCGGCGCCGACCCGCTCCACCGCCGCCCAGTCGTGGGGGTCGAGCCAGCCCGCCTGGGGCTGCCACTGCTGGGTGATCAGCAGCACGTGGCCCCGCTGCACGGGGAACTTGTTGAGCAGCAGCAGGTGGCGTTCCCCCAGCCGGGCCACCTCCAGGCGCGGATCCCAGGGCAGAAAGGGATTGGGCCGCGGGCCGGCGCTGCGCAGGTGCTTGGGGGTGGCGGCCACCAGCCGGCGCACCACGAAGGGCGGCCAGGCCCCGGGCTCCACCAGCTCCGTGGCCAGGGGCACCAGGGCGCCGGCCTCCAGGGCGGAGGTGCTGCGGGCGAGGGCCTCCCGCCAGTAGCCCTGGGGCCGCATCACCACCGCCGGTCAACCGGCGCCGGCCTTGAGCCGGGCCAGGGAGGCCCCCGGGTAATAGCGGCCGAGGATGGCGTTGTAGGGCAGCCCCTGGCGGGCCAGGGCCTGGGCCCCCTCCTGGCTCATGCTCGCCCCCAGGTGGCCGTGGGCCTCGGCAGTGATCTGGCTGTTGGCCGCGTAGAGGCTCTCGACGATGCCGCCCTGGTAGCTGAGGATGAGGCCGGCGGTCTGGCGGGCGGCCTGGCGGGTGCGTTCGGTGCTGCTGGACAGGCCGTTGTAGGCCTGCCAGCGGGTGGTGTCGCCCAGATGCCAATGGGCGCTGGCGGGGCGGGCCATGTGGGCCAGGGCATAGGAGCGGGCGGCCACCGCCTGGGCCTTGAGGGCCTCCAGGTTCCAGGAGCTGGGCATCTCCGAGCCCACCACCGAGGCGATGTAGTCCTCCAGGGACAGATGGTTCACCAGCTGCAGCCGGCCGCCCTCGCCCACCAGCCGCAGTCGGCCGGCGTAGGCCTGGCCGTTCACCAGCAGGGCCTGGCCCGGGCTGGTCTCCAGCCACACCTCCCCCTGCCCGCCGGCGACCCCGGGGTCAGGGACCTCGCCGGGGCCGCCGCGCTGCAGCACGGCCCCGTCGCGGCTGCGCAGCCACCAGGGGCCCGTGGCCCCCAGCCTGGGGCTGCCGCCCTGGCGCAGCAGGGCGACCCGGATCTCCAGGTTCAACGGGGTGCCCGCCGCCGGCTCCGCCAGGGACAGGGAGCCGGCGCCGGCCGGGCCTTCGCCCGAAGCGCCGGCCTGGGAGCGCTGGGCCTCCACGCCCCGCAGGTCCTCCCGGGCGTCGTCGGCGACGGTCCGCGGCGGCGGCGCCTCCAGCAGGGCCGCCAGCATCGCGCCGCTGAGGGCGGAGCGCTGGGGCATCAGGCCCTGGGCGGCAAAGCCGATCACCAGGGCGCCCATGCCCATCGGCGCCCCCAGCAGCACGGTGCGCACATGGCGGCGACGCCAGAGCCGGACGGGGTGCAGGTGGGCCAGCTGCCTCAGCCGCCGGGACAGGCGCAGACGCCCAGGGGCCCCCAGGGGTCCCCCGCCGTGCCAGTGCCAGCGTCCACGCGCCCATCCCATAAGCCGGTGGCCTGTTCCGGTGAGCTGCACCGGCCCGGGGCCGGAGATCCGCCCAGCATTCCACCACGGCGCCGGGACCGCCGCCAGCCGCTGGGGATCTACAGCGCTGGCAGCCGCTCGTCCTTGAGGTCGCGCTCCATCAGGCGGCGCACGGCCTGGCGGGGGGCGACCGTGCCCTGGATCAGGGCCAGCACCTCGGCGCTGATCGGCAGGTGCCAGCCCCGCTCCCGCGCCAGGCCCATCACCGCCGCCGCCGTGGAGACCCCCTCCACCGTGGCTCCGATCCGGGCGATGGCCGCCTCACTGGCCACGCCCTCGGCCAGCAGCAGCCCGTAGCGGTAGTTGCGGCTGAGGGCGCTGTTGGCGGTGGCCAGCAGGTCCCCCAGACCCGCCAGGCCGTAGAGGCTGCCGGGCTCGCCCCCCAGCTCCGCGATCACCAGTCCCATCTCCACCAGGGCCCGGCAGAGCAGCGAGGCCTTGGCGTTGGCCCCCAGCCCCAGCCCGTCGCAGACGCCGGCCGCCACCGCCATCACGTTCTTGAGGGCGCCGGCCACCTCGGTGCCGGTGCGATCGCCGTTGGTGTACAGCCGCAGGCGCTCTGAGCTGAGGGCATGCTGCAGCTGGCGGGCCAGGGCGCCGTGCTCGGAGGCGAGCACGCTGGCGGCCGGCAGGCCCTGGGCCAGCTCCGCCGCCAGGTTCGGGCCGCTCAGCACCAGCAGCGGGATGGCCGGATTGCTGCGCTCCCACAGCTGGGAGGGGGTGCAGCGCTGCTCCAGATCGATGCCCTTGCTGCAGCTCAGCAGCGGCAGGCCGGCGGGCCAGGCGGGCCCCAGGCTGCGGGCCAGCTCGCGCACGCCGGCCATGGCCACCGCCACCAGCACCAGGTCCTGGTCCTGGAGCACGGCCGCCGGATCGCCGCCGCGGCTGCGGGTCCAGCCCCGGACGCTGTGGCCCTGGTCGCTGAACAGCCGGGCCAGGGTCTCGCCCCAGGCACCCAGTCCCAGCACGCCGATCTGCAGGCCCATGGCTCCATCATGCGTCATGGGCCTGGTTCAGTCCTGGGCGGCGTAGCCCTGCAGCAGCTCCAGGGGGATCACCTCAAGGGTGCTCTGCTCGCAGGCCTCCAGGCGCACGGCCGGGGCCATGCCATCTTCGTGGGCCTCCAGCCAGCGGCGGGCGCAGACGCACCAGTGGTCGCCGGGCCTGAGGCCCGGGAAGCCATAGGCCGGCGCCGGGGTGCTGAGGTCGTTGCCCTGGGCGCGGGTGTAGCTGAGGAAGCGCGCATCCACCACACAGCACACCGTGTGGCGCCCCAGGTCGGCGCCGTCGCTGCGGCAGCTGCCGTCGCGGAACCAGCCGGTCATGGGCTCACAGCTGCAGAGCTGCAGCGGCTCGCCGAGGACGTTGCGCGGTTCGGCGGCGGGTGCGGTGGGGGTCACGGTGCTGGGGGGAGGAGGATGGGGACAGGGCCAGGGGCGGCTCCCCCTGGCGGGGGCGGGGGCTTCGGCAAAGGGGCCCGGCGGGGGCACAGCCTGGCGAAGGAGTGGCACAAAATGCCACCGGGGAGTTGACGGAATCGGGGGGGAGCGCGTTAAAGGTCATTCACTGCCGACCCCCCTACATGAGCTGGGACTTCACCGAAGACGCCGCCTTCCTGGCGCTGTGCGACGCCTTCAAGGAGAGCGGTGAATCCTCGGCCATCGAGTTCCTGGCCAACGGCGAGGGCGCCTTCCACTTCCAGGAGCTGACCCAGAACGCCGCCGGCGAGGGCCTGGACCTGAGCGATTCGGACGATCTGGAGGAGTTCCAGCAGGAGGTGATCGAGACCCTGGAGAACATCTGCAGCTGATCTGCAGCTGGGCGGCGGCCGTGGGGCTGGGGCGGCGGGCCGACGGCCGTGGCCCCGGACCCTCGCCCGCAGAGGCTCAGCCGTAGAAGAAGGCGATCTCCTTCTCCTTGAGGCCCTCCCAGCCGGCGGCCTTGAGGCGGGCGTCCAGGCTGGCCTGGTCGAAGTGCTTGGCGCCGGTCTTGACGATGCGGTTGCGCATCGACTTCCTGACACCGCTGCGGGCCCGCCGGCTCTCGAGCTCCATCACCTCGTTGTAAAGGGCGAGCATGTCGGGCGGAATCGGCGTGCCGTCGAGGTCGAGGCCTGCGGCAATGGCGTCATCGACGCCGCCGGGACCGGCAATGGCCATGGGAGAAGCGCTGGGGCTCCACCAGGCTGCCATGGCCCCGTCGGGACCCGGATGCTTGGCGCCCGGGCAGCCGCCGCGGACGGCCAGCGGGGGCCCCTGGTGGCCCGCTGCCTCTCAGGCGCTGAAGTAGCGCGCCTGGCTGTGCAGGGCCACCAGGGCCGTGGTGCTCTGCTCCGGCTCCAGCTGGTCACTCTCGTCCATGGTGAGGCCGATGCGCTCGGCGCCGAGCCAGGCCAGCTGCTGGCGCGAGTCGGCCACGTTGGGACAGGCGGGGTAGCCGAAGGAGTAGCGGCTGCCGCGATAGCGCTGGGCCAGCACGTCCCGCAGGGGCATGCCCTCCGGATCGGCGAAGCCCAGCTCGCGGCGGATGCGGGCGTGCACCCATTCCGCCAGGGCCTCGGCCATCTGCACCCCCAGGCCGTGGAAGTAGAGGTAGTCGCTGTACTGGTCGGCCTGGAACAGCTCGCGGGCGAAGGCACTGGCCCGCTCGCCCATGGTCACCGCCTGCATCGGCAGCACGTCGGTGGGCTGGAGCCGCCCCTGGCCGTCGCTGGTGGCATCGCGGTAGAAGTCGGCGATGCAGTAGCGGTTGCCGGAGCGCTGGCGCGGCAGGACGAAGCGACCCAGTTCGGCGGCGGCACCGCCCGCGGGATCGAAGACCACCAGGGCATTGCCGGCGCGGCCGCAGGGCAGGTAGCCGTAGACCAGCCGCGGCGTGAGCAGCCCCTCGGCCAGGCAGCGCTCCTTCCACTGCTGCAGCACCGGCTCGGCCCTCTCGGCCAGCATCGCCTCGTAGTCCTGGCGCGACTGGCCCTGGGCCTTGCGCAGCTGCCACTGGCCGGCGAAGAGGGCGTTGCGATCCAGGTAGGCGAACACCTCCTCCAGGTCGATGTCGGCCTCGGTGAGCAGGCGGCTGCCCCAGAAGGGAGGCGCCAGCGCCGGCTCCTCCGGCACCGCGGCGGAGCGGTGGTCGTTGGGGTCGTCGGGGGCGGCCGGGTCGGAGCCGTCGCCGGCCGCCGGGGACGCCGGGATGCCAGGGGGCCCAGAGGCGGGGGCGGCATCGGGGCCGTCGCCAGCCGCGGCCCCGGAAGATGTTCCGGCGGAATCGCCGACCGGCTCGTCGCCGACCTCGCCCGCTGTAGCGGCCTCGAGCCCCAGGCCCTCGGGGGCGCCGGCCAGGAAGCCGGCCCGGTTGTCCCACTGACCCGCTTCGCGGGCCACCACGTAGGCGTCCATGAAGCGCAGGTCCGCGAAGGCATCGCGGCCGTAGATCACCTGGCCCCGGTAGACCTCACGGCAGTCCCTGTGCACGAAGCGGGGTGTCAGGGCGGCGCCGCCGAGGATCACCGGCACGTCGATGCCGGCTTCGTTGAAGGCCGCCAGGTTGTCCTTCATGAAGGCCGTGGACTTCACCAGGAGGCCGCTCATGGCGATGCAGTCGGCGTTGTGGGTCTGCTGGGCCTCGATGATCGCCTCCACCGACTGCTTGATGCCCAGGTTGATCACCTCATAGCCGTTGTTGGTGAGGATGATATCCACCAGGTTCTTGCCGATGTCGTGCACATCGCCCTTGACCGTGGCGATCAGGAACTTGGCCTTGGCACTGCGCTGGCTCGGGCCGTCCGGGCCCTCCTGGCTGTCCATCAGCGGCTCGAGGAAGGCCACGGCCGCCTTCATGGTTTCGGCGCTCTGCAGCACGAAGGGCAGCTGCATCTGGCCGGAGCCGAACAGCTCCCCCACCACCTTCATGCCATCGAGCAGGAAGGTGTTGATGATCTCCAGGGGCTGATAGCGCTCCAGGGCCACCCTGAGGGCATCCTCCAGACCGATGCGCTCGCCGTCGATGATGTGCTGCTTGAGCCGCGCCTCGATCGGCAGATCCGCCAGCGACGGCCCCGAGGCGCGGGCCTCCCTGGCGCTCACCCCCTCGAACAGCTTGGTGAGCTCGGTGAGGGGGTCGTAGACACAGACGCCGTTCTCAAAGCGGCGCCGGTCGTGGATCAGATCGCGGCACACCTGCTGGTGCTCGGCGCTGATCTTCACCAGCGGCAGGATCTTGGCCGGGCTGACAATCGCCGCATCCATGCCGGCCTGGCAGCAGTCGTGCAGGAACACGGAATTGAGCACGATGCGGGCCGCCGGCGAGAGGCCGAAGCTGACGTTGCTCACCCCCAGCACCACATGCACACCGGGCAGGTCGCGGCGGATCAGGCGGATCGCCTCCACGGTGGCCAGGGCGTTCTCGCGGTCCTCCTCGATGCCGGTGGAGATCGGCAGCGCCAGGGGGTCGTAGAAGATCTCGTGGGCCGGGATGCCGAACTCCAGGGCATCGCGGTAGGCCCGCTGGGCGATGGCGAACTTGCGCGCGGCCGTGCGGGCCATGCCCTCCTCGTCGATGGTGCCCACCACCACCCCGGCGCCGTAGGACCTGGCCAGCTCCAGCACCTTGAAGAAGCGCTCGTCGCCGTCCTCGTAGTTGGTGGAGTTGAGGATGCACTTGCCGCCCGCCACCTTCAGGCCGGCCTCCATCTTCTGCCACTCGGTGGAGTCGAGCATCAGCGGCAGGTTGACGTTCGTCACCAGACGGCTCACCAGCTCGCGCATGTCGCGCTCGCCATCGCGGCCCACGTAGTCGACGTTGACGTCGAGCACATGGGCGTTCTCCTTGACCTGGCCGCGGGCCACGGCCACCAGGCCGTCCCAGTCCTCCTCGGCCAGCAGCTCGCGCACCTTCCTGCTGCCGCTGGCGTTGAGGCGCTCGCCGATGATCAGGAAGGAGTTGTCCTGCAGATACGGCGTGGTGCCGTAGATCGAGGCGGCGGCGGGCTCGTAGGCCAGGGCCGGGCGCGGGTCTGGCCCGCTGGAGGGCTCCACGGGCCCATCGGAGCGGCGCACGCGGCGGGGGGCTGGCTGGAGCTCGGCGGCCAGCTCCACCAGGGCGGCGATGTGGGCGGGGGTGGTGCCGCAGCAGCCGCCGATCACCTGCACGCCGAGGTCCTCGACGAAGTGCAGCAGCTGCAGCTTCATCTCCAGCGGCGTGAGCCGGTAGTGGGCCACGCCGCCCACGTTCTCCGGCAGGCCGGCATTGGGGATGCAGCTCACCACGAACGGGCTGTGCTCGCTCAGGTAGCGGATGTGCTCCTTCATCTGCTCCGGGCCCGTGGCGCAGTTGAGGCCGAGCACGTCGATCGGGAAGGGCTCCAGGATCGCCACCACCGCGGCGATGTCCGACCCCACCAGCATGGTGCCGGTGGTCTCCATCGTGACGCTCACCATCAGCGGCCGGCGCTGGCCGGTGCGGGCGAAGGCCTGCTCGATGCCCTGCAGCGCCGCCTTGATCTGCAGCACGTCCTGGCAGGTCTCGACGATGAACAGGTCCACGTCACCGGCGATCAGGCCCTCGGCCTGCTCGGCGAAGGAGGCCTTCATCGTGTCGAAGTCGATGTGGCCGAGGGTGGGCAGCTTGGTGGTGGGCCCCATCGAGCCCGCCACGAAGCGCGGCTTCTCCGGCGTGCTGTAGGCGTCGGCCATCTCCCGGGCCAGCTCCGCGGCCCGCCTGTTGATCGCGAAGGCCTGGTCCTGCAGGTCGTACTCCGCCAGCACGATCGAGGCCGCCCCGAAGGTGTCGGTCTCGATCACGTCGGCGCCCACCTCCAGGAACTGGCGGTGCACGGCCTGCACCGCGTCGGGCCGGGTCATCACCAGCATCTCGTTGCAGCCCTCCAGGGCCGGACCGCCGAAGTCCTCAGCGTCCAGGTCCATCTGCTGCAGGGAGGTGCCCGTGGCGCCGTCGAACACCAGCACCGGCCGCCCGGGGCCGTGCAGCCGCTCCAGGAAGCCCGGGCGACGGGTGGCGGGCCGGCGGGCCGGCGAGCTGCTGGTCAGCACCATCAGGCGTCGATGCGAATCCGGGTCACCCAGTGGTCATAGGCGGGATCGCGGCCCTCCGTGATCGCCGTGAGGCGTTCGCGCAGCCGCTCCATCAGCGGGCGCTCGCCGGGCAGGTCCGTGCTCTCCACCCGGCGCACCGGCGTGACCTTGGCGGCCGTGCCGCTGAGGAACACCTCATCGGCCACGAACAGCTCGCTCTTGTCCACGGCCCGCTCGATCACCTCCACGCCCATGGCCTTGGCCAGTTCGATCACGCTGGCGCGGGTGATGCCCTCGAGGATGTCCTGGTCCACCCCGGGGGTGATCAGGGCGCCGTCGCGCACCAGGAACAGGTTCATGCCGCTGGCCTCGCTCACCTTGCCGCGGCTGTTCATCAGGATCGCCTCGTCGAACCCGCTCTTCACCGCTTCGGTCTTGGCCAGGGAGCTGGTGATGTAGGCGCCGCTGATCTTGCCGCGCAGGGGCAGGGAGCGGTCCTCCTGGCGGGTCCAGGAGCTGATCCGGCAGCTCACCCCCTCGGGGGAGAGGTAGTCGCCCAGCTCGATGCCGTAGATCAGGAAGTCGGTCTGAATATTGTGCAGCCGCGGCGCGATGCCCAGGTCGCTGGTCCACACGAAGGGGCGCAGGTACACCGGACAGGTGGGCCTGTTGGCCCGCAGGAATTCGCCGATGGCGGCGTGGATCGTCGCCTCGCTCAGCTCGGTGAGCAGCAGCCGGGCGCTCTGGCTGAGGCGGCGGGCGTGGCGGTCGGCCCGGAACAGCAGGATCTCGCCCGGATCGGCCGGGTTGGGCAGGGCCCGCATGCCCCCGAAGGCGCCGGTGCCGTAGTGCAGGGCGTGGGTGGCCACCGACAGGGTGGCGTCCTCGAACCGCACGCACTTGCCATCGAACCAGGCATAGGGGAGGAACTGATGCATGGGGTCGGCGGGGGGAGGGCGGTCCAGGGACGGGTCGGGCGGCCGGTGGGCCGGGCCCGGCGGCCGCGCGGGGCGGCCACGGATGGCACCGATCTTCTCACCGCCGCCTCCGCCCCAGCCCCCAGGATGGGGGCATGCATCGGCTCGCGGCGGTTCCCGGCAGCACCAGCCCCCTGGAGGGCCCCAGCTTTGTGGAGCAGCCCGGCGCCCCCCTGGTGCTGCTCAGCAGCGCCGACACGGACCTCAGCGGCCTGGCGGCCCTGCTGGCGGCGCGGCCCGGGCTGCCGGAGCTGCGGGGCCTGAACCTGGCGGCCCTGGAGCACCCGGCCGTGCTCGACCACTACCTGCGCACCAGCCTGGGGTCAACCCAGGTGGTACTGGTGCGGCTGCTGGGGGGCCGGGGCCACTGGAGCTACGGCCTGGAGCAGCTGCGGGCCTGGGCGGCGCCGGGCGGCCGCCAGCTGGTGGTGACGGCCGGCACGGCGGAGGAGGAGCAGTCCCTGGCGGAGCTGGGCACGGTGGAGCCGGCGCTGGCCGTTGCCCTGGGGCGCTGCCTGCGGGAGGGCGGCGAGGCCAATCTGCTGGCGGTGCTCCAGGCCCTGGCGGCCCTGGCGGCCGGGCAGCAGCCGGCACCGCCGGCGGTGCAGCCCTGCCCCGATCCCCTGCCCTTCGACTGGCGCGACGAGCCCGGCGAGCGGGTGGGCGTGATCCTTTACCGCGCCCTGCGCCAGGCGGGGGACCTGGCCCTGGCCGAGGCGATCCTGGCGGCCCTGCGCCAGCGGGGCCTCTGCCCGCGGGCCCTGTGGGTGAGCGGCCTGCGCGAGGGCGCCGTGCAGCGCGGCGTCGCCGACCTGCTGGGCCGCGAGCGGGTCCAGGTGGTGCTCTGCACCACGTCGTTCGCCTCGGTGCAGTTCGAGGAGGCGGGGCTGGGGGCCCCCCTGTGGGAGGCCCTGGAGGTGCCGGTGCTGCAGGTGCTCTGCAGCACCCAGGGGCGCCAGGCCTGGGCTGCGAGCTCCATCGGCCTGGCCCCCCTGGACCTCACCCTGCAGGTGGCGCTGCCGGAGCTGGATGGTCGGATCACCACCCGGGTGGGGGCCTTCAAGGAGCCCTGCGGTGCCGATGGGCGCCTGGCCACGGCCCTGCACCGCTACGAGCCCGACCGGGAGCGCCTGGCCTGGATCGCAGAGCTGGCCGAGGGCTGGGCGCGGCTGCGCGGCACGCCGCCGGCCCAGCGGCGCCTGGCCCTGGTGCTGGCCAACTACCCCACCCGCAATGCCCGCCTGGCCAACGGCGTCGGCCTCGACACCCCCGCCAGTGCCGCGGCGATGCTGGGCTGGCTGGCCGGGGCGGGCTACGACCTGGGCGGCGAGGCGCCACCGGCCACGGGCGATGCCCTGATCCAGCGCCTGCTGGCGGGCCGCACCAACGACCCGGAGAGCCACCACCGGCCGCCCCTGGCCCACCTGCCCCTGGCCGACTACCGGCGCTGGTACGCCGGCCTGCCGGCGGCGGGGCGGCAGCGGCTGGAGGCCCGCTGGGGGCCACCCGAGGACGACCCCAGCCTGGTGCCGGCAGGCTTTCCGATCCAGGGCCTGCGCTTCGGGCGGGTGTGCCTGCTGATCCAGCCCGAGCGCGGCTACGACCGCGACCCCAGCCTCAGCTACCACTGCCCCGACCTGCCGCCGCCCCACGCCTACCTGGCCCAGTACCTGTGGCTGCGCCAGGGGGCGGGCGCGCAGCTGGTGTGCCACGTGGGCAAGCACGGCAACCTGGAGTGGCTGCCGGGCAAGGGCCTGGGCCTCTCCGACACCTGCTACCCCGAGTGGGCCCTGGGGCCGCTGCCCCACATCTACCCGTTCATCGTCAACGACCCCGGCGAAGGTTCCCAGGCCAAGCGCCGGGCCCAGGCGGTGATCCTCGACCACCTCACCCCGCCCCTGGGCCGCGCCGGCCTGCACGGCGATCTGCGGCAGCTGGAGGCCCTGATCGACGAGTACTGGGAGGCCAGCCAGCTCGGCGGCGACCGGGCCGCGCTGCTGCGGGACCAGGTGCTGGTACGGCTGGCGGAGCTGCAGCTGCCCCTGGGGGCCGGCGAGGCGGGAGGGCAGCCGATCGACGCGGCGCGGCTGGAGGCGGCTGACGGCTACCTCTGCGAGCTGAAGGAGGCCCAGATCCGCACCGGGCTGCACACCTACGGCCACCTGCCCGAGCCCGGAGCCCTGGCGGAGCTGCTGCTCTGCCTGGCCCGGCCGCCGGTGGCGGAGGGGGCCGGCCTCACCCAGGCCCTGGCGGCCGACCTGGGCCTGGGCTTCGACCCCTGGGCCGATCCCGAGGAGACCCGCCTGGTCGCCGCCGACCGCCGGCGCCTGGCGGAGCTGGGCTGCCCGGCGGCCCGCCACGTGGGCGACGGCGTCGCCTGGCTGGAGGAGCGGGCGCTGGCGCTGATGGCGGCGCTGCTGGAGCCTCGGCAGGTCCCGGGGCCTGGGGCCCGGCTCGAGGATGCAGCGGGCATCCGCCCAGGGGCCGCGGACCCCGGCCCCGCCACCGCCGCGGTGCTCGGGCGGCTGCGCTCCCGCCTGGTGCCCGATCTGCTGCGCTGCGGCGACGCCGAGCGGCAGGCCTTCCTGACGGCCGTGGCCGGGGGCCGCATCGCCGCCGGCCCCTCCGGCGCCCCCACCCGCGGCCGCCCCGACCTGCTGCCCACGGGCCGCAACTTCTACAGCGTCGACCTGCGCGGCCTGCCCAGCGAAGCCGCCTGGGACCTGGGGCGCCGCAGCGCCGAGCTGCTGCTGGAGCTGCACCTGCAGGAGGAGGGCGAGCATCTGCGCCAGCTGGCCCTCTCGGTGTGGGGCACGGCCACGATGCGCAACGGCGGCGAGGACATCGCCCAGGCCCTGGCGCTGCTGGGGGTGCGCCCGATCTGGGATGGTCCGACGCGCCGCCTGGTGGACCTGGAGCTGATCCCCCTGGCGCAGCTGGGCCGGCCCCGGGTGGACGTGACCCTGCGCATCTCCGGCCTGTTCCGCGATGCCTTCCCCCAGCTGGTGAGCTGGATGAACCGGGCCACGGCCCTGGTGGCCGCCCAGGTGGAACCGGAGGCGGACAATCCCCTGGCCGCCGCCGCCCGCCGCGACGGCCATGCCGGCCGGGTGTACGGCTCGGCGCCGGGGGCCTACGGGGCCGGCCTGCAGGGGCTGATCGACAGCGGCCAGTGGGAGCAGCGCCGCGACCTGGGCGAGGCCTACCTGAACTGGAGCGGCTGGCGCTACGACAGCCCCGGCGCCGACCAGCGCTGCGAGGCGATCGCCGACCGCCCCGGCCTGGAGCAGCGGCTGCGGGCGGTGCAGGTGGTGCTGCACAACCAGGACAACCGCGAGCATGACCTGCTCGACTCCGACGACTACTACCAGTTCCAGGGGGGCCTGAGCGCCGCCACCGAGGCGGTGCGCGGCACGGCGCCGGCCCTCTGGTTCGGCGACCACTCCCGCTCCCAGCGGCCCCGGCTGCACCGCATCGAGAGGGAATTCGACAAGGTGCTGCGCTCGCGGCTGCTCAACCCCCGCTGGATCGAGGGCATGCAGCGCCACGGCTACAAGGGCGGCTTCGAGATGGCCGCCAGCCTCGACTACCTGTTCGCCTACGACGCCAGCAGCGGCCGCGTGCCCGACTGGAGCTACGGCGCCGTCGCGGAGCAGTGGCTGGGGGATGCGGCGGTGCTGGCCTTCCTGCGCCGTGCCAACCCCTGGGCCCTGCGGGACATGGCCGAGCGGCTGCTGGAGGCCCACCACCGCGGGCTCTGGGCCGGCGCCGGGGACCCGCAGCTGGAGCGGCTGCGGCAGCTGGTGCTGGAGGCCGAGGCGCTGGTGGAGGGGGCCGCCGCCCCCTGAGCGCCCCGCCCGATCGGCTCAGCTGGTGATCTCCTTGGCCCAGGCCTTGAAGGCGTCCGTGGAGCCGGGCTTGGCGGCCTGCTGGGTGATCTGGGGCTGGGCGCTGGCCCCCTGCTGCTGCTTCTGGGCCGCCGCCGCCGGGCCACCGGGGGCATTCACCGCCACGGCGGAGCCCTTGAGCCGCTCGCCCAGCTCGGCGCTGCTGAGCTTCTCGGCGAAGGTCTTCTTGACGGGCTTGGGCACGCCGCCGGTGAGGTTGATCTCGCTCTCCACCGGCTCGGCACCGGGCAGGCCGGGGCTGCGCTTCTTGGCCTGAGCCTCCAGGGAGGCCACCTCGTCCACCAGCTCCTTCATGCCCGGGTTGCTGGCGGTGCCGGGGAAGGTGTGGCGGATGGTGTTGGAGCGGCGCATGAACGCCACGTCCCCGACGCTCCTGGCGGCGTCCGGATCGAGGAAGAAGGTCTCGTCGGCCTTGGCGGGCTGGGGGGCGGCGCCGCCGCTGGAGGCCTTCTTGGAACCCAGGGGGAGCGAACCCAGCAGGCGATCAAACAGGCCCATCGGCGCGTGCGGAAAAGCTCATCGAACCCTAGCGGCCATGGAGCGCCAGGCCGTGGGTATCCGTACCGCAACTTCGCAGAAGGCCGAGCTCCTCCAGCTGGGCGGCGATCGAGGCGCAGACCAGCGGCGTGGGCTGCCAGCGGGGCTGCATGGCGTAGTCGTACCAGGCCTCGCCGCCGTCCATGCCCAGCTCGGCCGCCGCGCCGATCAGGCGGGCAAAGGGCAGGCGGTAGCGGGCGGGGTGGGCCAGCAGGGCCAGGCCGCCGGCGCCGTGGATGCGCCGCACCACCTCCGCCGCCCGCAGCTCCTCCCCCACCGGCGCGCTGCCCTGGCGGTAGGGGGCCAGGGCCTCCAGGGCCTCGGCGCTGTCCTCCGCAAAGCCCAGGGCGAGCACATGCACCAGGCAGCCCTCCAGCAGGCAGCTGATCTCCACGCCGCTCCAGAGGGTCGGCACCGCCGCCCCGCCCTCGGCCTGGGCCGCGAACCAGCGCCGCAGCGGCGCCAGGGCGGCGGTGCTGTGGTGGTCGGTCACCGCCAGGTGGCGCAGGCCCAGGGCGAGGGCCTGGGCGCCGAGGCTCTCGGGGGCGAGGCTGCCGTCGCTGCAGAGGGTGTGGCAGTGGAAGTTGAGTGTGCCGGGGCAGCTGCCGGCGTGCACCCCCGCCAGCACCGCCGCCAGGGGGTGGGTGGCGCCGGCCAGCTGGACCCCAGCAGGCCGTTCCGCCGCGGATCCAGCCACCTCAGGCGGCTCCGCCGGCGGCTTCCCGCTCAGCCCGCAGCCGGCGCCAGCGGGCATAGAACTGGATCGAGGCGGCCATGAACACCACCAGGGCCACCAGGAACCAGGTGGCCGCGCCGGTGGGGAACTGGCCCTTGAACACCACCAGCATCACCACCAGCACCAGCAGCAGGGTAGGCAGCTCGTTCAGGGCCCGCAGCTGCTGGGGACTCCAGCCGCAGCGGCCTGCCTGGAGCTGGCCCATCAGGCGGTAGCAGAGCAGGTGATACCCCAGCAGGGCGGCGACGAAGCCGAGCTTGGCGTGCATCCAGCCCTGCTGCAGCCAGGCCGGCTGGGCCAGCAGCAGTCCGGCCGCCATCGCCACCGTCACCACCAGGCCGGGGGTGGTGATGATGTTGGCCAGGCGCCGCTCCATCAGGGCGTACTGGGCCTGGAAGGCCGTGCGCAGGGCGGGCTCCAGCTCCTCCGCCTCGCGGTGGTAGATGAACAGACGCACCAGATAGAAGAGGCCGGCGAACCACACCACCACGCCCACGATGTGGAGCGTCTTGAACCAGAGGTAGGCCTCGGGGGGGAGCGCCGCCAGGAGCATCAGCGGGTGGGACCGAACAGGCCATCAAGGTAGAGCTCCCGCACCTCGGGGCGGGCGCCGCCCTGCTGCACCAGGAACTGGGCCAGGGCGCTCTGCAGCAGCCGGTTGGCGTCCAGGCCGGGGCGGGCCTGCAGGTAGGAGTCCACGGCGGCGGCCAGCTCCAGGGGCAGCTCCACATCCAGGCCGGTGGTCGCGGCGGCGGCGACCGCGGCGGCGGTGGCGGTGACGGCGCTGCTGGCACTACGGGTGGGGTGGCCTTGGATCATCGCAGCGACATCTGGTGGGTAGCCCACAATCCGGGAGTTCCGCACCCCTGTCAAGCGGCGCCCACGCCGCCGCCCGTCCGGTGGTCTGTGGCGGTTCGGCGGATGGCCTGCAGCTGCTCCGGATAGAGCCGATCCAGCTGGCTCACCACCAGGGCCATGCGCGGGTTGGCCGCCAGCAGCGGCCGCTGGCGGGCCAGAAAGTCCCAGTAGAGGGCGTTGAAGGGGCAGGCCGTGGGCCCCTGGCGCTGCTTGGGGTCGTAGCGGCAGCCGCGGCAGTAGGTGCCCATGCGGTGGATGTAGCGGCCGCTGGCGGCGTAGGGCTTGCTGGCCAACAGGCCGCCGTCGGCGAACAGGCCCATGCCGAGCACGTTGGTCTGCATCACCCAGTCGAAGCCGTCGATGAACATCCGATGGAACCAGGCGGTGAGGGCCGCCGGATCCAGGCCGGCGATCAGGCCGTAGTTGGCGAACAGCATCAGCCGCTGGATGTGGTGGGCATAGCCGCTGGCCCTGAGCTCCCCCAGCGCCGTGTCCAGGCAGGCCAGGCCGCTGCCCCCCAGCCGGTCGAACCAGGCCGGCAGCGGCGCGTGGTGGCCGAAGTGGTTGCGGCTGGGGTAGTCGGGCCCGAACCAGTGGTAGAGGCCGTGGGTGTACTCGCGCCAGCCCAGGATCTGGCGGATCACCCCCTCCAGGCTGGGCAGGGGCACGGCGCGGGCGAGCCCCTCCTGCTCCAGCCGCTGGATCACCTCCAGGGGGTGCAGCAGGCCCAGGTTCAGGTAGGGCGAGAGCAGGGCGTGCCAGAGGGTGGGCTGGCCGCCGACCATGGCGTCCTGGTAGGGGCCGAAGCCCGCCAGGCGGGTGGCGATGAAGTGCTCCAGCACCTGCAGGGCCTGCGGGCGCGTCACCGCCCAGTGGAAGGGCTCCAGATCCCCCGGCAGGGGATCGAGGCCGGCGGCGATGCGCTCGGCGTCGATCCGCTGCACCTTGGCGATCACGGCCCGGGTGGTGGCATCGGGCTCGAAGTGCAGCGGCTCGGGCCCCTGCAGGCCCCTGGGCGGCGCCTTGCGGTTGTCGGCGTCGTAGTTCCACTGGCCCCCCAGGGGCTGGGCGCCCTTGCCTTCCCCCTGCATCAGCACCCCGAAGCGGCGGCGGCCCTCCCGGTAGAACAGCTCCAGCCGCAGCTGCCGGTAGCGGCCGGCCCAGGCGGCGAAGTCCTCCCGGCTCCAGAGGAAGGCGTTGGAGGGCAGCCACACCAGGGCCACGGGCAGCTGCAGGGCCTCGATCGCCCGCCGGAACTCCCGGTCGGCGGGCTCCATCAGCCGCAGTTCGCGGATGCTGTGCTCCGCGATCCAGGCCCGCACGGCGCCGCCGAAGTGCTCCGCCTCGCGGTGGTCGACGGCCCAGCCGGCCGCCTGCAGCGCCGCGGCGAAGTGGCGCATGGCGCTCCACACCAGCACCAGCTTCTGGCGGTGGTAGGCCCGTCGGGCCAGCACCGACCGGCTCTCCACCAGCAGCACCCGCGCCGTGCCTGGAGCACTGCTGGCCAGGGCGGCCTGGTGGGGATGCAGCTGGTCGCCCAGCACCCAGAGGCCCAGCGTCATGGGGCGCACCTCCGGGCACCGCGGGCCCCACGGGCGGCTCCGCGGGCGGCACCGCGGGAGACGGTGGGGGCGGCGCTGCGACGGCTCATGCCGGGGCCTCCCCCGCCAGACGGCAGGCGCGGCGGGCCACGGCCGCCGCATAGCCCCGCTCCACCGGCCCCGCCACCGGGCTGAGGTGGCCGTCGCGGCAGTCGACGGTGAGCCGCTCGCGGTGGCCCCGCTGGTCGCTCACCTTCAGCCGCAGCTGGAAGTGGTGCTTGGCGCTGCGGGTGATCTCATCGCCGCAGACCGGCCCCATGCAGATGCCTGGGGCGGCCAGAGCCGCCCCAGGCCAGGCCAGTGCCAGGCCGGCGAGCAGCAGCAGGGCCAGGGCCAGCCGGCGGAACAGGGCGGACGGGCGGGTGTTCAACCGGCCAACTCCAGGGGTCGCTCCGCCACGATCCCATTGTTGCCGGCAGCGGTAGCGGCAGCCGCGGGGGCAGCGGCAATGGCAGCGGCGGTGCCCGCGCCGGCGGGCGGAGGGCCCTCCGCTGGTGCAGCGACCGGAGCGACGACGCCCTCGGGGTGGAAGTACTCCCACACCTGGCGGGCCAGGGAGGGTCCCAGGCCCGGCGCCTGGGCGAGCCGCTCGGGGCTGGCCAGCTGGATGGCGTCGATCGAGCGGAAGTGGGCCAGCAGCTCCTTGATCCGCTTCGGCCCCAGGCCGGGGATGTCCGAGAGGCGCGAGCGCTTCATCCGCTCGCCCCGCTGCTGGCGGTGGAAGCCCACGGCGAAGCGGTGGGCCTCATCCCGCAGGCGCCGCAGCAGCTGCACCCCCAGCTGCTCTGGGTCCGTGTCCAGGGGCTGCCGGGCGCCGGGCAGGAACACCTCCTCCCGCTGCTTGGCCAGGGAGCACACCACCAGGTCCTCGTCCAGGTTCAGCTCCCGCAGGGCCTCCATCACGGCCGAGAGCTGGCCCTTGCCGCCGTCGATCATCACCACGTCGGGCCAGTCGTTGAGGCCGTCGGTGTGCAGGGCGCTGCCCGCCGCCCGCCGCAGCTCCCGCAGGTCGGCCCCGGCGGCCTTGGCCTGGCTCCAGCGCCGGAAGCGCCGGCGCATGATCTCGGCCATGGCCATGAAGTCGTCGGAGTGGCCGGCGCGGATCGAGCTGCTCTGGATCTTGTAGCGGCGGTAGTGCTGCTTGGCCGGCAGCCCATCGAGGAACACCACCTGGGAGGCCACCGCATCGCTGCCCTGGATGTGGCTGATGTCGTAGCCCTCGATCCGGCGCGGCGGCCTGGGCAGCTCCAGCAGCTGGGCCAGATCCTCGGTGGCCAGCTGGTGCTGCTCGGCGGTGCGCTGGGCCCGCTCCAGCTCGTAGGCGGCGTTGCGCTCCACCAGCTCGATCAGGTCGGCCTTCTGCTGGCGCTGGGGCACCGCCAGCTTCACCCGGCGGCCGCGCCGCTCCGTGAGCCACTCCTCGATCAGCCCCTGCTGGGGCAGGGCGTGCTGCAGCAGCAGCTCCGGCGGGATCTCCACCGGCTCCACCTGGCTGTAGTGCTCCTCCACCACCCGCTGCAGGATCAGGCCCAGGGCCCGCTGCCGCTCCGGGCCGGCGGGCAGATCGCCGCCGGCTCCCTGCTCCGCCGGGGGCAGGCCCACCGCATCGGCCGTGTAGCCCAGGCGCCCCACCAGCTTGCCGGCCCGCATCTGGAACAGCTGCACCGCCGCCACGCGCCCATCGGCCGCCAGGGCCAGCACGTCCCGGCTCACGGAGCTGTCACCCACGCTCATCTTCTGGTCCGCCGTCAGGGTGTCGAGGCCCTGCAGCTGGTCGCGCACCCGGGCCGCCGCCTCAAAGTCCAGCCGCTCGGCATAGCGGTGCATCTGCTCGCGGAGCAGCTCCAGCAGCTCCTCGTTGCGGCCCTGGAACACCATCGCCACCTGGCGCAGGGTGTGGTGGTAGTCGTCCGAGCTGATCTTCTCCTGGCACACCCCCGGACAGCGGCCGATGGCGTAGTTGAGGCAGGGACGGTCCCTGTGCAGGGGCTGGGGCCGCTGCCGCAGCGGAAACACCCGCTTCACCAGGGCCAGGGTGCGCCGCAGCAGGCCCACGTCCACGTAGGGGCCGTAGAAGCGGTCCAGGGGCGAGCGGAAGCGGCGCTGGCGGGTGATGAAGATGCGCGGGTAGGCCTCGCTCCAGGTGATGCAGAGGTAGGGGTATTTCTTGTCGTCCTTGAGCAGCACGTTGAAGTGCGGCTGGTGGTGCTTGATCAGGTTGGCCTCGAGGGCCAGGGCCTCGGCCTCGCTGTCGGTGACGATGAACTCGATCTCGCACACCTGCCGCACCATCAGGGCGATGCGCGGGCTGTGCTTCGGACCCCCCTGGAAGTAGCTGCGCACCCGGTTGCGCAGCACCTTGGCCTTGCCGATGTAGAGGATGCGGTCGTCGGCGTCGCGCATCAGGTAGCAGCCGGGCTCCGGCGGCACCTGCCGCAGGCGGGCCCGCAGCCGCTCAGGCTGCTGCTGCAGGGGCCGGGCGGCGGCGCCGGCGGGTTCGGGCAGGGTCAGGGGCGTCGGCACCGCAGCCATGGCAGCGGGGTGCGCCTCAGCCGCCGTACTGCCAGCCGGTGGCGGCGAGCTCCAGGGCGGCGCCGTCGCGGTGCAGCACGGCGCTCTTCACCTGGCCCACGAACACGGTGTGGTCACCGGCGGCCACCTGGCCCACCAGTTCGCACTCCACCGCACCGAGGGCGTCATCCAGCACCGGCAGGCCCAGCTCCCCCAGCTGGAACGGAGCGGCGTCGAAGCGGCCGCCGATGCCCTTCTGGGGCTTGAAGAACACCGCGGCCAGGTCCTTCTGGTCGGCGGCGAGCACGTTGAGGGAGAACCTGCCGGTGCGCTGGATGATGCCGTTGCTGGTGGAGTCGGCCCGCACGGCCATCACCACCAGGGGCGGCTCGAAGGAGCCCTGGGTCACCCAGCTGGCGGTGAAGCCGTTCACCTCCTCCCCCTCGGCCACGCCGCAGATGAACACGCCATGGGGGATCTTGCGCAGCAGGGTCTTCTTGGCGTCGGCATTCAGGCTGGCCATGGCTCTCGCGCTGCATCGGGCTTCCGCCACGACTCTAGAAAGGGGCCTGCGCTCACCGCCCATGAAGGCCCTCTACCCCGGCAGCTTCGATCCCCTCACCCTCGGCCACCTGGACCTGATCGAGCGGGCTGCCCGCCTGTTCGACGGCCTGGTGGTGGCGGTGCTGCAGAACCCCGGCAAGACCCCCGCCTTCCCGGTGGAGCGGCGCCTGGAGCAGATCCGCTCGGCCACCGCCCACCTGCCGCAGGTGCAGGTGGCCAGCTTCGACGGCCTCACCGTGGCCTTCGCCCAGGCCTGCGGCGCCGGCGTGATCCTGCGGGGCCTGCGGGCCCTGAGCGACTTCGAGTTCGAGCTGCAGATCGCCCACACCAACAAGAGCCTGGCCCCGGACCTGGAGACCCTGTTCATGGCCACCGCCACGGCCCACAGCTTCCTGAGCAGCTCGGTGGTGAAGGAGGTGGCCCGCTTCGGCGGCCCCGTGGGCCACATGGTGCCCGAGGGAGTGGCGCGGGATCTGGCCGCGTTCTTTAATCAGTCCATCCCTGACCAGCGGCCATGACCGAGGCGCAACTCAGCTCCGTGCTGGATCAGCTGGATCAGCTGGAGGAGATCGTCCTTGACGGCACCCGCATTCCCTTCAGCGGCGGCCGGCTGGTGAACGAGCAGGACGCGATCGAGGCGATGGACGCCGTGCGGGAGGCCCTGCCGCCCCAGCTGGCCGAGGCCGAGGAGCTGCTGCGCCAGAAGGAGGAGTTCATCGGCCAGGCCCGCCAGAAGGCCGAGGAGATCGTCGGCCAGGCCCGCCAGCAGCGGGAGCAGCTGATCAGCTCCCAGGCGATCCGCCAGGAGGCCGAGCGCCAGGTGGCCGAACTGCGGGAGCAGGCCCGCCAGCAGTGCGAGCAGCTGCTGCTCCAGACCCGCCAGCAGGTGGCCCAGACCGAGCAGGAGCACCAGGCCCGCCTGGCCCAGATGGAGCAGCAGTTCGGCCTGCGGCGCCAGCAGCTGGAGCAGGAGGCCCTGCAGCGCCGCCAGCAGCTGGACAGCGAGGCCGCCGACCTCAAGCGCCAGCTCGTGGAGCAGCATGAGCGCAACCGCCAGCAGAGCCTGGCCGAGCTGGAGCAGATCCGCCAGGAGGCCGTGCGGCTGCAGCAGACCAGCCAGGCCGAGGCCGAGCGGATGCACGCCGATGCACTGCAGTTCCGCCAGCACACCCAGCAGCAGTGCGAGGCCCTGATCAGCCGCAGCCGCCAGGAGTCGGCCACGATCCAGGAGGGCGCCAATCGCTACGCCGAGCAGGTGCTGGGGGAACTGGAGGGCCGCCTGCAGGACATGGGCAAGGTGGTGGCGGCGGGCCGGCGCGAGCTGGTGAAGCTGCAGAGCGTCGACCCCTCCAGCCTCACCGGCCCCGCCGCCGCTGAGGCCAGCACCGCGGCCGTGCCCATCGGCCGGGCCCGCCGCGCCGCCGAGCGGCTGCGCCAGGCCGCCGGCCGCAGCTGAGGGCCGGGCCGAGGGGCACGGGCGCTGATCCCCGCCACGGTCAGCCGCACCTCGACGGTCAGCCGCACCTCGGGGGAGTTCAGGCCGCCGGGCAGAGGCCCGGCACCTGGCTGGCGCTGAGGATGCGGCCGATGGTGGCGTTGGGGCTGGAGCCGCCGTTGGCGATGGCGCTCACGTAGCGGGGACCCTCCGGGGTGTCGAGCACGCCGCTGATCGAGCGCACGCCGCTGATGGTGCCGGTCTTGCCGTGGAAGCGGCCCTCCAGGCCGGTGCCGCCGTAGAGGTTGCGCAGGGTGCCGCGCCGGCCGGCGATGGCCATCGAGGCCTGGTAGTGGGCGGCATAGGGGTGGAGGGCCATGCGCAGCAGCAGGGCCGCCAGCAGCCGGCTGGTGACCCGGTTGCTGCGGGAGAGGCCGCTGCCGTCGGCCACCACCACCCCCTGCATCGGCAGGCCCTGGGCCGCCAGCCACTGGGTGGCGAAGCCGCGGGCCTGGGCCAGGTCCCAGCTGCCGCTCCCCTGGCGCAGCAGCACCTCGGCGGTGAAGTTGTGGCTCTCGGTGTTGGCCAGGCTCAGCAGGCCGTGCATCCCCACCGAGGGCTCCTCGTCGAGCAGGGTGGCCTGGGCCATGGCGGTATCGCCGCTGGCGCTGGAGGGCACCAGGCTGAAGGCCGCCTGACCGCCCTGGCGGCGGATCTCCTGGCCCAGCAGCCGCTGCAGCCGCACCGGCGGGTTGGCCACCGCCATGTCCAGGGCGTTGCTGGTCAGGGCCAGGCGGGTGATCGGGGCGCCGTAGGCCTCGGCCCGGTCGCCCCAGGCCCAGTCGCTGGGCCACCAGCGCTGGCTGGGCTCCTCCACCAGCTGGATGCGCAAGGGACCCGCCGCGGGGTCGCCCGGTCCGCCGCCGCTGCCCAGGGCCAGCTTGGCGAAGCGGCGCAGCTGGGCCAGGCCGAAGTCCGGATCGCCCTCGCCGGTGATGCGCAGGCTGCCGTCCGGCAGGCGCCAGAGGCGGGTGGTGAGCCGGTAGTCGGGACCCAGGCGGTCGAGGGCGATGGCGGTGCTGATCAGCTTCTGGTTGGAGGCCGGGATGCGGGGCCGGCTGCCGTTGATGTCCGCCAGCAGGCGACCGCTGGGGTCGGCCACCGAGACGCTCCAGGCCTGGGCCTCCCCGGCCACGGCGGCGGCGATGCGCTGCTGCAGGGCCGGGCAGCTGACCTGGCTCTGCAGCTGGGGCAGGCCGATCGGCGGCGGCGCTGCCGGGAAGGAGGTGGTGGCGGTGAGGCCCTGGGCCCGCAGCGGCACGGGCGCCAGGGCCGCCAGGGCCAGGCCACCGGCAAGAGCGGCCACCAGGGGGCGGGAGCGGCGGCGAGGCCCGCGGCGGCCGCCCGCCGCCACCATCAGCGGCGCCATCAGCGGCGCCATCAGCGGCGCCACGGGGAGGCCGGCAGGGCGTTCAGCCCCGTGGGGCGCGATCCCCTGGCGGCCCGTGCTGGAACGCTCCATCTCACGACTCCAGCTTCAGGCCGGTGACCGAGCCGCCGACCCGGAAGGCGCTGCCCTCCAGCTCGATCGGGGCCCCCACCTTGATGGCCTGGTTGCCGAACACCACCCCCTCAGCGGTCCTGCGGCCCTCCCCCTGCAGCACGAAGCGGGCATCGAGGGTGCTGAAGGTGGCCTGGTTGGGGTCGGCGGCGCTCACCACCTTGCCGTCGGGGGTGAGGGTGGAGATGCGCCGCGGCAGGGCAATCACCTCCTGGACGGCCACCGTGCCGTGGGGCTGGTTGCGGATCACGATGGCGAGCTTGCCGTCCTGGCGGGCCGAGGTGATCAGGGCCGCTGGATCGGCGGCCGGGATGCCGCGCACATCCACCAGCACCGTCACCGGCCGCAGGGCGCCGGTGGCCTTGGCGATGGCGCCGGTGAGCTTGGGGCTCCAGATCACCCCGGCGGTCGCCAGCAGCACCGCCAGGGCGGCTCCCGCGTCCACCAGGCCGATCCGGCGCGGGCGGGGGGTGGAATCGGCAGCAGCCATGGCGCATCGGCAGACGCCGAACTGTACGGAGGCCCGCCGGCCCCCACAAGGGCCGTCGCCAGGGGGCGCTGCGCCGCGGCGCGGGGCCGCAGCAGCCTGGCGTCAGCTGCGCAGGCCCTCGATGAAGCGATCCACCGCCGCCAGCCCGCGGCCCACGGCGCCAGCGCTGCTCCCCAGGGCCTCGGCCTGCTGCTCCGCGTCGGGTCGGGTCTCGAAGCTGGCGGCGAAGCGATGGCCGTCGGGGTCGCGGCGGTAGAGCTCCCAGGGACCGGGGAAGGCCCGCCGCAGGGCCCCCTCGGCCGTGGGGATCAGGGCATAGGCCGCCTGCCAGCCCGAGAGGAAGCCGCGGCGGCGCTCGCGGGCGACGCTGCCGATGCCCACGGCGGCGTCCTCCAGGCTGCCGTTGAGCAGCACCACCGGCCCGCGGTGCTGGGCGCAGACCGCCTCCACCTCGGCGTAGTCGGCCGGGGAGGGACCCACCAGGATCAGGGCGCCCTCGCTGCCGCCATCGGCCTGCTGCAGGCGCATCAGATCGCGCAGGCTGGCCAGCTGGGGGGCCAGCTCAGGGGCATCGCGCCGGGCCAGGGCGGTGGCGCCCGCATCGGGGAACAGCAGCCGCAGACCGGGGCAGCGGGGCGTGAGGGCGGCCGCCAGGCGCAGGGCCACGGGCATCAGCCGCAGGCCCTCGAAGCGGAACTCGGCGGTCCAGAGGCCCTTGGGCTCGGCCAGCAGCGCGGCGGCCAGGGCCTCCAGGGCCTCAGCCTCGGCCGCACGCAGATCAGCGGGGAGCATCCCATCAGCTCAGCTGGCGCGACCCTACCCAGGGGGGCGGATCCGGCCGCGACTTCAGCCCACGGGTTCACCGGCGACCACCCGCAGCCGGCCGCGCTCCACCGCCCCCGGCACCCCCTCCAGGTCCGCGGCGGTGAGCCAGGGCCCCAGGCTGATCCGCAGGCCGCTGGCGGCCTCCCCATCGGGGTAGCCCATGGCCTGCAGGATCGGGCTCGGGGCCAGGCCCCAGGGGTTGGCCCCCCGGCCGCTGCTGCAGGCCGAGCCGCTGCTCACGGCGTAGCCCTGCTGCCAGATCGTCTGCACCAGGCGGCGGCCGGAGAGCGGCCGGCCGCTGGCGCCGGCCATCAGCAGGCTGATGTGGTGGGGCAGCCGCTCCGGGCCACTGGGATCCAAGGGATCCGGGCCGCTGAGGCGAACGGCCGGCAGCTGCAGCAGCTGCTGCAGCAGCTCGTTGCGCCGATCGGCGATCGGATCGCGGCCGCCGTGGGCCCGCAGCCGGGCATCGCAGAGGTCCAGGGCCCGGGCCAGGCCCGCCACCAGCGCCACGGGCTCGGTGCCACCGCGGCGGCCCGCCTCCTGGCCGCCGCCGCCGATGAAGGGCCGCAGGCTCAGGTCGGGGCGCACCAGCAGGGCGCCCACGCCACGGGGGCCCTGCAGCTTGTGGGAGGCGAAGCTGAGCAGGTCGATCGGCAGGGCATCGAAGGCCACCGGCAGGTGCCCCACCACCTGCACCGCATCGACGTGCAGCAGCACCCCGGCCTCGCGGCAGCGCCGACCGATCCGCTCGATCGGCTGGATCGTGCCCACCTCGCTCTGGCCCCAGATCAGCGACACCAGCCGCGTCGGGGGCGCCAGCAGGCGATCGAGGGCGTCGAGGTCCACCACCCCCAGGGGGTCCACCGGCAGCTGCTCCACCTGCCAGCCCCGCTGGGCCAGCTGGCCGGCGGCGGCCACGGTGGCCGGGTGTTCCACCGCCGAGATCAGCAGCCGGCCCGGCGGCCCCTCGGCGCCCACCCCCAGCAGCGCCGTGTGGATCGACTCGGTGCCCCCGGAGGTGAGGATCACCTGCTGGCCGCCGCAGCCCAGGATCTCGGCGATGCGCTGGCGGGAGCGCTCCAGGCGCTCCGCCGCCGCCAGGCCGAAGCCGTGCAGGCTGGAGGGGTTGGCCCAGGCCTCGGCGTGCACGGCGGCCATGGCCTCCAGCACCTCCGGCGCCGGCGGCGTGGTGGCGCAGGAATCGAGGTAGATCGGCGGGGTGTAGGCCATGGGCTCAGCCCCCCATGCCCCGCTCCCGCTCGAAGCGGGCCCGGGTGCGCGATTCCAGGGAATTGGTGGCCAGGGCCACCAGGTCGTCGAGGGAGCTGGCCTCGAGCAGGGCCAGGGCGCGGGCGCGGACCTCGGCGCTGGGGCAGTCGTCGGGGCGGATGCAGCCGTTGCTGCACAGGGTGGCGCAGTCGATCGCCGGGGCGGCGGCTGGGGTCGCCGCTGGAGGGGCGGCCGTGGGGTGGCTGGGGGCCGCGGCGCCGGGGGTCGCTGCAGCGGCGGCGGGCTCGGATTGCCGCCGCTGGGCGGCCTCCAGCCGGGCGGCGGCCACCAGGGTGGGATCGGGCACCACCCCGTCGAACACGTGCTCGGCCGGGCCGTCCATGAACACCTTGCCGCTGCCGGGATCCCAGTGGATCTGCAGGGGTCCGCCGGGCAGGTCGAGGCGGGCCCGGTTGCCGCTCAGCCCCAGCCGGTGGCAGGCCACCAGGGTGGCGCAGGCGCCGGTGCCGCAGGCCAGGGTGGGACCGGCGCCCCGCTCCCACACCCGCATCACCAGGTGATCGGGGGCGAGCACTTGCACGAAGTGCACGTTGGTGCGGGCCGGGAAGGCGGGGTGCACCTCAAAGCCGGCGCCGAAGCGCTCCAGGTCGATCTCCTCCACCGCCTCCACCGGGATCACCACGTGGGGGTTGCCCATGCCGGCGGCGGCCACCGCAAAGGCCTCGCCGTCCACCACCAGCTCCCCCTGGGGCAGGCCATCGGCCCCCAGGGCCAGGGTGGTGGGCACCTGGGCGGGCTCCAGGACCGGGGCGCCCATGTCGACGCGGATGGTGCCGTCCTCCAGCAGCTCCGGCACGATCCGCCCGGCCAGGGTGTCGATCTGCCAGGTGCGGCCCGGGCCGTCACCGTCGCGGTCCGCCAGGAAGCGGGCCAGGCAGCGGATGCCGTTGCCGCACATCTCCGGCTCCGTGCCGTCGGCATTGAAGATGCGCATGCGCAGCTCGCCGCCGGCGTTGGGCGGCAGGGCCAGGATCACCCCGTCGCCGCCGACGCCGAAGCGGCGGTCACACAGCCGCTGGATCCACTCCGGCGTCAGGCCGAAGACAAAGTCGGTGGCCGGCACCGCGCCGCCTTCGAGCACCCGGCCGTCCAGCAGCAGAAAGTCGTTGCCTAATCCCTGATATTTGCTGAACTGGAGCACGCGACGCGGCCGCAAGGTCGACCATCAATCCTATGGGGAACCTCTTCGAGAGCCGCACCGGGGCCGGCTTCGACACCTCCCAGCCGGGCGTGCGCACCCTCCAGGGCTGGGTGCGCACGAAAAGCCCCATCAACGTCCAGCTGCGGGACGGCACCAAGCTGGATGGCATCCTGCGCTGGGTTGACACCGACTTCCTGGGGCTGCAGCCGGAGTACGAGAAGCAGCCGATCCTGGTGGCCCGCAGCTCCGTGGCGGTGATCCGCGTTCTGGCCTGAACCCCCTGCCGCCGCAGTCCTGGCGCCGCCAGCCGGGCGGTCGCGGGCGGCTGTGGCACCATCACAGGCCAGTGTCAAGGCCGGCCATGGGCGAGAGCAGCCGCTATCAACCCCAGGCCATCGAGGCCGCCTGGCAGCAGCGGTGGCAGGAGCGGGGTCTGCACGCCACCCCTGATCTGCGGCCGGGGGACACCAGCTTCTATGCCCTGTCGATGTTCCCCTATCCGTCGGGGAGCCTGCACATGGGCCATGTGCGCAACTACGTGATCACCGACGTGGTGGCGCGGGTGGCGCGGCTGCGGGGCCAGCGGGTGCTGCACCCGATGGGCTGGGACGCCTTCGGCCTGCCGGCCGAGAACGCCGCCATCGAGCGGGGCGTCGATCCCGGCGCCTGGACCGACCAGAACATCGCCGCGATGCGGCGGCAGCTCCAGCAGCTGGGCCTCTCGATCGACTGGGAGCGGGAGCTGGCCACCTGCCACGCCGACTACTACCGCTGGACCCAGTGGCTGTTCCTGCAGGTCCTGGACGCCGGCCTGGCCTACCAGAAGGACGCCACCGTCAACTGGGATCCGATCGACCAGACGGTGCTGGCCAATGAGCAGGTGGACGGCGAGGGCCGCTCCTGGCGCTCCGGCGCCCTGGTGGAGAAGCGCCGGCTGCGCCAGTGGTTCCTGAAGATCACCGCCTACGCCGATCAGCTGCTCGACGACCTGCCCAAGCTGGAGGGCTGGCCGGAGCGGGTGCGCACGATGCAGGCCAACTGGATCGGCCGCAGCACCGGCGCCGAGCTGGAGTTCGAGGTGGTGGACGCCGCCGGCGGCGGCACGGGCGAGCGCATCAGCGTGTTCACCACCCGGCCCGACACCATCTACGGCGCCAGCTACCTGGTGCTGGCGCCCGAGCATCCGCTGGTGGCCCGGCTCACCACGGCCGAGCAGGCGATCCCCGTGGAGGCCTTCTGCGACCTGGTGGGCCGCCAGAGCGAGCAGGAGCGCACGGCCGAGGACCGGCCCAAGCGCGGCGTGCCCATCGGTGCCCGGGTGCGCAACCCGGCCAACGGCGAGCTGATCCCCCTCTGGATCGCCGACTACGTGCTGGCGGAGTACGGCACCGGCGCCGTGATGGGCGTGCCCGCCCACGACCAGCGCGACTTCCTGTTCGCCCGCCAGTACGCACTGCCGGTGCGGCAGGTGATCATCCCCGAGGGCAGCGACGAGCACGCCTATGAGGGCGGCGCCTGGACCGAAGCCGGGGTGCTGATCCACTCGGGCCCCTTCGACGGGCTGGCCAGCGGCGAGGCCAAGGCGGCCATCACCGCCGCCGCCGAGGCCCAGGGCTGGGGCCGGGCCAGGGTGCAGTTCCGCCTGCGCGACTGGCTGATCTCCCGCCAGCGCTACTGGGGCTGCCCGATCCCGGTGATCCACTGCGAGAGCTGCGGAGTGGTGCCGGTGCCGGCCGAGCAGCTGCCGGTGGAACTGCCCCGCGACGTGGCGTTTTCGGGCAAGGGGGGCTCCCCCCTGGCCCAGCTGGAGAGCTGGTGGCGGGTGCCCTGCCCGTGCTGCGGCGCGCCGGCCCGGCGCGAAACCGACACCATGGACACCTTCATGTGCTCCAGCTGGTACTACCTGCGCTACAGCGACCCCCACAACACTCACCTGCCCTTTGATCGCCGGGCGGTGGATTCCTGGCTGCCGGTGAACCAGTACGTGGGCGGCATCGAGCACGCCATCCTGCACCTGCTCTACTCGCGCTTCTTCACCAAGGTGCTGCGCGACCGGGGCCTGCTGGGCTTCGATGAACCGTTCCAGCGCCTGCTCACCCAGGGCATGGTGCAGGGCATCACCTACAGGAATCCCCACAGCGGCAAGTACATCGCTCCGGCCGATGTGGCCGACCCCACCGACCCCCGCGACCCGATCACAGGTGAGGTGCTGGAGATGTTCTACGAGAAGATGTCGAAGTCGAAGTACAACGGCGTCGATCCAGCCGTGGTGATCGATCGCTACGGCGCCGACACCGCCCGCATGTTCATCCTGTTCAAGGCCCCGCCTGAGAAGGATCTGGAGTGGGATGACGCCGATGTGGAGGGCCAGTTCCGCTTCCTGCAGCGGATCTGGCGCCTGGTGGAGGGTGCCGTCGAGAGGGGCCTGAGCCTGGCCGATGGCGCCGGCAGCCCGGCGGCGGTGGCCGGGGCCCTGGCCGCCGACGGCGGCCCCAACCCGGAGGAGCGGCAGCTGCGCCGGGCCGTGCACACCGCCATCACCGCCATCGGCGAGGACCTCGACGGCGATTACCAGTTCAACACCGCCGTGTCGGAGCTGATGAAGCTCAGCAACGCCATGGCCGCCCACCTGGAGGGCAGTGGCGCGGCGGTGGCCTGCGAGGCCCTGCGCACCCTGCTGATCCTGCTGGCCCCATTCGCGCCGCACCTGGCCGAGGAGCTCTGGCTGAAGCTGGGGGGCCGCAGCGCCGCCGACGACCTGGCCACCAGCAGCATCCACGCCCAGGGCTGGCCCGTGGCCGACGCTTCGGCCCTGGTGCGCGACACCATCCCCCTGGTGATCCAGATCAGGGGCAAGGTGCGCGGCAGCCTCGAGGTGCCTGCCGATGCGGACAGGGCCAGCCTCGAACAGCTGGCCCTCGCCAGTGACATCGCCGCCAAGTGGCTGGAGGGCAAGGCCCCCAGCCGCGTGATCGTGGTGCCCGGCAAGCTGGTGAACCTGGTGCCCTGAGCGCCCGGCCCCTCAGCCGTGCAGGAACACCAGGCTGTCGGGCCGGCCCCAGTCGCCGCGGGCGCTGATGTGGCGGCGGTTGGCGCAGAGGTGGCGCAGGATCCAGTAGAGGGGTTCGGCGCTCTCCAGGCCCAGGTCCGCCTGCAGGCCCGCCAGGGTGTGCTCGCGGTCGTCGGCGAGCCGTTCCTCCAGCCGCACCTGCAGCGCCAGCAGCTCGGCGGCGGCCAGCTTGCCCGCCTCCACGCCCGGCTGGTGGTAGGCGTTCACGTTCACCAGTTCGCCGTAGAGCCCCACCGCCCGCTCGAACAGGGCGATCAGGGCGCCGAGGCTGTGGGCGTCGAGGCGCTGCAGGGTGATGCTCAGGGTCTGACGACCCTCCTCGGTGAGGGCGGTGCGGGTGCCCTGCAGGAAGCCGTCGAGGAAGTCGCCGGGGTTCTCGCCCTCCAGGGGCGGGATGTCGCCGGGGTCTTCCAGCACCTCGATGAAGGTCACGAAGAAGTTGTCGACCCCGTCGCGCAGCTGCTGCACATAGGCGTGCTGGTCGGTGGAGCCCTTGTTGCCGTACACCGCCAGGCCCTGGTGCACCACCTGGCCGTCGCGGTCGAGCTTCTTGCCCAGACTCTCCATCACCAGTTGCTGCAGGTAGCGGCTGAACACCTCCAGCCGGTCCCGGTAGGGCAGCACCACCATGTCGCGCCGACCCTGGCCGTCGCCGGCCGCGTGCCAGGCGGCCGCCAGCAGGGCGGCGGGGTTGGCCTCCAGCTCGGCGGCGCGGGTGGCGGCGTCCATGGCGGCGGCGCCGGCCAGGAAGGCGCGGATGTCGGCACCGATCAGCACTCCGGGCAGCAGGCCCACGGCGCTGGTGATGCTGGTGCGCCCGCCCACCCAGTCGAACATGTCGAAGCGGGCCAGCCAGCCGCCGGCCTGGGCCTCCTGGTCGAGGCGGCTGCCGAGCATGGTCACGGCCACGGCCTGGTGCCCCCAGCTGCCGCCGTGGGCCTCCAGGGCCCGGCGGGCCTGGAGCATGCCGATGTGGGGCTCCGGCGTGCCGCCGGACTTGCTCACCACCACCACCAGGGTGGTCTGCAGCCGCTGGCCCAGGCCCGCCAGGGTGCGGCGCATGCCGTCGGGGTCGACGTTGTCGAAGAAGTGGAAGGGCAGGCCCGAGCCCGGGTCCTGCAGGGCCCGCACCATCAGCACCGGCCCCAGGCCGGAACCGCCGATGCCGATCCAGAGCACGTCGGTGAAGCGCCGGCCGGGGGCCGGCGCGATCGTGCCGCTGAGCACGCCCTGGCCGAAGGCCTCGATCCGCTCCACCTCGGCGCGGATGTGGGCGCCGGCGGCGGGGTCGGGCGCCAGCTCGGGGCTGCGCAGCCAGTAATGGCCCACCTGGCGCCCCTCGTCCGGGTTGGCGATGGCGCCGGCCTCCAGCTCCGCCATCGCCGCGAAGGCGCGGGCGAATCCGGGGCGCAGGGCCTCCAGGCGCCCGGCATCGAGGGCCATGCGGCTCACGTCGAGCCAGAAACCCAGGGCCGGATCGTGCCAGAGCAGGCCGCAGAACCGCTGCCAGAGGGCCACGGGGCCGGCACCGGCGGGGGCGGGGGAAAAGGTCATGGGCCCGGGCGGTGGCGAGTCGAGGCAGGGCGACGCTATCGGTGATCCGTCACCGGGCAAAGCGCCAGCGGTCGCAATCCGGCCAAAAATCCGGGTCCGGAATGGGACGGGGTGGACCGCGGCCCAGGTGGCCGGGGCCAGGCGGAAGAAATCCAAAGAACTCCGTAAGATTTGACTATCCCCCCGTGAGCCTGCTTTCCGTGCCGCGCCGCCCCGCCGCGCCCCAGCGCTGGAGAGCCTCCGGAGCCCTGTCCCGGCTGCGGCGCCGGCTCCTGATCGGCCTGCTGGTGTCCACCAGCGCCCTGCTGGGCTCCGCCCAGGCCCCCCTGGTGGGCAGTGGCCCCAGGATCAGCGGCCCCGGCCTGGAGGTGGGCTCCAGCGGCGGCGACGGCCTGGTGACCGAGGGCCAGCGGCCCAACCCCGCCAGCTTCAGCCCCCAGGAGCTGCAGGAGCTGCAGCGGCGCTTCGGCGTGCACGGCCCCCAGCCGCGCCTGGCCCAGCTGTTCACCAGCGGCGTGGACCAGCTCACCCCCTTGCGCAGCCACACCATCGGCCGCCTGCAGGACCTGCAGCCCTTCGTGCTGCGGGAGGGGCGTCGCAGCGCCATCAACCCGATGCTGCTGGCGGCGATCCTGTTCGATGAGATGCAGCACGCCAAGCCGGGTGAGGACCTGCCGATCGCGGCCCACTCCGGCCTGTTCAGCACCCACGGTCCGGCCCAGCTGGGCCTGAGCGAGATGGTGAAGCAGGGCCTGCTGCGGCCCGACGCCGGCCCCGAGGAGGTGCAGGCGGCCCGCGATCAGCTGCTGGATCCGGAGCGCAACGTGGCCCTGCTGGCGGGCAAGCTGCGGCGGATCCTGCGGGAACTGGACCAGAGCCCCAGCCGCACCTTTGATGTGAGCCGCCAGCCCCGCCACGCCAAGACGGTGGCGACCCTGGCCTACCTGCACAACGGCAAGCTGGACTACCCCACCCGCATCCTGCGCTACATGCAGGACCCGGAGCTGCATGGCGTGATCTACGGCCAGCAGCGGGAGCCCCTCTCGCCGCTGATCTGAGCCAGGGGCCGGCCTCCGGCCCTGCGCCCCTGCCCCTGCCCCTCCCCCTCAGCAGAGCCGGCCGAGGGCCGCCAGGCGCCGCTGCAGGGCCTGCCAGTCGAAGCTGCGGGGATCGGCCCGGGCGGCCCCCAGGTCGACGTGGCGGTGGGTGGTGATCGCCGTGGGCGGGATCGGGAAGCGGGCCATCCAGTCCGCCAGCACGACCGCCAGGGCGTCGTACTGGGCGGGGCTGTAGCCACTGTGGGCCGGCCCGTCGTGCTCGCCGTCGATCGGCGTCTCCAGGCTCACGTGCAGGGCGAAGTTGTTCACCGAACCGTCCAGGCCCGCCCGGGTCACCGCCCAGGCGCCGTTGAAGGCCGAATAGCCCGCCCCGAAGGCCCGCTGCCCGGGATCCACCGCCTGCACGATGCGACCGTCCTCGCCGATCAGCACGTGGTAGCTCACCTGGTCGTCGTCGTTGGGGTGGGGGGTGCGGAAGGTGTTGAGGGCGGAGCCCAGGCCGTAGACGGTCTCGTGCAGCACCACCAGCCGGGGGGTGGGATCGAGGGGCTGGCCGAAGGCGTCGCGCTGGAAGCGCTGGCCGTAGTTGCTGGGGTCGATGGCCACGGCACGGCGGCGGCGGGGCAGCGCCGCCAGCTGGGCCTGCAGGCGCCGCTGCAGGGCCGGATCCGCTCCCTGGCACTGGCGCCGCAGCGGGCTGCGCCAGGGGGCCTGGGGCGGTGGTGCCGGCGCCAGGACCACGGGGGCGGCAGCCGGGCGCCCCAGCTGCTGCAGCAGCTCCAGCAGCGACGGCCGCGGGCGACCACCCTCCCCGGCACCGCGGTGGCCGTCGTCGCCGCCCAGGTCCTGGCTGAGCCAGCCGAGGCCCACAGCACTGAACACCAGACCTGCCGCCGCCGGCAGCAGCCAGGGCGCCCGGTTCAGCACGGCAGCAGCTCCAGCCAGCGCTGGCGCTGCTCCAGGGCCGCCGCGGAGGGCTCGGGCTGGGACTCCAGCCGCCAGCGCTCCGGGCGGGGGGGCGCGGGCCGCAGGGTCAGGGCCCGCAGCTGGCCGCGCCGGCTGATCAGCAGCTCCTGGTGCCGGTCCGGGGCGAGCCAGCGGCCGAGCTGCTCGGGCTCCCGCAGGCGCCGGCCCGCCAGGGCCAGCAGCTCATCGCCCACCATCACGCCCGCCGCCTCGGCCGGGCCGTCGCGGTGCACCCGGCTGGCGCAGAGCAGGCCGTCCTCGCGGCGGGCCGCCAGGCCGATCCAGGGCTGGGGCGTCACCACCGCCGTGAGCTGCAGGCCCACGTCGGCCAGGTAGCCGTCCAGGTCCGGGTCCTCCAGGCCCTCCAGCCAGGCGGGCAGCAGGGCCGCCAGGTCGGGGGCGGCGGCGGCGAAGGCCGCCAGCAGGTCCGCCTCGCGGTATCCCCGGCCCCAGCGGCCGCACTCCTGCCAGAGGCGGCGCAGCACCGCCACCAGGCAGGAGCCGTGGCGGCGCAGATGCAGGTCGAGCACCAGGGCCAGCACGGCGCCCTTGAGGTAGTAGCTCACCTGGCTGTCGGCGGCGTAGGCATCGGCGCGGTAGAGCTTCACCCAGGCCTCCTGGCTGCTCTGGCGCAGGCTCTGGACCCCGCGGCCGGGGGTCAGCCGGTAGCGGCTGAGGTCGTCACCCAGGTCCTCCAGCAGCTCGGCCGCCGTGGAGCGGCCCGCCAGCAGCGGCAGAAACGGATCGAGATAGCTCGTGACCCCCTCGGCGAACCACAGGCTCGGCACGATCGGCGGCCGGTGGTAGTCGATCGGCGTGAGCTCGGCGGGCCGCAGCCGCCGCACGTTCCACTGGTGCAGGTACTCGTGGCCGAACAGCTGCAGCAGCTTGCGCTGACCACCGGGCTGCTCCAGGGCGCGGCGGCCGTAGGCCAGCACGGTGCCGTGGTCGTGCTCCAGGCCGCCGTAGCCCTCCTCCATGAGGTGCAGCACCACCAGGTAGTCGCGGCAGGGCGGGGCCGGCACGGCCATCAGCCGGCAGCAGGCCTCGGCCACGGCGGCCGCATCCTCCAGCAGGGTGGGCAGGCGCTGCAGCAGCTCCTCACCCTGCGCCGGCGCGCCCCCCCAGGTGACCCAGCGGTGCGCCACGCCCCGCACCGCAAAGGGGTGCTCCCGGTGGGGGCCCACCTCCAGGGGACTGTCCACCAGGGCGTCGAAGTCGGCCGCCAGCCAGCTGCCATCGGCCTGCCGGGGCAGGGTCAGGAACGGGCGCCAGCCCTCGGGCAGCTGCAGCTGCAGCCGATGCGGTGTCCAGCGCTCGCCCTCCAGCTCCAGCACCACCGCCGCCAGGGCCAGGAAGCCGTGGTCGGCATCCAGGTGGCAGGTGCGCACCGACAGCTCGTGGGCGAGCACCCGGTAGGTGATCGTCAGGGGGCCGGCGCCGGGCTCGCAGGCCAGCTCCCAGCAGGCCGGCTCCAGCCGCCGCAGCTCCAGGCAGCGGCCGTCCTGGCGCACCTCCAGCCCCTCCAGCTGGCGCACGTAGTCGCGGATCAGGTAGGAGCCGGGGGTCCAGGCCGGCAGCCGCAGCCGCTGCACCGGGGTGCGGGGCTGGGCGCGCAGGCGGACCTCCACCAGATGCCGGTGGGGGGCCTCGAGGGTCAGCAGCAGGTCGACCACGGGCGGCGTTCCCTCAGGCCACCAGCTCCACCTGGGCCCGGGGGAACGCCCGGGCGGCCTCGGCCAGGGCCAGGCGGGCGGCGTAGGCGCGGGTGATGCGGCCGATCAGCTGCTGCAGGGGGCGGGAGCGGCCCAGGCGCTGCAGATCCCCCACCAGGGCCAGGCTGCCGTCACCCTGGGGGCGCCAGCCCAGCTGCTCGCCCCGGCCGAGCTGAACCCGCAGCTCCACGCTGACCCGCTCGTCCGCGAAGCCCCGCAGGCTGCCGCCGCGCTGGGGCTCGAGGCCGAGGTCCCGCAGGGCCTGCGCCAGCAGGTCGGCGTCGCGCAGGACGGTGGGCAGGATGGAGAGATGGGACATGGAGGCGATGCCCGCTTTGGTAGACCCTAGCGATCCGGGCCTGGCCGTCCAGTGGCCGTTGCCACCGCCGCGGCAGCCGGGATCCGGGCCGGGGCGGGAGCCGGCGATGGGGGACCGTGGCCGGCGGCTGCGGCTGGCGGTGATGGCCTCGGGCAACGGCAGCAACTTCGAGGCCCTGGTGGGCGCCTGCCGGCGCGGCGAGCTGGCGGCGCAGGTGGTGCTGCTGGCGGTCAACAACGGCGACTGCGGCGCCGTGGCCCGGGCGGAGCGGCTGGGCATCCCGGTGCAGCTGCACGACCACCGCAGGGCCGTCAGCCGCGGGGCCCTCGACGACGCCCTGGCGGCCAGCTTCCAGGCCGTGGGCGCCGACCTGGTGGTGATGGCGGGCTGGATGCGGATCGTCACCCAGCGGCTGATCGACGCCTACCCGGACCGGCTGGTGAACATCCATCCCTCGCTGCTGCCCAGCTTCCGGGGCGTCGATGCCGTCGGCCAGGCCCTGGCGGCGGGCGTCCGCCTCAGCGGCTGCACGGCCCACCTGGTGCGGCTGGAGGTGGATGGTGGACCGATCCTGGTGCAGGCGGCCGTGCCGGTGCTGGCCGGCGACGACCGCGGCGCCCTGGCCCAGCGCATCCAGGCCCAGGAGCACCGCATCCTGCCCCTGGCGGTGCAGCTGGCGGGCGAGCGTCTGGGGCTGCTCCAGCCCCGCTGAGGGCCGCCCTGCCGGGGCCGCCCCTCAGGGGTAGAAGGGCAGCAGCGGCAGGCCGGTCTCCGCCGGCAGCCCCGCCAGCAGGTTGAGGCACTGCACCCCCTGGCCCGCCTGGCCCTTGATCATGTTGTCGATGGCGCTCATCACGATCAGCTGGCCCGTGCGGGGATCCACCTGCACCGAGAGCAGGGCGCGGTTGGTCTGGCGCACCCACTTGGTGGAGGGGTAGGTGCCCACCGGCAGCACCTGCACGCAGGGGGCCCGGCGGTAGGCCGCCGCCAGCAGGGTGGTGCAGTCGTCGGCGCTCAGGCCCGGATCCTTGAGGCGGCCGTAGACCGTGGCCAGCAGCCCCCGCACCATCGGGATCAGGTGGGGCGTGAACTGCAGCTGCACCGGCTGGCCGGCGGCGCGGCCGCAGAGCTGCTCGATCTCGCTGGTGTGGCGGTGGCCCACCACGCCGTAGGGGGCGACCCCCTCGGAGGCTTCGGCCAGCAGCAGGTGCTCCTTGGGGGCGCGGCCGCCGCCGCTGGTGCCGGTCTTGGCGTCGATCACGATGCCGCCGGTCTCGATCAGGCCCTGGTTGAGGAAGGGGGTGAGGGCCAGCAGGCTGGCGGTGGGGAAGCAGCCGGGGGCCGCCACCAGCCGGGCCGCGCGGATCCGCTCCTCCTCCCACTCCACCAGGCCGTAGACGGCCTCGGCGCAGAGGTCGGCGTCGCTGCGGGGGAAGTGGCGGGCCTCGGAGGCGTACACCTCCTGCCACTGGGCCAGGGAGCTGTAGCGGTAGTCGGCCGAGAGGTCGACGACCCTGACGCCCCGCTCCAGCAGACCGGGCACCAGGGTGGAGGCCACACCGTTGGGCAGGCTCAGCACCGCCAGGTCGGCGGCCGAGGCGATGGCCTCCACCTCCGGGCTCTGCACCACCGGATCGCCGGGCAGGGGCAGGAAGGGGGTGAGGTCGCTCCAGCGCTTGCCGCTGCTGCGCTCGCCGCCCAGGTAGGTGACGGTGAGGCCAGGGTGGCCCTGCAGCAGACGCAGGGTCTGGAGGCCGCCGTAGCCGGTGGCTCCGATCACTGCGACGCGCTGGCTGGACATGCCGGAGGCTCGGGAACGGCTGACTGTACCGGGCTTTATAAAAGTGCCAGCGCCACCCGGTTCCGGGTGGTCCTGGTCCGCCCACCTGCCGAGCCCGCCCTTGAGCGCCAGCCCCTCCCGCACCCCCAGCGCCGCTGACGCCGCCCCGGCCGCCGCCGGCGGCGCGGCCGGGGCGATCGGCTTCGATTCGATCGCCGACGGCCTGGCCGCGATCCGCAATGGCGAGATGGTCGTCGTGGTCGACGACGAGAACCGCGAGAACGAGGGCGACCTGATCTGCGCCGCCCAGTTCGCCACCCCCGAGCAGATCAACTTCATGGCCACCGAGGCCCGGGGCCTGATCTGCCTGGCGATGGAGGGCGAGCGGCTGGATGCCCTCGACCTGCCGCTGATGGTGGCCCGCAACACCGACGAGAACCAGACCGCCTTCACCGTCAGCGTCGACGCCGGCCCGGAGAACGGCGTCTCCACCGGCATCTCCGCCGAGGACCGGGCCCGCACGATCCAGGTGGCGATCCACCCCGCCACCCGGCCGGCGGACCTGCGCCGCCCCGGCCACATCTTTCCGCTGCGGGCCCGGCCCGGCGGCGTGCTCAAGCGGGCCGGCCACACCGAGGCGGCGGTGGACCTCTCGCGCCTGGCCGGCCTCTATCCGGCGGGGGTGATCTGCGAGATCCAGAACGACGACGGCTCGATGGCGCGGCTTCCCCAGCTGGTGGCCTACGCCCGCCGCCACGGGCTGCGGCTGATCAACATCGCCGAACTGATCCGCTACCGCCTGGACACCGAGCGCTTCGTGCGCCGCCAGGCGGAGGCCGCCCTGCCCAGCGCCTTCGGTGAGTTCCGGGCCATCGGCTACCGCAACGAGCTGGACGGCAGCGAGCACGTCGCCATCGTCAAGGGCCATCCCGAAGCCGCCACCGGCCCGGTGCTGGTGCGGGTGCACAGCGAGTGCCTCACCGGCGATGCCTTCGGCTCCCTGCGCTGCGACTGCCGGCCCCAGCTGGAGGCGGCCCTGCGCATGGTGGAGGCGGCCGGCGAGGGGGTGGTGGTGTACCTGCGCCAGGAGGGGCGCGGCATCGGCCTGATCAACAAGCTGCGGGCCTACTCCCTCCAGGATGGCGGCCTGGACACGGTGGAGGCCAACGAACGGCTCGGCTTCCCCGCCGACCTGCGCAGCTACGGCGTGGGGGCCCAGATCCTCAGCGACCTGGGGGTGCACCGGCTGCGGCTGATCACCAACAACCCGCGCAAGATCGCCGGCCTGGGCGGCTACGGCCTGCAGGTGGAGGACCGGGTGCCCCTGGTGATGGACCCCGGCCAGCACAATGCCGACTACCTGCAGACCAAGCAGGCCAAGCTCGGCCACCTGATGGACGGCCCCGCCCCCAGCTGCCGCCTGGGGCCGGCGGCGGTGCTGGCCTGGCAGTGGGGCGGGGAGGGGGAGCTGGATCCCGCGCAGCTCACCGCCCACTGGCAGGACCTGCGGGGCTGGGCGGCGGAGCAGGGGCTGGAGCTCAGCATGGAGGAGCACCCGCGGGTTCTGGCCCTGCTGGATCAGCCCAGCCTGGCGGTTCTGCTGACGGGAAGCGCCGAATCCGGGCTGGCGGAGGCACTGCACCGCCTGGCCGGCTGGCCTGCCACCGCCTGCGTCAGCCTGCTCCTGGCCCCCGACAGCCAGCGCACCACCCACCCCAGCAACAGCCTGGAGGCCCAGCGGCGGCCCCTGGTGGAGCTGGCCTCCGGGCCGCCGGCCCTGCGCATGGCGGCGGGCACCCTGGTGCGCTGGTGCTGATCCGCTCAGCTGAGCGGATCAGTCCTGGATCGTGACCGTGTGGATGCGGCTGCCGTTCTTGAGGGCCAGCACCACATCCAGGTTGCCGGTGTGGCCGAAGACGGTGTGCACCCCATCGAGGTGGGGCTGGGCCTCGTGGCAGATGTAGAACTGCGAGCCGCCGGTGTTGCGGCCGGCGTGGGCCATGGCCAGGGTGCCGGCCTGGTGCTTCTGGCCGTTGATCTCGCAGTCGATCTGGTAGCCGGGGCCGCCGGTGCCGGCGACGCCGCGGGCGCCCTCGCGGCTGTTGGGGCAGCCGCCCTGGGCCATGAAGCCCGGGATCACGCGGTGGAAGGCCGTGCCGTCGTAGAAGCCCTCCCGGGCCAGCTTCACGAAGTTGGCGACGGTGTTGGGGGCATCGGCGTCGAACAGCTCCAGTTCGATGCTGCCGGCGTCGGTGTCCATCACGGCCTTGGTCACAGCTGCGTCGTGCAAACGACCCCAAGTATGCGCGCCGCCCCGCGCCAGCCGCAGGGCGGTGATCCGGGGAGGGGGACCTGAGGCGGTCGCCGTCCGGTAGAACAGGATCCCTGCCCCGGGCCCGTCCCGCCCCCCGCCGATGAGCTTCAGCCCCGGTCTCGACCTCGCCCAGGCCCGCCTCGGGGTGCTCGGCGGCAGTGGGCTCTACGCCATGGAGGGCCTGGAGGACATCCGGGAGATCAGCGTCGACACCCCCTTCGGAGCGCCCTCCGACAGCCTGCGGCTCGGGCGCCTCGGCGGCATGGAGGTGGTGTTCCTGGCGCGCCACGGCCGCCACCACAGCTTCACCCCCTCGGAGGTGCCCTACCGCGCCAACCTCTGGGCCCTGCGCTCCCTCGGTGTGCGCTGGATCCTCTCCGCCTCGGCGGTGGGCTCGCTGCAGCCGGAGGTGCGGCCCCTGGACATGCTGGTGCCCGATCAGTTCATCGACCGCACCCACCAGCGCCCCCTCAGCTTCTTCGGCGAGGGCGCCGTGGCCCACGTGGCCCTGGCCGACCCCTTCTGCCCCACCCTCAGCCGCCTGCTGGCGGATGTGGCCGACAGCCTGATGCCCGAGGGCCGCAGCCTGCACCGCGGCGGCACCTACCTCTGCATGGAGGGGCCCGCCTTCTCGACCCGGGCCGAGTCCAACGTCTACCGCAGCTGGGGCTGTGCGGTGATCGGCATGACCAACCACACCGAGGCGCGGCTGGCGCGGGAGGCGGAGATCGCCTACGCCACCCTCGCCATGGCCACCGACTACGACTGCTGGCACAGCGACCACGACAGCGTCAACGTTGAGATGGTGATCGGCAACCTGCGCAGCAACGCCGAGCTGGCCCAGCAGATCGTGCGCACCACCGCCGAGCGCATCGCCGCCCAGCGACCCGCCAGCAGTGCCCACTCGGCCCTGCGCGACGCCCTGATGACCCCCAGGGAGCAGGTGCCGCAGGAGACCCGCCGCCGGCTGGACCTGTTCACGGCCCCCTACTGGGGCCCCCTGACCTGAGGACCGCTGCCGCGGGGGCCAGGCTCAGCCCTCCAGCGCCCGCCGCAGCTGCCCGCCGGCGGCCTCCAGGCGCCGCCGGCCCTCGGCCGGCTCCAGGCCGGTGAGGGCCAGCAGCAGCGCCAGCTTCACCGAGCCGCCGCTGCGCTCCAGCAGCGCCGAGCCCTCCTGGGGCTCCACCCCGGCCAGGTCCTCGAGGATGCGCAGGGCGCGGTCCTCCAGCTTCTGGTTGGTCACCGCCACATCCACCATGCGGTTGGCGTAGACCTTGCCGAGGCGCACCATCACGCCGGTGGAGAGGATGTTGAGGGCCATCTTGGTGGCGGTGCCCGCCTTGAGCCGCGTCGAGCCCGCCAGCAGCTCGGGGCCGGTGAGCAGGCGGATGTCGATGTCGCTGGGCATGGGCACCTGGTCGGCGCTGACGCAGGCCATCGCCACCGTGAGGGCGCCGAGGGAGCGGGCGTAGGCCAGGCCGCCGTGGACGTAGGGGGTGGTGCCGCCGGCGGCGATGCCCACCAGCGCATCGGCGCCGCTGAAGCCGCGGGCCTCCAGGTCGGCTCGGCCGC
Source organism: Chitinophaga pinensis (assembly GCA_943368105.1). Classification (GTDB taxonomy): domain Bacteria; phylum Cyanobacteriota; class Cyanobacteriia; order PCC-6307; family Cyanobiaceae; genus Vulcanococcus. The sequence goes on along the minus strand of CALRKO020000019.1, from coordinate 7,184 downwards.
CCTCGGCGCGGTCCTCCAGGCCCTCGGAGCTGCGCAGCAGGGCGGCGCTGCCGCCGGCCAGCACCCCCTGCACCAGCTCCGGCGGCGTGCAGAAGGTGGGCGGGCACTCGGCGGCATCGAGCACCCCCAGCCGTCCGGAGGTGCCGGCCCCCAGGTAGAACAGGCGCCCCCCCTGGCGCAGCCGGTCGGCGATGGCATCGATGGCGGCGGCCAGGCCCGCGGCGGCGCCGGCCAGGGCCTCCTGGGGCCGGCGGTCCTCGTCGATGAACAGCTGCACCAGCTGGGCGGTGTTGAGCCGGTCCAGGGCGCTGCTGCGGGGGTTGGCCTGCTCGGTGAGCAGGTGGCCGCGGCTGGCGCGCGGGGAGGACCCGCTCACAGCAGGCCCTCGAGCCGGCGGCGGAAGGCCTCCAGCTCGGCGTCGCCGCTGCTGATCGGGCCGTCCTGGGCCGGGGCCGCCGGGGCGGACCCGCTCACCAGGGTGGCGCCCTCGGCCTGGGTCCCGCCGGCCTCCTGCTCCTGCCAGCCGGAGACGTCCATGTTCTTCTCGGGCGGCGCGATCAGCAGCCGCTCCTCCGGCGACTGGGGCAGGAAGCCCGCCGGCACGAAGCGGGCCTGGTAGCCCGCCTGGGCGCAGAACTGCTCCATCTCCGCCCGGTCCAGGGCCTCCACCGTGGGCAGCGGGAAGTCCTGGGCCTCCAGCAGCCCGGCGTAGCGCTCGGCGTCGTCCCGGTCCTCGAACAGCAGCACCACCGTGGCGCCGTTCAGCTCGAGCGAGTGGATCCCCTCGTTGTCGCTGCCGGCATCGAAGAGCAGCACGTGCACCGGCATGGCGGGGGGCGATGGAGGGCCCGGCCAGTGTCTCACCGATCGCGCCGCAGCGCAGCGGCCTGGCGGCCTATGGCTCGGCGGCCAGCTGCTGCAGGCGGCCGTAGAGGGCCCGCTCGGCCTCGCTGAGCTCGGCGGGCACCACCAGGCGGATCTCCACCAGCTGGTCGCCGCGCTCGCCGCCGCGCTCCAGGCCCCGGCCCCGCAGCCGCAGCAGCCGGCCGCTGGAGGAACCCGGCGGCACCCGCAGCTGCACGGGGCCCTGCAGGGTGGGCACCACCGCCAGGCAGCCGAGGGCGCCCTCGGCCGGGGCCAGCTCCAGCTGGTAGTGGACCCGCAGGCCATCGATGCGCAGCCCCTCCGGGGTGCGCACCCGCAGCTGCAGGAAGTGGTCGGCGCCGCCGGGGGCCACGCCCGCCAGCCGCAGCCGCCAGCCGTCGCCGGCCAGGGGCGGTGTCCAGACCTCGATCGCGGTGCCATCCGCCAGCTCCAGCTCCACCCGCTCGCCGGCCAGGGCCTGCTCCGGGCTCAGCTCCACCGCCGTCTCCCGGTCCGTGGCGGCCACCACCGGGGGCGGCGGCGGCGCGGCGGCGGGGACGGGGGCCCGGCTGCCGGGGTCCTCCAGGTCGGTCTCGGGATCGGGATCGGGGTCGGCGGCGGCCGGGGGCCGGCGGCGGCGGCCGAACAGCGCCTCGAGGTAGTCCTCGAAGGCGGGGAAGCCGGTGGCGAAGGGGTCGGCGGCGGCGCCCTCGGGGTCCGCCAGGCCCTGCTCCCAGGCGGCGCGGCGGCCGGGGTCGCTGAGCACCGCATAGGCCGCGTTCACGGCCTTGAAGCGCTCCTCCGCCACCGGGTCGTTGCCGTTGAGGTCCGGGTGCCAGCGGCGCGCCTGCTGGCGGAAGGCCCGCTTCAGGCTGTCGGCATCGGCGCCGGGCTCCAGGCCGAGCACGGCCCAGGGGTCGGTGGCCTCACCCGGGGGAGTTCCAGTCCGCACGGGGGTCAGACCTCAGCCCAGGGGTCGTCGTGCTGGCCGCCCGGCCGCACCGGGGCGGGCACAGAGCGGCGCTCCCCGTAGGAGTGGTCCCCGTGGCCCTCGCCGGCGTAGGGCTCGTCGTCATCGGGCGGCAGCGGGCGCGGGGCCGGCTGGCGTTCCCAGCGCTCCTGCTCGGCCCAGCGGTCGGCGCCGGGATCGGGGCGCTCGCGCTCCCAGGCACCGGGCTGGTCGCTGCCAGGGCCCCGCCGGTCTCGCTCAAGCCGGTCCAGACGCTCGCCGTCGAAACGGTCCCGATCGAAGCGGTCCCGATCGAACCGGTCGCCCTCGAAGCGGCCCCCCACGAAGCGGTCGCGATCCGGGCGGTCCCAGCCCGAACGCTCCCGGCCCGGGCGATCCCAGTCGGTGCCCCCACGCTCGCGCTCGCTGCGGGCCGCCGACCAGGAGGGCTCGGCCCAGGGGTCGCGGTAGCGACCGCCGCCGGCGCCGCCCCGGTCCCACTCGTCCCAGTCGTCATCGGCGAACAGTTCGTCCTTGAGGGAGCCGAGGGTGTTCTTGAGGCCCTGCAGCGGATTGCTCTCCACCTTGCGCTCGCTGGCCAGGCGGCGGTTCAGGCCGTAGAGCGACTCCTGCAGCTGGCTCACCGCCAGATCCAGCTCCCCCAGGTCGCCGCCGCCACCGGCCAGCAGCTCCTGCACCTCGCGCACGGCGATCTCCACCGCCCGCTGCTGGCGCTCGGCGCCGTAGGGCCCCAGCTCCAGGGCCGCGTCGCGCAGGCGGCGCTCCGCCTGGGCCACCAGGGTCTGGGCACGGTTGCGGCGATCGATCTCGGCCCGGCGGCGGCGATCCTCGCTGGCCTTCTGCTCGGCCTCGGCGATCAGGGTGCGGATCTCCTCCTCGCTGAGGTTGGAGCCGCCCTGGATGCTCACACTCTGCTGGCGGCCGGTGGTGCGGTCGGTGGCGGACACCTGCAGCAGCCCGTTGGCGTCGATGTCGAAGGACACCTGCACCTGGGGCACCCCCCGCGGCGCCGGCGGAATGCCCGAGAGGCGAAAGCGGCCCAGGCTCTTGTTGCCCTCGACCATCTGCCGCTCCCCCTGCAGCACGTGGATCTCCACCGAGCTCTGGTTGGCCTCGGAGGTGCTGAACACATCGCTCTTGCGCACCGGGATCGGCGTGTTGCGCGGGATCAGCACCTTCATCACGCCGCCGATGGTCTCCAGCCCCAGGGACAGCGGCGTGACGTCGTTGAGCATCAGGTCGCGCAGCTCGCCGGTGAGGATGCCGGCCTGCACCGCCGCGCCGATCGCCACCACCTCGTCGGGGTTCACCGACTGGCAGGGCTCCAGCGGAATCAGGGTGCGCACCATCTGCTGCACCATCGGCATGCGGGTGGAGCCGCCCACCAGCACCACGTCGTCGATGTCCTCGGCGGCCAGGCCGGAATCCCGCAGGGCCCGCTGCACGGGGCGCAGCAGCCGATCCAGCAGGTCGGGGCAGAGGCTCTCGAAGCGGGAGCGCTCCAGGCTGGTCTCGATGTGCAGCGGGCCGGCGTCGCCGGTGGCGATGAAGGGCAGGGAGATCGGCGTGCTGCTCACGCCGGAGAGCTCGATTTTGGCCTTCTCGGCCGCCTCGGTGAGCCGCTGCAGGGCCTGGCGGTCGCGGCGCAGGTCGAGGCCGTGCTCCGCCTGGAAGCCATCGGCCAGCCAGTCGACGATGCGCCGGTCCCAGTCGTTGCCGCCCAGCTGGGTGTCGCCGCTGGTGGCCTTGACGTCGAAGACGCCCTGGGCGATGCGCAGCACCGACACGTCGAAGGTGCCGCCGCCCAGGTCGAACACCAGCACCCGCTTGACGGTGCTGCGGTCGAAGCCGTAGGCCAGGGCCGCCGCCGTGGGCTCGTTGAGGATGCGCTCCACGGCGATCCCGGCCAGCCGGCCGGCGTCGCGGGTGGCCTGGCGCTGGGCGTCGTTGAAGTAGGCCGGCACGGTGATCACCGCCGCCTCCACCGGCTCGCCCAGGTAGGTGGCGGCGTCATCCACCAGCTTGCGCAGGATGCTGGCCACGAGCTCCTCGGGCGCGTACTCGCGCTCGGTGGCCGGGCACACCACGCGCACGTTGCCGGTCTCGTTGGCCCGCACGGTGTAGGGCACCGCCAGGCTGCCGTCGTCGAGCTCCTCCCACTGGCGCCCCACGAAGCGCTTGAGGTTGGCGAAGGTGTTGCGCGGGTTGAGCACGAGCTGGCGCCGGGCCAGCTGGCCCACCAGCAGCTCCTGGTCCTTGCTGAAGCCCACCACCGAGGGGGTGGTGCGGCCACCCTCGGCGCTGGCGATCACCTGGGGCCGGCCGCCCTCCAGCACCGCCACCACCGAGTTGGTGGTGCCCAGGTCGATGCCGACGATCCGCCCCATGGATCCCTGAATGGAAGCCCCAAACTAACGGTCCCTCCGCCGGACTCCAGGACCGGCCCACCGGCGGCGGTGCTGTGCCGCCGTGGAGGGCCGCCGTGGAATGCCGCAGCGCCGTGCCGCAGCACCGGGCGGCGCCGGCCCCGGGTCCCTGCCCGGCCGTGGGGATCCGTGGCCCATGAAAAAGCCGCCCGGAGGCGGCGGCATCAAACGGAGAGGGAGGGATTCGAACCCTCGATAGAGTTGCCCCTATACAGCATTTCCAGTGCTGCGCCTTCGACCACTCGGCCACCTCTCCGCGAAGAGGGCAGTGCAGAGATCGACGGACACTCTCCAGGAGAAACTCTCAGAGAACTGCCGCTGAAACTCGCGGTGGGGCAACGGTGAGAATGTAGCAGTCGCCCCCTCCTGGAACGCCCGCCGGCCATGACCCCCAGCCCCAGCGCCCCCAGCGGTCGCCGCAGCCATCCGATCACCGTGCACTGGCGCCAGGAGGGCCGCACGATCCGCCTCAACGTGCCCGAGGGTGAGTACATCCTGCGCAGCTTCGAGCAGCAGGGGGAGCCGCTGCCCTTCAGCTGCCGCAACGGCTGCTGCACGGCCTGCGCCGTGCGGGTGCTGGCCGGCGAGATCGACCAGCGGGAATCCCTGGGCCTGTCGCAGGAGGTGCGCCGCCGCGGCTTCGGCCTGCTCTGCGTCGCCCGGGCCCTGGGGCCCCTGGAGGTGGAGACCCAGGACGAGGACGAGGTCTACGAGCTGCAGTTCGGCCGCCACTTCGGCCGTGGCAAGGTGCGCTCCGGCCTGCCCCTCGACGACGAATGAGCCTGCCCAGCGGCGCCCCGGCGCGCCTCACCGACGGTGCCCGCGCGGACTCGGGCCTGCCGGAGTCGGACCTGGAGCGCCTGGCGGGGGTTGCCCGCCGGGCCGCGGAGGCCGGTGCGGTGGAGCTGCGCCACCACTTCGGCCAGCTGGAGCGGATCCGCGAGAAGGGCCGCGCCGGCGACCTGGTGACCGAGGCGGACGTGGCCGCCGAGCAGGCCGTGCTGGCGGTGCTGGCGGCCGAGACGCCCGAGCTGGGGGTGCTGGCGGAGGAGAGCGGCCGCCGGGCCGGCTCCTCGCCGCTGGAGTGGTGCGTCGACCCCCTCGATGGCACCACCAACTACGCCCACCGCTACCCCTTCTTCGGCACCTCGGTGGGGCTCACCTGGCGGGGCCGGCCGCTGCTGGGGGCCCTGGCGGTGCCGGCCCTCGACGAGCTCTACTGGGCCGCGCCGGGCCTGGGGGCCTGGTGCAACGACGCGCCGATCCGGGTCAGCGCCTGCACCGCCCTCGCGGAGTCGCTGCTGGTGACGGGCTTCGCCTACGACCGGCAGACCCGGCTCGACAACAACTACGCCGAGTTCGCCTACTTCACCCACCGCAGCCGCGGCGTGCGGCGCGGCGGCGCCGCCGCGGTGGACCTGGCCTTCGTGGCGGCGGGCCGCCTCGACGGCTACTGGGAGCGGGGCCTCGCCCCCTGGGACCTGGCGGCCGGCGTGGCCCTGGTGGAGCAGGCGGGGGGCGTGGTCTGCGCCTACGACGGCGGCCCGGCCAGCCTGGAATCCGGCCGGCTGATCGCCTGCGCCCCCGGCCTGCGCCAGGGCCTGATCGAGGGCCTGGCGGCCTGCCGCCCCCTGGCCGGCGCCAGCTTCGGCGCGCCCGAGCTGGACGGGAGCCCGCCGGGGCAGACCTGATCCAGCCGGGGGGATCCAGCGGGACTGCTCCATAGGATCGGCCCATTCCGCACCCTCCCCAGCCCATGGCCCTGCAACCCGCCGCCGGCGCCAGGGACCTCAATCCGCGCCAGGTGGAGGGCAACCGCCGCCTCTGCGACCAGCTGGCGGAGGTCTACCGGCTCTGGGGTTACCAGGAGGTGGCGCCGCCCACGGTGGAGCGCCTCGAGACCCTGGAGGCCGGCGGCGGCATCGCCAGCCGCGAGCTGGTGCGCCTGGCCGCCGACGGCCCCCTGGGGCTGCGGCCGGAGATGACCGCCTCGATCGCCCGGGCCGCCTGCACCCGCCTGGCCGCCAGGCCCCGGCCGCTGCGGCTGTGGAGCAGCGGGGTGGTGTTCCGCTGCGGCGTGGGCGACACCGGCGGCCAGCGCATCGAGGAGCAGCTGCAGAGCGGCGTGGAGCTGCTGGGGGGAGACGGCGGGGTGGCCGATGCGGAGCTGCTGCGGCTGCTGCTGGCCTGCCTGCGGCGGGTGGGGGTCACCGCCGCCCACCGGCCCCACCTGCTGCTGGGCCACCACGGCGTGCTCACGGCCCTGCTCGACCAGGTGCCGCCCCAGCAGCGCACCGCCGCCCGCCGCGCCCTCACCGGCTTCGATCCCCTGGCCCTGGCGGCCCTGGAGCTGCCGGAGCGCCAGCGCCAGGGACTGCTGGCCCTGATGCGGCTGCGGGGCGAGCCGGCCGCCGTGCTCTACCAGCTGGAGCAGCAGCTGGGCCCCTGCGCCCTGCTGGACGCCCTGGACGCCACCCTGCGGGCGATCGCGCCGGTGGCGGCGGCCCAGGGGGTGGTGCTGCAGCTGGACCCCAGCTTCCAGCCCCACTTCGACCTCTACGACGGGCTGGTGCTCAACCTGGTGTGCCAAGGGACCGATGCGCCTGTGGAGCTGGCCAGCGGCGGCCGCTACGACGCGCTGGTGGGCCGCTTCAGCAGCGGGGCGGCCCGGGCCGGCGCCGCCGGCCTGGGCTTCGGCTTCGCCGTGGAGGCCCTGCGGGAGCTGCTCGACGGCGGGGCCGGTGATCCGCAGCCGGCGGCGCCAGTGCTGGTGGCCTACGCCAACGCCCTGGTGCTGCCCGCGGCCCTGGACCGGCTGGAGCAGCTGCACGGGGCGGGGCAGCGGGCCGAACTGCTGGCGGAGCCCACGCCGGTGCGGGCCCGCGCCGAGGCCATCGCCGTCGAGCGGGGCTGCGCCGGCTGCG
>CALRKO020000018.1:0-53603 GCA_943368105.1 Chitinophaga pinensis | reverse complement strand
GCTGGAGAGTGGTGGTCATGAGAACGGTTGGGGAATGCACCGGGCCCAAAGGCCAGGGGCGGTATGGAAGACGGAGGGCAGGCCCAGGGGCCGGGGCTCACCGCCTGCTGCACTGTAACGGAACATTGCGTGATCTGTGAAGGGGTGTGTCCCCGTCCTGCGGTCCATGAAGCCAGCCCCCTGCCGGTCCCGGCCCTTCGGCCGCTGCGTCACCTGGAGTCCGAGCCTCACGCTCGTGCCCAGCAACGGCTGCTTCAACGCCTGCGGCTACTGCAGTTTCCGGCGGGACCCCGCCCAGGCGCAGCAGCTGGAGCCCGCCGCCGCCGCCGCCCTGCTTGCCGCCCGGCCGGAGGCCCTGGAGGTGCTGCTGCTCAGCGGCGAGGTGCATCCGGCCTCCCGGCAACGGGCCGCCTGGTTCGCCCGCCTGCTGGAGCTGAGCCGTCTCGCCCTGGCCCGGGGGCGCCTGCCCCACACCAACGCCGGCCCCCTGGCGCAGCGGGAGATGGCGGCCCTGGGCCGGCTCAACCCCTCCCTGGGGCTGATGCTCGAGGGCTTCGGCCCCGCCTACGACGCCCTGCACGCCCGTGCCCCCAGCAAGCGCCTGGCGGTGCGGCTCGGCCAGCTGGAGCAGGCGGGGCGCCTCGGCATCCCCTTCACCACCGGCCTGCTGCTGGGGGTGGGGGAGCGGCACGCGGATCGGCTGGCGGCCCTGGAGTGGCTGGCGGCGCTGCAGCGGCGCTGGGGCCACATCCAGGAGGTGATCCTGCAGCCCTGGCGGCCCGGTGGCGCCCAGGCCACGCCCCTCAGCGACGCCGAGCAGGCCGATCTGCTGGGCCTGATCGGGGATGCCCGGGCGATCCTGCCGCCGGAGGTGCACCTGCAGACCCCCCCCAACCTCTGGCCCCTGGCGGCCCTGCCCGCCGCCATCGCCGCCGGCATCGACGACCTGGGGGGGATCGACACGGGCGATGTGATCAACCCGGCCTACCCCCAGCCCAGCCCCCGGGCCCTGGCGGCGGTGCTGGCCGGGGCGGGCTGGCGGCTGCAGCCGCGGCTGTGCGTGCACCGCCGCTGGTGGACCTGGCTGCCGCGCCCACTGGCCCGGCGGCTCGGCCCCCTGGCCGCCCGTCTGACGGTGCCCGGCTGACGCTGTCCGCCCGGGGCGCCCAGGGCGCCGGGACCCCGGAGCCCTTGTTAGCGTCCCACCTTGCGACAGAGGCCCCGCCGTGAGCCAACCCGCCCTGGGCGATCAGCGGGTGCTGCTGGTGCGCCTGCCCTGCAACCCGATCTTCCCGATCGGCCCGGTGTACCTGGCCGACCATCTGCACAAGCAGTTCCCGGCCCTGCCCCAGCGCATCCTCGATCTGGCGGCGGTGCCGCTGCTGGATGTGGAGCGGGTGCTGCGCCGCACCATTGCGCAGTTCCAGCCCACCCTGCTGGTGTTCTCCTGGCGCGACATCCAGATCTACGCGCCGGTGGACGGGCGCGGCGGCAATCCGCTGCAGAACTCCTTCGAGGTGTTCTATGCCGCCAATCCGCTGCGGCGCCTGCGCGGCGCCATCGGCGGCCTGGGGCTGATGGCCTCCTTCTACGGCGAGCTGTGGCGCAACCTGCGGCTGGTGCGCCGGGGCCTGCGCTGGGCCCGCCGCCTTCAGCCCCAGGCCCGGGCCGTGCTGGGCGGCGGCGCCGTGAGCGTGTTCTACGAGCAGCTGGGCCGCCAGCTGCCGCCGGGCACCGTGGTGTCGGTGGGGGAGGGGGAACCGCTGCTGGAGAAGCTGATCCGCGGCGAGTCGCTGGCGGGGGAGCGCTGCTTCCTGGCGGGGGAGGAGCCGCGGCCGGGGCTGATCCACGAGCAGCCGGCGGGGATGGAGAAGACCGCCTGCAACTACGCCTACATCGCCGAGATCTGGCCCCAGCTCGACTGGTATCTGGAGGGGGGCGACTTCTACGTGGGCGTGCAGACCAAGCGCGGCTGCCCCCACAACTGCTGCTACTGCGTCTACACCGTGGTGGAGGGCAAGGCGGTGCGGGTGAACCCGGTGCAGGAGGTGATCGCCGAGATGCGCCAGCTCTACGCCCGCGGCGTGCGCGGCTTCTGGTTCACCGATGCCCAGTTCATCCCGGCGCGCCGCTACATCGAGGACGCCAAGGCGCTGCTGCGGGCGATCCAGGCCGAGGGCTGGAGCGACATCCGCTGGGCCGCCTACATCCGCGCCGACAACCTCGACGCCGAGCTGGCGGAGCTGATGGTGGCCACCGGCATGGACTACTTCGAGATCGGCATCACCTCCGGCTCCCAGGAGCTGGTGCGCAAGATGCGCATGGGCTACAACCTGCGCACGGTGCTGGAGAACTGCCGCCTGCTGGCCCGGGCCGGCTTCCGCGAGCACGTGTCGGTGAACTACTCGTTCAACGTGATCGATGAGCGGCCCGAGACGATCCGCCAGACCATCGCCTACCACCGCGAGCTGGAGCGCATCTTCGGCGCCGACAAGGTGGAGCCCGCGATCTTCTTCATCGGCCTGCAGCCCCACACCCACCTGGAGCAGTACGGCTTCGAGCAGGGCCTGATCAAGCCCGGCTACAACCCGATGAGCATGCTGCCCTGGACGGCCCGCCAGCTGCTGTGGAATCCCGAGCCGATGGGCAGCACCTTCGGCCGCCTCTGCCTGGAGGCCTTCGAGACCAACCCCGGCGACTTCGGCCGCACCGTGCTGGCCCTGCTGGAGCGCGACTTCGGCGCGGCGCCCCTGGAGGAGGCGCTGCATGCGCCGGTGGAGGGGCGCCGCGCCCTGGCGAACGCGGTGCGCTGAGGTGCGGGGGTGAGCCCGGTGGCCGGTTTCCCCCAGCTCACCACCAACGTCGCCGCACCCACAGCAGTGCCCCGAGCCCCAGCCAGCCCAGCAGCCCGCCGATCGGGTTGGGGCTGGGGCCCCCGCCGCCCACCAGCCAGGCGGGGGCCGTGGCGGCGATCTGCAGCGGCCCGGCCTGCAGGGCGAACCAGCCCCCCACCAGGCCGCCGTGCAGACCCACCGCTCCCCATAGGGCGCCGCCGTCGGCGCGGCGCTGCAGGGCCAGGGCCAGTCCCAGCAGCACCAGGCCGCCAAGCAGGGCGAGGGCCTGGGGTGCCGGCAGCCGGATCCAGGGGTGCACCAGGGCAAACAGGACCGCCTGCAGGCCGATGGCCCGGCGGCGGCCCGCCAGCAGCTCCAGTTCCCCCAGGAGCCAGCCGCGGAACAGCAGCTCCTCGGCGAAGCCCACCCCCAGCAGCAGGGCCAGGGCATTGAGGGCCTCGGCCGGGGTGGGGGCGCCGCCCCAGCGGGCCTGGCCGCCCAGCAGCAGCACTGCGCTCACCCCCGCCAGCAGCAGCAGCGCCTTCAGCAGGCCGCGCAGGAAGGCCCGCCCACCAGCCGCCGCGGGCACCCGCACCCCGAGGCTCCGCCAGGGGGTGGTGCTGCCCCAGACGCGCCGCAGGCGCCAGGGCAGCGTGGCCAGCAGCAGCGCCAGGGCGATCACCGCCCCCGCCAGATCCAGCTGGTCGGGCCGCCAGCCCGGCGCCAGCCAGGCCAGGGGGCGGGAGGCCAGCCAGCCCAGCCCGTAGAGCAGCGGCACGTAGAGCAGCGTGCCCCACCCGTGGGGGCGCGGGCCGCCGGGGACGGCGACCATCAGCTCTCGGGCTCGATCGTGCTGCTCAGCCCCTTGGCCTTGAGGCTCTCGCTGTAGAACTCCGCCGGCTCGATGTCGCAGACGATCACCAGGCCCACGCCGGTGTTGTGGGCCTCCAGCATCACGGCGATGGCGTCCTGTTCACTGAGCAGCGGCACCACCTGGCGCAGGGTCGTCACCACGTACTCCATGGTGTTGACCGGGTCGTTGTGCAGCAGCACCTTGTAGCGCGGGGACGGCTTGCGCACCCGTTCGGGCGCCTTCTCGATCACCGCGGCCCCGCCGGGGGTGCCGGCGGGCGCCTGGGTGGCGACGGGCGGGGGCAGCGCAGGCGCGGTGGGCCCTGCGACGGTGGACGGACTGGTCATCATGGCCAGCTCAGACATGACGAAGGGCAACTGTAGGCAGCCGCTCAGGCGATGGCTGCGGCGGGGGCCAGGGCCCGCTGGATCCGCGCCATCGCCTCCTCCACATTGGCGCGGCTGTTGAAGGCCGAAAGGCGGAAGTAGCCCTCGCCGGCGGCGCCGAAGCCGCTGCCCGGCGTGCCCACCACGTGGGCCTGCTGCAGCAGCAGGTCGAAGAATCCCCAGGAATCCACCCCCTCGGGCGTCTTCACCCACACGTAGGGGGCCTGCTCGCCGCCGTACACCTGCAGGCCGGCGGCGCCCAGCTCGCGGCGGATGATCGCGGCGTTCTCCATGTAGAAGGCGATCAGGGCCTTCACCTGGGCTTGGCCCTCGGGCGAGTACACCGCCTCGGCGCCGCGCTGCACGATGTAGCTCACGCCGTTGAACTTGGTGCTCTGGCGGCGGTTCCACAGTCCCCAGAGCTCCACCGTCTCGCCGCTGGCGGTCGTGCCCGTCAGGCCGCGGGGCACCACGGTGAGGGCGCAGCGGGTGCCGGTGAAGCCGGCGTTCTTGGAGAAGGAGCGGAACTCGATGGCGCACTCCCGCGCACCGTCGATCTCATAGATCGAGTGGGGCAGCTCGGGGTCCTGGATGAAGGCCTCGTAGGCGGCGTCGAACAGGATCAGGGCGCCGTGGGCGCGGGCGTAGTCCACCCAGGCCTGGAGCTGCGCCCGGGTGGCCACGGCGCCGGTGGGGTTGTTGGGGAAACAGAGGTAGATCAGATCCACCGGTTCGCTGGGGATCGGCGCGGTGAAGCCGTTCTCGGCCGTGATCGGCAGGTAGGTGAGGCCGCCGTAGCGGCCGGCGTCATCGGCCTCGCCGGTGCGGCCCGCCATCACGTTGCTGTCCACGTACACCGGGTACACCGGGTCGGTCACGGCGATGCGATTGCCCTTGCCCAGGATGTCGAGGATGTTGCTGCTGTCGCACTTGGAGCCATCGGAGATGAAGATCTCCTCGGCGGTGATCGGGCAGCCGCGGGCCTGGAAATCGTGCTGGGCGATCGCCTCCCGCAGCCAGGGGTAGCCCTGCTCGGGGCCGTAGCCGTGGAAGCCCTCGCGGGTGCCCATCGCGTCGATGGCGGCCTTCATGGCGCTGCGGCAGGCCTCCGGCAGCGGCTCGGTGACATCGCCGATGCCCAGGCGGATGATCGGCGCCTCCGGGTGGGCCTCGCTGAAGGCCTTCACCCGCCGCGCGATCTCGGGGAACAGGTAGCCCGCCTTGAGCTTGAGGTAGTTGCCGTTGACCTGGGCCATGGGATCGGGCGCGGCGCGCGGTTGCGGATGGCCGGATTGTCCTATGGCGGCGGGCCCCAGCGGCCGGCCTGCATACGATCGGATCGACGCCCGCCCGCGTGCCGCCGTGACCGCCGTCCCGTTCGCCGATGCCGCCGCGGTGGGCACCGCCCTGCCGCTCTCCCCCCCGCTCCCCGCCGCGTCGGGCCCTGCCGCTCGGCTCCCGGACGCCCCGGTGGACTTCGCGGCCCTGGTGGACCGCAGCATCGCCAAGCCGGGCCGCTACCTGGGCAACGAGCTGGGGGTGCAGCCCCGCGACTGGGAAAGTGCCTGGCCCGCCGCCGGCGTGCGCTGGGCCCTCACCTACCCCGAGATCTACGAGGTGGGCGCCAGCAACACCGGTCACATCATTCTCTATTCGATCCTCAACGCCGTTCCCGGTCAGCTCTGCGATCGCGCCTATCTGCCCGGGCCCGACCTGGCCGAGCGGCTGCGCCAGCGCGGTGAGCCGCTGTTTGCGGTGGAGAGCCGCCGGCCCCTGCCCGCCTTCGACATCCTCGGCTTCTCGCTCAGCTACGAGCTCGGCGCCACCAACATCCTGGCGATGCTGGATCTGGCCCGAATCCCGATCCGCGCCGCCGACCGGGGCGACCTGCCCCTGGCGGACCCGAGCGCCCCACCGCTGATCTTCGCCGGCGGCCCCACCGCCACCAGCAACCCGGAGCCCTTCGCCGCCTTCTTCGACTTCGTGGTGCTGGGCGACGGCGAGGAGGTGCTGCCCGAGATCGGCCTGGTGGTGGCCGAGGCCAAGGCGGCAGGGCTCAGCCGCCGCGAGCTGCTGCTCGACCTGGCCCAGGTGCCGGGGGTCTACGTGCCCAGCCTCTACGGCCCCGGGCCCGACGGGGTGACCCAGGTGCCGCTGCTGCCCGGCATCCCGGCCCGGGTGCTGCGCCGCACCGCCACGCCCATGCCCCACTACGCCATGGGCCTGGTGCCCCACATCGAGACGGTGCACGACCGGCTCACGGTGGAGATCCGCCGCGGCTGCACCCGCGGCTGCCGCTTCTGCCAGCCGGGCATGCTCACCCGCCCCGCCCGTGACGTGGAGCCCGAGGCCGTGATCGAGGCGATCGAGACCGGCATGGAGCGCACGGGCTATTCCGATTTCTCGCTGCTCTCCCTCAGCTGCTCCGACTACCTGGCCCTGCCGGCGGTGGGGGTGGAACTGCGCAACCGCCTGGCCGACAGGAACGTGACCCTCACCCTGCCCAGCCAGCGGGTGGATCGCTTCGATGCCACCATCGCCCACATCCTCGGCGGCACCCGCCAGGCGGGCCTCACCTTCGCGCCCGAGGCCGGCAGCCAGCGCCTGCGGGACATCGTCAACAAGGGCCTCACCGATGCCGAGCTGCTGCGGGGCATCCGCACGGCGATGGAGAGCGGTTACCGCAAGATCAAGCTCTATTTCATGATCGGTCTGCCGGGGGAGACCGACGCCGATGTGCTCGGCATCGCCGACACCTGCCGCCGTCTGCAGCGCGACTGCGCCGACCTGGGCCGGCTGGAGCTGAACCTCACCATCAGCAACTTCACGCCCAAGCCCCACACCCCCTTCCAGTGGCACAGCGTCAGCACGGCGGAGTTCCGGCGGCGCCAGCAGCTGCTGCGCGATGCCCTGCGGCCCCTGCGCGGCATCAAGACCAATCTCACCGATGTGCGCCTCTCGGCGATGGAGGACTTCGTGGGCCGCGGCGACCGGCGCCTGGCGCCGGTGATCGAGGCCGCCTGGCGGGCCGGCGCCGGCCTCGATGCCTGGTTTGAGGCGGCCGATCGCACCTGCGCCGCCTGGACGGGCGCCATCGAGGCCGCGGGCCTGGCTGGCCGGTACCGGGAGCTGGAGCTGGGGGCCTGGAGCGCCGTGGAGGGCATGGACCCGGCCGACCTGGCGGCCTTCTGCGCCCAGCCCCTGCCCTGGGACCACATCGATTCGGGCGTCGACAAGGGCTGGCTGGCGGACGATCTGCGCAACGCCCTGGCGGCCGCCGTGGTGCCGGACTGCTCCTTCGAGGGCTGCAGCAGCTGCGGCGTCTGCGGCCCTGAACTGGGCAACAACGTGGTGATCCCGCCGCCGCCGATCCCCGAGCAGCACCCCCAGCGGGCGCCGGCCAGCGGGCGGGTGCAGCGCCTGCGCTTCCGCTTCGCCAAGACCGGCTCCCTGGCCCTGCTCAGCCACCTGGATCTGGTGCGGCTGATGGAGCGCGCCCTGCGCCGCAGCGGCCTGCCGGTGAGCTTCACGGGCGGCTTCCATCCCCTGCCGCGGGTGCAGTTCGCCCTGGCCCTGCCCCTGGGGGCCGAGGCCGATGGCGAGTGGATGGACCTGGAGCTGGCGGAGTGGCAGGACCCGGCCTGGGTGCGCCGGCGGCTGCAGGCCCAGCTGCCGGCGGAGTTCGCCCTGCTGGCGGTGCGCGAGGTGCCGGTGGCGGGGCCGAGCCTGTCCCAGGAGCTCACGGCGGCCCGCTGGAGCCTGGTGCTCAGGCCCCAGGCCGGCGCCGCCCCGCTGGGCCTCGGCGCCTGGCGGGCCGCCGCCGAGGCCCTGCTGGCCGCGGACACCTGGATCTGGGAGGACACCGACAAGAAGGGCCGCCCCCGCCGCCGCGACTGCCGCCCCGCCCTGCAGGCGCTGGCGGTGCAGGCGGCACCGCCGGACACCGGGGCGGTGAGCCTGCGCTACGGCGCCGCCATCGATCCGGCCGGCCGCAGCCTGCGGCCCGAGCAGCTGCAGCACTGGTTCGCCCAGCACCTGGCGCAACCCCTGGAGCTCGTGGCCCTGCGGCGCGAATCCCTGCAGCTCCAGATGGCGGGCCAGGCCTGACGGTGGCACGTGCTACGGTTCGGGCACGACGGCAGATCCATCAGCCAGTTTTGAGCTGACTGGAGCATTGCCGCGGCAGCTTTCTCGAACCACCCTTCCTGAAAGCCGCTGCCAGCGGCGCCGTTCAGACGGGTTCCAGCTATCCCCGGAACTTGCAACTTTTCGCCGATCAGGCCCGTTCGAACGGCCACGGCTGCGAGGAGCCCACATCCCGTGGAGTCCTCCCGCCCAATCCTTTGAGCCGGCGCCGCGACGGTCCCCTGTCCGACCCCCTTGGCACCGCCATCGCGCGGCTGTCGTCCCAGTGGTTGTCGCCCTGAGCTGCCCCGACCTGCCGCCCCCCAGCTTCCTCCCCGCCGCCGCTGGCCGCGGGCAGGAGTGCTGGCCGGTGCGGGGGCCCGGGCCTGGGCGCGTCCGTCAGTCCCAGGTCCGGCTCGCCTGAGCCATCTCCCCGATTTCCATGCCCCAGCAGATCGTCATCGCCGAGCAGCTGCGTATCGCCGCAGTTCTCCACGACGACCGTGTTGATGAACTGGTGGTGGCCCAGGGGCGTTACCAGATCGGTGACGTCTACCTCGGCACCGTTGAGAATGTGCTGCCCGGCATCGATGCCGCCTTCGTCAACATCGGCGAAGGTGAGAAGAACGGCTTCATCCACGTCACCGACCTGGGCCCTCTGCGCCTGAAGAAGGGCAGCGTCGGCATCACCGAGCTGCTGGAGCCACGCCAGAAGGTGCTGGTGCAGGTGATGAAGGAGCCCACCGGCACCAAGGGTCCCCGCCTCACCGGCAACCTCACCCTGCCCGGCCGCTTCCTGGTGCTCCAGCCCCACGGCCAGGGCGTCAACATCTCGCGCCGCATCGCCGCCGAGCCCGAGCGCAACCGGCTGCGGGCCCTGGGGGTGCTGATCAAGCCCCCGGGCGCCGGCCTGCTGATCCGCACCGAGGCGGAGGGCGTCAGCGAGGAGCTGCTGATCGACGACCTCGAGGCCCTGCTGCGCCAGTGGGAGGCGATCCAGACCGCCGCCGAGACCGCCAGTCCGCCGGTGCTGCTCAACCGCGACGAGGACTTCATCCACCGGGTGCTGCGGGACCTCTACAGCCCTGAGGTGGTGCGCATCGTCGTCGACACCCCCGGCGCGGTGGCCCGGGCCAACGCCTTCCTCGGCGCCGACCACGCCAACGTGCTGGTGGAGGCCCACGGCGAGCCCGCCGAGATCCTGGAGCACTTCAAGGTGCACGCGGCGATCCGCGATGCCCTCAAGCCGCGGGTGGACCTGCCCTCCGGCGGTTACGTGATCATCGAGCCCACCGAGGCCCTCACGGTGATTGACGTGAACTCGGGCTCCTTCACCCGTTCCGCCAACGCCCGCGAGACGGTGCTGTGGACCAACTGTGAGGCGGCCATCGAGATCGCCCGCCAGCTCAAGCTGCGCAACATCGGCGGCGTGGTGGTGATCGACTTCATCGACATGGAGTCGCGGCGCGATCAGCTGCAGCTGCTGGAGCACTTCACCGAGGCCGTGCGCCACGATTCCGCCCGGCCCCAGATTGCCCAGCTCACCGAGCTGGGCCTGGTGGAACTGACCCGCAAGCGCCAGGGCCAGAACATCTACGAGCTGTTCGGCCGCGCCTGCCCCAGCTGTGGTGGCCTGGGCCATGTGGCCGTGCTGCCCGGCAGGGATGCGCTGCAGCCCCTGGCCAACCTGGGGGGCCTGGTGCGTTCCGCCGCCTCGGCCCGCGCCGAGGTGGCCAGCCCCTCGGGCGCCGCGGAGGGTGGCACGGGTCGGCGCCGCCGCGGCGGGCGCGGGGGCCGCAGCGGCGGCGCCGAGCTGGTGGAGGCCAGCGGCCTTCCCCAGGAGTTCGTCACGGTGCCGGTGCTCACCAGTGCCTCCCTGGAGGCCGCCACCGCCCCAGCCCCGGGCGCCGGTGAGGCCCCCAGCCGCCGGCCCGAGCCGGAGCTGGTGGCGGTGCCGATGGATGACGAGCAGGAGCTTGTCTACGGCTGGCTCGGCCTCAACCCCGCCCTTCTGCTGGAGGCCCCTCCCAGTGCCGACAGCCTGGTGGTGCGGGTGGTGCGCCCCGGTGACGACGCCGAGGCGGTGCTGGAGGAGGCGCGCCAGCAGCTGGCGGCCACCGGTCCCCGCCGCCGCCGCCGCGGCCGCGGCGGCAGCGGCGACGCCCCGGGCCAGGGCCGCTCCGGCGACGGCAGCGAGGCCGCGGCCCCCGGGGCCAGCGCCCCCCTGGGGACCGTCGCGGCCGCCCCGGCCCCCGGCCCCCTGCCCGTGACCGTTGAGATCACGCCGCTCGAGGAGTTCACGCCGATCCCTGTGCTCACCGACGCCAGCATCGAGGTGCGCAGCACCCGCTCCCTCGACACCCCGGCGGCAGCCCCGGTGCGGGGCGGCCGCAGCCGCAGCCGCTCCGCGGCCGCTGCCCCCACCGCCACGGCCACGGCCAGCGCGGTGGCCGTGGCCACCGCCCCCCCGGCGGCCGATGGCGACTCCGAGGCAGGCGAGCCCCGCCGCCGCCGGCGCCGCTCCTCCGCCAGCGACTGAGGGTGGCCCTGGCCGGTGTCGATGAGGTGGGCCGGGGCTCCTGGTTCGGCCCGGTGTTTGCGGCGGCGGTGGTGCTGCCGGCCGCCGGCCACGCCCCCCTCGCCGGCGCCGGCCTCACCGACAGCAAGGCCCTCACAGCCCGCCGTCGCGCCCAGCTGGTGCCGCTGATCACGGCGGCGGCCGAGCGCTGGGCCCTCGGCCAGGCCTCGGCCGCCGAGATCGACCGCCTCGGCATCCGCCAGGCCACCGAGTGGGCCATGCTCCGTGCCCTGCAGCGGCTCGGGGCTGCCCCCGAGCTGGTGCTGGTGGATGGGGTGCTGCCGCTGCGGCCCTGGGGCGGGCCCCAGCGCACCGTGGTGCGCGGCGACAGCCTGCACCCGGAGATCGCCGCCGCCAGCGTGCTGGCCAAGCAGGCCCGCGACGCCCTGATCCAGCGCCTGGCCGTGCGCCACCCCGGCTACGGCCTGGAGCGCCACGCCGGCTACGGCACGGCCCTGCACCGCCAGGCCCTGCTGCAGCTGGGGCCGACGCCCCTGCACCGCCGCAGCTTCCTGCGCAAGCTGCTGGGGCCCTAGGCCGGAGGTCAGGCCACGGCCCGCGGCTCGCACCAGCGCTCGAAGTCCCCCAGCAGCTGCTGGCCCACCCGGGTCTTGATGCCCAGCAGGATCCGCGCCAGCAGCGAGCGGCCCGTGGCCTCCAGCACGCCGTTGGGAATCAGCTTCAGGAGGCTGGGCTGGCTGACGCTCACCGCCAGGCAGGCCTCGCCCGCCAGGCCTGCGTCGCTGGCCTCCAGCCAGGAGTGCAGGGTCAGCTGGAAGTCGTCCACGAGGCCGAGGCCCGCCAGTTCGCAGTCCACCGCCTCCAGTTCGATCCGGCTGGGGTGGGCCCGGGTCACCAGGTCCACCACCGGCTGGATCTGCAGCTGGAACACCTGCAGCTTGGTGACCGTGTAGCGGTAGCGGCCGGGGCTGAGGGGCTGCAGCTGGCGGGCATCCAGCAGGGCGTTGATCACCCGCTGCTCGTCCGCCAGATAGGCGGCGAGGCGGTCCCGCTGCTGCTCCACCGGCAGGTGCAGGGCTTGGCTGGCACTGAAGGCCAGGGGCATTCCAGGGGCAGCCGGCGCGGCATGATCCTATCCAGCGACGCCCGCGGCCCTACCCCCATGCGCATTGCCTTCCTCGGTCCGGCCGGCACCTATGGGGAGCAGGCGGCCGGCCGGCTGGCGGCCCTGGAGGGGCAGCCCCAGGCCGAGCTGCTCCCCCAGGTGGGCATCCGGGCCGTGGTGCAGGCCCTGGCGGAGGGCCGCGCCGACGCGGCCGTGGTGCCGGTGGAGAACTCGGTGGAGGGCGGGGTGACCGCCTGCCTCGATGCCCTCTGGGAGCACCCGGAGCTGCGGGTGGCCCGGGCCCTTGTGCTGCCGATCCGCCACGCCCTGCTGGGCAGTGGTCCGATCGGCGGCATCAGCGAGGTGCTCTCCCACCCCCAGGCCCTGGCCCAGTGCGGCCAGTGGCTGGGGGAGCAGTTGCCCACCGCCCTGCAGCTGCCCACCAGCTCCACCGCCGAGGCGGCCCGGATGGTGGCCGGCAGTCGCTTCCGCGGCGCCATCGCCTCCCTGCAGGCGGCCCGGGAGCATGGCCTGGAGGTGCTGGCCTACCCCGTCAACGACGTGGCGGGCAACTGCACCCGCTTCCTGCTGCTGCGCCGCGGCGAGCGGCAGCTGCTGGGGCCCCTGGCCAGCCTGGCCTTCTCGCTGCACGCCAACCACCCCGGCGCCCTGCTGGAGGCCCTCGGCTGCTTCGCCCGCCTGGGGCTGAACATGAGCCGCATCGAGTCGCGGCCGTCGAAGCGGGAGATGGGGGAGTACATCTTCTTCGTGGATCTGGAGCTGCCCGAAGGCCCAGCGCCGCTGGAGCAGGCCATCGCCGAGCTGCAGCCGCTGTGTGAGCACCTGGCGGTGTTCGGCGCCTACCCCCTGGAGCAGGTGCCGGCGGAGGACCAGGGGGCCGCCTGACGCGGCCGCCGGCTCAGCTGGGCCGCCCGGGGGCGGGCTTGACGGCGCGGAACACGCCGAACTGCATCATCCCGGTGGCGAAGCCCCAGTGCATCAGCAGCAGGGTGGGGGTCTCTCGCAGGCCCTGCAGCACCGCCCGTGGGCCCAGGCCCAGCACCGCCCCGGGGCGGCGCAGGCCCTCCAGGATCGAGTCGATCCAGGAGGGCAGGGTCTCGCGGCTCCAGTCGTCCGTCGCCACCGCCAGGACGCCGGGGCCGCCCTGGCGGCTGTGCTCCAGGTTGCGGCGAAAGCCGGAGATGCTGGCGAACTCCGGGTGGGCCCACTGCACCAGCAGCTGGTGCATCACCCAGCGCTCCAGCCGGTTCAGGGGCCGCACGGCCGGATCGCGCCGGTTCCAGTCGGCCACCGCCAGGCGGCCGCCGGGCCGCAGCACCCGCAGCAGCTCATCGGCGTAGCGCTGCTTGTCGGGCATGTGGGGCCCCGCCTCAACGCTCCAGACCGCGTCGAAACTGGCGTCGTCCAGCTGCAGATCCAGGGCGTCCATCACCGCGAAGCGGCAGGGCAGGTCCGGCGGGGTGAGCGCCGCGGCCCGGGCGATCTGGCCCGGGCTGATGCTGATGCCCAGCACGTCGAAGCCATAGTCCCGGGCCAGGATCCGGGCGCTGCCGCCGATGCCGCAGCCCACGTCGAGCACCCGGCTGCCGGGGGGCATCTGGTCCAGGCCGCTCCAGCGCACCAGCTCATGCACGAAGTCGGCCTTGGCGCGGCGGAAATCCACCGGGCGCGGCGGGCTGCCGTAGTGGCCCAGGTGCACGTGCTCGCCCCAGAGCCGCTCCAGCAACCGGTCATCGGTCCAGCGGTCGTAGGCCTCGGCCACGGAGGCCGTGCTGTGGAAGGCCCGATCGCGGCGCTGCCACACCAGCAGTCCGCCCACCAGCAGCGTCAGCCCCGCCAGCAGGGCCAGCACCAGTCCCCCGGCCGGGCCGGGCAGGGCCGCCATCACCTGCACCGCCACGGCGTCAGCGGCCCCCGCCCTGGTCGTCGTCGCCGTCGGCCCCGGCGGCATCCGGACGGGTTCCCAGCCCCTCCCCGCCCTCGGCGCCAAGGTCGCGGAAGGTGTCCTTGAGCACCGTGCGGGCCGCCAGCTGGCGCCGCGTCTGGTCCAGCAGCTCGAACTCCTGGCGGAGCCGCTCGCCGGTGTCGGTGATCTCCAGCAGGGCCTGCTGGTGATCGGCCACGGGCCCGCCCAGGTGGGCGCCGATCCAGAAGGAGAGTTCCCGCGGCAGGTCCGGCAGGTCGCTGGGCAGGCTGGCGGGCTTGCCGATCAGCTTGCCGGTCAGGTCCACCACGTCATGCAGCGCCTGGCGCACCTCGCTGCAGAGTTCCCCCAGGGCCTGGTGGCTGTCGGCGTGGTCGTCCTCGATCCAGCTCACCAGGCCCACCCGGAACGGCGCCTCCCGCACCACATCCAGCACCCGGAAGCGCTGCTGCCCCAGGGTCACGATGTTGCTGCGGTCGTCCTCCTGGGTCTGGCACTGCAGGATCTCGGCGCAGCAGCCCACATCCGCCATCTTGCCCGCCTGGGGATCCCAGCGCACCACCCCGAAGCGCCGATCCGTCTCCATCACGGTGCGCAGCAGCATGCGGTAGCGCGGCTCAAAGATGTGCAGCGGCAGCACTTCCTGGGGAAACAACACCACATCCGGCAGGGGGAAGAGGGGCAGTTCCCTCACGGCCAGATTCGTCACAGGGCAACCAGCAGGGCGGCGGAGGGGGTGGGCCAGGCGCCGCCAGGGGGCAGAACCGAGGGCAGACTTGATCCTAGGGATCCAGCAGCGTCAGTCGGGAGGGGCCGCTCCGGCTGTGTCAACGCCGCTCCGCCCGGACGGCTGCCGCCAGCCGGTGTGCCCAGCAAAAAGCCCGCCGGAGGCGGGCGCGGTGGGCGGCCCAGCGGCAGCCGTCACGGTCAGCGGATCCCAGGGAGGGACAGCTCAGAGCTTCACTTCGATATCAACGCCGCTGGGCAGATCCAGCTTCATCAGGGCGTCGATGGTCTTGGCGGAGGGGCTGTAGATATCGATGATCCGGCGGTGGGTGCGGGTCTCGAAGTGCTCCCGGGAATCCTTGTCCACGTGGGGCGAGCGCAGCACGCAGTAGATCTTGCGCTTGGTGGGCAGGGGGATCGGGCCGATCGCCGTGGCGGCGGTGTGGTCGGCGGTCTCGATGATTTTTTCGCAGGACAGATCCAGCATGCGGCGATCAAACGCCTTCAGGCGGATGCGGATCTTCTGCTGGGCAATGGTGGCGGACATGGGCTGGCAGGGAAGAAGCAAAGGGGACGCAGCCTCGGGGCGGCAGCCGATGGCCATCCCGGAGATGCTGGATTGTCGAGGTGCGTAAAAAAGGGGTGAGCCCGAAGACCCACCCCAACAGGCTACCTCAGCCTCACTCGATGATCTTGGACACCACGCCGGCGCCGATGGTGCGGCCGCCCTCGCGGATGGCGAAGCGCATGCCCTGCTCGATGGCGACGGGGCAGATCAGCTCGCCGGTCATCTTGATGCGGTCACCGGGCATCACCATCTCCACGTTGGAGCCATCGTCGGCGGTGAAGGCGGTGATCTGGCCGGTCACATCCGTGGTGCGGATGTAGAACTGCGGACGGTAGCCGGCGAAGAAGGGAGTGTGACGACCACCCTCTTCCTTCTTCAGCACGTACACCTCGCCCTCGAACTTGGTGTGGGGCTTGATGGAATTGGGCTTCACCAGCACCATGCCGCGCTCAATGTCCTCCTTCTGGATGCCACGCAGCAGCAGGCCCACGTTGTCGCCGGCCATGCCCTCGTCGAGCAGCTTGCGGAACATCTCCACGCCGGTGACGGTGGTCTCGCGGGTGTCCTTGATGCCCACGATCTGCACGGTCTCGCCCACCTTGATCTTGCCGCGCTCGATCCGGCCGGTGGCCACGGTGCCGCGGCCGGTGATCGAGAACACGTCCTCAACGGCCATCAGGAACGGCTTGTCGATTTCCCGCTCGGGCTCGGGGATCGACTCATCCACGGCATCCATCAGGTCGAGGATCTTGTCGACCCACTCGTTCTCGCCGCGGACGGCCTTGTTGCCGGCCTGGATGTGCTCCAGGGCCTTGAGGGCGGAACCGGCCACCACGGGCAGGTCGTCACCGGGGAAGTCGTAGCTGCTCAGCAGCTCACGCATTTCCAGCTCGACGAGCTCGAGGATCTCCTCGTCGTCGACCATGTCCTTCTTGTTGAGGAACACCACCAGGGCGGGCACGCCCACCTGCTTGGCCAGCAGGATGTGCTCCTTGGTCTGGGCCATGGGGCCGTCGGTGGCGGCCACCACCAGGATCGCGCCGTCCATCTGGGCGGCACCGGTGATCATGTTCTTCACGTAGTCCGCGTGGCCGGGGCAGTCCACGTGGGCGTAATGGCGCTTGTCGGTCTCGTACTCGACGTGGGCCGTGTTGATGGTGATGCCGCGCTCCTTCTCTTCGGGAGCACCATCGATTTCGTCATAGGCCTGGGCCTTGGCCATGCCCTGGGACGCCAGCACGTTGGTGATGGCGGCGGTGAGGGTGGTCTTGCCGTGGTCAACGTGGCCGATGGTGCCGATGTTGACGTGGGGCTTGTTCCTTTCGAACTTCTCGCGTGCCATGATGAAAAAGAATCGGGGGTGGGTAAGTTTAAGGGAGGATCAGGAATTACCCTGATTCTTAGAGATGATGGCCTCGGCCACGTTGCGAGGAACTTCCTCGTAGTGGCTGAATTCCATCGAGAAGATACCCCGACCCTGGGTCATGGATCGGAGCTGGGTGGCGTAGCCGAACATCTCGGCCAGGGGCACCTTGGACTGGACCTTGGACTGTCCATTGTCGATGGACTGCCCTTCGACCTGGCCACGGCGCGAGGAGAGATCGCCGATCACGGAGCCGAGGAAGTCCTCGGGCACCTCGACTTCGACCTTCATCATCGGCTCAAGCAGCACGGGATTGCACTTCTTGACGCCGTCCTTGAAGGCCATGGAGCCAGCGATCTTGAACGCCATCTCCGACGAGTCCACATCATGGTAGGACCCGTCGACCATGGTGACCTTGACGTCGATCATCGGGAAGCCTGCAATCACGCCGGAATTGCAGGTCTCCTTCATGCCGGCTTCGGCCGGACCGACGTACTCCTTGGGCACGACGCCGCCAACGATCTTGTTGACGAATTCGAAGCCCGAACCCGGTTCGCCGGGCTCCATCTCGATCACCACGTGGCCGTACTGGCCCTTGCCACCGGTCTGGCGGGCGAACTTGCCCTCACCCTTGGCTCTGCCGCGGATGGTTTCGCGGTAGGACACCTGGGGTGCACCGATGTTGGCCTCCACCTTGAATTCGCGCAGCATGCGGTCCACCAGGATTTCCAGGTGGAGTTCGCCCATGCCGGCGATCACGGTCTGGTTGGTCTCCGGATCGGTGCGGACCCGGAAGGTGGGGTCCTCCTCGGACAGGGAGGTGAGGGCCTTGGAGAGCTTCTCCATGTCGCCCTTGGTCTTCGGCTCGACGGCCACCGAGATCACAGGCTCGGGGATGTACAGCGATTCCAGGATGATCGGATCGGAATCCACGCAGAGCGTGTCGCCGGTGGTGGTGTCCTTCAGGCCCAGCACGGCGCCCAGATCCCCGGCGCGCAGCTCATCCACCTCCTCGCGGTCATCGGCCTTGAGCACGATCAGGCGGGAGATGCGCTCCTTCTTGTCCTTGGTGGAGTTGAGCACATAGCTGCCCTTCTGCAGCACGCCGGAGTAGATGCGCACGAAGGTGAGCTTGCCGAAGGGATCGGCCATCACCTTGAACGCCAGGGCGCTGAAGGGGGCGCTGTCCTCGGCGGGGCGCACCGCCTCGGTGCCATCGGGGAGCAGGCCCTGGATCGGGGGCACGTCCACGGGGGCGGGCAGGTAGTCCACCACGGCGTCCAGCAGCAGCTGCACCCCCTTGTTCTTGAAGGCGGAGCCGCACAGCATCGGCACCAGGCCGTGCTTGAGCACACCCAGGCGGATGCCCTTGCGCAGCTGCTCCTCGCTCAGCTCGCCGTGCTCGAGGAACACCTCCAGCAGCTCTTCGTCGGTTTCGGCGACGCTCTCCATCAGGGCCGCGCGCCACTGGGCGGCCTCTTCGGCCATCGCCGCGGGGATCTCCGTCTCCTCGATGTCCTTGCCGAGCTCATCCTTGTAGATGAAGGCACGGTTCTTGACCAGGTCGACGATGCCGCTCAGTTCGCCCTCGGCGCCGATGGGCAGCTGGATCGGGGCGGCGTTGGCCTTGAGGCGATCCTTGATCTGCCCGTGCACCTTCAGGAAGTCGGCGCCTGTGCGGTCCATCTTGTTGACGAACACCATGCGGGGCACGCTGTAGCGATCCGCCTGGCGCCACACGGTCTCCGACTGGGGCTGCACGCCGCCGACAGCACAGAACACGGCGATCACGCCATCGAGCACCCGCATGGAACGCTCCACTTCAATGGTGAAGTCCACGTGGCCGGGGGTATCAATGATGTTGATACGGTGATCTTTCCAGCTGGTGGAAATGGCGGCCGCGGTGATGGTGATACCCCGCTCACGCTCCTGGGCCATCCAGTCGGTCACGGCGGCGCCGTCATGCACCTCGCCGATCTTGTGCACCACACCTGAATAGAACAGGATGCGTTCGGTCGTGGTGGTCTTGCCCGCGTCAATGTGGGCAGCGATACCGATATTTCTGACGCGTTCCAGGGGAAAGGCGCGGGCCACGGGGCAGGTCTCCGGAGGGTAGGTCTACAAAAATTGGGCGTCACTCTACAGGTCGACCATGGGCCGACGGCCCAGGCAGGGGCCGGCCCCAAGGGGGGGCGGCCGGCCTGACTCAGTAGCGGTAGTGGGCGAAGGCCTTGTTGGCCTCGGCCATCTTGTGGGTCTCCTCCCGCTTGCGGACGGCGCTGCCGGCCTCGTTGGCGGCATCCATCAGCTCACCGGCCAGCTTCTGGGCCATGCTGCGGCCGTTGCGGGCCCGGGAGAAGTTCACCAGCCAGCGCAGGGCCATGGCGGTGCCCCGCTCCTGGCGCACTTCCATCGGCACCTGGTAAGTCGCGCCGCCGACGCGCCGGGCGCGCACCTCCACCAGGGGCGTGGCGTTCTTCACGGCCGTCTCGAACAGCTCCAGCGGATCGGCACCGGTGCGCTCGTTGATCAGCCCGAAGGCATCGGAGAGGATCCGCTGGGCGGTGGACTTCTTGCCGTGCTTCATCAGCCGCGCCACGATCATCGTGGCCAGACGGCTGTTGAACTGCGGATCGGGCAGAACCGGGCGCTTCTCGGCGGCGTTGCGGCGGGACATAGACCTGGGTGGTGGGAGTCAGGAACGGGGAACGGGAGCGGATCAGCCCTTCGGGGTCTTGGCGCCGTACTTCGAGCGCGACTGGCGCCGGTCCTTCACGCCGGCGGTGTCGAGGGTGCCGCGGATGATGTGGTAGCGCACACCGGGCAGATCCTTGACCCGGCCGCCGCGGATCATCACCACGGAGTGCTCCTGGAGGTTGTGGCCGATGCCGGGGATGTAGGCGGTGACCTCGAAACCGGAGGTCAGACGCACGCGGGCCACCTTGCGCAGGGCCGAGTTCGGCTTCTTGGGGGTGGAGGTGTACACGCGGGTGCACACGCCGCGGCGCTCGGGGCAGCCGCGCAGGGCAGGGGACTTGGTCTTGCGGGTGAGGCGCTGCCGCTCGGTACGGATCAGCTGCTGAATCGTGGGCATCGAGGGCCGGAGCGTTCGGGGGGCCGGAGAGCAGGTCGGAAGACCGACCGTTTTCGACAATCCGCCACCTTACTTTGTCGCCGGACCGGCCGTCCCCGCTGGCTCCACCGGGCTGCCGGCGGGGCTGAAGGCGGCGCCGCAGGCGCAGGTGCGAACCTCGGGGCTGGGGCGCACCAGGAAGCCGCCGCCGCTGAGGTCGCCGCGGTAGTCGAGCTGCAGCCCCGCCAGCCGTCCCCCCTGCTCCGGCGGGGCGAACAGGGTGATGCCGTCGGCCCGGGCGATCGGCTGGCCCGCCAGGTGGCCGGGGCGCAGCCGGATCGTCCAGCGCTCGCAGCCGCCCTCCACCAGGTCGATGTGCATCACGCCGGGGGTGCCGGCCACCGCCGCCTGGCGGCCCAGCTCGGCGGCGGCGGCCGCACTCAGGCGCAGGCTGTGGCCCTTGGGCATGGCGGCGGCACCGGTCTGAACTCTGCGGCCAGTCTGTCAGGGCCCCCCGGCCGCCACGGCGCTGCGGCCGGGGCCGGCGCCGCCGGCGGCCGGGCCCAGGCCCCGGGGCACCAGGCCCAGGCCGTTGTGGACCGACCCCGCCACGCCGCGTCCCCGCACCGTGTGGACGTCCCCCACCACCAGGCCGGTGGAGCTGCCGCCATCGAGGTTGAGGGCCTCCCGCAGGCCCAGCTGCTGCAGCAGGCGGGCCGTCTCCAGCAGGGTGGGGCCAGCGCTGTTGGCTCCCTGCAGGGTGACGAGCCAGAGCTGGCTGCCGTCGCTGCCGATCACCGTGCGCGGCGCCCCCTGTTCCAGGAAGGTGGGGCTGAAGCCCTCCGCGGCGCCGTTGAGCACCAGCTGGCCGCCCTGCAGCAGCAGCGGTCCGCCGCCCACCACGAACGGCTGCCGGCCCAGGCCGTCGCTGGGCTGGCTGACCAGGCTGAGGCGCTCGCCCGGGTTCCAGGGCAGGGGGCTGCCGCCGCGGGCCACCAGCAGCTGATCGCCGCCGGCCAGGAGAATCCCCGCCGCCAGCTCGGGGCCCTCGAAGCGCTGCACCACGACGCCGGCGCGCAGCAGCACGGCGCCCTCGTTGCCGCTCAGGGCCTGGTAGACGCGGCCCCAGTCGGCCGTGTAGCGGGCCAGGCCCCGCTGCACGTAGCCGCTGTTGAGGCTGGCCAGGGGCCAGCGCTGGCCCTGCCCGTCGCTCACCCACTCCTGTAGGCTGAGGCGGCCGAAGCTGGGCAGGGTGCCGTCGCGCCAGCCGATGGCGCCGCGGTTGAGGATCGGACCTGACAGCCAGCGGCCATTGCTGCGCAGGGCCCCCAGGGGCAGGCGCCGCACCCGGTTGAAGTAGCCGCCGTTGATGGCGATCAGGGCCTGCTCGCCGCGGGCCAGCTGGCCCAGGCTGCTGAGGCCCTGCATGCCGTCGGGCCGGGTCAGGGGGCGCAGGTCCAGGGGGATGGCGCGGGGGTCGAGCCGCACGCTGCTGAGCACCACCGCTCCGCTGCCGCTCGGCAGCACCTGGCGATCGATGCGCAGGCCCTGGCCGACCAGCTGCTGCAGCCGCGGGTCCAGGGCCGCAGGCCGCTCCGGCGCCGCGCTGGCGGCCCCGCCATCGCCGAACTCCAGCACCAGCCGGTCCGGTCCGCCCAGGGTGAGCAGCCTGGGGCTGGAGCCGCTGGGGGTCTGCAGCTGCAGTCCCAGGGTCTGCCGCTGCACCCGCAGGCCCAGGGCCTGCAGCTGCCGCTCCTGGTCGGGGCTGCCGCGCAGCCCCAGCAGCAGGCCGCCTGGCCCCTGCTGCTCCAGCGCCGGGCCCCCCAGATCCAGCACCACGCGCATGGCGCTGCCCAGGTCCCGGCTGCGGATGCGGGCCAGGGCGGCGGCGGGCAGCTCCAGCTCCAGCCGATCCCCCAGGGGTTGGATCCGCACACCGGCGGCTGTCAGCAGGGCCAGGGCGGGCACCGCCACCTCGTCCTCCAGGCTGCGCTGGGCCTGGGCCGGGATGCTGGCCCGGCGGCCGTACCACTCCAGGTTCAGCTCGCCGGCGGGGCTGGTGGAGCTGGCCACGCCCAGTTGATTCTCCAGCACCTCCAGGGGCAGCCACAGCTCGGCGGGGGCGGCGGCGCTGGCGGGGCTCCAGAGCCAGCGGGCCCGCTGGCTGCGGCCGTTGATCGCGATCTGGCCGCCCTGCTGGCCGGCCTGGCCGGCGCGGCTCGCCAGCAGCGGAGCCTCCGCAGCGGCCCCGGCGGCGGCGGGCAGGGCCAGCGGTGCGACCACCGCGCCAAGGGCGGTGGCCAGCCCGGTGGCCAGGGGCAGGAGTGCCAGCAGCGCCGCCATGGATCCCCGGTTCTGCCTGTCGGGAAAAGCTAGCCGCCTTTGGGCGGTCCGCTCGCCCGCGCCGGCCGCTTCCACGGGACGGAAGACACAGATCCCTAGGATGAGAGGTTCTCAGCGCGAACGGCGCGGCGGGTGCGAGCCCGCCCGGGCCCGCCGCGCCGTTCGCCAGGTTGTTGCCGGGTCATGCCGCAGTCGTCGCCGTCGCAGTCGCAGTCCTTCCTCCCCGCCTGGCCGCACCGCGACAGCCCGGCCCCGGCGGCCGTGGCCGGCGAGAAGGACGCCTGCGGTGTGGGCTTCCTGGCCCAGCTCCAGGGCCAGGCCAGCCACTGGGTGCTGCAGCAGGCCCTGCGGGGCCTGGACTGCATGGAGCACCGCGGCGGCTGCGGCGGCGACGGTGACTCGGGCGACGGCGCCGGCGTGCTCTGCGGCATCCCCTGGAGCTTCCTGGAGGCGGTGTGGCCGGCGGCGGCGGCCTCCAGCGGTGCGGCCCGCGGCCTGGGCATGGTGTTCCTGCCCGCCGATGCGGCCCGGGCCGCCCAGGCCAGGGCCTTCTGCGACGAGGCGGCCGCCGCCCTGGGCCTGCGCAGCCTGGGCTGGCGCGATGTGCCCGTGGACCCCGCCGTGCTGGGCCCCCTGGCCCGGGGCACCGCCCCCCACATCGCCCAGTGGCTGCTGGAGTCCCCCGCCGGCGGGGGCGCCGAACCCCTGACGGGGGATGCCCTGGAGGCCCTGCTGTTCCGCCTGCGCCGCCGCGTCGGCGACCGGGCCCGCGAGGCCTGGGGCCCCGGCCCCGGCGACCTCTACTTCGCCTCCCTCAGCGGCCGCACCGTCGTCTACAAAGGCATGGTGCGCTCGGAGGTGCTGGCGGCCTTCTACGGCGACCTGCGCGATCAGCGCTTCGCCGTGAGCTTCGCGGTGTACCACCGCCGTTTCAGCACCAACACCCTGCCCCGCTGGCCCCTGGCCCAGCCGATGCGGCTGCTGGGCCACAACGGCGAGATCAACACCCTGCTGGGCAACCTCAACTGGGCCCGCGCCTCCGAGGCCAGCCTCGATGCCGTCTGGGGCGAGGCGGCCGCCGACCTCAGGCCGGTGGTGAACGCCGCCTTCAGCGACTCGGCCAACCTCGACGCCACCCTGGAGCTGCTGGTGCGCAGCGGTCGGCCGATCACCGAGAGCCTGCTCACCCTGGTGCCCGAGGCCTTCCGCGACCAGCCGGAGCTGGCCGACAAGCCCGACATCCAGGCCTTCTACGAGTACTCGGCCTGCACCCAGGAGCCCTGGGACGGCCCGGCCCTGCTGGTGTTCGCCGACGGCCGCAGCGTGGGCGCCACCCTCGATCGCAACGGCCTGCGCCCCGCCCGCTACTGCATCACCAGCGACGGCTTCGTGGTGATGGGCTCGGAGACCGGCGTGGTGGAGCTCGACGAGAGCCGCATCCTGGAGAAGGGCCGCCTCGGCCCCGGCCAGATGCTGGCGGTGGACCTCGAGCAGGGCCGGCTGCTGCGCAACTGGGATGTGAAGCAGGAGGTGGCCGCCCGCTACCCCTACGGCGCCTGGCTGGCGGAGCACCGCCGCAGCCTGGCGAGCCAGCCCTGGACCCAGGAGCGCCAGCTCGCTGATCTGGAGCTGCTGCAGCGGCAGACGGCCTTCGGCTTCACCGCCGAGGACTTCGACCTGGTGATCGAGGACATGGCCGGCGCCGCCAAGGAGCCCACCTACTGCATGGGGGACGACATCCCCCTGGCGGTGCTCTCGGACAAGCCGCACCTGCTCTACGACTACTTCAAGCAGCGCTTCGCCCAGGTCACCAACCCGCCGATCGACCCGCTGCGGGAAAAGCTGGTGATGAGCCTGGAGATGCACCTGGGCAAGCGGGGCTCGCCCCTGCGCCCCGAGGCGGCCTCGGCGGCGGTGCTGCACCTGGCCAGCCCGATCCTCAACGAGGCGGAGCTGGTGGCCGTGGGCCAGCAGGGCCTGCCCACCACCAGCCTCTCCACCCTGTGCGCCATCACCGATGGCCCCGACGGCCTGGAGGCCGCCGTGCATCGCCTCAGGGCCGAGGCCGAGGCGGCCGTGCGCGGCGGCAGCCAGATCCTTGTGCTCTCCGACCGGCTCGGTCTCGATGGCCGGCCCGGCGGCATCAACGCCACCACCACCTACATCCCGCCGCTGCTGGCGGTGGGGGCGGTGCACCACCACCTGCTCCAGCTGGGCCTGCGGCTGCAGGCCTCCCTGGTGGTGGACACGGCCCAGTGCTGGAGCACCCACCACCTGGCCTGCCTGATCGGCTACGGCGCCAGCGCCGTGTGCCCCTGGCTCACCTGGGAGACCAGCCGCCACTGGCTGGCCCACCCCCGCGTGCAGAAGCTGATCGAAACCGGCAAGCTGCCCGCCCTCACGGCCGACCAGGCCCAGGCCAACGTGCGCAAGGCCCTGGAGGACGGCCTGCGCAAGATCCTCTCCAAGATCGGCATCTCGCTGCTGGCCAGCTACCACGGCGCCCAGATCTTCGAGGCGATCGGCCTCGGCGCCGACCTGATCCAGCTCGCCTTCGCCGGCACCACCAGCCGCGTGGCGGGCCTGAGCCTGGGCGAGCTGGCCAGCGAGACCCTCAGCTTCCACGCCAAGGCCTTCCCCGAACTCAACCGCACCAAGCTGGAGTTCATGGGCTTCGTGCAGTACCGCACCGGCGGTGAGTACCACCTCAACAGCCCGGAGATGGCCAAGGCCCTGCATGCGGCCGTCAAGGCGGGCCCCGGCTACGACCACTTCGCCACCTTCAGGACCCTGCTGGAGAACCGGCCGGTCACGGCCCTGCGCGATCTCCTGGAGTTCCGGCCCGCCGCCACGCCGCTGCCGATCGAGCAGGTGGAGAGCGTGGAGAGCATCTGCGCCCGCTTCTGCACCGGCGGCATGAGCCTGGGGGCCCTCTCCCGCGAGGCCCACGAGGTGCTGGCCATCGCCATGAACCGCATCGGGGGCAAGAGCAACAGCGGCGAGGGTGGCGAGGATCCGGCCCGCTTCGGCGTTCTCAGCGACGTGGACGCCGAGGGGCGCTCCGCCACCCTGCCCACGATCCGGGGCCTGCGCAACGGCGACACCGCCTGCTCGGCCATCAAGCAGATCGCCTCGGGCCGCTTCGGCGTGACCCCCGAATACCTGCGCAGCGGCCAGCAGCTGGAGATCAAGGTGGCCCAGGGGGCCAAGCCCGGTGAGGGCGGCCAGCTGCCCGGGCCCAAGGTGGACCCCTACATCGCCTGGCTGCGCAACAGCAAGCCCGGCGTGGCCCTGATCTCGCCGCCCCCCCACCACGACATCTATTCGATCGAGGACCTGGCCCAGCTGATCCACGACCTGCACCAGGTGCACCCCGCCGCCAAGGTGAGCGTGAAGCTGGTGGCCGAGATCGGCATCGGCACGATCGCCGCCGGGGTGGCCAAGGCCAACGCCGATGTGATCCAGATCTCCGGCCACGACGGCGGCACCGGCGCCTCGCCCCTGAGCTCGATCAAGCACGCCGGCGGCCCCTGGGAGCTGGGCCTCACCGAGGTGCACCGCGCCCTGCTGGAGAACGGCCTGCGCGATCGGGTGCTGCTGCGGGCCGACGGCGGCCTCAAGACCGGCTGGGACGTGGTGATCGCCGCCCTGCTGGGGGCCGAGGAGTACGGCTTCGGCTCCGTTGCGATGATCGCCGAGGGCTGCATCATGGCCCGCGTCTGCCACACCAACAACTGCCCGGTGGGGGTGGCCACCCAGAAGGAGGCCCTGCGCAGGCGCTTCCCCGGCGTGCCGGAGCACGTGGTGAACTTCTTCCTGTTCGTCGCCGAGGAGGTGCGCCAGCTGCTGAGCGTGCTCGGCGTGGCGCGGCTGGAGGATCTGATCGGCCGCAACGAGCTGCTGCAGCCCCGCGCCGTGCACCTGGCCAAGACCCGCGCCCTCGACCTCTCCTGCCTGATCGATCCGATCCCGGCGGCGGCCGATCGCCGCTGGCTGCGGCACGACGCCGAGGCCCACGGCAACGGCCCGATCCTGGAGGACCAGCTCCTGGCGGACGCCGCGGTGATGGCCGCCATCGAGGGCCACGGCCGCCTGGCCCGCAGCCTGGCGATCGTCAACACCGACCGCAGCGTGGGGGCCCGCCTGGCCGGCGAGATCGCCGCCCGCCACGGCAACACCGGCTTCCAGGGCCAGCTCGATCTCACCTTCGCGGGCGCCGCCGGCCAGAGCTTCGGGGCCTTCGTGCTCCAGGGCATGAACGTGCGCCTGGTGGGCGAGGCCAACGACTACGTGGGCAAGGGCCTCAACGGCGGCCGTCTCACCGTGGTGCCACCGGCTGGGGTGAACGACCCCGGCCACCAGGTGATCCTGGGCAACACCTGCCTCTACGGCGCCACCGGCGGTGAGCTGTTCGCCCTGGGCCGCGCCGGCGAGCGCTTCGCCGTGCGCAACAGCGGCGCCCGTACCGTGGTGGAGGGTGCCGGCGACCACTGCTGCGAGTACATGACCGGTGGCGTGGTGGTGGTGCTGGGCGGCACCGGCCGCAACGTGGCCGCCGGCATGACCGGCGGCGTGGCCTTCCTGCTGGATGAGAGCGGCGGCCTGCGGGAGCGGGTGAACCCCGAGATCGTGGCGACCGTCGCTCTCACCACCCCCGAACAGGAGGCCCTGCTCAGGCCCCTCCTGGAGGCCCACCTGGAGGCCACCGGCAGCGCCAGGGCGGCCCAGATCCTCGCGGACTGGCCCACCTGGAAGGGCCGGTTCAAGGTGCTGGTGCCCCCCAGTGAGACGGCCACCGTGGGCCTGCTGGAGCGGCAGGCCGTCGCGGCCTGAGGGCCGCCCGGCGGCGGCCCCTTAGCGCGGATACTCCCGCATCAGCCGCTGCACCTCGCCGGCGTGGTAGCTGCTGCGGGTGAGCGGGCTGCTCACCACCTGCAGGAAGCCCAGCTCCGCCTCGCCGTGGCGGCGGAAGGCCTCGAACTGCTCGGGGGTCACGAAGCGGTCCACCGGCAGGTGCCTGGGCCCGGGGGAGAGGTACTGGCCGATGGTCACGATGTCCACGGCGTGGCTCCGCAGGTCGGCCATCACCGACCGCACCTCGGCGTCGGTTTCGCCGAGGCCCGTCATCAGGCCGGATTTGGTGTAGGTGCGGGGCCAGCCCTCCCGCACCCGCCGCAGCAGCTCCAGGGATCGGCTGTAGATCCCCTGGGGCCGGGCCGTTCTGTAGAGGCGCGGCACGGTTTCGATGTTGTGGTTGAGCACGTCCGGGGCGCCGACCATCACGGCGGCCAGGGCGTCCCAGTTGCCGCAGAAATCGGGAATCAGCAGCTCGATGGTGGTGAGGGGTGAGCGGGCCCGCACCTGCTCGATGCAGGCCACGAACTGGCTGGCGCCGCCGTCGGCCAGGTCGTCGCGGTTCACCGAGGTGATCACCACATGGTTCAGCCCCAGGCGCTGCACCGCCTCGCCCAGCCGCTCCGGCTCGGTGGGGTCGAGGGCGCGCACGCTCCGGTCGAAGTCGATGTCGCAGTAGGGGCAGGCGCGGGTGCAGCCCGGCCCCATGATCAGGAAGGTGGCGGTGCCGCCGGCGAAGCACTCGCCGATGTTGGGGCAGCTGGCCTCCTGGCAGACGGTGTTGAGCCTGAGGTCCACCAGCAGGTCGGCCACCGCGCCGATGCGCTCCCGCTGGGGGGCCTTGACGCGCAGCCAGTCGGGTTTGAGCACGGCGGGGCACCTCCCGGGGGCGTGGCGGCCACCGACTCTAGAAAGCGGCCCCGATCGCCTGGACCGCCCGTCCCCCCGAGCCCCCGGGGCCGGGGCCGGAGGGCCATCCCCTACACTCCGCCTATCGGGATGTAGCGCAGCTTGGTAGCGCACTTCGTTCGGGACGAAGGGGCCGCAGGTTCGAATCCTGTCATCCCGACTCTTCTCCTCCCCTGACCAGGCCAGCGCTGCCGGCCCTCAGGCCAGCTCGGCGCCCGGGTAGCCCCGGGGAGTCACCATCCGCCCCCCTGCGACGCGGCTGCTCGCGTTGCCGATCAGCACCAGGGTGAGCATGTCCACCTGCTCCAGGGGCAGGCTGCCCAGGCTGTGCAGGCTCACCTGCTCCTCGGCCCGCCCCAGCTGGCGCGCCAGCACCACCGGCGTCTGCGCCGGCCGACCGCCCTCCAGCAGCAGCTCCCGCGCCCGGCCCAGCTGCCAGTCGCGGCCGCGGGAGCGGGGGTTGTAGAGGGCCACGACGAAGTCGCCGGCGGCCGCCGCCCGCAGCCGCCGCTCGATCACCGCCCAGGGGGTGAGCCGATCGCTGAGGCTCACGGTGCAGAAGTCGTGCATCAGCGGTGCACCGGCCCGGGCCGCCGCCAGCTGCAGGGCCGAGATGCCCGGGTGGACGCTGAACTCCGGTCGCCCGCCCGGCTCCAGGGCCATCCACTGCTCCAGGGCCAGGCCGGCCATGCCGTAGATGCCGCTGTCGCCGGAGGACACCAGGGCCACCGTGAGGCCCTGGCAGGCCAGCTCCAGGGCCTCGCTGCAGCGCTCCCGCTCCTGGGTGAGCTGGCCGTCGCTGCGCAGCTGGTCGGGGCGGCGCAGGGGCTCCAGCAGATCCAGGTAGAGGCCGTAGCCCACCCAGACGCTGCTCTCCGCCAGGGCGCGACGGGCCTCGGGGGTGAGCAGCTCCAGGCTGCCGGGGCCGCTGCCCACCAGGTGCAGCCGGCCCTGGCCGGGCGCCCACTGCTGGGGGGCCTGGGCGATCGCCAGGGTGGCGGCCCCCCGCTCGTCCCCGCGGCGGTGGGCGATCCGCTTCTCCAGCCGCAGCCGGGCACCGGGGCCGGCCGCCAGCAGGGCAGCGGCCTCGGCCACGCTGGCGGTGCCCAGCTCGGCGGCCACGGCCGCCGACGGGTTCGGCACCGGGATGGCGTTCAGGCTGGCGGCGTCAAAGCAGCGCAGCGGCCAGCCCCGCCCTTCAGCCAGCTGCAACAGGGCCGGCTCATCGGCCTTGCGCTCGGCGCTGGCCAGGCCGGCCACGGCTTCAGGGGCCAGGCCCAGCTCCGCCAGGGCCCCATCCAGCAGGCGCTCCAGCAGCTCCAGGCTGGTGCCGCGCTCACAGCCCAGGCCCAGCCAGAGGCAGGGGGGATGCCAGCGGCAGCCGTCCCCCCGCTCCGCCGCCACCACCAGCCGGTGGCCGGCGGTCACCGCCGGGCCGGAGAGGGGTGGCGGCGGCGCGTCCACCAGCCCGCTGGCGGCCTCCAGCAGTCGCCAGCGGGGGCTGCCGGCCCCCTGGGCCACGGCGATCGGTTCGCCCCGGGCGGCGCCCTTCATCAGGGCGTCCCAGGCGCCGGCGCCCCGCCGCCAGCCCCAGGCCCGGCCGAAGCTGTCGAGGGCCAGCCGGCCGCCGCCGCCGCTGGCGCCCGTGAGCACCGCCTCCCCCCCCAGCAGGGCGGCGATCCGCTGACTCAGCGCCTCCGCCCCGGCGCCGTGCCCGCCCAGCAGAGGGATGGCGTAGCGGCCGGCGGGATCGAGCACCACCACGGCCGGGTCGCTGGCCTTGCCCCCCAGGAGCGGCGCGATCAGCCGGGTGATGGCGCCGCAGGCCCCCACCGCCACAAAGGCGGTGCTGCGCGGCCACTCCTCGGCCAGCAGCTCCGCCAGGCTGCGGCCGTTCCAGGCGCCGTCCTCGCCGGGGCGGGCGTCGGGCTGGGGCGGCAGGGCCGGGCAGGCCTGGGGCGGCAGGGCGATCCGATCGATCAGGTCCGCCGTCAGCAGGCGCCGCAGCAGGGGCAGGCTGGCGTCGCCGAGGCCCAGGCCCCAGCTCAGGCCCGGACGGCCGTTGGTGCAGGAGTTCATCGCTGCAGCTTCTCGCGCAGCCGGGCCAGGGGGCCCGGGCGCTGGGGCTGGATCAGGGAGCCGTCGGCGTTGACCAGCTGCCGCGCCGAGCCGGCCAGGTCGCTGCTGGTGGCGATCCGCTCCTCCCCGGCGAGGGGGGGAGCCGGCGGGGCCGCCGCAGGCTGGGGCGCTTGGGGCGCGGGCTCCGCTGCCGCGGCCGGGGATCCGGGCCCGGGCGCGGCGGCCAGGGATCCAGCCTGAAGATCTGCCGGGGCTGGGGGCTGGTCGGCCGCCGGGGCTGGTGCCAGGGGCGCCGGGACCTGGGGGTCGCCCCCCTCTCCGTCCGGCGCCGTCTCCGGGCCGACGTCGCTGGCGGCGGGCGCCACCGTGGCCGCAGCCCCCTCCCCGCCGCCGGCCGCCGCCGTGGCGGCCGCGGGCCCCTCGGCCGACTCCGGGGCAAGGGGCGGGTCTGTGGCCTCGGACTGGGCCCCGGCGGCGGGGCCCGGACCCTCGGCAGGAGCGCTGGCGCCGGCCTCGGGTTCTGGATCGGGCATGTTGTCTGGGCTGGGCTTGCTGCCATCCCCCGGCTCGTCCACGGCCGGCCCGAGCGCGGCTCCATCGGCCTCGGGCACCGGTGCCAGGCCGCTGAGTTGATCCAGGTCCAGCGGTGTGAGCGAGCTGCGCAGCCAGCCGGGCCGCGGCCCGGGCCGGATCGGCACCTCCCGCACCAGGCTGTTGAAGGCCCCGTTCAGGGGCTCGCCGCGGCCGTCCAGCAGCTCCAGCTGCAGGGCGTTGCTGCCCTCCCCCAGGCCCCGCAGCCACAGGGGCGCGTGGCGGTCCACCAGGAAGCTGTCGCCGTTCAGGGTCACCCTCAGGCGCCAGCTGCCGTCGCCTTCGCGCAGGTTCTGCAGGGGGGCATCGAACAGCAGCCAGTCGATCAGCACCGGCTCGGCCTGGGCCAGGCCCGTGGGGCTGGCGAGCACCAGCTGGGCGCTGCCTGGCGCCGGCAGCTGCTGGGGGTTGGCCGCCAGCCGATGCACCCGGATCTGCCGACTGGCACCCGGGGCCTTCACCGCCTCGCCCCAGGGCCGGGCCGCATACACGGTGATCCGGTGGCTGCCGGGGGCCAGCTCCGGCAGGGTCAGGTCGTCGAGGTCGCCCGGTTGCCCCAGGCGCCGCACGATCTCACCATCCACCTGCACCACCAGGTGGGGCCCCAGGCCCAGGGGCCCTGCATCGGCCAGGGGCCAGTCGCTCAGCTGCAGGGCCAGCCGCCACGGACCGGCCGGCAGCAGCGCGCCATCGGCGGGGGCCAGGATGGCGAGCTGCGGCTCCCGCTCCTCCAGCCGCTCGGCCAGCTGGCGCACCAGCGGCGGTGGCGCCACCTCCTGCAGGCGACCGGCGGGCGCGGTGCCGGCGTTGGGCGCCGCCGCGGAGGACCCCGGCGCCGGGCGTTCCCGGCCGCAGCCACCGACCCCCAGGGTCAGCAGCACCAGCACCATGGCCAACAGGCCCCGAAGCGGCGCAGCCACCATGCCGGCGTCTCCTCCTATGTATGGGGTGCTTCCGGGCGCATTCTGCAGCGCGACCCGTGCCGGGAGGGCGGGTCGCAGCGAACCGCGCGCAGATCTTCGCAGTAGATATAACGCAAGCTGCCCAATCGATCGGTTTCCACTGATTCTCAGTCCACCCGAGAGCTCAGTCCCTGACTGGCGGGAGCCGGGATTGAACCTTTGTAACTGCCCGCCCGGGAGGGTTGGAGATCGCCGTTATAGTTCCGCCAGCGGTCCCCTCCCTGGGGCCCCAAGCTCCAGTCAAGGCAAGCGGTTTCGGCTTTTGCCGCGGCCCCTGTCCCGGCTGGCGCCCATGGCCTCGGACGGCCCGTCCGTCCAGGCCATGCGGCTCCATCGGCTCCGGCCTCCGGTTTTTCCGGGCCGGTCCGGAGGGGTGGACCTCCACCTCGATCCCGTCCCTCGAGGAACGTCTCGATGACCATCAGCCCACCAGAGCGTGGGAAAACGGCGAAGGCCCAGGTCGACCGGGTGAACAACCCGGCCACCTTCGAACTGTTCGGCAAGCCCGGCCACTTCGATCGCAGCCTCGCCAAGGGTCCCAAAACCACCACCTGGGTTTGGAACCTCCACGCCAACGCTCACGACTTCGATAGCCACACCAGTGACCTGGAAGAGGTCAGCCGGAAGATCTTTTCGGCCCACTTCGGTCATCTGGCCGTCATCTTCATCTGGCTGAGCGGCGCTTTCTTCCACGGAGCCCGCTTCTCCAATTACTCCGGCTGGCTCGCCGACCCCACGCACGTCAAGCCCAGTGCGCAGGTGGTCTGGCCGATCTTCGGCCAGGAGATTCTCAATGGCGATGTGGGTGCCGGCTTCCACGGCATTCAGATCACCTCCGGTCTTTTCCACGTGTGGAGGGCCTGGGGCATCACCAACGAAACCCAGCTGCTGGCCCTGGCCATCGGCGCCCTGGTGATGGCCGGCCTGATGCTCAACGCGGGCGTCTTCCACTACCACAAGGCAGCCCCCAAGCTCGAGTGGTTCCAGAACGTTGAGTCGATGCTCAACCACCATCTGGCCGGTCTGCTGGGCCTGGGCTCCCTGTCCTGGACAGGGCACCTGATCCACGTGTCCCTGC
The DNA here is from genome assembly GCA_943368105.1 of Chitinophaga pinensis. Lineage (GTDB taxonomy): Bacteria > Cyanobacteriota > Cyanobacteriia > PCC-6307 > Cyanobiaceae > Vulcanococcus. Next base: position 21,270 of record CALRKO020000018.1, on the reverse strand, counting down.
CCACCACCGCGCTGATGGATGCCATCGACGCCGGCAAGCCGCTGGTGCTCAATGGCAAGACCATCGCCACCTACGCGGACATCCCCCTGCCCCATGAGTTCCTGAACCAGGACCTCATCGCCCAGCTGTTCCCCGGCTTCGGGGCCGGCATCAATGCCTTCTTCACCGGCAACTGGGCGGCCTACAGCGATTTCCTCACCTTCAAGGGTGGCCTGAATCCTGTGACCGGCAGCCTGTGGATGACCGACATCGCCCATCACCACCTGGCGATCGCGGTGCTGTTCATCGTGGCTGGCCACCAGTACCGCACCAACTGGGGCATCGGCCACAGCATCAAGGAGATCCTCGAGGGCCAGAAGGGTGACCCCCTGCTGTTCCCGGCCTCCAAGGGTCATGACGGCCTCTACGAGTTCATGACCACCAGCTGGCACGCCCAGCTGGCTGTGAACCTGGCCCTGCTGGGCTCGCTGAGCATCATCGTGGCTCAGCACATGTATGCGATGCCTCCGTATCCCTACATCGGCATCGACTACCCGACCCAGCTGTCGATCTTCACCCACCACACCTGGATCGGTGGCTTCCTGATCGTCGGTGCCGGCGCCCACGCCGCCATCGCCATGATCCGCGACTACGACCCCGCCAAGCACGTGGACAACGTGCTGGATCGGGTGCTCAAGGCCCGCGATGCCCTGATCAGCCACCTCAACTGGGTGTGCATCTGGCTTGGCTTCCACAGCTTCGGCCTTTACATCCACAACGACACGATGCGTGCCCTGGGCCGTCCCCAGGACATGTTCAGCGACTCCGCCATTGCTCTGAAGCCCGTCTTCGCGCAGTGGATCCAGGGTCTGCACGCCGCCGCCGCCGGCAGCACCGCTCCCAACGCCCTCGCGGGTGTGAGCGAAGTGTTCAACGGCTCGGTTGTCGCCGTGGGTGGCAAGGTGGCCGCCGGTCCGATCCCCCTGGGAACGGCCGACTTCATGGTCCACCACATCCACGCCTTCACGATCCACGTCACCGTGCTGATCCTGCTGAAGGGCGTGCTCTACGCGCGCAGCTCCCGCCTCGTCCCCGACAAGGCGAACCTGGGCTTCCGCTTCCCCTGCGACGGCCCCGGCCGTGGCGGTACCTGCCAGGTGTCGGCTTGGGACCACGTGTTCCTGGGCCTGTTCTGGATGTACAACTCCCTCTCGATCGTCATCTTCCACTTCTCCTGGAAGATGCAGAGCGATGTGTGGGGCACCGTCAATGCCGACGGTTCCGTGTCTCACATCACCAACGGCAACTTCGCCCAGAGCGCCATCACGATCAACGGCTGGCTGCGTGACTTCCTGTGGGCTCAGGCCGCGCAGGTGATCAACAGCTATGGCTCCGCCAGCAGTGCCTATGGTCTGATGTTCCTGGGGGCCCACTTCGTCTGGGCGTTCAGCCTGATGTTCCTGTTCAGCGGCCGCGGCTACTGGCAGGAGCTGATTGAGTCCATCGTCTGGGCTCACAACAAGCTGAAGGTTGCTCCCGCCATTCAGCCGCGGGCGCTCTCGATCACCCAGGGCCGTGCCGTCGGTGTCGCCCACTATCTGCTGGGCGGTATCGCGACCACCTGGTCCTTCTTCCTGGCCCGCATCATTGCGGTCGGCTGACCTCACCTGACCTTTCCCAATGGCAACGAAATTTCCTTCGTTCAGCCAGGGTCTGGCACAGGACCCGACAACCCGTCGTATCTGGTACGGGATCGCCACGGCTCACGACTTCGAGAGCCATGACGGAATGACGGAGGAGAAGCTTTACCAAAAGCTCTTCTCCACCCACTTCGGTCACCTCGCGATCATCGGCCTCTGGGTTTCGGGCAACCTGTTCCACGTCGCCTGGCAGGGCAACTTTGAGCAGTGGGTCGCCGATCCTCTGCATGTCCGTCCCATCGCCCACGCGATCTGGGATCCCCATTTCGGCCAGGGCGCCATCACGGCCTTCACCCAGGCCGGCGCCACCTCTCCGGTGAACATTGCGTATTCCGGCGTGTACCACTGGTGGTACACCATCGGCATGCGCACCAACGCCGAGCTGTACCAGGGTTCCATCTTCATGATGATCCTGTCGGCCTGGGCCCTCTTCGCCGGCTGGCTGCACCTGCAGCCCAAGTTCCGCCCCTCCCTGGCCTGGTTCAAGAACGCCGAATCCCGTCTGAATCACCACCTGGCGGTGCTGTTCGGCTTCAGCTCCATCGCCTGGGCCGGCCACCTGGTCCACGTGGCCATCCCTGAGTCCCGCGGTCAGCACGTCGGCTGGGACAACTTCCTGAACGTGCTGCCCCACCCCGCCGGTCTGGCTCCGTTCTTCACCGGTAACTGGGGGGTCTATGCCCAGAACCCCGATTCCCTGAATCAGGTGTTCGGCACCAGCACCGGTTCCGGTTCCGCGATCCTCACCTTCCTCGGTGGTTTCCACCCCCAGAGCGAAGCCCTGTGGCTCACGGACATCGCCCACCACCACCTGGCCATCGGTTGCATCTTCGTGATCGCCGGCCACATGTACCGCACCAATTTCGGGATCGGTCACTCGATCCGCGAAATTCTGGAAGCCCACAACCCCCCCAAGGGCACCCCCGGTGACCTTGGCGCCGGCCACAAGGGCCTCTACGACACCATCAACAACTCGCTCCACTTCCAGCTGGGTCTGGCCCTGGCCAGCCTCGGTGTGGTGACGAGCCTGGTGGCGCAGCACATGTACGCGATGCCGTCCTACGCGTTCATCGCCAAGGACTACACGACCCAGGCTGCCCTCTACACGCACCACCAGTACATCGCCATCTTCCTGATGTGCGGTGCCTTCGCCCACGGTGCGATCTTCTTCATCCGCGACTACGACCCGGAAGCCAACAAGAACAACGTGTTGGCCCGGATGCTCGAGCACAAGGAAGCCATCATCAGCCACCTCAGCTGGGTCTCCCTGTTCCTCGGCTTCCACACCCTTGGTCTGTACGTCCACAACGACGTGGTGGTGGCCTTCGGCACCCCCGAGAAGCAGATCCTGGTGGAGCCCGTCTTCGCCCAGTTCGTCCAGGCCGCTTCCGGCAAGGCGATCTACGGCTTCGACGTGCTGCTCTCCAATCCCAACAGTGCCGCCAGCCTGGCTTCGGCCAACATCGCCGGCGACCACTACTGGCTGGATGCCATCAACGGCAACACCGATCTGTTCCTGCCGATCGGCCCTGGTGACTTCCTGGTGCACCACGCCATCGCGTTGGGTCTGCACACCACCACCCTGATCCTGGTGAAGGGTGCCCTGGATGCCCGGGGTTCCAAGCTGATGCCCGACAAGAAGGACTTCGGCTATTCCTTCCCCTGCGACGGTCCCGGCCGTGGCGGCACCTGCGACATCTCGGCCTGGGACGCCTTCTACCTGGCAGTCTTCTGGGCCCTGAACACGGTGGGTTGGGTCACCTTCTACTGGCACTGGAAGCACCTCGCCATCTGGCAGGGCAACGTGGCCCAGTTCAACGAATCCAGCACCTATCTGATGGGCTGGTTCCGCGACTACCTGTGGCTTAACTCCTCTCAGCTGATCAACGGTTACAACCCGTTCGGCACCAACAACCTCGCCGTCTGGGCCTGGATGTTCCTGTTTGGTCACCTGATCTGGGCCACTGGCTTCATGTTCCTGATCTCCTGGCGTGGTTACTGGCAGGAGCTGATCGAGACCATCGTCTGGGCCCACCAGCGCACCCCGCTCGCCAACCTGGTGGGCTGGCGCGACAAGCCCGTGGCGCTCTCGATCGTTCAGGCCCGTGTCGTGGGTCTCGCCCACTTCACCGTCGGTTACTTCGTGACCTACGCCGCCTTCCTGATCGCCTCCACCTCCGGCAAGTTCGGTTGATGGTCCTGGTCGGCCTCCTGCCGGCTCCATCGACCCCTTGACCCCCTGCGAGGGACGTTGCAGCCCCCGGCCTCGGCCGGGGGCTTTTTCGTGGCGCCAGCCGGATGGGGGTGGCGGGGGAGCGCCCCTCCCCTCAGCGCTTCGGGTCCGTGGCTCCCGCCGTGATCCAGAGCAGCAGCACCAGCAGCAGCCAGCCGAGGGCACGCGCCTCGAACAGCCCGGTGCCCAGGCGCAGCAGCGGCTCCATGACCCAGTGGTCGAGGCTCATCACCGCCACCACCAGCAGGGCGATCCAGGCCATGGGCGTCAGGGGGTGGGGGAGGAGCTGGAGGCGCTGAGCCGCAGGGCGCCCTGACGCAGCACCTCCCAGCTGCCGTCCTCCCGCCAGCTCACCACGGTGCTGGCCTGGCCGCAGCCGGCGGGCCAGGGGATAGGCCCCAGCAGGGGCAGCGCCGGAAAGCACCGCTGCGCCTCGGCGGCCGACTGGCAGGAGGGCTCCCCGGAGCGGTTGGCGCTGGTGGTGGCCAGGGGGCCCGTGAGGGTCAGCAGTTCCAGGGCCATCGGGCAGGCCGGCACCCGCAGCCCCAGGCTGTGGCCGTCTGGATTGAGCTGCGCCAGCACCGGGCCCCGGGCCGGCAGCACCAGGGTCAGGCCGCCTGGCCAGTGGGCCTGGGCCAGCTGCCGCCAGGCGGGCAGCACCGGCAGCCCCAGCTGGGCCAGCAGCTCGTCCGGGTCGCTCCCCATCAGGATCACCGGCTTCTGGCTGGGCCGGCCCTTCAGCTCCCAGAGCTGGGCCGCCGCCTCCGGGCAGGCGGCCAGGGCCGGCAGGGTATCCGTGGGGAACAGCCCTGCTGCCCCCTCCCGCAGGCACCGGGCCAGCTGGGCCGCCGCCAGCACGCCGGCCCCAGGGGTCGGCGGGTGGGCCGTGCTGGAGGGTCCCTGGGGCTGGGCGTCAGGCATGGCGGGGCTGGAGCGGCTGGAGGGTCTGGGCTGTGGTCAGGATCCTGCGCCCCCGGGCGAAGCGCCAGCGCCCCTCCAGGTCGCGGTGGGCCTCCACCTCCTCCAGGCCAGCGCCGCGCAGCAGCTCCAGCACCGCTGCGCTCTGGTCGTGGTGGTGCTCCAGCAGCAGCCAGCCCCCGGGCGCCAGGGCCCGGCCGGCCCCCGCCACCACCGAGCGGATCGCCGCGAGGCCGTCCCCGCCTCCGTCGAGGGCCAGGGCGGGCTCGTGGTCGCGCACCACCGGCTCCAGCTGCCGCCAGACGGCCGTGGGGATGTAGGGCGGGTTGCTCAGCACCAGGTCCAGCTGACCCCACCGGTCCTGCAGCGGCTCCCACCAGGATCCCTGGCGCAGCTGCACCCGCTCCGCCACCTGCAGCCGCTCCAGGTTGGTCTGGGCCTGGTCCAGGGCCTCGGGGCTGAGGTCCACGGCCACCCCCTCGCTTCGGGGCAGGGCGCGGGCCAGGGCCACCGCCAGGCAGCCCGAACCGGTGCCGAGGTCGGCCCAGCGCAGCCGCGCCTGGGGCTCCACCCCCGCCAGGGCCAGCTCCACCAGCAGCTCCGTTTCCTGGCGGGGGATCAGCACCCCCGGGGCCACCTGCAGCTCCAGGTCCCGCCAGGGGCAGAGCCCGAGCAGGTACTGCAGCGGCGCGGCGCTGCGCAGGTGTTCGCCCCAGAGCCGCTCCAGCTCGGCCAGGGACCGCTGCAGCTGCAGCGCCCGCTCGGGATGCAGGCGCAGGCTCTGGAGCTGCGGCCAGCGCACGCCCCCGCCCAGGTCCAGCAGCCAGTCCAGGTCGGCGGGCTGGCCCCCCAGGCCCAGCTGGCGGCGCCGCCAGGCCAGGAGCTCGGCCCCCGTCACGGCGGGGGGTGCCGGGTCCTGGGCCATCGCCCCCTGGGGCTGGCCGGGCCTGCCGATCTCGTGGGCGGTCTGCACCATGGCGTCAGCCTAGGCAGGGCTTTCGGACCCTCAGCAGGGCCGCCACCACAGGCCGGGTTCCGCCTGGACCTGGCCCGCCAGCTCCAGGTGCAGCAGGGCCTGGCTCACCTGGCGGGGGTCCTGGCGCAGCCGGCTGCAGAGCTGTTCCAGGGAGGCTCCGGCCCCCAGGGCCTGCAGCAGCGGGCTGGCGCTGGGGCCTGGGGGCCCAGCGGCGGCGCAGGGGCGGCCATCCCGCGCCCGCCGAGCCAGGGGGCCGGCGCCCAGGGAGCGGATCAGGTCGGCGGGATCCAGCAGCACCGTGGCCCCGCTGGCCAGGAGGCGGTTGCTGCCCAGGGCCGAGGGCTTGCCGGCATCGCCGGGCACCACCCACAGGGGCAGGCTCTCACGCCAGGCCAGCTCGGCGGAGTGCAGGGCCCCGCTGCTGGCCGGGCACTCGACCACCACCAGGGCCCTGGCCAGGGCCACCTGCAGCCGGTTGCGCTGGGCGAAGTGGCCCGGCCGCACCGGCGTGCCGGGCTCCTGCTCGCTGATCAACAGCCCCGCCCTGGCCACCTCCGCCTGCAGCGCCGTGTGGTGCTGGGGATAGACCCGCTCCAGGGGAGTGCCGAGCACGGCCACCGGCCGCCCCCCCCGCTCCAGGCAGCCCCGATGGGCGGCCGCGTCGATCCCCTCGGCCAGGCCGCTCACCACCGGCCAGCCCGCCTCGGCCAGGGCGGCGCCCAGGGTCCGGGCCATGGCCAGCCCATGGGGGGACGGCCGTCGGGTGCCCACCACGGCGATGGCCTGGCGCCGCCGCAGCGCCCGCCACAGGCTGCCGTTGCCCTGCCAGTGCAGCCGCAGCGGCGGGCGCTCCAGCTCCCGGGCGGCCCCGGGGAAGCCGGGATCCGCCGGCACCAGGGTGCGGCGCTGGGCCAGCCGCCGGCGCGTGGCCGCATCGATCGCGGCCGGGATCGGCTGCTCCCCCCAGTGCCGCCGGTAGGCCTCGAGCCGCTCGCCGGCGGCGCTGCCCAGGGCCAGCCGGGCCCGGAGCTCCGGGCCGGGGGCGGTCCAGGCCCGCGCCAGGTCGCCGTAGTGGCGCTCCAGGCTCTGCAGCCGCTGCCAGCCGATGCCGGGGCAGCCGCTCCAGAGCAGCCACCACAGCCGCCGGGCCTCCACCGCGCCGTGGCCTCCGGGCGTCGGCGCCGGCAGCGACGTCGGCAGCGACGACGGCAGTGGTGCTGGAGCGTCGGCGCCGAAGGCCCCGACCAGCAGATCCCCCATGGCTGCACCGCATCAGTACAGACGTACTCTAAGCCGGTGGGCTGGCGCTGGCGGCGGGGCCCCGCTCCAGCCGGGCGATGGCGGTGGCCAGGTCCTCCGGCAGGCGCCGCAGCAGCCGCCGCCGATCCGGCCCCGCCGAGAGGTCCACCAGCACCAGCTCCACCCGCGCCTCCGCCGCCACCCCGCCCGCGGGGCCGATGAAGCGGCTGTGCCAGGGCAGCTTCACCCCCCGGCGCGGCAGGACGGTGCTGAGGAGCTGCACCCGATCCCCGTGCAGCAGGGCCTGCCGGTAGTCGATCGCCACGGACACCACCGGCAGTTCCAGGCCCCGGGCCGACAGGTCGCTGTAGGCCAGCCCCGCGGCGGCCAGGGCCTCGACCCGGGCCTCCTCCAGCCAGGCCAGGTAGGCGCCGTGCCACATCACCCCGGCGTGGTCGGTGTGCTGCGGCAGCACCCGCCGCTCCAGGGTCCAGTGCCCGGTTGCCTGTGGCTCCATCACGGTGTGCGCTCCCGGCTGCTCAGCCCTGCGGATCGGCCATAGGCTGCCGGAGCGCGTTGCAGCAGCCGTGTTCCGCAACCTTCTGATCGCCGATTCCGGCAAGGGCCACGTCGAGGAGATGGTGCGCATGCTGCGCGACATCCCCACGGTGCGCCAGGCCCGGCTCAACCTGCTGCACGTGGTGCCGGAGCAGGCCGGCGACGACTTCCAGGACCACTGGCAGAAGGCCGCCGGCATCGTGGCGGAGGCGGTGCAGCGCCTGGGCCTCGACCCCAGTGAGGTCAACACGATCATCCGCCAGGGCGACACCAAGCAGACCGTGCTCAAGGTGGCCGATGAGCTCGACAGCGACCTGATCGTGATGGGGTCGCGGGGCCTGGGCCGGCTCCAGTCGATCCTCAGCAACAGCGCCAGCCAGTATGTCTTCCAGCTCTCGACCCGGCCGATGCTGCTGGTGCGCGACGACCTCTACGTGCGCCACATCAACCGGGTGCTGGTGGCGATCGACGGCACCGGCGTCGGTGACGACGCCCTGCGGCTGGCGGCCGAGCTGGTGCGGGGCATCCCCGGCGGCACCCTGATCGGCGTGCACATCAGCCGCCAGGACCTCGCCCCGTCGCGGGGCGGTCCGTCGCCGGCGGATGAGCTGCTGCAGCAGGCGGTGCAGCGGGCCCGGGGCTTCGGCGTGGAGCTCCAGCCGGTCCATGCCACCGGCGACATCGGCCGGGGCGTCTGCGCCGCCGCCGCCGAGCACAGGGCCGACCTGGTGGTGATCGCCTCCCAGGACCGGCGCCCCCTGGTGGCCAAGGCGCTGGTGGATCTCGACCGGCTGCTGGGCAGCTCGGTGAGCGACTACATCCGCGTCCATGCCCCGGCGCCGGTGCTGCTGGTGCGGGAGCCGGAGGGGCGCCGCTGAGGCGGCTGTCGGCGGAGCCCGCCACAGGCAAACCCCCGGCCAGGGCGCTGCCTGGACCGGGGGCTGAGGAACGGCTGGCGTTGGGCCGGCCCCGCGGGGCCGAGGCTGTGTTCAGCCGCCCTGGCGGCTGCTGGTCTGGATGTAGAGGACGATCAGAAACACCGCTGGAACCAGCACGAACAACAGGCTGGCGACGAAGCCGAGGTCGTTGGTTTCCATGGGAAATGGCTTGAGCCCAGCGACGGTATCACCGCCGCCAGGGGCCCCTCAGACTTCTTCATCCGCCGTTGTGCTTTCCGCCTCGACCTGGGGCTCCGCCTCGGGATCGTCGGCCTCGGCCGTCTCCAGCTCCGGCCAGGCGGTGGGGCCCGCCGGCAGGGGCTCTGCCCTGGCGGCCGCCAGGAGCGCCTCGGCATCGGCCAGGCCCACCTGGGGCCGGGTCAGCACGAGCAGCGAGTGCTGCACCAGGGCCTGGCAGGCCAGGCGCCACGCCCCGGGGCGGCGGCGCAGTTTCTGCTCCTCCACGGCGGTGCGGCCGCTGAGGCTGCCCGGGACGCTCTCCCCCACCACCTCCACGAAGCAGGTGATGCACTGGCCGCAGCCGCCGCAGTTGCCGAGCCTGCCCTTGAGCCCGTAGAGCTCCAGCCCCTCCCGCAGGGCCACCTCCCGCAGGTTCTCGCCGGGGTAGCACTCCACATCGCGCCCCTCGCGCACGAATCGGATCACGGGCATGGCGGCGCTGGCGAAACCTCACCATTGTGAGCGCTGGGGTTGCGATTTGTAACCGTCGCGGCGCCGGCGACGGCCCTGCCCCCGCCCCTGGGACGCCCCAGGCGGGGGCAGGGCCCATCACGGCTCGTTTCAGCTGCACGGCGCGGGATCCGGCCGGCCTGCGGAACCCCTTACCATCGCCAGCACGGATCGAGTCTTGACTGGCCCCGCCCTGCGGAGTCGTCCAGCTCAGCTCGGTCGTGCTGCTGTCCGCCCCCGGGTCCACCGGTTCGGACGGCTGGTTGTTACCCCGGACCTGAACCCCCATGGGATTGCCCTGGTATCGGGTGCACACGGTCGTCATCAACGACCCGGGCCGTCTCTTGGCCGTGCACCTCATGCACACCGCTCTGGTCGCCGGCTGGGCCGGCTCCATGGCTCTCTACGAGCTGGCCATCTTCGATCCCTCCGACCCGGTGCTCAACCCCATGTGGCGCCAGGGCATGTTCGTGATGCCCTTCATGGCGCGTCTGGGCGTGACCGGCAGCTGGAGTGGCTGGAGCATCACCGGTGAAACCGGTGTTGACCCCGGCTTCTGGAGCTTCGAAGGTGTGGCAGCCGCCCACATCGTGTTCAGCGGCCTGCTCTTCCTGGCCGCCATCTGGCACTGGACCTACTGGGATCTGGAGATCTGGCAGGACCCCCGCACCGGTGAGCCGGCGCTGGACCTGCCCAAGATCTTCGGCATCCACCTGCTGCTGGCGGGACTCGGCTGCTTCGGCTTCGGTGCCTTCCACCTCACCGGCGTCTTCGGCCCCGGCATGTGGGTGTCCGATGCCTACGGCCTCACCGGTCACCTGGAGCCGGTGCAGCCCGCCTGGGGGCCTGAGGGCTTCAACCCCTTCAACCCGGGCGGCATCGTGGCCCACCACATCGCCGCCGGCATCGTGGGGATCATCGCCGGCATCTTCCACATCACCACCCGCCCGCCGGAGCGCCTCTACAAGGCCCTGCGCATGGGCAACATCGAGACGGTGCTCTCCAGCGCCATCGCTGCGGTGTTCTTCGCCGCCTTCGTGGTGGCCGGCACCATGTGGTACGGCTCTGCGGCCACGCCGGTGGAGCTGTTCGGCCCCACCCGCTACCAGTGGGACCAGAGCTACTTCAAGACCGAGATCAACCGCCGCGTCCAGACTGCTCTCGACGGCGGCGCCAGCAAGGCGGAGGCCTACGCCGCCATCCCCGAGAAGCTCGCCTTCTACGACTATGTGGGCAACAGCCCCGCCAAGGGCGGCCTGTTCCGCGTCGGTCCGATGGTGAACGGCGACGGCCTGCCCACGGGCTGGCTGGGCCACATCAGCTTCACCGACAAGGACGGCCGCGACCTGCAGGTGCGCCGCCTGCCCAACTTCTTCGAGAACTTCCCCGTGGTGCTCGAGGACAGTCAGGGCATCGTGCGCGCCGACATCCCCTTCCGCCGCGCCGAGGCGAAGTACTCCTTTGAGCAGACCGGTGTGACGGCCACCGTCTACGGCGGCGCCCTCAACGGCCAGAGCTTCACCGACCCCGCCGCTGTGAAGCGCCTGGCCCGCAAGGCCCAGCTGGGTGAGGCGTTCGAATTCGACCGCGAGACCTACCACTCCGACGGCACCTTCCGCAGCTCCCCGCGCGGCTGGTTCACCTTCGGCCACGCCACCTTCGCCCTGCTGTTCTTCTTCGGCCACATCTGGCACGGTGCCCGCACCCTCTACCGCGACGTGTTCGCCGGTATTGACCCGGATCTGGGCGAACAGGTGGAATTCGGTCTGTTCCAGAAGCTGGGCGACCGCTCCACCCGCCGCCTGCCGGAGGGCTTCGTGCCCCCCGCCGGCAGCACCCTCAGCTGACCGCCAGTTCCCCGAGGTAACCCATGGAAAGCTTCGCCTACATCCTGATCCTCACGCTGGCGATCGCCACCCTGTTCTTCGCCATCGCCTTCCGCGATCCCCCGAAGATCGGCAAGTGACTCCGGTGGGGGCCGTCAGGGCCCCCCTGGCCCCCGCTCCGGCGGGGGCTTTTTTGTGGGTGCAGGCGGTGAGTCTCACCCTCCGGCGCGGCTTCTCGGCGGTGGCGGCGCCAGACCCATTGCGGCGGAACCCTTCTCATCGGGGGCTTTGGTGTCTACACTTGCGGAACGCCCTTGCGGTGATCCAGGGATGCAATGTCCCTCCTGCCAGCACACAGACAGCCGCGTGCTCGAGTCGCGTTCCGCCGACTCGGGCCGCAGTGTGCGCCGCCGCCGTGAGTGCCTGCACTGCGACTTTCGCTTCACCACCTACGAGCGGGTCGAGACGGTGCCGATCACGGTGGTCAAGCGCAACGGCAGCCGCGAGACCTTCAGCAGGGGCAAGCTGCTGCACGGCCTGCTGCGGGCCTGCGAGAAGACCGGTCTGGAGCCGGCGCGGCTGGAGACGGTGGTGGACGACCTCGAGCTGCAGCTGCAGGGCCGCAGTGGCCGCGAGGTGAGCAGCAGTGAGATCGGCGAGCTGGTGCTGGGCCAGCTCAGCGAGATGAGCGAGGTGGCCTACGTGCGCTTCGCCTCCGTCTATCGCCAGTTCCAGGGCATCAGCGACTTCGTGGCCACCCTGGAGGGCCTCAGCCGCCGGCCAGGCCAGAAGGGTCGCCGCGGCGGCATCAAGCTGGCGGCCGTGGGCTGAGGCCGGGCGGGCCCGGTTGGTACGATCGTGGATTCCCCACGCGCCGTCGGCGGGCGGCGTGCGGACCTCCATCGCCCTGCCTCCGGCAGTCCGCCACTCTCCATGACCGTGACCCCTTCCGACCTCAACACCAGCGAGGCTGACCTGGCCGCCGCCGAGCTGGCCGCTGCCGACCTGGACTTCGCCGTCGACACCGCCGACCTCGACATCCCGGAAGAGGTGCCCAGCGCCGATGACCCCAGCAGCCGCGCCGCGGTCCGGGACATGGACGGCGTGGGCTTCACGCTGGAGGAGTTCGCGTCGCTGCTCAGCAAGTACGACTACAACTTCAAGCCCGGCGACGTGGTGAAGGGCACGGTGTTCGCCATGGAGCCCAAGGGCGCCATGATCGACATCGGCGCCAAGACCGCCGCCTTCATGCCCATGCAGGAGGTGTCGATCAACCGGGTCGAGAGCATCTCGGACGTGCTCGAGCCCGGCGAGGTGCGTGAGTTCTTCATCCTCAGCGAGGAGAACGAGGACGGCCAGCTCACCCTCTCGATCCGCCGCATCGAGTACCAGCGCGCCTGGGAGCGGGTGCGTCAGCTGCAGAAGGAGGACGCCACGATCTACTCCGAGGTGTTCGCCACCAACCGCGGCGGTGCCCTGGTGCGCGTCGAGGGCCTGCGGGGCTTCATCCCGGGCAGCCACATCAGCACCCGCAAGCCCAAGGAAGACCTGGTGGCCGACTTCCTGCCCCTCAAGTTCCTGGAGGTGGACGAGGAGCGCAACCGCCTCGTGCTCAGCCATCGCCGCGCCCTGGTGGAGCGCAAGATGAACCGCCTCGAGGTGGGCGAAGTGGTGATCGGCACCGTCCGCGGCATCAAGCCCTATGGCGCCTTCATCGACATCGGCGGCGTCAGCGGCCTGCTGCACATCTCCGAGATCAGCCACGAGCACATCGAGACGCCCCACACGGTGCTCAATGTGAACGACCAGATGAAGGTCATGATCATCGACCTCGACGCCGAGCGCGGCCGCATCTCGCTGTCGACCAAGGCCCTCGAGCCCGAGCCCGGCGACATGCTCACCGACCCCCAAAAGGTGTTCGAGAAGGCCGAGGAGATGGCGGCCCGCTACAAGCAGATGCTGCTGGAGCAGGCCGAGGAGAACGAGCCCATGGGCGTCACCCTCGACTGAGCCCGGCCGGAAGCTGCCCATGGCTCAGCTGCAGCTGCGTGGCCAGGGGCTCGGTGAGGTGCGGGCGGTGCTGTTCGACAAGGACGGCACCCTCAGCGTCAGCGAGCCCCAGCTGATCGCCCTGGCCACGGCCAGGGTTGTGCTGTGCCTGGAGCGGGTGGCCGCTCCGCTGCGCCCGCCCCTGCGGGACCTGCTGGAGCGCGCCTACGGCCTGCGTCCAGGCGGCGGCTCCCTCTGCCCTGCCGGCACCACGGCGGTGGCCAGCCGCGACCACAACCTGATCTCCACCGCCACGGCCCTGGCGCAGGTGGGCCTGGGCTGGCCCGAGGCCCTGGCCCTCAGCGACGAGGTGTTCGCCGCGGCCGATCATGCCGATGCCCGCCGCGCCGCATCCGGGGGCGCCGGCATGGAGCCCACCAGTGCCGCCACCGAGGGGCTGCTGCCTCTGCTGGAGCGGCTGCGGGCGGCCGGCGTGGTCTGCGCGGTGATCAGCAACGACGACGTGGCCGGCATCGAGCACTTCCTGGCCAGCCATGGCCTGGCGTCCCTGTTCGCCGGCTTCTGGAGCGCCGAGCACCGCCCCCGCAAGCCCGACCCCGCGGCGGTCCATGGCCTCTGCGCCCAGCTGGGCCTGGAGGTGGGCCACTGCGCCCTGGTGGGAGACGCCAACAGCGACCTGCGCATGGCGGTGGCGGCCGGCATCCCCCCCCAGCGGGCCCTGGGCTACACCGCCGCCTGGAGCAGTCCGCCGCCCCTGGCGGCGCCCCATCCCCTGATCCACCACTGGAGTGAGCTGCAGGTGCTGGCCTGAGGGCGCCCTGCATGGCGGGCTACACCCCGGCTGTGGAGTCGAGGGATAGGCTGGCCACCCTGTTTGGCACACGAACGGCATGGGCAGCCGCTACGTCTTCACCTCCGAGTCGGTGACCGAGGGCCATCCCGATAAGATCTGCGACCAGGTGAGCGACGCGGTGCTCGATGCCCTGCTCGCCCAGGATCCCGCCTCCCGCGTGGCCTGCGAGACCGTGGTCAACACGGGCCTGTGTCTGATCACCGGCGAGGTGACCACCAACGCCCGGGTGGACTTCAACACCCTGGTGCGCGGCGTGATCGAGCGCATCGGCTACAGCGGCGCCCGCGCCGGCGGCTTCGATGCCCGCAGCGCCGCCGTGCTGATCGCCCTCGACCAGCAGTCCCCCGACATCGCCCAGGGCGTCAACGAGGCCGATGACCACGACGGCGACCCCCTCGATCTGATCGGAGCGGGCGATCAGGGCATCATGTTTGGCTTCGCGGTGGATGAGACCCCCGAGCTGATGCCCCTGCCGATCAGCCTGGCCCACCGCCTGGCCCGGCGCCTGGCTGAGGTGCGCCATGACGGCACCCTCGGCTATCTGCTGCCCGACGGCAAGACCCAGGTGAGCGTCGTCTATGAGAACGACGTGCCCGTGGCGATCGACACGATCCTGATCTCCACCCAGCACACCGCCGAGATCGACGGCCTCTCCGAGGAGAAGGCCCTGCGCGAGCGCATCGCCGCCGACCTCTGGCTGCACGTGGTGGAGCCCGCCACCGCTGACCTGGCCCTCAGGCCCTCCCAGGACAGCACCCGTTTCCTGGTGAACCCCACCGGCAAGTTCGTGGTGGGCGGTCCCCAGGGCGATGCCGGCCTGACCGGCCGCAAGATCATCGTGGACACCTACGGCGGCTACGCCCGCCACGGCGGCGGCGCCTTCTCCGGCAAGGACCCCACCAAGGTGGACCGCTCCGCCGCCTACGCCGCCCGCTACGTGGCCAAGGCCCTGGTGGCCGCCGGCCTGGCCAGGAAGGTGGAGGTGCAGCTGAGCTACGCCATCGGCGTGGCCAAGCCCGTGAGCATCCTCGTGGAGAGCTTCGGCACCGGCGCCCTCAGCAACGCCGACCTCACCGCCCTGGTGCAGGAGCACTTCGACCTGCGCCCCGGAGCGATCATCGAGACCTTCGGCCTGCGCGAGCTGCCCCGGCAGCGCGGCGGCCGCTTCTACCAGGATGTGGCCGCCTACGGCCACTTCGGCCGCAGCGACCTCGACCTGCCCTGGGAGAACGTGGCGGCCATCGCCGAGACCCTGCGCCAGGCCACGGCGGGCCGGCTGGCCGCCGCCAGCGCCAGCTGAGGGCGCGCGCCCCGGCTCCGCTCTTCCTCCCCTGAACGACTCCAGCCCCCTTGCCCTCGGCGTCGACCTCGGCAGCAGCGGTCTGCGGCTGGTCCTGGTGGAGGCCAGCGGACGCGCCGTGGCGGAGCTGGCGGCCCCCTATCCGCTGCCGCTGGAGGATCCCGAGGGCTGGCGGCAGGGCCTGATCGCCCTCTGCGGCCAGCTGCCGGCCGGGCTGCGGCGGCGGGTGGCGGCGCTGGCCCTCGCCGGCACCTCCGGCACGCTGCTGCTCTGCCGGCCCGATGGCTCGCGGCCCAGCGGCCGCCTCGGCCTGGCCCTGCCATACCACCAGGCCTGCCCGGAGCAGGCGGCGGTGGCCCTGGCCCTCAGCGGCGGCAGCGGCCCGGCCGCCAGCGCCAGCGGCAGCCTGGCCCGCGCCCTGCGGCTGCTGGCCCAGGCCGAGGCGCAGGGGCAGCCCGGCCCCTGGCTGCTGCGCCACCAGGCCGACTGGCTGATGGGCTGGCTGCTGGCGGACTGGCGCTGGGGCGAGGAGGGCAACAACCTGCGCCTGGGCTGGGATCTGCAGGGGCAGCGCTGGGGTGGCGCGATTGCCGCGCAGCCCTGGCGGCAGGCCTTGCCCCAGCTGGTGCCCAGTGGCTCGGTGCTCGGCGCCCTGGCAGCTCCGGCGGCCCAGCTGCTGGGGCTGCCGCCGGCTTGTCGGGTGGTGGCGGGCAGCACCGATGCCAACGCCGGGGTGCTGGCGGCCGCCCCCCGCCCCGGCGACGGCATCACGGTGCTCGGCACCACCCTGGTGCTCAAGCAGTTCTGCGGGCGGCCGATCCAGGGGCCGGGCATCAGCTGCCACCGGGTGGAGGGTCGCTGGCTGGTGGGCGGGGCCTCCAACGCCGGCGGTGGCGTGCTGCGTCGGTTCTTCAGCGACGCCCAGCTCGCCGAACTCAGCCGCCAGATCGATCCGCGCCGCCCCAGCGGCCTGGCCCTGCGCCCCCTGCCCCGCCCCGGCGAGCGCTTTCCTGTGGATGATCCGGCCCTGGCGCCGGTGCTGGGGCCGCGGCCGGTGAGCGACGCCCTCTTCCTGCAGGCTCTGCTGGAGGGGCTGGCCGCCATCGAGGCCGAGGGCTGGCGGCGCCTGGCGCAGTTGGGGGCGCCGCCGCTGCAGCGGGTGCTCAGCATCGGCGGCGGCGCCCGCAATCCCCAGTGGCGGGCCCTGCGCCAGCGCCTGCTGGGGGTGCCGGTGCTGAACCGTCCCCACTGCAGCGCCGCCCTGGGCATGGCGCGCCTGGCGTCGTCCGCCCTGGCCGGCGGGGCCGGCGCCGGCTCTGCCCCCGCCAGCGCCGCACCGGACCCCGGGGCGCCCCTGGACCGTCAGGATGGGTCCACGCCGCCGCCCCCGCCGTGAACGATCGCCTGCGCTCCTGGATCTCGATGGCGATCTTCGCGGTGCTGGCGGGTTACGTGGGCTTCAGCGCCCTGCGGCTGGCCCTGCTGCTCTGGCAGCGCTTCGGGGCAGCCTGAGGCCGCCGCGGCTACGCCGGCTGGATGCCCGGCCCTGGTTCCAGAATCCCCCCACGTTCTCTCCCACCAGCCCATGGCCGCCGACCCCCTCACCGCCGCCGTGAGCGCGCGGATCTGCAAGCACATGAACGATGACCACGCTGAGGCCGTGCTCTCCTACGCCCGCCACTACGGCGGGGTGAGCGCCGCCAGCGCGGCGCGGATGGTGGCGGTGGAGCCGGAGGCGATGCAGCTGGAGGTGGACGGCCAGCCGGTGCGGGTGGCCTTCGACCACACCCTCAGCGACAGCGAGGACGCCCACCGCACCCTGGTGGCCATGCTGCGGGCCCTGCCCCGGCCCGAGGCCCAGCAGGCCTGAGGCGGGGCGGGGGCGGGGGCCGCGGCGCCGCCCCGGGGGAACCCTGGGATCAGCTGTGACGGCCGGTCCCATGCTTCAGCCGCTGCTGCGGGGTGCCCTGGCCCTGATCAGCGCCCCCCGCTGTCCCCTCTGCGGCGGCGAGCTGGAGGGGCCGCCGGCGGCGGATCCCGCGGGGCTGGCCAGCGGTCCGGTGGGCCTCTGCCCCCCCTGCCGCACCAAGCTGGCCCTGCCCGCCGGGGGCCTGCGGGCCGATGGGTCCCAGCGGGAGGCGGTCCCCCTGGCCTTCCGCGCCCTGGGGTCCTACGACGGCGCCTTCCGCCGGCTGCTGCTGCGCCAGCGCCAGCAGCCGGCACCGCCGCTGCTGGGGGTGCTGGCCGCGGCCCTGGTGGAGCTGGTGCGGCGCGATGGACCCGGCGGCCCCGGGCCGCTGCTGCTGGTGCCGATCCCCAGCTGGAAGCGCCGCGCCAACCCCCTCGCCGCCCAGCTCAGCCTGGCCCTGGCGCGCCACCCCGCCGTGACCCTGCTGCCCCTGCTGGAGCGCAGCCGCCCCACCGTGGGCCAGCACCACCTGGGCCGGGAGCTGCGCCTGCGCAACCAGGGCGGCTCCTTTCGGCTGGCGCCCCCCCAGCGGGCTGGCCTGCCCCGCTGGCGCCGCCGGTGCCTGTGGCTGCTGGACGACATCCTCACCACCGGTGCCACCGCCCTGGCCGCCGCCCAGGCCCTGGAGGCCGAGGGGTTGGCGGTGGCCGGCCTGGCCTGCCTGGCCCGCACCCCTGCCCAGCGCCAGCGGGAACGCGGTGCCCTACTATCCGCGAGTCGCTCCGGCGACGGGCCGGGATAGCTCAGTTGGTAGAGCAGGCGATTGAAAATCGCCGTGTCCCCAGTTCAAATCTGGGTCCTGGCATTGTTGAGCGTCCGGCTGAGTTCCCCGCTCCCGCGGCGGGGACTCCGGCTCCGCTCTGCTCCAAGGCCCCTGCGCCGGAGTGCCGCGACGTCCGCTGCCCCGCACCCCGAGAGTCCATGCCCCTGCCCTTCCCGGACAAGGACGGCCAGCTGTTCAACAACGCCGACAGCTTCGCCATGGCCTTCGACGAGGCCTGGCGCCGCCACGACCGGCAGCAGCCCGGCCATGGCCTGGACGCCGCCGAGAAGCTGGAGCGGATCCTCGAGGCCTGCGCCGACCATCCCTTCCAGCAGAGCGATCCGGCCATGGCCCGCCAGGTGGCCGTCTTCCGGGTGCGGCTGCTGGGGTTCTGAGGGCCCGGGCGCCCGCTGCCCATAGGATCCGCCCATGACCAGTCCCCTCGCCCGCCTGCTGCGCCAGCTCAGCGGCGGCTTCAGCAACCAGAGCCAGGCCTTCGAGAACCCGCCGCTCTACGCCCACATCCTGGTGACGTTCCGGCCCCTGCCCCAGCTGGCCCCCGGTTCCCTGCTGCTGGAGCAGTCCTACGCCATCAACCCGGCGGCCCCCTACCGGATCCGGGTGCTGCGGGCCGAGCAGGGCGAGGCCGGCCTGGTGATCCACAACCAGGCCCTCCACGACGAGCAGCGCTTCTGGGGGGCCGTTGCCAACGCCGCCAGGCGCGACCGGATCAGCGCCGCCGACCTCAGGCCCCTGGAGGGCTGTGCCTACCTGGTGCGCGAGACGGCCACCGGCTTCCAGGGGGAGGTGGAGCCCGGCTGCCGCTGTCTGGTGGAGCGCAAGGGGGTGAGCTCCTACCTGGTGAGCAGCTTTGAACTCGATGGCCGCGGCATGCGCACCATCGACCGGGGCCACGACCCCGAGACCCACGCCCAGCTCTGGGGCTCCCTGGCCGGGCCGTTCGAATTCGAGCGCACCCACGACTACAGCGACGAGCTGCCGCCCGCCTGGCTGGCCGCCTGAACCGGGCGGCCGGTGGGCCCCCGCCTGGGCCTTCAGGCGCTCAGCTCATCCATGAAGGGCTGTTCGCCCTCCTCGGGGAAGGGCTCGTCGGGGCAGCCCTCGAGGTCGGGGTCCCCCAGCTCCAGCCCCGGCGGCGCCACGCTGGTGAGGCGGGGGACGGCGGCCATCCGCGGCGTGACCGCCCGTCCGGCCGGCGGCCCCAGCAGTGCCTCCAGCCGGGCGATGCGCTCCTCTGTCAGGGCCAGCACCTCGCCGGTGTCCAGCCCATGGACCTCGGCCTCGGGGCTGGTGACCAGATCCAGCAGGCGCTCCTCCATCTGGCCGAGGCGCTCCTCCAGCTCCAGCAGGCGCAGGGTGAGGGTTTCGCCCACCAGGCTCAGGGCCTGGAGCTGCTCGCTGAGCCGATGCTGGAGCGGGGCGGAGGCGGACATGGCGGGCCCGGTGGCGTTGGGCCGGATCGTATCGGCCCCGCCGGCGCCCGCCAGGGGCGCCGATGCGGCGGGCGTCTGTAACGTTTATGAAGGCCCGGGCGTGGCGGCAGAGGGCCCCCATAGGATCCGGCTGCAGCCCCTGGCTGGCCCCTCTGGCTTGCCGAGGGTGTCCTGTGCTGCAGCGCTTTTCCGGCGACGGCACCCGCACCCTCCCCAGGCCGCCGGACCGGCCGGTCCAGCGCTGTCCCAGCGCCCTTGGGCGCCAGCGCAGGTTGCCCTCCCCGCGCGGCATCGGCTCCGGTGCTGCCCCCGCCACCCCCTCGGCCCGCACGCCCATGACTCTCGCCAACGCTGCCTACCTGGGCATCGAGCGTTACGCCAACGACCGGATCAACCAGCACTGGACGACCAACTCGGATGCCGACAAGGCCGCGGTCATCCGCGCTGTCTACGAGCAGGTGCTGGGTCGCCAGTACGTCCTGGCCAGCGAGCGGCTGGAGGGCCCCGAGTCCCTGTTCAAGCGCGGCTACCTGAGCGTGCGTGAGTTCGTGCGCCAGGTGGCCAAGAGCGGCCTCTACCGCCAGCGCTTCTTCGAGAACAGCAACGCCTACCGCTTCATCGAGCTCAACTTCAAGCACCTGCTGGGCCGCGCCCCCCAGAACAAGGCCGAGCTGCTGCACCATTTCACGATCCTGCAGGAGCAGGGCTTCGACGCCGAGATCGACTCCCACATCGACAGCGCCGAGTACCAGGACCGCTTCGGTGAGGACGGCGTTCCCTACCTGCACGGCTGGAACTACTCCGTCGGACAGCAGGGTCTGCAGTTCTCCTACATGCTGCAGCTGGCCCGTGGTGCCGCCGCCTCGATCAAGGGCGACATCGCCAAGAACCAGTCGCGCCTGAACCCCGCGGTCCACGCCGAGCGCCCCGTGCCCGTGGTGGCCCCCGGCTCCAGGGCCGGCGTCTTCCGCAGCGTCACCGCCGACGGCGTCACCCGCCAGGGGGTCGGAGCCGGCGAGGAGGGTCGCACCTTCCGTGTTGAAATCACCGGCTTCAACAACTACCGACTGCACAAGCGCAGCAACCGCGTGCGCTTCATTCCCTTCAACAAACTGCTGGAGTACCAGCAGCAGATCCACCGCGAGGGCGGCCGGATCGCCAGCATCACCCCGATCAACTGATCGGCTCCCCCGTCGTTCTGTCCCTCCCCGAGGCCCGATGAAGGTTTCCGCAGGTAACCGAGGCACCAGCTTCAACAACGATCGCCAGGTGACGCTCACCGTCACCGGCATCGCCCACAACGACTACGCCCGCACCGCCGACGTGGTGCTGAATGTCCCCTTCACCCGCATGAACGAGACGATGCGCCTCGTGCAGCGCATGGGCGGCAGGATCACCGACGTCAGCGTCAGTGGCGGTGCCGCCGAGCTGCTGGCCAGCGCCTGAAGTCCGTCGTCCCGGACCTCCGGGGTGCGCGTCTCCCTGGTGGTCACCGGTGACAGCGGCCAGCCACGGGCCCCCTCTGCGGAGGGGGCTTTTCTGTTGGCAGGCGTACATCGGAGCAGGCGGTGACCGTTTGTTAAGTGATCTCCGTCGAATTCGGAGTGGCATTCAACAATATGGAGGCCAAAGCGGACCAGCGGCTCTGAGCTGCTTTCCGAGTGGCACCGTGAAGCCTTCGTCTCCGGATCTCCCGGTGGTGGACTTCACAACTTCCCCTCATCACCCTCCCGACTCCGAGTCGAGACCAGGAGCACATCAATGTTCGACGCCTTCACCAAGGTCGTTGCCCAGGCTGATGCCCGCGGCGAATTCCTGAATGCTGGTCAGATCGACGCCCTTTCGGCGCTGGTCGGCGACAGCT
>CALRKO020000017.1:0-62041 GCA_943368105.1 Chitinophaga pinensis | reverse complement strand
AGGAGCGCGGCTACGACTGGGTGGATGCCGAGCTGGCGGCCCCTGGGGGCGAGGCCGGCGACCGCCAGCCGGCGGAGGTGGCCTGATGGTGGCCAGTCCCGCGCTGCGCGTGTCCGCCGGTGGCGGCGCCCTGGAGGCCTGGACCCGGGAGCTGCTGGAGCGGCTGCCGGCGCCGGCTGGCCCGCTGGCGGCGGTGCAGGAGCGGGGTCGGGCGGCCCTGGCGGCGCTGCCGGTGCCCTGCTCGCGCCAGGAGGACTGGCGCTTCACTGATCCGGCGCTGCTGAGCGGCCTGGTGCCGGAGCCCGCCGAGCCCCTGGTCCCTGGGGCCCTGCCCGCCCCCGCCCCCGGCGCCCTGCGGCTGGTGCTCGATGGCCGCGGCGATCCCCTGGCCGGCGTGGTGCTGCCCCCCGGCCTCTCGGCCCTGGCCCCGGCGGAGCTGGCCCAGGCCCTGGGCCACACCCTGGCCGCCACCGGCTGCGAGCGGCACTGGCCGGTGGAGCTGAACCATGCCGCCAGCGAGCGGGTGCTGGCCCTGCGGGTGGCCGCCCGCAGCCGCGTCGCCCTGGAGCTGGTGAGTGCCGCCGGCGCTGGCCTGACGCCGCTGCGGCTGCTGCTGATCCTGGAGGAGAAGGCCGAGCTGGAGGTGTCCCAGCTGGTGAGCGCCCGCGGCGCGGGGCTCACCTCGCTGGTGCTCGAGGCCCACCTGGCCCGCAGCGCCCGCCTGCACCACGGCCTGGTGGCCCTGGGGATACCCCAAGCGGCGCTGCTGGCCCACCTGGCCCTGGAGCAGGAGCCCGAGAGCGCCGTGACCCTGGCGGCGGCCACGGCCGGATGGGGCCTGGCGCGGCTGGAGCCGCGGGTGCGCCAGGTGGATGGCGGCGCCACCACCACCCTGCGGGGCCTGCAGCTGGTGGATGGCCGCCAGATCGCCGACACCCACAGCCATGTGCTGTTCTCCGGCCCCGAGGGCGCGCTCGACCAGCTGCACAAGGCGGTGGCCGATGGCGCCGGCCGCAGTGTGTTCAACGGCGCCGTGCGGGTGCCGCGGGCGGCCCAGCGCACCAACGCCGCCCAGCTCAGCCGCAGCCTGCTGCTCTCCGACCGGGCCCGGATCGACACCAAACCCGAGCTGGAGATCGTGGCCGACGACGTGAAGTGCGCCCACGGCGCCACCGTGAGCTGCCTGCAGACCGACGAGCTCTTCTATCTGCAGAGCCGCGGCCTGGCGGCCAGCCAGGCCTCCGACCTGCTGCAGCGGGCCTTCTGCGAGGAGGTGCTGCGCGACCTGCCCGCCGCCGCCCGCAGCTGGGGCAGCTTCCAGGCCATGCTGGGCGCCGCCACCGCTGGGGAGCAGAGGCCATGACCAGCACCGTGCCCCTGCCGTCGGCGGCTGCGCCCCTGGCCCAGCTCGCCGCGGCCGGCCCCGCCGGCGCCGGCCCCACCGCGGCCGCAGGCGCCGGGCCTGCGCCCGCGGGAGCCGCGCCCACCGGAGCCGCCGCCTTTGATCCCGGCGAGGATCTGGCGGCCCTGACCCGGCCCGACTTTCCCCTGCTGGCCCAGACCGCCTGCCTGGGCCAGCGGCTGATCTACCTCGACCACGCCGCCACCAGCCAGAAGCCGCGCCAGGTGCTGGCGGCCCTGCAGCACTACTACGACCACGACAACGCCAACGTGCACCGCGGCGCCCACCAGCTGAGTGCCCGGGCCACCGAGGGCTTCGAGGGGGCCCGCGCCAAGGCGGCGGCCTTCGTGGGGGCGGCCTCCCCCAACGAGATCGTGTTCACCCGCAACGCCAGCGAGGCGATCAACCTGGTGGCCCGCACCTGGGGCGAGGCGACCCTGCTGCCCGGCGATGAGGTGCTGCTCTCGGTGATGGAGCACCACAGCAACCTGGTGCCCTGGCAGCTGCTGGCGGCCCGCACCGGCTGTGTGCTGCGCCATGCGGGCCTCACCGAATCCGGCGAGCTCGACCTGGCGGACCTGCGCAGCAAGATCACCGAGCGCACCCGGCTGGTGAGCCTGGTGCAGGTGAGCAACACCCTCGGCTGCCTCAACCCGATCGCCGAGGTGGCGGCCCTGGCCCACGCCGCCGGCGCCCTGCTGCTGGTGGATGCCTGCCAGAGCCTGCCCCACCTGCCGGTGACTGTGGCCCAGCTGGGGGCCGACTTCCTGGTGGGCAGCTCCCACAAGCTCTGCGGCCCCACCGGCATGGGCTTCCTCTGGGGCCGGGAGGCGCTGCTGGAGGCGATGCCGCCGTTCCTGGGCGGCGGCGAGATGATCCAGGACGTGTATCTGGACCACAGCAGCTGGGCGGGCCTGCCCCACAAGTTCGAGGCGGGCACACCGGCGATCGGCGAGGCGATCGGCATGGGCGCCGCCCTGGACTACCTCAACGCCATCGGCCTGGAGCGGATCCACGCCTGGGAGCAGCGGCTGACGCGCCACCTGTTCGCACGGCTGCAGGCCATCGACGGCCTGCGCATCCTGGGCCCCACGCCGGAGCAGCAGCCCGACCGCGGCGCCCTGGCGGCCTTCACGGTGGAGGGCCTGCACGCCAACGACATCGCCGAGCTGCTGGATGCGGCTGGCATCTGCATCCGCAGCGGCCACCACTGCACCCAGCCCCTGCACCGCCACTACGGCCTGGCCGGCACGGCCCGCGCCAGCCTCAGCTTCACCACCAGCTTCGAGGAGATCGACCGCTTCGCTGAGGAGCTGCAGGGCACGATCGGCTTCCTGCGGGAGCACAGCTGAGCCCGGTGCCTCCCCTGAGCTCGGCCCGCGCCAGCGCCTGCTTCGCCTTCGAGGCCGACTTCACGGCCGATCTGCGCTGCATCCCGATGGCGGTGCGGCGCAAGCTGGATCTGGCCGGCGTGAAGCTGAAGCTGCAGCACTGGAGCGAGCTCGGCGCCGGCGAACGGGCCGAGCTGCTGGCCTGGCCCGACGATCCCCAGGCCATCGAGGCCCTGCGCACGCATCTGCTGACGCGCACCGAGGCGCTGGGCGCCGGTCGGGCCAAGGAGCTGCCCCGGCTGCTGGCCGAGCCCTGGCAGCAGGGCGATGGGCTGCCGGAGCTGGTGGCCGCCTCGTGCCGGCAGCTGGGGCTTGCGGTGCGCGCCGATGGCTGGGCGGACCTGGATGAGCTGCAGCGCTTCGCGCTGGTGAAGCTGAGCCACCCGGGCCACGAGCACCGCAACCTGCCGCGGGCCCTGGCGGAGTTCGGGCTGCTGGGGTAGGCGCCGGAGCCTCAACCGGCTCGCACCAGCACCGGCACCCGCTTGAAGGCCGGCGTGCCGCTCTGGGGATCCGTGCGGGCGGCCATCAGCACATTGGCTTCGGGATAGAACATCAGGGCCGCGCCGCGGCGGATCGAGCCGGGGATCAGCTCGATGCCCGTCAGGGCTCCGGCCTCCCCCTGCACCGTGACCCGCTCGTGGGCCCGCAGGCCGCTGGCCACCAGATCCTCCGGGTTGACCAGGATCGTCTGGCGGTGGGGCATGCCGCGGTAGGCGTCGCCGCTCCTGTAGACGACGGTGTTGTGCTGGCCGTAGCTGCGGGCGGTGATCAGGGCCAGCACCAGGCCCCGCTCACCCGCGGCCAGGCCGCCGAAGTGATCGGCCGGCGGCAGGCTGAGCTCCGGCAGCGGCGTGACCGCCAGCTGGGCGCGGCCGCTGGCGGTGGGGAAGCGGGGCTCGTGAAACACCCGCCCCGTCACCTCGAACTCCCGCCGGCTGGCGTCGATCTCGGCCAGGGCGGCGTAGCCGGGCACGGTGCGGGCGATCAGCGCGCGCACGTAGGCCGGATCCTGCAGCCGCCGCCAGTCGATCGGATCGCTGCCGTGCAGCCGATGGGCCAGCTCGGCCAGGAAGGCCACCTCGCTCACCAGCTGGCCGCCGGCCAGGTGGGTGCTGCCGGGTTCGTTGAGCCGCACCCAGTTGTTGCCCGATTCCACCGTGGTGCGGTGCGGCGTCTCGAAGCGGTTGAACACCGGCAGCAGCAGGGTCTGGCGGGCGGCCAGGCCGTGGAAATGGCCGGTGTTGGGCTTGGTGGCCAGGTAGGCGATGGTGTCGATGCGGCCGAGGGCGCGGCGGGCCTGGCGGCTGTCGGGGTTGGCGCCGTAGAGGTTGCCGCCCAGGCAGAGCAGCGTGTCGACCCGGCCGGCGTCGGCGGCCTCGATCAGGGCGCGGGTGTCGTAGCCGGCCACGCGGCTCAGGGGCCGGCCCAGCAGCTGCTCGAGGGCCCGGCGCATCGGCTCCTGCAGGTGCACCGTGACCCCCATCGAGCCGAAGCCCTGCACGTTGGAGTGGCCGCGGATCGGCATCGTGCCGGCGCCCGGCCGGCCCACGTTGCCGCTGAGCACGGCGGTGTTGGCGATCGCCTGCACGTTGGTGGTGCCGTTGGCGTGGTGGGTGATGCCCATCGCCCAGGCGAACACCACGGCGCGGCAGGCGGCCAGGCGGGCGGCGGTGTGCTCCAGCTCCTCGCGGCTGAGGCCGCAGCAGGCGGTGATCGCCTCCCAGGGGGTGGTCTCGATCTGGGCGATCAGCTCCCGCCAGCCATCGGCGTGGGCCTGGACGAACGCGAGATCAACGGCGCCGCGCTCCAGCAGGGCCTTCTGCAGGCCCAGGAACACGGCCGCATCGGAGCCGGGAACCGGCTGCAGGAACAGCGAGGCGATGGCACTGCCGCCGCCGAGCATCGAGCGGATCGGGAAGGCGGGCGAGCCGAACCTGAGCAGCCCGGCCTCCAGCACCGGATTGATCACGATCACGGTGCCGCCGCGCTGGCGCAGGCGGATCAGCTCGTTCATCAGGCGCGGGTGGTTGGCCGGCGCGTTGGAGCCCACCAGCACCACGCCATCGGCGTGCTGGAGGCCCTCCAGGTTCACCATCGAGGTGCCGCTGCCGAACACGCGGGTGAGGCCGATGGTGGAGGGGGCGTGGCAGAGGTCGGAACAGTCGGCCAGGTTGTTGGAGCCGAGGGCCCGCAGCAGCAGCTGCAGCAGGTAGGCGGCCTCGTTGGAGGAGCGGCCTGAGCTGTAGGAGGCCACCCGCTCGGGGGGCCGGCGGAAGGCGGCTGCCAGCAGCTCCTGCACGTCGTCCCAGCTGAGGGGCTCGTAGTGGCTGCGGCCCTCGCGCAGGATCAGGGGCCGGTCCAGCCGGCCGAGCCGGTCGGCCTCCTGGGAGCTGAGGGCCTGCAGCTGGGCGAGGCTGCGGCCGGAGATCAGGGTCTGCGGCACCGCCGGCTGCAGTTCGGCCGCGATCGCCTCCACGCTCTTGAGGCAGCGCTGCAGCGGTTCGCCCAGCTCATCGCGGAAGCCGCCGTTCTGGCCGCCGGTGCCCCAGGCGCAGGAGAGGCAGGCGCTCCTGTGGTTGAGCGTCTGCCAGAGCCTGGGGCCGGAGGGGGAGAGGGTGGCGCGGGCCCAGCCGTCGATCAGGGGCCAGCCGCCGCCGCCGCTGGCGTCTTCCGGGGCCGGGGCCGGGGCGGTGGGGGCTTCGTCGCCCATGGACGCGGGCCTGCGAGGATCCCCACTCTGACGGCAACGGCCGAGGGTTGGGCCGCGGCACCCTGACTCCCCCAGTCCCATGACCCTCGCGGCATCGGAGGCCTGCTGCCACCGCCTGGCCGGCGTGCTCTTTCCCTGGGACGTGACCCGTGCCCTGGAGCTGGCCCTGCTGAAGACCTTCTGCGTGCCCTCGATCTCGGGCCTGCTGGCGCGGACTGGGGAGTTCGAGCAGCGGCCCCGCAAGCGCTACGACGACACCGGCCTGATGGTGGCCGAGCTGCTGCGCCACGGGCTCGACAGCGCGGCCGGCGCGGCGGTGATCGCGCGGATGAACCGCATCCACGGCCACTACGCCATCAGCAACGACGACTTCCTCTACGTGCTCTCCGGCTTCGTGGCCGAGCCGATCCGCTGGCTGGAGCGCTACGGCTGGCGGCCGCTCACGGCCGAGGAGCGGGAGCACCTGTTCCGCTTCTGGCGGGCGGTGGGGGAGCGGATGGGGATCGCGGCGATCCCGGCCAGCCTGGCGGAGCTGCTGGCGCTGAATGGGCGGGTGGAGCGGGAGATCGTCCGCTACGCGGCCAGCAACCAGCGGATCGCGGACGCCACGCTGGCGATGCTGCTGGCCGACTGGCCGGCGCCCCTGCGGCCGCCCCTGCGCCGCTGCCTGCAGGCCCTGCTGGCCGGTGACGTGGCCGGCAGCCTGGGCTGGCCCGCGGCGCCGGGGCCGCTGCAGGGCCTGGTGCTGGCGGCACTGCGCACGCGCAGCCGGCTCGCCGGCGGCTGGCTGGGGCTGCGGCGGGCCCTGGCGGGCGAACCGGCGCCCCGCTTCTACTCGATGCGCCCCACACCGAGCTACGGGCGGTCGTTCCGCCTGGAGCAGCTGGGCCCACCGCCGCTGCTGCCGGATCTGAACCGGCCGGAGTGAGTTCCCGCCACCATGATGCGGCCCTGCCCCTGAGGCCCCGCCGATGCGTTTCGCTGCAACACCTCCGGGGCGCCTCGCCCAGCGGCTGGCCTTGGCCGCGCTGCTGCTGCCCCTGCTGGGCGGCTGCGGCCCGAAGCCCGGCTGGGAGGTGCAGGAGCTGCCCGAGGCGGGGCTGCCCCGGCTCAGTGAGGCCGAGCTGGCCGCCTGCGACACCCGGCTCAGGGCGGAGCTGGGCCTGGGCGAGGAGCTGGCCCGGCCCGCCGATGCCACGAATTTCGGCGAGCGCCAGCCTGCGGATGTGTATGGCCGGCCGGTGCCGCACCAGCCGGCGCTGATCGTGCTGCACGAAACGGTGCTCTCGGCACCGGCCACGGTGCGGCTGTTCCAGACGCCCCACCCGAAGGACGACGACCAGGTGAGCTATCACCTGCTGATCGACCGCGCCGGCCAGCGGCTGCGGATCGTGCCGGATGGGAAGCGGGCCTATGGGGCGGGGATGTCGGCCTTCGGGGACATGACGGTGCGGATCCGGCCGACGTCGGTGGGCTCGATCAACAACGTGGCGCTGCACCTGAGCCTGGAAACCCCGGCCGATGGCCGCGGCGATCAGGACGGCCATTCCGGCTACACGCCGGCCCAGTACAGCGCGGCGGCGGCCCAGGTGCTGCTGTGGCAGGCGCGCCATGGCATCCCCCTGAGCCGGCTCACCACCCATGCCGCCACCGACCGCAGCCACTCCCGCTACGACCCGCGCAGCTTCCGCTGGGATCGCTTCCTGCCGGCCTACCGCCGGGCGGTGACCCTGTGCAACCTGCGGGCGTATGACACGGGGCGGGCGACCTATTGAGGGTGGAGGTGTGTTCGGGAATACAGGTGTTTCCTGGGGCTGCCTCTAGAAGCTTGGGGAGTCTGCTGAGTTGAGACCAGTCTGTATTCGCCTAGGGCTTGAAGTATCGTTGTGAACAGTTGGTTATCGGACCCGCAAACGGCCCCCGCACTGTGGAGGTCATCCTTGAGAGGCCTTTCGTCTCCGTGGTTTCGCGCAACCACTCGCATCACTGGTGTGCGGTTATCGGAAAGGGCAGACTGGCTTGAGGTGGTTCGCGGAACCGGCCAATGACTAGTTAGCCAGCACCGCAACCTTATGTCGTGGAAACAGACTATGACCCGCCTTTCACCGGACGAGAGTGCCTGTGCAGCATTTGAGGTCTACTCACTTGCTCCATCCGGCAATAACTTTCCCCCGACAACGCTGGAATTCCTCCAGTCAGCCCGTTCGGGAGCACTGCGAGCTATCTCCCCAACGGGTATCGCCGAGGACACACTTGTAGGAAGAAACTATCAAGCGCTGCTGCAAGAGTTCACTCGGAGGCTCGCAGATGTGTTTGTGAGCGGTTCTGGGCTCGATTCTCCAGACGCCCTCATTGAAGTCCCATCAACCCGCCCATATAACCGCCCTTACGCTGACGAGTTCCGCAGGCGCTTCAGGGAGACGCTAGACCTCACGCCGAACGTGCACCGAGCAGGACAATTCAAATCTGGCGAAGGGGCCTCATTCCAGGAGTTGCTTGCTGACACATCCATATCGGGAACACCACCGCTAGCGAATATACGCTCACTTCTCCTCATAGACGACGTACTGGCCGAGGGGAAGACAGTTGCAGCTGTAGTGGCACGTCTACGTGAAGCGGGTCTTCCTGAGAAGACTCGCATTCTAGTTGCGGTGCCGCTTGTCGTTTTTGCGTAGTAGCGCATTCTTGCTGGATAGGCCTCCCACCATGCCCAACCAAAGAATTTGCTCATGGACTGTACCTCTTAAGGGACACGCATTTGATATTGAAGATCTGCCACTATACCTAGATGGTTCGCCGGTCACTGTGATCAAGCGAGCAGATAAATACTTCCTTCTTCTTTCAAGCGAGGTGGCAGGCGTGAGCCACGAGCAAGTGTTAGAAACTGCCGCAAGATATCTAGGCCTAATCAATGGTGCAGCCAGCTTGCTTATCAACGGATTCAAGCCAATTGAACTTGAGCGTGGGGTCTTCCATGGCATTGATGCTAACGGAGAGATCACTCAAACTGTAGTTCCAGTAGGAGCCGCTGAAATCCGCTGCAAGTTGGGTCACGCAACCATTTCAATTGACGGCGTGCCCCAGTCAGATGATCGGACAGGTTTGATGAGTTTATACCTAAATGATGCGACTGCCGACCAGGCAAAAGCTGATGCGTTGGCAATTTTGGGTCGTTCGACTCCAAGCTGGTCCGAGCTTTATCTTGCATTTGAGCTGGTCGAAGCAAATACCGGCGGGGAGATGTATTCTGCCGGCTGGATTAGCAGGGCAGAAGCCACCTTGTTTACTCGTACTGCAAACAGCTATACCGCGTTAGGTCCATCTGGACGGCATGGCAAGGACCGAGGTGATCCTCCCAATGTACCTATGAAGAAGGAAACCGCATTAGCTCTTGTCCGCTCACTGGTTGCTTCGTGGTTCGGAGAAGCCTTGGAGTCGAGAGGCTATGGTCATGGCTAACATGCCCCTTGAGAGGACAGGCCACCTGAGATTAACTTATTCAGTTCTAAACTCCTTGCCTGCCACTCAGGGGCAGCGTTAGGTATAGTCTTGTCGACAGTTCTTTGACTAGGGGACTCGTGAAGCGATTCTGGTTGCTGATGTGCGTCGTCGGCACAGTAGTCCCGTACTCAGTCTTCATCCCGTGGCTCCTCGAGAATGGGCTGGACTTGCCACTTCTGCTCCAGCAGGCCCCAACACTAATCGCCGCATTCGCTTGGCTCGATGTCATCATCTCCGCAATCGTAATCCTCGTGCTGTCGGCGCGGCAAATCGCGCGCGGATCCATGAAGCACTGGTTTGTGGTCGCCGGCACCTGTACCGTCGGGGTCTCGTTGGGGCTTCCGCTCTATCTGTACCTGAACGATGGCGATATCGTTCAGCCAGCCGCGCCGGAGCGACATACCTAACAAGCGCATCGAGCGGACGCCGTTAGGTATCCTCACCCCAATGCGCCTGAGCGCCGCTCATGCACAACACGTTAGGACCACCCGCTTGGAGTGCAAGTGACCTGTCTGATCGGCATTGACTGCGCCACACAGCCTCGCAAGGTAGGGTTGGCCCGTGGATACTTGGACGGAGTGCAGGTATTCGCGGACGAATGCTTCTGTGGCGGTCGAGACGCTGACCCTGCTAAGATTGTGTCTGGCTGGATAGGCGAATCTGAGACCGCTCTGCTTGCGCTCGATGCGCCACTCGGATGGGCTTCCGCTCTCGGCCCCTCACTTGCGGCCCACAAAGCCGGGGTTGCATTTGACGTCCCACCTAATTCGCTCTTCCGTCGTCTGACTGACGACGACATCGCGGCACGGCTCGGCAAACGTCCGCTTGAAGTAGGGGCGAACCTCATCTCAAGAACGTCAGTTGCTGCCGTTGATCTCCTTGGTCGGATCCGTTCAATTATGGGTGAGCCTGTTCCGCTCGCTTGGAGCTGGCCCTCGTCTACACGAGTCGGCGCAATTGAGGTCTACCCGGCAGCAACACGTATTGCTCACGGGGCTCCCGCGGGCAGCGGATGCGCGGACGGCCTAACTTCGCTGCGGTGCGACCTTGATCTCGCCCGGCTGTCAGTTGACGCGCGAGATTCGCTTGTCTGTCTGGTCGCGGCCGCTGACTTCGTGCTTGGGCAGGCCATTCCGCCTATTGCGGTCGACCAACAGATACTCCAAGAGGGATGGATCTGGGCTGCGAGCCGGGGGTCCTAACACCGCCATGCACCTGACCCGCCACCGCAGAACCACTATTCTCTTGAGGATTCTTCTGCTCTAGTTTTCTGCGGGCAGGTGATGGCAAGCATTAGGCCTCTCACTGAGAATTTAGAGCCGAAAGGACCTAAAATGCCGACCAATTTTACCCAGCTACCCACCGACCTCCCCGTTCCCGATGATGACGGCTCAGCTGACCACTTAACTGGCACCATGCTTCCTGATATCTTATTTCCGACTACCAGCGGGGGCAAGTTGAAACTTGGAAACCTAAGCGGGCGAAACGTCATCTACATTTATCCAATGACCGGCCGCCCCGATGTGGCGTTGCCCGATGGTTGGGATGGAATTCCCGGTGCGCGAGGCTGTACACCACAGTCGTGTTCTTTCCGAGACCACTACGAAGAACTTGCGATGTTGAGTACTGGCGTCATTGGTCTGAGCGTGCAAACCACGGACTATCAGAGAGAAGCCCGCGAACGCCTGCATCTGCCTTTTGATCTTGTTAGTGACTACAAATTGACACTCAAAATGATGCTGAGGCTACCAACATTTGAAGTAGCAGGGATGGAGCTGTACAAGCGCCTTACCTTTATTGCGCAAGATAAGACGATAGTAAAGGTGTTTTATCCCGTGTTCCCGCCGGATCGCAGCGCCGATGATGTTTTGGATTGGCTTAGACAATGCGAGGCCTAACCAGCTAATGGAGTGGACACCTTTGTGCTGCGCACGTCGGTGCCGCTCATCGGCGCGTTGGGCATACTGTCTGGTGAGGAGGAGGTCATGGCCGTGGTTGTCATAAGACATGTCGAGCAAGAGGACTACAAGCCGATCATCTCGGTCGTCGATGAATGGTGGGGTGGACGGCCGATGGCCGCAATGCTCCCCAAACTCTTCTTCGTCCACTTCAGCTCCACTAGCTTCACCGCCGTGGATGATGGTCAGATCGTGGGTTTCCTCATCGGGTTCATTTCGCAGACCTTTCCCGACCAAGCCTATATTCACTTCCTTGGCGTGCATCCCACACGCCGTGGAGAGGGGTTAGCACGACTCCTCTATAAGTCTTTCTTTTCAACAGTTACCTCGCTTGGCTGTCGCACTGCAATTTGCGTGACCGCTCCAGTCAATCGCAACTCGATTGCCTTCCATCGCCGCATGGGCTTCTCAATGATCGACTCCGATTGCATGGTCGACGACGTGCCCGTCGTTTTGAACTATGACGGGGTGGGTGAAGACCGCGTGATCTTCAAGAGAGATCTGGACACTTTTCTTGTCGAGCGGTGATGCCCAACATCCAGATCCAGAAGGCGGGAGTCGGATCCGCGAGTCAGTCTGATCAGCCCCTCCCCGCTTCTGATCTGGACCGTTATATAGTCAAAGCAACAGGGTAGTTCCCAGCGAAGCGAAGAACATCACTCTCGGTCATCGCATTAGCAACTAGGCATACATGTTTCCTGTGATGCCACAACACAAGGCACGCCATTTCATAAATCCGGGGCAACAGGATAATAGAAGTATAGCGGCCCTGCATCTGCCGAGGTGTGTTAACCACCCCAATCTGGCATAGCAAGCTTTTTCGGAGCAAAATATAGGTGACATAGGTCGCCAATGCCTGATCAAGAGCTGTGTCTCACTTGAGATCAATCAGGCATAGAAACTTCTCAAGTGGATTCCTGGGAGCCGTAGTCATAGGCTTCTAGTGAATCGCCCGTGAACGTATGTGGCGCATGATGTTTAGCATGCAATCTGGGCGGATAGGGATCCCCTCTTTAGCCATCTAGTTCAATATTTGGCGGCTACCGCCGCAAGGATCACCTACACATACAGTGTCGATTCTGGCCATGCAACGTCAATTTGCCTACTGTAGTTAGTCGGTACCACAAAGAGGATCAACCAGTATGCGAAGTTCCAAAGTGCTATTGGAGTTCTAGTGTGAGCTATTTCAGCTCAATCTATGCAGTCTGTCGATCTGCCGAATCAGCTTTACCTAGGCACCTCGAAAAATAGCTTGCTATCAGTAGTTTCACTCTGGACCAAGGCAAGACCCCTTTGTTTGCAAGGAGTCTGCTGCCAGGACAGGCTGGACTACGCTAAGTAAATATGATTTTTTCGAGGTGCCCACCTGCTGCAGAATCTGACCAAGCTTGCATATAGGCCAAGAACTGAAAAGTTCTGTTGCGTCTGATGCAGAAAGGCGGCAGTTGGTGGATTAGGAATTGGATTGGTTAAATCAAAAAAACTTCGATTTAGTTCATGCATTTCTCAACATCGTCGCCTCGATCTCCTCGCAGCATAGGCATCAATCTGATGATGGTGCCCTTTGTTTCATTGTTTGGTGGTGGTTTGTTTTCTTTGACAATTTCACTTATTGCGCCGATGCCGGCCCATGCCGAACTTAAGTTTTGCAACAAGCACGGAATTGAATTAGAGTTAGCAATTGGCTATTATGACGAAGGGATGTGGAAATCCAGAGGATGGTATTCCATTGAACCCGGAGAGTGCACCACTCCAAATGTTTTGTCGGGAGATCTCTTGAATAGTTACTATTATTATTACGCGCGAAGAGTCGATGGGAATGTGGTATGGAGAGGAAATGGTGAAGCAGTATTCTGCACATCTCCAAAAAAGTTTACTATCACAGGAAATCGGAACTGTCAAGGACGTGGATATGATGGAACGGCATTTCGGGGGATACGAACCAATGGAAATAGGCAAGTGATTTGGAATCTGACAGAGAGGAGCAGTGCGAGTCAGGATAATTGAGGAAGAAGACGGAACCCAGGCTTTGAAGGAAGTGGTAACACATTCTTTAACCGTTAAGGAGAAAGCCCATGAAGCACTTGCTTAAACTAGTCCCGCTTATTTCCTGTTATTCTTGGCCCCAGTCAGCAGGAGTCTTTTGCAAGTATAGAACTTTCTATTGCTGAAGATTCTAGTTTATAGGAAATATTACTTGGCTATTCTTGATCCATTTCTACTAAGGGCGCCTCAAAATCCCGAGTCTTACCTGTCACGCAACATTGGATCCATCGCAATCATGGGATTAACTCTGTCACGCAAGAGCGGGATGTACAACTTGTGAAGTGCCCTTTGTCGAATTGGCTATTCAGTGTCCATCAATACTAATCTTGCCAGTGCTGATTTTGTTTAGAGTCTGCTGTATAACATCAAGATCCAGCGGCCGAGGCCTGTGATTAATGATGCGAGCATTAGGCTACTGCCCGCCGCTGATCTGGAGCGTTATGCGGCACGAGCCACCGCGACATAGCGCTACTTTTCGCAGGTAGTCCAACCGGAGGAACACGCTAATGGAGACCAACCAGATCTGCTTCGACGACGGGGCGGCCTACGAACGCTACATGGGAAAGTGGAGCCAGCTTGCAGGTGAAACTTTTCTCGACTGGCTTGCTCCAAAATCAGGTTTGCGATGGCTCGACGTTGGCTGCGGCAACGGCGCCTTTACCGAGATGCTTGTCGAGCGGTGTGCCCCAGTCTCAGTACAGGGGATAGACCCGTCTGAGGAGCAGCTCGCCTTTGCTCGCACACGACTCGCGTCGCGTGTCGCACAGTTTCGTCAGGGCGATGCAATGGCACAGCCTTTCCCCGATGACACGTTCGATGCGGCTGTCATGCCGCTGGTGATTTTCTTCGTTCCCAACCCGGCCAAGGGTGTTGCCGAAATGGCACGAGTGGTTTGCCCGGGTGGGACCATCACAGCCTATGCGTGGGATATGTTCGGCGGTGGTTTTCCTTACGAGGCATTGCAGGTTGAAATGCGTGGGCTAGGCGTTGCAGTTCCGGTACCGCCGAGCCCTGGCGCGTCTCGAATTGACGTGATGCGGGAATTGTGGACTGGTGCTGGTCTGGATGCTGTCGAAACGCGGGAGATCACTGTGCAACGGACGTTCGCTGATTTCAGCGACTACTGGACGACCATCCTCATGGGACCGAGCGTCGGTCCAAAGCTCGCAGCGATGGCATCCGAGGATATCGCGCTTCTCAAAGCGCGGATGCACGCGCGCTTGCTGGCAGATGCCACTGGCCGCATCACCTATAGCGCCCGGGCTAACGCAGTAAAGGGCCGCGTACCCAGTATTTCAAGGATGGACTATGTGTGATTTTGAAAACATCGATTTACTTGAGAATATTTTGAGTTATTGCAAAGTCGAAGCAACCCAATGCCGAATGACAACGCGTCCTGGCCGACCGCCTTCGGCGGCGGCTGAGCGCGGACGTTGATGCCACTGGAGGTATTGCGAGTTTGAGCTTAAGATATCTGAGATCACAAAGACTCGGTTCGTGCTTGTCGTGCCAAGACTCAATTGATCTGTTGCCTATTAAGCAGACATGCTTGAAGTGCTCCCTTTTATCGGTCTAGGCCTTGTGAGAGTGGGTGGATATGGTCATGCTGCAGCCCCTGGAGGGCCGAGTGCGGCCTGAGCGTACTTACTTCTTGCGTTGGCCAACGATCGGCCAGGATCTGTGCCTCAGGAGCTGTGGTGAACAACTCGGTGTTGAGGAACTCATCCCGGAGCTGACTATTTTAGATGCAGTCGAGCGAAGCTCAGTCAACTCGGCAAAGCCGTTCCTCCCCCCCAGGAATCCTGGCTCGTTGGTGGCCGTGCTGGTGGTGCTGCTGGCCTCACACCGGTCCCGCAAAGCCTGCGCAATGAACAGCGGCCCGTTGTCCGATCGGAGGCCCGCTGGTGCCGGCTACAGGCCGGTGAGAGCCTCCAACACCGCCACCACATCCTTGGCTTTGCAGCGTCTGTTCACCCGGATCGCCAGGCAGAGGCGGCTGCACTCGTCGATCACCTTCAGAATCTTGACCCTGGGGCCATCAGCCGTGGCGTCGAACTGGACGTTCATGGCCCAGACCTGGCATTCAGAGGCCCGGTAGCGCTCCTGCAGGGCCACGACGGCCCTGCGCCGGCCTTCCGGGCTCAGACGGGTCCCTCGGCGAGATCCTCGAGCATCGCCTTGTCCAGCTCCGCCTCCGCCAGAAGCTGTTTGAGCCGGGCGTTCTCCGTCTCCAGCTGAGTCAGCCGTCTGGCCTCCTCGGCCTGCCTGCCGCCGTCCTGCTGCCGCCAGCGGTGGTGCGGCGGCTGCGCCACCGCGATGACACGGCAGACGTCGGCGACGGTCTTGCCCCGGACGATGCGTTGCTCGACGGTCCACTGGTTCGCAGAAGTCTTCGGCTGGAGCCTGCGGATGATCTGCTCCGCCGTGCGCCTGGTGCGTTTCATGGTGAAGCCCTCGGCCCAGTCCGCCCGGCTGAAGACGCTCATTCACCCTGAACCGGTTTCCGCGGTCCACCTTCCGCACCAATCCGATCGGAGCACCCATCGGTATCAGGAGGGTCTGAGGACCATGCCGCATCGGTCCATGGTCCTGGCCTTCCCACTCTGAGTACATTCGTCCATGACGGCTCTCAAGACAACTCTGGTCGGCGCCCTGGCCCTGGCCATGCTCGGCGGTTCCGCCATTCCCATTCATGCGCAAAGCATGATGAAGCAGGACAAGATGATGGCTCCGTCGGCCGTCATCTCCAAAGGAACGTTCCTGAAAGCCGAGGCCCCGGTCACCGGCGGCTTCACGATCATCAACAAAGCCGGCAAGCAGCTGCTGGTGCTGAGCAGTGACTTCAAGACCAAGGAGACGGCTCCCGACCTGAAAGTGACCTTCAGCCCATCGGCAACCCCCCTGGCGAACAGCAAGGCTCCCAGCTTTCCACTCAAGGCCGGCACCTACAAGGTTCTCGCTTCGCTCAAATCCACTTCCGGGGCGCAGAGCTATGTGATTCCCGCCTCAATCGACCTCAGCAAGCAGGGATCGGTGTTGATCTGGTGCGAGGCCTTCAACGCCACGATGGCCTGGGCCCCCCTGAAGGCCTGAACCATGCAGACCGTCGACTGGCTCTGGCTGCTTCACCCGGCCCTGGCTGTGGTGCTCGTCTACCCCCTGCTTGGGATGGTGCTGCGACTGGCGCAGCAGACCCGGGACCGCCGCCTGACCCAGGCCAAGCATCCACCCACGGTGGGGCGGGATCACGCGGATCTCGGCAGGCAGCTGGCGGGTTCGGTGGTGGCGATCGTGTTGCTGGCCGAGGCTGTGGTGATCGCCACCAAGCACCCCCTCTCCGCCTTCCCAGGGGGTGGTGCGCGGCTGGCGTTGCTGCTGCTGGTGCTGATCGGCTCCGGGGTCGCCCTGGCGGCCCTCTGGTGGGTGAAGCGGCCCGTCTATCGAGCCAGCTTCGCCCTGCTCTGCTGGGTGGGGGTGATCGGCCTGGGGCTGCAGCCGGAGGTCTTCCGGCTCAGCGACAACCCCCTCGATCCAGCCTTCTGGCAGTCGCACTTCTGGGGGGGCGTGGGCCTCACCGGTCTGATGCTCTTCTCGGTGGCCTGCCGGCCAGAGATCCACAGGCACCTGCGTTGGCGCCGGTTGCATGTCAGTGCCAACGCGCTGGCGGCCCTGATCTTTCTGGCCCAGGGGATCAGCGGACCCAGGGATCTGCTGGAGATCCCCCTCAGCTGGCAGAAAGCCACCCTCTACAGCTGTGATTTTGTGGCGAGAACCTGCCCGGCCCCGGCCCCGGCCCCGGTTACTCCCACCCCCTGAATCCACGCCCTCACCAACCCCATGGCCCTGCTGCTCCTTGCCTTCCTGGCCGGTGCGCTGACGATCCTGAGCCCCTGCATCCTTCCCGTTCTGCCGTTCGTCTTCACCGGGGCGGGGCGGCCGTTCCATCGCCGGGGTCTGCCGCTTCTGGCCAGCATGGCGCTGTCCTTCACCACCGTTGGGGTTCTGGCCGTGGCGGGGGGGAGCTGGGTCGTGCGGGCCCATCAGGTCGGGCGGATGACGGCCCTGCTGGTGTTGGCTGCCTTCGGGTTGGCGCTGCTGTTTCCCGCCCTGGCCGACCGGCTCAGCCAACCCCTTGTGCGGCTGGGGCAGGGTCTGTCGCGACGCTCGGATCAGGCCCGAAACGCCGAGGCGACAGCTGTTTCATCCGCACTGCTGGGCGTGGCGATCGGCCTGCTGTGGGCTCCCTGCGCCGGCCCGATCCTGGGTCTGGTGCTCACCGGCGCGGCGCTCCAGGGGGAGCCTGCCAGCACGGCACTGTTGCTGTCGGCCTATGCCGCCGGCGCCAGCACCTCCCTGGCCATCGCCCTGCGCGCCGGCGGGCGCATCGCCCACATCCTGCGGCGTTCACTTCAGACCACCGCCTGGTTGCGACGGGCCCTGGGAGCTGCGGTGATCATCAGCGTGGGAGCGATCGCCCTGGGCGTGGAGCAGGCCTCCCTGGCCCGCTTTGCCCTGGTGGACACCAATGCTGTGGAGAAGCGCCTGCTCGCCAAGGTTCCGGTCGCTCCACCGGCCGGGGCCACTGCCATTGCGGCGAGCCCGCTACCCGTTCTGGGCACTCTGCCGCCCTTCCCGAAGGGGGCGGTGTGGCTGAATTCGCCCCCTCTCAGCCGTGATCAGCTCTGGGGCAAGGTCGTGCTGGTGGATATCTGGACCTATTCCTGCATCAACTGCGTGCGGACCCTTCCCCACGTGCGCGCCTGGGCCCGGAAGTACAAGGACCATGGCCTGGTGGTGATCGGTGTCCACGCACCGGAGTTCCCCTTCGAGCGCGATCTTGCCAATGTTCGGGAGGCCACCCGCAAGCTGGGGGTGACCTACCCCGTGGTGATCGACAACGACTTCGCGATCTGGAAAGCGTTCAACAACACCTACTGGCCGGCCTTCTATTTCATCGACACCCAGGGCCGCATCCGCGCTACCCACTTCGGGGAAGGCGCCTATGCCAAATCCGAGCAGACGATCCAGCAACTGCTTCGGGAGGGTGGCTTCAGCTCCGTGCCCGCCGGCCTGGTCAAGCCTTGACCCTGCGGCGACCGCCGCAAGGCCCTGCAGATGCTCGACGAGGGTGTTGCCGATGCTGCCCGAGCCAGTGGGCCGGCTTTGCTCCTGGGCGTTGGCCTCACCACGCTGCAGCGCTGGCGGCGCCCGTTCGCTGCAGACGGTGCTGGTGTGGACCGCCGCAGAGGCAGCCGCCGCCAGGTGGCTCGCCGCGTTCAGGACGATGATGGCAAGCGTTTGGTGCCAGTAGAACTGTTGCCAGTTGGAGCTGACGATGTCTGAGATCACAAAGACTCGATTCGTTCTTGCCGTTCCCAACCTCGAGCGATCTGTTGCCTATTACACAGGCATGCTCGGCATGGAGATCGACTTCACCGCCCCTGGCTGGGCCTTCTTGTCGCGCGGGTCGGTCTTCCGGCTCATGGTGGGTGAATGCCCAGATGCGATCCCACCTTCGGAACTCGGCGATCATTCGTACTTTGGCTACATCACTGTTGCCGATAGTGATGAGCTCTATGAAGAGTATGCAGGCCGGAACGTCGAGTTCGTGCAGCGGATCGCAACCAGGCCTTGGGGCATGCGTGAGTTCGGAGTCCGCACGTGTGACGGCCACCGAATCATGTTCGGCCAGGAAGTCTAGACAGAGTACAGGCTTGGCGCCTGACACTTCGTTCATGCCGACTCCGGTTCCTGACGTCAGCTTTACGCCTGTGCCTGCGCTACGCTGACGCAAAGTTTTCGCCACTGCGCGGTTCGGCTTGACTCAGGTGTCCGGCGGCGGAGGGTGTACAGATGGGCTTTCTCAATCGACGCGGTTTCCTGGCGCGGGCCGGGCAGGCGAGTGTTGCCGCCGTGGGACTGCCGCTCGTCCACCACGGGCAGGCGGAAGCTTCCCGGCTGAAACCGAAGCGTGTTCTCGTGCTCGGTGCCGGCATGTCCGGCCTGACAGCTGCCTTGGCGCTGCACAGACGCGGGCACCATGTGGAGGTGCTGGAGTATCAAGACCGCGTCGGCGGCCGCCTGATCTCCCTGCCCCTCAAAGACGGGCAGTTCACTGAGGGCGGCGGCGGCCATTTCCGCACCAACATGCCGTTGGTGTGTGGCTATATCGGCAAGTTCAAACTCCCGCTGCTTTCGCTCAATGACGGCTGCCCCCGTTACCTCGTGGATGGCAAGGTGGGCGACGGAACCTTGACAACCCCCTGGCCCTGGGACGTACGCGACGACGAACGCAACGTCGATCTGTCTTCCTTGCTGGCCCGATACCTCGTTCAAGCCGGCATCAACCTCAACACCGTGCTTGGCGCTGCCTGGCCAGACGCCGCGACCCTGGATAGGTTCGACAAGCTGACACTGAGGGATCTGTTGCAGTCCGTTGGCGCATCGGATGCCTTCATCAGACTGGTCGATGCCCACTCGGCCGAGGCGACGGTCGATACGGCGGTGCTGGCGCTGCTGCCGGACTTCGCTTACCACTTCGCGGATCGGAACCTGTTCCG
This sequence comes from Chitinophaga pinensis, assembly GCA_943368105.1. GTDB lineage: Bacteria > Cyanobacteriota > Cyanobacteriia > PCC-6307 > Cyanobiaceae > Vulcanococcus. The sequence continues at coordinate 42,470 of CALRKO020000017.1, read as the reverse complement.
GATCGCCGGCGGCAACGACCGCCTGCCCCGAGCGATGGCGGACGTCCTCGGGAAACGGATCCACCTGAGCATGCCCGTGGTGTCGATCCGGCAGACCTCGGCGCACGTATCCGTCACGACCAAGGACGGCAAGGAGTGGGTCGCCGACGAGGTTGTGAGCACCATCCCGTTCCCGGTGCTACGCGAGCTGGAGATCGAGCCAAAACTCTTGCCCCGAAAGCAGGATCTGGTGAACCGGCTTGGCTGGTCGCCTGTCGTCAAGGTCTATGTGCAGACCAAGGCCGCTCCGTGGCTCCGGGAGGGAGTCCACGGCTGGCCGATGGCCGCCTCGGATCGCCCGTGGGAGCGGGTGGTGGATATCACCGGGAATGAGCCGGGGGGCCGCGGCAACGTGTTCTTCTACATGACCGGCAAGAACGCGGAAGCCTACCGTCGCCGCCCGAAGGCGTCGCGGGCGAACGACGTACTCGACCAGTTCCGCGCCGACCTGCCCGGCCTTCTCGACGATGTGATCACCATCGGAGAGTTCTCCTGGCCCGACCAGCCCTGGATCAAGGCCGCCTTCGCCGACTTGCCGGTGGGCGGCGGCTGGATGATCAAGGAATGGCAAACCCCTGAAGGTCGCCTATACTTCGCGGGCGATTTTACGACTCTCAAGTCCGGATGGGTCGAAGGCGCCATTGAATCCGGCCTCCGGGCAGCACGTCAGATTGACCCTGGGGCGCCAGCCGAGTTCGAGACATAGGAAAGATGGTCAACTTCATCGCACCTCGAATACCGACGTCGCTTCCTGACGGCCAATTCACAATGCAATAGAGTTGGTAGGGGTCAGTATATGCAGCTGAATGGGACAGAGTTGATTCTGGTGTGAGGAGATGTGTGTCTTCATGCTTCGATAGACGAAGTCTGCTTTGGCGACTTTATCTGAAATGATGTCATGGGAAGCCCTCGGGTCACTTCATCCTCTTCAAGACGCTGACTCTGCAGCAGCTGTTCAGCCTCCGCGATGAGGAGCTGGGCTTTCAGGTCAACGGCAGACGCTCATTCGAAGAGGTTGTCGGACTGGGAGCGATGAAGACCATTCCTCATGCCATCACCATTCCCTGCTTCCGTGTGCGGCTCCGCAACGTGGGTGTCATCGATGAGCTCTTTGAGCGTTTTGAGGAGCAGCTGCGCTGATGAATCTGTTCCTGGCACGGCGGTTGATGCTTGCGGCGATAGGAACCGGGTGCGGCATGCCGGACTGATCTGATCTGGGCTCAAGGACCACCCACAGGCGGTGAGCTGACAAGAGGCAGTGCTACAGCAGGTGGGCTTTTGAGTCAAACCAGAGCCCAACCCGGAGAGATTGAACTCAGCCCCTTCTCAGACCCCTGTTGCCCAGAGATTCCCTGGGGATCCTGCGGGCGGGTGACGATGGGTGTCAGACCTCAGGAGCGAACGGTTCAGATTCGATGATTCAAGCCAGGTGACGAGGCTGCCCTTTCTGGTGTCGACGACACAGCGGTCCATCAGATGGCCTCGTGCGACGACTGTGCGTCGCACGGCCCAGGGATATGCCGAAAGGTTTGGATTTCGGGTCGTTGAGCAAGGCACACCTGTGCGCCGTGGGGTAGTGATTCTGAATGGCCTGATGCGGTTGGGGCTATGAGAGGTTGACGGGCAGGATTTGCTGAGGTCTACCAGGTTGCTCGACACGGACACGCACTGGTAGTGGGCCATAATTATGGCGACGATTCCAAAGAGAGGCTTCACGATGATCCGACGACTGATCAGTTCCGGGTCTACCTTCGAACAGGAAATGGCCTATTCGCGGGCGGTAGTGGATGACGAGTGGATCTTCGTGTCAGGAACAACCGGCTTTAACTACGACACGATGACGATCTCGGACAGTCTGTTGGAGCAGGCAGAGCAGTGCCTGAAGAACATCGAGGCGGCTCTCGGTGAGGCAGGTGCCACCCTCTCGGACGTTGTGCGAGTGACCTATGTGCTGGCCAACGCAGCGGAGTTCTCCGAATGCTGGCCGGTCTTGCGCAAGTACTTTGGCGGTGTGCGTCCTGCAGCCATGATGATTTCCGCTGGTCTCGTTGATCCTCGAATGAAGATCGAGATTGAGGTAACTGCTCGCAAGCGCCCAGCGTAGGCTATGAAGCAGACGCTTAACCCTTCCATCGAGCGGACGTTTTTGGGCTGGCTGCGCCAGCCCAGAGCCAACGCGCATGTAAGGCGTTAGATTGACAGCTGGACACACATCACATCACTGCGTTGACGGCCTGCAATGTTCAACCTCACTGGAGAACAGCATGACTAAAGTTGCTAAGAACATGATTTGTCTTTGGTATGATGGGAGTGCCGAAGACGCGGCACGCTTTTACGCTGCTACCTTTCCAGGCTCTTCCATCGATGCAGTTCACCGTGCGCCGGGGGACTTTCCGGCGGGTAAAGAAGGTGATGTCTTGACAGTTCTTTTCACTGTGATGGGCATTCCATGCCTTGGGCTTAACGGAGGACCTGCGTTCAAGCACAGTGAAGCATTCTCGTTTCAGGTGGCAACAGCTGACCAAGCAGAAACAGATCGCTACTGGGATGCGATTGTTGGCAATGATGGCGAAGAGAGCGCCTGTGGCTGGTGTAAGGACAAGTGGGGAGTGTCATGGCAGATCACGCCGGTTGCCCTTACTGAGGCAATTAGCGATAGCGATCCTGCTGCAGCCAAGCGTGCATTTGATGCCATGATGTTGATGCGGAAGATTGATATATCCGTGATCGAGGCGGCGCGGCGTGGCTGAGAGGCTGGGGCGATCCAGCATCCAGATGCAGAAGATGGGTGCGGGGATTGTCTTGCATGCTCAAGAGGTCCTTCCCGCTTCTGATCCAGGGCGTCAGTCCTTGCAGCTGAACCGCTGTGCTGTGCCTGATTCTAGAGAGCAGGCTACCCGAACTGACCGCTGATGTATTGCCCCGTCGTTGACGGCTTCTCGATGCGTGGATCGGCCGTGCGCTATACCGAGTCTTCGCCCACTGCCGACCTGTCCGAAGTGGTCCATTGCTTCTGGGAACTGCGGACACTTGCCACGCTTCCGGATGACTTTCACTATCACGCACTGCCTGACGCGTGCGTTAATCTCTTGTTCAATCTCGTCGACCCCAGGATTGCCGGGGTCACTGCGCTCTATACGCAAGCGACGACACTCAACCTTGGCAGATCATTCCACTATGCTGGAATTTAGCTCTATCCAGGGGCATGGCAAGGAGATCGAACCGAGATCCTGGATAGGTACGTCGGAACTCCGTACCTGGGTATCTTGCCTCTGGTGCAGACGTGCCAGCAGCTCGTCGGTCTTGAATTCGTGGACATGGTGCCCGTATTGGCCGAGCAGGTGCGGTGGTGCATGACCCACGGCCACGCCCGAGCCGACGCAGTCACCGCGCGTATTCTGTCGAATCTTGATGCCATTCGGTCTGTCGCTGATATGGCGGCTTTGGTTGGACTGTCCACTCGGCAGTTGCAGCGCACGCTCCAGCGGCTCACGGGCTTCGCGCCGCATGATCTACTCAAGGTTCTGCGCGTGCAGCAGTCATTCCGAAAACACTATCTCGATCTCTACGCAGACCAGGCCCATTATATCCATGCATTCCGGCAGGCCACCGGCTACACCCCTGGCCGCTACTGGAAGCGTTTCATGTCTGATTCATACAATACGGCCACGTCTTAGATCATTAATCTCATGGCTCCACCTTCGTAAATGGAGCTTTCGATGGAAACGCCGAACCCAGTTGGCTGGTTCGATTTGTATGTGGATGATATGGACCGTGCTGCGGCCTTCTACGAGACCGTACTGGCGTGCCGGCTGGTGTCGATTGATGATCCCACCGGCGAGACCCTTATGCGGGGCTTTCCTGCGACCATGAGTGCCTACGGCGCTGCTGGCGCACTTGTCAGATCTCCCCATGCCCGTCCGGGGTCCGGTGGCACCATGATCTACTTCAGCGTGCATGACTGCTCCGTGGAGCAAGCGCGGATAGCGCCGGCTGGTGGTCAGGTTGTGCGCCCTAAGTTCTCCATTGGTACGTTCGGCTGGGCCTGTCTGTGTATGGATACTGAGGGCAACATCTTCGGGCTCAACTCGATGCAGTAGGTGCAGCGCCGTGAATGGTGTGGGGCGCCCAGTCCGCGCCCTCCTTCCTCACGGAAGGACCAGGGTTCGGTCCCTGGATCAGTCTCCTGGGGGATTTCCCTCTGAGGTTGGTTGCCAGCTCGCCCATGCCACTCCGCCCATGCCACTGTGTCTGCCCGCCTGTGGCATCCATGCCGGCAGTCGCGATCGACACGGTGCTGGCATCCGCCGGAGGTATGGCTGGAACGGCGGCAGGGTGAGGTGATCGATCGGCATGCCGGCCGCGTTGATCCGTAGCCAGAATCCCCGCAGGATGTCTGGCCCTGGTGGACGTCCTCGTCACCTCCGGGGGCATTCAGTCTGGCTCTCCGGCCCTGCGGTGCCGCCCCGGGTTGGGCGGCAGCCACCGCTCCCCTGGGGGCCACCCGTCGAGATTCCGTGATGACCGAGTCCCCACCGCCGCTGCCACCGGCCCTGGTGCGGCGCTACCGCCAGCTGTTCCGCTTCTACGACCGCCAGGGCGACGGCGACCTGGGCCTGGAGAGCGACTTTCTACCCGCCGCCACCAGCCTGGCGGCCCGCTGGCAGGGACGTCCGGCCCCCTTCCCCGATCTCTTCGGGTTGCTGATGGCCACCTACCGCCACGAACAGCGGCGCCGCGATGCCGATGGCAGCGGCGGCGTGGATGAGCAGGAGTTCGTGGCCTCCCATGCCCCCGTGCTGGCGGCCTTCCAGCGCTCTCCAGACCAGGCCCGCTCCTTCATGGAACGGGCCGCGGGCGGCTTTTTCGACGTGCTGGATCTCGATCGCGACGGCTGCCTGCAGCTGGCGGATCTGGAGGCCTACGCCACGGCCTACGCCAAGCCCACCGCCGGCATCGCCGCCAACCTCCGGCGCATGCTCGATGGCCTCCAGCTGCCGCCGGAGCAGCCCCGCGACCAGCTGCCCCGCGAGGTGTTTCTCACCCTGGTGGCCCAGTATTGGTTTGATCCCTCGCCGGACGTGCCCGGGCGCTGGCTGTTCCATCTGGAGGCCACCTGACCATGGCCCTGCCCCCGCCGTCCCACCTGTTCGCCGAGGCCCAGCGCGCGGACCCCGCCACGCCCGAGCCCGCCACCGCCTGGGCCGAGGCCCAGCGCCCGCACCTGGAGGCCGCCTTGCCGGCGCTGCTGCAGCTGATCGAGAAGCCCGATCGGGTGCCCAGCGCCCTGGCGATCCTGAACACCAGCTACGCCAGTCCCCTGGCGGCGCTGGCCCGCGATCGGCTCCGCCAGGACCCCGCCATCGCCGCCCTGGCCCGGGAGCGCTACTGGGGGGCCTGGCCGGGGGTTGAGGCCCTGGCCGCCATGCCGCCGGCCAGCCTGGGGCACGCGTTCGCGGTGCTGTTGCAGCAGGAGGGGCTGCAGTGGATCGAGCGCCCCGAGGGGCTGGAGTCCCTCGCCGACGATGACCAGTACCTGCAGCTGCGGGCCCGGGCCTGCCACGACCTCTGGCACCTGGTCACCGGCTTCCCCAACACCCTGCCCGGCGAGGTGGCCCTGAATGGTTTCGGGGCGCGCCAGCTGCGCCAGCCGGGCCCTGTGCTGCTGCTGGCCGCGGATCTGATGGCCCGCTCCCATGCCCCTGACACGGTGCCGGACCTCGCCGATGCCGTCGCCTTCGGGCTCAGGCTGGGCGGCATCTGCGCGCCGCTGCTGGCGCAGCGCTGGGAGGAGGGCTGGACCCGGCCCCTCGCCGACTGGCGCCGGCAGCTGGGCATCGCCGAGGAACTCCGCCTCAGCCCCTTTGACGCGCCCTGACCACCGCGCCCAGGCGCCCTGCGGCCCGGAGCCCCAGGCGGCGCTGCCCCCCCTGGGCCTGATGGCCCTGGTGGTGGGGCTGAGCGTGGCCAATCCCTTCTACGGCCAGGCGCTGCTGCCGGCGGTGGAGCGGGCCTTTGCGGTGCCGGCCGGCACCGTGCTGCTCGGCCCGATGGCCACCCAGCTGGGGATGGCGCTGGGCTTCCTGCTGCTGCTGCCCCTCGGCGACATCCGCGAACGCCGGCGCCTGCTCACCCTGCTGGCCCTCGGCATGGCCCTGGCCTGCACGGCGGTGCTGCTGGCGCCCTCCTTCCCCGTGGTGCTGGGCAGCTGGTTCCTGCTCGGGGTCGTGGCCCTGATCCCCTCCCTGCTGCCGCCCTTCCTCACGGCCTTCGTGCCCGCCGCCCAGCACGGCCGCATGCTGGGGATCGTGCTCAGCGGCCAGTTCAGCGGCATCCTGCTCTCGCGCAGCGTGAGCGGCGTGGCGGCCCAGCTGTGGGGCTGGCGCTCGATCTACGGCCTCTCGGCCGTGGCGATGCTGGCGGTTGCCCTGCTCTTCCACCGCCGGCTGCCGGCCCTGGCCCCCGTTGAGGTGCGGCCCTACGGGCGGCTGCTGGCCTCGCAGCTGCAGCTCTGGCGCCAGCACCCGCGGCTGCGCCGCTCCTGCCTCACCCAGGCCCTGCTCTTCGGCAGCTTCATGGCCCTCTGGAGCGCGGTGGCCCTGCACCTGGCCGCACCGCCCTGGCGCTTCGGGCCAGCCCTGATCGGCAGCTTCGGGCTGGTGGGCCTGGCCAGCATCCTGGCCGCCCCCGGCATCGGCCGCCTGGTGGATCGCCTCGGGCCCGATCGGATCGTGGCGGCCGGTGGGGCCTGCACCGGCCTGGGGGTGCTGGTGCTGGGTCTGTGGCCCACGTCCCTGGTGGGCCTGGCCCTGGGGTTGATGGCCGTGGATCTGGGGGTGCAGGGCAGCTTCGTGGCCAACCAGGCCCGCATCTATGCCCTCGACCCCGCCGCCCGCAGCCGCATGAGCGGCCAGCTGTTCCTCACGGCCTACCTCGGGGCCGCCCTCTGCTCCGCTGTGATCGCGGTGCTCTGGGGCGGCTGGCGGTGGTCCGGCACCTGCGGCTTTGCCCTGGTGCTGGCCGCGCTCGCGCTCGCCCTGGAGCGCCCCAGCTGGTGGCCGTCCAGCCGCGCCGGCTGAGGGGCGGCGTGCCGCCCAGGGGCTGAACCCCACCGCCGAGGGCAGCCGCGGGACCTGGGGAGAGGCCATGATCAGGGCCCTGCGGCGGGTGCATGGCGGAATCCACGGCGGCGGACAGGGGCGCGGCTGAGCCGGTGGCCCAGGGCCGCCTGCAGCGCCTGGCGGCCTTCTCCAGCGATCCGGCCGGTGGCAACCCCGCCGGCGTGTGGATCGGCGAGGTCCTGCCGGACCCCGAGGAGATGCAGCGGATCGCCGCCACCGTGGGCTATTCCGAAACCGCCTTCCTGGCGCCGGCCCGCGGCTTTGAGCGCACGGTCCGCTACTTCAGCCCGGAGGCGGAGGTGCCCTTCTGCGGCCACGCCACCATCGCCGCCGGCGTGGCCCTCGGCGCCGCCGAGGGGGATGGCCTCTACCGCCTGCAGACCCCGGTGGGCGCCGTGCCCGTGGCGGTGACGAGCCGGGCTGGCGGGCGCGAGGCCGCGCTCACCTCCGTGGAGCCCGCCTTTGGGCCAGCCGGTGATCAGCTGCTCGCCGAGGCCCTGGCGCTGCTGGGCTGGAGCGCCGCCGAGCTCGATGCCGCCATCCCCCCGGCGCTTGCCTTCGCCGGCGCCTGGCACCTCGTGCTGGCGGCGGCCAGCGCCGAGCGCCTGGCCAGCCTCGCCTACGACTTCGAGGGCCTCAAGGCGCTGATGCTGCGCGAGGGGCTCACCACCCTGCAGCTGATCTGGCGCGAGGGCCCCAACGTGTTCCACTCCCGCAACCCCTTCCCCGTGGGCGGCGTGGTGGAGGACCCCGCCACGGGCGCCGCCGCCGCCGCCCTCGGCGGCTACCTGCGCGGCGCCGGCCTGATCGCCTGCCCCGCCAGCCTGCGGATCCACCAGGGCGACGCCATCGGCCGCCCCAGCCGCCTCACGGTGGAGATCCCCAGCTCCGGCGGCATCGTGGTGCGGGGCACCGCCGTGGCGCTGGACCCGCCCGGGGACCGCCCCGCCGTCCCCCAGGATCGGAACAGCACCGCACCCACGCCATGAACATCGACGGCCAGGCCTGGCGCACCATCTGGCTGGAGGAGGGGGGCCGCTCGATCGGCGTGATCGACCAGACCCAGCTGCCCCACCGCTTCACCACCCGCTCGATCGCCAGCCTCGACCAGGCGGCCGAGGCCATCGCCACGATGGTGGTGCGCGGCGCGCCGCTGATCGGCGTCACCGGCGCCTATGGCCTGATGCTGGCCCTGCAGGCCGATCCCGGCGATGCCTCCCTGGCGGCGGCCTTCGCGCAGCTCAACGCCACCCGGCCCACGGCGGTGAACCTGCGCTGGGCCCTGGAGCGGGTGCGCGACCGGGTGGCGCCGCTGCCGCCGGCCGAGCGGGCCGAGGCGGCCCAGGCGGAGGCCGCCGCCATCGCCGAGGAGGACGTGGCCATGGGCGAGGCCATCGGCGAGCACGGCCTGGCGCTGTTCCAGCGGCTGGCGGCGGCGCGGCCGCCCGAGCGCCAGGGGCAGCCCTTCAACGTGCTCACCCACTGCAACGCCGGCTGGCTCGCCACCGTGGACTGGGGCACGGCCCTGGCGCCGATCTACAAGGCCCACCGCGCCGGCCTGCCGATCCACGTGTGGGTGGATGAGACCCGCCCCCGCAACCAGGGCGCCAGCCTCACCGCCTTCGAACTGGGCCGCGAGGGGGTGCCCCACACCGTGATCGTGGACAACGCCGGCGGCCACCTGATGCAGCACGGCCAGGTGGATGCGGTGATCGTCGGCACCGACCGCACCACCCGCAGCGGCGATGTGTGCAACAAGATCGGCACCTACCTCAAGGCCCTGGCCGCCCACGACAACGGCGTGCCCTTCTACGTGGCCCTGCCCGCCTCCACCATCGACTGGTCGATCGCCGACGGCGTGGCCGAGATCCCGATCGAGGCCCGCTCCGCCGAGGAGGTGACCGCCATTCAGGGGCGGATCCTGGCGGCGGGAGAGGCCGGCGCCGGCGGTGAGACCACCCGGGTGCAGCTCACCCCCGACGGCAGCCCCGGCTTCAACCCCGCCTTCGACGTGACCCCCGCCCGGCTGGTGACGGCTTTGATCACTGAGCGGGGCGTGGCGCCGGCCACGGAGGAGGGGCTGAAGGCGCTGTACAGCTGAGGACGAGACCAGGGCGGACGGCGGCGGCGGCGGCCTGCCTAGGGTCGCGCCATGGTGAACGATCCCAGCGCCGGTGCAGCGGCCGCCCCGGTGCGCCCCCTGCCGAGCACCGGCGCGGTGACCGGCCTGCTGGAGACCCTGGCCTTCTTCCGCGATGGCGACTTCGCCCAGCGCCGCTTCGCGCGCCACGGTGACGTGTTCGAGACCGCGCTGCTGGGGCAGCCGATGGTGTTCATCCGCGGCGCCGCGGCCATCGGCGACCTGCTGGCCCAGGGGGAGGCGCTGGAGGGCTGGTGGCCCGAGAGCGTGCGTCAGCTGCTGGGCAGCCGCTCGCTGGCCAACCGCAACGGCCCCGCCCACCGGGCCCGCCGACGGGCGGTGGGCCAGCTGTTCTCGGCGGCGGCCCTGCGGCGCTACAGCCCCCAGATCGTGGCCCTGGTGGAGGAGCTGGTGGCGGAGCTGGGCGCGGCCGAGGAGCCGCTGCCCCTGGCCGATCGCCTGCGCCGCTTCGCCTTCGCGGTGATCGCCACCGTGGTGCTGGGGCTGGAGGGGGCCGACCGCGACGCCCTGTTCGCCGACTTCGAGATCTGGACCCAGGCCCTCTTCTCCCTGCCCCTGCCGCTGCCCGGCAGCCCCTTTGCCCGGGCCCTGGCGGCGCGGCAGCGGCTGCTGGAGCGGCTGCGGCAGGTGCTCGCCCGCGCCCCCCAGGGCCGGGGCGGGCTCGATCTGCTGGCCGGTGGCCTCGATGAGGCCGGCGTTCCCCTCACCGATGACGACCTGGTGGAGCAGTTGCTGCTGCTGCTCTTCGCCGGGTACGAGACCACCGCCTCCTCCCTCAGCTGTCTGATGCGGGCCCTGCTGCTGCACCCCGAGGTGGAGGCCTGGCTGCGCGAGGAGCTGCAGCCGTTGCCCTGGCCCCCGCAGCCGGAGACGGCGGCCACGGCCTACGACCCGGCCCACGCGCCGCGGCTCGATGCCCTGGTGCAGGAGGTGTTGCGGCTCACGCCGCCGGTGGGGGGCTTCTTCCGCCGCACGCTGAGGCCGCTGGTGCTGGCGGGGGTGGCGGTGCCGGCCGGCCGGGTGGTGCAGGTGGCCCTGGCCGCCTCCAACCGCTACGCCCCCGGTCAGGACGCCGCCGACCTGGAGGCGTTCCGCCCCCAGCGGCACCTCGATGGCGGTGGGGGCGCCACCCTGCTGCCCTTCGGCGGTGGCGAGCGGGTGTGCCTCGGCAAGGCGCTGGCGGAGCTGGAGATCCGGCTGATGGTGGTGGGTCTGCTGCGCCCGCTGCAGCTGGTCCTGGCTCCGCACCAGGACCTGACGCTGCAGCGGCTGCCCAGCCCCAGCCCCCGCGATGGCCTGCGGGTGTCGGCCCGGCCCCGCTGAGGCCTGCCGTGATCACGGCCATCAGCTCTGCCAATGCATCGGTCGTTGACCGATAAGTGCTGCTTCCGTAGGGTTCTGGCCCCGCCGTTGCCGCCGATGGCCGTCTCTCCCCTTGCCGCCCAGGAATCTCCGCGGGCCCTGGCCTTTGAGGGTGCCGCGCCGCGCCCTGCCGCCGACTCCCGGGTGCCCTGGTATCAGCAGTTCCGCCGCGTGCAGATCGTCCAGTCGCTGGAGGCGGTGCAGGATTTCATCGCCGTGTCCCTGTGCCTGGGGCTCTTCTGCGTGATGGCCCTGCAGCTCAAGGCGATCTTCGCCTCGCTGCTCACCACGCCGCAGTTCCACGCCATCACCGCGGACATCCTGTTCATCCTGATCCTGGTGGAACTGTTCCGCCTGCTGATCATCTACCTGCAGGAACAGCGCGTGTCGATCGGCGTGTCGGTGGAGATCGCCATCGTGTCGGTGCTGCGGGAGGTGATCGTCAACGGCGTGCTCGAGACCGACTGGCGCCAGGTCCTGGCGGTGTGTCTGTTCCTGGCCACCGCCGCGCTGCTGATGGTGGTGCGGGTCTGGCTGCCGCCCACCTTCGCCGGGGTCGACCCCGAGGCCCAGGTGTCGGCGCGGATGCGCCAGGCCAGCGAGGCGGACTGAGGCGCGGCGGGCCGAGGCCGCGGGACCGGGCCTTGCGCCGGACTGGGGGCGGTTGCCCGCACCTCCCACGGCTCGTCACAATCCGTTACGATTCTCGCAACACTTCGTAACGCCCCATGGCTGACTCCTCCCCCCGCTTCGGCTTCGTCGGCTTCGCCGAGACCTGGAACGGCCGCCTCGCCATGCTCGGCTTCGTGATCGGCCTGGCCACCGAGCTGCTCACCGGCCAGGGCATCCTCTCCCAGATCGGTCTGGGCTGATCGCCATGGACACCAACTACACCGCCGCCATCGCCAGCGTCGTAGCCCTCGTGGTGGTGCTCACCACCATGGTGGCCTTCGTGCTCAGCCGCCCCAGCGACCTCAACCCCGGCAGCCCCCGATGATCGCCACCCTCGCCGTCGTGCTGTTCGGCGCCTGGCTGATCGGCGCCCTGCTCCAGCCCGACCTCGCCGACTGACCGCCGCGGCTCTGTCCTCCCCATCCCCCATCCCATGGCCAACATCCACTCCAACGACGCCTGGTTCCAGCACCGGGCCACCGAGCAGATCCACCGCGAGCAGCTCCGGCGGGCTGAGCTGTTCAACGGCCGCGCCGCCATGCTCGGCCTGCTGATCGGCATCCTCACCGAGGCCCTCACCGGCGCCGGCATTGCCCACCAGATCGGCCTGGGCCCCCTGGTGGATGGCTACGCCGCCTGCCGCACCCAGTTCCTGCCCTTCTGCTTCTGATCCGGGCGCGTCTGTGCCCTGCCGTGACCCCCGGGCTCCGCCTGGGGGTCTTCTGCTGCGCAGGTGGGCCCGGGGGGACGCTGGGCCGCCGGCCGGAGCCAGGTCACATCCGGTCATGACCCGGGGGGGCTGGGGTCATCCCGCAGGCACAGGGCCCCGCCAGGCTGGAGCCACCGCTTCAAGCCCGCTGCCCGGATGCTGCCCGATCTCCTGCACCGTCCGGCTCCGGCCGATGGTTCGCCGCCCGGTTCCCCGCCGGCGCCGCCGGCGCCGGCGGGGGTGCTGGGGCGCCTGGCGGGGCGGCGCCGCTGGCTGGTGGTGGCGGCACTGCTGACCCTGGGGCTCGGCGGCACCGGCCTGTTCGTGGCGCGGGAGCTGCAGCGGCGCGGGCGGCTGGGGGAGCTGCAGGCCCAGAGCGCCCCGGTGCTGCGGCGGCCGGTGCTGCTGCGGGTCACGGCGGCGGGCTCGATCCGCCCCACCACGCCGGTGAACATCAGCCCCAAGCAGCCGGGCCGCGTCAGCCAGCTGCTGGTGGACCAGGGGGACCGGGTGCAGGCCGGCCAGGTGCTCGCCCGCATGGACGCCAGCAACCTGCGCGGTCCGCTGCTGCGGGCCCAGGGGGAGGTGGCGGCGGCCCAGGCGGCGCTGCAGCAGCGGCTGGTGGGCAACCGCCGCCAGGAGATCGAGCAGGCCGAGCGCAACCTGCAGGTCGCCCAGGCCGACCGGCTGGCCGTGCGCACCGCCTACCTCAGCAACCGCCAGCTCTACGGCTCCGGCGCCATCGCCCGCGTCACCTACGAGGCCAGCCGCGCCCAGGACCTGGCGGCGGAGGCCCGGGTGCGGGGCCAGCAGTCGCAGCTGAGCCTGCTGCGCAGCGGCAGCCGCCCCGAGGAGATCGCCGCCGCCCGGGCCCAGCTGCTGCAGGCCCAGGGGGATCTGGCCACGGTGCGTGCCCAGCTGGAGGACACGGTGATCCGGGCCCCCTTCAGCGGCGTGGTGACCCAGAAGTATGCGGATGTGGGCGCCTTCGTGACGCCCACCACCTCCGCCAGCGCCACCAGTTCGGCCACCTCCTCCTCGATCCTGGCCCTGGCCAGCGAGCTGGAGGCGGTGGCCTCGGTGGCGGAGGTGGACGTGGGCGCCATCCGCGAGGGCCAGCCGGTGGAGCTGCAGGTGGATGCCTTCCCGCGGCGCTCGTTCCGGGGCCGGGTGCGGCTGGTGGCGCCGGAGGCGGTGGTGGAGCAGAACGTCACCAGCTTCCAGGTGCGCATCGCCCTCGATCCGGAGGCCCGCCGGCTGCTGCGCTCGGGCATGAACCTCACCGCCAATGTGCTGGTGGGCCGGCGGCCCGAGGCGCTGCTGATCCCCACCGCCGCGATCGTGAGCCAGGGGGACGGCACCGGCGTGTTCGTGCTCAACCAGGAGGGCCGGCCGCGCTTCCGGCCGGTGCGGGTGGGCGCCACCGTGGGCATCGAGACCGAGGCCCTCAGCGGCGTGGCCGAGGGGGATCGGGTGCTGCTCACCCTGCCCGGCCGGCGCCGGCCCAACGACCGGCCGCCGCGCTCCAGCTCGCCCTTCGGCCAGCCGGGCCGCGGCGGCGGCGGTCGCCTGCCCCGCTGATGGCCTCGCTCCTGGAGATGGTGGCCCTGGCCTGGGGGTCGCTGCTGGCCAACCGGCTGCGCTCGCTGCTCACCATGCTCGGCGTGATCATCGGCATCGCGGCGGTGATCGCCATGGTGACCCTCGGCCGCGGCGCCCAGCTGCAGACCGAGAACCAGCTCAAGTCGCTGGGCTCGAACCTGCTGTTCGTGCAGAGCGGCGTGGCGGTGGGCGGCGGAGCGGCCTCCCGCGGCGCCGGCTCGGCCTCCACCCTCACCTGGGATGACGCCCGTGCCATCGCCGCGGCCGCCCCCGCCGTGGCGGCGGTGGCCCCGGCCCTCAGCCAGCGCCACCAGGTGGTGCTGGCGGACCGCAACACCAACACCACCGTGGTGGGCAGCAGCCCCGACTACGCCCTGGTGCGCGACTTCCTGCCGCTGACGGGCCGCTTCTTCAACGGGGCGGAACTGCAGCAGGGGGCGCGGGTGGCGCTGCTCGGCCAGACCGTGGTGGACAGCCTGGGCCAGACGGCGGACGGGGTGCTCGGCCGCGAGGTGCGCATCCGCGGCGAGGCCTTCCGGGTGATCGGCACCCTGGAGTTCAAGGGCAGCACCGGCTTCCGCGACCAGGACGACCAGGTGCTCGTGCCCCTCACCACCATGGCGGCGCGGATCGTGGGGGTGAACGCCACGGCCGGCATCGCCGTGGAGAGCATCGCCGTGTCGGCGCGGACGCCGGAGGCCATGGCGGCGGCCGAGTATCAGATCACCAACCTGCTGCGGCTGCGCCACCGCATCGTGCCGCCCCGCGAGGACGACTTCCTGATCCGCAACCAGGCCGATCTGGTGAGTGCCTCCAACTCCGTGGCGGGCATCTTCACGGCGCTGCTGGGGGGATCGGCCGCCATCTCGCTGCTGGTGGGCGGCATCGGCATCATGAACATCATGCTGGTGTCGGTGAGTGAACGCACCCGCGAGATCGGCATCCGCCGCGCCATCGGCGCCCGCCGGGGCGACATCCTGCGCCAGTTCCTGATCGAGGCGATGGTGCTCTCCCTGGCGGGGGGCCTGCTGGGGGTGCTGCTGGGGGTGGGGGCGTCCCTGGCGATCAACGCCGCCTTTGGCTGGAGCGCCGGCGTGGCCATGGACGCGGTGGGCTGGTCGCTGGCCTTCTGCCTGCTGATCGGCGTGTTCTTCGGCGGCTATCCGGCCCGCAAGGCCGCCCTGATGGATCCGATGGCCGCTCTTCGAAGCGAGTGAATTCCCCCATGCTGCAGCTGCGCGCGATCACCAAGTCCCACCAGCTCGGTGAGGTGTCGGTGCCGATCCTGCACGGCATCGACCTCACGATCCTGCGCGGTGAATCCACCGCCATCGTGGGCAGTTCCGGCTCGGGCAAGTCGACCCTGATGACGATTCTCGGCTGCCTGGAGCAGCCCAGCAGCGGCAGCTACTACTACGACGCCCGCGATGTGACCCGCCTGGATGACGACGCCCGCACCCAGCTGCGCAACCGCCAGATCGGCTTCGTGTTCCAGCAGTTCAACCTGCTGCCGCGACTCACGGCCCTGGAGAACGTGATGCTGCCGATGGTCTATGCGGGCGTGCCGCGGCCGCTGCGGCGCGAGCGGGCCGAGGCGCTGCTGGTGCGGGTGGGCCTGGCGGATCGGATGGCCAACCGCCCCAGCCAGCTCTCGGGCGGCCAGCAGCAGCGGGTGGCCATCGCCCGGGCCCTGGTGAATGGGCCGGAGCTGCTGCTGGCCGATGAGCCCACCGGCGCCCTCGACACCCGCACCGGCCAGGAGGTGCTCGAGCTGCTGGCGGCCCTGCACGACCAGGGCCTCACGGTGCTGCTGGTGACCCACGACCTGGCGGTGGCCCGGGCCAGCCAGCGGGTGGTGCGCATCCAGGACGGCCGCATCCGCGAGGACGCCCTCAGATCGCCCCGCTGAGCAGCATCGGCCCCTGGGGGGCCCGGCCGTCGGGCACGGTCTCGAGGCTGACGCTGACGCTGCTGGCCTGGCTGGTGGGGGCGCTGGGGATCGGCATGGCCACATGGCCGTTGCGGTCGGGCGTGAAGGGCACGCAGCCGATGTCGCGGCCGTTCACCCGCGCCCAGAGGCGGTAGGTCTGGTGCCTGGCCAGGGGCGGCAGGCCATCGAGCACCAGCAGGTTGTGGCGGGGGTTGCCGGTGACGAGCACCTCGCCGCCGGGGCCGCCGGCGGGCCCGCCGGCGGGGGCCAGGGCCCGCAGCGGCAGGCGCCGGTTGACGGCCAGCAGGCTCGCCCCGGCGGGCTGGAGCTGCTGCTGCACCAGGGCCAGCTGCTGGCGGGTCTGCTGCAGCTGCACCCCCAGCACCAGCAGGGCGGCGCCCATCAGGGCCGGCACCAGCCAGGGGGCGGGGCCCGGCCGCGGGGCGCCCTGGCCCGCCGCTGCGGCCGCGGCTGCGGGGCCGGCCAGCAGCCGGCTCCGCAGCCGGGAGGGCGCCGCCGCCGTGGCCGGCAGGGCCAGGGGCAGCAGCTGCAGGGTGGTGTGGAACTCCTCCAGCCGCTGCTGCAGCGCCGGGTTGTCCTGCAGCAGGGCCGCCAGCTGGGCGCGCTCGGCGGACTCCAGGTCGCCGAGGGCGTGGCCGGCCAGCAGGGCGTCGATCTGGTCCTGGGGGAGGGGGGCGTCGGGGGTCATGGCTCGCTCCGGAAGTCGATCAGCAGCTCCCGCAGGCGGATCAGGCCCTGGCGGGAGCGGGTCTTGACGGTGCCCAGGGGCAGCTGCAGCCGCGCACCGATGGCGGACTGGCTCAGCCCCTCGTAGTAGGCCAGCTCCAGCACCTGGCGCTGCTGGGCGGGGATGGCGCCGAGGGCGGTGCGGACCCGTGTGGCCAGGTCGGCCTGCTCGGCGCTGGCCTGGGGGCTGGTCACGGCCGCCGGAAACAGCTGGGCCGACCAGCGTTGCACCAGCTGCCAGCGGTTGTGGCGCTGGTTGAGGCGGTTGATCGCCATCGAGCGGGTCAGCAGCAGCAGGTAGGCCAGCACCGGCCCCCGCGCCGGCTCGTAGCGGCCCTGCTGCCAGTAGCGCAGGAACACGTCGTGGCAGAGGTCCTCGGCCTCCTGCCTGGAGCGGCAGAGGCGCAGGGCCAGGCGGTAGACGGGGCCGCCGCAGGCGTCATAGAGGCTGCCGAGGTCGTCCCAGGCGGGCGGCGCGGCGGCCAGGTCCGCGCCGGCGGGGTCCGGTGCGGCCTGGCACCAGGGCCGGGCATCGGGGTCGGAGGGGGTCAGGCCCACGGGGTGCGGCGGCGCGGCGCGGTCCCTGGGACTACCGGCGAAGGACCCGGTCGGATTGGCCCGGGCAGCCCCGGGTCCGATCCACCCGATTCACCCGATCCACCCGAGGCGCCCCCTGCGACCCGCTCGACCCGCCTGATCCGTTGCGCCCGCTTGATCCACCTGGACCGCCTGCTCCCGTCCCTCCGCCCGACAATCCGATCGGCCGGCCGGTGGGTACAGCAAGCACGCACCGGCCGATCCCCAGCGGGTCCCGGCGGGCGTCTGATCCTTCCCTCCACCACCCCTTCCATGTCAGTCCGTTCCCAGGCCCTCGTGGCCGGCCTCAGCCTCGTTCTCCTCGGTGCCACCGGCCCCGGGCTCCGCGCCCAGGATGCGATGGCCCCCGGCGGGGCCATGAAGGCCCCTGCATCGGGAATGATGAAGGCCCCCGCATCGGGAATGATGGCGCCGGCCGGCCACGGCGCCAAGCACGTGCTTCGCCGGGCGGAAGCGCCCGTCAGCGGCAGCTTCACCGTGAAGAGCGAGGGCGGCCAGCAGGTGCTCAGCTTCAGCTCCGACTTCAAGACCAACGCCATGGCGCCGGACCTGAAGGTGATCGTCAGCCCGTCGGCCACCCCCCTGGCGGCCACCAAGGCCCCCGGCTACCCCCTCAAGCCCGGCAGCTACACCGTGCTGGCGCCGCTGAAGTCGGCCTCGGGGGCCCAGCGCTACGTGATCCCCGCCGGGGTGAACCTGGCCCAGCAGGGGTCGCTGCTGATCTGGTGCCAGAAGTTCAACGCCACCATGGCCTGGGCGCCGCTGAAGGGCTGAGGCCCGCGGGCCCGACCGGTGGCGGTCGGGCCCATCCCGCCGACGCTGCAGCGGGGCCTCAGAGGCCGGCGAACCACTCATAGCCCTGGTCCTCCCAGGTGCCGCGGCTCTCGCCCAGGCTGGCCGTCACCTGGAGGTCCGTCACCCACTTGCTGAGCTTGTAGCCGAGCTTGATCGGCGTGGCCAGCCGCACGGGGGCGCCGTTGGCCGCCGGCAGCGGCGCCCCGTTCATCCGGGTCGCCAGCAGGGTCTGGGGGTGCAGGGCGGAGGCCCGATCCCAGCTCTCGCGGTAGCCGTCGGCGGAGCGGATGACGACGTAGCCACCGAGGGGGGAGAGGCCCGCCAGGGCCAGCACGTCCGCCAGGCGCACCCCCGACCAGGCCACGATCGCGGCCCAGCCCTCCACGCAGACGTGGCGCATCACGATCTCGTGCTGCGGCAGGGCAGCCAGGGCCGCGAGGTCGAGCTGCAGGGGCCGCCGCACCAGGCCCTCCACCGCCAGCCGGTAACGGCCGGGATCGATCTGGGGCGTGCCGTTGAAGCTGTTGACCAGCAGCGCGCTGGGGTCCACCTGGTCGCGGCGGAAGACGGGGACGGGCCCCCGGCCCTGCAGCAGGGCCTCGAGGCGCTGGTTGAGGGGTTCACTTGCCTCCCCCACGGCGGCGCTGAGGCCGTTGAGGGCGCAGCCCCCCAGCAGCAGGGAGGAACCGCCGCCCAGGCCGAGGCCCAGCAGGTGGCGGCGGCTGAGGCGGCTGGACGGGTCCATGGGGGACGGGCGGCGGGTCGGGCGGGGCTGGGCGGGGCTGGCGGCGGAGTCCAGGGGAGCGGGGCTCAGGCGACCATCGTGCGCAGCAGCCGCAGGCCGCCGATCCGCCACGACAGCAGCACGTGGCCCACCAGCAGCAGAGCGATGGCGGGAATCGTGGCGAGGTGGCAGATCCGCAGGGTCTGCCAGCTGGTGATGCCGGCGGCCTCGCCGAAGCTGAACAGCCCCGCCAGCCACCAGAACTGGGCGGGCTTGTAGAGCGCCAGGCCGCTGAGCAGGCTGAAGCCCAGCACCACCAGCATCAGGCTGTAGATCAGGCGATGGGCCGCCAGGCGCCGCCTGGCGGTGTTGGAGCTGGCGCGCAGGGTGCCCAGATCCCCGCCCACGGCCAGGCGCCGGCGCCGCTGCCAGAACAGCAGGCCGATCCAGACGCCGAGGTTCACGGCGTAGGCGCCCATGAAGCCGAAGTGCCAGTCGCGTCCACCCGCCAGCCAGCCCCCCAGGGTGAGGAGCTCCGGAACGGTGGCGCCGCCCCGGCCGCCGAAGACGGGATTGGCGTTGTAGATCTGCAGCCCGCTGCCGGCCATCACCAGCAGCACCAGCAGGTTGAAGCCATGGAAGGCCCGGGTCCAGAGCGGATGGGGGCGGATCGGAACGGGGGCCTGGTTCGGCGCCTTGGGCATGGCGGGGACGGTCCGGGGGTCGGGGGGGCGTGGTTCTCTCCAGTACCCGCGGCAGGCCGCTGTGGATTGCGGGGAGCCTCCTGCGGCCGCTGGATCACTCGCCATGGCCCTCACAGGGCCCGGGCCAGGATGGCGAAGCGCCCCTTGTCGCGGCCGCTGGTGGGCCGGTTGAGGAACGCCGCCCGTTCGACGCGGAAGCCGGCGGCCGTCAGCAGGGCCATGGCGGCCTCCGGCGGAGGGGAGTCGTAGAAGAAGCGGGCGCCGAACATCGTGTCGGTGAAGGCCGGGTGGTCGGAGCCGCCCACGGTGAGCAGCAGCCCGCCCCCCGGCACCAGGGCCCGCTGCAGGCGGGCGGCGATCGGGGCGAAGCTCTCCCTGGGCAGGTGGAAGAGCACGTCCCAGGCGATCGCCGCCCCGTGGCCGGGATCGGGCTCGTAGTGCTCCAGTGGGGCCTCGATCCAGCGCCCCTGGGGGAAGCGGGTCTGCGCCAGCGCCAGCATCGCCGCCGCCTGGTCGACACCGGTGACGGCATGGCCTGCCGCCAGCACGGCCTCGGCCATGGGGCGCCCGCTGCCGCAGCCCAGATCCAGCACCCGTGAGCCCGGGGCCAGGCCCGCCAGCAGCTCGCTCAGCAACGCCTGCTCGGCCGGGCCGGCGCTGTGGCGCACCCGGTCCCAGGCGCTGGCGATGGCGTCGTAGCTGCGGCGGTTGAGGCTCGGGCCCGGATCGTCGTCCGGCTGGCGGTCCATGGCGTCAGTCCCTGCCCAGACGGGTCTTCAGCTCCTCCAGCTCCCGCCGCAGCTCCTCCATGCCCTGGCGCGACTCCTCCGCCTCCCGTTCCCGCAGCGCCCGCTCCTCGCGCCGGTAGTCGCCCAGGGCCCTGAACATCAGGCCGCCGCCCCCCGCCACCATCGCCACCATGGCGAGGAGGCTCCAGAGGCTGGTGGGGCGGAAGCTGAACAGCAGGCTCTGCAGCACCGCCACTCCCAGCGCCGCCCCGGAGGCCCAGAGCAGAAACCAGCCCAGCCGCCGGTAGACGCCCGCCAGCAGCAGCGTCACGCCGACCCCGAAGGGCACCAGCAGCAGCCCGAAGCCGGGGCCGGCGCCCCGGGTGACCACGCCCCCGAACCAGCCCCCCACGCCCCGGCCGTAGCCGGCGCCGAAGCCGCCCCCCAGTCCGAAGCCCCCCAGCCCCGTGCCCACCATCACCTGGTTGGTGAACAGGAACAGGCCGGCGGAGAACAGGGCCCCGCCGATCAGAAACAGCAGGAAGTCCTGGGCCGGTTGGCGGCTCATCGGCGCTGCACTCCTGCGTGGATGCTGGGCGGGGCCGCCGTGGCTGTCAATCGCGCGTCCGGGTGCCGGTCCGGGCCCGATCCCGCCACAGCCGCACCAGCAGCCGCGCCGCCGCGAACAGCAGCAGCCCCAGGGCCACCGGCAGCACCCGCAGGCCCAGGTAGGCCTCGGGCCGGATCCGGCAGGGCACCGTCACCCCCAGCAGCGTCACCACCCGCACCAGCGCCTGTGCCGAGAGGCAGAGGCCGTCCTTGGCGATCTCGGCCAGGTGCAGGCCCGTGGCCACCAGGGCGGCGATCACCCCCAGGGACCCGACGATCCACAGCCCTGCCAGCAGCCAGCGGGCCCGGCGCGGCGCCACCAGGTCGGTGGGCAGCAGCAGCGCCAGGCCCACCAGGATCAGGCCCCCCAGCAGCAGTGTCTCCAGCGGGGCCCCTGCGGCTGGATCGATTCTGGGGGAGCCGGCCGGGCGCGGCATCCGGGAACCGGCCCACTCCGCCCCCGCCCGTAGCCTCGCGGAACCCCCGCTCCGGCGCCGCCCATGCCCGTGCTCAACCGCTGGTCGGAGGCCGAGGCCGCCGCCGCCGTCGCCCACTACGGCGCTCAGGGCATCGGCGCCGACCTGGCCCTGCGCACCTACTCGGCCCGCCTGCTGGGCGCCGACCCGGAGCTGGTGCTGCACGGCGGCGGCAACACCTCGGTGAAGACCACCGTCACGGGCCTCCTGGGCGAGTCGATCCCGGTGCTGTGCGTCAAGGGCTCCGGCTGGGACCTGGCCACGATCGAGCCGCCGGGCCACCCGGCCGTGCGGCTCGAGCCGCTGCAGGCCCTGCGGGCCCTGCCGGCCCTGAGCGACGAGGCGATGGTGGCGGCCCAGCGCCAGAACCTGATCGATCCGGCCGCCCCCAACCCCTCGGTGGAGGCGCTGCTGCACGCCTTCCTGCCCCACAAGTTCGTCGACCACACCCACGCGGTCGCCCTGCTGGCCCTGGCGGACCAGCCCGATGCCGAGGCCCTCTGCCGCGCGGTGTACGGCGATCGGGTGGCGCTGGTGCCCTACGTGATGCCCGGCTTCGACCTGGCCCTGGCGGCTGCCCGCGCCTACGAGCAGGCCGAGGAGCGCGCCCGCGCCGCCGGCGTGGAGCTGGAGGGCATGGTGCTGCTGCAGCACGGCCTGTTCTCCTTCGGTGCCACGGCCCAGCAGAGCTACGGGCGGATGATCGCGCTGGTGCGGCAGGCCGAAGAGCGCATTGCCCGGGCGCAGGGCGCCCAGCCCCCGGGCCCGCCGGCGGCGGTGCCGGAGCCCGGCGCCGGGGCGGCGGCCGTGCTGCCGATCCTGCGGGGGGCCCTGAGCCGGGCCGCCGAACCCGAGGGGGCCCCGGCCCGCTGGCTGCTGGCGCTGCGCGGCACCCCCCTGGCCCTGTCGGTGGTGAACGACCCCCGCCTGGGCGACTGGGCCCGCCGCGGCGTCGCCACCCCCGACCACGTGATCCGCACCAAGGCCTGTCCCCTGGTGCTGCCGCCGCCGCCGGCCGCCGGGGCTGGGTCCGCCGGGTCCCCGGCCGCCGCCGATCCCGAGGCCCTGGCCGGCTGGGCCGCCGCCGTGGAGCGGGCCCTGGCCGCCTACATCGCCGACTACAAGGGCTATTTCGCCCGCCAGAACGCCCGGGTGGGCGGCCTCAAGACAGCCCTCGATCCGCTGCCGCGGCTGGTGGCGATCCCCGGCCTCGGGCTGGTGGGCCTGGGCAGGTCCGCCGCCGAGGCGGGCGTGGTGGCGGATGTGGCTGAAGCCTGGGCCCAGACCCTGCTGGCCGCCGAGGCCGTGGGCCGCTTCGCGCCGGTGAACGAGGCCGACACCTTTGACATGGAGTACTGGAGCCTGGAGCAGGCCAAGCTCGGCAAGGCCGCCGAGAAGCCCCTGGCCCGCCAGGTGGTGCTGGTCACCGGCGGCGCCGGCGCCATCGGCGCCGCCACGGCCCAGGCCTTCGCCGCCCGGGGCGCCGAGGTGGCCGTGCTCGACCGCGACGGCGCGGCGGCAAAGGCGGTGGCGGCCCGCTGCGGCCGGAGTGCCCTGGCCCTGGCCTGCGACCTCACCGATCCGGCCGCCGTGCGCGCCGCTATCGGCGCTGTGGCCGCCCACTTCGGCGGCCTCGACATCGTGGTGAGCAACGCCGGCGCCGCCTGGACCGGCGCCATCGCCGAACTGCCCGACGCCGACCTGCGGGCCAGCTTGGAGCTCAACCTCTTTGCCCACCAGGCCGTGGCCCAGGCGGCCGTGGCCGTGTTCCGTGCCCAGGACTCCGGCAACCCCGCCGCCGCCACCGACCGGCCGCTGCTGGGGGGCCAGCTGCTGTTCAACGTCAGCAAGCAGGCCCTCAACCCCGGCCCGGGCTTCGGCGCCTACGGCATCGCCAAGGCGGCCCTGCTGGCCCTGATGCGCCAGTACGCCCTCGAGGGCGGTGCCGAGGCCATCCGCGCCAACGCCCTCAACGCCGATCGCATCCGCTCCGGCCTGCTCGATGACGGGATGATCCGCCAGCGCGCCGCCGCCCGCGGGGTCAGTGAGGCGGCCTACATGGCCGGCAACCTGCTGGGCCGCGAGGTGCGCGCCGTCGATGTGGCCGAGGCGTTCGTGGCCCTGGCCCTGCTGGAGCGCAGCACCGGCGCCGTGCTCACCGTGGATGGCGGCAACGTGGCGGCGATGGTGCGCTGAGGCCAGGCCAGGGGCCGCGGCGGCGGCTGATGCGGCGTCCGCAGCGGCACCAGCTCAGCGGCGGGCCAGCCACAGCCCCAGGCCGATCCACAGCAGCACCAGGGCCAGGCAGAGGCCGGTCCAGGCCGGCAGCCCCCAGCCATCCACCACCAGCGGGGCCACCACGGTGATCACGCCGCCCGCCAGCAGGGGCTGCAGCAGCAGCATCTTGATCGAGAAGGCGGTGGTCGCCTCGCTGCGGTTGTCGGGATCGGCCATGCGCAGCAGCAGCAGGCCGCTGGCCGCCACCCCCGTGGCCTGGCCGAACTCGAGGATCGCCCGCTCGAACCAGTCCGCCGGCAGGATCCGCGGCCCCAGCAGCAGCACCACCGCCAGGTTCCACCCCAGCCCCACCAGGGCCAGCACCGTCAGGGGCAGCCAGTCGGCCACCAGCAGCCCCAGATCCAGGCAGGCTGTGGCCGCCGTGATCAGCAGGTCGGCGGAGATCGTGCCCACCTGTCCCTGGATCGCCGCAGACACCCAGCGCGTCTGGCCGCTCCTCTCCAGCGCCAGCCGCACCAGCAGCGACCCCAGCAACGCCAGTGGGAACACCGGCAGCGCCTCCACCACCACGGCGAACACGCCGCCGCTGCGCCCCGCGACCCAGCGCAGCGCCTCCAGCAGCCCGCAGCCGATCAGCACCGCGACGCCCGTCAGGGCCAGGTTCACCGCCCAGTCGGCCGCCCGCCGCCAGCTGGCCGGCACCTCCACCGTGCCCTCCTCCAGGGGCGCATCGGTGGGGATCGCCGCCAGGGGAGGGGCGCTCTCCACCACGAGCTCCACCGCCTCCTGCAGGGGGATCGCCGCGCCGAAGCTGAGCCAGCCCCGGCCGCGGGCCAGCACCACCACCAGGCCCCCCACCACGGTGGAGGTCAGCAGCCCCACGGTGGCCATCGCCAGGCCGAGGGCCTGGCCGCCCTCCAGGCCCAGGCGCTCGTAGGTGGGGCCCATGGCCGCCGCCGAGCCGTGGCCGCCCTCGTAGGACACCTCGATCAGCACCGCCAGCACCGGACTCATCCCCAGCCAGGGCTGCAGCACCAGCAGCACCACCAGGCCGCCCACCAGGAACTGCCCGAAGGCGAGGGTCAGGGCCAGCAGCACCTGGGCCGACAGGGGCCGCCACAGCCCCCCCAGCCGCGGCAGCGGCTTGCCCAGCAGCAGCGAGGCGAACACCAGGGTCAGCAGGGGCAGCGGCAGCTGGTCCCAGAGGGCGATCACCGGCTCCCCCAGCAGCGGCAGCGCCCCCGCCGGCGCCAGCACCAGCCCCAGGGCACCGGCCAGCAGGGCCTCCGGAATGCCCCAGTGCTTCAGGCCCAGGGCGCCGCCCAGCAGCCGGCCCACCAGCACCAGCAGGGTCAGGGCCGCCAGGGCCAGCGCCGGGGTGGCGGCCGCTCCGGGCCAGGGAGCGAGCGCAGCCATGGGGGGGATCACAGCTGGAACTGCCGGCGGAAGAAGGCCTCGGTGGCCTCCAGCACCTGGATCTGGGTGGCGCTGCGGCGGAAGCCGTGGCCCTCCTCCGCGAACAGGTGCACCTCCACCGGCACGCCGTTGCGGCGCAGGGCCGCCGCCATCTGCTCGGTCTGCTGCGGCGGCACCACCGTGTCCTCCAGGCCCTGGAAGAAGATCACCGGCGCCTGGATGCGCTCGGCGTGCTGCAGCGGCGAGCGCTCCGCGTAGGTGGCCGCCGCGGCGGGCCAGGGGCCCACCAGGCCGTCCAGGTAGCGGGCCTCGAAGCGGTGCTCGCCGTGCCGGGCCAGGGCCGCCAGGTCGGTCACGGCGTAGCGGCAGCCCCCCGCCCGGAACACGTCCGTGAAGCAGAGGGCCGCCAGCACCGTGAAGCCGCCGGCGCTGCCCCCCTCGATGGCGATCCGCCCGGGATCGGCCCGGCCGGCGGCCACCAGGGCCCGGGCGGCGGCGGCGCAGTCGGCCACGTCCACCACGCCCCACTGGCCGTCGAGGCGCTCCCGGTAGGCGCGGCCGAAGCCGGTGGAGCCGCCGTAGTTCACGTCCACCACCCCCCAGCCCCGGGAGGTCCAGAACTGGATCGCCGGGTTCAGGCCCGTGCGGGCCATGGCAGTGGGGCCGCTGTGGCCCTTCACCAGCAGCGGTGCCCGGGGGTGGCCGCCGCCGCTCGGTGGGTAGAACCAGGCGTGGGTGGGCCGGCCGCCCTGGCCCGCGAACCAGAGCGGCTCCGGGCGGCTGATCGCCCCGGGCGGCAGCGGCGCGGGGGCGGCGGGGCTGTGGGTCCAGGTGCCGCTGGCCAGGTCGAGCTCCAGCAGGCCGGGCGGGCTGGTGGGGCCGCTGGCGACGCAGGCCAGGCGGCCGTTCTCCGCCGTCAGGTAGGCCAGATCGTCGAAGGGGAGGGGGATCGCCTGCCAGCGGCGGGCCGGCGTGGTCGGTGCGGCTTCGAGCGCCGCGGCTGGGGTCGGTGCGGTCTGGAGCGGTGCGGCGCCCGGCGCCCCCGGCGCCATGGGCCCGTCCAGGGCGAGGCGGCCCAGCTGCCAGCGGCCGTCCCGGCAGGCGATGGCCAGCAGCTCCTGGCCGTCCCAGGCGTGGGTGGCCATGCCGAACACCCACTGGGGCATCGCGAACTCCGCCGGCATCGGCAGCAGCGGCTGCCACAGGGGTTCCGGCGCTGCGGCGCCGGGGGACCCTGCCTCCACCAGGCCCTCCAGGTTCCACCAGCCGCTGCGGTCGTTGGCCACCACCAGCGCCGCTCCGCCGGCGGAGGCGATCCAGAGGGGCTGGAACACCGAGAGCGCCTCGCCCTGGGCGCTGCCGGCGCCGGCCACCAGCCGCGGGGACTCCAGGGCGCCGCGGCCATCGAGGCGTGCCAGCCACAGCTGGCTGCGCTGCCAGGGCATCCAGGGCTGCTGCCACTCCAGCCAGGCCAGCTGGCTGCCGCAGGGGCTCAGGGCCGGGTAGCCGCAGAAGTCGGTGGCGGTGTGCAGCGGCTCGGGCTCCCCCCCGGCCAGGGGCACCGCCACCAGCTGGTCGCGCCCGTTCAGCTCCAGCACGCCGATCCAGCGCTGGCGCCGCCCATCGATCAGCCCGCCGCCGAGGGCGCCGTCGTCCCCCCGGGGCGCCGTCAGCCGCCGGGGGGCGGCCATGGACCCGTGGGGCCCCAGCTCCAGGGCCCAGAGGCAGCGGTCGCCGTCGTGGACGAACACGGCGCTGGTGGGCGCTGCCCCGCCGGTGCCGGCTGCAGCGGCGTCCGGCCCGGATGCCGCCGCCCGGCGGCCCAGGGCGCAGGCGCCGCCGCCGTAGCCGTGCACCCGGCTGCGCAGGTTCCAGTCGCCGGGGGTGAGCTCCTCGGCCGCGGCGTCCGCCGGGGCGCCGGCCCGGCGCCGCAGCAGGGTGGTGCGCCCCTGCTCCTGGGGCCGCTGCTCCTGCCAGTAGAGGAACTCCCCGAGCAGCTGCGGCTCCTTCAGGGCCGGGCTGCGGCCCACCACCGCGGCCGCCGGCAGCGGGCTGGCGCCGGCCGCAGGCCCAGGGCCGGTAGGCCCCGGTGGTGCGGTGGGCGGGATCCCGGGGGCTTGGCTCACCGACTCTCCTGGGGGGCGACTTCTAGAATCGCCGGACGCCTCACGAGGATGGTCCGTGGCCAGCAGCTTCGCCAAGTTGGCGCGCTCCGCCGAGCAGTCGGGGCGCCTGCAGGTGTCCAAGGACCCCGTCGACCATCCCCCCTACGACATCCGCACCCTGGGGGACGCGGTGCTGCGCACCCCCGCCCGCCGCATCGGCAAGGTGGATGGGGCCGTGCGCAACCTGGCCCGCGACATGCTGGTGAGCATGTACGCCGCCCGGGGCATCGGCCTGGCGGCCCCCCAGATCGGTGTGCACCAGCAGCTGCTGGTGATTGACCTGGAGCTGGAGGACCCCGCCAGCCCGCCGCTGGTGCTGATCAATCCGGAGATCACGGCGGTGGGCGGCACGATCTGCACCTACGAGGAGGGCTGTCTCAGCATCCCCGGCGTCTACCTCGACGTGGTGCGCCCCAGCGTCGTGGAGGTGGCCTACCGCGACGAGATGGGCCGGCCCAAGCGGATGAAGGCCGATGGCCTGATGGCGCGCTGCATTCAGCACGAGATGGACCACCTCAACGGCGTGCTGTTCGTCGACCGCGTCACCGACGGGGACAAGCTGCAGGAGGGTCTGAGCGAGAAGGGCTTCGACCGCGCCGACGTCCGCCCCATCGCCTGAGCCGGAGACCCCCATGCCGATGAAACCCCTGGCGGGGCTGTTCCTCGCCCTCGCCTGTGTCCTCGGGATCGCCGCCACCGGCTCGGTGTTTGAACTGGCCTACGGCAACCCCGAGCTGGGCCTCGCCACCACCCGCCTGATCCTGGCGGCGGCCCTGCCCGGCACGGTGCTCAGCCTGTTGGTGGCGATCCGGATCAACAAGCCGGCCTGAGGCCCTGGCGTTCCCCTGGCGCTCTGCATACGATCGCCCCACTCCCGCCGCCCCCCGATCCGATGCTTCCGATTCCCCCCCTGGCCCCAGCCCGCACCCTGGCGGGAACGGCCCTGGCCGCCGCCGCATCCCTGCTGGCGGTGGCCCCGCCGGCCGGCGCCACCGCCCTGTTCAACGCCGTTGAGGTGGACCAGAGCAAGTTCGTGATCGTGGCGGCCCCCATCGGCGACGGCAGCCGCGCCCAGCTCAACATCTACGAGCAGCGCAGCGCTGCCCGCCCCTGCTACGCGGTGCAGGGCGCGGCCCCCGGCGTGGTGAATCCCCTGCTCGCCACCTTCGACTTCACCGGCATCTGCAACCGCTTCATCGACACCAACGGCTACTCGCTGCGGGTGGGCGGCACGGATCTGGCCACGGTGTACCGGCTGTCGGTGCTGCGCAGCGGCAACGACACGATCCTGCTGGCGGCCCCCAGCAAGCCCGGTGTGGGCCCCGAGATGGTGGTGGCCCGCACGGGCGGCAGCGGCTCCGGCTTCCTGCAGCTGGTGCCCGAGCCCGGCTGGCGGCTGATGCGCCGCCACTTCGGCAACCGGGCCCTAGGACACGTGTACATCTACCGCGAGGACTGGCCCACGGGCACCGCCACGGCCACCGCCACCCCGGCCCCCACGGTCTCCCCAGCCTCCGCTGACTCCACGGACTCCCCGGCCACCAGCGTCTCCCCGGCCCCTGCGGCGACCCCCGTCCCTGGGGCGTCGCCGCCCGCCCGCCAGGCTCCGGCTGCCCGCCGACCGGCCCCGGCCGCCAGCCCAGCCCAAGCTCCCGCCCGGGGTCCGGCCCCCACGGCGGCTCCGGCGGCGGCCCTGCCGCCCCCGCCGCTGCCCCCGGCCCCGGCGGGCACCACCAGGCCCGGACGCCCCACCGCGCTCTGAGGGCGACGGATCGGGCCCTTGCTACCATCCTCAATCTGCAGAACCCCATCAGCGGTCCATGACCCAGGTCACCGTCGGCGAAAACGAAGGAATTGAATCGGCGCTGCGCCGCTTCAAGCGTCAAGTGTCCAAGGCAGGGATCTTCGCCGACCTCAAGCGCCTGCGTCACCACGAGACCCCCACCGAGAAGTACAAGCGCAAGGCCCAGCAGCGCCGCCGCCGCCGCTGAGTCCGGTCCGCTCGTCAGGGCTTCCCAGGGGAACCGGTGTTTTCACCGGTTCCCTTTGTTGTTGGGGCCGCCAAGGATGGAGGCGTTCCCCTTCGACTGGGTCCCCATGGCTTCTGTGATGGCATCCTTCGGGCGCTGGTTTGCGGTCGGCGTTGGCCACGCCTTCGGCAATCCCCGCGAGGAGCGGCGGCTCCAGCCCCCCTGTGTGGGGGTGCAGCCCTA
The DNA here is from genome assembly GCA_943368105.1 of Chitinophaga pinensis. Lineage (GTDB taxonomy): Bacteria > Cyanobacteriota > Cyanobacteriia > PCC-6307 > Cyanobiaceae > Vulcanococcus. Next base: position 13,462 of record CALRKO020000017.1, on the reverse strand, counting down.
CCGGGATCGGCCCTATCGCCCCTGAACGGTGGCGGGACGCTCCGCCTCGCTGTCGAAGCTGCGGTAGCTGAGGGCCTCCGCCAGCGCCGCCTCGTCCACCTGGGCCTGGTCCGCCAGGTCGGCGATGGTGCGGGCCACCCGCAGCACCCGCTCCGCCCCCCGGGCGCTGAGGCCGCGCCGCTCCATCGCCAGGCGCCACAGCCCCAGGGCCTGGGGGGATGCCTGCAGCTGCTGCCCCAGGGCCCGCCCCGACAGCCGGCCGTTGCCGCAGCCGCCGGGGTTGCGGGCGGCCATGCGCCGGCGTGCCGCGGCCACCCGCTCGGCCACCGCGGCGCTGGATTCCGGTGGGGGTGCGCCGGCGCTGAGCCCGACGCTGCCGTCCAGGTCGCCGGCCTCCAGCCGCCGCACCACCACCTGCAGGTCGAGGCGATCCAGCAGCGGGCCCGCCAGGCGCCCCCAGTACTGCTGGCGCAGCCGCTCGCCGCAGCGGCAGGCCCGCAGCGGGTCGCCGAACCAGCCGCAGGGGCAGGGGTTGGTGGCCGCCACCAGGGCCACTTCGCAGGGGAAGCGCACCCGCTGGCGGGCGCGGCTGATCCACACCTCCCCCTCCTCCAGGGGCTGGCGCAGCTGGTTGAGCACGTCGCGGCGGAACTCGGCGAGCTCATCGAGGAAGAGCACGCCCCGGTGGGCCAGGGCCAGTTCCCCCGGCCGTGGCACGCTGCCGCCCCCCACCAGGGCCGCGCTGGAGCAGCTGTGGTGGGGGGCGCGGAAGGGACGGCGCCGCAGCGGTTCGCCGCCGGCCCCCAGCAGGCCCGCCACCGAATAGAGGCAGCTGAGCTCCAGCACCTCGGCGTCCTGCAGGGGCGGCAGCAGGGCCGGCAGGCGCCGGGCCAGCATCGTCTTGCCGCTGCCGGGCGGTCCCACCAGCAGCAGGTGGTGGCCGCCGGCCGCCGCGATCTCCAGGGCCCGACGGCCGTGCAGCTGGCCCTGCACGTCCGCCAGGTCGAGGTCGGTGGCCGCGGGCCCCGGGGCCGTCGCTGCAGCCGCGGGGGAGCGCGGCGCCGCCTGGGTCCCTGGGCCTCGCCTGGCCAGGGGGCCCCGCCGGTCCGGCTCCTGCTCCGTCCGCCACGGGGCCGCCCGCCGCTCCTGCCCCTGCCCGAGATCCGGCGCCCCCAGCCGCTCCAGCACCTGCCGCAGGTCGCCGGCCGGCACCAGGGCCAGGCCCGCCACCAGGGCTGCCTCGGCCCCGTTGCTCGCCGGCAGCACCAGGGCCCGGGCACCGGCCCGGCGGGCCGCCATCGCCACCGCCATCGCCCCCCGCACCGGCCGCAGGCTGCCGTCCAGGCCCAGCTCGCCGGCGCACCAGATGCCCGCCAGCCGCTCCGGCGCCAGCTGACCGCTGGCCACCAGCAGCGCCAGGGCGATCGGCAGGTCGAAGGCCGGCCCCTCCTTGCGCAGGTCCGCCGGCGCCAGGTTCACGATCACCCGGGTGAGCGGCATGCGCAGGCCGCTGTTGCGCAGCGCCGCCCGCACCCGCTCCCGCGACTCCTGCACCGCCGCATCGGCCAGGCCCACCATCAGCAGCCCCGGCAGGCCGGGGGCGATGTCCACCTCGACGGCCACCTCCAGCGCCTCCAGGCCCACCAGGGCCGCACCGCTGCAGCGTGCCAACATCGGCCCATCCAGGGGGAACGGCTCACCAGTGCCACCCCCGTTCCAACCCCAGCCCTGCCCCCCGCGCCCGGCGTCCATGGCCGACTCTCCCGCCCCCGCCCCCGAGGCCGCACCGGCCCCGGCGGACCCGAACCCGACGATCTTCGGGCGCATCCTGCGGGGCGAGATCCCCTGTGATCAGGTGTACGCGGATGAGCGCTGCCTTGCCTTCCGCGACGTGCATCCCCAGGCGCCGGTGCACATCCTGGTGATTCCCCGCGAGCCCCTGGTGAACCTGGCCGACGCCGGCCCCGACCACGCCGCGCTGCTGGGGCACCTGCTGCTGGTGGCGGCCCAGGTGGCGCGCCAGGAGGGCCTGGAGGGGTTCCGCACCGTGATCAACAGCGGCGCCGAGGCCGGCCAGACCGTGTTCCACCTGCACGTGCACGTGCTCGGCGGCCGCCCCCTGGCCTGGCCGCCGGGCTGAGCGGGGCCCGGGCGCGACCGCCGCCAGGCCCGCAGGCGACTCCCCGGCCGGTGAGAATGGCGCGATTCGCCCGCCCCCATGAGCCCCCTCTCGGCCTTCCGCAGCCAGCTCGGCAAGCTGCAGCGCCTGGCCCAGCCCTATTTCCTGCCGATCGAGGAGACCAGCGCCTGGCAGTTCCTGCTGCTGATCGTGGCCCTGCTGGCGGTGGTGGTGGGCTTCACGCTGCTGCTGCTCACCGGCACCGTCGTGCTCACCGGCGCCCTGATCCCCGAGCTCCAGGGCCGCTTCCTGCCGGGGGTGCCCCAGCAGGTGGCCGCCATCTGGAACAGCCCCGTGGGGGCCATCGTGATGGTGCTGTTTGCGGCGGGGCTGGCCGGCTTTGCGGCCCTGCGCAGCAAGCTGCGCCAGGGGCGCTGGCTGCCCTGGCTGCTGATGGGGGTGATCACGCTGCTGATCCTGGTGATCAACGGCATCAACGTGGGCATCAGCTACATCGCCCGCAACGTCGATAACACCCTGGTGGCCTACAAGGCCGATGAGTTCTGGCAGGTGGTGGCGATCTACGCCTTCTGCCTGGTGCTGGCCCTGCCGATCCGCGCCCTGCAGAGCTACCTGATTCCCAAGCTGGGCCTGCTGTGGCGGGAGTGGCTGAGCGGCCGGCTGCTGGGGCGCTATCTCACCAATCGCGCCTACTACGTTCTCAACCCCAACGACGAATCCGCCGAGGAGATCGACAACCCAGACCAGCGGATCTCCCAGGACACCGCCAGCTTCACCACCACCAGCCTCAGCGTCACGGTGGAGATCGTGGCGGCCCTGCTCACCTTCGTGAGCTTCATCGTGGTGCTGTGGACGATCAGCTCCAAGCTGGCCCTGTGGCTGCTGGCCTATGCCGTGCTCGGCACCGCCGTGATCGTGTTCGCCAGCCGCAAGCTGGTGCAGCTCAACTACCTGCAGCTCAAGCTCGAGGCCGATTTCCGCTACGGCCTCGTGCACATCCGCGACAACGCTGAATCGATCGCCTTCTATGGCGGTGAACAGCAGGAATCCCGCGAGGCCGAGCGGCGGCTGGGCGGCGCGATCCGCAACTACGACCGTCTGATCGTGTGGCAGGCACTGATCAGCGTGATCCAGCGCTCCTACGACTACTTCTCCCGCTTTCTGCCCTGGCTGGTGATCGCGCCGATCTACTTCGCCAAGGAGGTGGATTTCGGTGTGTTCGGTCAGGCCAGCATCGCCTTCAGCCAGGTGCTGTTCTCGGTCAGTTACATCGTCAACAACATCGACCAGCTGGCCGCCTTCTCCGCCTCGATCAGCCGTCTGGAGGGCTTCCAGGGCAAGGTGGACGCCATCAGCCAGCAGGTGGCGGGCCGGGAACTGGCGGCCCTCGGCCCGGCCGGGGATCGGGCGAGCGGGCGCAGCGGCGCCGCGATCCTGGTGCGCCACGTCGACCTGGTGCCCCCCGGCAGCGACCGTCGCCTGATCCATGACCTCAGCCTGGAGGTGGGCCCCCGCCAGCGGGTGCTGGTGGTGGGCCCCAGCGGCTGCGGCAAGACCTCCTTCCTGCGGCTGGTGAGCGGCCTGTGGGCGCCGGCCGCCGGCTCGGTGGAGCGGCCGCCGATCGCCGAGCTGCTGTTCATCCCCCAGAAGCCCTACATGATCCTGGGCAGCCTGCGGGAGCAGCTCTGCTACCCCCTGGATCCGGCCCGCTTCAGCGACGACCACCTGCGCAATGTGCTCGAGGCGGTGCGGCTGCCCGAGCTGGTGCACCGCTACCCGGACCTGGACATCAAGCAGGACTGGCCGCGGCTGCTCTCGCTCGGGGAGCAGCAGCGCCTGGCCTTCGCGCGGCTGCTGCTCAACTCGCCCCGCTTCGTGGTGCTCGATGAGGCCACCAGCGCCCTGGACGTGGCCACCGAGCGGCACCTCTACCAGCTGCTCACCGAGCGGGAGATGGCCTTCGTGAGCGTGGGGCACCGTCCCACCCTCAAGGCCTTCCACGACATCGTGCTCCAGCTCGACGGCCAGGGCGGCTGGAAGCTGATCCCCGCCGCCAGCTATGACTTCAGCTCCGGAGCCTGACCTGCCGATGTCTTCCAGCCCGAATCAGCCCACGGCCAGCGGCGCCACCGGCTCCACCACCCCGCCCGGCACCAGTGCCACCACCCACGACGTGCCCGACTTCGGCTGGAGCGCCTACGCCGAGCGGGTCAACGGCCGCTTCGCCATGGTGGGCTTCGCCGCCGTGCTGGTGATCGAGGCCCTCAGCGGCGACACCTTCCTGCACTGGGCAGGCCTGGTGCCCTGAGCGCCTTCAGGGCAGCTCCAGCAGGTCCACCTGCCAGCGGCCGTCGCGGCTGAGCTCCACCGCCAGCACCCGGCCATCGGCGCTGAGCTGCACCTGGCGCGGCACGCCGGCGGGCTGCAGCGCGACCGGCTGCAGGCTGGCCAGGGAGCGCCGGTAGAGCACCAGCTCGGTGCGGCCCTCCAGCTGGCGCACCACCGCCAGGTGCTCGCCGCGGCCATCCACGGCCACGCTGATCGGCTGGGCATCCGGGCGGTTCAGGCCCGGCAGGGGCACCGGGGCGTTGCGCTCCAGGGCGATCAGCTCCACGCGACCGCGCCCCTGGCGGGTGCTGATCAGCGCCAGCCAGGCCCCCGCCAGGGCTGGAGCCCGGGCTTCGCCCCCCTGGGCCAGCTGCAGGTTCAGGCCCACCAGGGGGCGCAGACCGCCGCCGCAGCCGGCCAGGGCCAGGGCGCTCGCCAGGCCGAGGCCAAGCCCAAGGGTGGTGCCCCGCCTCATGGCTGGCCCGCCACCGGGCCGCGCAGGGGCTGGCCGGGGGGCAGGTCCGGCTCCAGCAGAGCGCTGAGGTCGTAGAGCTCCACCCGGGTCTGGCCGCCCTCCACCAGCTGCAGGGCCAGGCGGCGGCCATCGGGGGCCAGGCTCAGCCGCTCGGGCTCCCGCCCGCCGGGCAGGGGCAGCGGGTGCAGCTGGCCCGTGGCCCGGTCCTGCACCACCGCCAGGCGCCGGTCGCCCTGCTGCACCAGCAGGGCGAGGTAGCGGCCGTTCCAGCTCAGCGCCGGGGAGCTGTGGGGCTGGCGGCCGCGCAGGTGCCGCAGCGGCAGCACGGCGCCGCTGCGGCGGTCCTGCAGCAGCACCGTGCTGCGGCCGCCGCGTTCCACCAGCGAGGCCAGCAGCCGCCCATCACCGCTGAGGGCCGGATCCTGGCGACTCTGCGCACCGAGCCCCAGGGCTGGACTGGGCTGGCGCCTCAGGCCCCAGGGGAGAGCGCAGCCCGCCAGGGCGACCAGCAGGGACAGGGCCCCCAGCGGGCGGAGGGCGCGGCTGGGGGGCACCCCGGCCTCAGTCGTCGAAGCGGGCGCTGTTGTCCCGCGCCGCCGGGGACTGAGCGGAGCCGGGGGTGCTGGAGGCGCCGCCCGGGCCGCTGGATCGGATCGGGCTGAAGTCCGCATCGCTCACGGCCGGCTCGCCGGCGCGGCCCCTGGGGGCGGAGGCACCGGCACCGCGCTCGGCGCCGGCTCGGGCGCTGTAGGGCGAGCCCTGGGGGATGCCGGCCTGGCGGCCCCGGGCCGCGGCGGCCGGGGAGGAGTCCACGGCGGCCGGGGCGTTGGGTCCGGCGCCGGGTGCCCGGCGGCTGGAGCGGGGCAGGTCGTCGCCGGCGGCGGTGGGGCGACTGCCGCGGCGCTGCTCCTCGCGGCCCTGGCGGCGAGCGCCGAAGTCGCTGGCGGGGGCCGCCGCCGCGCCGGCCCGGGGGCCGCTGCCGGCGGCGCCGTAGCGGCTGCCGCGGGGGCCGTCCTCGGCGGGGCTGGCGCCACGGCCCTCGGGGGCACGGCCGGGGCTGCGGTCGACGCGCTCCCAGAGGTCGTCCGCGGGGCCCCGGCCGGTGCGGGAGGCTGCCCGCTCGGGGATGGCGGCCCGGGCCGCCGGCCGGCGCGGCCGGTAGAAGGCATCGTCCTCAGCGGCGTCGTAGCCGGCCTCCTCCCGGGGGCGGATGCGGCGGCGCAGGGGCTGGGGCTCGTCGAGGCGATCCACGTCGTCGCCCCAGTCGCGGCCGCCGCCCATGCGCGGCCGGGCCGGCGGCTCCTCATCGTCGAAGTAGGAGGAGCGGCGCGCCTGCTCGGTGGTCACGCCCCGGAGCCGCACGCTCTCGTAGGCGAAGAACACCGTGGTGCCCGCCAGCAGGAACTGGCCGAACTGGAGGATCGGGTCCAGGCGCCAGCCCTGGAAAAACAGAATGCCGCCGCAGAGCAGGCCCACGGCGGCGAAGAAGACGTCGTAATCCCTGGCCAGGGCTGGCTTGAAGCTCCTCATGAAGTAGAGGAACGCCCCACCCACCGCCAGCACGATGCCGACGATGCTGGCCCAGTTCAGACTGGCATTGACCACGGTTCGAGTGCCCGGCGGGGCCGCAGCGTCGGAGCCCCTGTGCCGGCACTCTAGGGATCACCGCGGCGAATCCCGCGACCCGGCGCGGACCGGTTCAGAGGCGGCGGTCCACCTGGTCGTTCTGGCTGATCAGCACCAGGGCGATGCTGATGGGAATCACCACGATCACGGCGCCCCAGACGAGGCTGCTCAGGAAGTTCGAGAGGGAGGCGGTCATGGCGGCTGCGGATCCAGCGGCGATCCTAGGCAGTGGCGGCGGCTTCCTACGATCGGCCCCGTGCCGCTTAGAGCTTTGTGACGGGACCCGCCGCCCTGCTGCCGACCGTCCACCTGCTGCTGGGGCTGCTGCTGGCGGCCTGGACCCTGCTGTTCCTGTTCCGGATCGTGCTCACCTGGTACCCGCAGCTGGACCTCAGCCGGGGGGCACTGCGGCTGCTGGCCCTGCCCACCGAGCCCTTCCTGGCGGCCACCCGCCGGCTGATCCAGCCCATCGGCGGCGTGGATGTGACGCCGGTGATCTGGGTGGGCCTGGTGAGCCTGCTGCGGGAGCTGGTGGTGGGCCAGCAGGGCCTGCTCACCCAGGTGATGCTCCACGCCAGCGTCCGCCCGGCCTGAGCGGGCTGGCTGGGGTCAGGCCGAGGCCGGCCTCGGCCTGGGCTGGGCCCCTACTTGCCGTTCTGGGGCAGCATCTCCTGCTCCACGAACTTGGTGTGCACATCGCCCCGCTGGAACTCGGGCCGATCCAGCAGCTGCAGGTGGAACTCGATCGTGGTGGGGATGCCGGTCACGGCGCACTCCGAGAGGGCCCGGCGCAGCCGCCGCAGGGCATGGTCCCGGTCGGTGCCCCAGACGATCAGCTTGCCGATCAGCGAGTCGTAGAAGGGCGGGATCTCGTAGCCGGTGTAGACGTGGCTGTCGACGCGCACGCCGGGGCCGCCGGGGGGGAGCCAGCCGGTGATCTTGCCGGGGGCGGGGCGGAAGTTCTGGCGCGGATCCTCGGCGTTGATCCGCACCTCGATGGCGTGGCCGCGGAGCACCACGTCCTCCTGCCGGAAGGAGATCGGCTCGCCGCCGGCGATGCGCAGCTGCTCGGCGATCAGGTCCACCCCGGTGACCATCTCGGTGACGGGGTGCTCCACCTGGATGCGGGTGTTCATCTCCATGAAATAGAAGGTGCCGCCCCGGTCCACCAGGAATTCCACGGTGCCGGCGCCCTCGTAGCCGATGCTGCGGGCGGCAGCCACGGCGGCCTCGCCCATCTGGCGGCGCAGCTCCGCATTGATGGCCACGCTGGGGGCCTCCTCCAGCAGCTTCTGGTGGCGGCGCTGGATCGAGCAGTCGCGCTCCCCGAGGTGCACCACGTTGCCGTGGCGATCGGCCAGCACCTGCACCTCCACGTGCCGGGGCCGGTCGATGAACTTCTCCATGTAGAGGCCCGGGTTGCCGAAGGCGGCCTCCGCCTCGCCCTGGGCGGCCTTGAACAGGCCCTCCAGCTGGTCGGGGCCCGGCACCAGGCGCATGCCGCGGCCGCCGCCGCCGGCGGTGGCCTTGATCATCACCGGGTAGCCCATGGCCTCCGCCAGGTCGCGGGCCTCGTCGACGCCCTGCAGCAGCCCCTCGCTGCCGGGGATGGTGGGCACGCCCACCTGCTGCATCGTGGCCTTGGCCGTGGACTTGTCGCCCATCGCCCGGATCGCCTCGGGCGAGGGCCCCACGAAGGTGAGGCCGTGGGCGGCGCAGATCTCGGCGAACTTGTCGTTCTCGGCCAGGAAGCCGTAGCCCGGATGGATGGCGTCGGCGCCGCGGGAGGTGGCGGCCGCCAGGATGTTGGGGATGTTGAGGTAGCTCCTGCTGCTGGGGGCATCGCCCACGCACACGGCCTCATCGGCCAGCTGCACGTGCAGGGCGTTGCGGTCCACCGTGCTGTAGACGGCCACGGTGGGAATGCCCAGCTCCCGGCAGCTGCGCAGGATGCGCAAGGCGATTTCGCCACGGTTGGCGATCAGCAGTTTGCCGATGGGCATCCGCGGGAGTCCGGCAGCGCTGGCCGCAGGGGACTGTATCAGCGCTCACAGGCGCCCTCCGCCGGCGGGGAGCGGGGCCGCGGCGGCGGGCAGGCCCCGGGGCTGGCCGGGGGAGGCGATGGGTATATTGCTCGCACGGACCGCCCCTGGGCGCCTCCGGCCCCTCGCCTCGACCGGATCCATCCGGTCAGGATCCCCCCGATCTGGCCCAGCCCGATCAACACAACCACGCGGATGTGGTGGAATTGGTAGACACGCACGTTTGAGGGGCGTGTGACTTCGGTCTTGCGAGTTCAAGTCTCGCCATCCGCATTGCTTCCCCGGCTCCCCGCCCAGGTTCTCCGTTGTCCCAGGTCTCCCCGGACAGCGTGACCGCCGGCCCGGGCCCACTGCTCGAACCGCGAGGCGCGGCTGGCCCGGTTCCCCCTGGAATGGCCGGGGCCGCCCTGGCCACCGTCGTACTGGTCTGCAACGGACCCGGCGAGCTCAGCACCTGGGTGCGGCCCCTGGCCCAGCGCCTGCACCGCGACCTGGCCCTGCGGCCCCTGGACCCGGCGGCGCCCTGCAGCCTGGAGCTGGTGCTGGTGCCCTGTCCCAACGCCACCGGCCGCGAGCACCGGGTGGCGGAGGCCATGGGCCTGTTCACCCGGGTGCTGCCGGCCCGGCGCTTCTGGGGGCTGCTGCTGCGCCCCGGCCGCCATGGCCCCTGGCCGCGCCAGGGGGTGGTGGTGTTCCTCGGCGGCGACCAGTTCTGGACGGTGCTGCTCTCGGCCCGGCTCGGCTACCGCCACCTCACCTACGCCGAGTGGGTGGCCCGCTGGCCCCGCTGGAACGACCGCATCGCCGCCATGGGGCCGGCGGCGGCCCAGCGGCTCGCCCCCCGCTGGCGGCGGCGCTGCACGGTGGTGGGCGATCTGATGGCCGACCTCTCCGAGTCGGCCCGCGGCGATGCGCCCCTGCCGGCGGGGGAGTGGGTGGCGCTGCTGCCGGGCTCCAAGCGGGCCAAGCTGCAGGTGGGCGTGCCGTTTCTGCTGGAGACCGCCGACCGGCTGGCGGCGCTGCGGCCCGGCTGCCGCTTCCTGCTGCCGGTGGCCCCCACCACCACGGTGGCCGAACTGCTGGCCCACGGGGGCCCAGGCAACCCGATCGCCGCCCACTACGGCGCCGGTGAGCCGCGGCTGGTGCCGGCTGGGCAGGGCCAGGAGCTGTGCACGCCCGCCGGCACCAGCATCCGGCTGGTGCTGGAGCAGCCGGCCCACGGCCCCCTGAGCCAGTGCCGGCTGGCCCTCACCACCGTGGGGGCCAACACCGCCGAGCTGGGGGCCCTGGGGGTGCCGATGATCGTGCTGGTGCCCACCCAGCACCTGCATGTGATGCAGGCCTGGGATGGCTGGCTGGGGCTGCTGGCCCGGCTGCCGCTGCTGCGCTGGCTGCTGGGGGTGGCCCTCACCGCCTGGCGCATGCGCCACCGCGGCTACCTGGCCTGGCCCAACATCTCCGCCGGCCGCGCCGTGGTGCCGGAGCGGGTGGGGGCGATCACGCCGGCGGCGATCGCCGCCGAGGCCGCCGAGTGGCTGGCCCACCCCGCCCGGCTGGAGGGCCAGCGCGACGACCTGCGCAGCCTGCGGGGCCAGCCCGGTGCCGTGGCGGCCCTGGCGGGGCTGGTGCGGGGCCTGCTGCCGGCCGCGGCGGCGCCGGCCGACGCTCCCTAGCTTGGCGCCAGATCTGCGATCCGCCCCGATGGCCGACGACCTGTCCCCCGCCGCGCCCCTCTCCTGCGATGCGCTGCCCGCCGCCAAGCCCTCAGCCGATCCGGAGCACTGGCGCGGGCGGCTCACCCCCGAGCAGTTCGCCGTGGCCCGCCTCGGCGGCACGGAGCGGGCCTTCAGCGGCCTCTACTGGGACCACAAGGCCGAGGGGATGTACCGCTGTGTGTGCTGCGGCAGCGCGCTGTTCAGCTCCGACACCAAGTTCGAGTCGGGCACCGGCTGGCCCAGCTTCTGGGATGGGGCCCAGCCCGGCGCCATCACCACCCACACGGACCGCAGCCACGGCATGGTGCGCACCGAGATCAAGTGCGCCCACTGCGATGCCCACCTGGGCCACGTGTTCCCGGATGGACCCACCCCCACGGGCCTGCGCTACTGCGTGAATTCGGCCTCGCTGAACTTCGAACCCCAGGGGGACGCGGCCCAGGCCTGAGCCATCGAGGACTGCAGCGGCCCCGCGCTCACCAGGGATCGCCGAGGTCCCGGCGGCCGGGGCGGGGGGGCGGGTCGAGATCCACGGGCTCCACATCCAGGGGGCCCTCGTCCCGGAGGCTGCGGCGGATGGGGCTGCGGGGCTCGTCGAGGGATCGGGGGGCCGGCTCCGGCTCGCTGTAGGTCGGTTCGGGCCCCCGGTAGGCCGGTTCGCGGTAGGCGGGGTCCCGCTCGCGGGGGTCGCGGGGCCCTGGCGGGCGAGACCCGTCGTCGCGATAGCCGGTGCTGCGATCATCAGGTTCGGGTCGCCCCGGTTCCCGGTAGGCCGGCTCACGGGGATCGGGCTCGCGCGGATCCGGTTCCCGGTAGGCCGGCTCGCGGCCATAGGCCCCGGGCTGGTCGTTGCGCTCGGACTCGCGGCCGTAGCGGCGGCCTCCGGTGCGCTCGTCGTCGTCCTGGAGGCGGCCGCCCCTCTCCTCCTCCTCGTCCAGGTAGCGGCGCTGGCGCAGGGGTTCGCGCTGGCGACGCTCCTCCACCTCCACGTAGTCGTAGTCGGGCTCGAACTCGACCCGGCGGCTGGTGGCCGGCTGGATGCGGCGCTGCTGCTGGGGCTCGGCGGCGGGCTGGCCGGCCGCCAGCTGGTTCTCCACCGGCACCATGTTGAGGCGGTAGCGCTCGCGCTCCTCCTGCTCCCAGGAGGGCCCGCCGATGCCCAGCTTCTCCAGCAGGCCGGTGCCCAGCTGCTTGAGCTTCTCCTCGGCGCCCTCGTACACGATGATCCGGTCGGGTCCGCTGCTGACGATCTCCTCCACCGCCAGCTCCCAGGTGCTCAGCACCCCCTCGCCCAGCAGCGGGATCCCCAGGGCGCCGAGCACCAGGGTGGTGAGTTCGCCGGTCTCGATGTCGAAGCTGAAGCCCAGCACCTTGCCCAGGGTCTCGCCGGCCTCGGTGATCACCTGGCAGTTGATCACCTTGCTGTAGCGCTCGGGATTGAAGCCCTCCGCCAGGGAGTCGGCCGAGTCCACCAGGATCACGTCGCCCACCTGGCGGATGCTCTCCAGGGGCATCCAGCGGGGCAGGCCCGGCAGGAACCGGGTCAGGGGGTTGTCGCGCAGGCCCAGGGCCACCACCTCGCGCCGGTCGATGTCCACCACCACCTCGCCCACCACGCCGAGGCGGCGGCCGGTGTCGCGGGTGATCACCTGGGTGCCCATCAGCTCCGAGCGCAGCCAGAGGCGATCGCTGGGGGGGGCGGCCGGGGGGGCGTTCGGGTCGCTGCCGGGGGTCGTTGTCATGGGGGGCATTGTGGCCGAGCGGACGGGTCTATGCCGCCGGTGGTAACCCCACCACCTGGGTGTGGGCGCCGCGGGCCTGGGTCACGCCGATGGTGCGGGTGGCCGCGGCGATCATCGGCCGGCGGTGGCTCACCACCATGAACTGGGCCTCCTCGGCCTGGCGGGCGATCAGGGCGGCCAGCCGCTCCACGTTGACGCCATCGAGGAAGCTGTCCACCTCGTCGAGGGCGTAGAAGGGCGAGGGCCGGAAGCGCTGCAGGGCAAACAGGAAGCTCAGGGCCGTGAGCGACTTCTCGCCGCCGCTCATCGAGGCCAGCCGCCGCACCGCCTTGCCCTTGGGGTGGGCCACCAGGCTGAGGCCGCCATCGAGGGGCGACGCGGGGTTCTCCAGCTGCAGGTAGCCCTCGCCGTCGGAGAGGCCGGCGAAGATCGTGCGGAAGTGGCCGTCCACGGCGGTGAAGGCCTCCAGGAAGGCCTCCTGGCGCAGGGTGGCCACGGTCTCGATGCGCAGCAGCAGCTCCTCGCGCTCCTTGCAGAGCACATCGAGGCGCTCCTCCAGTTCGGCCAGCCGGGCCTCCAGCTGCTCCAGCTCCTCGAGGGCCAGCATGTTCACCGGTTCCAGGGCCTCCATGCGCTGCTGCAGGCTGCGCAGCTCCGCCTGCAGGGCCTCCAGGCCGTTCTCCCGCACCTCCTCGGGGATCTCCGGCAGGGGATCGGGCAGCTGCTGCTCCAGCTGCTGCTCCAGCTGCTGCAGCCGCAGGGCGCCGCTGCGCTCCTGCTCCGCCAGGGCCAGCAGCTCCTCCCCCAGGCGCTGCAGCTCCCACTCCTGCTGCTGCAGGGCCTGGCGCCGGTTGGAGAGCTGCAGCTCGGCCTCGTCGCGGGCGCGGCGGCGCTCGCCGAACTGGGCCTGCAGCTGCTGCTGGCGCTGCTCCAGGGCGGCGCGCTGCTCCCGCTCCTGCTGCTGCTGCTCCTTCCAGCGGCCGCGCTCGGCCAGCAGGGCCTGCACCGCCTGCACCAGGCGCTGCTCCTCGCCGGCCAGGGCCTGCAGCTGGCTGGTGAGCCGCTCGGCCGCCAGGCCCCGCTCGCGGCGGGCCGCCAGCAGGCCGTCGCGGCGGGCGCGGGCCTCGGCCAGGCCCCGGTCGGCCGCCTCCAGCTCCCGCTGCAGTCCCTGCCAGCGGTCGCTGTCGCAGGAGGCCTGGGCGCCGGCCTCGGCGGCCTCCAGGGCGGCCAGCTGCTCCAGCAGCGGCGCCAGGGCCCGCTCCAGGGCCTCCAGGCGCTTCTGGCCGCCGGCCTGGGCGGCCTCGGTGTGGACCAGGCGGGCCTGGAGCTGCTGGTGGCGCTCCAGCAGGGGGGCGTGCGCCCGCCGGGCGGCCTTGCGCTCGGCCTCCAGGGCC
>CALRKO020000016.1:0-63524 GCA_943368105.1 Chitinophaga pinensis | reverse complement strand
GCTCGGCCAGGGCCACCACGGCACCGGCGTCGGAGCCGGGCAGGTCGTCGCCGGCCCCCCGGGGCAGGTAGTGCTCCAGCACCGCCAGGGCCACGGGGCGGGGCTCGCCTTCGGCCAGCAGGTACTTGCCCCCCATCACCCCCTGCAGCTCGGGGAACTCGCCCACCATCTGGCTCACCAGGTCGTGCTTGCACAGGTGGGCGGCGCGGCGGGCGTGGTCGCCCGTGGCGGCATCGAGCTCCAGCTGCTGGAGCAGCACGTCGGTGAGCCACTCGAGCCGCTCGACCCGATCCAGCAGCGAGCCCAGGCCCTCGGCGAAGGTGACCCGGGCCAGCCGGGCGCGGCGGTCGATGCTCGGAACGGCGCGGTCGGCCTGCACGAAGAAGGCGGCATCGGCCAGGCGGGCCTTGAGCACCCGCTCGTTGCCGCGGCGCACGGTGTCCGTGGCGGCGGGCAGGCCGTTGCCGATGCACAGGAACCGCGGCAGCAGCGCCTGGCGGGCATCCAGGGCCAGGGGATCGGCGCTGGCGCCCGAGCGGTAGAGGGGCACGTAGCGCTGGTGGGCGCGCATCACGGTGCTGAGCACCTCGGGCGGCAGGGCCAGGGAGTCCTCGGCCACCGACCCCTCGATCAGCAGCGGTGCCTCCACCAGGTCGGTGAGCTCGTCGAACAGCGCGTCCGGCAGGTCGGGGCGGGCCCCCAGGGCGGTGGCGGCCGCCAGGACGCCGGCGCGGATCGTGGCGGCCCGGCCGGCGCGATCCACCTGCACCCCCACGGCGGCGAGGGTCTCGGCGTAGGCGTCGGCGCTGGGGATGGCCACGGCCTCGGCCCGCAGCCGGTGGCCGCGGCTGGTGTTGCCGGCGCGCACCTGGGGATCACTGCCCTGCAGGGTCACGGGGATCACGGCGGCATCCAGCAGGGCCACCAGCCAGCGCACGGGCCGGGAGAAACGGCTCTCGCCCTCCCCCCAGCGCATGAAGCGGCGGCCCTGCAGGGCGCCGATCCACTGGGGGATGTGCTCCGCCAGCACGGCGGCGGTGGCGCGGCCCTGCTCCCGCACCCGGGCGAACACGAAGGGGCCCTTGGGGGTGTCGCGCCGCTCCAGGGCCTCCGGGGCGATGCCGCAGCGCTTGGCGAAGCCGATCGCCGCCGGGGTGGGGACGCCGTCCCGGAAGGCCTGACCCGCGGGCGGCCCCTTGCGCTCCTCCTCCAGGTCGGCGGCGGCGGCGGGCAGGCCCTCCACCCGCAGGGCGATGCGGCGGGGCGTGCTGGTGGTGGTCAGCGGGCCATGGCTGAGGCGCTGCTCGGCCAGGTCGCGGCGCACCAGCTGCTCCAGCTGGGGCAGGGCCAGGCGGGCGAAGTCGGCGGGCAGCTCCTCGGTTCCGATCTCCAGCAGAAAGGTCGACAAGGGGCGGGCCACGGCAACCCCGACTTTATGGAAGGGAGCTGCGGCGACGGACCTCGGCCCGGTCGCTTCGCTAGCTTCGAGCCACGACCGTGGCGCCCCTGTGACCGTGACTGGACAGCAGACCTCTGGATCCAGGCGGGGATCCAGCCGCAGAGGCTCTGCCCCCGTCCAGCCCGAGGCGGCCAGCCAGCCGAAGCCCGACCAGCCCGCCACCGCCGCCAAGCCGGCCCGGACGGCCCGGTCGGCGCCGACGGCGAAGCAAGCCGAGGCGGCCCAGGCCGCCAAGCCCGCCACCGCCGCCAAGCCCGCCCAGGCCGCCAAGCCGGGGCGCTCGGGGCCACCTGCCGGCGTGCCGCCCCTGATCACCACTCCCGCCGGCCCCTTCGCCAGCATCGCCGCCGGCACGGAGCGCAGCAAGTTCGAGCAGCTCAAGGCCGACAGCGACTACCTCAGGGAGCCGCTGCTCACGGAGCTGGGCAACGGCAGGCCCAACTTCAGCGAGGGGGCGGTACAGCTCCTGAAGTTCCACGGCAGCTACCAGCAGGACAACCGCGAGAACCGCCAGAAGGGCAAGGACAAGGACTGGCAGATGATGCTGCGCCTGCGCAGCCCCGCCGGCCGGGTGCCGGCCCAGCTCTACCTGGCCATGGATGAGCTGGCCGACCGCCTCGGCAACGGCACCCTGCGGGCCACCACCCGCCAGGCCTTCCAGATGCACGGCATCGCCAAGGCCAACCTCAAGGAGGTGATCGGCACGATCGTGCGCTCCCTGGGCTCCACCCTGGCCGCCTGCGGCGACATCAACCGCAACGTGATGGCGCCGGCCGCCCCCTTTGAGAAGGGCGCCTACCCGGCGGCGCGGCAGCTGGCCAACCGGATCGCCGACCTGCTGACGCCCGTGGCGGCGGAGGGCTCCTACCTCGACCTGTGGGTGGACGGCGACCTCAGCTACCGCATCAAGCCCCAGGCGCCGGTGCGGGCGGCGCGCCGGCGCCAGCAGGAGGGGGGCGTGTTCAGCGGCGACGCCCACGAACCCCTCTACGGCCCCACCTTCCTGCCGCGCAAGTTCAAGGTGGCGGTGACGGTACCGGGGGACAACTCGGTGGACCTGCTCACCCAGGACATCGGCCTGGTGGCCTTCGCCGATGCCGGCGGCAGCCTGCGGGGCTGCAACGTCTACGTGGGCGGTGGTCTGGGCCGCACCCACAACAAGGAGGAGACCTTCGCCCGCACCGCCGACCCGCTCGGCTACGTGGCCGCCGAGCACGTGCTCGATCTGGTGCAGGCGATCGTGGCCCTGCAGCGCGACCACGGCGACCGGCAGCAGCGGCGCCATGCCCGCCTCAAGTACCTGATCCACGAGCGGGGCATCGCCTGGTTCAAGGCCGAGCTCACGGCCCGCTACTTCGCCCATCCGCTCAAGGGCCTGCGCCAGGAGCCCAAGGCCCGGCTGGAGGACTACCTGGGCTGGCACCGCCAGGGCAACGGCCTGTGGTTCGTGGGCATCCCGCTGCTGAGCGGCCGCCTGGCGGGCCCGTTCAAGGCGGGGCTGCGCCTGCTGGTGGACACCTACCAGCTGGAGGTGCGCCTCACCCCCAACCAGGACCTGCTGCTCTGCAATGTCGGCAGCGCCCAGCGCTCCAGCGTGCGCCAGGCCCTGGCGGCCCTGGGGGTGGCGAACCCCGAGGCGCCGGCGCCCCTGGCCCGCCATGCCCTGGCCTGCCCGGCCCTGCCCCTGTGCGGCCTGGCGGTGACCGAGGCGGAGCGGGCGCTGCCGGCGATCCTCGGGCGCCTCGACGCCCAGCTGCGCCGGCTGGAGATCGACCGCTCGATCCTGGTGCGGGTCACGGGCTGTCCCAACGGCTGTGCCCGGCCCTACATGGCCGAACTGGGCCTGGTGGGCAGCGGCCCCGACCAGTACCAGCTGTGGCTCGGCGGTGCCCCCAACCTCAGCCGCCTGGCGGAGCCCTACCTCGAGCGGATGCCGCTGGAGCGGCTGGAGGCCACCCTGGAGCCGCTGCTGCTGAGCTGGAAGGCGGCCGGTGGGCGCCGCAGCCTGGGGGACCACGTGCTGCAGCTGGGCCGGGAGGGCGTCGACGCCCTGCTGGCGGCCGCCGCCTGAGGCCGATGGCCGCCCCCCAGCCCCAGCGGGCCCGGCGTCAGCGGGCGATCGCGGCCCTCGGCCTCGGCGCTGCCCTGGCCCTGACCGGCGGCGGCGGAGCCGCCGGGGCGAAGCCGCCCCCGGATCCGGAGGCCGACCGCCGGCCGGCCCCGCCGGCCTCGCGCGTGGAGCGCTTTGACCCGGACGCCAGCACCTGCCGGCCCGAGGCCCTGCTGCGGGGCCACCGCCAGCAGCTGGCCCTGTTCGCCGACCAGCCACCGGCGGTGGTGGCCCAGCTGCAGCGCCTGCAGCGGGACCTGGCGGTGGGCAGCCTCAACCGCTGCATCCAGCGCGGCCTGCTGAGCAAGGGCCAGGCCCGGCAGCTGGCGGCCGCCATGGGGATCGACCGCGAGGGACCCGCGGGGTCCCGGCCTCAGCCGGCGCCGCCCTCCTCCTCCCCGAGCCAGCGGCCGTAGCGGGCCGCCGGGGCGCCGCTGCGCCAGGCCCAGAGCTGGTCGCCCCAGCTGAAGTGCCACCACTCATTGGGGTGCTGGGCAAAGCCGGCCGCCGCCAGCACGGCGCGCAGCAGCACCCGGCGGCGGTGCCACTCCCCCGCCTCCGTGCCGGGGTCAGCGGCGGCGAAGTGGTCGGGCTCCGACACGGCGCCGATGGCATCGATCGGTGAACCCAGGGACAGGGGCCGGCCGGCGGCGTCGGCGAGGCAGAGGTCCACGGCGGCGCCGGTGCTGTGGGGCGGCGGCGTGGCGGGGTCGTCGCTGGGGGGCGCCCAGAAGCGGCCCACCTCGGCCACCACCGCCGCCAGGGCCGGCGAGGGGCGGCCGCGCTCCACGCCGCGGCGCCGGCACTCCTCGGCCGTGGCCTGCTCCACCATGAAGCGCTGCACCGCCAGGGGCCGCCAGGCGTCGAAGATCGCCAGGCGCCAGCCGGGCCGCTGCCGCCCCAGGGCCGCATCGGCCGCCAGCAGCCGCTGGAGAACGCCGCGGCGCAGCCGGAAGGGCGAGGCCCCTCCGCCGTAGGGGGCCCCGAGGGCGGCGTAGGGGTGGGGCTCCAGCCGCAGCAGGGCCGCGGGCAGCTCGAGCAGCGGCTCCCCGCAGTCGGTGATGGGGATCGAACTCCAGGGGCGCATCGGCGGCCGCGGGCGGAGGCGCCGCCAATCCTGCCGGCGCGGGGGGCTCTGCCGCAGCCCACAAAAAAAGGGGCCCGCAGGCCCCCCTCTGCCGGGTGGCCCCAGCCTCAGGAGCCGACCCGGCCGACGGCGGCCTTGGCCTTCTTGAGGATGTCGCCGCGCAGGGGCACGTAGCCCAGGTTGTCGGCCAGGCCCTGGGCCTTGTTGCTCAGCATGTAGTTGAAGGCCTCGCGCAGTTCCGCGGCCTTGGCGCCATTGCCCTTCGCGTAGGCCAGGACCCAGGTGAGGGTGGTGATCGGGTAGCTCTCGGCGCCGGCGGGGTTGGGATCTTCACCGGCCAGGCGGGCATCCAGGCGGATGTTGTTCAGGGCCGCGGAGCCGCTCCTGAAGCCCGGCTTGACGAACTTGCCGGCCTTGTTCTGCAGGGCGGCCGCCTGCAGCGGCCCCTTCACATACGACTGGTTGACATAGCCGATCGAGCCGGGGGTGTTGATGAGAATGCCGGAGACGCCCTCATTGCCCTTGCCGCCCACGCCCACGGGCCACTTGACGCTCTTGCCCTCGCCCACCCGGCTCTTCCAGGCGGGGGAGAAGGCCGAGAGGGAGTTGGTGAAGGCGAAGGTGGTGCCGGAGCCGTCCGAGCGGTGGGCCACGGTGATCTTGCCCTTGCCGCACTTCAGCTGGCTCCAGTCGTTGATGGTGCCGAGGAAGATGTCGGCCACCTGCTTCTGGGTGAGCTGGAGGTTGCAGCCGCGCCTGTTGTAGGCCACGGCGATGGTGCCGCCCACGGCCGGGAACTGCACAACCCCGCGGCTCACCTTGGCGGCTTCGGAATCCTTGATCGGCTCGTCGGTGGCGCCGAAGTCCACGGTGCCGGCCAGGTACTGGCGCACCCCGGCGCCGGAGCCCACGGACTGGTAATTGACCTTGGCGCCGCCGCTACCGGCCAGGTCCTGGAACCAGCGCTGGTAGATCGGGGCGGGGAAGGTGGCGCCGGCGCCGTTGAGGGCAGGACCCGCGGAGGCGACGGTCCCCATGCTCAGGATGGCCAGGGCGGAGCCGGTCAGGGCCTTCATGGCGAAGGTCATCGAGCCAGGTGAATCTGCGTGCCAACCAGATCTAGGCAAGCGGGCGGCGCCCCGTCGTTATGGTTGCGTTAAGGGCCCGTAAACGGCCATGGGCCCGCTTCAGCGCGCCGCCCGCTTGGCGCGCTTGGCCGCATACATCAGCGCGTCGCCCTCCTCGAGCAGATCGGCGATGCCCCGGTGCCGGGCCGGATCGAAGCTCACGATGCCACTGGAGAAGCGCAGCGGCCAGGGGTGGTCGCCGTCCTGGGGCTCCTGGCGGGCCACCAGCTCCAGGGCCGCCACGGTGGCCTCGGCCTCGGCCGCCCCGGCGTTGGCCAGGAAGGCCGTGAACTCATCGCCCCCGAGCCGGGCAAACAGATCCGACTGGCGGAATGCCCCCGCCAGCAGCCCCGCGAACTGGCGGATCAGGGCATCGCCGGCGGCGTGGCCCAGGCTGTCGTTGACGGTCTTGAGGCCGTCGAGGTCGAAGAAGATCAAGGTGGCGGGCAGGCCCTGGCGCCGGCACAGCGCCAGGCCGTACTCCGCCAGCCGCAGGAAGCCCCGGCGGTTGGTGATGCGGGTGAGTTCGTCGGTCACCGCGAGCTGGAAGCCGGCCAGCTCGCTCTCCGCCATCTGGGCCAGGTCCTCCAGGTCCTCCAGGTCGCGCGCGTCCAGGCTGCGGGGGCGATGGTCGATCAGGCAGAGGGTGCCGAGGCGGCGGCCGTCGGCATCCTGCAGGGGCCGGCCGGCATAGAAGCGCACGTGGGGCTCTCCGGTCACGAGCGGGTTGTCGGCAAAGCGGGGATCCAGGCGGGCGTCGGGAATGATGAACACGCCGTCCGAGAGGATCGCGTGGCCGCAGAAGGACACGTCCCGCGACGTCTCGGTGACGGCCAGCCCCAGGCACGACTTGAACCACTGGCGGTTGGCATCCACCAGCGACACCAGGGCGATCGGCACGTCGAACAGGCGCCGGGCCAGGCGGGTGAGCCGATCGAAGCGCTCCTCCGGGGGACCATCCAGCAGACCCGAGCGCTCTAGGGCCTCCAGGCGCTGGAGTTCATCGACGGGCAGCGGCGGGGCGATCATGGAGGCAGGCGCTCGGAACCGGGCAGGGGGCGGACCCAGGCTGGCACGGACAGCCGGCGGCTGCGGCAGCTGCTGCTGCGGTGGCTGCTGCGGCAGCTGAGGCGGCGTTCAGATCGCGATCGGAATCACCCGGTTGCGACCGATCTGCTTGGCCTCGTACATCGCCGCATCGGCGCGGGCGATCAGGGCGTCGCTGTCCTCGCCGGGCCGGGCCAGGGTGACGCCGATGCTGAGGCTGATCTGCAGCTCGCCGGCGCCGGTGGGCACGGGGGCGCCCACGGCGGCGCGGATCTTCTCGGCGATCGCCACGGCGTTCTCCAGGTCCTGCACGCCGTGCAGCACCACCAGCAGCTCATCGCCCCCCACCCGCGCCGCCAGGTCACCGGCCCGCAGGCAGTGGCGCAGCCGGTCGGCCACGGTGCGCAGCAGCTGGTCGCCGGCGGCGTGGCCGTAGCGGTCGTTGATGGTCTTGAAGCGGTCCAGGTCGCAGAACAGCACCGCCGTCTGGCCGCCGCTGCGCGGCTGCTGGGGCACCTGGGCATCGAGCCGGGCCAGCACCTCGCGGCGGTTGAGCAGGCCGGTGAGGTCGTCGGTGCGGGCGTAGCGCTCCAGGGCCCGCTGGGCCGCCACCTCGGCATCGATGATGCGGAACGTGGCCACCAGGCCGTCGATGCGCCCCTGGCCATCGCGGTAGGGGCCGGCGTGCAGCTCCACCCAGTGCCAGGTGCCGTTCTGGGCCCGCAGCCGGTGGCGGCTCACCACGCTCTCGCCCCCGGCCACCGCCCGCACGCTGCTGGCATAGGCCACCTGGTCGTCCGGGTGGAGGAAGGCGGCGGCGGGCTGGCCGATCCACTGCTCGGGCCGCCAGCCCAGGCCCGCCGTGAGCGAGGGGGACAGCCAGATGAAGCGGTCCTCGCGCAGGCGCAGCACCACGTCGGAGGAGTTCTCGGCCAGCAGCCGGAACGCCTCCTCGGAGGCCGCCAGCCGCAGCACTGCCTCCTGCCGCTCGGTCACATCCCGCCAGGTGCAGCTCAGCTCATCGCCCAGGGGCACGGCGCGGATGTCGTAGTGGCGCTCCTGGGCGCGCAGCTCGTGGGGGAAGACGAAGCCATCGAGCACCAAGGGCTCGCCGGTCTCCACCGTCCGGACGTAGAGGGCCAGCAGTCCGGAGGGCCCGTGGGCCGGCAACAGCTCCATCATCCCGCGACCGATCAGCTGCCCGCGCTCGATCTGGTTGTAGTGGCAGGCGGCGTCATTGGCGAGCACGAAGACAAAGTCGACAATCGTCCCGGCGGCGTCCCGGCGGGCCCGCATCAGCACGTGGGGATCCAGCAGGGCATCGAGGGTGGCCGCCAGGCGGGAGCGCTCCTGGTCGGTGGCCAGCTCCGCCTCCACCTCCGCCTCCAGGTCGCGCCAGCTGCCGACGATGCCCGCCTCCAGGCCGGGCGTCGCCGCCACGCCGCGGGCCGTGACGCCCAGCCAGCGGTAGCCCCCCTGGCGCCGGCGCACCCGCAGCCGGAACTGCTGCCGCTCACCGCGGGCGAAGGCGGCGTTGGCCCGCTTCAGCTGGGGCAGGTCATCGGGGTGAACGAAGCAGCTGAAGGGCTGGCCGATCAGCTCCTCGGGCGCCCAGCCCAGCAGCGGCGTCAGCTGGGCGGAGATCCACTCCGTGACCCCCTCCAGGCTGGCGCGGAAGACCACGTCGGAGGCGTTCTCGGCCAGCAGCCGGTAGCGCTGCTCCGACTGCCGCCGCCGCCGCTCGCCGCGCTGGCGCTCGGCCGCCAGCCGCAGGCTGGCCAGGGCCACCAGCTGCCAGGCCGCGAACCGCAACCAGTAGTCGAGCTCCGCCAGCATCGACCAGCGCCAGCCCGAGAGGAGGGCCAGGGCCAGGGTGAGCAGCGCCAGGGCCCGCAGCTGGCGGGGGCTGGCGTAGGTGCTGGCCAGCACCAGCGGCACCCAGTAGTAGGGCAGCAGCACCACCTCCCGCGGCAGCACCAGATCCAGGACGCACACCGCCAGCAGCAGCGCCAGCGGCGCCCCCAGGCGCCAGGCGGCCGGGCCCCGGGCCCAGGGCGGGATCGGTGGCGGCGCAGCGGCCGCGGCGGATGGGCTCACGGGCCGTCTCCGCGCAGGTGCTCCAGCTCCAGCTGCAGCTGGGCGGCCGCCTGGACCTGCTCGTCCTCCTGGGCCTCCAGGCTCTCCAGGGCGGCGGCCTCGCCCCTGAGCTGCTCGTGCAGGGCGGCAATCTGCAGCTCCACCTCGCCGCGGCGCCGCTCCAGGGCCCCGCGGCGGCGCTGGAGCTCGGCCTGGCGCCGGACCGTGGCCGCCTCCAGGCGCCGCTGCTGCTGGCGCCGGGCCGAACCGGTGAGCACCCCGCCGGGGCCGAGGGCCACGGCCACCAGTTCGGGGCCGTGGTCGGTGATCCGGAACTCCCGCACCTGGTTGGAGTGGGCCATGCCGCGGCTCTTGATCACGAACAGCAGCCGGTTGCGCTCGCCGTCGCGCTCCACGTTGCGCAGCAGCAGCCAGGTGTCGGTGATCGAGGTGATGGCGGCGCCGCTGTCCTCCTGGTCCGACTGGTGGACCAGGGCCGTCAGCGCCGAGGTGATGCCGCGGCTCTTCATCAGGTCGATCTCCCGCTCCACCATCGAGGTCACCGCCCGCTGGCTGCCCAGCTGGGCCAGGCTGCCCATGGCGTCGAGGGCCACCAGGCTGGGCTGGAACTCCTCCAGCAGGCCCGCCAGCCGGCCCAGGTGTTCCTCCAGCCCCTGGGCGGAGGCCCGCTCGGACCAGATGCGCAGCCGATCGGCCTCCAGGTGGGGCTGCAGGTCGAGGCCCGCCGAGCGCAGGTTGCGCACCAGCTGGTCGGGGGACTCCTCGAACGACACCAGCAGGGCCCGCTCGCCCCGCTGGCAGGCCGCCGCCGCCAGGTGGGCCACCACCGTGGTCTTGCCGGTGCCGGCACTGCCCGTCACCAGCAGGGTGGAGCCGCGGTAGATGCCGCCGCCGAGCATCCGGTCCAGGTCGGCGATGCCGGTGGAGGTGCGCTCCAGCGGGGCGCTGTAGCGCAGGCGGAGCTCGGTGACCGGCAGCACCGTCAGGCCCCGGTCGGTGATCAGGAACGGGTACTCGTTGGTGCCGTGCACCGAGCCCCGGTACTTCACCAGCCGCAGCCGCCGGGTGGAGACCTCCTCCTGCACCCGCTGGTCGAGGACCACCACGCAGTCGCTCACGTACTCCTCGATGCCGAAGCGGGTCAGCTCCCCCCGGCGGCCGCGCTCGCCGGTCACCACGCAGGTGAGGCCGCGGTCCTTGAGCCAGTCGAACAGGCGAGCCAGCTCGCCGCGCACGGTGACCTCGTCGCCGAAGGCGCCCAGCAGCACCTCGATCGTGTCCAGCACCACCCGCTGGGCGCCCACCTGGCGCACCGCCGCGTCCAGGCGCACGAACAGGCCCTCCAGGTCGAAGGCGCCGGACACCACCAGCTCGGCGGGGCGGACCCGGCAGGACTCGAGCTTGAGCTGGCGCGAGGCCACCAGGGCCGGCAGGTCGAAGCCCAGGGAGGCCAGGTTGGCGGCCAGGTCCTCGGCCGACTCCTCGAAGGTGAGCAGCACGCCGGGCTCGCCGTAGTCGAGGATGCCGCGCAGCAGGAACTCGGCGGCGAACAGGGTCTTGCCGGCGCCGGCGGCGCCCGTCACCAGGGTGGGGCGGCCGCGGGGCAGGCCGCCGCCGCTGATGGCATCAAAGCCGCGGATGCCGGTGGGGGCCTTCGCGAGGGCGGGACTGCCGGACCCAGCCGAAGGCGTCTGCATCGGGGCAGCTCAGATGGCTTCAGGCTAGGCCCATGGCCGCGCCCTCAGCCGGGAGCCGCAAACAGCCGCCGCCGCAGCCACAGCGAGCCGTACACCAGGCCCACCAGCACCGGCACCTCGATCAGGGGTCCGATCACCCCGGCCAGGGCCTGGCGGGAGTTGACTCCCCAGACGCCCACACTCACGGCGATCGCCAGCTCGAAGTTGTTCCCGGCGGCCGTGAAGGCCAGGGTGGCGGTCTTCGCATAACTGAAGCCGCTGCGGTAGCCCAGGGCGAAGGCGACACCCCACATGATGGCGAAGTAGATCAGCAGGGGCACGGCCACGGGCACCAGCGCCAGGGGATCGGCGCTGATGGCCTGTCCCTGCAGGGCGAACATCACCACGATCGTGAACAGCAGCCCGTAGAGCGCCAGGGGGCTGATCCAGGGAAGGAAC
Organism: Chitinophaga pinensis; assembly: GCA_943368105.1. Classification (GTDB taxonomy): domain Bacteria; phylum Cyanobacteriota; class Cyanobacteriia; order PCC-6307; family Cyanobiaceae; genus Vulcanococcus. The sequence continues at coordinate 52,462 of CALRKO020000016.1, read as the reverse complement.
CGCTGCGCATACCAGCGGGGGCCCTTCAGCCGCAGGCAGATCCTGCGGGTGAGGTAGGCCGCCACCAGCGGAAATCCCAGGAACAGCAGCACGGCCCGGGCAATCGCCAGGGGCGCCACGTCCACATCCTGGCTGGGCAGGCCCAGCCAGCTGGGCAGAATGCTGAGGTAGAAGGTGCTCAACGCGGCATAGCCGACCACCTGCAGCAGCGCATTGATCGCCACCAGCAGGGCCGCCGCCTCCCGGTCGCCTTCGGCCAGATCGATCCAGACCAGCACCATGGCGATGCAGGGCGCGATGCCGATCAGGATCAGGCCGGTGCGGAAGGCCGGTTGCGTGGGCAGAAACAGCCAGCCCAGGGCGAACATCAGCAGCGGACCCAGGCCCCAGACCAGCAGCAGGCAGAGCCGCAGCAGGCGACGGTCGGCCATCTCCTGGCCCATGGCCTCGTAGCGCACCTTCGCCAGAACGGGGTACAGCATCAACAGCAGCCCCAGGGCGATCGGCAGGGAGGTCTCCCCGATGGTCACGGCGCCCAGGAGGCCCTGGATCCAGGGACACCAGCGACCGAGCAGCAGCCCGCCCGCCATGGCCAGGCCGATCCAGAGCGGCAGGAGGCGATCCAGGGCCGACAGCCGGGCCAGCACGGGGGGGGAGGTGGAGGCCATGGCAGCTCTCAGCGGCAGGGGCGAGCAGGAGCCCCGCAGCCGGCCGCCAGCTGGGCCAGCCACTGCTGCAGCTGGGCGATGGCCTTCGGCTGGAGGCGGTAATAGGTCCAGCGGCCCTCCTGGCGATCGGCCAGCAGGCCCGCCTCCTTGAGCACCTTGAGGTGAAACGAGAGCTTCGACTGGGCCAGGCCCAGCTCGCCCATCAGGTCGCAGACGCAGCGCTCGCCGCCGCCGAGGGCCTCGATCACCCGCAGGCGCAGGGGATCGGCCAGGGCCTTGAGCAGCAGACGGGCCCGCTCGGGGGCCAGGGGGTGATCCAGAACACGCATGCGATCAACTTTAATTGATGGATCAACCGGGTTTGATCGGGCCCCCGGGCCCGGTGCGACCCGGTGATCCGCAGGAACTCCCCTCCATGAAACTCGGCATCAACGGCTTCGGCCGCATCGGCCGCCTGGTGTTCCGCGCCCTCTGGGGCCGGCCGGGCCTCGAGGTGGTGCACATCAACGACCCCGCCGCCGATGCCGCCGCCGCCGCCCACCTGCTCGCCTTCGACTCGGTGCACGGCCGCTGGGGCCAGGCCGTGGCGGCCAGCCCCGAGCACCCCGGGGCGTTCACGGTGGCGGGCCAGGCCATCGGCATCAGCCGCCACGCCGATCCCACCGCCGTGCCCTGGCGCCAGGCCGGGGTGGAGCTGGTGCTCGAGTGCAGCGGCCGGTTCAAGACCCCCGACAGCCTGCAGCCCTACTTCGATCGGGCCGGCCTGGGGCGCGTCGTGGTGGCCTGCCCCGTGCAGGGCGAGGTGGCCGGCGCCGAGGCCCTGAACGTGGTGTTCGGCATCAACCACCACCTCTACGACCCCAGCCGCCATCGCCTAGTAACGGCAGCCTCCTGCACCACCAACTGCCTGGCGCCGGTGGTGCAGGTGGTGCACCGGACCTTCGGCATCCGCCACGGTTCGATCACCACCTTGCACAACATCACCAACACCCAGGTGGTGGTGGATGGCTTCAAGGCCGACCTGCGCCGGGCCCGCTCCGCCGGCCAGTCGCTGATTCCCACCAGCACCGGCTCGGCCCGGGCCATCGGCCTGATCTTCCCCGAGCTGCAGGGGCGCCTCAACGGCCACGCCGTGCGGGTGCCGCTGCTGAACGGCTCCCTCACCGACGCGGTATTCGAACTGGAGCGCAGCGTCAGCGTGGAGGAGGTGAACCGCGCCTTCGAGGCCGCCGCCGCCGGCCCGCTGGCGGGAATCCTCGGCTATGAAACCCGGCCGCTGGTGTCGATCGACTACGTGAACGATCCCCGCAGCGCCATCATCGATGGCCCCTCAACGCTGGTGGTGAACGGCACCCAGCTCAAGGTGTACGCCTGGTACGACAACGAGTGGGGCTACAGCTGCCGCCTGGCCGACCTGGTGAGCCACGTGGTGGCCCGCGACACCGGGACTGACCCCGGCCGTGAACCGGCTGGCGAGCCGGCCCAGGGGCTGGCCTGAGCCATGGATCAGAGCACGGTCCGCCGCGATCAGCGCGGCCGCCAGGGCCTGCCCCTCTCGGCCCTGCAGCAGTACATGGTGGTGACCGGCACCTACTGGGCCTTCACCCTCACCGACGGCGCCCTGCGCATGCTGGTGGTGTTCCACTTTCACCAGCTCGGCTACTCCACCCTGGAGATCGCCGCCCTGTTTCTCTTCTACGAGTTCTTCGGAATCGTCACCAATCTCTATGGCGGCTGGCTGGGGGCCCGCTTCGGCCTGCGGCTTACCCTGCGGGCCGGCATGGTGCTGCAGATCCTGGCCCTGCTGATGCTGGTGCCGGTGTCGGCCAGCTGGCCCAGGCTCGCCTCGGTGGCCTACGTGATGGCGGCCCAGGCGATCAGTGGCATCGCCAAGGACCTCAACAAGATGAGTGCCAAGAGCGCCATCAAGACAGTGGTGCCCCAGACCCCCGGCCAGGAGCAGCGGGGCGAACAGCAGCTCTTCCGCTGGGTGGCGATCCTCACCGGCTCCAAGAATGCCCTCAAGGGGGTGGGCTTCTTCCTCGGGGGCGTGCTGCTCACCAGCCTGGGCTTCGCCGGCTCCGTGGCGGTGATGGCGGCCGGGCTGCTGCTGGCGCTGCTCGCCACCCTGGTGCTGCCGGGGGAGATCGGCAGGATGAAGCAGAAGCCGGGCTTCACCGCGATCTTCTCCAAGAGCGAGGGCATCAACGCGCTCTCCCTGGCGCGCTTCTTCCTGTTCGGCGCCCGCGACGTGTGGTTCGTGGTGGCGCTGCCGGTGTTCCTGGAGGCCAGCCTGGGCTGGCGCTTCTGGGAGGTGGGCGGCTTCCTGGGCCTGTGGGTGATCGGCTACGGCCTCGTGCAGGGCTCCGCTCCGGCCCTGCGCCGCGCCTGGGGCCAGAGCGCCCCGCCGGGCCCGGCGGCCGTGCAGTTCTGGAGTGCCGTGCTCACGGCCATCCCGGCCCTGATCGCCGTGGCCCTCTGGCGGGAGGTGGCCCATCCAGGGGTGGCGATCGTGGTGGGGCTGGCGGCCTTCGGCGCCGTGTTCGCCATGAACTCCTCGATCCACAGCTACCTGGTGCTGGCCTACACCGACGCCGAGTCGGTGAGCCTGAATGTGGGCTTCTATTACATGGCCAATGCCGCCGGACGGCTGCTGGGCACCCTGCTCTCCGGTGGCGTCTACCTGCTGGGCGGCATGCAGGCCTGCCTGTGGTGCTCGGCCCTGCTGGTGGGGCTGTCCTGCTGGAGCAGCCGGCGCCTGCCCGTTCCGGAGCGCCAGCAGGCCCTGGCGGCCTGAGCGCGGGCGGCCCGAGCGGGGACGGACCGGCGGCCCGGTGCCAGGCTTCGGAACTGTTCCGCCCAGCCCATGCCCCCCTCACGATCGCAGCGCCTGCCGCTGTCCTGGGCCCGGCCGCCGCTGCCGCTGCTGATCGGCGGGCTGTGGCTGCTGGCCCTGGTGCTGGCGGCGGTGGGCCTGGGCGATCTGCCCCTGCGGGACTGGGATGAGGGCATCGTGGCCCGCGTGGCCCTGGAAACCAGCCAGGCCCCCTGGGGCCAGAAGCTGCTGCCCAGCCTCTGGGGCGAGCGCTACCTCAACAAGCCGCCGGGGCTGCACCTGGTGATCGCCGCCGCCATCGGCCTCTGGCGCCAGCTGGCCCAGGCTCCGCCCGGGGCCCTGCCGCCGGAGTGGGTGGTGCGGCTGGCGCCGGCGCTGCTGTCCACGGCCCTGGTGCCGCTGCTGGCGGCCATCCAGTGGCGCCTGCGGCCGGGGGACCGGGCCAGCGCCCTGGCCAGCGGCGCCATCGCCCTGACCCTGCTGCCCCTGGCGCGCCACGGGCGCCTGGCGATGCTGGACGGCTGCCAGCTGGTGGCGATGGCGCTGATCTGGTGGGGCCTGCTGGGGGCCGCGGGGCCCCGGCGCCGCCTGCTGGCCTGGGGCCTGGTGGCCGGCCTGGCCGGCTCGGCGCTGCTGCTGCTCAAGGCCCCCACGGCCCTGCCGGTGCTGCTGATGGCCCTGGTGCTGCGGCTCCTGGACCGCGACCTGCCGCGGCGCTCCTGGGCCTGGCTGCTGGCGGCCATCGGCCTGGGGCTGCTGCCCGGCCTGGCCTGGCACGGGCTGCATGCCCTGGCCCGCGGCGACGCCGCCCTGGAGATGTGGACCAGCCAGGGCTTCGCCCGGGTGGGCCAGGCCCTGGAGGGCCACAGCGGCGGCCCGCTGGAGCCGGTGCTGGAGGTGCTGGAGGGGGGCTGGCCCTGGCTGCCGCTCTGGCCCTTCGGCCTCGGCCTGGCCTGGAGTCAGCGCCGGAGCCAGGCGGGCCGCTGGTGCCTGGGCCTCACCCTGGGCACCGCCCTGCTGGTGCTGCCCCTGCGCACCCAGCTGCCCTGGTACAGCCTGCTGCTCTGGCCCAGCTTCACCCTGGTGTGCGCCCCGGCCCTCGCCTGGCTGGTGGAGCGGGGCGAGCGGGCCCGGCCGCCCTGGCCGCGGCTGCTGGGGCGGCTGCCCTGGCTGTGGAGTCTGATCGGCGCGCTGACCCTGCTGGCCGGCCTGCTGGCCGCCCGGGGCCTGCTGGGCCTGCCCGGGGCGGTGGCGCCGCTGGCCCTGGCCCTCGGCCTCGGCCTGCTGCCCAGCGGACCGCTGCTGGGGTCGGAGCGGCCGCGGCGGCGGCTCGCCGGCGGGGTCGCCGCGGTGGCGGGCACCTGGCTCGCCCTGGTGCTGCTGATGGCCGGGCCCCTCTGGCTCTGGGAGCTGAATGAGCGCTGGGCGACCCCGCCGGTGGCCGCGATGCTGCGGCGCCAGGCCGGCGGCGGCGCGGGGGAGGAGCCGCCGGTGCGGCTCTGGCGCGAGGGGGAGCGGCCCAGCCTCAGCTGGTATGCCGGGCAGCGGATCCGCCGGGTGAGCCGCAGCTCCGCCCAGGACCTCGCCAGGGGCTCAGCGCTGCTGCTGCTCAGCCGCGGGACCCCCCGGATCGAGGCTCTGGACTGTCCGTTGATCGAACAGGGCCTGGAGCTGGGGCTCTACCGGTGCGAGGGCCAGGGGCCAGCCCTCACCCCACCGCCGGCGAGGGCCGCCGCAGGGCGGGCTCCAGGCGACCGTCCAGGCGCGCCTCCTGGCGCCGCTCCTGCTGGTGCTTCACCCGGGCCGCGTGCAGATCGTGGCGGGTGATGCGGAAGCCCAGCAGCCGGGCCGCCTGCAGCAGCTCCTGCTCAGTGCGGCAGCGGCGCAGGGTGCGGCGCAGGCTGCGGTCGGCTTCGGCCTGGTCCACCAGGCGCTGCAGTTCACTCCAGCTCATCGAACGGGGGGTGGCGGGGCCCCAGCATCCCGCCCAGGCCAGCGGGATTCCAGGGCGACGGCAGCCACAGCTGCGACCAGATGTGACCGGCCGCCGGCGGATCGGGCGGAGGCCGGGGTGCCAGCCGGGAGGCCAGCCGCCGCTGCCGCAGCGCCGGACCCCGGCTAAACAGGACGGGAACCCGGGACTCCCCATGGCCACATACACCATCAGCCTCGAGGGCGGCGAGAGCTTTGCCTGCGCCGATGACCAGTACATCCTCGACGCGGCCGAGGCCGCCGGGGTGGATCTGCCCTACTCCTGCCGGGCCGGGGCCTGCAGCGCCTGCGCCGGCCGGATCCTCGCCGGCAGCGTCGACCAGGCCGACCAGAGCTTCCTCGACGACGACCAGATCGCCGCCGGCTTCGCCCTGCTCTGCGTCAGCTACCCGATGAGCGACTGCAGCATCCGCAAGGACGCGGCGGAGGAGCTGGGCTGAGGCCGGAGGGCCGGTTCACCGGCATCATCCGCATCACCCATCGGCTTTAGGGGTTTACGATCCTGGCTCTGCCTTCCGGCGTTCTCCCCCCACCTCCTGCCATGGGTATCCGCGTCTCCGGCGTCACCAAGCGCTTCGGCTCCGCCACCGCCGTCGACAACCTCAGCCTCGACGTGGAGACCAACGCCCTGGTGGCCCTGCTGGGCCCCTCCGGCTGCGGTAAGAGCACGCTGCTGCGCATGATCGCCGGCCTGGACAACCCCGATGCGGGCCGCATCTGGATCAACGGCGAGGAGGCCACAGGCCGCTCGGTGCAGGACCGCCAGGTGGGCTTCGTGTTCCAGCACTTCGCCCTGTTCAAGCACCGCACGGTGCGCGACAACATCGGCTTCGGCCTGGAACTGCGCGGCTGGAGGAAGGACGCCATCCGCCACCGCGTCGATGAGCTGCTGCACCTGGTGCAGCTGCAGGACTACGGCAGCCGCTACCCCTCCCAGCTCTCGGGCGGCCAGCGCCAGCGGGTGTCCCTGGCCCGGGCCCTGGCGGTGCAGCCGCGGGTGCTGCTGCTGGATGAGCCCTTCAGCGCCCTCGACGCCAAGGTGCGCAAGGAGCTACGGGGCTGGCTGCGCAACCTGCAGGAGGAGACCAGGGTCACCACCGTGATCGTGACCCACGACCAGGAGGAGGCCTTCGAGGTGGCCGACAAGATCGCCGTGATCAACCAGGGGCGGATCGAGCAGGTGGGCACGGCCTCCGAGATCTACGACCACCCCGCCAGCCCCTTCGTGATGAACTTCGTGGGCGAGGTGAACGTGCTGCCCCGGGAGCTGCACTCCCTCTCCGACGCCGACCTGTTCGTGCGGCCCCACGACCTGGAGCTGCTGCTGGAGGGCAACGGCGACAGCGTGCCGGCGGTGCTGCGGCGGGTCACCCACCTGGGCAAGGAGCTGGTGGCGGAACTGCAGCTCGACAATGGGCAGACGGTGAACGCCCACCTGCCCCGCGATCGCCACGACCTCAGCGAGCTCCAGAACGGCGATCGTCTCCACATCCGCCCCAGGGCCGGCCACCAGTTCTGAGCGGCCGGGGCCCAACCCGGGCCCGGGGTGGCCGGCGGCCACCAGCCCAGGGCTCTGTAATCTCCAACACATTGCCCTGTAGCCCTGTGCGGACCCAGGGATCCACCCTGACCCCTACTTTCATGGCACTCCCCGTGGGGAGTCCCTAATCGTGTGAGGGTTATGAAACCATTCCAGCACCTGCTGCTGGCACCGGCTGCCCTGGGCCTGATGGCTCCCCTGGCTGCCTCTGCCGCAGACCTCAACATCGCCGGCGTCAATCAGTACACCAGCAGCGACGAACAGGTGACCTCGATCACCCAGTTCTCCGACGTGCAGCCCACCGACTGGGCCTACCAGGCGCTGAGCAACCTGATCGAGCGCTACGGCTGCGTCGCCGGTTACCCCAACGGCACCTTCAAGGGCAAGCAGGCGATGACCCGCTATGAGGCGGCCGCCCTGCTGAACGCCTGCCTGGATCGGATCACCGAGGTGACCGACGAGCTGAAGCGCCTGATGAAGGAGTTCGAGAAGGAACTCGCCGTGCTCAAGGGCCGCGTCGACGGCCTGGAGGCCAAGGTGGGTGAGCTGGAGGCCACCCAGTTCTCCACCACCACCAAGCTGCAGGGTGAAGCCACCTTCGTGCTGGGCGGCGTGAAGGCCAGCGGCAGCGGTGTGCCCCTGACCAGCATCCCCGGCACAGCTCCCGGGTCGTTCGGCTCCCGTCAGGGCGTCAAGAAGTACAACGCCCTCTACGGCGCCACCACCTTCAGCTACGACGTCCGGCTGAACTTCCTGACCAGCTTCACGGGCAAGGACCTGCTCTACACCCGCCTGCGCTCCGGCAACTTCGCCAACGCCCTCAACGGTGACGGCATCAACCTCACCGCCCTGAGCTACGCCAGCAACGGCATCCCCAACGGTCAGTCCGACAGCATCGGCATCGACCGTCTGTACTACAGCTTCCCCGTTGGCAAGGAGTTCAACATCCTGGTGGGCGCCAAGGCCCGCAACACCGAGCACCTGGGTGTGACCCCCACCCTCTACGGCCGCGGCAAGGGCGTTGAGGTGCTCGACCTGTTCACCACCTACGGCGCCCCCGGTACCTACAACAAGGCCACCGGCTCGATGCTGAGCGGTGTCTGGAAGCAGACCGTCAAGAAGGGCCAGGGTCGCTTCAGCATCTCGGCCAGCTACGTGGCTCCCCAGGGCAACGTGGGCGCTGCCTACACCGGCAACCCCTACAGCAACAGCAGCGACGAGGGCGGCATCGGCACCGACGCCTCCCGCGCCAGCTTCCTGGCCCAGCTGGCCTACTCGGCTCCCCAGTGGGGTGTGGCCGCCGCCTACCGCTACGGCCAGGCCGGCTCCAACTTCCGCCGCGGCACCAACTTCGTGGCCTCCAACAGCTGGTTCCTCGCCAATGGCGATTCGAACAGCGTGGGCCTGAACGCCTGGTGGCAGCCCAAGCAGAACGGCTGGATCCCCTCGATCAGCGCCGGCTGGGGCCTGAACAGCCTCTCCGGCAACAGCTACTCGGGCAGCGAAGACGGCGTTCAGTACTCCAGCCCCTACGTGAGCCAGAGCCAGAGCTGGTTCGTGGGCCTGCAGTGGGACGACGCCTTCGTCAAGGGCAACGCCCTCGGCATGGCCGTGGGTCAGCCCACCTTCGCCACCAGCCTGAACAAGGGCACCAACAAGAACCTCAGCACCTTCTCCAACGATGGCAACTACGCCTGGGAGTGGTGGTACAAGTTCCAGGTGACCGACAACATCTCGGTGACTCCGGCGATCTTCTACCTCAGCAACCCCCTGGGCCAGCTGACCAACAGCCGCAACAGCAACGGTTCGATCAACCGCTCGAACGCGTTCGACAACCTCGGCTACGTGCTGATGACCCGCTTCAAGTTCTGATCCTCGGATCTCCGATCCCTGGATCCCGAACCGGCCGCACTCCTCACACCCCCTGCCGCTTCAACCCTGCTCCCACACCATCACTGGCCCCCCGGAAACGGGGGGCTTTTTCATGGCCCTGCGGCGGCCACCTGCGGCAGGCACGGGCCAGCCCGCAACCAAGCGGGCATGGGCACAACAGAAAGGGGCGCCACCGCGGTGGCGCCCCAGGCCGGGGAATTGAATCAGACCCTGGGCCTCAGTCCTCCAGGTCGGCCGTCAAGGCCCGCCGCTCCTTCTCCAGGGTCTGCTCCACGGCGATCTTGAGCAGCAGCGACACGATCGCCACGCCCGCCAGCACCAGGGCAGCGCCGAAGGCCAGTTCGGTGTTGTACTGCTTGTAGGCGTCCTCCACAAACAGGGGCAGGGTCTGGGTCTGGCCGGCGACGTTGCCGCTCACCACCGACACCGCCCCGAACTCGCCCAGGGCCCGGGCCGTGGTGAGGATCAGGCCGTAGAGAGCAGCCCAGCGCACCGAGGGCAGGGTCACCTTCCAGAACACCTGCCAGTCACTGGCCCCCAGGGTCCTGGCGGCCTCCTCCTGGTCCCAGCCCTCCTCCTCCAGCAGGGGAATCACCTCCCGGGCCATGAAGGGGAAGGTCACCAGGATGGTGGCCAGCACAATGCCGGGCCAGGAGAAGATGATCTTCCAGCCCAGGCTGTTGACCACCCCGGCGAACAGGCCGTGGGTGGGGCTGTAGAGCAGCACCAGCATCAGCCCCACCACCACCGGCGAGATGGAAAAGGGCAGATCGATGGTGCTGAGCAGCAGGGCCTTGCCGGGGAAGCGGCGGCGGGCAATGGCCGTGGCCGCCGCCAGGCCGAAGATCGTGTTGGCCGGCACCGCAATGGCGGTGGTGATCAGGGTGAGCTGCAGGGCATGGACCAGCTCCTCGTTGCGGAGGTTGTCGAGGAAGGGCTGCACCCCCTTGGCGAAGGCCTGGACCACCACCGCCAGGGCCGGCAGCAGGATCACGACCCCGACGTAGAGGCAGGCCACCGCCACGATCAAGCCGGGAACGGCGGAGCGGGCCCTGGCCCCGAAACTGGGCTGGACCCACTGGGGCGGCTGGATATCCTCCAGCGGGGGAATCACAATGGTCATGGCGGCAGAAGCGATGGGATCAGATCAAAAAAGGGAGGGTGAGGATCAGTTGGTGCCCTCGTCGGCCTGGTAGCGCTGGCCCCATACCTGCAGCGCATTGATCACCACCAGGCTCACCAGGGAGAACAGCAGCATCACACTGCCCACCACGGTGGCCGAGTCGAAGTCGTACTCCTCCAGCTTCTGGATGATCAGGGTTGGGGTGATCAGATCCTTGAAGGGAACGTTGCTGGAAATCATCACCACGGAGCCGTATTCCCCCACGGCCCGGCTGAAGCCCTGGGCGATGCCCGCCATGATCGCGGGAAACAGCTGGGGCAGGATCACCAGGGCAAAGGTCTGCACGGGGTTGGCCCCCAGGCAGGCGGAGGCCTCCTCCTGCTCCTTCTCCAGGGAGCGCAGCACCGGCTCCACCGTGCGCACCACGAAGGGCAGGGAGATGAACACCATGGCCACCGCCACCCCATAGATGCTGAAGGACACCTTCAGCCCGAACAGGTCGTAGAGGGGCTTGCCCAGCCAGCCCTCCTCGCTGTACACGTAGGAGAGGGCGAGGCCGGCGACGGCCGTGGGCAGGGCGAAGGGGAGGTCGATCAGGGCATCCAGCAGGCGCTGGCCCGGGAAGCGACAGCGGATCAGCGCCCAGGCGATCACCAGGCCGAACAGGCCGTTGACCAGGCTGGCCACCAGGGCGATGCCGAAGCTCACCCGATAGCTGGCCAGGGCCTCGGGGCTTGTGGCGGCCTCCCAGAACTGGGAGGGGGACACCTGGGACACCTTGAGAACCATGCCCAGCAGGGGCAGGAACAGGATCAGGCCCAGGTAGGTCCAGGTGATGCGCCAGGGCCAGCTGGGCAGCTTCAAGCGCGGCAGACGCCGGAGACGGGACGGGACTGAGACCATGGCGCCAGGGACCCCTGCAAGGGCGGGTAACTGGGCTTCAGCTTAAACAACGGTTCTCCCACGCGCTTTTTGATAATTCTCCGGGGCTGTGCCCGCGGCAACTGACACCCGATCCGGCCCAGCGCCACCCAGTCCAGGCAAGCTCTTAGAACACATTCTCGATCGGTTTATCGTCATAGATTGGGGCGGCAGTGGCGCCCCCTTCGGTGTTCTCGGTCACCTTCCGCTACGCCCTGATCAGCCTGCTGGAGATCGCGGCGGCAACGGAGGGGTTGCGGGCCGGCGTGATCGCCTCCCGCCACAACCTTTCAGGCCGCTATCTCTCCAACGTGCTCAGCGACCTCAAGCGTCTCGGGCTGGTCACCAGCCAGAAGGGACGCAAGGATGGCTACCAGCTGGCCCGGCCCGCCTCCCAGATCAACCTGCTGCTGCTCTACCAGGGCCTGGCCGGCGCCAGCGCCGATGAGGCTGGCGAACCGGGTTCCGCTGGGGGGGAATCCTGCCGGGCGGACCAGTGGCTGCGGGGGGTGGAGCGGCGCTGGCGCCAGGAGCTGGGCAACACCAACCTGACCGACGTGGAGCACGCTCTGCTCAGCGGAACCTGACCCGCGGCAGACAGCCGGGGGGAGGGCGAGCCCCCCGTGTCAGTAGGTCCAGTTCTGGCGCGTCATCAGGCTGTAGGTGCCATCGAAGAGATTGATCCGCCGGGGGATCAGCTGCAGGTCCCGCAGGATGTTGGCCTGGAGCTGGAGGGCCTGCAGGGTGTCGGGGTCCAGGGGGATCACGGCCCGCTGGGCCGCCAGGCCCTGGTGCCCATGGCGGCCGGTGCGGCGCGCCAGCAGCCGATCGATGACCACGCAGCCCACCAGGAACACCACGAACAGCAACACCGTTTCGGGCAGACGGCTGGGGGGCGTGGCGACCTGGGCAGGGGGTAGGGGCAGGAGCTGCACCCTGAAGGGCCCGCAGGCCGGTGGCCAGGGTCAGGCTCACCACCAGGGCCAGGCTGACGAGCAGCAAGGTGCACAGCCAACGGCTCAGGGGAATGCGCTGCAACCGGGGCCTCAGCATGGATGATCGTTCCCTGCTACCAGGCGCACTCGACCCAACCCCAGCATGTGACGCGATCCTGAGCCAAGTACGGCGTCAGGGGTGTGGTGAGCTGTATACGCCAACCACGTGTTTCCCTTCGTGCTGATGTGGCTGGGATTCCGCATCCTCAACGACAGCGGCGCCCTGGCGCTGCTGGGAAAAGCGTGCCGACTGAGCCGTGAACAAGCAGTCAGACCCTTGCACAGGCAGCCATGAAAAGGCGTGGAGCTTGCCGCCCACGCCTCACCATGCCACTCCACGGCTGGATTCCATGCGGGCCAGCGAAAGCCGCTGACCCGCCGGCCCGTTCACCTGACCGCCGTGGGATCGGGGCCGGTGCTCAGCGGGTTGGAGGTGGCGCTGTACTCGGTCCAGGAGCCCTCGTAGATGCGCACATTGGGATAGCCCAGCAGGTGCTTGAGCACGATGTACTGCAGGCTGCCCTCACGGCCGGTGCTGCAGGAGATGATCACGGTCTTGTCGGGCGTCACGCCCCGCGACTCAAACAGCTTGCGCAGGGCCTCCACCGACTTGAACTTGTGGGGGTTCCTGAGGGCCTCCTCGGCATTGTTGGCCTCGGTGGCCGCCTGCCAGGGAATGTTGATGGCCCCGGGGATGTGGCCGTTGCGGATAAAGGTCTGGTCGGTGCCCTCAAACTGGGCTTTGGGGCGCGGATCCACAATCACCACATTGGGCTTGCCCACCAGCGGGAGCAGGTCCTTGAGGGTGATGTTCAGGCCCTTCACATCAGTGGTCTTGAAGGTGCCGGCGCGGTAGGTGGGAAACACCTTGGTGGTGGGGGAGCCGGCGGCCTTGTAGCCACTGAGGCCACCATTGAGCACGGCGACGCGGGGCACACCGCTCTTCTCGAGGATGTAGGCCACCAGGGTGGCGCCGAGCACATTGGTGCCATCGGAGTAGACGAGCACCGCATCCCTGTTGGAGATCCCAGACTTGCTCAGCAGATTGGCCAGATCAGCGGCGGGCCAGATCTGATAGGGCAGCCGGCCATTGGAGCCCCGGAAAGCCTGCTCGGAAATATGCACGGCATTGGGAAGGTGGCCGGCCACGTAGTCGAGGGGCGGCACGGGGCGCACATCGAGGATCTTCCACTGACCCGAGGCGGCAGCCTGGGCGGCTTCCGCGGGGGAGGCCAGCTGGATCGTGGAGCTGGCGGCGGCGGCCCCGGCCTGGAGGGGCAGAACCGAGACAGCCGCGGCAGCGGCGAAGCCCGCCAGCAGGCGGCGGCGGGAGGCGAGTTGGCGAAGCACCAGCAGTACTCGGTTATCCCGAGCGGAATTTCGTTCTTTATCCTAGGAATGGGGCGGCCGTCCCTGTGTAAACGCTGCCACACGCTGACAGGGCCCCGAAACGGCCGTCCACCAGCCCCTCCGGCTCCATGCCGGCCCTGGCGGCATGGCAACACAAAAGGTGGTCCCGAAGGACCACCCCTGTTGACCTGGCCACACGGCAACGGATTCAGCCGTAGACCAAGGGATGCACCGTGGGATCGAAGACCGGCCGCTGGCGCGGGGTTGGCGTCTCGCTGGTTTCCACCCAGAAGGAGGCCAGGCGTCCGTCGGAGCGGAACTGGGCCAGGGTCAGGCCATCCTGATGGCGCAGCAGCTGGCCGTTCCTGAAGCGGAGGGTGAAGCGTTGAGGCTCAGCACCGGAGCGACCGGTGGGCCTGGGAGCGCGGAGTGGCATGGCGGGTGGGGGGAAGGGGCGGAGGGAACTGTGGAATGAACGCGTTCGGGCGCAGGTCAGATGATGCTGGGCACCAGGGACACCGAGGGGATGAACAGGTCGTCCTTGCTGACCTGTTGCAACACGCCCTCGCCCTTGTAGCGGTTCAGCATCTTGGTCACCGTCACCCGGGTCAGGCCGCACAGATCGGCGAGCGACTTGTGGGTGAGGTTCATATCCTTGAGCGACAGGCGATAGCCGCGGCTGCTCACCTGGCCGAAGCGGCGGCCGATCCAGGCCAGCAGAGCCAGCAGTCGCTGGTCGGCGGAGCGGATGCGGTTGACCTGGAAGATCTCCTCGAGGTTCTGGATCTGCTGCAGGAGGAGCTTCTCGATGTCAGCCGGCTCGGGGTGGAACTGCTCCACCACCACCGTGGTGAGGCACTGGATTTCCACGGGTTTGAGGGCGGAGTAGGCGGCGGTGACCCAGTCTCCGGGGCCCCAGACGCCAAGGGTGATGGTGTCGCCGTCCTCATCCCAGGTGGCGGTGCGGATGTACCCCTCCTGGATCATCCAGTTGAGGTGCTCCGGCAGCACGTCATTGGGCTGCAGGGTGAGGCGGAGAGACGGCGCGGTGGCGGTGGTGGCCATGGCGAGATGGAGGCGAGAGGTGCATGGAGAAGTCGGGCGCCGACAGCGGGTCGGCGAAGCACATTCGGCAACAACAACAGCGCATGGGGCGCTCCGCGTGATGGCCCAAACCATAGCACGGATACCCAATCGGTCAAGCGGGTTTTGGAGTCAGGACCGTGGGGCTGGGCTCAGATGAAGTACATGGCCTGGGCCTGGAGCAGGGCGTCCCGCCGCTCCAGCAGCAGCTGCAGGGTGGTGCCCTGCAGCAGATCCAGGCGGGCCCGCTCCAACTGGCCGGCCAGGCCGTGGAGCACCTGGAATTCCGGGGTGCCGCGCTCGGTTCCGTCCCGGGGGGAACCCTCGCCCTCCAGGCAGCTCACCACCTCGGACACCAGCACCTCGGCCGGGGGCCGCACTAGCTGATACCCCCCCTTGGGGCCACGGATGCTGCGCAGGATGCCGCCCCGGCGCAAGCTGGTGAGCATCTGCTCCAGGTAGCGGTCAGGAATCGACTGGCGGGCCGCGATCTCGGCCACCTGCAGCACCGCGCCACTGGAATAGATGGCGGCCAGCTCGATCAGGGCCACCAGGCCGTACTCGGTCTTGGAGCTGAAGGCCACGGGCGGATGCCAGCGCGGGGTGATGACGGGATTTTGGCAGCCGACGACGGCCCGGAGGCCGTGCATCGGAGTTCCCGATGGATGTAATCGGGAATACCGGCGGCGGCACGGCGGCTACCTAGTTTGGTTAGGTGCCCTATCGGATTTGCGTGGTTTACTTTCCGACGTCCCTGTCCCGCCGGCTCGGCGCCGGCCTCGCCGTAGCCGCCCTGGCCACCACCAGCGCCTCCAGCTTCAGTGCCAGCCCCGTGCAGGCCCAGGCCAAGAAGCCCGCCGCCGCCCCACCGCGCCAGGAGATCCTGCTGGTGACCTGGGCCGTGACCAAGGCTGCCTATGACAGGGTCTTCCCCCTGTTCGCCGCCGACTGGAAGCGGAAGACCGGCCAGACCGTGACCCTCAAGGCCAGCTACGGAGGCTCCGGCTCCCAGACCCGGGCCGTGATCGATGGCCTGGAGGCCGACCTGGTGCACCTGGCCATGGCGGCCGACGTCAGCCGGATCCAGCAGGCCGGCCTGATCAGGCCGGGCTGGGAGAGCCGCCTGCCCTACAACGCCACCCCGGTCAACTCCACCGTGGTGGCCTTCGTGCGGCCGGGCAACCCCAGGAAGATCAACACCTGGAAGGACCTCGACAACAAGGACGTCGACAACGTTCTCGCCAACCCCAAGACCTCCGGGGGTGCCCGCTGGAACTACGTGGCCCTCTGGGGTGCGGTGAGCGAGACGGGCGGCACTGATGCCGCCGCCAAGAAGCTGATCACCGGCGTGTACAAGAATGCCGAGGTGCTGCCCAAGGATGCCCGTGAGGCCACCGACACCTTCGTGAAACGACGCAAGGGCGACGTGCTGCTGAACTGGGAGACCGAGGCGATCCTGGCCAGGCGCACCGGCGAGTGGACCACCCCCTACAAGATCTTCAGCCCAAACGTGCTGACGGAAATGCCCGCGGCCGTGGTGGACAGAAATGTGGACAGGAAGGGAACCCGCAAGGTGACCGAGGCCTTCGCCCGCTTCCTCTACACGCCGGCGGCCCAGAAGGCCTTTGTGGACAACGGCTTCCGCCCCGTGACCCCCGAGGGCAAAGCCTACGCCAAGGGCAAGTTTCAGGATGTGAAATTCTTCCGCATCGGCAATCTGGGTGGCTGGCCCAACTTCACCAAGAAGCACTTCGACAAGGGCGGCGTCTGGGATCAGGTGTTCAGGCAGACCCGCTGAGCCCCAGCCCACCTGGGCCGGCGCAACGGCAACCCCGACCGGTCGGTGGGGGTTTTTTTGTGCTTCTCCAGCCGGGCCGGAGCCAGCCCGTAGGCTGACTTTCTCCCTTCTCCCGTGCATCCTGCCGCCGGGCTGCGCCGTCCCTGCCCTGCCCCGCCGGGGGCTCCCAGCACCCGGCCCCCCGATCCGCCATGTGCGAACTCCTGGCCCTCAGCGCCAACACCCCCACCGACATGCAGTTCTCCTTCCGGGGCCTGGCCCGGCGGGGGGGGGACACCAGCATCCACGGCGACGGCTGGGGGCTGGCCAGCTTCGATCCGGGCGGAGGGGCCCTGACCATCTACCGCGAGGAGGCTCCGGCCGCCTTCTCGCCGGTGGCGGCGCAGCTGGCGGACCTGGACCTGAAGGCCCTCTACTCCCTGGCCCACATCCGCAAGGCCACCCAGGGCCTGGTGGCCCTGGAGAACTGCCATCCCTTCCACCGCCGCTGGCGGGGCCAGGACTGGGTGTTCGCCCACAATGGCGACATCCACGGGGTGATCCCCGCCGCCGGCGACTTCACCCCCGTCGGCAACACCGACAGCGAGGCCGCCTTCTGCTGGTGCCTCAACAGCCTCGACGGGGATGGGGTGGACCCCGCCGATGGGACGGCCATCTTCCGCACCCTGGTGCGCTGCTCCGACCAACTGGCCCACCAGGGCATCTTCAACTGCCTGATCAGCAACGGCTGCTGGCTCTACGCCTATGGCGGCACACGCCTGCACACGATCACCCGCCGCTATCCCTTCACCAGCGCCACCCTGGCGGACGACGACGTGAGCGTGGACTTCTCCCAGCTGACCACCGAGAAGGACGTGGTGACGATCGTGAGCACCGAGCCCCTGACCACCAACGAGGCCTGGCGCCTGCTGGAGCCCCGGGAGGCCCTGTTGCTGCGCTCCGGCGAAGTGGTGCAGCGCCACCTCCAGGGAGAGCAGCACTAGCGCCGGCCTAGGCGTCCTGCGGGGCCAGGAATCGGTTCAGGCCGCCCGCGAGGGCATAGACGTGGAGATAGTCGAGCTGTTGCAGACGCAGCACGAGCTGGTGGGAACGGCCCTCTGCGTTGCTGTAGCAGATGAGCGGAGCGCGCCGATCGGGGAAGCGGGCTCGCAGCAGCGACGCCTCCCAGGGCAACGGCTCCAGGGAAGCGGTCAGCGCTTTGGCATGGGCTGGCGCAGGAGTGGCCAGATGGATCGCGTGATGCAGGTGGCAGCGCTGATATTCCCGGCATGAGCGGGCATCCAGCAGGGGCACACCCTCCCACACCAGCCGGCGCACCTCCAGAGGAGTGAGGCAGCGCACCTCCAGGCTGGGAGCCACGGTTCCGAGGCGCAGATCATCGCCAGCGGCATCACCCCTGGAGGGAAGTTCGTAGACCACGGCGACGCGCGATGATGACTTGTTAAAACCATCTTTATGGGCGGCAAAGTCTGCCCATGTAGCCACTGCCACACGCGGCGGATCGAGGCGACACGCTGTGCATGGACTGCCCTGGCCAGGTGGTGACGACTACATCGGATTGGACCTGCGGCCCGCAGAGTGACGGAGTTCCAGGAACGAGCCAGGCACCCCCTGCTCCGACCGGGAGGGAGATCCCCGAGGGTCGCAGCGCTCCTGCTGCGGCCCTTTTTTGTGCGTGGACCGAGACCAGACCCAGGCGCCGCTTCGACACGGTGGCAACCCAAGGCCCCGACCCACCCACCCCACAAAGAACGGTATGTGGCTCGGGATACCGCTGTTTAAGTGTCGGGGCCAGCAGGATGCGTTCACCGTGACAGCCCACTCCATGGCCTGGTTCGCTCCCAACGCGGCTTCTGCGCAGGCCCCCTGGCCGGCCGGCCAACGCTGGGAGTGGAGCGGCAGCTTTGCCTCAGGCCTCGATCTGGCCGTGCTGCAGGCCCTGCTGCCGCTGGAGCACCTGGAGCCAGCGCCCTGGGGCGAAGCGCGATGTCGTCAGCCGGATGCGGCCCGTCCGCGGGCCACCACATCTCTGATCCCGTCCCACGCCCCCACCGCGCCATGACCAGCCCCAACCCCGAGCTGCTCAGCAGCCAGGACCTGCAGGCCCTCCAACAGCGTCCCGCCGGCAGCCACGCCCCCCTGCTGGTGGACATCCGCCGCCCCGGCCGCTTCCGGCGCGCCCACATCCCCGGCAGCCACAACATCCCCGCCAGCCTCCTGGTGAGCAGTGACCCTCCCGAAGCCGACCTGATCCTGATCGGCCAGGACGATCGCGACAGCCAGACAGTGGCCGAGGCCCTGCACGGCTCCGGCTATCACCGCCGCATCCAGCGGCTGGAGGGGGGCTTCAGCCGCTGGCAGTCCGAAGGCTTGCCCCTGGCGGACAGCCCGACCGCAAGCCCCAGCCCGGAGCAGCTGCCCTGGATTCCGGTGCTGCTGCTCGGCGCCATGCTGCTGGGCATTCAGCACCTGCCCCTGCCCCTGTTCGCCACGGCCCTGGCCGTGGTGCTCAGCCCGCTGTCGGTGCTGGCCCTCAGCCAGCGGCTGGGGCGTCGCCTGCTGCGCCGCTCGACCTGAACCGGGGCCAGCCCCACCGCGTCACCACCCACGACTTCCCCAATGACGGCGACCAGCCTCCGCCCCTCGATCCTCGAAGCGAACCGCGCCTATGCCGAGGACTTCGGCGACAGGGGCAACCTGCCCCTGCCCCCCGCCAGGCGGATCGCCATCCTCACCTGCATGGATGCCCGCCTCGATCCGGCCCGCTACGCCGGCCTGGAGGAGGGCGATGCCCACGTGATCCGCAATGCCGGCGGCCGCGCCAGCGACGACGCGATCCGCTCGCTGGTGATCTCCACCAAGCTGCTGGGCACCCAGGAGTGGTTCGTGATCCACCACACCAACTGCGGCATGGAGCTGTTCACCAACGACACGATCCGCGGCCTGCTGCACCGGAGTCTCGATACCGCGGTACTCGGCCCCAACGGCTTTGAGGACGTGGGCGCAGGCCCGGGCTCCAGCGCCGGTGAGGCCATCGACTGGCTGACGATCGACAACCTGGAGCAGAGCGTGGTGGACGACGTGCGACGCATCCGCGAGCACCCGCTGGTGCCGGGCCGCATTCCCATCCACGGCTTCATCGACCAGGTGGAAACCGGCGAGCTGCGCGAGGTCCTCGAAGCCAGTGAGATCGGCGCCGCCCGCTGATCCAGCCAGCCGCCAGGGCGGCGCCAGCGTCACCTGTCGCCCCTGTCACCCACACGATCCTCCCCGCCCTAAACCCCGACCCCCCATGGCCCACGGCTTCGAAACCCGCCAGATCCACGCCGGCACCCAGCCCGATCCGGTCACCGGCGCCCGGGCGGTGCCCATCTACCAGACCAGCAGCTATGTGTTCCGCGACGCCGAGCACGCCGCCAACCTGTTCGGCCTGCGGGAACTGGGCAACATCTACACCCGGATCATGAATCCCACCCAGGCGGCCTTCGAGCAACGGCTGGCGGATCTGGAGGGAGGCGTAGCGGCCCTGGCCACTTCCAGCGGCCAGTCGGCCGAGACGCTGGCCCTGCTCAACCTGGCGGAGAACGGCGGCCACATCGTGGCCAGCTCCTCCCTGTACGGCGGCACGTACAACCTGTTCCACTACACCTTCCCGAAGCTCGGGATCACGGTGAGCTTCGTGGACAACCCCGATGACCCCGAGGCCTGGCGCCGCGAGATCCGGCCCAACACCAAGGCCTTCTTCGGCGAGAGCATCGGCAACCCCAAGGGCGACGTGTTCGACTTCGAAGGGGTGAGCGCCGTGGCCCACGCCGCCGGCATCCCCCTGGTGATCGACAACACCCTGGCCACCCCCTACCTGCTGCGGCCCCTGGAGCACGGCGCCGACATCGTGGTCCACTCGGCCACCAAGTTCATCGGCGGCCACGGCACCTCGATCGGCGGGGTGATCGTCGATGGCGAACGCTTCAACTACGAGGCCAGTGGCCGCTTCCCCCAGTTCAGCGAACCCGACCCCAGCTACCACGGCCTGGTGTTCAGCCAGCTGCCGGAGGCCCTGGCCCCGGCCCGCTACGCCCTGCGGGCCCGGGTGACGCTGCTGCGGGACCTGGGCAACGCCGTGGCTCCTTTCAACGCCTTCCTGTTCCTGCAGGGGCTGGAGACGCTGTCGCTGCGGCTGGAACGCCACTCCAGCAACGCCCTGGCGGTGGCCTAGTGGCTCGAGGGGCGCAGCGATGTGGCACGGGTCGTCTACCCCGGCCTGGCCAGCAGCCCCTGGCATGGGCGGGCCCAGCGCTACCTGCCCAAAGGCCAGGGCGCGATCGTGAGCTTCGAGCTGCCCGGCGGCCGCACAGCGGGCCAGCGCTTCGTGGAGGCCACCCGGCTGTTCAGCCACCTGGCCAACGTGGGCGACGTGCGCAGCCTGATCATCCATCCGGCCAGCACCACCCACAGCCAGCTGAGCGACGCAGAACTGGGCCAGTCCGGCGTGACCCAGGGCCTGGTGCGCCTGTCGGTGGGGCTGGAGAGCCTGGAGGACATCCTGGCGGACCTGGAGCTGGGCTTCGCCGCCGCCAACGGATGAGCGGCGGCGGCCAGGCCGCAGCGGAGCAGCTGGCGGCCGGCCCGAGGGCGACGGACCGGCGCGCCACCGGGGCCTGGCTGCCGGGGGATCCGCCGGGCCGCCGCCGCTTCGCCCGCCTGTTCACCGCGGCGCCCCTGCAGCTGGAGCTGGGGGGCCGCCTCGGACCCATCACCCTGGCCTACGAGAGCTGGGGCCAGCTCAACGGCGAGCGCAGCAACGGCGTGCTGCTGCTGCACGGCTTCAGCGGCGACAGCCACGCCGCCGGCCCCGCCGGCGCCGGCCACCCCAGCCCCGGCTGGTGGGACCCGATGGTCGGCCCCGGCCGGCCCGTGGACAGCGGGCGCTTCTTCGTGGTGTGCCCCAACGCCCTCGGCGGCTGCCAGGGCTCCACCGGGCCCAGCTCGGCGGCGCCGGACGGCCGGCCCTACGGCAGCCGCTTCCCCGCCCTGACGATCCGCGACCTGGTGGCCGCCGAGCGCGGCCTGGCCGATGCCTTCGGCATCGCCCGCTGGCATGGGGTGATCGGTGGCTCGATGGGGGGCCTGCGGGCCCTGGAGTGGGCGGCGGGCACACCGGAGCGGGTGGCCAACCTGCTGCTGATGGCCTGCGGCGCCGCCGCCAGCGCCGACCAGATCGCCCTGCACCAGGCCCAGATCGAGGCGATCCGCCTGGATCCGCTGTTCAACGGCGGCGATTACTACGGCGGCGCGGCGCCTCCCCGGCGGGGGCTGATGCTTGCCCGCAGCCTGGCGGCCCTGAGCTATGCCAACCCGGCGGAGCTGGAGGAGCGGTTCGGGCGGCAGCTGGAGCCGGCGAGCGGCGGCTTCGCGATCCACGGCCAGCTGCGGCGGGACGGCGAGGCCCTGCTGCGGCGTTTCGATGCCAACAGCTACATCGCCCTGAGCCAGGCGATGAACCACCACGACATCGGCCGGGGGCGCGGCGGTGTAGGGGCGGCGCTGGGGCGGGTGACGGCCCGCACGGCCGTGGTGTCGATCGGCTCAGACCGGCTGTTCCCCCCGGAGCAGCAACGGCGGATCAGCGAGAGAGTCGGTGCAGGAGACCGCCTGCACCGCCTGGAGTCGCGGCAGGGCCACGACGGCTTTCTGTCGGAGCTGGACCCCCTGGAGCCGATCGTGCGAGCCCTGCTGGAGTGACGGGCCTGGCTCAACGGGCTGGACTGGCCGCTGGACCGAGCCGGCGAGCAGAAGATCCTGGCGCCCGCGGCTGCGCAGGGGTCAGAACAGCGGCGGCAGCAGGAAGCCGTAGGTGCGGGTGCCGTCGCGCCGGCGCAGCTGGGAGAGGCCGAGCAGGATCAGCGGCAACCCCACCAGCACGGGGGCCAGCACGCATCCCGCCATGATCACGAAGGTGGGGCGCAGGTTGTTGGGCACGGCTCCGCTGGGGCTCTGAACCGGAGACGAGAGGGCATCCATGGCGGCGCTCGGACCACAGGAGCGTTTCCCTGAGCCTGGAGGATGGGGAGGCGCTGCGATGTGCCCGCAGCCACGCCGAGGGGCCACCGACGGCCCGGGCGCTGTGGGCACGGCTACACCGGCCGCGCCGTTGGCCGCCAGGGGGCGCGGGATCATGGGGCCCAGACCCACCCGCCGCTGCGATGACCGCCCCGATACCGTTCCGCAGCGCGGCCCGCTACTGGCTGCAGCTGGGCTTCACCAGCTTCGGCGGGCCCGCCGGCCAGGTGGCCACGATCTACAGCGAGCTGGTGGAGCGGCGCCGCTGGCTGTCAGAGCGGCGCTACCTGCACGCCCTCAACTACTGCATGCTGCTGCCGGGGCCGGAGGCGACCCAGCTGGCCGCCTACATCGGCTGGCTGATGCACGGCACCTGGGGCGCCCTGGTGGCTGGGAGCCTGTTCGTGCTGCCCGGCGTCGCCGTGCTGCTCGGCCTGTCGACGGTCTACGTGCTGTACGGCCAGCTGCCGCTGCTGGCGGCGGTGTTCTGGGCCCTGAAGCCGGCGGTGGTGGCGATCGTGCTGCAGGCCGCCTGGCGGGTGGGCAAGCGCACCCTGCACACCCCGGCCCTGCGCCTGATCGCCCTGGCGGCCTTCCTCGGCCTCAGCCTGCTGCAGCTCCCCTATCCGCTGATCGTGGTGGGGGCGGCCACCTGCGGCACCCTGCTGGGCCGCTGGCGGCCGGCCCTGGTGGCCAAGGCCGGCGCTGCCGCGCCATCCCCGGGGGGAACGGCGGCCGGACCGGCCGGCCAGGCGCCCCCTGCGGCGCTGCACGACGACCACACCCCCACGCCGGCCCACGGCCGCTTCAGCCGGCGTCGCCTGGCGGTGACCCTGCTGGTCAGCGGCCTGGGGCTGGCCCTGCCCCTGGCCCTGCTCAGCTGGGCGGACGGCTGGAACGGGGTGCTGGCCAGCATGGCCCGCTTCTTCACCCAGGTGGCGCTGCTCAGCTTCGGCGGGGCCTACGCCGTGCTGCCCTACGTGGCCCAGGGGGCCGTGGAGCACTACCAGTGGCTGAGTGCCGCGCAGATGGTGGACGGCCTGGCCCTGGGCGAGACCACACCGGGGCCCCTGATCCGGGTGGTGGCCTTCGTGGGCTTCCTGGGGGGCTGGCACGGCACGGTGCTCGGGCTGGCGCCCGGCAGCTGGTGGGGGGCGGCGGCGGCGGCCCTCACGGTGGTGTGGTTCACCTTCCTGCCGAGCTTCAGCTTCATCCTGGCCGGGGCACCGCTGGTGGAGGCCAGCCGCAACGACCTGCGCCTCGGCGCACCGCTCACGGCCATCACCGCCGCGGTGGTAGGGGTGATCGCCAGCCTGGCGGTGGCCTTCAGCGGGCCGGTGCTGTGGCCCGAGGCCCGCGCCGGCCTCGACTGGGGGGCCCTGGCGATCCTGGTGGCGGCGGCCCTGGCCCTGCTGCGCTGGCGCTGGCGGGTGATGCCCCTGATCGGGGTCGCCGCCGGGGTGGGGGTGGCCCGCTGGCTGCTGGGGCTGCTGCTGCCGGCCCTGGCCTTGACATGACACAAGGGGGGCGGCGGGGCCCAGGGTCGCCTCAGACCAGGGCGTTGATGGCGTAGTCGCAGGTGGCGCCCTGGGAATCAGCGGCAAGGCACCCGGGCAGGCGCATCCGGCCCCGTCGCCCGGAGCGCCCCGGCGGCGGCTCAGAGGATCTGGTCCAGAAAGGCGCGGGTGCGCCGGTGGGCGGGGTTGGTGAAGAACAGCTCCGGCGGCGCCTCCTCCACCACCTCGCCGTGGTCCATCAGCACCACCCGGTGGGCCACCTCGCGGGCGAAGCGCACCTCGTGGGTCACCACCACCATGGTCATGCCCTCGTCGCGGGCCAGGTCCTGCATCACCTCCAGCACCTCCCGCACCATCTCCGGATCCAGGGCGCTGGTGGGCTCATCGAACAGCAGGATCTTCGGCTCCATGCACAGGGAGCGGGCGATCGCCACCCGCTGCTGCTGGCCGCCGGAGAGCTGGCCGGGGTACTTGTCGGCCTGCTCGGCGATGTTGACCCGCTGCAGCAGGGCCCGGGCCTGGGCCTCCACCTCGGCCCGATCGCGGCGGCGCACCAGCACCGGCGCCAGGGTGAGGTTCTCCAGCACCGTCAGGTGGGGGAACAGGTTGAACTGCTGGAACACCATGCCCACCTCGCGGCGGATGGCCTCGATCCGGCGCAGGTCGTTGGAAAGGGCGATGCCATCCACCGTGATCGTGCCCTGCTGGAAGTCCTCCAGGGCGTTGAAGGTGCGGATGAAGGTGCTCTTGCCCGAACCCGAGGGGCCCATGACCACCACCACCTCGCCGCGGTGCACCGTGAGGCTGGCGCCGCGCAGGGCGTGAAAGCCGTTGGGGTACCACTTGTGGACGGCGCTGGCCTCGATCATCCGGTGGGCCGGGGCGGAAAGCGGGGCGGAGGTCATGCGGCGAGGCGGCTGGGGAATCAGGCGGTGGTGTGGGGATCGAGGCGGCGCTCGAGGGCGCGGCTGCCCAGGCCCAGGGCGGCGCAGCAGCACCAGAACAGCACCGCCAGGGTGAGGTACACCTCGGCGTTGCGCCCCAGGAAGGCCGGATTGGCCATCACGGTACGGGCGGTGCCCATCAGCTCCAGCAGCCCCACCAGCGAGAGCATGGTGGTGTCCTGGAGCAGGGAGATGAACTGGCCCACCATCGTGGGCAGGGCCACCCGCAGGGCCTGGGGCAGCACCACGGCGCGCAGGGCCTGGGGAACCGTGAGCCCCAGGGAGCGGGCCGCCTCCAGCTGGCCGGGGGGGATGGCCGCCAGGCCGCCCCGCACCGCCTCGGCCAGGTAGGCCGCCGCGAAGAAGGTGAGCACCCAGGCGGCCCGCCAGACCCGATCCGGCGCCAGGCCCCCCGGCAGCAGGAAGCCCACCATGTTCTGCCCCAGGAACAGCAGGGTGATCAGCGGGGCACCGCGGATGAACTCGATGTAGAGCACCGAGCCCCAGCGCAGCAGCGGCAGGTCGCTGCGGCGGCCGAGGGCCAGCAGCAGCCCCAGGGGGAAGCAGAGCAGGATCGCGAAGCTGGCGGCGATCAGGGTGAGCAGCAGACCGCCCCAGTCGCTGGGGGACACCGCCGGCAGCAGGCCCAGGCCGCCGTTGATCAGCAGCAGGCCCACGAGGTAGAGCAGGGGCCAGAGCAGGGGCAGCAGGGCCAGGGCCCGCGGCGGCAGGCGCCGCCCCCAGCGGCCGGCCGCCCAGCGCACCAGCAGCAGCAGGGCCGCCAGGCCCCACCAGCGCAGCTGGATGGCCGGGGTCAGCCGCAGCCACCAGGGCAGGGCCAGGGCCACCGTCAGCAGCAGGGCCGCGGCGATCCGGTCATGGCGGGGCCAGAGCTCGCCGCCGCGGTCCCGGCGCGGCCGGCCCCGCAGCAGGCCCCAGGCCAGGCCGGCGGCGGCGGCCAGCAGGGCAGTGAGCAGCCACAGGCGCCACTGCTGCTCCAGCGGGTAGCGGCCCACGGCGAACAGGGTGCTGTTGGCCCGCAGCACCGCCCAGCGGGCCTGGACCAGGCCCCAGTGCAGCAGGCCATAGGCCGCAGCCCCCAGGGCCGCCAGCAGCACCAGGGAGAGGGCGGTGTTGGCGGGGCCGCCGAACAGCTCCCTGCGCAGCCGGGCGGCGCGGGAGAGGCCGGGCGGCGGCGCCGGGGGCGCGGGCAGCGGGGATGACAGGGGGGATGCCATGGCCTCAGCGCTCCCGGATCCGCACCAGGCGGTTGAGCCAGCCCATCAGCGCCGAGATCACCAGGTCGATCACCAGATAGGAGCCCAGCAGGATCAGGATCACCTCCACGGCCCGGCCGGTCTGGTTGAGGGTGGTCTCGGCCACCGAATAGAGATCGGTGTAGCCCACGGCCACCGCCAGGGCGGAGTTCTTAGCCAGGGAGATGTACTGGGTGTTGAGGCCCGGCACGATCACCCGCAGGGCCTGGGGCAGCACGATGCGCCGCAGGGTGGACAGGGGACCCAGCCCCAGGGAGGCCGCCGCCTCCCACTGGCCCCGGGGCACCGCCGTGATGCCGCCGCGCACCACCTCGGAGATGAAGGCCCCGGTGTACACCACCAGTCCGGTGACCAGGGCCGCGAACTCCACCGTGAACCGCAGCGGCGCCCGCCACACCCCGTCCACCAGGGCGGGGCCGCCCCAGCGCAGCCCCTCACCGAACCAGGCCAGGTAGAGGCCGGACTTGGCCAGCACCAGCCCCGGCAGCTGCAGGGCGGCGGCGCCGTTGGGCAGCGCCAGGAACACCACGAAATACCAGAACACCAGCTGCAACAGCAGCGGGATGTTGCGGATCAGCTCCACGTAGGCGCGGGCCAGGCCCCGCAGCAGGGCATTGGGGCTGAAGGAGGCCAGCCCCACCAGGGTGCCCAGGGTCGTGGCGCCCACCAGCCCCACCAGCACCGCCCGCAGGGTGTTCACCAGCCCCGCCAGCAGACCGCGCCAGTAGGGCAGGCCGGCATCGAAGGGCAGCAGGGTCTCGGAGATGTCGAAGCCGGCGGGCTGCTGCAGCCAGCGGAAGCTCAGCAGCATGCCCGCGGCGCTGAGGTTGCGCACCAGGTTGCCCAGCAGGAAGGCCACCAGCAGCAGCACCAGCAGGGCCACGACGCCCTGCACCAGCCAGGGCAGCACGCGCCGGTCGCGCCACCAGGGCAGGGGCTCGGAGAGGGGCGCGCCCATCAGCGGAAGGGCGGCGAGTAGATCAGGCCGCCCTGCTGCCACTGGCGGTTGAGGCCCCGCTCCAGCTTGAGCTTCGAGCCGGCGCCCACGTTGCGCTCGAAGATCTCGCCGTAGTTGCCGCCGGCCTTCAGTGCCTGCACCACGAAGTCGGGCCGGAGCCCCAGCTGCTTGCCGAACTCGCCCTCGACCCCCAGGAAGCGGCGCAGGTCGGCGAGGTTGGTCCTGGCCTTGGCCTCAGCCAGCCTGGCGTCGATGTTGGCCTGGGTGATGCCCAGCTCCTCGGCCTGCATCAGGGCGTAGACGGTCCAGCGCACCGCGTCGCTCCAGGCCGGATCGGCGTTCACCGTGGCCGGCGCCAGGGGCTCCTTGCTCAGCACGTCCGGCAGCAGGGTGTGGGCGGCGGGGTCGGGGAAGTTGGTGCGCTTGCCGGCCAGCTGGGAGCGGTCGCTGGTGACGGCGGCGCAGCGGCCCTGCAGGTAGGCGGTGTAGGTCTGGTCGCCGGTCTGGAACTTCAGGGGCGTGTAGGCCGCGTTGATCTCGCGCATGCGGTCCGCCAGGTTGAGCTCGGTGGTGGTGCCGGTCTCGACGCAGATCGGCTTGCCCGCCAGGTCCTTGAGGGCCTTGATGCCACTGGCGGTGGGCACCATCACGCCCTGGCCGTCATAGAAGGTGGGCGGCGCGAAGCTGAGGCCGTTGCCGCCGGCGGCGTCGCGGCTGAGGGTGATGGTGGTGTTGCGCGAGAGCAGATCCACCTCGCCGCTGGCCAGGGCGGCGAAGCGCTCACTGGAGTTGAGGTCGCGGTACTCCACCTTGGCGGGATCCCCCAGGGTGGCCGCGGCCACGGCCCGGCAGACATCCACGTCCAGGCCGGTGTAGCGGCCGTCGGGGGCCACGAAGCTGAAGCCCGGCAGCTTGCCGTCCACGCCGCAGATCAGTTTGCCGCGGCCCTGGATCGTGGCCAGCTTCTGGCTCTGCAGCCCCCCCTGCTCGGAGGCGCAGCCCACCAGGGCCAGGGCCGCCAGCAGGGGAAGGGCGGGGAGCAGCTTGCGCATTCGGGCCATGGGCGGCGGCGGACGGCGGCGGGAGTTCGGCGCAGTTTGCCAGGAACGGCCATGGCCCTGGGGTAGGGGATCAGGCAGCGGCGAGCAGGGTCATCTGGTGCAGGCCATCGAGGCCCTGCCAGCCCAGGTAGATCCCCAGCAGCAGGGCGAACACCCCCACCAGCCACTCGGCCCGGTGCACCAGCCAGTCGTTGAGGCGGGTGAGCGGCTCCCGCAGGCGCCCGCCGCTGAGCAGCCAGAGCAGGGGCGGCAACAGCAGCAGGGAGGTGGCCATGGCCACGAACACCGCCCCCACCTCCAGGTCACCGCGCAGGCCGGTGTGGTTGGCGATCAGCATGCCGCCCTCCTTCACGTAGAACACCAGGTTCTCGGGACTGATCAGGGCGCAGCCGGCCCCCAGACCCAGCAGGGGCAGCCACTCCAGCTCCGGCAGCTGGCCCATCAGCTGCATCGCCCAGCCCTCCTCCCCCAGGGTCACCGCCGGGGTGAGCTGGAACAGGCCCAGCCCCACCAGGGCGCCGGCGCCCACCAGGTCGATCAGCACCTGGCCGCGGGAGCCCAGCTGCATGGCCCAGCTGAAGCGCTGCCCCACCAGCACCACCGCGCAGAGGGCGCCGCCGTTGGCCATGGCCCAGCCCGCCAGGTAGGTGCCGCAGCGGCGCAGGGGCTGGCGCCCCAGCAGCAGCAGGGCCACCAGGGCGATGTTGATCGGGCTGAAGGCGATCCCCAGGCCGAGGGCGACGGTCTGGGTGAGCCAGTGGAACGGGAGCATGGGGGAGCGAACGACGCGCGGGGCACGGCTGGGCCGGCTCGGCCCTGGCCAGGATTCTGGAGCTCAGCCCAGCAGCGCCGCGCGCCCCTGCAGCGCGGAGCGCCCCGGCACCGCGATCCACTGGCTGCGGCAGCCGGCGCCGCCCACGGGGCTTACCTCCCGGGGCGGCACCCCCGGGCGGCGGATCGGGACGCGCAGCAGGGCGGCGTTGGCCTGGCCGTCCTCCGGCGGAGCCAGGCCAGGAGCCGGCTCCTAGGGTCACGGCACCAGCGCCGCCGCCTGCCCTTGACCGCCGCCCCCCCTGTCGCCGCCGGTACCCGGCTCACGCTCCGGCGCCCGGACGACTGGCACGTGCACCTGCGCGACGGCGCCCTGCTGCAGGCGGTGGTGGGCGCCACGGCGCGGCAGTTCGCCCGGGCGATCGTGATGCCCAACCTGCGGCCGCCGATCACCAGCGCGGCGGCGGCGGCGGCCTACCGGCGGCGGATCCTAGCGGCGCTGCGGGGGGGAGCGACGGCGGGCGCGGCGGAAGCCGGCGGGGACGGGGGCAGCGGGGACGGCTTCACGCCGCTGATGACGGCCTACCTGACCGAGACCCTGGATCCGGCCGAGCTGGAACGGGGCCAGGCGGAGGGGGTGTTCACGGCGGCCAAGCTCTATCCGGCCGGCGCCACCACCAACTCCGATGCCGGCGTGCGCGATCTGGCCCACATCGGCCCGCTGCTGGAGACCATGGAGCGCATCGGCCTGCCGCTGCTGATCCACGGCGAGGTGACCGACCCGGCGGTGGACATCTTCGATCGCGAGGCGGTGTTCATCGAGCGGCAGCTGATCCCGCTGCTGGCACGCCATCCGGGGCTGAAGGTGGTGCTGGAGCACATCACCACCGCCGAGGCCGCGGCCTTCGTGGCCGGTGCCGGCCCCAACCTGGCGGCGACGATCACGCCCCACCACCTGCACATCAACCGCAACGCCCTGTTCGCCGGCGGCCTGCGGCCCGACTTCTACTGCCTGCCGGTGGCCAAGCGCGAACGCCATCGGCTGGCCCTGCGGGCGGCGGCCACCTCCGGCAACCCCAGCTTCTTCCTCGGCACCGACTCGGCGCCCCACCCGCGCGAGGCCAAGGAGTCGGCCTGCGGCTGCGCCGGCATCTACAACGCCCCCTACGCGATCGAGAGCTACGCGGCGGTGTTCGAGCAGGAGGGCGCCCTAGACCGGCTCGAGGCCTTCGCCAGTGAGTTCGGGCCCCGCTTCTACGGCCTGCCGCTCAACGGCGGCCAGCTCACCCTGGAGCGCCAGGACCCTGACAGCGAGGCGGCCGAGGCGGTGCCCCTGACCCTGGAGCTGGCCAACGGCAGCGGCAGCCCCATCCGGCTGGTGCCCTTCCACGCCGGTGAGGCGCTGGCCTGGCGGCTGGTGTGAGGCTCAGGCCGGAGTGCTGGCCCCTGGCCCCGACGCCACCGGCTGCGTGCCCTGGTCGGGCTGCAGCCCCAGGGCACGGGCCAGCCGCGGCAGGGTGAGGCCCTGCAGCAGCAGGTTGAGCACCACCACCACGAACACGATGCTCTGGGCGTTCTGGGCCAGGGCCTCGACGCTGGCCGGTTCGACGCCGCGCAGGCGGGGGATGGCCGTCACCACGTTGTAGGAGAGGGCCAGGGGCACGGCGCCGCGTAGGCCGCACCAGGAGATCAACAGCCCCTCCCGCCAGCTGAAGGGGGAAACGGGCTGGCACAGCGCCACGCTCAGGGGCCTAGCCACCAGCATCAGCGCCGCCGCGCTCACCAGCCCCATCGGCAGGGAGGGGAGCAGATCGCTGGGGGTGACCAGCAGGCCGAAGATCAGAAA
Source organism: Chitinophaga pinensis (assembly GCA_943368105.1). Classification (GTDB taxonomy): domain Bacteria; phylum Cyanobacteriota; class Cyanobacteriia; order PCC-6307; family Cyanobiaceae; genus Vulcanococcus. Next base: position 21,829 of record CALRKO020000016.1, on the reverse strand, counting down.
GATCGTGATCTCGGTCATGGTGTTGAAGGGCAGCAGCACATCCTGAATCGACTCATAATTCACATCGGAGCGGCGGTAGTGGAGGTTGGTCATGAACACGCCGGTCACGTAGACGGCAACGAAGCCCGAGCCCCCCAGGAAGTGACTGCAGCCGTAGTCGATGAAGGCGATCGACATGGCCACCACCAACAGCTGGGCCTTGTCGTGCACCAGCCCATCGATCACGAGCTTGGCCACATAGCCAAAGGCCACCCCCACGATCAGGCCGGAGCCGATCTGCTGCAGGAAACCGCGCACCCCCTCCAGCACCGGGCTCTCGAAGCCCGCGCCAGCCGCCGCTCCCGCACTGGCGCCGTCGGTCCCCGTCGCCGCGAACATCCCCAGAATCAGGCTGTAGACCAGCAGCGCCGCCGGATCGTTCACCGCCGACTCGAACTCCAGCAGGTGGCGCAGCCGCTCGGGAATCCGATCGCGCACCTGGGCCAGCACACTCAAGGTGGCACCGGCATCGGTGGAGCCCAGGCAGGCTGCGATCAGCAGGGCGGCCGCCAGGGGCATGGTGTTGGCCAGCCCCGGCGCCAGGTGGGCGCCGGTGTCGGAGGCGAACCACCAGATCAGCAGACCCAGCACGGTGGAGGAGGCGATCACGCCGCCGACGGCCAGCAGCAGGCCGTAGGAGAGGAAGTGGCGGATCGCCGCCAGGTCGGTCTTGAGGCCCGCATAGAACAGCAGCAGTGCCAGGCCGAAGACGTGCAGGTTCTCGGCCTGGTGATGGCTGAGGTTCAGGTAGTTGATATTGATGAACAGCCCCAGCAGCAGCACCCCGAGGATGGCCGGGATACCGATGCGGATCGAGAAGCGGCTGATGGCGAGGGTGCCGAGGAACAGCACCCCCACGAACAGCAGCTGGCCCTGGATCGGCACCGCCTCCAGGGGAATGGTCCCCGCCGGCGCGGCCTCGGCCAACGGGAGGAGAAGAGGGACCATGGACCGCCGGCGCAGCTCGGCCCGACCGTAGCGGCGATCACCGCTGCCGCTGGGCCGTTCAGCCCGCTCAGCTCCCCAGCTGGGCCGACTGCTCGGGACTCAGCCGCCCCGCCGCCAGCAGCACCGCCGTGATGCGGCCGATCTCGAGCACGGCGTGGGTGCGGTAGCCGGCCTCGGCCAGGCGCGCCCTGGCCCCTCCGCCGTGGTCGATGAACACCACCACATCGCGCACCACCAGGCCCGATCCGGTCAGCTTGGCGATGCCGTCGAGCACGCTGCCGCCGGTGATCAGGATGTCGTCCACCACCACCACGGTCTCGCCCTCGCGGAAGTCGCCCTCGATCTGGCGGCGGGCACCATGGGCCTTCACCTCCTTGCGCGGATAGATCAGCGGCTTGCGGAGCTGCAGCGACAGGCCGGTGGCCGTGGGCAGGGAGCCATAGGGGATGCCGGCGATGCGCTCGAAGCTCAGCCCCTGCAGCAGCAGGCTGTAGGTGTGCAGGACCCGGTGGAACAGGTTGGGGTCGGAGATGATCCGGCGCAGGTCGATGTAGTAGCTGAACACGGCTCCGGAAACCTGCACGGAGTCACCGAACAGCAGGCAGCCGATGTCGAACAGATCAACGATCAGCTCGGCCAGGGGATCAGCCAGCGGGTCACTGGGCGGTTCAGCCAGGGGAGATGACGGTGCCGGTGGCGCGGGCGGCGCAGCCGCCGCCGGCTGGGGCAGCCAGAGGTCACAGCGATCGGCGGCGGGGCTGCGGGCGGCGATGACCCGCTCGCGCACGGCGCTGATCTGGCGCTTGAGGGAGGCCGCCCCCTCCGCCAGCCCCTCCTCCACCAGCAGGTTCTGGGGCAGGGGCAGCAGCAGGCCATCGGCGGCACTGGTGAGCCCCGCCTGCAGCAGCGCCTCCAGCCGCTCCTCCCGGCCCCAGAGGCTGCGCAGGATCAGCACGTGCTCCGGGGCGGCGGCCCGCACCCGCTCCAGGATGCGCGGATCGCTGGTGCCCACCTCCAGCAGCAGCTGCTCCGGCGTGGCCCACAGCTGGCTCTCGCGCACCACCCGCAGATAGAAGGGGTCGCTCTCATCGGGGTGGTGCTGCAGCACCCGCGCCGCCGGGCTGGAGCTGTGGCAGGTCACCACCACGGCCCGGTCGGTGTGCAGCAGGAAGGGGGCGGCGATGTCCTGGCCCGCCAGGGGCGAGAGCGACACCGCATCGACCCCCAGGTCGTGGAACAGGTAGTGGGCCAGGGCCGAGGCGGAGTTGAGGTCGGCGTGCTTGGCATCGAGGATCAGGGGCAGATCGGGGGGCACCAGCTCCCGCACCTCCCGCAGCAGATCGATGCCCACGGCCCCCAGGGCCTGGTAAAAGCCGAGGCTGGGCTTGACGGCGCAGACGTGGCCTGAGGTGGCCTCGATCACCGCCTTGATCCAGCGCCGCGCCTGGGAGAGGAACGAGCCCGTGCCGCCACCGCGGCTGCGGTTCCAGGTGTGCAGCATCTCCGGGTTGGGGTCGAGCCCGGTGATCAGCAGCGACTGGCGGCTGGCGATGGCCTCGGTGAGCTTGAGGAAGAAGGTCACGGCCCCGCGCCGCCGCTATGGCCGTTGCTAGGGCCCCGCAGGCCGGGGGCGCGGCTGGGGCGGCCGCTCCCACACAGCTCTTAAGAAAGCTGCCCGCCCCGGAGGCGCCGGGCCTCGCCGTGCATCCAGCTGATCCAGTCGGCGGAGATCTGCTGGGGGCAGACCGCCTCACACTCCAGGTGGCTGCTGCAGCTGCCGAAGCCCTCCGCCAGCATCTGATCCTGCAGGGCGGCGGCGCGGCGGGCCCGCTCGGGCTGGCCCTGGGGCAGCTGGCCCAGGTGGGCCAGCTTGGCGGCCACGAACAGGCTGGCGGAGGCGTTGCGGCAGCTGGCCACGCAGGCGCCGCAGCCGATGCAGGTGGCGGTCTCGAAGGCGGAGGCCGCCCGCTCGCGGCCCACCAGCAGCCCATTCGCTTCCGGCGCACTGCCGATCGGCACCGAGCAGTAGCCCCCCGCCGCGATCAGGCGATCGAGGGCGGAGCGCTCCACCGCCAGGTCCTGGATCAGGGGGAAGGCGGCGGCGCGCCAGGGCTCCAGCACCAGGGTGGCGCCATCGGCCAGCTGGCGCAGGTACAGCTGGCAGACGGTGGTGGCGGCCCGGGGGCCGTGGGCCTGGCCGTTCACCAGGAAGCCGCAGCTGCCGCAGATGCCCTCGCGGCAGTCGTGCTCGAAGTGCACCGGCCGCTGGCCGGCGGCCACCAGCCGCTCGTTGAGCCCGTCGAGGGCCTCCAGCAGCGAGAGGTCGGCGGACACCCCCTCCAGCCGATGGCTCTCGAAGGCGCCGGGGGCGCCGGGGCCCAGCTGGCGCCAGATGCGCAGGGTGAGGGAGAGGGTGCGGGTCATGGCCTGAGGGGAGCGGCGCGGCGGCGGGGGCGGTTCATCGGTAGCTGCGGGCGCTGGGCTGGAGGACGGTGAACAGCAGCGGCTCGCTGTGGCGCCGCGGCTCGGCCCCCTCCCGGTACTCCCAGGCGGCGATGTGGGCGAAGCGGGCATCGTCGCGGCGGGCCTCCCCCTCCGGGGTCTGGTGCTCCTCGCGGAAGTGGGCCCCGCACGACTCCTCCCGGGCCAGGGCATCGCGCAGCATCAGCGCCGCCAGGGGGAAGGAGTCGGCCAGGCGCAGGGCCTTGTCCAGCTCGGCATTGGGGCCGTGGGCCTCCTGGGGCAGCCGGAGGTCGGCGTGGAAGGCCGCCTCCAGGGCCATCACCTGCTCCAGGCCGCGGCCCAGGCCCGCGGCGCTGCGGCTGATGCCGCAGCTGTCGATCAACAGCAGGCCCAGCTCCCGGTGGAAGGCGTCCACGGTCCGCCGGCCCCCGGCCGCCAGCAGGGCCGCGATGCGGGCTTCGGTGCTGGCCAGGGCGGCGCGGCAGGCGGGGTGGCCCGGGCCCAGCTCCGGCAGGGGCTGACCCGCCAGCCAGGCGGTGACGGTGGCCGGAGCGATGAACAGGCCATCGGCCAGGCCCTGCATCAGGGCACTGGCGCCGAGGCGGTTGGCGCCGTGCTCGGAGAAGTTGGCCTCCCCCAGCACGAACAGCCCCGGCACCGTGCTCATCAGGTGGTAGTCCACCCAGAGGCCACCCATCGTGTAATGGGGCGCGGGGTAGATGCGCATCGGCACGGCCCGCGGGTCATCGCCGGTGATGCGCTCGTACATCGCCAGCAGGTTGCCGTAGCGGGCCTCGATGGCGGCGCGCCCCTCGCGGGCGATCGCCTCGGCCAGGTCGAGGTACACCGAGCGCCCGCCGGGACCCACCCCATGGCCTGCGGCGCAGAGCTCCCGGGCCCGGCGCGAGGCGAGATCGCGGGGAGCCATGTTGCCGTAGGCAGGGTAGAGGCGCTCCAGGAAGTAATCGCGCTCCGCCTCGGGGATCTCCGCAGGGGGACGGCCGTCGCCGGGGCGGGCCGGCAGCCAGAGGCGGCCGTCGTTGCGCAGGCTCTCGCTCATCAGCGTGAGCTTGCTCTGCAGGGCATCGCCGCTGGGGATGCAGGTGGGGTGGATCTGGGTGAAGCAGGGGTTGGCGAACAGGGCCCCCTGGCGGTGGGCGCGCCAGATGGCACCGGCGTTGGACTGGAGCGCATTCGTCGACAGGTAGTAGACGTTGGCGTAGCCGCCCGTGGCCAGCAGCACCGCGTGGCCGGTGATCACCTCCAGGGCCCCCGTGCTCCGGTGGCGGCAGACCACTCCGCGGGCGACACCATCCACCCTGATCAGCTCCAGCATCTCGCGGTGGGGCAGCAGCTCGACCCGGCCGGCCGCCACCTGGCGCAGCAGGGCCTGGTAGGCGCCGAGCAGCAGCTGCTGGCCGGTCTGGCCGCGGGCGTAGAAGGTGCGGCTCACCAGGGCGCCGCCGAAGCTGCGGGTGGCCAGGGTGCCGCCGTACTCCCGGGCGAAGGGCACCCCCTGGGCCACGGCCTGGTCGATGATCGCGCCGCTGATCTCCGCCAGCCGGTAGCAGCCGGCCTCCCGGGCGCGGAAGTCGCCGCCCCGCAGGGTGTCGGCGAACAGGCGGGCGATGCTGTCGCCGTCGTTGGCGGTGGCCCTGGCGGCATTGATGCCGCCCTGGGCCGCCACCGAGTGGGCCCGGCGCGGGCTGTCGTGGAAGGTCACCAGCCGCACCCGGTAGCCCTGCTCCGCCAGGGCGGCGGCGGCCGAGGCCCCGGCCAGACCACTGCCCACCACCACCAGGCTGAACTGCCGCTTGCGCTGGGGGCTGATCAGCGGCAGCCCCTCGCGGCAACGGCTCCAGGCGCCGGCCAGCGGGCCGGCCGGGAGGCGGGGATCGAGGCTCATGGCCGCAGCACCAGCAGCAGCGGCACCAGGGCGAAGCCCGCCGCCAGCGTGGCGGCCAGGGCGCGGCCCCAGCGGCGGATGCGGGTGCCGTTGGTGGGATCCAGCAGCCCCAGGCTGCGGTGGGCGGCCTCCGCCCCGTGGAACAGGTGCAGCCCCAGGGCCGGGGCCGCCGCCAGGTAGAGCGCCAGGGCGGCGGGGGGGGCCAGGGCCGCCCGCAGCGCCAGCAGCTCCTGGCCGGCCGCCGGCCGCCCCCAGCGCAACTGGGCCAGGTGCACCGCCAGGAAGGCCAGCAGCAGGGCGCCGCTGAGGGGGGCACTGCGGGCCGCCAGGGCCGCCAGGGGATCGCCGCGGCGGCTCACCAGGCCCGGGGAGCCGGCCGGTGGGGCCGCGGCCGCGAACCTGGCGCGGCGGTTGGCGAGCACCTTGGCGGTGGCCAGCAGCAGGTGGAGCAGGGCCGCCGCCGCCAGGACAGGCTCCAGCAGCGGCAGCCAGGGGCTGGCGTGCAGGGCGGCGGCGTAGGCCTCAAAGCGGGCCGGAGCCAGCGGCGCCAGGGCGATCCCCGCCAGGTGCAGGGCCAGGAACAGCACCAGGGCCAGGCCGGTGGCGGCGATCCAGCCGGCACTGGGGCGACCGACGGCCAGACCCGCGACGGCAGTGGTGACGGTGGCTGCAGTGGCAGTGGTGACGGTGGCGGTGGCTGCGGCGACCTCGGTGGCCTGGCCAGGGGCCGAGCCGGCAGGGGCAGAGGGACGGCCGGCCTGCACGCTGCTCGGATCCAGCTGAAGGCCAATCCTAGGGAGTGCGGACCGCTGCATTCCAGCCGCCACCGGGCCCAGCAGGATGGGCCCAGCTGCCGGCTGCCGGCCATGGCCCTGAGCTTCCGCGACCTGCAGGCCCAGCTGCTGCCGGACTGGGGCGACGAGCAGGGCCGCAGCGGCAGCGACGTCGACCTGCTGGTGGTGCCCTCCCTGACCATGGACCAGGCCCAGATGGAACTGGTCACCGGGTTCCACCACTACGAGGAGCGCCAGCTGTTCTCCCTGGTGCGGCTGCGGGATCCCGGCGTGCGGGCCATCTACGTGACCAGCAAGCTGCTGCCCGAGCTGGTGGTGGACGCGGTGCTGGAGCTGCTGCCCGGCGTGCCCGCCTCCCATGCCCGCCGCCGCCTGCATCTGCTCGATGCCGACGACGCCTCCAACCGGCCGCTCACCGCCAAGCTGCTGGAGCGGCCCCAGCTGCTGGCGCGGATCCAGGAGCTGCTGCGGCCCGGGCGCAGCTTCATCGCCTGCTACGTGGTGACCGAGCTGGAGAAGCAGCTGTCCGAGCGGCTGCAGGTGCCCCTGCTCGGCACGGATCCGGCCCTGGGCTACTGGGGCAGCAAGGCTGGCAGCCGCGAGCTGTTCGCCCGCTGCGGCGTGCCCCACCCCGCCGGCAGCGCCCTGGTGTACGACCTCGACGCCCTGGCGGAGGTGACCGCCGAGCTCTGGGACAGCCAGCCGCAGCTGCGGCGCTGCGTGGTGAAGCTGAACCAGGGCTTCAGCGGCGAGGGCAACGCGCCCCTGGACCTGGAGGCGCTGCGGCTGGAGGACCTGGGCGCCGGCCAGCGCCGCGGCCGCATCCGCCAGGCCCTCGAGGAGCTGGCGATGCCGCCGCCCCAGTGGCGGGAGCTCATGGCCCAGCAGGGGGCCCTGGTGGAGGCCTGGCTCGAGGGCGGCGACGCCCTCAGCTCCCCCAGCGTGCAGGGCACGATCCACCCGGGCGGCGGCGGCCGACCGGGCCCGGTGGAGGTGCTCTCCACCCACGAGCAGATCCTGGGGGGGGCCAACGGCCAGACCTACCTGGGCTGCCGCTTCCCCGCCGCGGAGCCCTACCGCCTGGAGCTGATGCGCCACGGCCGGGCCATCGGCGAGGCCCTGGCGGCCGAGGGGGCCCTGGAGCGCTACGCCGTGGACTTCATCGCCCGGCAGATCGATGGCCGCTGGGACCTGCAGGCGATCGAGGTGAACCTGCGCCAGGGCGGCACCACCCACCCCACCATGGCCCTGCGGGCGATCACCGCCGGCGAGCTGGATGCGGCCAGCGGCCTGTTCCGCTCGCCCACCGGCCAGCCCCTGCACTACGTGGCCACCGACAACCTCTGCGATCCACGCCTGCGGGGCCTGCTGCCGGTGGACCTGATCGACCTGGTGGCCGAGGCCGGCCTGCACTACGACCCGGCCCAGCTGCAGGGCAGTGTCTTCCACCTGCTGGGCTGCCTGTCGGAGTACGGCAAGCTCGGCATGACCTGCATCGGCCGCAGCGCCGCCCAGGCCGAGGCGGTCTACGCGGCCACGGCGAGTCAGCTGATCGCCCGGGCCGCGGAGCTGCTCAGCCCTGGGGCGGCCGGGCCGGCACCACCAGCACGGGGATCGGGGCATGGGTGAGCACCCGCTGGGTCTCGCTGCCCAGCAGCAGGCCCGCCAGGCCGCGGCGGCCGTGGGAGGCCATCACGATCAGGTCGCAGCCGCGCTCCTCGGCCACCCGCAGGATCGCCTCGTGGACCACCGGATCGACGCTGGTGACGGCATCGGACTCGAGCCCGGCCGCCGTGGCGGCCGCCCGGGCCCGGGCCAGCAGCTGCTCCGCCCAGGCCGCGCTGACCCGCGTGAACTGCTCCCCCAGCTTGGGGTCCACCGCCAGCCCCTCGCCGAAGATCGCCATGTCCGGGCGGCCGTAGAAGTTCTCCTGGGCGTGGAAGAAGGTGAGGCGGGCCCCGAGGGCGGCGGCCAGGGCCACGGCGTGCTGCACGGCCGCGTCCGAGAGCTCGGAACCGTCGCTGGGGACGAGCAGATGGCGGGCGAGCGGCGGCGGGGCGAGCGGCGGCGAGGCCATGGCCGGGGGTGCTGCTGGCCTGAGGCTAGGTGGATGCCAGCTCCTGGGCCACGGCAGAGGCGTCGGTCAGGGCCTCCGTTCAGCCGTGGTCAGCCCAGTTCATGCGCATGTAGTCCTCCAGGAAGGTGCCCTCCGGCAGCGGCCCCTCCAGGAAGCGGAAGCCCGCAAAGGTGTTGACGCCGGTGAGCTTCTGCCAGAGCAGTCCGGCCCGCAGGCAGATCGGCTCGATCACCACGTCGTGGCGGAAGCGCAGCTCCAGCTCCTGGCCAACCACCAGTCCGGGATCGCCGTGGATCAGCACGCAGCTGCCCTCGTGGGCCACATCCCAGAGGGTGCCGTGGTGATGGGCCTGGGGCAGCACCAGCTCCACCCGCACGGCCCCCACCATGCTCGGCACCTCGTGGCGCGGATGGGCCCGGCGGCTGGTGGTTGGCTTCATCGCAGGCGGGGGAAACCGTGATGGGCTCTCATTACCTTAATTGGGGTGAAGCGGCGGGGTTCAGGGCCGCCTCAACCCCTGCCAGCCCGCCAGGTGCGCGGCGGCGGCGGAGCGGGCCAGGGCCCGGGCGGCCGGCAGGGCCGGCTCCAGCCGATCGGAACCGAAGGGCGGCAGCTGGCGACTGCGCAGCCAGGCCCCCCAGCGGAACTCATGGAAGGGAATCAGGGGCGCCGCCGCCACCACCCCCTCCCGCTTCAGCCTCCAGATCAGGCTGCGGTAGGGGTCGTCCTGGGTGCCGGTGAGCTGGGCCGGCAGGGCCGTGGGGGGGAGGGGCCCCAGGCCGCGGCCGTCATACAGGTAGAGCCAGCCGCGCCGGTGCAGCTGCTCCAGCACCGCCCGGTGGTCGCGCACCTCCAGCTGCAGGGCCACATAGCCGAAGCAGGTGGCACCGGGGTCCAGTTCCATCAGGCCCCGCAGGCGGTGGTGGCGGTCCACGATCCAGAACTCGTCGGCGGCGCTGCGCACCAGGGGGGTGGGCTTCTGGCGCAGGTACTGGCGGCGCTGCTCGGGGCTGTCCCGGGCGAAATCGGCCTGGCGGCTGCGGATCTCCGCCATGCCCACGCACAGCTGGGTGGGCCGCAGCCGGGCCAGGGGCACCTCCAGCAGCCCGGCGGCGCCGGCGGGGGGCGGCGGCAGGGGCTCGAAGGGGGGAAAACGCAGGGCCATGGTTGGAAGCTAGGGCTCGCGGCGCGGCCATGGCGGCGCGGCCCCAACGGCCTGGCCACAACGGCCTGGGCATGACGGCCTGGCCGTGGCGGCCGGAACCCGCCCTGGCTAGGCGTGGGGTCAGTCAGGACGACGCGGCTCCCATGGCAGCTCCCCTCCCCGCCGGATCGGCCGCCGCCGGCCGCCGTCCCTGGTCAGCGCCCCCGCGGGCCCCGCTGCCGACACCGCTGCCTGCACCGCTGCTTGCCCAGCTGCTCGGCCTGGCCCTGGGGCTGGTGCTGCTGCTGGCGCCGGCCGGCGCGGCGCTGCGGGCCGCCCCGGCCGGCCCGGGCGGCGCCCCCCCCGACAGCTACGCCTGCGCCCCGATCGATGCGGCGGGGGTGGCGGCGCTGTTCGATCGCTGGAACGCCGCCCTGGCCAGCGGCGATCCGGAGCAGGTGGCCGCGCTCTACGGCAGGGACGCCCTGCTGCTGCCCACCCTCTCGCCGGTCCCCCGCACCGACCACGCCGCCATCGCCGACTACTTCGTGGGGTTCCTGGCCCAGGGGCCCAAGGGCCGCATCGACAGCCGCACCGTGCGGCTGGGCTGCAACGAGGCCCTCGATGCGGGCACCTACAGCTTCCTGCTGCAGCCTCCGGGCCAGCCGCCGCGGCGGGTGGCGGCGCGCTACTCGTTCGTCTATGCCTTCGACGGCAAGGACTGGCGCATCCAGCACCACCACTCCTCACTGATGCCGGCTGAGGCCTGAGGCTGGCCTGCCAGGGGTGCCGATCCCCGGGGGCGCCGGATCAGTAGGCGCAGATGCGGAAGTCCGTGCCCTGCCAGCAGGCGGGCTCCTGGCGGGAGCGCCGGGCCGTTCCCCAGCGGGAGTTGATGCCATCGGCCGACAGGCCGCGCACGTCGGCGAGGCCCGGGGCCATCAGGGTCACCGAGATCGGGTTGGCGCCGGAGATGGACGGCCGATCCAGGGGCACCAGGGAGAAGCTGCCATCGGGGTCACTGGGCTGGAAGTCGCAGCGGCCCGCGTAGAGGATCTGCCGCGCCTGGCTGACGCTGCAGCGGATCGTGCGGGCCTGGGCCGGCGGCGCCAGCAGCAGCAGCGGAGTCAGACCCGCCAGCAGCCCCGCCGCGAGGCCCCCGGCGCGGCGGTGGTCAGAGGGGAAGCACCACATCCGCCAGTCGCTCCAGGGGGGTGATCGGTAGCCGGTCCGCCGGGGGACGCTCGCCCAGGGGATGGCCCGGCACGGCCTCGGCGGCAAAGCCGCGCTCCAGGATCTGCAGCCGCCGCTCCCGCAGGCAGAACTTGCAGCCACCGGTGGTCTGCAGGTGCTTCTCAGGGGTGATCTTGATGTCGCGCACCGGATGGATGGTGCAGCGGATCGTCACCGGCGTCTTGAAGCTCTTGTAGACGATGGCGCTGTAGTCGTAGCGGTGGCCGAAGCGGGCGATGGCCCGGGCCAGGAAGATCTCGCGGCTGATCGGACTGCCCATCGGCTGGTCGCGGATTCCGGGGGACGCAGGCTGTGGAGAATGGTGCCGCGGTCCTGGGCAGGCCCGGCAGGGTGCATAGATGCTAGGGAGACTGCGCCGGCTGGCCGCGGACGAGGCGGACAAATCGTTTCAATGCCGCTGCGGAGCCGTCAGGATGGGGCAGCGGACCGCGCGGCCGGCGATGACAGCTCCGAGCAAACCCCCGGCGCCGCAGGCCCCGGCCCCCGGGGGCCAGCCCCCCGGGGCCAGCAACGCCGCCGCCGGCAGCCTGGAGCTGTTCCGCCGCAGCTGGCAGGCCTACCGCCGGGTCGTGGACCTGGACCTGATGGAGCACCGGGCCCTGACGCGGGCCCTGGAGGCGGAACTGCAGCAGCGCGGGGACCGGCACGGGCAGGCAGCCCCCCTGGGCTGGATGGCCGACCTGGGCTGCGGCGACCTGGGCCTGCTGGCGCCGATCCTGCGCCGACTGCCCCTGGCGGGCCTGGTCGGCGTCGATGCCACCGCGGCGGTGCTGCCCCTGGCCGCGGCCCGGCTTGAGGGCAGCCCCTTCCCCTGCCACTGGGTCTGCGCCGACCTGCTGGCCTGGAGTGAGGCGCGGCGGAGCGCAGCCGAGGCGGAGTCCCCAGCCGGCGGCGCCGAGCCCCTCAGCCTGGTGAGCTGCCTGTTTGCCCTGCATCACCTGGCCGATCCCGACAAGCGGCGGGTCCTGGAGGCCCTGCGCCCCTGCCTGGCACCGGGGGGCTGCCTGCTGCTGGCCGATGTGTTCCGCCGCGATGGCGAAGACCGGGACACCTACATCCAGCGCTACCGGCGGCGCATCGCCCGCCACTGGCAGGCCCTGCCCGCCGCCGAGCGTCAACTGGTGGAGGAGCACCTCAGCGCCAGCGACTTCCCGAGTGAGCGGGGCCAGTTCCAGCGGCTGGCGGCGGCGGCGGGCTGGCGCAGCCGCTGGCTCTGGGCCGGCAGCCACGGCGCCGAGGCCCTGCTGCTGCTGGAACCCGACACCTGAAGCGACCGGGATGGGATCGTGGCCGCCGGCGTCCCACTCCAGCAAGCTGGCGCCATGGCTCCCCTCCTGTCTCCACCAGCCCTGGCCCCGGCTCCGGGTCCGCCGCCGGGCGGTCGCCCCCGCTGGTTCGTCCCGGGGGACATCGACGGCCTGCTGGGCCTCGGCCTCGACAACCTGGTCCAGATCCTGCTGATCCTGGGCCTCTGCCGCGGCGTGCTCGGCTACCCCGACGCCCTGATCTTCGGCAGCATCCTCCCGGCCACGGGCATCAGCCTGGTGGTGGGCAACCTGGCCTATGCCCTGCAGGCCCATCGCCTGGCCCGGCGCGAGCGGCGAGGCGACCGCACCGCCCTGCCCTACGGCATCAACACGGTGAGCCTGTTCGCCTACGTGTTCCTGGTGATGCTGCCGGTGAAGCTCACCGCCCTGGGCCAGGGCCTGGGGGAGGCCGCCGCCGTGCGCCTGTCCTGGGAAGCGGGGCTGGTGGCCTGCCTGGGCTCGGGGCTGATCGAGGCGGGCGGCGCCTGGTGGGCCCACTGGCTGCGGCGCTGGCTGCCCCGGGCCGCCCTGCTCTCCACCCTGGCCGGCATCGCCCTGGGCTACATCGCCCTCGGCTTCCTGCTGCGCACCTACGCCCGGCCCGTGGTGGGCCTGGCGGTGCTGGCGGTGATCCTGGTGACCTACTACGGCCAGCTGCGCCTGCCGGTGCCGGGCGGGCTGCTGGCGGTGCTGGTGGGCATTCCCCTGGCCTGGGGCAGCGGCCTGATCCAGATCGATGCGGCCAGCTGGGGCGCCAACGCCAGCCAGGTGGGGCTGCACCTGCCGGCCCTGCAGCTGGCCAGCCTGTGGGAGGCCCGCTCCCAGCTGGTGCCCTGGCTGGGGGTGATCGTGCCGATGGGACTGTTCAACGTGCTCGGCTCCCTGCAGAACATCGAGAGCGCCGAGGCCGCCGGCGACACCTACCCGGTGAAGGACTCGCTGCTGATCAACGGCCTCGGCACGATCGCCGCCGCCGCCCTGGGTTCCTGCTTCCCCACCACCCTCTACATCGGCCATCCGGCCTGGAAGGCGATGGGCGCCCGCATCGGCTACTCCTGGCTCAACGGTCTGCTGATGGGAGGCCTGTGCCTGCTGGGGCTGTTCGGGCTGGTGGGGCAGCTGGTGCCGATCGAGGCCGGCATGGCGATCGTGCTCTACATCGGCCTGGTGATCGCGGCCCAGGCCTTCCAGGCCACCCCCCGCTCCCACGCGCCGGCGGTGGTGCTGGGGCTGCTGCCGGGTCTGGCCGGCTGGGGCTCCCTGCTGCTCAAGGCAGGCCTGCGGGCCGGCGGTGCCGGCAGCGGCGCCCAGCCCTTCGGGCCGGCGCTGCTGGTGCCCCTGCAGCGGGCCGACGTCTGGGCCAGCGGCGCCTTCGCCCTGGAGCAGGGCCAGATCATCTCCGCCATGCTGCTGGCCGCGATGCTCGTGTACGTGATCGAGCGGCGCTTCCTGGCGGCGGCCCTCGGCGCCGGCCTGGCGGCACTGGCCGCCTGGCTGGGGGTGATCCACGCCTGGCGCTTCAGCCAGGCCGACACGGTGCTGCAGCTGGGCTGGGGCAGCGGCGGCAGCTGGGCCCTGGGCTATCTGCTGATGGCGCTGGTGTTCCTGGCGGCGGCCCTTCAGCGCGAGAAGGCCTCATAGATCGGCATGGTGGCGACGCCCAGGGAGGCCGGCACCGGGTTGGGGCCAGCGGGAATGGCCGCCACGGCGAACAGGTAGGTGTCGCTCTGGAAGGGGTTGCGCCAGGGTCGCAGCGCCAGGGTCACGGTCTGGCCGGGTTCGATGGGCCGGGGAAAGCGGGCCTCGACCAGGCGGGTGGCGTCATCGAAGCTGACCGCCACGGCGACCGCCGGTCCCTCACGCCGGGGCTGGCCCAGGAAGGCCCGGCTGCGGCCCACGTCAAAGCCGAAGTGGGTGTCGACGCCGCGGGTCTGCTGGATCCGCAGGCCCGCCAGACCCACCCCGGCGGCGGCCGGCAGGGCCACGGTGAAGTAGTACTCACCGCCCGCATCCCCCACCGTGCTGGTGTAGTTGCGGAAGATCACCCGCCAGGGGGGCGAGGCGAACCAGGTCTGGCCGCCCAGCTCCACGGCTGCGGCTGGAGCGGGGCCGCCGAGCAGCCCCCCCAGGGCCAGGGCCGCCGCGGCGGTGCGAAGCCCCTGGCCGGCGGCGGTGCGTGGGCGCTGCATGGCCAGGAAAGCCTCTGACCGAACCGTAGCCAGACGGAGCGGGCTCAGGCACGGCCAGCACCGCAGCGGCCACGGCGTGCGACCACCGCTGTCTCAGCTGGCACCGGGACGGCAGCCACCGCACCAGCCCTGCCACGGGGCCAGGCCCCTGGGTTGATAGGGTTCGGCCAAAGCCGGCCGGGGCCATGAACAGGGCTGAACTCGATGCCATCGAACTGATGCTGCGCGACCTGCACACCCGCCACGACGAGATCCGCCACCGGGCCGCCTTCCGTGGCTGCACCCGCGAGCTGCTGGCCCTGCAGCAGGAGCTGGTGCGCTATCTGATGAGCAAGCGCGAGGCCCTCTCCAGCCGCTGAGCGGGCTGCCCTTCAGCGGAGCGGGCACCGCTTCAGTCGGGGTCCGCGGGGGGCGCACCATCTGCCGTCGGCGTCTCGCTGCGCTCCAGCACCCGCCCCTCCCAGGCCGAGAGCAGCCGCGGCAGGGCCACCACCACCGCCAGCAGCAGCAGGGCCCCGAAGCCGAATTCCACCACGCCGCTGAGCATGCGCTCGAGGGGGATCCAGCGACCCCCCAGCCAGGCCAGGCTCACCATCGAGACCGACCAGAGCACAGCCCCCGCCAGGTTGCAGAGCACGAAGCGTCGGTAGGGCATGCCCACGGCACCGGCCATGGGGCCCGCCAGCACCCGTAGCACCGCCACGAAGCGCCCCAGCAGCACCGAGAGGCCGGCGCGGCGCAGGAAGCCGGCGCGCAGCCGCTCCATTCGCTCCGGCCCCTGGCCCAGCCAGCCGCCCACCCGCAGCAGCAGGCCCCAGCCGGCCCGGCGGCCCACCCAGTAGCCGAGGTTGTCGCCCAGCACGGCGCCGCCAGCCGCCGCAGCCATCACGCCGAACAGGTTGAGCTGGCCGCTGCCGGCGGCGTAGCCCCCCAGCAGGGTCAGGGTCTCCCCGGGCAGGGGCAGGCCGGCATTCTCCAGCAGCATCCCCACGAACACCACGCCATAGCCCCAGCGGCCCAGCAGGGCCTCCAGATCGGCGGTGCTGAGGGCGTCGAGCACGGCGAGACAGGCCGGGAGGGGGGAGACCAGGGTGGAGGCGGCGAAGGGAGCCAGGGCGGAGGGAACGGCCGCAGCCCGGAGCATGGCAGCCGGCTGGACCGGAGCGGCGATCAGGCCGCGGGGCCTGCCGGGGATGCGGCGGCGGCGGCGAGGAAGGGGCGGGGGTCCTGGTCGCGGCGGTGGCGGATGGGGATGGCGGGGCCCTGGGCCGGGCCATCGAGGGCGGCGGTGGTCTCCAGGGCCCGGCGCAGCTGCCGCGCCGCGTGCAACCCCATGTCGCGGGGCACGGAGATCCGATCCCGCAGGTAGCGCAGGCCGGCGGCCGTACCCGGCGGCGGCGCACAGGGGGCCTCCCCCACCAGGGTGGTGAGGGCCGCCCGCAGGGCCAGCTCCAGCCGGACGCCGCCGGCGCCGCTGCCCTCGGGGTTGACCGCCAGCAGCCGGCCGCGGTGCTGGAGCACCCGGGCCAGGGCCTCCAGGGCGGCTCCGGCCGGCTCGAGCTGACGGGTCTCGATCAGGGCGGAGTTGACGGCGGGCCAGGGACCGCCGTCGATGGCGGCGGCGGCGGCCCGCTGCAGGGCGGTGCCGCTGGCCAGGCAGCAGCCCATCTGGGGGGGCAGGTCGTGGGCGTGGGTGTGGAAGTCGCCCTGGGTGCCCAGGTAGGTGGAGCGCTGTTCCAGGGCGCTGAACCAGCGGTCGATGGCCGGGTGGCGCTGGCGCAGCCCGTAGCCCTTGTAGTAGGCGAGGGAGGCGTTCATGCGCTCCAGGTAGGGCACGAACACCACGTCGGCGCTGCTGAAGCCCTCCAGAAACCAGGGCCCTGACAGGGCCTCGAGGGCCTGCTCCACCAGCTCGGCCATGCGCGTGAAGTGGCGGGCCGCCGGCTCGGCGAAGGGGTCGGCCGCGGGCTCCGGCGACGCCGGGCCGGCGCCCAGGGGTCCCGCGTAGCAGAGCCACTGGCACCAGGCCCGGAACAGGCGCCGCTCGAGCTGGCGCAGCGCAAAGACCTCCGGATCATCGAGGGCCCGGCCCAGGGGCCCGAAGGCGCCCTCGAGGCTGTGCAGGATCAGGTCGCTCTCGGTGATCAGCCGGCCATCGAGCTCCAGGGCCGGCAGCATGCCGCTGGGCACCAGGCGCCGGTACCAGTCTTCCTTCTCGCCGTAGCAGTGCATCGTGACCTTGCGGATCCGGTAGGGGATCCGCTGCTCCTCCAGCCACAGCCACACCTTCTGGCAGTAGGGGCACCAGGCGTGGTGGTCGCGGTAGAGGGTGACGCGCAGTTCAGCCTCGCTGCGGCCGAACAGGCGCAGCTGCGCCTGGGCGTTGGTGGGTCCGTGGATCCGCAGGGCCAGCGTGTCGCGGCCGGCGGGCAGCAGGGCCTCCAGCTCAGACCAGCTCAGGGGGGCGGCACCGACGGCACGGATCACTGGGGCTGAGGGGCACTGGCACCGTTCTAGCGATGCGTCTCGCCGTCAGGGAACGGCGACCGATGCAGCCGTCGCCACCGCGGCGGCGGGGCAAGGCACCTAGGACGGCACCAAGCATTCCTGTGCCATGGCCCCCTCCATCCGCGACCTCGCCCGCCGCGCCCTCTCAGCCCTGGGGCTGGGAGCCATGGCCCCCCCTGAGGCAACGCCAGCGGCCGCCTCCAACGGCGCCGGCGCGCCGGCCTCCGAGCCCCAGGCCCCGGTCGCCGGGGTCCCGGCGGCAGCGGAGCCCGCGGCGGTGCCCGCGGCACAACGGCCGGTGGCCGCGGGCTCCTGGGTGAGCTTTGAGGCCCACGGCCCCCAGTGGGGCTTCGCCTTCTGGGACCTGGGGGCCGCGGACCGCTCCCGCCTCAGCGCCAGCGGCCAGGGGCTGCGGCTGCGCATCGCCGATGTGACCGGTCTGGCGGACCCGAACAGCCCGCCCCATGCCCTGCAGCAGCTGCCGGTGGATCCCGCCGCCGGGCAGTGGGGGGTAGCCCTGCCCCTGGGCAACCGCCTCTACCGGGCGGAGCTCGGCTTCCAGGGGGCCGGCGGCTGGGTGTCCCTGGCCCGCTCGGCCCCGACGCTGATCCCCGGCTACAACCTCGATCCCGAACCGGGCCCCGGCTCCTTCGAGCCCTTCCAGGCCAGGACCACCCCGGCCGAGCAGCCGGCGGCCCAGACCGAAGCCACCGGTGCCCTGCCCCTGCACGAGCTGCTCTACCGCACCGCCACGGTGCGGCTGCGCCAGGTGGGCCGCGGCTCCGAGGCCTTCCACGACCTGGAGCTGGTGGAGGCGGAGGGAGCCGGCCTGCAGGCCTCCGGTGCCGGGCCCTGGGCCAGTGGCCGCAGCGCCTCCGGCGGCGGCTGGGCGGCGCGGGCCCGCTCGTTCTGGCTGGTGGCCGATGCCGAACTGGTGGTGTACGGCGCCACCGAACCCGACGCCCGCCTCAGCATCGGCGGCGAGCCGGTGCCCCTCAAGGCCAACGGCAGCTTCCGGGTGCAGGTGCCCTTCCGGGACGGCCGCCAGCTGTACCCGATCGAGGCCGTGGCCGCCGACGGCGAGCAGCGGCGCTCGATCATGCTGCAGTTTGAGCGCAGCACTCCGGAGGATCACACGAACCCGGCGGCCGAGGCCCGCGCCGAGTGGTTCTGATCGCCGGCGCCGAGACCGGGCCGACCGAGACAGAGGCGACGTCGTCCGCTCTGGCGCCATCGGCGCCCCATCCATCGCCACCGGCTTGCGTTGCAGCTTGCATCGCTGGGCCGGCCGGCCGATGCAGGGGCCCAGGCCCTGACTAGAACGGGACCAGAGCCCCTGAGGTGAAGCGATGTTCCTCAAGACCTGCGCCGATGGAAGCCTGCTGGAGGTGCTGAGCCTGCAGCAGCTGGCCGATCCCTTCGCCGCCCAGGTGGACGGCCGCCTGCACGCCGGCGAGGAGCTGCAGGAGCCGGAGCCCTTTGCCAAGGCCGAGCTCGTCTTCCCCTCCGGCGAGGCCCTGCCCCGCTGCTGGGTGGACCCCGCCTACCACCAGGGCTGAGGGCCGGAGCGGCGGGCCCCGAGCAGGGCCAGCACGGTGCCGTCCTCGAGCTGCTCGAACTGGCGGTACCAGGCCCCCACCGCCGTGAGCCGCTCCACCCGGGCAAGGGCCACCAGGCCGGCGCGGCTGCCGGCCAGCAGCCCTGTCTCCGGGGCCTCCAGCCGCCTGGCGACCGCCGCATCGATCACGGGCACGGCCAGCAGCAACCGGGACGGCCTGCAGCGGCCCAGGGAGGTGAGGGCCGCCCGGGCGGTGAGGCCCGTCGCCACGCCGTCGTCGACCACCAGCAGGGCGCGGCCCCGCAGGGCCGCCGCCGGCGGATCGGCGTACAGCCGCTGGCGGCGGCGCAGCTCCAGGTCCTGCTCCTGCACCAGGCGGCGCCGCAGCTCCGGCGTGAGCCCCAGCTGCCGCGCGTAGTCCTCGTCCCAGAGCAGCACGCCCCCCGGCGCCAGGGCCCCGACCGCCACCTCCGGCACCTCCGGGCAGGCCAGTTTGCGCACGGCCCAGCTGGCCAGGGGCAGCTCCAGGGCATCGGCCAGCGCCGCAGCCACCGCCACCCCGCCGCGGGGCAGGCCCACCACCAGGGCCCCCTGCACGCCGCGCCAGTCCGGCAGGGCCGCCGCCAGCTCCCGGCCGGCGGCGGCCCGGTCGCCCCAGAGCGGCGGGGTGGGACCAGCGGCGGGCGCGGCGGCGGAACTCATGGGGCGCCCAGCGGCGGCGGGACGGGGGCCAGCGGGCCCGGGCCTGGGGCCGCAGGCCGGCGGCGGCGCACCACGAGCTTGCGCAGTTCCTCCGCCACCAGCAACACCAGCGGGCTGAGCACCAGCCAACCCACCAGCTCACCCGGGAACGGCGCCAGCTGGAAGCTGGCGGCCAGGGGCGGCAGCCCCAGCAGCAGAGCGAAGGCCAGCGGCTCGCTGACGAAGCCCAGCCACAGCAGCGGGTTGGCGAACACCGGCAGCTGCAGCACCGAGCGCCACTCGGAGCGACAGGCCATCAGGTTGCCCATCTGGGCCGCCACGATCACCCCCAGGGTCACGGCCGAGGCCTGCCGCTGGATCGCCACCACCTCGGCGGCGGCGCTGTGGTGCAGCAGGGCCGGAGCCAGCTGGCGCAGCTCCGCCAGGTCGATGCCGAAGTGGCGCCAGGTGAGCAGGTAGCCGCCCATGGCCAGCAGGGCCTCGATCGGACCGAGGAACAGGTAGGCCCGCAGCAGCAGCGGCCGGTTCATCAGCGCCTCCCCCGGTCGCCGCGGCGGCGTGGCCATCGTGTCCGGGCCGGGGGGCTCGGCCCCCAGCCCCAGGGCCGGCAGCAGGTCGGTGCCCAGGTCCACCGCCAGGATCTGCAGCACCGTGAGGGCGGCGGGGATGCGCAGCAGCAGCATCGCCAGAAACGGTGCCAGCTCCGGCACGTTCGAGGCCAGGATGTAGGTGATGAACTTGCGGATGTTCTGGTAGACGGCGCGGCCGTGGCGCACGGCGCTCACGATCGTGGCGAAGTTGTCGTCCACCAGCACGATGTCGGCGGCTTCGCGGGCCACATCGGTGCCATTGCGGCCCATGGCCAGGCCCACATCCGCCGCCCGCAGCGCCGGGGCATCGTTGACGCCGTCGCCGGTGACGGCCACCACCTCGCCCAGGGCCTTGTAGGCCTGCACCAGCCGCAGCTTCTGCTCCGGCGCCATGCGGGCGAACACCAGGCGCGAGCGGAACTTGATCACCTGGCGCAGCTGCACGTCGCTGAGGCGATCCAGGTCGTCGCCGTTGATCACCCGGACGGGATCGGCCATGGCCAGATGCAGCCCGTTCGGGTGGGCTCCATCGCCATGCAGGCCGTTGCCATGGGAGCTACTGCCGTGGGAGCCGCTCTGGGCCGGCCCGCCGCTGCGGGGCCCCGGAGCGGCGGCGGCCGGGGGATCCAGCAGGCCGATCTGGCGGGCGATGGCCTCGGCGGTGAGGCCGTAGTCGCCGGTGACCATCGTGACCTTGATGCCGGCCCGGTGGCAGGCGGCGATGGCCTCCGCCACCCCCGGGCGCGGCGGATCGTAGAGGCCCACCAGACCCACGAACACCAGGTGCTGCTCCTGCAGCGGCGCCCGGGGCTCCAGGGGCCGGCAGGCCACCGCCAACACCCGCATGCCGAGGCGGGCCATGCGGTTGTTGGCGGCCAGCACCGCCGCCCGCTCCGGGCCACCCAGCAGCGCCGGCGCCCCGGGACCGGCGGCGGCCGGATCCAGCCAGCGGTCGCAGCGGGCCAGCACCTCCAGGGGGGCCCCCTTGGTGATCGCCAGGCGCCCGGCGGCGCCGGGCCAGCGGGGGTCGTCCCGCCAGTCGAGCAGCACGCTCATCAGCCGCCGCTGCGAGTCGAAGGGCAGCTCCTGCAGCCGTGGCAGCCGCCGCAGTTCCTGCTCCAGGTCGAAGCCCGCCCCCACCGCCGCCAGCAGCAGGGCCGTCTCGGTGGGATCACCCACCGCCCGCCAGGGCTCCAGCGCGCGGCCGTGGTGCTCCAGGCGCGCGTTGGAGCAGAGGGCGGCCCCCAGCAGCAGCAGCTCGGGGCCGCCCGGGACGGGGCTGCCCTGGCCGGCCGCGCCGGCCGCGGGCGCCGGCCGCGGCTCGGGGCCATCCCCCGGCCGCCAGGTGGCCTGCAGGGCCATGGCGTTGGCGGTGAGGGTGCCGGTCTTGTCGGTGCAGACCACGCTCACGGCCCCAAGGGTCTCCACCGCCGAGAGGCGCCGCACCAGGGCGTTCTCCCTGGCCATGCGCCGCACCGCCAGGGCCAGGGCCAGGGTGACCGTGGGCAGGAGGCCCTCGGGCACGTTGGCCACGATGATGCCGATGGCGAACACCAGGCTCTCCACCGGCCCCATCCCCACGAACAGCAGGCTGGCGGCGAAGGTGAGCGCCCCCATCGACAGGGCGATGGTGGTGATCGTGCGCACGATGCGGCCCACCTGCAGCTCCAGGGTGCTGGGGGAGCGCACCGTGCTGGCGGTGAGGTGGGCCACCTGGCCGAATTCCGTCTCGGCGCCGGTGGCGTACACCAGGGCCGTGGCGCGGCCGGCGGCCACGGTGGTGCCGGCCGGCAGCAGATTGGTGGCCTCCGACGTCTTGAGGCGCTGGCCCAGGGGCTCGGGGTTGCGGGCCACCGGCAGCGACTCGCCCGTGAGCACCGCCACATCCAGATAGAGCTGCACCGCCCGCAGCACCCGGCAGTCGGCGGGCACGTGGTCGCCCTCCTCCAGCTCGATCACATCGCCCGGCACCAGCTGCTCGGCCGCCAGCTCCTGCAGGCTGCCGTCGCGCCAGATCCGCACCCGCCGCGGCAGCACCTGGCTGAGGGCCGCCAGGGTGCGCTCCGCCTGGAATTCCTGCCAGAAGCTGAAGATGGCGTTGATCAGGATCACGCTCCAGATCGCCCAGCCCAGCTCCGGCGTGCCGGCCACGAAGGCCATCGTGCCGGCGGCCCAGAGCAGCAGAGCCATGAAGTGGCGCAGCTGGTCGGTGAACTTGAGCAGCAGCGACCGGCGCTTCAGCGGGGGCAGCCGGTTGGAGCCGAAGCGCCCCAGGCGCCGCTCCGCCTCGGCCTGGCCCAGCCCCTCGGCGCCGCTGTCCAGGGCCGCCAGGGCCTCCTCGAGGGGGAGG
>CALRKO020000015.1:0-66641 GCA_943368105.1 Chitinophaga pinensis | reverse complement strand
GGCCGCCCGCCCGCCCGCCCGCGGCCGCCGCAGCTGATCCCGGCCTGGATCCAGCCGCTGCCGCCGGTGCCGCTGCTCAACCGCTCCCTGGCCGTGCCGGGCGGCGAGGGCATGGCCGTGGTGCCCGCCACGGCCCTGGCGCCGGCCCGCATGAGCCAGGCCCTGATGGATCGCTACCAGCAGGCCTTGGATGCACAACAGGTGTTCATCCAGGGCCTGGGGGGCCGATAGGCTCAGGCTGAGCGGAGCTGGATGGTGGGCGACCGTCAGGGCGACGCACGGCGCCGCGTCAGCCTGGAGCTGAGCGAGCCACTGCTTGAGCGCATCGAGGCCCTGAAGGGGGAGTGGGGTCTGCGCGGGCGGGGTGCCGTGGTGATGCGGCTGCTGGAGCAGCTGTTCGAGGGCTTCGATGGCGACGGGGGAGCAGAGCCGCCGCCGCAGGAGGCCAGGGCCGAGGCGATCACGGATGCAGCCCTGGGCCCGGCCGCGAACGCCGGAGCCCAGGCCCCAGACGGGCCCATGGGGGCCCGGGCTCCCCAGGGGCCCGCCCAGGACGGGGAACAGTCCGCGGCGGTGGTCGACCCTGGGGGGGGGGCTGAAGCCACCGGGTTCGAGGGGCTCGAGTCAGCGGGCCTCGAGAGCTCGGGCTTCGAGGAGACCGCCGCAATTGTTCTTGTTCCTCTCGCCCTCGACACAATCCGGGACCAGGGCCGCGACCCTGATGAGACAGGCGGACAGGAATCCGCCGCTCCGGCACCAGCTGCCCCGGGGGGCGGTGGCGGGATCGATCTGCCCGGATTCGTGCGGCGCCGGAGCCGGGAGATCCGGCGCAGCCTCCATCCCCCACGCCCGGCCCCGGGTCGCGAGCCGGCGGGCCTGGCCCTGATCAGCGCCGAGCACCTGCAGGCCGCCGCGGAGGCCTGCCAGAGCCACTGGCGGGAGATCTACGGCCAGCCGGCCCAGGCCCCGGTGCTGGAGGCGGCGATGGTCTGGCTGGCCCGGGAGATCTGGCCCCGCTCCGATCAGAGTGAGGGCCGGCCCTTCACCTGGAGCCTCACCCAGCGGGTCCTCGGGCAGGTGGCCGCCGGCTGGGAGGAGGGTCCGGCCAGCTTCGAGCGGGTGATCACCGCCGCCGGCATCCTGGAGGATCCCTTCAGTGGCGGCACCCTGGCGGTACGGGTGCCGACCCTGATCACCCGCTTCGTGCAGTGGGCCCGCAGCCGCCAGAAGCGCGGCACCTCCTTCCACGTCCTCGATCAGACCCTGACCGTGACCGGCTCGCTGCGGCTGCTGGAGCTGCCGACGGACGCCAACGTGCCGATCACCCTGGCGGAGATCCGCGAGGCCTACCGCGAGCAGGCCCAGCGGCACCACCCTGATGCGGGCGGCTCAGCCGATGCGATGCGGCGCCTCAACGAGGCCTACCAGCTGCTGAAGGAGCGGTACCACAAGCCGTCCACATAGTCTCTTTCAGGATGCGGAACGAGACTCATCACTGGTCCGATCCAATGACTCTGAGACGGCAGCCAGGGGCCGCCTGCGCCGCGGCCCCTGGCTGCCCGCCGTGCCCGGGGGCAGGCAGCCATCACGCGCCGGCTGCGGGAGGCAGCAATGGACGGATCTACTACCACAATCGGATTTTTCGTCGATCTCAGCTGTTGCCCCAGGACAACGCGAGTGGGTGCTGGAGGAGAGGGGACGCTCCGGGAGGTGCGGCATCGGGGTGATGCGGTGTGGCTGGACGCGGCTCGGGGGACGCGGTTCCACCGGGCACTCCCGAGGGGCCCTCGCGCCCGCTGTCCGATCGCTGTCCAAGGATCCTGGACAGCCATCAGATCACTGCAGCGCAAGGCTTCAGCCAGCCGCGTACCTGCTGTAGACACAGGTACGCCGGCCAGTCCTGCCCAGATCTGGCGTCCCACTCTCACAGAATGCATTGATCATCCCGTTCTGGACTACTTGCGAGTCCCACTGCTCGGATACTTCTGGACACTAGAGATGACATCAGGCAGGGGCCGCCGCTGCCCCTGGGCAGGGATGGCCTGGGCCAGCGCCGACCGGTCGCATCCGGGTCCGTGCGTCTCAGGGCAGACCGGGACCTGGACCAGATCTGCGTCTCAGATGATCGGGCCGGGGCTGGCCGGTCGCTGCCCGGGATCCGCCCCTGGAGCGACCAGTACCGCCCAGCCAGCCAGCCCAGCCCCCAGGGGGCAGCAGCAAACGGCCACAAAAAAACCGGTCACCCCTGGGGTGACCGGTCCGGCGGCTGATGGATGGGCGGCTCGGGGGACGCGGCGCTTCAGGCCGGGGTCTGCATGCCCTGGATCAGAAAGTCGAAGTAGGGGGTGGCGAGCTGGGCGTCCTCGGCCCCGAGCAGCACCAGGGAGGCGTCCTTGAGGGCCCGCATCGACTCGACCATGCCGGGCATGGGCACCCCCAGGCTGTTGTACATCTCGCGGGCGCCCTCCAGGCCGATCTTCTGGATCAGCTCGGTGCTGCCGGCCAGCACGCCGTAGGTCACCAGGCGCAGATACCAGCTGAAGTCCCGCAGGCACTGGGCCCGCTGCTTCTGGCCGTAGGCGTTGCCGCCGGGGGCGACGTACTCAGGCCTGCGGCTGAACAGCTGGCGGGCGGCCTCGTCGACGATCTTCTTCTCGTTGTCCGTGAGTACCCGCACCACATTGAGGCGGCTGGGGCCGTTGGAGAGGAACGCGACGATCGAGCGCAGTTCGCCGCTGGTGGGATAGCGCAGTTGATCGTCTGCCTGAAGGATCAGATCCCGAACGACGCTCATCGAAACCACCGTGCGCCTCGCCACTGTATCCAGATCGGCGGCTCCACCTGCGGGGCTGCGGCCCAGGTGTTACGCACCGATAGGGTCAAGGCCTTGCTCGTTCGCTCCGGCCGATGCCCGCCCCCCCCTGCACCCTCGGCGAGCGGCTGGAGCTCAGCATCGACGGCCTTGGCCACGACGGCCAGGGCGTGGGCCGCTGGCAGGGTCTGGCGGTGTTCGTGCCGGGCACCCTTCCCGGCGAAGTGGTGGCCGTGCGGGTGCGGCGGATCGCCAAGCGCCACCTCGAGGCCGACCTGATCGGCGTCGAGCAACCGGCCCCGGAGCGGATCCGGCCGACCTGCATCCTTGCCGAGAAGTGCGGCGGCTGCAGCCTCCAGCACGCCAGTGACGAGGGCCAGGCCCGCTGGAAGCAGGAGCTCGTGCAGCAGACCCTGCGCCGCCTCGGCGGCGTCGAGGCGCCGCTGCGGCCGCTGCTGCGCTCGACGCGCAGTCTCGGCTACCGCAACCGGGCCGTGATCCCCCTGGAGCGCACCGAGGATGGACTGCTGCGGGCGGGCTACTACCGGCGCGGCAGCCACAGGATCGTCAACCTGAACCGCTGCCCGGTGCTGGATCCGCGCATCGACGGGCTGATCGAACCGATCAAGGCCGACCTGGAGGAAACCGGCTGGCCGGTGGATGTGAACCTCAGCGGCGGCGGCGGCCTGCGCCACCTGGCCCTGCGGGTGGGGCACCACAGCGGCGAGGTGCTGATCACCCTGGTGAGCAGCCACGCCGAGCTGGACGGTCTGCACGCGCTGGCCGAGCGCTGGCGGGCCCGCTGGCCCGAGGTGGTGGGGGTGTGCCTGAACCTGCAGCCGCGGGCCACCAATGCGGTGATGGGGCCCCAGACCCTCACCCTCAGCGGCCGGGGCTGGCTGGCGGAGCGCTTCGCCGGCCAGGAGCTGCGCATCGGCGCCGACACCTTCTTCCAGGTGAACACCGAGCAGGCCGAGCGGGTGGTGCCGCTGCTGCTGGAGGCCTTCGGGGCCCTGGAGCGCCAGAACATCGTGGACGCCTACTGCGGCATCGGCACCTTCAGCCTGCCCCTGGCGGCCCATGGCGCCCACGTGATCGGTCTGGAATCCCATGCCGCCTCGGTGGAGCAGGCCCGGGCCAATGCAGAGCGCAACGGCCTGGAGCGGGCCACGTTCCACCAGACCGACGTGGAGGCGATGCTGGCGGAGCACCTCGTGCACGCCGACGGCCTGCTGGTGGATCCGCCCCGCAAGGGCCTGAGCCCCGCCGCCCTGGCGGCGCTCCAGGCCGCCCCGCCGAAGCGCGTCGTCTACATCAGCTGCAACCCCGCCACCCTGGCCCGGGACCTGGCCCTGCTCACGGCAGAAACGGCGCTGGAGCTGCGCTGGATCCAGCCCGTGGACTTCTTCCCCCAGACCAGCCACGTGGAGGCGGTGGCCGTGCTGGTGCGCAGCTGAACACCAGCCCTGGCCGGGGCCGGGACTGGAGCCTCAGGCCCTGAGCTGGGCGCCGAACTGCCGGTCCAGGGCGGCGCGGATCGTCTGCTGGGCCGCCTCCACCTCGGCGTCGGTGAGGGTGCGGCCCGGGGCGCGGTAGCGCAGGCGGAAGGCGAGGCTGCAGGAGCCCGCCGACACCTGCTCGCCGGCGTAGCGGTCGATCAGCTCGGCCTGCTCCAGCAGCGGCTTGCCGGCCTTGCGGATGGCGCTGAGCAGCTGGGCGCTGGCGACGGCCTCCGGCACCACCAGGGCCAGGTCCCGCTCGGAGGCGGGCACGGTGGCGAAGGGGGCGAAGGCCGGCTGCCAGCGGTTGCGGCGGGTGGCCGCCGCCAGCAGCAGCGGCAGCTCCAGCTGGAACACGTGGGTGAGGGCGGGCAGGTCGAGGGCGTCCGCCTGCTCGGGGTGCAGCTGGCCGAACCAGCCGGCGGGCCGCCCCTCCACCACCAGCTGGGCGGCGCGGCCGGGGTGCAGGAGCGGCTGATCGGCCAGCCGGCGGTCCTCGCAGGGCAGCTTGAGGGTCTCCAGGGCCCGCTGCAGCACGCCGCGGGCCTGGAAGTAGTCAGGGGGCTGGGGCTTGCCGCCGCTGCTCCACAGCTCGGCGGCGCGGCTGCCGCAGATCACGCCGGCCAGCTGCAGCCGCTGGCGCTCGCCCTTGGCGCCGGCGCGGAACACGTGGCCGATCTCGAAGGCCCAGAAGCCGGGCCGGCCCGCCTGCAGGTTGCGGCGGGCCGCCAGCAGCAGCTCCTCCAGCAGATCCGCGCGCAGGTGGCCGTAGTCCGCCAGCAGCGGATTGGCCAGGGGGATGCGGGCGGCCGCCGCCGGATCCTGGCGCTGCAGGCCGGAGCCGGCGGCCGTGAGCGAGAGGCTGCAGGTCTCCTGCAGGCCCGCCTGCACCAGGGCGACCCGCAGCCGCCGCTCGGCCTGCTGCTCGGGGCTGAGGCCACCGGGGGCGATGGGGTCGGGCAGGTGGCTGGCAAAGCGGTCGTAGCCCACCAGGCGGGCCACCTCCTCGATCAGGTCCACGGCACGGGTCAGGTCCAGGGCGCGCGAGGGCGGCACCACCACGGCCCAGCCGTCAGCGTCGGCCGTGAGCACGCAGCCGAGGGCGCTGAGGATCTGCTCGATCTCCGCATCGGGCAGGTCGCCGAAGTCACCGCCGCCGAGGTCCACCGGACCCAGCAGCTGGTGCAGGGCATCCCGCTCCAGGCGCAGGGGCGGGCGCGGCGTTGCGGGGCGCTGGTGCAGCCAGCGGCCCTCCACGGTGGCGCCGGTGAGCTCCTGCAGCAGGGCCACGGCCCGGTCGGCGGCGGCCAGGGTCACCTCGCGGGGCAGGCCCTTCTCGAAGCGGCTGCTGGCGTCGGTGCGCAGGCCGGCGCTGCGGGCGCTGCGGCGCACGGCCTGGGGCGCGAACAGGGCCGCCTCCAGCCAGATCGCGGTGGTGTCCGCCTGCACGCTGCTGTCGGCGCCGCCGATCACCCCCGCCAGGGCCACCGGCTGGTCGGCGACGGTCACCACCAGGGCATCGGGGCCGAGGCTGTGCCCGGAGCCATCCAGGGCGGCGAAGGCCTCGCCGGCGCGGGCCTGGCGCAGGCCGAGGGCCGAGGGCTGGAGCTCGCCCCCCGCCAGGGCCGCCAGCCGGTCGCGGTCGAAGGCGTGCAGGGGCTGGCCGGTTTCCAGCATCACCAGGTTGGTGATGTCCACCACGGTGTTGATCGGCCGCAGCCCGGCCCGCTCCAGCCGGGTCTGCAGCCAGCGGGGCGAGGGGCCCACCCGCAGGCCGCTGAGGGCGGTGACGCTGAACAGGCCGCCCGCCTCGATGGCGGCCTGGGCGGCGCCCTCCACCGGCAGGGGCTCGGCCGCCACGGACGGGGCCGGCGGCGGCAGGGTGAGGGATGAGGCCGTCAGGGCCGCCACCTCGCGGGCGATGCCCTGCATCGACAGGCCATCGGGCCGGTTGGCGGTGATTGCCAGCTCCAGCACCTGATCGTCCAGGCCCAGGGCCGGACCCACGGGGCTGCCGAGGGGCGGCACGGTGTCGAGCACCGCGTCGAGGATCACGATCCCGCCCGAGTCGCTGGCCAGACCGAGTTCAGCCAGGGAGCAGATCATGCCGCTGCTGGCCACGCCGCGCAGCTCGGCCGGCTTGATGGTCAGGTCGACAGCGGGCAGATGGGCACCCACCGTGGCCACGGCCACGTGGATGCCGGCGCGCACGTTCGGGGCCCCGCAGACGATCTGCAGGGGGTCGGCCGCTCCCACCTGCACGGTGCAGACGCTGAGCTTGTCGGCATTGGGGTGCGGCTGCCGGGCCTCCACGAAGCCCACCACGACGCCGGCGGCCCGGGCCGCCAGATCCTCGATCTCCTCCACCTCGAAGCCGGCCACCGACAGCCGCTCCGCTAGGTCGGCGGCGGGCAGACCACAGGCCACCAGCTCCCGGAGCCATTGGAGCGAGACCCGCATGGCCTGTTCGATCGCACAGCCCGCAACTCTAAAGAAGAGGCCTGCAGGGAGGGGGAAGGCGGCGGGGTATGGTTGACCACTGTCAATCTCGCATCGCATCAGCGGCGCAACGTCCTTCCATGGCCAAGAACAAGGGCGTCCGGATCGTGATCACCCTCGAGTGCACGGAATGCCGGTCCAACCCCGCCAAGCGGTCCCCTGGGGTGTCTCGCTACACCACCCAGAAGAACCGCCGCAACACGACTGAACGGATCGAACTCAAGAAGTTCTGCCCCCACTGCAACAAGTCGACGGTCCACAAGGAGATCAAGTGATCCCCCCGGTGATCCCCGATCCCCCGAACCCCGACCCACTGCACCCCTTTCTCTCCGTTCAGCCATGAGTAGTTCCTTCTTCAAGAAGCGCCTGTCGCCGATCAAGCCCGGCGATCCGATCGACTACAAGGATGTCGATCTGCTCAAGAAGTTCATCACCGAGCGCGGCAAGATCCTGCCCCGCCGCCTCACGGGCCTCACCGCCAGGCAGCAGCGCGACCTCACCAACGCCGTGAAGCGCGCCCGCATCGTGGCCCTGCTGCCCTTCGTGAATCCCGAGGGCTGAGCCCCTGCAGCGGCCCCTGCACTGCGGTGACCTCGTCGGCGTCCAGGCCCGCTCCGGGCCGCGCCTGGCCCTGGTCACCGCGATCCAGGGCTCCAGAGCATCCGTTCTGATCGGATTCGAGGCGAAGGCCGAGCGGCTTCCGCTGCGCGACCTCGAGCCGATCCATCCCCTGCCCTCCGGCTGCAGCGAGGCCGGCTCCCTGGGGGCTTCCCCCTGGGGCCTCAGCCCCGCGGCCCTGGCCGCCGCCAGCCCCAGCCGCCGCGACCAGGCCGCCGCCTGGCTGCTGCTGGAGGACGCCGACGCCTGGATCGAGCTTGCCGACCTGGTGGGCCTGCTCAGTCCCCAGGACGACCCGCTGCACCGCGCCGCCTGCTGGCTGGCCCTGCAGCAGCAGGATCTGTTCCGCTGCCGGCAGGGCCGCTACCAGCCCCGCGCCCTGGCGGACCTGCGCCAGCTGCGGCGCGAGCGGCGCCACAGCGCCCTGCAGCAGCAGCGCCACCGCGCCTGGGTGGCGCTGCTGCGCCGCCGCCAGCCCCTGGACGGCGTCACCCTGACGGCGGAGCAGACCGCCCAGCTGCGGGAGCTGCAGGAGCTCGCCGCCGCGCCCCATGGCACCGCCGGCGGCGATCCGGGCCTGGCGCCACCGCTGCGGCTGCTGCTGCAGGAGCTCGCCTGTCCGCCGCAGCTGGCGGAGATCCGCCGACTGCTGGCCGACCTGGGCCTGTGGGACCGGCACCAGCTGCGCTGCCTGGCGGGCACCGCCTGGTCGACGGGGTTCGATCCGGCCCTGGAGGCCGAGGCCGCCGCCCTGGCCGCCCGCGCCGGGGAGACCTGGCCGGGCGATGGCGCGCGCCTGGACCTCACCCACCAGCGCAGCGTCACGATCGACGACATCGACACCCGCGAGGTGGACGACGGCCTCGCCCTGGAGCAAGACGGCGAGGGGCGCCCCTGGATCTGGATCCACGTGGCCGATCCGGACCGGCTGGTGGCCGCCGGCTCGCCCCTGGACCTGGAGGCCCGGCGCCGGGCCAGCAGCCTCTACCTGGCGGCCGGCTCGGTGCCGATGTTCCCGGTGGCCCTGGCCGAGGGGCCGATGAGCCTGGTGCAGGGCCGCCGCTGTGCCGCCTGGAGCGTGGCCGTGCGGCTGGCGGCCGACGGCGCCATCGCCGAGCGGCGCCTGCAGCGCAGCTGGATCCGGCCCATCTACCGGCTCAGCTACGCCGATGCCGATGAGCTGATCGAGTACGCCCCGCCCCAGGACGACGACCTGGAGCGGCTGCATCGGCTCCTGCTGAGCCGCCGCCGCTGGCGTGGGTCCCGCGGCGCCCTGCAGATGGACCAGCCGGAGGGGCGCTTCCGCCGCGCCGGCGACCGGGCCGAGTTGGAGGTGGTGGAGCCGTCGCCGTCGCGGCTGATGGTGGCCGAGGCGATGATCCTGGCCGGCGCCGTGGTGGCCGAACTGGGCCGCGAGCAGGGCCTGGCCCTGCCCTACCGCAGCCAGCCCGCCTGCGAGCTGCCCCCGGCCGCCGAGCTGGAGGCCCTGCCGCCGGGGCCGGTGCGCCACGCGGCCCTGCGCCGGGGCCTGAGCCGGGGCCTCACCGGCACCCAGCCGGCGCCCCACTTCTCCCTGGGCCTGGAGGCCTACGTGCAGGCCACCTCACCGATCCGGCGCTACGGCGATCTGATCACCCAGCGCCAGCTGGGCGCCCTGCTCAGCGGCGGCACCCCCCTCAGCGCCGAGCAGCTGGGGCTGGAGTTGGAGGCCCTCGAGCCCCCCCTGCGCCAGGGGATCCAGATCAGTCGCGAGGACCAGCGCCACTGGCAGCAGGTGTGGTTCGCCGAGCACCGCCGCGAACGCTGGGATGGGCTGGTCCTGCGCTGGCTGCGCCCCCAGGACGGGCTGGCCCTGGTGCGGCTGGAGGCCCTGGCCATGGACCTGGCGGTGGTGGTGCGCGAGGCGTGCGGGCCGGGTGATGGGGTGCAGGTGTCGGTGCAGGAGGCCGATCCCGATGGCGACGTGCTGCGCCTGGTGGGCCACCGCTCAGCGCGCCAGCCGTGAGGCCCGCAGCCAGGGCCCCCAGGGGTTGAGGCTGCCCACCAGCTCCACGCTGCGGGGCCCATCGAGCTGCAGCAGCCAGCGGTGCAGGGCCGGCTCAAGGGTGATCAGCGGCCAGCTGCCGCCGCCGTTGTGGAAGCGGTAGCCGCCCGCGCCATCGGCGCTCACCTGGCCCTGCCAGAGCGCTTCCCCCGGTTCGGCCGGCCCGCGCCGGGGGTTGAGGCCCGCGGGCCGGCCGCTGAGGCTGCCAGCGGCCGTCAGCAGGCTGGGGTCGTCCAGCACGGCCCGCTGGCGCTCCGCCCAGTGGGGGTGGTGCCAGGGGGTGTCCCAGAGGGGCACCGGCCCGGCGGGGGCGTGGGCATCGCCGATCAGGGCCTCCTGCAGCTG
Organism: Chitinophaga pinensis; assembly: GCA_943368105.1. GTDB lineage: Bacteria > Cyanobacteriota > Cyanobacteriia > PCC-6307 > Cyanobiaceae > Vulcanococcus. Next base: position 56,824 of record CALRKO020000015.1, on the reverse strand, counting down.
CCGCACCGGCAGCTCGGCCGGGGTGACCCCCAGCCGCAGGCTCAGGGCGGCGGCGGCGCCGGCCGCCTGGCCGAGGTTGAACACCAGGGGCTGCAGGCGGGTGGCGCCATTGGCCATGTGGCTGACGCCGCAGCACTTGTCGGCCGCCAGCAGGTTGTCGAGCTCGGCGCTGAGCAGGGCGCCGTAGGGGATGGCGAAGGGGGTGCCGCTCCAGCGGCCGCCCCAGCGGCAGCTCTTGGCGGCCAGGGGCCAGTCGTCGCCGGGATAGTGGTGGTCGTTGGCGTAGTTGCCCACGGCGATGGCCGTGGTGTGGCCGGCGGCCGTGAGGGGCAGGGCGGCGATGGAGTCGCCCGGACCCTGGGGCAGCAGGTGCTGCTCGATCACCAGGGCGCGGCCCACCAGCCGCCGGCCCTCGCGCCAGTAGGGCATCAGCGCCAGGGCCTCCGGCCCCTCCAGGGCGCCATCGCCGACGTCCGGAAAGCAGTGGCCCGGCCGCAGCCAGCCGCCGGAGGCCTCCTGCAGGGCAGCGGCGAAGGCGAGGCTGTGCTCGCGCATGTCCCGGTAGAGGGAGGCGCGGCGGGCCGGATCGGCGTGGAACAGGCGGTCGAGCTGGCCGTGCCAGTCGTTGCCGTGCAGGGGCCAGTTGAGCATCACCAGCCCGCCCGGCAGGCGGCCGTAGGTGATGGTGCGCTCGAGGCCGAAGGCCTCGGCGGCGGCCGTGAACGGGCCCGGCAGCGCCCCGGCCGGGCCCGGCGACGGCCCCTCCGCCAGCTGGCCCATCACCACCCAGGTGGGCGACTGCAGGGGCTGCTCTGCAAAGAAGGGATCCAGGTCGAGGGCGGCCTGGCCGGGGGCGCTGGGCTCGCCCCAGCGCTCGCGGGCCTCCCAGCCCAGCCGGTAGGGCGCATCGGCCAGGGGGAACAGGTCGCCGCGGTCGCTGCCGTCGATCAGCAGCTCCAGATCCAGCGCCAGCGGCTGGCCATGGCGCTGCAGCTCCAGGCCGTGGACCCGGTTGCCGCGGCGCCGCACCGCCTCCAGGCGGACCCCCGGCCACCAGCGCAGCCGCGGCTCCGCCTGGCACCAGCCGCGCAGGATCGCCTCGGCCGTGGCGGGCCGGTAGCCGAAGCAGCTCACCCAGTTCTGATCCAGACCCTCGGGTTCGCGGCGCTGCAGCTCCCGCAGGAAGGCGCCCCAGAGCCCCGTCTGCCAGGGGCTGAGCTCGTTGCCATCGGGGGCGCACACCCCCGCGGCGCTCACCATGCCCCCCAGCCAGGCGCCGGGGGTGAGCAGCAGGGTGTCGGCGCCGCCGCGGGCCGCCTGCAGGGCCGCCGCCACCCCGCCGGTGCCGCCACCCCACACCACCACCTGGGCCTGCTCACGGGGGATGGGCATTGGCGGGCAGGGGCGGGCACTGGGCCCAGGCTGGCAGGGAACGGGCTGGGTAGGATCCGCGCCCGGCCCGGGGCTGCACCGCCCGGCCAGCCCGAGCGCCGCATGACCTTCACCCTCACCACCCCCCTTTACTACGTCAACGACAAGCCGCACCTGGGCAGCGCCTACACCACCCTCGCCTGCGACACGGTGGCCCGCTACCGGCGGCTCAAGGGGGAGCCGGTGCTGTTCATCACCGGCTGCGACGAGCACGGCCAGAAGATCCAGCGCACCGCCGAGGCCGCCGGCCTCAGCCCCCAGGCCCACTGCGACGCCGTCAGCGCCCAGTACGCCGAGCTGTGGCAGCGCTGGCAGATCAGCCACGACCGGCTGATCCGCACCACCGATCCGCGCCACCGCCGCCTGGTCGAGCAGTTCTTCGCCCGGGTGGAGGCCAGCGGCGACATTGTGGAAGGGCGCCAGCAGGGCTGGTACTGCGTGGCCTGCGAGGAGTTCAAGGACGACCCCCACGAGGCCCAGGACCCGGAGTGCCCCACCCACCGGCGCCCGCTGGAGTGGCGCGATGAGCTGAACCTCTTCTTTCGCCTGTCGCGCTACCAGGGGGCGATCGAGGCCCTGATCGCCCGCGAGGGCTTCATCCAGCCGGCCAGCCGCCGCAGGGAGGTGGAGAACTTCGTGCGCCAGGGCCTGCGTGACTTCTCGATCTCACGGGTGAACCTGCCCTGGGGCATCCCGGTGCCCGGCCACGAGGGCCACACCTTCTATGTGTGGTTCGACGCCCTGCTGGGCTACCTCACCGCCCTGCTTGAGCCCGGCGAGGAGCCGGATCTGGAGGCGGCGATCGCCCGCGGCTGGCCCGCCTCGGTGCACGTGATCGGCAAGGACATCCTGCGCTTCCACGCCGTCTACTGGCCGGCGATGCTGCTCTCGGCGGGGCTGGAGCTGCCGGCCCAGGTGTTCGGCCACGGCTTCCTCACCCGCGAGGGCCAGAAGATGGGCAAGTCGCTGGGGAACGTGCTCGATCCAGGGGCGCTGCTGGAGCGCTGCGGCCGCGATGCGGTGCGCTGGTACCTGCTGCGGGACATCCCCTTCGGCGAGGACGGCGACTTCCAGCAGCAGCGCTTCACCGATCTGGTGAACAACGACCTGGCCAACACGATCGGCAACCTGCTCAACCGCACCAGCGCCATGGCCAGGCGGTGGTTTGAGGAGCGCGTGCCGCCCGCCGGCGCCGGCCTGGAGCCCGGCCACCCGCTGGCGGTGGCCGCCGCCGCCGCCCGCCGGCAGGCCCTGGCCGGCCTGGAGGCCCTCGATTTCCGCACCGCCGCCGAGGCCGCCCTGCAGCTGGCCATCGCCGCCAACGGCCACCTCAACGACCAGGCCCCCTGGAGCCGCATCAAGCAGGAGGGCAGCCGCGACCAGGTGGCCGCCGACCTCTACGCCGTGCTCGAGGCCGCCCGCCACGTGGCCCTGCTGCTGGCGCCGCTGCTGCCGGAGCTCTCGGCCCGGATGCTGCTGCAGCTCGGCCAGACGCCGCTGGAGTCGGGCAGGGGCGCCCGGGCCGGTGCCGCCCCCGGCGGCCCTGCCCCTGGCACCAGTGCCTGGCTGCAGCAGCTGGCCTGGGGGGGGCTGGAACCCGGCGCCGCCCTGCCGGAGCCGTCGCCGGTGATGGCACGGCTCGAGCTGGACGGCCCCCTGTGAGGCGGCATCTCCCGCGCTGGCTGGTCCTGGCGGCCCCCCTGGCCCTGGCGGGCTGCGTCCAGCCGCCGCCGAAGAAGCAGGCCCCGGAGCCCTTCGTGTTCCGCTCGCTCAACCTGCGCCAGCAGACCCCCAAGGGCGAACCGGCCTGGGAACTCACCAGCCCCGAGGCCCGCTACGACATCAACCGCCGCCTGGCCCAGGCCCGCAACCTGCAGGGGGTGACCTACCGGCGCGGCAAGCCCAGCTACCGGGTGGCGGCCCGGGTGGGCACCGTGCTCAACGACGGCGAGCTGATCCAGCTGGAGGGGGATGTGCGCATCACCCTGCTGGGCCCGGAGCCGGTGCTGATCCGCTCCCAGCAGGTGCGCTGGCTGCCCCGCCAGGAGCTGATGGTGATGGATTCCCGCGCCGTGGCCACGGACCGGCGCTCGCGGCTCACGGCCGAGCGGGCCCGCTTCCTGCTCCGCGACGACCGCCTGGAGCTGCGGGGCCGGCCCCAGCTGGAGCGCTGGGAGCCACCACGCCGCCCGAGCCGCGATGCCAAGGGCGACCCCAGCCCCGCCACGGCCAGCCACGCCGCCGCCGCCGGCACGGATCGGGCCCCCCGGCCAGCGATCCGCCCGGCCCCCCAGCAGGTGCTGCAGGTGACCACGGCCGACTGGTCGCCGGGCAGTGGCCTGCTGCGGGCCGCCGGGCCGGTGCGGGGCCGGCGCAGCGACGGCCAGGTGATCGCCGCCAGCGCCCTGGAGGGCAACCTGCGCCAGGGATTCGTGGACCTGCTGGCGCCGGTGCGGGTCACCGATGCGGGCCGCAAGGGCTGGCTGGAGGCCCAGCGCAGCCGCTGGGACATCGCCGGCCAGACCCTGACCACCGCCACGCCCTTCCGCGCCCGGCTGGACAAGCTGGCCATCCAGGGCCAGGCGCTGGCCATCGACCTGCAGCGGGAGCTGGTGGTGGTGCCGGCGGGCTGCGCCCTGCAGCAGCCGGGCGAGGCCCTGCAGGCCCGGCGCTGCCGCTGGACCTGGAGCAGCGGCCGCTTCGTGGCCGTGGGCGATGTGGTGCTGCGCCGCTCCGCCTACCGCCAGGTGACCCGCGCCGCCCGGCTCGAGGGCCAGATCGGCCGGCAGGGCCAGGCCGTCTTCACGACGCCGGGGGGGCGGGTCAACTCGGCGCTCACCCTGCCGCCGCCGGGGGCGGGCGATCCGAAGCGGCGCCGGCCAGCGGCTCCAGTGGCGTTCTGAGCTTGCGGGCCCAGCCCTCCAGCCACAGCTCATCGCTGCGGCTGAAGCAGCGCGGCGACCAGCCCGCCAGCAGCAGCACCCCCTCGGGGCCGATCGGCTGGACGATCACGGCCGGAATGCCCTCCGGCAGGCCGGCGAACTCGCCACGGCCGGGGTAGAGGGCCAGGTTCACCAGGCCGATGGGCCGGTCGGTGGCCCAGGCCCGCTGGCAGATGGGGCCCGGCGCGAACGGCCGGGGATCGAGCAGGCCGCGCCGCAGCAGGGTGCGGCCGCGCCAGTGCAGCAGCACCGAGGCGGCGGGGGTGGCGGTGAGCAGCAGCTGGCTGCCCCAGGCCAGCTCCAGGCGCAGGGCCTCGGGCAGCCCGGGGGCCAGCTCCAGGCCCTGCTCCCCCGCCAGGGCCACCCGCTGCGGGGCCGCCGGCACGGCCCGGGTCCAGAGGATCGCCACCAGCATCAGCCCCACCGCCAGGACACTGGCCAGCACCCCGGCCCGCTCCAGGGCGGGGCTGAGCTCCGGGGCGGTGAACTGGTTCACCAGGCAGAGGGCCAGCCCCAGCACCCCCGCCGCCAGGCTCAGCCGCGCCCCCAGCCCCATCGCCCGTCCGCCGCCACGCCGGGGCTCAGGTTCCCACAGCCTCACCGGCCGCTGCACGGCCCCGTCGGCCCTGCTGGAATGGCCGCAGCGAGTGTGTTGGCATGGGCCAGTCCCCCGATTCCACGGTCCAGGGCGGCCTCCGCTCGGCCCCCGAGGCCTTTGCGGCGGTGGCCCTGGCCGCCGTGGCCTGCGACGGCAGCCTCGGCCGCCAGGAGGCCCGGGCCCTGCGCCAGGCCCTGGAGTACCGCAGCCCCTACTGCGACCTGTCGGAGCAGGCCATGGGCGAACTGTTCGACGGCCTGCTGGAGCGGCTGCGGGGCGGCGGCTGGGGCAGCCTGATCGATGCGGCCATCCCCCACCTCAACGCGGACCAGCGGGAGACCTGCCTGGCCCTTGCCGCCCAGCTGGTGTGGGCCGACCGCACCGTGTCTCCGACCGAGCGGCAGTTCCTGGAGGAGCTGGGCCAGCGGCTGGCCCTGGCCGAGGGCCGGGCGGCGCAGATCCTGGAGGTGGTGGCCCTGCTGCACCGCGACAGCCTGGCCGGCTGACGGCAGACTTGGCGGATGCACCATGCTGCCCCCCTGGCCCTCCGTTTTCCGGCCCCCATGGGACTGCTCCACCTGCCGCCGCAAGCCCGCCAACCCCACGGCCCCCTGAGGCGGCTCCAGGGCTGCCTGCTGGCCCTGGCGCTGCTGCTGGGCCTGGTGGCCCAGGCCCCGGCGGCCCTGGCCACCGGCCCCCAGGACTTCCCGGCCAGCCCGCCCCCCGGCCACGTGCTCGATGGGGCCGACCTGCTGAGCCGCGCCGCCGCCGCCGATCTGGACCGGCGCCTGGCGGAACTGGAGCAGCAGCAGGTGCAGGCACGGCTGGTGACCCTGCGGCGCCTGGACTACGGCCTGCCCCTGGAGGGCCTGGGCCAGCAGCTGCTGGAGCGCTGGGCGGACGCCGCCCCCGAGGGCAGCCAGGGCCAGCTGCTGCTGCTGATCGAATCCCAGAACAACAGCGGCGCCGTGGTGACCTCCCCTGGGCTGCAGGCCACCCTGACGCCGGAGCTGCTGGCGAGCACTGGCACCAGCACCATGGGCCTGCCCCTGCGGGAGGGGGCCCGCTACCGCCAGGCCAGCCTCGATGCCCTCAGCCGCCTCGGCGCCGTGCTGACGGGCGGCGAGGATCCCGGTCCACCGCAGCTGGTGGAGCGCCTGCCGGTGGAGAGCAACATCCCCACCGCGGAGCAGACCGCCTCCAGCAATGCCTTTCTGTGGGTGGTGGTGCTGCTGGTGGTGGGCACCCTGGTGCCGATGATCACCTGGTGGGTGTTCTCCCGCTGATTCCCCATGGGTCTGACCGACTGGACGGCCCGCTTCGAGCGGGCCAGCAACACCGACATCAGCAGCGACCTGGAGAAGGCCTATGAGGCCGCGCTGCTGATCCAGGGCCTGGAGCTGGAGTACTACAACGACCGGCCGGTGCGCCCCGAGCTGGAGCTGAGCATCCCGCGCCAGACCCAGGCGCAGATGCTGCGCCGCTTCCGCACCGCCCTGCAGATCTGCCGCGACACCCTGCAGGCCCTGGAGCAGCACCGCGCCGAACTGGACGGCCAGGAGCAGCGCCAGCTGCACCTGATCGAGGTCGTCACCTCCCGCTACGGCCGCGCCACCAGCCTGCCCGCCATCTCCCGCGCCCCGGAGATGCTGCCCCGCAGCCTGCTGGGGGTGTTCGACGGCATGCGCCGCCAGCTGGATCCCGAGGCCGAGGCCTCGGTGGTGGCCGGCTTCCGCCGCCGCCGCGACTCGACCCTGGTGTCACTGCGGATCCTGCTGCTGCTGGTGCTGGTGCCGTTGCTGGTGCAGCAGCTGAGCCGATCGCTCGTGATCTCGCCGCTGGTGGATCGCTTCGCGCCCGATGTGCCCTTCCTGAGCTTCACCAAGCCGCAGCTGGAGGAGAAGGCCGTGGAGAAGCTGCGCATCTACAAGGCGGAACTGGAGTTCGATGCGCTGCTGGAGGGCCGCGAGCCCTACAGCAACGAGGAGATGCACACGCGCCTCAGCGACCGGGCCAAGGAGCTCAAGGAGGAGGCCGACGGCGAGAGCACCGAGGCCATCAAGAACATCCTCGGGGACGTGGCGGCCCTGCTGGGCTTTGCCCTGGTGTGCCTGCTGGGCCAGCGGGAGATCCAGGTGCTGCGGGGCTTCATCGATGAGGCTGTCTATGGCCTGAGCGACAGCGCCAAGGCCTTCGCCATCATCCTGTTCACCGACATCTTCGTGGGCTTCCACAGCCCCGAGGGCTGGTCGGTGCTGCTCGAGGGGGTGGAGGAACACCTGGGCCTGCCCCACCAGGAGCACTTCATCATGTTGTTCATCGCCACCTTCCCGGTGATCCTCGCGACGATCTTCAAGTACTGGATCTTCCGCTACCTCAACCGCGTCTCGCCCTCCTCGGTGGCCACCCTGCGCAACATGAATGGCGGCGGCTGACGCACCGGCACCGGCCCTGCCCGCCGCGGGGCTGGTGGTGGTCACGGGGCCGGCCCGCAGCGGCAAGAGCCGCTGGGCCGAGCACCTGGCCGCCGCCAGCGGCCGCCCGGTGCTCTACCTGGCCACCGGCGCCGAGCGACCCGGCGACGCCGGCTGGCGGCGGCGGCTGGAGCGCCACCGCCGCCGCCGCCCGGCCCAGTGGCACACCCTGGAGGTGGGCGGTGCGCTGGCCGAGGCCCTGGCGGAGCTGGCGGCGCGGCACCCGGAGCCCGGCCCAGACACCCCCGTGCTGCTGATCGACGCCCTGGGCACCTGGCTGGCCCAGCACCTGGAGCTGGAGCCCGAGGCCTGGCGCCGGCGGGAGCAAGAGCTGCTGGCGGCCCTGGCGGCCTTGGCCCTGCCCGTGCTGCTGGTGGGCGAGGAGACCGGCTGGGGTGTGGTGCCGCCGACGGCGATCGGGGGCCTGTTCCGCGACCGCCTCGGGCGGCTGGAGCGGCGCCTGGTGGCCCGCAGCCAGCGCACCTGGCTGGTGGTGCAGGGCCGCGCCCTGGATCTGCTGGCCCTGGGCCTGGCCGTGCCGGGCGACGACGACGACGGCAGCTGAGGATCGGGCGCCGTCGAGACCGGTCCATGCCCCGCGTCGTGCTGTTCCAGCCCCAGATCCCGCCCAACACCGGCAACGTCGCCCGCAGCTGCGCAGCCACCGCCAGCGAGCTGCACCTGATCGAGCCCCTGGGCTTTGAGATCAGCGACCGCACCCTGAAGCGGGCGGGCCTGGACTACTGGCCCTGGGTGGACCTGCACCGGCACCCGGACTGGCAGGCCTTCCAGCGGCACCGCCGCGACCGCGGCGGGCGGCTGCTGGCCCTGAGCCGCCACGGCAGCCGGCCGTATCACTGTGAGACTTACCAAACAGACGACTGGCTGCTGTTCGGCCGCGAGAGCGATGGGCTGCCGCCCGCGCCGCTGGCGGAGGCCGACGCCCGCCTGGTGATCCCAATGCGGGGCTCGATTGAGAACGGCGGCGGCGTGCGCAGCCTCAACCTGTCGGTGGCGGTGGGGGTGGTGCTGTTCGAAGCCCTGCGCCAACTGGACGGGGCCGACGGTGCTCCCCCGGCCACGGGCCCCTGAGGGCCATGTCTCATCGGCCGGCCAGGGCGGGGGGATCGCCGTCCCCGGGGCGGCTTGGCGGCCGCCCCGGGGACGGCGCTGCGGCTGGCCGCCACGGGGATCACAGATGTGCGGATTGTCCAACCGGCCGACACAAACAGTGACCACGGCAACTTGCAGCCGCCGGTTCCAGCCGTTACTCTCTGCGCGGCCCGGGGATGGTGGCTTCTCCACCGGGTCTTGTCCGACGGGTGAACCTGCATGAAGCCTTCCAAACTGATCACCATCACGCTGGCGGGCACCTCGCTGCTCGGTGTCGCCGGCGCCGTGGCCATTCCCGGCCTGGCCGATTCCCGCTCCCCCTTCGCCCCCCCCGACCTCGCCCAGGACCCCAGCTCCATCGCCGATCCCTCGCTGATCGCGGCCCTGCCCAGCACGGATCGCCTCTGGGTCAAGGTCCGCGCCGAGGTGGGCATCGAGCAGCTCGCCAGCCAGCTCTCCCTCGACGAGACCCGCCTGGCCCGCCTCAACGACGTCAACGAAGACCACGCCTTCCAGCCCGGCGACTGGCTGGTGCTGCCCAGCCAGGCCAGCCGCCAGGCCAAGCTTCTCGCCGCCATCGACACCAGCGAGCTGCGCCGCACGCCGCCCCTGCTGACGCCCCCCAGTCCGGTCGCCGAGGAGAGCACCCGGGTCCGCAGCCGCGAAACCCTGGCGGAGCTGGCCAACCGCACCAACCGCACCATCGCCGAGCTGGTGCGCCTGAACCCCGGCCTCGAGGCGGCCCGCCTGGTGGTGGGCAGCCAGATCCGCCTGGCCCAGTCGTCCCCCGGCCGCAGCCGCATGGTGCTGGGCCTCAAGCCCTCGGCCAGCGGCGGCCTGAGCTGGCCCGAGCTGCCCAACTTCGGCGGTGACCCGCAGCCCGGCACCGAGCCGAACACCCAGCCCTTCAATGCCGGCTGGATCTGGCCCGCCCAGGGGGTGTTCTCCTCCGGCTACGGCTGGCGCTGGGGCCGCATGCACAAGGGCATCGACGTCGCCAACAACGTCGGCACCCCGATCGTGGCCGCCCAGTCCGGCCAGGTGGTGTCCTCCGGCTGGAACGAGGGCGGCTACGGCTACATGGTGGAGATCCGCCACCCCGATGGCACCCTCACCCGCTACGCCCACAACAGCCGCCTGGCCGTGCGCGCCGGCGACCTGGTGAACCAGGGCCAGGTGATCAGCTACATGGGCAGCACCGGCCGCAGCACCGGCCCCCACCTCCACTTCGAGATCCACCCGCCCGGCCAGGGTGCCGTCAACCCGCTGCAGTTCCTGCCCGGCCGCGCCTGAGGGCGCAGTGTTTGAGGGGCTGTCAGGCCATCGTCTAAGCTCTCACTAACGCGGCTCGGTAGCTCAGCTGGTTAGAGCGTGGGATTCATAACCCCAAGGTCCCGAGTTCAAGTCTCGGCCGAGCCATCCTGAAAGGCCCCGCCCCGGCGGGGCTTTTTGCTGGCTCGAACCGCAGCCGCCGCGCCGCCCCTCAGCAGGCTGCAGGGCCATCGCCCCGGAGGTGGGCCGCCGCTCCATCCCTGGCAAAGGTCGGCAGGTGTCCAGCGCAGCGGGGCGTTGCCGGTGCAGGCCTGGGGGTGCTGGACCTCAGCGCTGCGCTCGGAGGGCTACGCAGCCAGCGCCCCATAGGAGCCGCTGAGCCGGTGCGAGAGACCCAGGCGCTGCGGGTGCAGTGGATCCCCGTCCTGCAGTGGAGAAGATCTGGATCAGCATTCCCCCTGACGTGAAGATCAAGACCAGCGAGCACCTCGCTCGGCAGGGGCCGGACGCCTGGGTGGGGTGCAACGGTCTGCAGTGCTACGGGAGCCGATTCGAGGCGGTGTTGGCGGAGTCTTTTCGACTGAGCGATTGAGTGCCGCTGGCCGGGCCGTAGAGGCTGCCGCGACAACACCTTGCTGGAGTGACTGTGGCGCGCTCTCAAGCATCAGGAAGTGTCCACATATAGCAACAGTGACGGCTGGGAGCCGGAGATCAGCCTGGCCCGCTTCTTCTGCAGGGATAGCCATGGAAGACCACACAGCGCACAGGCGGGCAGCCAGGACGATGGCCGCGGAGAGGGCGGCCGATGACGACGTTGGACGCCTGCCCACGGTCGTCCGTGAGGCTGCTCTCGAGTGGCGGGAGCATGGGGCCTTCGCCTGATGCCGCCGGCCCTGGCGCCCCGGCCTGATCCCAGGGTCCACTGGCGCCACTCCGCAGTCAGACGGTCTGCTGGGGCTGGCAGGGCTCGTCCATGGAGCGGCCGCGAGGGGCGGCGACAGGAGGAGCACCGCTGCGGCGTGGATCCTGGGCCGCCAGCCTCCCCGGCCGGGACCCCTGACCCACGACCCCGCATGTTGCGTGTAAACCCTCTATGCGGGTATGCTCATAGCAGCTCTACAGGGGTTCCATGGTCGTCACCGCCATCCCTCCCGTCTCCCTCGCCGCCGCGGCGGGGGGCGGCTCCCTGGTGCTGCGCCAGCTGTTCGATGGCGCCACCGGCACCTTCACCTACCTGCTGGCCGACGCGCCCAGCCGCCAGGGCGTGCTGATCGACCCGGTGTTCGAGCAGCACCGCCGCGACCTGGCCCTGATCCAGGAACTGGGGATCCAGCTGGTGGCCGCGCTCGACACCCACGCCCACGCCGATCACGTGACCGGCAGCTGGCTGCTGCACGAGGCCACCGGCTGCCCCATCGGCCTGGCCGCAGCCGCCCGGGCCGAGAACGTGACCCTGCCGCTGCACCACGGCGATCGCGTGCGCTTCGGGGGGCGCCATCTGGAGGTGCGCAGCACCCCCGGGCACACCGATGGCTGCCTCAGCTACGTGCTCGACGATCAGTCGATGGCCTTCACCGGCGATGCGCTGCTGGTGCGGGGCTGCGGACGCTGCGACTTCCAGCAGGGCAACGCCCACACCCTCTGGCACTCGATCACCGAGCAGCTCTTCAGCCTTCCCGAGAGCTGCCTGCTCTACCCAGGGCATGACTACAGCGGCCGCATGGTGACCTCCGTGGCGGAGGAGAAGGCCTTCAACGCCCGTCTGGGGGGCACCGCCAGCGAGCTGGACTTCGTGGGCCACATGGACGCGATGCGGTTGCCCCACCCCGGCAGGATCGCCGAGGCCCTGCCGGCGAACCTGCGCTCCGGCAAGCCCCGCCAGGCCGTCACGACCCCCGACTGGGCACCGGTGAGCCACAGCGTCGCGGGCTTGCCGGAGCTGCCACCGGACTGGCTGGCCGAGCACCGCGATCAGGTGACGGTGCTCGATGTGCGCTCCCGCGAGGAGGCCGAGGGTCCCGACGGCCGCATCGGCGACAGCCTGCTGATTCCCCTGCCGGAGCTGGAGCAGCGCACCGGCGAGATCCCCGTCGGCCCGCCGGTGGTGGTGGTGTGCCATTCCGGCAGCCGTTCGGCCCTCGCCACCCAGCAGCTGCTCAGGGCCGGCCTCCCCCGGGTGGCCAACCTCCGCGGCGGCCTGGCCCGCTGGAGCGCGGCCGGCTACCCCCTCGATGGAGCCGGCAGGGGCTGAGCGGGCCGGCGCTGCCCACCCCCGCCGCCACGCCATCCCACCAGGCCCCCTACACCTCCATGGCCCCCGCATCGCCCCCCCGTCCCCCCGCCCCCAGAGCCATGACATCCCCCCTCAGCCTGCGCCTCAGCGCCCACGACCTCGCCGATCAGCTGGCCGCCGGGGCCGTCACCGTGATCGACGTGCGGGAGCCGATGGAACACGCCGGCGGCCACATCGCCGGCAGCCTCAACATCCCCCTGGCCCGCCTCGACCAGGCCGATCTGCCCCAGGGGCCCCTGGTGCTGGTGTGCCAGAGCGGCAACCGCAGCGCCAGGGGTGTGCAGATCCTGCGGCAGCGGGGTGGCGCCCAGCCCGTGACCGACCTCGAGAACGGCCTCCCCAGCTGGCAGCAGGCCGGCCTGCCGCTGCGCCGGCTCAAGAACGCCCCCCTGCCCCTGATGCGCCAGGTGCAGATCACCGCCGGCTCCCTGGTGCTGCTGGGGCTGATCCTGAGCCACACCCTGGCGCCGGCCTGGATCCTGCTCACCTGGTTCGTGGGGGCCGGCCTGGTGTTTGCCGGCGTCAGCGGCTTCTGCGGCATGGCCCGGCTGCTGGCCCGGATGCCCTGGAACCGGGTGAGCGTCTGATGGCCCTCTCCACCCTTGTGCTGCTCGCCGGCGGTGGCGGGCTGATCGGCTTCCTGCTCTCCGTGCTGGGCGCGGGCGGCTCGATCCTGCTGCTGCCCCTGCTGGTGAGCGGTGCCGCCCTGCCCACCCGGGAGGCCGTGCCCCTCTCCCTGCTGGTGGTTGCCCTGATGGCCCTGGCGAACCTGGGCCCCGTGCTGCGGCGCCGCCAGTTCGCACCCCGCCCCGCCCTGATCCTGGGTCTGCCGGCCCTGGCGGGCAGCTGGATCGGTGGCAGCTGGGTCAAGGGCGGCCATGTGCCCGAACCGGTGCAGCTGGCGGTGTTCGCCATCGCCGCCCTGGTGGCCTCCTGGCTGCTCAACCACCGGCCCGGGGGCCAGGCCGCCGGCGAGGGCCCCAGGGTCCAGCCGCTGCTGCTGGCCCTGCAGGGGGTGCTCGTGGGCCTGCTCACCGGCGTCGCCGGGGTGGGCGGCGGCTTTGCCATCGTCCCGGCCCTGGTGCTGCTGGCCGGGCTGCCCATGGCCCTGGCCAGCGGCACCAGCCTGCTGCTGATCGCCGTCAACGCCCTGGTGGCCCTGGCGGCCCTGGGCCACTGGCCCGCCACCAGCCTGCCGCTGCTGCTGCCCCTGCTCGGCGGCGGAGCCGTGGGCGCCGCCCTGGGGCAGAACCTGGCGCCGCAGCTCAGCGACCGCCGCCTGCGCCGCGGCTTCTCCCTGCTGCTGATCGCCTCGGCGGCCCTGGCCGGCGCCGAGGACTGGCGCCGCCAGCAGCAGCCACCGACCCACGTCGCCGCCGCTCCCCTGGCGATCCGCGCCGATCGGCAGCGCTGAGGGGCTGCGGCCTGGTGGGTCAGGCCGGTTCGGCTCGGATCGCCACCACCTGGTTGCGGCCGCGATGCCAGGCGGCGCAGCTTCTCGGCGATGGCGACGGCATCCTGCAGGTCCTGAATGCCGGGCAGCACCGCCAGTTCCCCGCCCCGGCGCTGCTCGCGGGCCATCGGCCGCTGGATCTGGTGGAACACCTCCTCCCGGTTCAGCAGGGTGGTGAGGCTGTCGGTGGCGGCCCGGCGCTCCAGTTGCTGCTCGGCCACCACCTGGGCATCGATGATCCGGCAGGTGCACCCGTGGCCGTCGGGCTCGCCGGCACCATTGAGAAACGGGGTCCAGTGGCTCTCGATCCAGTGCTGGCGGCCGTCCCGGCTGCGCATCTGCTCCCGGCAGAGGCGCGGGCGGGCCGGATCGGTGGAGCCCCCGCCGGGCAGGGTCTGGATCTCCACGCCGAGCTCCGCCTGGATCTCGCCCAGGGGACGGCCGGTCCAGGTGCCGGGATCCCAGCCCAGCACCTGCCGCAGGGACGGCGAGGCCCAGCGCACGCGGCCATCGGCCCGTTCGCTGCCGTCGCGCCAGGGGACACTCAGCTGGCCGCCGACCTTCATGGCGCGGATGTCCATGTGGCGAGGTCCACCCTGCTGCCGATGCCCGTAGAGGAAGTCGTCGAGCACCAGGGGCCGACCGCTGGCATCAGGCCGTCCTCGCCGGGCTCCAGGCCCACGGCCACGGCCGTCACCCCGGTGCAGCCGATCAGCCAGGAGATGGAATCGAGCGAGGGAAAGAAGCCCCAGTAGAGACCGGAGGCGATCACCAGGGCGTAGGCCTGGACAATCAGGGGGGCCATCTGCCGGGGGGTCGCAACTCCGGCCGCCAGCACCACCAGCAGGAAGATCCCCACCAGTGCCAGGGCCAGGGCCCAGAGCAGGCGGCGGCTGGCGGCGGGGTCGGCTGTGGATTCCGGCTGCCTGCGCCCGTCCCTCACTCGGCTGGCTGGTCGGTCGGCTGGTCGTTGTGGGGCGGGCGCCATCGCTCCTCCTGGCCCCTCCACCCTGGCCCTTCACTCCACCGGGGGACCGCGTGGATGGCGGCGGATCCGGGGCTGCTGATGGCCTGCCCCGCCGGCGCACCGCCGGCCCCGGATGGCGCCAGCATGGGCCGCAGCGACGCCGCCGCACGCCGATGGTCCAGGCCGATCCTGCGCTGGTGATCCCCGAGGACCCGGCCGCCCAGCGCCAGGCCCTGCTGGAGCTGCTGCGCCGGCAGCCGCGCGGCGCGGCCCAGGGGCAGGCGCCGCGGCTGACGGCCCTGATCGGCGCCCTGGAGCGCTCGCAGCCGGCGGATCTGACGGCGGCGGGCGCGCTGGAGCAGCTGGAGGCGGTCTGGGAGCTGCGCTGGAGCAGCAGCCGCCAGCCCTACCTGGCGGTGGGGCCCTGGATCGAGAACCTGCAGCTGCTGGCGCCGTCCCGGGGCCTGGGCATGAACCTGCTGCGGCTGCCCGGCCCCCTGGGGCCCCTGGCGGCCATCGCCGTGGAGGCCAGCATCGCGGTGGTGTCGCCGCAGCGGGTGCAGGTGCGCTTCCAGCGCGGCGGCTGGCTGGGGCCATCCCTGGGCCCGGGCCGGCTGCAGCTGCTGCGCCGGGTGCAGCAGTCCTATCCGGCCTGGCTGGACATCACCGTGCTCGACGACGAGCTGCGGATCTGCCGCGGCAATGCGGGCACGCTGTTCGCCCTGCTGCGCCGGCCCGACCTCAGCCTGGCGGAGCTGCTGCTGCCGGAGGCGCAGGCGGGGCCGGGCCCGGCCCCAGAACCGGGCTGATGCAGAGCCCCACGGGCTAACTGTCCTCGGGATCAGCAGCCTCCTGGACGGCCGATGGCCCTTGGCCCAGGGGCGTCACCAGCACCTTGTCCACCCGCTGGCCGTCCATGTCCACCACCTCGAAGCGATAGCCCTGCCACTCGAAGTGGTCGGCTTCGCGGGGGATGCGCTCCAGCCTGTGCAGCACGAAGCCCGCCAGGGTGTGGAAACGGCCGTCACGGACGATGCCGGCGATGTCCTGATCCAGCAGCTCCCCCAGGGCATCGAGATCCAGCCCGCCATCCACCAGCAGGGATCCATCCTCCCGGGTCACCATCAGGGGGCCAGCCGCATCCTCCAGGGAGGGCAGATCCCCCACGATGCCCTCCATCAGGTCGTTCAGGGTGACCAGCCCCTCCACACCGCCGAATTCATCCGTCACCAGGGCGATGTGAATGCCACTGCGCCTGAACTGCTCCAGCACGGACAGGGCCCGCGCGCTCTCCGCCAGGTAGAGCGGCGGCTGGAGCAGCGCCTCCAGGTCGATGGGCCGGCCGTCCAGCATCGCCGCCAGCACACTGCGCACCCGCACCACGCCCAGGCAGGCATCCAGGCTGCCCCTGCCCACGGGGAAGCGGGAGTGGGTGCTGGCCAGAATGTCCTCAAGGCTCTCCTCCAGGGGCTCCTCCAGATCCAGCCAGCGGATAGCCGTGCGGGGCGTCATCAGGCCCTTGATGGGGCGATCCCCCAGCCGCAGCACCCGCTGCACCATGTCGTGCTCGGCCTCCTCGAACACGCCGGACTCCGTGCCCTGGCGGAACAGGGCCTTGATCTCCTCCTCGGTGACAGCGGGTGGATGGCTGCCGGAGACCCCCAGCAGCTTCAGCAGCACGTCCGTGGCGGAGCTGAGCAGGTACACCACCGGGGCACTGGCCCGGGAGAGCCAGCCCATGGCGGGGGCCATGGCGCAGGCCAGCTGCTCGGGGTTGGCCAGGGCCAACCGCTTGGGCACCAGCTCCCCCACCACCACCGAGAGGAAGGTGATCGCGGCCACCACCAGGCCGAAGCCCAGGGTCTCGCCGTAGGGGGCCAGGCCGGGCAGGCGCACCAGCGCCGCGCCCAGCTGGCGGGCCACCGTGGCACCGCCCACCGCCCCGCTGAGGATGCCGATCAGGGTGATGCCCACCTGGGTGGTGGAGAGGAACTGGTTCGGCGCATCCGCCAGCCGCAGCGCCACCCGCGCCGAGCGCTTGCCCTGCTCCGCCCACTGCTCCAGCCGGTGGCGGCGGGCGGAAATGATGGCGATCTCCGTGCCGGAAAAGAGGCCGTTGGCCGCAATCAGCAGCAGGATGAGGAGGAGATCCAGGACCAAGGGTGAGCGCCAGGCCAGGCAGGGCCCCAACGTACCGGCGCTGAATCCAGGGGGTGCATCACACCGGAGCGGGCCCGGCCCCTCAGAGGCGGTGGCGCCTCCAGTGCCGATAGAGGCGCAGGGCTCCCCAGGCGAGCAGGGCAGCCAGGAGCAGCAGGGCGCCGTCGCGCACCACCGAGGCGAACACCCGCAACCCCTGCAGCACCAGGGTGTAGTTGTCGCCCAGGACGGCGCCGGCCCAGGTCAGGGCCGCCACCCACACCATGCTGCCGGCGCTGGTCCAGAGCAGGAACGGCAGCACCGGCATCAGTTCGATCCCCGCCGGCAGGGACACGAACGGCCGGATCCCCGGCACCATCCGCCCCCAGAACACCACGGCGCCTCCGTGGCGGGCGAACCAGCGGCGGCTCGTGGCCAGGTGCCCCGGAGCCAGCCCCAGGAACCGGCCCCGGCGCGCCAGCCAGTGCTCCAGGCGCTCTTCGTTCACCAGCCTGCCGACGCCATACCAGAACAGGGATCCGAGCACGGTGCCCGCCAGGCCGGCCAGCAGCACCAGGGGCAACGCCAGCTTCTGCTGGGCCACCAGAAATCCCGCCAGGGGCATCACCAGCTCCGTGGGCACGGGCGGAAACAGGTTCTCCAGCAGCAGGGCCAGAAAGATCAGCCCGTAGGCGTGCCAGGGATTGACGGCCACGGCGGCCGAGATCTGCTGGAACAGGCTCTCCGCCAGGGTACCCAGGGCGACCTCAGGCATCGGCGTGGGCCCGACGCCGCCAGATCCGCCACCCCTTCTCCAGCTCGAGGTAGAGGAAGAACACCAGGCTCACCCCCACGCAGATCAGCAGGTCGTGGAGCGAGAGCGGGGTGGTGCCGAAGAAGCTGGAGAACGTCGGCACGTAGAGCAGCAGCAGCTGCAGACCGGAGGTGAGCAGCACGGCCCAGATCAGCCAGGGGTTCGAGAAGGGCGCCACCTGCAGCAGCGGCCGCTCGCTGCGGGCCGAGAGGGCATGGCCCATCTGCGCCAGACACAGCGTGGTGAACACCATCGTGGGCCAGGGGGCCTGCCGCTGGGCGGCATAGAGCATCAGGGCGATCACGATGGTGGCGAACACCACGCCGATGCGCAGGATGTAGCTGCCGATGCCGCGGGCGAAGATCGATTCCCCCGGTTCGGCCGGGGGCCGCTGCATCAGGCCGTCCTCGCCGGGCTCCAGGGCCAGGGCCAGGGCCGGCAGGCCATCGGTCACCAGATTCATCCAGAGGATCTGCAGCGGTGTGAGCGGCACCACCATCAGGCCCACCAGCGGCGCCGCGGCGATGGTGATCAGCTCGCCCACATTGCTGCCGAGGATGTATTTCACAAACCGGCGGATGTTGGCGTAGACGAGGCGCCCCTCGGCCACGGCATTGACGATGGTGGCGAAGTTGTCATCGAGTAGCACCATGTCGGCGGCCTCCTTGCTCACCTCCGTGCCGGTGATGCCCATGGCCACGCCGATGTGGGCCTGCTTGAGGGCCGGTGCGTCGTTGACCCCGTCGCCGGTCATGGCCACCACCTGGCCATTGGCCTGCAGGGCCTTGACGATGCGCAGCTTCTGCTCGGGCGGCACCCGGGCGTAGACGCTGCAGCGGGCCACCGCCGCCCGCAGGGCCGGCTCGTCCATGGCCTCGAGGTCGCGGCCGAGGATCACCTCGCCATCGCTGCTGGTGAGGCCGATGCTGGCGCCGATGGCCCGGGCCGTGAGCGGGTGATCGCCCGTGATCATCACCGGGCGGATGCCCGCCTGCCGGCAGGTGGCCACGGCCTCGGCCACCTCGGGCCGGGCCGGGTCGAGCTGGGCCATCAGCCCCAGCAGCACCTGGCGCTCCAGCTCCCGCTCCGGGCTGGTGTGGTGGGGGGCACAGGCAAAGGCCAGCACCCGCAGGCCGGCGGCGGCCAGCCCCCGGGCCTGCTCCAGCCACCACTGGCGCTGGGCCTCGCTGAGGGCCGTCACGCCGGAGCCGTCGATCCAGCGATCGCAGCCGGCCACGATCACCTCGGGGGCCCCCTTGCTGATCAGCAGCCGCTGGGATCCGGCCGCCGTGGGGCCCAGGGGGGCCTGCAGGTCGCCGCGGTGGTCGTCGATCCAGACGGCCATCAGCTGCCGCTCGGAGCTGAAGGGGATCTCGGCGGCCCGCTGGTAGCGGCTGCGCAGCTCGAAGTCGTCGATGCCGGCCTTCTCGGCCACCACCGAGAGGGCCCCCTCGGTGGGATCGCCGAGCACCTCCCAGGTGCCGTCAGCCACCTGGCGCAGTTCGGCGTCGCTGCAGAGCACGGCGGCCTGCAGCAGCAGCAGCTGGGCACCGGCGGGGGAGCCCGGCGCCGCCCCCGGGGGCGGCGGCAGGTCGGAGGCCGTGAAGGCGCCGGTGGGCACGTAGCCGTGGCCACCCACCGCCACGCGGGTGGTGCCCAGCCGCAGCTCCTGCACCACCTGCCGGTTCTGGGTGAGGGTGCCGGTCTTGTCGGAGCAGATCACGGTGACGGAGCCCAGCCCCTCCACCGCCGGCAGCCGCCGGATCAGGGCGGCGCGGCGCACCATCCGCTGGGTGCCGATCGCCAGGGTCACGGTGATCACCGCCGGCAGCCCCTCGGGCACGATCGCCACCGCCATCGACAGGGCCACCTCCAGCAGGTTCAGCAGCGGCTGGCCCAGGACCCAGCCCAGGGCCACCACCGCGGCCACCAGGGCCAGGGCGCTGCCCACCAGCACCTTGGCCAGGCCATCGAGGCGGTCCTGCAGCGGCGTGCTCTCGCCGCCGGCGGTGTTGATCAGTTCAGCGATCTGGCCCAGCTCGGTGGCCATGCCGGTGGCGGTGACCACGGCCACCCCGCGGCCGCGCACCACCTCGGTGCCCTGGAACAGGCAGTTCTGCCGCTCCAGCACCGGCGTGCCCTCCTCGAGCAGCAGCTCGGCGCGCTTGAACACGGCCTCG
Organism: Chitinophaga pinensis; assembly: GCA_943368105.1. GTDB lineage: Bacteria > Cyanobacteriota > Cyanobacteriia > PCC-6307 > Cyanobiaceae > Vulcanococcus. Next base: position 37,148 of record CALRKO020000015.1, on the reverse strand, counting down.
GCCTCGCCGGTGAGGGCGGCCTCGCGCACCCCCAGGTCGGCCCCCTCCAGCAGGCGGGCGTCGGCGGGCACCCGGTCGCCGGCCTCCAGGCGGATCAGGTCACCGGGCACCACCAGGTCGCTGCCCAGGCGCTGCCAGAGGCCATCGCGGCGCACCTGCACCAGGGGCTGGGCCATGTCCCGCAGGGCCAGGAGCGCCTGCTGGGCCTTGCTCTCCTGCAGGTAGCCCAGCACCCCGTTGAGCACCACGATCACCAGGATGGCGATGGCGTCCTTGGGGAACTCCTGCTGGTGCAGCGCCACGGCGGCCGAGACGGCGGCCACCGCCAGCAGCATGATCAGCATCACGTTGCTGAACTGATCCCAGAGGATCTGCCAGGGGCTGCGGCCCGCCTTGAGCTCCAGCCGGTTGGGGCCCCCTTCCGCCAGGCGGCGGGCCGATTCGGCGGTGCTGAATCCCTCCCGGCTGGAGCTGAGCTGCTGCAGGCAGGCCTCTGGCGTCAGGGCATGCCAGGGGCTTGTGGCGGGTCGCGTCAAGGAGGCGGCCGGGCAGGTGCCGGGAATCTAGGCAGGGGCGGATTCAGGCGCCCTCGCCACGGCAGGCGGGACAGGGGCCTCAGCCGGCGCCGCCGACGGGGCACAGCAGGGGGCAGAGCAGCTGGTGGGGCAGCCGCACGGTGCGCCAGTCCCCCGAGGGGGTGCAGACCTCCACCCCGATCTCGCGCCGCAGCGGGTCGATGCCGTGCTCCTGGCACCAGGCGATGGCGTCGTGGAGGGCCTCCTCCAGGGAGGCGTAGACCGCATCCAGGTGGCCGTGGGGCTGGCAGCAGGCGTCGATCAGCCGGTAGGCGGGGCGCCGGCTGCGGCCGGGGGAGCCCGCCAGCAGCGCCGTCAGATCCAGGGAAGCCGGCCCCATCGCTCACGTCGCAGGGACGTCCAGCCTGGATCCATGGGCGGCGAAGTGCTACCACTCTGAACATTCCTTCAGGATGGTGATCCGCCACCGCTGCAGGCCGGCCGGTTCAGGCCACCCGGCCGGGCCGCCACGCGAGCCCGTCGAACCTGGCCATGAAGCCCGCCGCCGTGGGGCTGCAGGCATACAGGCCGAGCTGGACCGGGCCGGTTTCGCCCATCTCCTGGAGCCGGGCCATGCGCAACTGGGCCCAGTGCCCGCCATCGCGGCTCCAGTCGACGATCACGTCGCGGCCCTCGCGGCGCAGGCGGAACCAGAGCGTGGTGATCGCCGGGTCCAGGTCCTGGGTCGACCAGTCGGAGGCCTGGGCGTTGGTCACCACGGCCCCGAGCCGGTCGGGGCCCTCGGGCTCGTGTTCCACCGAGGTCTTGATCCAGCAGGCCGGGGAGAGCCGCAGCAGCAGCCCGGCCTGGTCGTAGCGGTGGCGCGGCTGGGCCGTGACCCGGGTGGTGAGCACCCCGTCGCCGGCGGCCTCCAGCAGCAGGGCATGGCCGTTGTCCGCCTCGAAGCCGTAGTGGGTGCGCTGCCAGAAGTCGGTGCCCGCCGCCGGCCAGAGCCGCAGACCGCCGCCATCGGCGCCGATCGTCCAGCGCGGTGGTTCGGCCCACCAGCGCAGCCGCGGATTCAGGCCCGGCCCGCGGAAGGTCTCGTGCAGGGGTCCGGCGGTCATGGCGTCGCTGGGGTGGAGGGCAGGCCGATCTCCTGGCCATGGGAGAGCTCCAGGGTGTGGCCGTCGGGGTCGCGCAGGAAGGCCCAGGTTCCCACCGGCGGGCCGTCATCGCGGGGCTCCGTGAGCAGCACCCCCGCGGCGCGGGCCTGCCGGCAGAGCTCCTGCAGCTGCTGGGGCGAGGCGCAGCCGACCCCCAGATGCCCCAGGGGCCGGAGCGGTGCCTCCACCTGGGCCGTCTCGATCAGCACCAGCACCGTGGGATGGCGGCCATCGCCGACCCAGGCGACGCGGGCGCCGGCCTCGCTGCCCCGCCGGTGGATCGGCCGCAGGTCGGCGTAGGTGGCATAGAAGGCGAGGCTGCGCTCCAGATCGGCGACGGGCAGGGCCACATGGGTCAGTCCGATGGCATCCATGGCAGGGGTGTGGGGAGAGGGGGGAGGGGGCTGGGGCAGGGAACGGGGCCGGTGGCGGTGGTCCACAGCAGCGCCCAGAGGCCGGCGAGGCCCAGCACCAGCGGCACCAGCAGCGCCGGCAGCAGGGCGAACCCGAAGTCCCCGGCCAGCCAGCCCAGGGCCGAGGGCAGCAGCAGGGATCCGGCGCTGGCCGCGCTGGTGGCCAGGCCCACGGCGGTGGGCACGAGCGGATCCGGCAGGCGCCGCGGCAGCAGCAGGATCGTGGCGGGAAAGATCCCGGCCAGGGCCAGGCCCGCCAGGGGCAGGCTGAGCCCCGGCGCGATGCCCAGGGCCCAGGCGATCTGGGCCAGCAGCAGCAGGGCCAGCGAGGCGGCCGCCAGCCCCGGCAGCCCCAGCTGCACCACCAGCCGGCCGAAGCCGAACCGCCCGGCGCTGAGGCCGAGCCAGTAGAGGCTGACGCCGAGGCCGGCGACCAGGGCCGGCTGGGCGCGGGCCAGGTGCTGCACGCTGAAGGCCCAGGTGCCGATGCAGGCCTCGAGGCCCACGGCCGCCAGCAGCACCAGCCCGGCGAGCTGCACCGAGCGGCTGCGCAGGGCCGGCCCCAGCAGCGGCCCGGGGGCGACCGCCGCGGTCTGGGCTCCGCGCCAGCAGCAGGCGGCCCGGTGGCGCCAGATCTCCAGCAGCGGCAGGGCCACCAGGGCCGCCAGCAGCGCGTAGACCAGCCGCCAGCTGCCGCCCAGGGCCAGGAGCCCGGTGGCGATCGCCGGCCCCAGCACGGCGCCGACGCCGTAGAAGCCATGCAGGGGCCCGATCAGGCGGTGGCCGTCGCCATGGCGGGCCACGGCGGTGTTGAGGCCGGCGTCGATCAGTCCGATGCCGAGGCCCACGGCCGCGCCGGCGGCCACCATCGGGCTCCAGCCGGGGCTGAGGGCCCAGAGCAGCAGGGCTGATGTGAGCAGGCCGAAGGCCAGGGCCAGCATCCGGCCCAGCCCCAGCCGGCGGCTGACGCCGCCGCTGAGCACGGCGGCGACGCTGGAACCGCCGATCTGGCTGGCCAGCAGCAGGGCCACCGAGGCCGGGCCCAGGGCGAAGGTGTGCAGCAGGGAGGGCAGCACCACGCCGAGGGCCGCCTCGACGGCTCCGATCGCGGCAAAGGCGGCGAAGGCGATGCCCAGCCGCAGGGAGGGCGGCGCGTCAGCCACCGGCCCTGGGCTCCGCTGGGGCCGGGGCCTGGGCCTGGGCGCCGGTCTGGGCCCCAGCGGAGCCCTGGCGCAGTGCCACGGCCAGCAGCAGCAGCAGCACCGCCAGCCAGCGGCCCGCGGCGCCGGGGCGCTGGGGGACCCCCAGCCAGCCCCCCTGGTCGATCAGCAGCGCGCAGACCAGCTGGCTCACCACCACGGCCATGGTGGTGGCGGTGAGGCCCAGCCTCGGGATCACCAGGGTGTTGAGGGTCACGTAGAGGGCTCCGAGGCTGCCGCCCCAGAGGGTCCAGGGGGGCACGGCGGCCAGCCGCTGCAGCGGCACCGCCGGCAGGATCCCCAGGGCCAGCAGCAGACCGAGGCCGCTGGCGCCCACCAGGAAGTTCACGGTGGCGGCCGCCACGGCGGAGCGCAGGGAGGTGGCCAGGCGGGCGTTGGCGGCCGCACCGATCGCGAGCAGGCCCCCTCCCGAGAGGGCCGAGGCCAGGGCCAAGGGGAGGTCCATGGCGATCAGCGGGTCTGGCTGAGCAGCACCAGGGCCGCCAGGAACAGGCCCATGGCGCCATAGCCGCGCCCGTTGAGCCGCCGCCGGCGCACCCCAAGCCAGCCGTGGTGGTCCATCAGCAGGCCGGCGATGGCCTGGCCGGCCACCACCAGTGCCAGGGTCAAGGTGGCGCCGAGGTGGGGCAGCACCAGGGTGCTGGCCACGATGTACCAGACGCCGAGCAGGCCGGCCAGCAGGCTCCAGCGGGGCGCGGTGCCCAGGGCGCTCCAGTCGGGGGCGGCGCCGCGGCCACTGAGCAGCAGGGCGAGCAGGGTGGCGGAGCCGAGCAGGTAGGAGAGCAGGGCGGCCAGGGGAACGGAGGCGAGCGATCGGGCCAGGTGGGCGTTGAGGGCCGCCTGCAGGGGCAGCACGGCCCCGGCCACCAGCGCCAGGCCGGCGGGGAGGGCCGGGGCCAGGGGGAGCAGGGCCGCCGGGGAGCGGAGCCCATCCGAACTAGACATCTCGACATCAAGAGACTTGATCCATAGATAAAGGCGATTTATCTCGATGTCAAGCTAGTGTTGGGCCATGGCCGCCGACCGCATCGACCGGATCCTTCTGCAGTGGCAGCAGGAGATCCCCCAGCTCGACGCCTCCCCCCTGGCCGTGGTGGGCCGGATCCTGCGCCTCGCCCGGCTGCTGGAGCGCCAGCGGGAGGCGCTGCTGGCGCCCCATGGCCTCAGCATCTGGTCCTTTGACGTGCTCGCCACCCTGCGGCGCCAGGGCCCCCCGTACCAGCTCACCCCCACGGAGCTCTACGGACTGCTGATGCTGTCGTCGGGGGCGATGACCAACCGCATCGACAGGCTCGAGGCCGACGGCCTGGTGGAGCGGCACCGCGAGTCCAGCGACCGCCGCAGCGTGCTGGTGCGGCTCACGGCCAGGGGCCAGGAGCTGGTGGACGCCGTGCTGCCGCAGCTGCTGGACTGCGAGCGCCAGGGGCTGGAGCGCTTCGCCACGGCCGAGGAGCGCGAGCTGCTGGCGGGGCTGCTGCGACGGCAGCTGCAGACGCTGGAGCCGACCCCCTGAGCGCGGCGCCCCCGGCCCCTCGCCCAGCCCCCCGGCCGGCGGGTTCAGGGGTCGAAGCGGCAGGCGGGGGTGAGCCCCGGCACGCTGAACTCCATGAACCAGTGGAATTCGCGGCTGCGCCAGCCCAGATCGAAGGGAGCCGCGGCGATCCAGTCGCCGGCGGTGAGGCCGTAGGCCGCCTCCAGGAATGGCGCCACCAGGGGCTGCACCGCCCCCTGGCCGGCCTCGTCCTCCTGGAACAGCCGCTCCTGATAGACGATGGCGAACAGCTCGTGCTCCTCATCGCAGAGGTACACCGCGAAGGCGGCGGTATCGGGCCTCGGCAGCGGCTGCGCCTCCAGGAATTCGTCGCGGGCCAGGGGATCGCTGGGCGCCTGCTCCAGCAGGGCGGCCAGGGCCTGTTTGAAGCGATCCAGGGCCATGGCTGCCGCGGGCTGTTGGCCGCAGTGTGGCCCGGGCGGGCCGGCCCAGCCAGGGGATTCAGCCCGGGGGCTCAGCCCCGGGAGGCGGCCATGGCCGCGCCGCCCACGAGTTCCCCGGCCAGCATCAGGGCCGTGAGGCCGGCCAGCAGCCGGTAGGTCCAGGGGGGACTGATGCGGCCGATGGCGCCGGTGTCCAGGCCGGTGCGGGCCTGGAGCTGCGCCAGCACCTCCTCGAGCCGCTGCACCCGCTGGGGCAGCAGGTAGGCCCGCGCCGGCACCCCAGCGCCGCCTCCAGTGCCGCCGGCCCCCTGGCGCACGTACCAGACCCGGCCGCCCTGGCTGGTGGCCACGGGGGTGAGGCCGGTGATCTGCCGCCACTCCAGCCGCCAGCCGCGCCGCAGCAGCCAGGCGCACCAGGGGGGGTGCCCCACCGCCAGGCCCTCGGCATCGACACGCACCTGTTCGCTGGTGGCGGCCACCACCAGCAGCAGCCCCAGGGGCAGGGCCACAGCCAGGGGCAGGCGCAGCGGCGGCGGCGCCAGGGCCGGCAGGGGCAGCACCAGGGCCAGGTAGAGGCCGATCAGCGTGAAGCGGATCAGCGGCGCCATCGGGTAGTGGCGGGCCCCCGCTGGGGCGCCCTCGCGCCCGGCGCTCATCGGTCGTCGGGGGAACCCGGCAGCGGTTCGATCAGGGTGGGGGGCACGTAGCGGCCCGTGAACACCTCCTGCTCGCGCCCCTTCCAGAACTCGCCCAGGCGCATCAGATCGGCGGTGGCCTCCTGCAGCCGGTCCACGAACTCGTCGGGATCCATGGTGTCCTTCGCCTCCTTGAGCTTGGTGAGCCGCAGCAGGTGCAGCATCCAGGGCTTGCCCAGCTCACCGCGCTGCTCCAGGTAGCGGGCCAGGTCCTCGGAACTGGGGGTGGGGGAGCCCGATGGGGAGACACTCATCGTCCGTTGCCTTCAGCGTTCAAGCCTATGGACGCCGGCCCTTGAATGAGAGCCCGTCCGCAGGCCTGCCCCGGTGTCCCCTCGCAACCGCTCCCCCCGACTGGACCTCGACTCCCAGCTCGGCCACCGCCTGAGGATGCGCAACCTGCCGGAGAGCGTGCCGCGGGATCGCCTGGGCGAGGAGGGGCTGCAGGCCGATCTCGCCTACCAGCTGGTGCATGACCACCTGATGCTGGATGGCAATGCGCGGCTGAACCTCGCGACCTTCGTGGGCACCTGGATGGAGCCCGAGGCCCTCCGGCTGATGCAGGAGTGCGCCGAGAAGAACATGATCGACAAGGACGAATATCCCCAGACCGCTGAGCTGGAGGAGCGGTGCCTGAGGATCCTGGCCGACCTCTGGCATGCCGATGACGTGGACAACGTGATCGGCACCTCCACCACCGGCTCCAGCGAGGGCTGCATGCTGGGCGGCATGGTGCTCAAGTGGCACTGGCGCCAGCGCCGCCAGGCCCTGGGCCTCGAGGATCACCGTCCCAACCTGGTGATGGGCACCAACACCCAGATCTGCTGGGACAAGTTCTGCGCCTACTTCGACGTGGAACCCCGGCTGGTGCCGATCACGCCGGAGCGCCTGCACCTCACCGGCGAGGTGGCGGCGGCCCACTGCGATGAGAACACCATCGGCGTGGTCGGCATCCTGGGCAGCACCTTTGACGGCAGCTATGAGCCCATCGCCGACATCCATCGCTGCCTCGATGGGCTGGAGGAGCGCACGGGCCTCAACATCCCGATCCATGTCGATGCGGCCTCAGGGGGATTCGTGGCCCCCTTCAACTCGCCGGAGCTGCCGTGGGACTTTCGCCTGCCCCGGGTGAAGTCGATCAATGCCAGCGGCCACAAGTACGGCGGCGTGCTGCCGGGGGTGGGCTGGGTGCTGTGGCGGTCGCAGGCCGCGCTGCCGGAGGAGTTGCGCTTCAACGTGAACTACCTCGGCGGGCAGATGCCCACCATCGGCATGAACTTCTCCAGGCCCGGTGCCCAGGTGGTGGCCCAGTACTTCAACTTCCTGCACCTGGGCCGCGCCGGCTATACCCACCGCATGGCCACGCTGGAGGCGATCGCCTGCTATCTGGCCGATGGCATGGCCCGGATGCCCAGCCTGCAGCTGGTGAGCCACCCCCGCGGGCAGCTGCCGGTGTTCGCGGTCCGGCTGGATCCCGCGATCGAGGGCTGGACCGTGTTCCAGCTCTCCGACAGGCTGAGGACCCGGGGCTGGCTGGTGCCCGCCTACACCCTGCCCGCCGACTGTGAGCAGATCGCCGTGCTCCGCTTTGTGGTGCGGGCCGGGTTCAGCCGGGATCTGGCCGACCAGTTGCTGGAGGACATCCAGCGGGCCGTGGCCTGGTTCGAGAGCCTCCCCGGGCCGATGCCCTGCCCGGAGGCCGTGGACCAGGCCTTTCACCATTGATGGAGCAGGGCAGCTTTCAGCACTACCTGATCGGCCTGCTGGCCATCGGCAACAACGTGCCCGCGATCGGTGCCTTTCTGATGCACACCCAGGGGCTGCCCCGGGCCAAGGTGCAGCGCACGATCCTGGTGAGCAGCGCCGCCTGCCTGGCCATGCTGCTGCTGTTCATGCTGCTGGGCTCAGCGGTGCTGCGGGTCTTCGGGATCTCGATCAGCTCGTTTCAGATCGCCGGCGGCATCCTTCTGGGCCTCGTCGGCATCGACATGATCCAGTCCCGCCAGGCCCAGCAGCCCGACCCCCGGGCCCTGGACGCCGCCATGGACGCCGCTGCCGTGCCGGCCGGTGCTGGCCCCGACGCCCACCTCTATGCCTCGGCCGTGGTGCCGATCGCGATCCCGCTCACGGTGGGGGCCGGCACGTTCTCGGCGGTGACCCTGTACGCGGAACTCGCCCACCGGGGCGGCAGCAGCGTCAGCCTGCTGGCGGCGATCGTGGCCCTGGTGCTGGTGAACGCCGTGGTGTTCAGTTTCAGCGCCCGGATCGTGCGCGTGGCCGGGGCGGTGGGCCTGCGGGTGTTCACCAGGATCATGGGGCTGTTCACCCTGGCGATCGGCGTGGAGTTCGTCCTGCGGGGGCTGAGCGCGGTGTACCTGAAGCTACAGACGGGCTGAACCCAGGGGTACCGGCGCCACCGGGCCTCGGCTCAGGCCGGCAGGGCCCAGGGGTTGAGGCCCAGGTCGGCGCCGATGCGGTGGGCACAGGCGAAGCCGCTGAAGGCCACGGCGTTGAGGCCCTGGCCCGGGAAACAGGAATCGCCCACGCAGTAGAGGCCGCCCAGGCCGGTGCGGTTGAAGGGCATCGGCAGCAGGCCCGGCAGGCGCAGGGCGGGAATCGGGCCGTAGCTGCCGCCCATGCGCCCGAGGAAGCGGCGGTGGCTGCGGGGGGTGCCCACCTCGCGGTGGCGGATGGCCCCCGCCAGGCCGGGCAGGATCGCCTCGAGGCGCTGGATCAGCCGATCGGCATCGGCCTGCTTCCTGGCGCGGTAGGCGGCCGGGGTGAGCCCCTGCCAGTGGCGGATGTCGCTGGGGGTGAAGCTGTGCACGATGTGGCGGCCGGCCGGGGCCAGATCGGGATCCAGCAGGGTGGGGATCGACACGAAGATCACCCCCTGCTCGTCCTCCAGGGCGCTCCACTGCTCCAGGATCAGGTGGTGGCAGTGGAAGCCCGCCGGGATCAGCGCCGCCTCCACCCCCAGGTGCAGCGAGAGGAAGGACGGGGAGGGCCTGTAGCGGCGGCGCCAGCGGGTCTCGGCGGCCGGCGTGTGGGCGGCGTCCACCAGGGCCGAGGCGGCGGGCCGGCGGATGCTGGCGTCCTCCGCCTCGGTGGCGAAGGTGTCCCAGCGGGTGGCGTTGCTCACCACACGGCGGGCGCGGATGCGTTCGCCGCTCGCCAGCTGCACCCCCACCGCCCGGGCGCCGGGCCCCTCACCCTCGAACAGCACCCGGGAGACCCGGGCGCCGTAGCGGATCGCTCCGCCGTGCTGCTCCAGCCCTGCCACCAGCTTCTCGGCGATCACGCCAACGCCGCCCCTGGGGTAGTTGATGCCGCCGGCATGGCGATCGGAGAACACCATGCCGGCATTGATCATCGGCGTGAGGTCCGCCGGCATCACGCTCCAGCAGAAGCACTCCATGTCGATGAACCGGAGCAGGGCCGGATCCTGGATGTACCGGCGGGCCACATCGCCCACGTTCACCGGCAGCCAGCGGGCCAGCCCCAGGCAGGCCAGGGGCGCCTTGAAGAACACCTTGGCCAGGTAGGCCGGATCCTCGAGCGAGAGCAGCGGCATCGCATCGAGGCAGCGGAACACCTGCCAGCAGGTGTCGTAGAAGGCGCGGATGCCCCGGGCCTCGTGGGGGAACAGGGCCGTGAGCCGGGCGATGAAGCTGTCGTAGTCGCGGTCGACGGCCACGGTCAGGCCGCCGGGCAGGTGGTACTCCAGCTGGGCCGGATCGGGGATGGTGTCGCAGTGCTGGCCCACGGCGGCCAGGGCGCGGGTGAGCAGGTTGGTGTGGCCCCGCTCCCCGAAGCCGAAGATCATCGAGGCGCCCACGTCAAACGTGTAGCCGTCGCGGCGGAAGCTGCCGCCCGAGCCGCCCGGGATCAGGTAGCGCTCCAGCACCAGCACCCGGGCCCCCTTGGCGGCCAGCTGGGTGGCGGTGACCAGGCCGCCGATGCCGGCGCCGACCACCACCACATCCAGCTCCTGGTCCGCGGCGGCCCCGGGGGCGGCGACGCGGGCGATGGGGCTGGTGGCGGGCACGGGGCGCTGCTGCGGCAGGCCCGACACTAGGAGCCGGCCCCGGAGCAGCGACCCAGGCCTGCGACCCCGACGCGGGGCGTCGGCATGGGGCGCACTCAGGCGCAGACCAGCGGCCGCTCGGTGCTCGGCGCGGCGAAGGGGGCCAGGTCCGCCAGGGCCCGGTCGCGGTAGGCGCCGTAACGCTCGCGCTTGCCCTGGATGCGCTGGGGCAGCTCCGGCAGCAGGCCGAAGTTGGGCGGCATCGGCTGGAAGCCGCCGCGCTTGCCCGACCCGCCGCCGGGGGCCATGGCGATGAAGTGGGTCAGGGCGCCGATCATGGTGGTGGGCGGCAGGCTGAGGGGCTCCAGGCCCCGGGCCAGGCGGGCGGCGTTGGTGCCGGCCAGCCAGCCGCCGGCCACCGCCGCCGCGTAGCCCTCGGTGCCGGTGATCTGGCCCGCCGCCAGCAGGCTGGGCCGGCGGCGGAACTGCAGGGTGGGATCGAGCAGCTGGGGCGATTCCAGGAAGGTGTTGCGGTGCATCACGCCGAAGCGCACGAACTCGGCGGTCTCCAGCCCCGGGATCAGCCGCAGCACCCGCTTCTGCTCGCCCCAGCGGAGGTTGGTCTGGAAGCCCACCAGGTTCCAGAGGCGGCCGTCCCGGTCCTCTTGGCGCAGCTGCACCACGGCGTAGGCACGCCGGGCCCGGCGCACGTCGCGGTCGTTCAGATCGCCCCAGCGGGGATCCCAGAGGCCGATCGGCTTGAGCGGGCCGTAGCGCATCGTGTCCTCGCCGCGGCGGGCCAGCTCCTCGATCGGCAGGCAGCCCTCGAAGAAGCAGGCGCTCTCCCGGTCAAAGTCCTTGAGCTCGGCCTGCTCGGCGCCCAGCAGGGCCTCGCGGAAGGCGAGGTACTGCTCCCTGGTCATCGGGCAGTTGATGTAGTCGGCGTCGCCCTTGTCGTAGCGGCTGGCGCGGAAGGCCACCGAGAGGTCGATGCTCTCGCCCTCCACGATCGGACTGGCGGCATCGAAGAAGTGGCAGTCGGCGCGGCCGGTGAAGGCCCGCAGCTGTTCCGCCAGGGGCTCGCTGGTGAGCGGACCGGTGGCCAGCACGGCGATCGCGCCCGGCGGCGGCAGGTCGGTGTGCTCGCGGCGCTCCACCGTCACCAGCGGGTGCTGCTCCAGGGCGGCGGTGAGGGCGGCGCTGTAGCGGCCGCGGTCCACCGCCAGGGCACCGCCGGCGGGCACGGCATGGGCATCGGCGGTGCCGATCACCAGCGAGCCCAGGCGCCGCAGTTCCTCCTGCAGCAGGCCCGCGGCCCGGTCACTGGAGAGGGCACCGAAGCTGTTGCTGCACACCAGCTCGGCGAAGTCGCCGCTGTGGTGGGCGGGGGAGCGACGCTGCGGCCGCATCTCCACCAGCCGCACCGGCAGGCCGGCACGGGCGATCTGCCAGGCGGCCTCGGTGCCGGCCAGGCCGGCGCCGATCACCAGCAGGGGGTCGCGGCCGCTGGAGCTGCCGCCGGCGGTGGACAAGGACACGCAGAAACCCGCTCAGCCAGGACCCCCCAGGCTAGGGACGTGGGGTGCTGCCCTCAGGCGCGGGCGCGCTTGAGCATCAGCTGCAGCTGGCCGACGGCGGCGCGGCCGATGTTGAACACGGCCCAGCCCACGGCCAGCAGAACGGGGGTGGCGACGAGCAGGAGCCGTGCGTCCATGGCGAGGGCGAAGAAACTGCGTGGCGTGATCCTACGGACCAGCCCAGGCCCCAGGGGGGCTTTGGGGCAGCGGCTGATCCAATTCGCAGCAAACCGAAGGGCGGCCGGCGTGGGCCATGGCCAGCTGCCGGTAGTTCCGGGCGTGCTGCCGCTGCTCGGCGGCCGCCGCCTCGCTGAGCTCGCGCTTCACCCGGGCGGGGGCCCCCATCACCACCGCCCGGGGCGGCACGTCCTTGGTGACCACCGAGCCCGCCGCCACCAGGGCTCCGGCCCCCACCGTGACGCCGTTGAGCACCACGGCGCCGATGCCGATCAGGCAGCCGTCCTCGAGGGTGGCCCCATGCACCACGGCCCGGTGACCGATGGTCACGTCGGCGCCGATCCGCACCGGCTGGCCGGGGTCACCGTGCAGCACCGCCCCGTCCTGCACGTTGCTGCCCTCGCCGATCAGAATCGGGCAGACATCGCCTCTGGCCACGGCCGTGGGCCAGAGGCTGGCACCCGCCGCCAGCTGCACATCACCGATCAGCACGGCGGAGTCGGCTACCCAGGCGTCGGGATGCACGCGGGGTTCGGGCCAGGGAAAGCCGTCCATGGGCAGGGGTGTGGGGGGCACAGACGCCCATCCTCAGGCGGCTTGGAACGGCGCCCCGCCGGGTGATACGTTCTCTGGGTGGCCGCAATGGTCACCCCCGAGGGCCCGGCCCAAGGGCGGGTCGCTAGCTCAGCGGTAGAGCACTCGGCTTTTAACCGATTGGTCCTGAGTTCGAATCTCAGGCGACCCATGATTTCTATATCTTGAATCTCAGGCACAAGCCGTGAGATTTCGGGGCTCTGGGCTGTTCAGGCCTGGTCCCGCTGGGCGACTGGAGTCGGGCGAACTCCGCTGCCACGGGCCGGGGCTGGCTGGGGAGCCGCTCAGCGGCGCAGGCTCTCGCAGGCCTCGCCATCGCCGTTGCCATCGAGGTAGGTGTGGCCCTGGCGCAGCAGTTGCTGAGCGAGGGCATAGGAGCCGATCTCGCGGCAGCGGTGGCGGCGGCCGCCGGTGGGGCCGCTGCCACGGCTCGCCGATGGGAGGGAGTGGCCGATGCCCCCCGGGGCCGGCCGTTGTCCCGCTGGTCCGCCCCGCCGGAAGTCCCAGGGGCGGGTGATGCCGCCGGGCTCCCGCCACACGCCGGCGCGCCGGCGGCTGGCCCGCTGCTCGGCATCGAGGTAGGCGCGGGCATCGCAGCCCGAGAGGTACTGGCGGTAGGCAAAGGCCTGGCCGTCCTCCACCAGGGCCAGGTTGAGGTTCACCGCGGCGATCACCTCGGCCACCGTGCGGCCGTAGCGGTCGGTGCTGTGGGGCATCAGCCGCACCGTGCTGCCGGGCGGCAGGCGGGCCTGGAGGCTGCGGCGGGCCTGGGCGCCGTAGGTGCCCTGGGCCATCTCCGGGGCATCGATGCAGGCCAGCCGCACCGTCAGCAGCCGGCCGCTCTGGCGCACGCGGATCGTGTCGCCATCGCCGATCGACGCCACCGTGGCGGCCGCAGCCGAAGCCCTGGTGGAGGGCTGGGCCTGGGTGGCCGGTGGCACCAGGCTGGCGGCCACGGGCAGGGACCAGAGCAGCAGGGGCAGGGGCGGTCGGGGCATCGCGGGAGTCTGACAAGAGGATGTCCCAGCGCAGCCGCAGGCCGTAGCGGCTGGAGCTGACCCAGCCAGCGGGGCACCCCTCACCAGGGGTAGTCCTCCAGCACCCGCTGCAGCGCCGCCAGCATCGCCGCGACATCGGTGGGGCTGACGGCGCGGCGGCTGCCGTTGCGGCTGGGATGCCCCATCCAGTTGCAGAAGACCCGCACCTGGTGCAGACAGCTGAGGATCCAGGGGTTCACCTCCTGGCGCGTCAACACCTGCAGCCCCTGGTAGAGGGTGCCGCGGCGCCAGCCGAGCCGTTGCCGCACCAGCCCTTCCACCAGCCGCCGGCCGTGCAGGCCGAGGGCCACGGCCGTCGTCTGCAGACCGCCCAGCTGGTGCATCAGTTCGGCCACATCACCCTCGAGATCCAGCTCCGGATGACGGCGGCTGAACGACTCCAGCGCCGCCAGCAGATCCCGCGGCGCCAGGGTCTGCCCCGCCAGATCCAGCAGTTGCCGCTGGCTGGGGCTGCGCTGCAGCTCCCGGTCGATGCGCTCGGCCAGCTGCTGCAGCGGTTGCCGCTGGCGATCGAAGATCACCATCCGCTCCAGATCAGGCACATGCCGGAAGCCATCGCGGCAGCGCTCCAGCAGGGCCGGAAACAGCCGCTGCGGCTGCACCCCCTGGTTGCCGGCGCTGAGCAGGGGCGTGGCCACGGTGCGGCAGGCGATGCCATGCAGCGGCAGCAGCGCCAGCAGGCAGAACAGCTGGTTGAAGGCCGGCCAGGCGGGCAGCTCAGCGGAACCGCTGGGTGGGGCCGCGGTGGCGGGGCTCTCGACCACCGCGATGCGGGCAAAGCGGGTGCTGGACCCCTGGGGCCAGGTGGGGGCCGTTGCCAGGCTGGCCAGGGGAGGGCTCACCCAGGCGCCGACAGGCCCAGCGCTGAGATCAAAGGCGCGGGGCAGCGCATCGAGGGCCAGTCCACAGGTCTCCCACAGCCGGGCGACCAGGGTTCCCGGCACCGGCTCGTAGTTGCCCGCATAGGCCGATACCACCAGCAGATCCACCTGCAGGGGGAGGGAGAACAGCTCACCGCAGCGCAATTCCAGGCTGCGCTCAGCGGCGCCGGGATCCACGTCGAAGGCGTTGAGCAGCACGGAGGATCGCGGCACGCTGAGGGGAACACTATGCGCAGGACCCATGCATTGCCGGGCTGAGCACAGGGCTGCGGGGTTTCTGGCGTGTTGTGGCGATGCAAGGTTCCACCTAGGGTGTGACGACTTGAACAGGCCTGGATGACCGCGGACCAGCAGGGCACATCACCGACGCAGCCGGAGTTCAGTGGATACAACGCCACAGACACCATGCCGAGCTGCGGGTCTGCGCTGCTGACCCATGCCCGGCTGGCCAAAGTGCGTGAGGTCTATCCGTTGATGGAATCCCGCAGCCGGCTCAACCCCGATCAAGATCGGGCGCCGGCGATCAATCTGCCGGCAGGTGTTGATCTCTCGGACGGTTGAGCCATGGGCAGTTCTTCGAATCAGGGCAAGGCCGGCAAGATCGACATCGAGGCACTCTTCAACTGGCTGGAGCAGCAGCCGGAGCTGGAGCACCTTCGCAAGCGGGCTGACTCCGTCGTCTGTGCCTACAGGCCAGGGGAGCCAACTCCTCCCCAGCGCATCATCCTCAACGACAAGCTTGAGATTGGTGATCAGAAGAAGGGATGGTTCCGTTCCCTGAAGGAGATCGTCTGGGTTCCAGGCCAGAGCATCCGGGGCAACTCATTTGCAACACCAGAGCTGGATGCCTCGCTCAATTCGGTGGCGAAGCTGATGTGCATCTCCACTCTGTGGGACTTCTTCACCACCATCCCGCTGTTCCAGTTCAGCCTTTCAGGGCCCATGGGCCTCCTTTCAGGACCTGGGGCGATCATGCTTTCCTTTCTGCTGTTGTGGTCGTCCAATGTGGCCGGCGAGGGCTCAACAAACCGCACCAAGGAGAACGGATCAAAGGCCAACTGGAGCTTGGCGGCCTTCATTTTTCTCTGTACCGCCAAGACCCTGTTCTCCGGTGTGGGGGTGGATCTCTGGATCGGCTCCAAAGGCATTGCCTCCACCTATGCAGCTGAGCTGGCGGCCACCAAGCTCGCCAAGGACAAGACGGAGCTCAAACGCCTCGAGACCGGTGACGCTGACTTCCAGATCGCCACGAAGCGCTGCGCGGAACTCGAGGAGCAGATGAAGACCATCAACCGCAGCACGAATGAAAAGCAATTCATTTCGTTGTTCGTTCAGGCCTATGGGGCCAATGCCGTCACGGTGGCCGATCGAGGGCTGACACCGAAGCAGCTGATCCAGCGCTACGGCTCCGTTGGCTCCATCCCCGGAGTGTGCCGGCAGCGCAATGCCCTGCAGGCCCTAACCATCGACAAGGCCAGGCCCCTGGCGACGGCGATTGAGCGCCGGTCGCGCTCCATTGCCGAGTTGCCGCCCCTGGCCTACCTGAAACAGGAAGAGCCGGCCCTGTTCAGCGAACATTTTCGCGAAGCCGATGGCAAGTTCGAGTGGGTCAACGGCACCGAGGCGGTGGGCCAGGCGACGAACCAGTTCTATGCGAATCTCTTCGCCGGTAAGCTCGGACTTCTGGGATTTTCACTTTTCACGCTTTCCATCTCCGTGATCCTCACTGGAGCAGCGGCGCTGATGCTCTATCTCATCTCCTTGAATACCCAGGTCAAGGCCTCCTACCTGGGTGAACTGGAACAATTCCGGGATGAGCGGCTTGACCAGTATCAAGAGCTGATCAGCGACCAACAAGCCAACACCAAGATCTGACCCAATGCCCTGGATCCCCTTCGAGACTCGTTCCACTGGCCTGCAACAACAGATCGAGGCGGCCGCGTCTTCGGGCACGCCGGCACAATCAGCTGCTGATCTCTATAATCAGCACGATCTTGGTCTGCTGGCCGAGGCTGAGTTGGCGGCCTGGCTGGAGCGGGTTTCAGCCGCCTCCTCAGCTGAGGTTGCAGCGGAATCTGCGATCGATCAGGCTCCGCAGGAGCTGCCGGAGATCCGGGAATCGGAAGCATTCGACACCCGTTCCCTGCGCTGGCTACGCATCAATGCCCGCACCGCCGCCGACAAGGCCTATGCCAAGCAGCTCTACCGCCAGACCTTGTTCAAGCTCTGGCGCAAGCACATCGCTGCCACTGGCCAGACCTATTACCCACCGCTACGGGATGATCTGGCCAATCACTCCAGCTGGATGACCAATCAAGACCACAACTGACCTTGTTCGTTCTGCTGGCTGGCCTGGTGCTCCCGCCCGCCCGGGAGGCTGAGGCGTTGGCGCGCCGGCCGGAGCTCTGGCGTCACGTCGCCCATGAGCTCAGTGAGCAGTTCGCCGCCGTCCGCTCCAGCTGCCCCTGCGCCCTGTGGATCTGCTGCGCCGATGGACGGCCGCCGCCGTCCGCGCTCAGCGGGGCCATCGCCGCCCTCGCGGCCGGGCTCCCGGCCCATGTCCGGCTGGATCCCGCTCTCGAGCCCGGCGATCCGCTGCGGTGGCTCCAGGCAAGCCCGGTGGTGGTGCTGCTGGATTTTGAGCCACACCTCCCCAGCGACGACCGCAGCGTGGAACGGCTGCGCCACCAGCGCCTGCGCGGCGCCCTGGCAGCGCAGGCCACCATCGCCCTCACCCTGCCCCGCACTGGCGATGGCCTGGTGGACCGCGCCGATCGCTACGCCGGGGCCGCCGCGCTTCCCCCTGAGCAGGATGTCAGGCCCGGCCAGGGCCTGGCCCGCTACGCCAGGGCCTGGCGCGGGGCCCGGCAGGAGCTGAGTGATCAGGCCCCGGAGTCGTGCCTGACGCGCAAGGGCTGGGAGACGGACCTGGCGGTGGCCTGGGCCCTGGGGCAGAGCCGGGCCCTGCTGGGCCGCAGCGACCGGCGCCTGCTGGCCAAGGCCCTGGCCCTGGCCCTGGGGCTGGTGCTGGTGGCGCCCTGGCTGCACCAGCTCACCCCCCGCTTCATTCCCGGGGTGTTGCTAGGGGCGGCGGGCGCGGTGGGGCTGAGCATCCAGCCGCTGCGGCAGCGGGCCCAGCAGTGGTGGTGCCTGGCCCAGGCGCTCTGGGTGCAGGACAGCTGGCATCGCTTCGGCCTGGGGGAGGCGGTGGCGGAGCAGCTGCCCCAGCGGCAACCGCTCGATTCGGCACGGGAGCCGGGCCAGCTGCGCCACCTGCTCTGCTGCCACGCGCTGGCCCTGGCCCTGGAGGAGCCGCCGCCCGCCTGGGGCCGCGGGGAGCTGGCCGATGCCATCGAGGGGCTGCAGCAGCACTGCCGCCAGGTGGACACCACCCTGCGCCGCCGCCAGGGGGAGCGGCGGCTGATGCTGCTCCCGGCCCTGGTGTGTGTCCTGCTGCTCCTGGGGGCGGGACTCACGAACGCGGTGCTGATCAAGCAGGCGATCCTGGCGGTGGGCACGGCCCTGGTGGCGCTGTGGCTGCATCGGCCGCTGCCGCTGGTGCGCAGCGAGCGGCTGCTGCGGCACCTGCGCGTGCTGGAGGGGGAATTGCCGGATCTGCGGCGCGGCCTCACGGGGGCAGACCTGGGCGAACCGAACCTGCGGGCTTCCCTGCTGGCGAGCATCCAGCGCGTTGGTGCGGAGCTGATCGATCTGGCCAATGATGCCCTGGAGGCCTCGAGCTGGAGCTGGACCTTCACCCCATGAGCCCAACGGAGCGAGCTGCGGCGGCCCCGGTCGATGCCAGCCCCGTGCCGCTGGTGCTGGCGGTGGTGGGCCACCGCGATCCGATCGCCACGGAACTGCCGCGGCTGCGGGCCGCCTTCCGGCGCGACCTGGAGCAGCTGCTGCAGGAGCTGCCCCACACGCCGCTGCTGATGCTCAACGGCCTGGCCAGCGGCATGGACAGCGAGGCGGCGGAGGTGTTCCTGGAGGTGATCCGCGCCGATCGCAGCCGGCGGCCCGCAGGGCCGGAGCACCAGCTGGTGGCGGCCCTGCCCAAGCGCGCCGCCCGCTTCGCCAGCCAGGACTTCCCGGATCCCGTGGAGCGCCGCCGCCTCGATGGCCTGCTGGGCCAGTGCACGGCGGTGCTGGATCCCTCCACCTGCGAGGAACTGCGGGGCGACGCCCCACCGGGCCATGACCTGCCCGGGCCCGCCTGCTACGGAGCCCAGGGGGTGTTCGTGGTGCGCCACGCCTACCTGCTGGTGGCCTTCCACAACGGCGTGGAGACGATGGATGTGGGCGGCACGGCCCAGTCGGTGGCGATCCAGAAGGGGGAGGTGCACCCGCTGTTCCTGAACGTGGATGAGGTGATCGCAGCCCGCGAGCCCGGCGCGCTGATCGAGTACGACACGCCCCGCCACAAGACGCGCTTCGAGGGCAGCCGCCGGCCGCTCACCTACTGGCTGGAATCGGCGTGCGCAGCGCCGCGCCGGCCGGGGGCGCGGGGCGGCCCGCGGCCCTATGGCCTGGCGGACCTGCTGGCGGTGCCGCGCCAGATCGAGCGCATCAACCGCAGCCTGGCCGGCGGCCCCGCCGAGCTGCCCGCCTGGGCCGCCCGCCCCACGGCCCTGTGGGGCTACGCCGATGGGATCGCCACCGGCGCCAAGGCCCGCTACCTGCGCTGGGCGCTGGGGTTGATGGCCGGGGGCTGGCTGATCAGCCTGCTGCTGTCGCAGCAGCCGTGGCAGTCGGTGGGATTGGTGCTGATCGTGGCGGCACTGCTGTGGTTTCCCCGGTTCCAGCGGGGCCCCAAGCATCGCTTCATCGTGCACCGCTGCCTGGCCGAGGCCCTCACGGTGCAGGACCTCTGGGCGGAGCTGGGGGTGGAGCGCGATGCCGCCGATCTGTTCCACAGCCAGATCCACCGCGACCTGGGCTGGATCCGCACGGTGCTGCGGGCCCGGCGGGTGCAGCTGCTGGTGCGGTTCTCCAGGGAGCCGCTGCCGATCGAGCCGGTGGCGCAGCAGGTGCGGAGCTGGATGGCGGGCCAGGTGCGCTGGCTGAATGCCACCATCGAGCGCCAGGCCCGGCGCGACCGGGCGCTGCTGCGGCTGGCCGGGGCCCTGTTCGCCGTGGCGCTGCTGCTGTCGTTCATCACGCTGCTCACGGCGCCGCCACCGCCGGCCCTGGCCTGGTGCACAGAGGCCTGCATCGCAGGCTTTGTGGCGGTGCTCGCCTACCGGGAACTGCTGGGCCACGAGGAGACCAACGCCCGCTACGCCCGCAGCCGCGACCAGTTCAGCCGGGGCCTGAAGGCCTTTGAGCAGGCCCTGGGCACCGCCGCCAGCGAACCGCACCGCCTGAGGAGACTGCGCTGCGCCCTGGAGGCGGTGGGCCGCGAAAAGCTCGACGAACTCAACGACTGGGTGGCCGACCAGCTCAAGCGGATGTACAGGCCGGGGGGGTGATGATTGTCAGCCGACCCTCCACCTCCGGCTCCAGGAGTCCGACGGCATGCAGGCCGAGGATGCCAGGCGCCTGACCCAGCTGGAGAGGCAGAATTCCCCCCTCAAGCCGATGGCCTCTCCGCAGCAGTGGAGCCTGTCGCGCCCTAGATCGCTCACACGCTCTCCACAGAAGCCTCTGAATCTGCCTAGGGCCCACTGACTGCGGTGGACTGGGCAGGCCAACCGGCCATGGTCCAACCCAGTGCCTGCCGTCGCTGGCAGGCGGGATTGATTCTCGATGAGCCAGAGAACGTCATCATCCGCCGCTGCGGCAGCTGTGAAATCCTTACCCGCTTCCTTGTCGTCATGGGATCAGCCTGCGTGAGTCTGCGGGGTCTGCCGTGGCAGACGCGTTGCAATGTCCTGGCAGCGGAGCATTTCCCGCCAGCACCGGGAAGCCCCATCCCAGAAGCCGGCTTCGGACGAGAACCTGCTGGGATTGTCGAAGGTGCCGGCCAGGATATCGAAGAGCGGTAGATCGGAATAGTTGCCGGCATGCACGCCGCGTTCGTGATGCCTGGAGTGGCTTTCGGGCCGTTGGATCACATAGCCAAGCCAGTGGGGCGTGCGCAGGTTGGCGTGCTGGAAGATGCTCAGAACGCTGCTGATCAGAAGCACCAGAGTCGTGGCCGTCGGCGTCAGACCCACCACCAGGGTCAGGGCAAGACTGCTGAGCACTGTCCAGCCGATCATGTCGAGGGGGCTGAACCAGAAGGCCCCGTAGGTGTCGAGCCGTTCGGCGCTGTGGTGCCACTGGTGGAAACTGCGCCAGAGGACATCGGAGGTGTGCATGGCCCGATGCCACAGGTAGACCCCCGCCTCGTAGACCAGCAGACCCACCAGGGCACCCGCGCCGGTCCCCAGACCGGTGAGATTGAACCACTGGAAGCGGGCCAGCTGATCGCTCCAGAGCAGCGGCAGGTAGGTGGAGAGCAGGAAAAAGAGCAGAAAAGAGACGAGCCCGCGCGCTCGCCAGCCGGGAACCTGCGGCAGAATCCGGGCGGGAGCAAGGGTTTCCCAGAGGATCATTCCGCCATAGAGGAGGAACAGGGTGATCGTGAAGGGATCGAGAAGGAGATCGATCAGTGTCGGCATGGTGGCAGACCTGGAGTCGGTAGCGTCAACGTCTTCAACGTATGGGCCTTGCCGGAGACTCACCAAAGCCGAACCGGCCAGGAATCGGTGGATCCAGCCATGAAGCAGGAAATGACCTCTGTCTCACCGATCCCGGTGGCGATCCTGGTGTTTCCCGAGGCCAGCGCCTCGGTGGTCTACGGGCTCAACGACCTCTTCCATTCGGCCGGCCGGGACTGGGGAATGGTGCTGGAAGGGCGCCCCGGTCCGGCACTGTTCCATTCCCGGGTGGTGGCCCGGCGGGCCGGCCCGCTGCAGATGGCCAACGGCGTGACGGTGCATGCTGAGGCTGCCTTTGAAGACGTGCCGGTTCCGGCCGTGGTGTGCATCCCCGAGGTGGCCCTGCCCCCCGGCGAGCCGCTGGCGGAGCGGTTCGCGGTGGAAGTGACCTGGCTGCAGCGGTGCTTCTCGGCAGGCGCCACCCTGGCCGCCGCCTGCTCGGGCGCGCTGCTGCTGGCGGAAGCGGGGTTGCTGGAGGGGCAGGAGGCCACCACCCACTGGGCCTACTGCAGCACGCTGTCGAGCCGTTATCCGAGGGTGCGGGTTCATCCGCAGCGGGCGCTCGTGCTCACGGGGGAAGGACAGCGTCTGGTGATGGCGGGCGGCGGAACGACGTGGCTCGACCTGGCCCTCTATCTGATCGCCCGCACGGCCGGTCTCGACCATGCCTTGAAGGTGGCGCGCCTCTACCTGATCGACTGGCATGACAGCGGCCAGCAACCCTTCGCGAGGCTTGCCCCCACCCGCCAGAGTGATGATGCCCTGATCACCGAGTCCCAGGCCTGGATCGCCGACCATGCGTTCGAGCCGGCCCCCGTGGCGGCGATGGTGCGCCGCAGCGGCCTGGCGGAGCGCACGTTCAGCCGCCGCTTTCGCCAGGCCACCGGCATGACTCCACTGGAGTATGTCCACACCCTGCGGTTGGAGGAATCCCGGCATCGGCTGGAGACAACGGACGAGCCCGTGGAGGCGATCGCCCTGGCGGTGGGGTACGAGGATGCCGCCTTCTTCGGTCGGTTGTTCCGCCGCAAGGTGAACCTCACGCCGGCCCAGTACCGACGCCGTTTCGGGGGACTGCGTCGGGCTTTGAGTGGTTAGGGGATCGCTGAAACACCCGCCCAGTCCTGCACACATGGATCAACCGCCCATCCCTTGATGTTGCTGTGAGGTCAGCGGGAGCGCGTCGGGTCGCTGCTCTGCTCCGTGTCGATTGAGGAAAGGCGAGCGGGCTCGCTCAGCCACCCCAGCAGGGCGTGGGCGTCGAGCGGGAATGGCGCCGTCCCAGCAGGGGCTGATCCAGCGCGGCGAGCTCATCCTCTGGTGGCGGCTGCAGCGGCACCCGAAGCACCCAGGGCCACCCACCCTTGGCCGTCACGATCGGTTCATCCGCTTGGACAGTGTCGATCAGGCGTGAGAAATGCGTTGTGGCTTCATGGACGGTCACGGTTCGAGGGGAGGAGGAGTCCATGGCGCAGGCATGCAGCCACAACTCCCCGAGGTAAGTCCGCCTGGGGAGCAACGGGAAGCGGGCTGATCGGCACCACCGGTGCAGCCAAGTGTGGGTCGTCGCCGTTGACCAGGGGGAGTGGGGCCTGCTCGGCAGCCGGAGTTACCCGCTGTCGGGCATGCGGGCGCTCCAGCAGGTGGCGCCACATGGAAACGTATGCCTCGCGCGCCTCACCTTCGAGCTGCACCATGTTGGTGGGGCCGGCGCCCAGCGAGCGGCACAGTTCGACCCCATCCCCATCGGCTTCCTCCGCTGGTCCGGAACCAGTGGCTGCAGGCCTTGGCCCTCGGGTTCCTGGGGTCGCCTTGGGCGATGCCAGCTCAGCTCCAGCCATCTGGGTACCATGGGCGGCCTCGGTTGGCCAGACCACTGACGTGCCAGGAGATAAGCCCGGACTGAGCATTGCCGCCGCGCCAGATGGCTGCTGGAACGTTGAAGAGCGATACCGGCACCTGGCGTTCGGCCATGACGTCCTATGAAGTACGGCGCAGGTGTGCAATCTGCAACACAGTAGGATTCAAGTAGCCACGGCTTGAGACTCAGGCTTTCTGGATGTAGGCAACCATCTCAGATATCAGGCAGCCCTGGATCGGTAGCCAAGCCAGTCACAGTGCCAACTGGCTTGGACACACTGGCCGATTGGAACAGCCCTTTGGTTCTAGGCTACTCGTACACAAGTTCTCAGCCCATGGCGGAAGCTCCCTACGACGTCTTTATCAGCCATTCATCACGCAATGCCGACCTGGCCACGGCCATGAAAAGCTACTTAGCCGCCCGCGGCATTCGCTGCTGGAAGGCTCCTGATGATATTCCACCTGCTGGATTCTGGTCTACGGCGATCATGAAAGGCCTCAAGGAGTGTCCGATCGTGGTTCTGATCTGGACGAAAGAATCGGCGGCTTCTCGTCAGGTTCTGAAGGAAATATTGATTGCCGATGGCGAGAATAAGGTATTGATTCCATTTCGAGCTGAAGAAATCCTGCCAGAAGGAGATCTTGAGTTTTTTCTGAGAGCCAACCAATGGCTGGATGCCTTTCCCAGCCATGGGCCAGCCCTTGAAAAGCTGGTCGAAACGGCATTGCGCATTCTGGGCCGGGACAGGATCGCCACATTATCTCCCCCATCCAGCCAGCCGAGGGAAGATCTTCGCTCAGAACCCAAACCGGAGCCAGTTCAGCCAACAACTGGATCTATCCCGGACCAAGGGGCATCTGGACCATGAACAGTTTCTGCATGCCCTCAGCGGTTTTGATGCCTTTGCCGGAGATCGAGAACTGCAGGAGAAGCTGCGCTGGAGCGATGAGAAGTTCGCAAGGATCAAGCAGAAGCTGGTCAACCAGGAGGGGATTGTTGCCGGCAGCGGCCGTGGTGGAACCTGCGCAATGACCACACCAAAACTGCGGCAGCTTCGGCAGGATCTGGCAAATAATATTCTTCCTGGCAGCATCTTTGTCAACGTCGGAGAATCTAAGCAGCAAGGCAACACAACAAGGGACTGGGGCCTATGCAAGGTCTTTGGATTCATTTCTGCCGGCCACGGCGCCCGCTATGCCAATGACATGAAGCGCATCAAACCTGGCGCCATCATCTATGCGTATTCGAGTGGAGCTGGTTATGTCGGCATGGGTACAGCCCTGGAAGCTGCCGTACCTATCACCCAGTTTCTGGTGGATGGCGAACCTCTTCAGAACAGGATGCCGGAGAATCCCCTTTTCTTCCACCACCTGGACGACCTGGAGATGTGCGAATGGGTGGTACGGGTAAAGTGGGACAAGACCCTGGAACGCGAGCAGGCCATCTATCGCACAGGCCTGTTTGTGCATGTGGCAACATCCTGCCGGATTAAGGATGCGATTACAGTGCAGTATCTCCATCGGGAATTTAATCGGCACCTGGAAGCGCCTGTCATCAGCGATGCAGATCGAGCTGACTGAAATCAGCCAGGCCTGCAACTCAGCGTGCTTGATCTCACGTCTGCGGGTGGTGGACTATGTACCTGGTGCATACACCCGCTGTAACTGATCGCTTACCCAGTTGTTGAGCTCATCGAGTTTTTCCCGCCCAATTGCCTCTACCACGATCTTCTCTCGGTAGTGGATGCGCGGTGTGGGTTGGGCAGTTTCAGGTCTGATCGCCGCCATGGCATCGCGTGCCCGGAGGAACTGCTCCAGGCTGAGTTCATATCGCTCCTTGGTGTCCTGGTAACCCATCAGCTCCCGATAGCCGATCGCTGAGGCGAAACCTGCCAGCAGCACCACCACCCAGGCACCAAGGGTTTCAGGTGCCTGGGGAAGGCTTTGAAGGATCGCCATGATCACCGCCACGACAGCCAGCACACTCGCAACCACATGCCACCTGAGAGCCTTCCCGCCCAGAATCCGAATCGCCTTTGTGAGATAGCCCACCTGTCCATCAATCCACTCCTGGGCGCTTTGCAGCGCCTCCTGTTCGTGCCTGGACTCGTAGGTATAGAGACTGACCAGCTGGATCCGCACCGCGCGCACCACGGTGCGGATCCATCCCAGCTCGCTTTGGCTGCGGCTGAGGAAAAGATCAGCAGCAGAGTCGTCGATCCCGCTGGATACCCAGAGATGCTGGACGCTCAGACACTCCGCCAGGCAGCGCTGGGAGATGAATTCCTGCTTCGGCTTCTCCTGCCATTTCGGAAACAGTAGAAACGCCATGAGCAAGAGACCCCACCAAAGGCCCTGCCCAAATGGCATCAGCTGCGCCAGCAGAACCAGCACAAAACCCAGGATCACCAGGCAGCGGCATAAGAACTCGTATTGTCTCTTGTTCTCGATTGCCTTTTGATTGGCCAGTGTCCAGAGCCTGGTGTGCAGCCCCTCACCGTAGTCTACGGATGCGAAGCCCGGTGCCTGCATCGCTGCATTCATCGCCTCTAGGTGCCTGGGTATGGAGAGCAGATGGCTGGGAATCCATTCGCCCATGGTTCCATCGTCGGGCCAGTAGTGAATCGTGCCGGCTGCTTCCTGTGGGGATCCCGGTTTGCAGCGCGGGGTGTGATGCACGATCAGCACGCCTGACTCCTGTTTGTTGAGCACCTCCTCCACGCTCACAAACAAGGGATGAATCTGCCCCTTGTGCATGGCCACAGTCTGAGAGGTCCCGCCCACCAGAAACGTGTCGACGCCGTCATAGAAGGCGAACATCAGGTAGCTGTTACGCACAAGGAACACAGCCTGCTGGCCGTAACAGGCAGGATCGTCTTGCAGCGGAAGCTGGCCATCGGGGCTGGGGGGAGCGCAGAGATCGGGACAATTGCCTGGGTGCAGCACTGCATCGCAGCACTGCAACAACCTCTCCACCGCGGCCAAGGCCTCGGCTGACTCAAAATCGCCGCGGTAGTCATCCGGCGTCCTGGGCAGAGCTCCGACGAGCATGTGCTGCGGTGCTGCGCCACCTCGCCGTACCCGATCGGCTGCCACCACCTGCAGGAACACCTCAGCGGCCATGGTGTCGATGCCTTCTGCCAGGCCGTTGAGCATCACCAGAGGGGTGTGTGGCAGCTCATCGATCAGCTGCTCCAATTGCACTCTCAGATGCTTTTCCAGGATGGGAATCACCCCTGCGATCGGATCGCGGTGACCCACCACCCCAAGAACGAGGGGCACAGCGCCGGGATCCTGGAGCAGACCCTGCGCGAGCAGGGTGGCATGGGACGTGGCTGGCATGGGCGCGGGACGGCTGCAGTCGCGGAGTGATTCACCCATCAATGCTGTCCGGACAGCCGTGGTGGTGCAAGCAGATGGTCTGACCGCTGGGATCTTCGCGCTATCGACACAATCCCTGCCCCTGGGCCATCGGCCTGGAGTGTCTGCCAAAGACGGCCCCTGCGTCCTTCGCACCAAACCAGGCCAGCTGAGATGGCCACTCCCCCTACCCTGCAGCCACCCCAATCCTCGACCCCCGCCCATGCCCTCAGATCGCCCGCAGCTTCGCGCGTTCCTCTCCTCCACCTTCTCGGATTTCCAGGAGGAGCGCGACCTGCTGGCCAAGCAGGTGTTCCCATCCCTGCGCCAGCGGGCCAAGGGACGGGGCGTGGAAGTGGTGGATGTGGACCTGCGCTGGGGCATCACCGAGGAGCAGAGCCAGCAGGGCCAGACGCTGCCGATCTGCCTGGCGGAGATCGACCGCTGCCGGCCATTTTTCATCGGCCTGCTGGGCGATCGCTACGGCTGGATTCCAGACGGGCAGCACTACAGCCCGGAACTGCTGGAACGCCAGGGCTGGCTGCGGGAGCACCAGGGCGGCAGCAGCGTCACGGAGCTGGAGATCCTGCACGGGGTGCTCAACAACCCGGACATGGCGGGCCGGGCCCTCTTCTACTTCCGCGATCCGCCCTACAGCAGGGCCAAGGCCGAGGCCGGTGAGCCGGGCTGGCGCAGCGAGGGGGAGGTGGAGCGCCAGAAGCTGGAGGCCCTCAAGCAGCGCATCCGAGCCAGCGGCTTTCCGGTGGTGGAGGGCCTGGCCGGTCCCCAGGCGATCGCCGCGCGCATCGAGGCCGACCTGTGGGCGCTGATCGAGCAGCAGTTCCCAGAAGGCGAGCCGCCCAATGCGCTGGCCCTGGAAGCGGCCCGGCACGCCAGCTACCGGGCCGAGCGCACGGGGCTGTATCTCGGCGGGGAGGACTCGATCCAGCAGCTGGAGCAGTGGATCGATTCTGGCGAGCAGCGCCTCCTGATCACGGGCGAGTCTGGCAGCGGCAAGAGTGCCCTGATCGCCAACTGGATGGCGGCCCACGGGCAGAGCCATCCCGACGATGAAATCCACAGCCACCACCTGGGCTGCAGCAACGACGCCAACGCCGTGCGCCCGTTGCTGACGCGGCTGATTGAATCCGCGGCCCAGCTGCTGGAGGAGGAGCTGGAGGTTCCCCAGGACTGGTGGGAGCTGGTGGCCCAGGTGGGCGACACCCTGGCCCGCCTGAGCGCGTGGGCCCGGCGGCGCGGCTGCCGCTGGATCTGGGTGCTGGATGGCCTCGACAAACTGGCAGCCGAAGACCAGCAGGCCCTGCCCTGGCTGCCGGTGACACTGCCGCAGGGCATCCATGTGGTGACGAGCGCCCTGGAGTGCCCGGCACGCTCGATCCTGCAGGAACGGGGCTACCGCAGCCTGGCGATCGGCCCCTTGCGGCGGCGTGAACAGGAGGCGCTGATCGATCGCTACCTGCGGATCTTTGCCCGCCAGCTGGATTCAGGCCTGAAGGAGCAGCTGCTGGCCCATCCCCTGGCTGGATCGCCCCTGTTTCTGCGGGTGCTGCTGGAGGAGCTGCGCCAGTGCGGCCGGTTCGACAGCCTGGGCCAGCAGCTGGGCTCCTACCTGAGGGCGCAGACGATCGATGATCTCTATGAGCGGGTGCTGGAGCGGCTGGAGGCCGACGGCCACGGCGAGGCCGTGCAACAGGCGCTGACGGCGCTGTGGGCCAGCCGGGCAGGCCTGAGTGAAGCCGAGCTGCTGG
Source organism: Chitinophaga pinensis (assembly GCA_943368105.1). Classification (GTDB taxonomy): domain Bacteria; phylum Cyanobacteriota; class Cyanobacteriia; order PCC-6307; family Cyanobiaceae; genus Vulcanococcus. The sequence continues at coordinate 9,257 of CALRKO020000015.1, read as the reverse complement.
CGGTCACGGCGCTGCCGCCGGCGGCCTGGGCACCGATCAGCATCGGCTTAGAGGCGGCCCTTGGCCAGAGCCATGGCCGCCTGGTGTTTGGCCACGACATGCTGCGGATGGCGGTGCAGGACCGCTATCTATCCACGGAAGACCAGCAGCGGCAGGCGCACAGCGACCTGGCGGACTGGTTCGAGAGCCGGGAGGGCTGGGATGCACGGGATTCCGAGGAGGTGCTGTGGCAACTGCTGCAGGCCAATCGACGTGATGATCTCCGGGAGTGGCTGCTCAACAGCAGAGCTTTGGCGCAACTTGTGGAGCACCAAGGGGAGCAGGAGGTGCTGGATCTCTGGCGCGCTGTTCGTATGGAGGGCGATGGCGAACTGGATGAGTGCATCGCCAACGATGTGCAGTACCAGATCAAGGAACTCCGGGATGATCCTGCCGCGCAGATCCGGTTTGTGGACCAGCTGGCCAGCCTGCTCAGCGAGGCGGGGCTGTATCGGGAGTTGCTGCTGCAGCTTCGCACGCTGAGCCTGGAGCTGGAGGAAGCCAGCGAGGGCAGAGAGGAGAGCTCTCGGCTCTTCAGCCTGGCCGGGCTGGCCGGGCTGCATCAGGAATGGGGTAATTATGAGCAGGCCGAAGCCCTCTACAACCGCTGCCTAGAGGCCCGAGAGCGGCTGCTGGGGCCTGAACACCCCGACACCCTCACCACCGTGCACAATCTGGCCTTGCTGTATCGGGAAAGGGGGGGTTACGAGCAGGCCGAAGCCCTGTATCAGCGCTGCCTGGAGGCCCGTGAGCGGCTGCTGGGGCCTGAGCACCCCTCCACGCTCACCACGGTCGGCAATCTGGCCGGGCTATATGAGCACAAGGGGGATTACGAGCAGGCAGAAGCCCTGTATGAGCGCTGCCTGGAGGCCAGTGAGCGGCTGCTGGGGCCTGAGCATCCCGTCACGCTCACCACCGTGCACAATCTGGCCTTGCTGTATACGCACAAGGGGGATTATGAGCAGGCCGAAGCACTGAATCAGCGCTGCCTGAAGGCCCGTGAGCGGCTGCTGGGGCCTGAGCATCCCGTCACGCTCACCACCGTCGGCAATCTGGCCGTGCTGTATAAGAACAAGGGGGATTACGAGCAGGCCGAAGCACTGAATCAGCGCTGTCTGGAGGCCCGTGAGCGTCTGCAAGGGCCTGAGCACCCCTTCACGCTCGCCACCGTGCACAATCTGGCCGGGCTGTATAAAGACAAGGGGGATTACGTGCAGGCCGAAGCCCTGTATCAGCGCTGCCTGGAGGCCCGTGAGCGGCTGCTGGGCTCTGAGCATCCCGTCACGCTCACCACCGTCGGCAATCTGGCCGTGCTATTAGAGCACAAGGGGGATTACGAGCAGGCCGAAGCCCTGACTCAGCGCTGCCTGGAGGCCCGTGAGCGACTGCTGGGGCCTGAGCACCCCGACACAAACAACACACGATTCCAGCTGGGCTGCCTCTATTCCGATCTGGGGCGCTATGGCGAGTCGATCCCGCTACGTCGCAGGGAGCTGGAGGTGGCAGCACGGAGGGATGGGCGTGATGCCCTGGACACCCTCACCTCGATCCAGGGCTTGGCGGATGATCTGTTCTGGACTGGCGGCTTAGCGGAATCGGAACAGCTCTATCGCGAGGTCCTGTCCGGCCGTAGTGCCACCCTCGGTGACGAAGATCCCGCCACGCTGAGAACACTCAACCAGCTCGCCATTGTCTTGCGCGAATCTGACGAACTTGAGGAGTCGGAATCCCTGTTCCGCGAGTTGGTGGCTGCTCAACAGCAGGTGCTGGAACCGGAGGACTTCCAGATCGGCCGCGCCCTTGGAGGCCTAGCCAAAACTCTCGAGGTGGCAGGCAAGCTGGAGGAAGCCGCTGCCTTTGCTCAGCAGGCTCTGACTCACCGCCTTGAGCACGAAGGCCCCAACGCCTGGTGGACAAACTGCGAGCGGCTGGATCTGGCCGGCGTGCTGCACAAGCTGGAACGGAATCAGGAGGCCCTCGCGCTCCTGGATGATCTCCAGACCAGTCTGAACGTCAATCCAGGGCAGGATGATGATGACCGCGAGATACTTTTCGACGCCGCCGAATTACGCAACTTGATCGCAGACAAGAAATGAGCTATAGCCCATCTGGCTGCTTCTGACTGAGCTATTCCTACTCGCGAGTCTCGCCGTTACTGCCAATCCCGGGCTCTACGGGTTATTTCTCTAAGCAAAGGTTGAGCGTGGAAACCTAGGAGGGCTATGCATATCATTCTTAATGCTTAGCACCTTATCCCATTGCCACAAGTGTCAACAGGTTAGCAATGATTGCGCCGTGGTCAGATTGTCCTGACACTGTGCAAGCGAAACAAGTCCACGTGTTGCGTAGTGCAATCTTCTTACTCGTGGCTTAAACAACTAGAAACATGACAGACTCAGTCTCTGGATACAGAACCAATGGTCTTCTCTTGATGCATGAGGTCGTCATGCAAGCCCTTGCTGCTGAAGACAACATGCAAGCCGACGCAGAAAAGCTATATGGAGACCGTTGCTATCACGCCTAGCGCCTTTGGGCCGATGCAATCGAGGCAGAGCGGATAATAGAAACATTAAGCAGGCATAAATCTTTTGGCAAGTAAATTACATGCAGAGAATACTGGGTGGCTCAAGTTCACATCGAAAATAATAATCCTCGAGTTATTAAAACTTATGCTCCAGCATAAACGTTTTAGAGGTGTCGCTGCGCCTGCCGGCAAGCCTCGGCTTTCGCTTCATGAATGGAGTCAAAAAAATGATTGCAAGCCAAGTCGCCATTAAAATTGACAAGCACGTAGCCGTTGTGATTATGATATTCGACGGCAAATACTTCTCTACCATTGATTAGACCAATAGAGACTATTCTGGCAGGATTATTGGGGTGATTGTCGTCGTTCCAAACAATGGGAGGCATTTACGAGATCCGAATAATTTGGGCTAAAGTATTAAGTTGTGAATGCTAGGCTTTCAATTCTATCCCCTCCCCATAGCCACCCAGCCAGCGGCGGAAGTCCACATCCCGTTCGGCCGTCCAGTGCGGCACATCCAGTTCCACCGGATAGGGATGGCTGGAGTCAACGCGGGGTTCCAGGCAGTGCGGCGCCCGGGGGTGCGGCTTCCAGGGGTCGCCCGGCAGGGGCCTGGAGAGGCGCATCTGCCGCAGCGGAAAGCGCTGCAGCCCCTCGCGCAGGAAGCCGAACACCGCCGCCGTGCAGTGGAAGCGCACCGTGACCAGCCACGGCGCCATCCGCGCCGGCTCGCCGCTGGCCACATCCAGCTGGGCCTGCAGGCTGTCGCCGAAGAAGATGCCGCCGCACACCTCCATCAGCTGGCTGAGCCGCTCCACCGCCGCCCGGCGGCGATCGGCGGGCCGTTGGCTGCTGGCCTCCACCTGCCGCCAGCCCAGCCGGTCGAGTCGCTCGCAGCGGATCAGGCCCTCGGGCCGGCCGATGCCGTGCTCCTCGTAGGCCAGATACCAGCCGATGGTGTGGAACACCAGCTGCAGCGGCCACACCCGCAGTTCCCCCTCCGGCGATTCCGCATGGCGCGCGCTGGCCGCATAGCGCTGCAGCACCACCCGCTGCTGGGCCTCGATCGCCGCCTCCAGCTTCTCGGCCTGGTGGGGCAGAGCCAGGGAATCACTGCGCACCAGCTCCGGATGCACGATCGAGCGGTTGGCGAACACCCGCACCGGCAGGTCGTCCTCCGGCAGCAGTCCGGCCCAGCGCAGCCGCTCCTCCAGTTCCTGCAGCAGGTCCTGGGCCGAGGGATCCCCCAGCCGGCCGGCCTCCTGCGCCACCAGGTGGTGCAGCTCCCGCAGCCGCGCCGCCGGCAGCAGCGCCGTGCCCAGCCCATAGCCGTGGCGCACGTTGTCGCCGCGGGGACGGAAGCCGTAGGGGGTGAGCACCAGCTGCAGGTCCTTGCGCAGGGTGGCATCCGCCCGCGGCGCATAGGCCCCGGCGATGCCCTGCAGCTGGGCGATCAGATGCTGCGGCAGGGGCGTTCCGGCCCGGCGGTCAAAGGGCTGTTGCAGCAGGTGGCGCAGCAGCAGCATCACCCGCACGAACACCGCCTGATCGGCCAGGTGCGGCCAGCCGCCGCCACAGTCAGCCCGCTCCAGAACGGGCGGTGGCGGCGTGATCGGCGTGCGCACCGGCCGCGCCCACAGGAACCCCTGGCTCTCCAGCCAGGCCAGATCCGCCTCCAGGGCATCGCCATCGGCGTAGCAGCGGCCCCGCAGGGGCCCCAGCAGCGCGGCGGCCCGCTCGGCCATCGAACCCTCCAGCGGCAGCGCCACGCCGTGGGCCGCCAGCTGGCTGCAGGTGCTGGCGTCGCTGGCGGTGAGCCCGGGGTAGCGGCTGAGCAGCTGCAGCAGATGGAGCAGCCGCTCGCCATCCAGCAGCCGGGAGTAGCCATGCAGCACCAGTTGGCTCTCGCGGCTGCGGGCCGCCCGGATCCGCCGCTCCAGCCCCGCCAGCTCCCGCGCCAGCGCCACCGCCAGATCCGGCTCCGCCGATGGATCGAGCGCCACCACCGCCGCGAATCCCTCGGCCCGCTCCGGCTGCACGCCAGCGCGCTGCAGCGCGCCATGCAGCCGCTGCAGCACTGCCTCGGGCACCGGCCGGGGCCGCTGGCGGTTCCACGCCCGGCAGACCTCCAGCGGCGTCTGCAGCCACCAGCCGATCCACTCCACCGGCCTGGGCAGGGCCAGCGCCTGGGTGAGGGCCAGGCGCCAGGGCCGCTGGGCATGGGTGGCATCCACGATCACGCTGCGGCCCGCCTGCACCGCCTCGCCCAGGCGCCCGTGCAGCAGGGCCTCCAGCTCCGGCCAGGGGCCCTGGATCGCCGGATCGCCGTAGAGCTCCTGGCGCAGCTGGTCGGTGGAGAGGATGACGGCCGGATGGCCGGCACCGGCGAGCTGGCGGGCGAGCTGTGCCGCCAGGCTGCTCTTGCCGCTGCCCGGGGGTCCGATCAGCAGGTGGCAGCGCAGGAAGGGGGTCATGGCCTCCAGCCTGCCTGGGGAGGCGATGCCCAGCCGTGGCGCAGCTGGCGCGGTCCGCCGGCCTTCCGCCAATCTGTGGCAGCTCTGCGCAGACGCCAGACCATGGCGGTGAACCTGGAGAAGCCCGGCCGCTTCCTGCTGCGCGGCCTGCGCATCGGCGCCAGCACGGTGTCGATCGTGGAGCTGCTGCGCAGCGACTGGCGCGGCGGCATCAGCGCCGGCGTCGCCTGGCTGGTGTTCCTGCAGGTGGAGCGGCGGTTGCCGCCCCCCAGCCCGGACCCGCCGGAGGACTGATCGGCGGCTCCACGCAGCCGGTGGCCACGACCGATCAGCCCAGCGAGAAGAGCGGGTCGTACTGGTAGTACTCAGGCTTATCGAGTCCGTCGTGCCGGAGCATGCCGCGGAGCTGGATGATCTCCTGGCGCTGGGCCAGAATGATTGCCCGGGCCAGGCGCCGGATCGTGGGATTGCTGCTCTTCTGCAGCGCGTCGTGGGCCATCATCAGCGCGCCGCCATGGTGCTGCAGCATCCCCTCCAGAAACCAGGTCACCCGGCCCTCGCGGGTGGGGACTGAGCCCGCCATGCGCATCGCCTCGACCTGAGCCGGGTCCATGCGGATCAGGTCGGCCATGGCATCGGGATTGCCGCCGGGCCTGAGGGCCACCGGATAGACGGGGGCATCGGGATACCAGGCCCGGCGCCACTGGCCCATCGCCCTGATCTCCTGGGCCTGGTCGCGCCAGATCTGCTTGCCCAGCGCCCCCACACCGGGAACGCCGATGTCAAACACCACCTCACTCATGCGCAGGGCGCCGGTGTGGTGCTGCACCATCCCGTCGATCCAGCGCAGGTCGTAGGTGCTGCCCGCGGGGCCCACAGCGTGGTTGTGGGCGCTGTGATCCATGGCCGCCGCGGCGGGCGTGGTGGCCGCCGCCGGGGCCGCGGGCAGCATCCGGTGGTGCTGGTGGTGCTGGTGCGGATCCATCTGGGCCAGGGCGGCCGGGGCCAGCAGGCCGATCAGGGCCAGGGCGGCGAAGGCGGAGCGCATCGAGGGGGAGGGGGGATGAGCGACCTCCACGATGCAGCCTCCCCTTGGTGGAGAGTCAAGGGGAGCTGGCCTGGGTTCCCGCTCCGGCCGGCGCGATCCAGGAGACGATCAGCGCCCTGGGGCTGCGAACCACTGCCGGTACCACTGCGCCATCTGATCGATCTCCTCGCTCTGCACCCGCACCATCGCCGCCTCCAGGGTGCGCAGCTCGGGGTGCACGGTGCCCCACTGGGCATGGGAGGCCATCATCACGCCCATCCTGTGGTGGGCGATCATCTGCTCGAGGAAGGCCCGATCGAAGTCCGGAGCGCTGCGCAGGGCCTCCAGGCTGGTGCCGAAGCCGGGCAGTCCCGCGCCCATGCCCATGCCCATCCCCATGCCGCCACCCATGCCCATGGCGCCGCCGGCGCCTGGCCATGCCGGCACCTCCGTTCCATACCACTGCCGGTACCAGCGGCGCATCTGCGCGTTTTCGGCGGTCTGACTGGTGCGGATCCGCTCGGCCAGGGCCAGGATCTCCGGCCGCTGCGAGCGCTTGAGGGCCAGGTCGGCCATGGCGATGGCCCCCTCGTGGTGGGGAATCATCATCACGATGAAGCGCGCATCGGCGGAGCGCTGGCCCATCGGCAGGCCGCTCCAGCCAGGACCGACCTGCGGGCCGGAGGGTGGGGCTGCGGAGCCGGGCCCCGCATGGACTGCCGCGGCGATGGTGAGCACGGTGGCGGCTGTGGCAGCCAGCCAGCCCCGGGCCGATGCCCGGCATGGATCGGTCCGGCCTGTCATCACCGCTCTCCAGGGGTCTGATGACCCAAGTCTGCTCAGCGGCAGCGCAGAAGGCAGCTGCGGGGCTCCCCTGAACACCGTGGCGAGACCCGCCATGGAGAGAACCCCATCCCAAGGCGACCCGCTGAACCCCCACCCCAGGCTGGGCCCGCCCACGACAGGTCGAAGCCGCTGTCAGCTGCCCGACCGGCCGCCGGTGGCGTCCGTCACCGCCAGCTGCGGCCGGATCGCTTCGACTGGAGGCCCCGGCATTTGGGCCATGGCTCCCCGCTCCGGTGATCGGCTGGCCTCGATCGGCACCTGCCTGGCGATCCAGGCCTCGATCCTTCTGCTGGGCTCCTGGCTGCTGTCGCTGTACCCCGAACAGCAGCGTCCCCTCGATGGCGGCCTGGCCGCACCGCCCAGCCTGTGGACCTGATGCCCCCGGCTCGCCCGCCTGGGATCCGGTTCAGGCCCGCAGCAGCCACCAGCCGCAGCGGGGCCAGACTGATCACCACAGGCACTGCCACTCCGATGGGATCGAGTCCCGCCCTGCGGCCCGGGCCGGCTGCGGCGACCAGCCCCGGCCGGGAGCTGGCCGTTTCCGTGAACCGCTCACGACGATGACCTCCCCTCCCGTTCTCGGCTGTGGGGCCTACGCCGCTGAGCTGATGCAGCAGCACCTGCGCCATCTGGTGGAGCTGCAGGCGCCGGTGCTGGAGGACGCGGACCCGGAACCGCTGCACCAGCTGCGGGTGCGCTTCCGCCGGCTGCGGGCCACCCTGGCCCAGTTCGCGCCGGCCCTGGAGCTGCCGGAGTCGGTGACGGACCAGCGGCTGGCGAAGTTCGGCCGCAGCCTGGGGCTGGCGCGGGATCTGGACGTGCTGCGGGCCCGGCTGGAGGGGGAGCTGGTGCCCCAGCTGCCCCCCCACGAGGTGGCCACCCTCAGGCGGGTGCTCAAGCAGCTGAAGCGGGAGCGGCGCCTGGCCTTCGAGGGACTGGTGGACACCCTGCAGGGCCGCCGCTATCTGCGCCTGATCGCCGAGCTGCAGGGCTGGCTGCGGCGACCCCGCTACACCGCCCTCGGCGAGGAGCCGGTGCTGGCCTGGCTGCCGGAGTGGAAGGCGCCGGCCCTGGCGGGGCTGATGCTGCACCCCGGCTGGCGCTGCCGCGGCTACGGCGCCGCCGGCGACGCCAGCGCCCTGCACGACCTGCGCAAGCGCATCAAGGCCGCCCGCTACGCCCTCACCAACCTGGAGGCCCTGGAGGGGGAGCTGCTCAGCCCCTGGATCGCCCGCTTCAAGGCCATCCAGGAGCAGCTGGGGGAGTTCAACGACCTGCTGGTGCTGCAGCGGGCCCTGGAGGACCAGGTGGACGGCGAGCTGGATGGGACGCTGCCCACCCTCTGCAGCCTGATCCTCGAGGGGAGGGCCCAGAGCTGGGGTCTGTGGCAGGCCTCCGTGGCGGACCTGCTCGATCCCCGCACCCAGGCAAGCCTCCGCCGCCTGCAGCAGGGCGTCGCCGCCGGCGGCCTGGAGAGCGCGGATCCCTGAGCCGTGGGCCAGGCGGCCCGCCGTCAAGTGCAGCCGCTACCAACGAAGCCGGGGGCCGATACCAGGGCCAGGCCGGCGGAATCGGTAACATTCCGCGGCTCGTTTCTGAGATCCCGCCACCGGCGCCATGTCCCTGTTGAAGGCCTGCGGGCCCGTGGCCCTTCCCCTGGCGCTGGTCTCCCTGGCCGTGTTCACCATCGCCTTCGAGCGGCTGTCCTTCTGGTGGCGCTGGTGGCGGCCGCCGGCCCGCCAGCGGGATGGCCTGCGGCGTGAGCTGGCGGCCGCCCGGGACTCCGCCACGGCCCGGCTGCTGCTGGATCGCCGCCAGCGCTCCATGGCCTTCGGGGAACCGGTGCTCCAGGCCGCCGTGCTGCTGGCCCCGCTGCTCGGGCTGGTGGGCACCGTGCTGGGCCTGATGGGGGTGCTGCGGCAGCTGGGCCCCCAGCTGCTGCTGCCGCCCACCAACCCCCTGGTGGGCTACGCCGATGTGCTGGCCAGCACCGCTGTGGGCCTGCAGCTGGCCCTGGTGGCCCTGGCGCTGCTGCTGCTCAACCAGGGACTGCGCTGCTGGCAGCGCGACCTGCTGGAGCTGGAGCTGCGCCAGCGCGAGGTGGCCCCATGACGGCGCCGCTGGCCGCGGTGGCGCCCGCCAGCGCCACCGTGCTGCTGCTGCTCACCGCCGTGGCCGGCCTGCCCGCGCTGCTGGCGGCGGCGCCCGAACCGCGGCAGCGGGCCAGCGGCTCCGCCGCCGGGGCCGAGACCCTCGGGGCCGAGACCCTGCTGATCGTCCACACCGCCACCGACCGCTGGTACGTCAACGGCCAGCCGGTGAGCCCACAGGCCCTGGCGGAGCGCCT
>CALRKO020000014.1:0-72106 GCA_943368105.1 Chitinophaga pinensis | reverse complement strand
CTGCTGGTGCTGCTGGGGCCTTCGCCCCTGCCCCTGGCCGACGTGGTGCTGCGCTACGCCCTCACCGCCCTGGCGACCCTGGCCCTGGCCCTGCTGGTGGCCCAGCGGCGCACCGCCGAGGGCCGCTGGGATGGGGCCTCGGGGGCGATCAGCGCCCTGATCGGCCTGGGGGCGGCCGCCAGCCTGCTGCACTGGCGCGCCCTCGACTACCCCCTGGGCCGCCTGGGCTTCGGCGTTCCGGCCTGGGTGCTGCTGGTGCTCTACGGCGCCCTGCAGCTGGCCTGGGTGCTGCCGCGCCGCAGCCCCCAGGACGGCAGCCGCCCCATCGACCGGCTGCTCAGCAGCCAGTGGTGGTGGGGCCTGGTGCTGGGCAGCGCCTGGGCCCTGGTGAGCCGCGGCGCCGAGCTGGTTCAGGCGGCGGCGCGGGCCCGGGCCACGGCCCCCATGTAGCGGCCCCAGAGCTCGGCCACCACGGCGCCGCTGGCGGCCTCGGCCGGGCGGTTGTCGTCGTTGCCCATCCAGATGGCGGTGAGCATCCGCAGCGCCGGTGAGTAGCCGATGAACACCACGTCCACGCCGTTGTTGGTGGTGCCGGTCTTGCCGCGGGCATCGGCCACCACGGCGGCGGCCCGGCCGGTGCCGCGCTGCACCACCGCCGCCAGCAGGCCATCCATCACCGCCGCCTGCTCCGCCGGCACCAGCTGGCGCGGCACCTCCCCCACCGGAATCGTCACCCCCTGCCTGGGGCAGGTCTGGAGGCTGTAGATCGACTGGCAGATGCCCAGGTCGTAGATCCTGCTGACGCCGTGCATCGGCACCGAACGGCCGCCGTTGGCCACCACCGCGTAGGCGCGCGCCAGCTCGTAGAGCAGCGTCTCGCGGCCACCGAGCACCGTGTTGTAATCCTGGTCCAGGGGGGTGGAGATGCCGAGGCGACGGGCTTCGCCGACCACCTGGCGCAGGCCGGCCCGCTCCGCCAGCCGCAGCGCCACCACGTTTTCCGAGCGGGCAAAGCCGTCGGCCACGGTGGCCGCACCACCGCCGTGGCGGCAGCCGGCCACGTAGGCCAGGGGGGCGCAGGAGATCGGCTCCTCCGGCTTCACGCCGGCCTCCAGGGCCGCCAGGAAGGTGAACAGCTTGAAGGCCGAGCCCGGCTGACGCAGGGCCTGGACCCGATCGAAGCTGGAGCGGGAGTAATCGCCCCCACCCACGTAGGCCAGGATGTCGCCGCTGCGGTAGTCGAGGCTGATCAGGGCGCCCTGGGTGAGGCCGAGCCGGGCCGCCGGCCCCTCCAGGAAGCGCTGCAGCTGCTGCTGGGCCAGGGCCTGCAGGGCCGGGTCGATGGTGCTGACCACCAGGTAGTTGCCGCCGGCGCCCGCACCGCTGAGGTCGAGGCCGAAGCGGGTCCCCTCCAGTTCCCCCAGCACGTAGTCGCTGAAGAAGGGATAGCTGGAGAAGGTGGAGTCGCGGCAGGCCGAGGGGTCGATGTTCAGGGGCCGGCGCTGGGCATCCACCAGCTGCTGATCGCCCAGGAAGCCCTGCTCGTGCATCAGCTGGAGCACCAGATTGCGGCGCTCGCGGCCCGCCCCCGGGTCCTTCGGGTTGCAGGGGCTGTAGCCGTTGGGGTTGGGCAGCAGCCCCACCAGGAAGGCCGCCTCGGGCGCATCCAGGGCCGCCGCCGACTTGCGGAAGTAGAGGCGCGCCGCCTGCTCGAAGCCCTCGCTGCCCAGGCCCAGGTAGGCCCGGTCCAGGTACATCTTGAGGATGCGGTTCTTGCTGAAGCCCACCTCCAGCTGCAGCGCCACCCACAGCTCCCGCAGCTTGCGGGTGAGGCTGTAGTCGGTGCCGACCTCCGGGTAGTAGAGGCGCGCGACCTGCTGGGTGAGGCCGCTGCCGCCGCCGCTGCGGCGCACCAGTGAGCGCAGGGTGCCGAACAGGTCGAGGCCGCTGTTCCAGCCGAAGCGCGCCTCCTCCGAGGCCACCAGGGCCTGGCGCAGCACCAGCGGGTAGGCGTCGAGGCGGGGCAGGGCCGTGGCGGACCCCTCCTTGGCGTCGATCTGCTGGCCGCTGGCCGCCACGATCTTCACCGGGCCCGAGATGCTGCGGATCCGGGAGCCGCCCCCCACCGAGGCGGCCGCCAGCAGCCCCCCCACCAGCAGGGCCGAGCCCAGCAGCGCCCCCACGCCGGCCAGGTGCAGGGCCCGCTCCAGGGGGCTGCGGGGGTGCAGGTAGCGCAGCTGCGGCGCCTCGGCCTTGAGGGGCGAGCCCAGCTGGATCACGTCGCCGTGGCGCAGGCCGATGGCACGGATGCGGCGGTCGCGGTGGAACAGGCCGTTGGCGGAGTTGAAGTCCTCCAGGCGGAAGTCGCGGTCGCTGGAGCGCTCCTGCTCGAGGATCGCGTGCACCCGGCTGAGGTTCTGGGCCGGGGCGTGGAGTTCGCAGGCCGGGTCGCGGCCGATGCGCAGGCGCTGGCCCGGCTCCAGGGGGCGGACCAGCAGCCGCTGCTCCCCCATCCACAGCTCCACGGCCGCCTGGCGCTGCAGCAGCCGGCGCCAGGCGGCCGCCACGGCGGCCGGGCGCTGCGCCAGCTCGCCCCGGCCAAGGGCCCGCAGCAGCTCCCACCAGGGGCCGCGGCGGCCGGGGGCGGGCGGTGGCGGTTCCCCTGGGGTCTGCGACACGGGCAGGGCGTTCGGGAGCGGCCTCGCCATAGGCTACGGCGAGCGACGGCGGTGGACCGGTGCAGCGCCAGCGGGACCCCTGGGAGCCCTTCCGCCTCTGGCTGGCGCTGACGATCGGCCTGTACGCCGTGCGGGCCAGCCTGGCCTGGACCTGGCCGGGGGCGATCCCCGGCTGGGTGCTGCTGGCCCTGGTGCTGGTGGCCCTGGTGCTGGCCAGCCGGGCCCTGCTGTTCCCGGGCCGCGTCGTGCCCTACCGGGAGGGCGACGGCGGCTGGTGGGCGGACCTGCGGGACGACTGGCGCCTGTGGTGGCGCCGCCGGGGGCGGGGCTGATGGCCGATGCAGCCCCGGGGTCTGCCCCTGCCGGCGCCCGCCTCAGCCTGCGGGATGAGCCCACCAAGGCGGTGCGCCTCCACCCCCAGCGACCCCTGACGATCGGCCGCGACGCCAGCAACGGCCTCTGCCTGCCCGAGCAGTCGGCCCTGTCGCGGCGCCACGCCGTGGTGCGCCTGGAGGCCGCCACGGGCCGCTGGCTGGTGGAGGACCTGGGCAGCGCCAACGGCACCAGCGTGAACGGCAGCCGCATCGGCGCCGGCCACCCCCTGGCCGACGGCGATGCGATCCAGCTGGGCCGCCACGGGCCGGTGCTGCTGTTCCAGCTGGAGCCGGCGCCGGGTCCAGCGCCCCGCAGCCCGCGACCGACTGCGACGCCGGTGGCGGCTCCGGCTCCGGTTTCGTCCGCCGCGGCCCCCCCGCGCCAGCCCGCGCCAGCGGCGGGCCCCGGCAGCTCCGGCGGCAGCCTCGAGGTGGGCGGCGAGCGGATCCCGATCCCCCAGGTCCGCTCGGCCACGGTGCGCAGCCAGCCGCTCCACCCCCACCTGTTCAGCTGGTGGGTGCTGGTGTGCCTGGGGGGCCTGCTGCTGCTGCCCTTCCCGCTGCTGTTCTGGCCCCTGCAGATCGGCGCCCTGGTGGCGGCGGTGCTGCTGGGCTCCCGCAAGGAGCACACCCTGGTGGTGGTGCTGCACGACGGCACCGCCCGGCGGCGCGCCTTCGCCAACCGGCCCACGGCCCTCTCGCACCGCAACGGGATCCGCAGGGCCATCGGCCAGAGTCTGGAGGCCTGAACCGGTCCGCCCACCGCGGGCCCGCGCCCGACCGTGACCTGGATCTTGCCCCCGGGCACCAGCCTCCGCTGCGGGGGCCTCAGCGCCCCGCTGCAGGTGCTGCGCGCCCTGGGGGGCGGCACCCAGGGCCAGGTGTACGAGGTGGAGCTGGCCGGCGAGCGGCTGGCGCTGAAGTGGTACCTGCCGGCCTGCATCGCCCGCGACCCGCGCCTGCCGCTGCGCCTGGCCGAGAGCATCCGCGCCACCGCCCCCAGTGACGCCTTCCTCTGGCCCATCGCCCTGCTGCGCCCCGAGCCGGCGAGCGCAGCGCTGATCCGCAGCCGCGAGCCGGGCTTCGGCTACCTGATGGACCTGCGGCCGCCGGGCTACGTGGGGGCCCACGAGCACGTGGGCGGCCACCTGGCCATCAGCCTGCGCAGCGTGCTGCGGGCGGGCTTCTTCCTGGCGGATGCCTTCCACGCCCTGCACCTGCGGGGCCTCTGCTACAAGGACATCTCCCTGGGCAACCTGTTCCTCGAGCCGGCCAGCGGGCGCATCCTGATCTGCGACAACGACAACGTGGACGTGGACGGCCAGGACCCGGGCAGCGTGCTGGGCACGCCGGGGTTCATGGCGCCGGAGGTGCTGCTGGGCCAGGCCAGGCCCGGGGCCAACAGCGATCTGTTCTCCCTGGCGGTGCTGCTGTTCCGGCTGCTGACCCGCCACGACCCGCTGCGGGGCCAGCTGGAGCTGGCGATCCGCTGCCTGGATGAACCGGCCCGCCGGCGCCTCTACGGCGAGGATCCGGTGTTCATCTTCGATCCCGCCGACGCCCGCAACCGGCCCGATCCGATCGAGCACGCCGCGGCCCTGCTCACCTGGCCCATCTACCCCGAGGGGCTCAAGGCCCTGTTCGAGCAGAGCTTCTGCCGCGGGCTGCAGCGGCCGGAGCAGCGGGCCCTCACCGGCCAGTGGCGCCGGGCCCTGGCCGCCGCCCTCGACCAGCGCCAGCTCTGCCCCAGCTGCGGCCAGGAGACCTTCCCGGAGCCGGGCGCCGGCGGCTCCAGCTGCTGGAGCTGCGGCACGGCGCTGCCCCCGCCGCTGCGGCTGCGGCTGCCCCACGGCCAGGTGGTGGCGGCGCCGGAGAACGAGCTGCACCCCCACCACTTCGATCCGCTGCTGGAGGAGGGGCTGCGCCAGCCCCTGGCGCGGGTGGAGGCCCACCCCAGGGAGGCCGGGGTGCTGGGCCTGCGCAACCTCACGGGCGAGCGCTGGATGGCCGAGCTGGCCAGCGGCGAGCCTGTGCCGCTGGAGCCGGGCCGCACCTGCAACCTGGCGCCGGTGCGGGCGCTCAGCACCCCGGCCGGCCGGATCACCGTGCTGCAGCCAGGGCGCCGCTGACCGGCGCACCACAGAGCAGAGCACCCCCGGGCAAGGCGGCTGTGGGCAGCGCAGCTGTGGGCAGCGCAGCTGTGGAGAGAGCAGCTGTGGCCAGTGCCACGCTGGGGATGCCACGCTGCCCCCGTCGGCGCAGCCCCCGCGCCGCTCCCCGTGGCGGCCCGCCTCCCCAGGGCGGTCCGCGCGCCCGTGAGGCCGATGCCCTTCCCCAACGTCCGCCTGGCCAACCGGCCGCTGCACTTCATCTACCTCTGCGACTGCTCCGGCTCGATGGCGGCCCAGGGCAAGATGCAGGCCCTCAACCAGGCGATCCGCCAGTCGCTGCCCGGGATGGCCGAGGTGGCCCGCCAGAACCCCGAGGCGCGGGTGCTGGTGCGGGCCGTGGGCTTCGCGGACCGGGCCCGCTGGCACATCGCCCAGCCCACGCCGGTGGAGCAGCTGCAGTGGCACGACCTGCAGGCCGGCGGCGTGACCGCCATGGGCGAGGCCCTGGAGCTGGTGGCGGCGGAGCTGCGCTCGCCACCGATGGAGGAGCGGGCCCTGCCGCCGGTGCTGGTGCTGATCTCCGACGGCCAGCCCACCGACGACTTCGAGGCGGGCCTGGCGAGCCTGCTGCGCCAGCCCTGGGCCCAGAAGGCCGTGCGCCTGGCGATCGCCCTGGGCCATGACGCCGACCTGGAGGTGCTGCAGCAGTTCATCGGCAGCGACCCCGGCGCCCGTGCCGGCGGTGGCCTGCCGGCGGGCGAAGTGCCCGGGGCCAGCGGCCAGACGCCCCTGCACCGACCCGGCAGGTCGCCGCGGCGGCCGCTGCAGGCCAGCAGCGCCACGGCCCTGGCCCAGTACATCCAGTGGGCCTCCACCGCCGTGGTGGGGGCCGCCTCGATGCCGGCCAGCCGGGTGGCGGGGACGGCGGCGGAGGGCAACATCCCCCTGCCGGATCTGCCCCCCACCGTGCTGGATCCCACCGATGACGTGGGCCCCCTGGTGTGGTGAGCAGCGGGGCCACCGGCGCCAGCGGAGCGGCAGGGCCGCCAGGGGCGATGGCGCCGGCGGCCCTGCACTGCAGCCGCATCGGCGCGGCCCACCGCCGCCAGGGGCGGCCCTGCCAGGACTTCTCCCTCAGCCACCGCTGCCGCGATGCCGCCGGCCAGCCCGTGCTGGTGCTGGCGGTGGCCGACGGCCACGGCGGCGCCCGCTACAGCCGCAGCGAGCGGGGCAGCCGGCTGGCCTGCGAGCTGGCGGTGGCGGAAATCGAGCGGGCTCTGGGGGCGGGCCAGGCCCACGGCTCGATCGCCGCGGCCATGCCCGCCGCCGGCCCGGACCCCGACCTCGAGCCCTGGCGGCGCTGGCTGGCCCAGGAGCTGCCGGAGCTCCTGCACCGCCGCTGGCTGGAGGCCATCGCCACCGACTGGGGGCGGGATCCAGCCCCGGCGGATGGGGAGGGCGAGGGGAGCTTCTCGCCCTTGCACTACGGCACCACCCTGGGGCTGGTGGTGATCACGGCCCGCTGGTGGGGGCACACCGGCCTGGGGGACTGGGACCTGGTGCGGGTCGAAGCCGATGGGCAGAGGGCCAGCCTGGTGAGCGAGGAGCCGGCCCAGGCGGCGGCCGGGGAGGCCACCTGCAGCCTCTGCCAGCGCCAGGCGGCCCGGCTGTTCGCCTCCCGCAGCGCCCTGCACCGCCGCCGCGCAGGGGAGGCCTTCGCCCTGGTGCTGAGCAGCGACGGAGTCCGGAAGTCCTGCGCCACCGATGCCGACTTCCTGGCCCTGGCCGCCCACCTGGCCGCCACCCCCGCCGGCGCCGCCGGTGCCCTGGCGAGCGCCCTCGACCAGATCAGCCGCGAGGGCAGCGGCGACGACGTGAGCGTGGCCATGGCCCGGCTGGAGGGCGCCCTGCCCAGCGCGAGCCCGGACCCGACCCTCCCCCCGGCCCGGCCGGCCGCGGTGGAGGTCCCCGCGGCAGCCCGGCGGCGCTGGCGGGTCAGGCCGCTGCTGCTGGCACTGGGGGCTGCGGCGGCCCTGGGGCTGGCCCTGCCCCGGCTGCTGCCGCGCTCCAGGCCCGCCCCAGGGGGCGGTGCAGCCGCGGCGTCCCTGGCGGCGCTGCCCCTGGAGCTGCAGGCCAGCCTGCGGCGCAGCATCGCCCAGCTCTGCGCCAGCCCCGCCAGCCTGCGCGCCAGCCTGCTCCAGCGGCACAGCCAGTTCGAGGGGCTCACGGCCGGCCGGCTCCAGGCCCGTCAGCTGCAGCGCAACGCCGCCATCGACCCCCTCGGCGCCCTGATCGGCACCGCCTTCCTGGTCCGGGGGCCGCAGCCGGCGCCCCGGACGCTCCAGGCCCTGGGCGCCTGTCCGGAGCTGGAGGCGGCCCTGGCCGCCGCCTGGGGGGCCGGACCGGCGGACAGGAGGATGGGGGCCAAGCCCCCCACCGGCCCCGCCGGCCCCCGCCGGCCCCCGGCCCCTCCGCCATGAACGACTACCAGCTCGGCACCGCCCTGCGCACCCAGGTGATCCAGGACCGGCAGCGGGGCCTGCCGGTGGAGGGCCGCCGGCTGCAGGCGCTGGTGGGGGACCTGGCGGGCGCCGAGCAGGCCGGCCTGCTGCCGGCCCTGCGCTACCTGGTGTTCAGCCCCGCCTTCCACAGCGCGGCCAGCCAGGCGGAGCCCCTGGCGGATCCGCGGCTGCTGGGGCGGCTGATGCAGGAGCTGCAGGAGGTGTTCACCCCGGCCATCTGCCAGCGGATGCAGGCGGTGCTGCAGGGGCTGCTGGCCCTGCCCGTGGCGGCGGACAGGGCGGCGCCGGCGGCCGTACCCGTGGCGGCCGGCGCCGCAGCGGTCGCGGTGCCGGTGCCCCCCAGCCAGCTGGCGGTGCCGGTGCCGCTGGCCGACCCGCGGCCGCCCACCTCCGAGCAGGCCCTGGCGCTCCTGGCCGCCAACCGCAGCGGCAGCGGCGGTGGCGGCAGCCGCTCGCTGGTGGTGGTGCTCTCCTTCCTGTGCGGCGGCCTGCTGGTGGGGCTGCTGGGCCTGCTGGTGGTCCTGCAGATGGCCGGCCGCCGCCAGCCCCAGCTCGCCGCCCAGCCGGATCGCCAGCCCGCTCCGCTGGCCCAGCCGGTGGCGCCCCCGGCCACGCCGGCCCTGCCGGCGCCCGAGCCCAGCCCGCCCGCCACCGCGGAGCCGGCCAGCGGCGGCGGCGCCAACCTGGACCAGGCCGTCGCCCGGGTGCAGGAGCTCTACGGCGCCCTCTCCAGCAAGAACTACGACGCCGCCCGGGGCTTCTTCGCCGGGGCCGCCGCCGACCAGTTCGATCCCACGTTCTTCAACCAGTTCGAGCGGGTGAGCGTGGCCGACCTGCGGGAGAGCGGCCGCAGCGGCTCCATCCTCACCCTGGAGGGCCAGGTGACCTTCGTCTATCCCGATGGCAGCAGCCAGCTGGAGACCCGCAGCTTCAGTGTCGACACCGCCACCACGCCGGCCATGATCACCAACAGCGCCTTCGGCCAGGTGATCAGGGCGCGCCAGTGAGGCCCGCCCCGGCGCAGAGGGCGGTGGGGCCGAGCGGTGGGGCCGAGCGGTTTGGCAGAGCAGTGAGGCTGGGCCGAGCAGGGCGGGCGACGGGCGCAGGGCCGGCTGGCGGCAGGCTGGGTGCGGGACCAGCTGGGACCAGCGCCGGCTGGGGCCAGCCATGAAAAAAGCCCCCAGCCGGAGGCCGAGGGCGCTGGGAACCATCGGGGCCGGAACGATCAGGCGGTCCCGCAGAAGGTGACGTCGGGGAACTTGAGCTTGGCCTCATCGAGGCTCTTGCCCTTGCCCTCCTCCTGCCAGTAGTTGATCACCTCAGTGGCCTTGTTGAGGATCTCGACCCGCTCGTTGTCGGTGATCCAGCTCTTGCCCTCCAGCTCGGTCTTGAGGGTTTCCCAGGCATCTTCCCGGGGCCAGAAGAAGTAGGCGGTGAGGGGGCTGGGGCCGCCGCCCACGATCTGGTCCACCGCCAGGGCCACGTTGTCGGGCAGCCAGAGGATCTTCAGCAGGAAACGCCCCTCGTCGGCCTTGGGGGTGCGGCCGGAGGGAACCCCGTTCTCGTCGATGGTGGCGGTGGCCAGGGCAGCGCTGGCACCACGCAGCACCGGACGGCCTTCGGTGGTGTCCTCGGCGGCCTGGTTCAGCTCAGGTGCCGCCGTGGCCACGGCGCTCTCCGCGCTCTCGGTGCTCATGGTTTCAGCGCTCAAGGCTTGAACACAAACAACTAACCTACCAGCCGCCGTGGCCCCAGCCCTGACGTCCAGCCCCCCCTGCGCAGCGCCCGTCAACGCCCCCCCCAGCGCCGTGCTGCTGTTCGACATCGACGGCGTGGTGCGGGATGTGGGCGGCAGCTACCGCCGCGCCATCGTTGAGACGGTGCACGCGTTCGGCGGCTGGCGGCCCGATCCGGCCGCGATCGACACCCTCAAGGGCGAGGGCCGCTGGAACAACGACTGGGAGGCCTCCCTGGAGCTGCTGCGCCGCGGCGGCCTGGGCCAGCCCGGCCGCCCCCCGCTGCCGGCCTTCGCGGCCCTGGTGGCGGTGTTCAACGGCCACTACTTCGGCGGCGACCCCAGCGGCGACCCAGCCAGCTGGCGGGGCTTCATCGGCGGCGAGCCGCTGCTGGTGGACGGCGCCTTCTTCGCGGAGCTGGGGGCCGCCGGGGTGGCCTGGGGCTTCGTCAGCGGCGCCGAGCCGCCCTCGGCCCGCTACGTGCTGGAGGCCCGCCTGGGCCTGGCCGATCCGCCCCTGATCGCCATGGGCGACGCCCCCGACAAACCCGACCCCACCGGCCTGCTGCGCCTGGCCAGCGCCCTGGCCGGTCCCCTGGGCCCGGCGGCGCCGCCGGTGGCCTACCTGGGCGACACCGTGGCCGACGTGCTCACCGTGCAGCGGGCCCGGGAGCGGCACCCCGGGCAGCGCTTCCTGAGCCTGGCGGTGGCGCCGCCGCACCTGCAGCAGCCCGGCCAGGAGCGGGCGCGGGCGCACTACGAGGGCCAGCTGCTGGCCGCCGGCGCCGACCGGCTGGTGCCCAGCACCGCCCAGGTGCTGCCGGTGCTGCGGCAGCACCTGGGCTGCTGACGGGCTGCAGCCGCGGCCGGCCTCAGCGCTCCAGGGCCGCCGCCGCCTTGAGGGCCGCGGCGGAGAGGGTCTCGTGGCCCCGCTCGGTCACGGCCACGTCGTCCTCGATGCGGATGCCGATGCCCTTCCAGCGCTCGGCGATGCTGGGCTGGCCCTCGGGCACCGGCAGCCGGTCGCTCACGTAGAGGCCCGGCTCCACGGTGAGCACCATGCCCGGCTCCAGGGCCACCGGGTGCTCGCCCAGGCGGTAGGCGCCCACGTCATGCACGTCGAGGCCGAGCCAGTGGCCGGTGCGGTGCATGTAGAGGTGGCGGTAGGCACCCTGCTCGATGATCCCGTCGGGGTCGCCCACCAGCAGGCCCAGCTCCCGCAGGCCCTCCACCAGCACCCGCACGGCCGTCTCGTGCACCCCCTCGGCGGTGGCGCCGGGCCGCACCGCCGCCACCGCCGCCTCCTGGGCCGCCAGCACCAGCTCGTAGAGGGCCCGCTGCTCGCCGCTGAAGCGGCCGTTCACCGGGAAGGTGCGGGTGATGTCGCCGTTGTAGTAGTCGGCCAGGGAACAGCCGGCGTCGATCAGCAGCAGGTCGCCGTCCCGCAGCGGGGCGCTGTTGGCGGTGTAGTGCAGCACGCAGGCGTTGTCGCCGCCGGCCACGATCGAGCCGTAGGCGGGCCCGCGGGCCCCCTGCTCCAGGAAGTGCTGCTCGATCACCGCCTGCACCTGCCGCTCCGTGAGTCCCGGCCGCGCCACCTCGCGGGCCAGCTCGTGGGCGGCCGCCGAGATGCGGGCCGCCTCCCGCAGCCGCTCCAGCTCCTCGGGCCCCTTGCGCAGCCGCAGCTCGTGCAGCAGCGGGCAGGGGGCCACCAGCCCCAGGGCCGCCGTGCCGCTGCGGGGAGCGCGGTCGAGCTGGCTGGCCCAGGCCTGCAGCACCAGGGGCTCCACGGCGGGGTGGCGGCCCACCCGGAAGGCGATCCCCTCGGCCCCCTTGAGGTAGTCGGGCAGGCGCTGGGCCAGCTCGCTGCGGGGGTGGGCCAGGTCGGCGCCGAAGTGCTCCACGGCCCCCTCGCAGCCCCAGCGGCGGCCGTTCCACACCTCGGCGGTGGGGTCCTTGGGCTCCACGAACAGCACGAAGGGGTGCTCGGGGCAGTGGGGCAGGAGCAGGGCCACCGCGTCGGGCTCATCGAAGCCGGTGAGGTACCAGAAGTCGCTGTGCTGCCGGAACGGGTGCTCCACGTCGGCGTGGTGGGTCACCAGCGGGGCCGCCGGGATCACCGCCGCCACGCCGCCGAGCCGCTCCAGGAAGCGGGCACGGCGGGCGGCAAAGGTCTCGGGCCCGATCGGCATGGGCGGCGGCGCAGGGGCTGAGCGCGACGATGGCACAGCCGCTTCAATACGTGCGGCTTGAATGGCGGGATGACCCCACGGCGATGAATGAGCTGATCGGCCTGGCGGCCCTGGTGGTGCTGATCCTGGTGGGCTCCGCCGTCTGCTCCGGGGTGGAGGCCGCCCTGCTCACCGCCAACCCCCTGCGGGTGCACGAGCTGGCGGGCCGGCCCCGGCCGCCGCGGGGGGCCCGCAGCCTGCAGCAGCTCAAGAGCCGCATGGGCCGCGCCCTGGCGGTGCTGGTGATCGCCAACAACGGCTTCAACATCTTCGGCAGCCTGATGCTGGGGGGCTACGCGGCCCAGGTGTTCGAGCGGCTGGGGGTGCGGGGCCTGGTGCTGCCGCTGTTCTCCGTGGGGCTCACCGTGCTGGTGATCCTGCTGGGCGAGATCCTGCCCAAGGCCCTGGGCAGCCGCCTGGCCCTGCCGGTGTCGCTGGCCAGCGCCTCGGCCGTGGCGCTGCTGCTCCGGCTGCTGCTGCCGCTGGTGCTGCTGCTGGAGCGGCTGATGCCGGCGATCACCGCCGAGAACGAGCTCACCACCGACGAGGAGGAGATCCGGCTGCTGGCGCGGCTGGGCTCCCAGAAGGGCCAGATCGAGGCCGATGAGGCGGCGATGATCGGCAAGGTGTTCCAGCTCAACGACCTCACCGCCCGGGACCTGATGGTGCCGCGGGTGTCGGCCCCGACCCTGCCGGGCCTGGCCGAACTCGACGCCGTTCGCGAGACGCTGCTGGGCTCGGGCACCAGCTCCTGGGTGGTGCTGGGCCAGGAGGTGGACGAGGTGCTGGGGGTGGCCAGCCGCGAGGGGCTGCTGGCGGCCCTGGTGCGGGGCGAGGGCAGCAGCACCGTGGCCCAGTACAGCGAGCCGGTGGAGTTCGTGCCGGAGATGATCCGCGCCGACCGGCTGCTGACCGCCTTCCGCCGCCGCAGCCACGCCCAGCGGGTGGTGGTGGATGAATTCGGCGGCTTCGTGGGGGTGATCGGCGCCGACGCCGTGCTGGCGGTGCTGGCGGGCTGGTGGCGCCGGCCCCAGGCGGGCCGGGCCCTGGAGGCCACCGGCCCATGAGCGCCGGCCCCCCGCCGCCGGTGGCCGAGCGCTGCCGGCTGCTGCTGGAGCAGTGGCGCGGCGAGCTGGCGCTGACGGACCGGGAGCGCTCGGTGCTGGCCCCGGAACTGCAGGCCCTGGAGCGGCAGCTGCAGGCCCTGGAGCGGCGCGTGCTGCGGGTGGCCGTCTTCGGGCGGGTGGGCGTGGGCAAGTCGAGCCTGCTCAACGCCCTGCTGGGCCGGGAGGCCTTCGCCACGGACGTGGCCCACGGCTGCACCCGCCGCCAGCAGCGGGCCCGCTGGCCGGTGGCGATCCCGGGCCTGGCGGCGGTGGAGCTGGTGGACACCCCCGGCATCGATGAGATCGCAGCCCGGGCCCGCCAGCGCCTGGCGGCCCGGGTGGCCCTCGGCGCCGACCTGGTGCTGCTGGTGCTCGACGGCGACCTGACCAGCCCGGAGGCCGAGGCCCTGGAGCTGCTGCTGGCCAGCGGCAAGCCGCTGCTGCTGGTGCTGAACCGGATCGACTGCTGGCCCGAGGCGGAGCACGGGGCCCTGCTGGCCAGCGTCCGCTGCCGCCTGCCGCCGGCGGCCCGCCCCCTGGAGCTGCTGGCGGTGGCCTCGGCGCCGCGCCGGCCCCAGCTGCTGGCCGATGGGCGGGTGCGCAGCGTGGCCGGCGCCCCGCGGATCGAGCCGCTGCGGGCTCAGCTCACCGCCCTGCTGGAGGGCAGCGGCGAGCTGCTGCTGGGCCTCAATGCCCTGCGGGCCGCCGACCGCTTCCAGCAGAGCCTGCAGCGCTGGCGGCTGCGCCAGGGCCGGGCTGCGGCCCAGGGACTGATCGGCCGCTTCGCCGCCCTCAAGGCCACGGGGGTGGCCGCCAACCCGCTGCTGCTGCTCGACCTGGCCGGCGGCCTGGCCCTGGACACGGCCCTGGTGCTGCAGCTCTGCCAGCTCTACGGCCTGCCGATGGGGGGCGCCGGCGCCCGGGCGCTGCTGCTGCGCCTCTCCAGCCAGAACGCCCTGCTGGGGGGCGCCCAGCTGGGCATCCAGCTGCTGCTGGGGGGCCTGCGCCAGCTGCTGCTGCTGGCGGCGCCCCTGAGCGGCGGCCTCAGCATGGCGCCGGCGGCACCGGTGGCCCTGGCCCAGGCGGCCCTGGCGGTGCACACCACCCGCCTCACCGGCCGGCTCGCCGCCGCGGAGCTGCTGCGGGGCGCGGGTCTGGGGGCCCGCCGGCCGGCCTCGCTGCTGCACCGCCTGGCCCGCCAGGACGGGCAGGCCCGGGCCTGGC
This sequence comes from Chitinophaga pinensis, assembly GCA_943368105.1. Classification (GTDB taxonomy): domain Bacteria; phylum Cyanobacteriota; class Cyanobacteriia; order PCC-6307; family Cyanobiaceae; genus Vulcanococcus. The sequence goes on along the minus strand of CALRKO020000014.1, from coordinate 58,125 downwards.
TGGAGCACTGGCCGGCTCGCCCCGATGCCGCGGCACTGCGGGGGCTGCTGCCATGAGGGCCGCCGACGCCGGGGCCGGGCCGGTGGCCCTGTTCGGCACCAGCGCAGATCCGCCCAGCTGCGGCCACCGCAGCCTGCTGGCGGGCCTGGCGGCCCGCTATCCCCTCGTCGCCACCTGGGCCAGCGACAACCCCTTCAAGGCCCACGGCGCGCCGCTGGCGCTGCGGGCCCGGCTGCTGGGCACCGTGGTGGCGGCCCTGAACCGGCCGGGTCTGCGGCTGGAGCAGGGGCTGAGCAGTCCCCGGGCGATCGAGACCCTGGAGCGGGCCGGAGCCCTCTGGCCGGGCCGGGAGCTGGTGTTCGTGGTGGGCAGCGACCTGGTGCCCCAGATCCCGCGCTGGTACCGGGCCGCCGACGTGCTGGCGCGCTGCCGGCTGGCGGTGGTGCCGCGCCAGGGCTGGCCCGTGGCCCCGGCCGACCTGCAGCCCCTGCGGGAGCTGGGGGGCCGGGTGGAGCTGCTGCCGCTGGCGATCCCCGCCACGGCCAGCTCGGCGATCCGGCGGCGGGCCCGCCGCGAGCAGGTGCCCAGCGAGCTGTGGCCGGAGCTGATCCAGCACAATCTCTACGGCCTCGGCACCCCGCCCTGATGCGCCTCGCCCTCGCCCAGTGCAACCCCCTGGTGGGCGACCTGCGCGGCAACGCCGACCGGCTGCTCAGCGCCTGCGGCCGCGCCGCCGGCGCCGGCGCCGACCTGGTGCTGGCCCCGGAGCTGGCCCTCTGGGGCTATCCGGCCCGGGACCTGCTGCTGCGCCCCGCGCTGCGCCGCCTGCAGCACCAGCAGCTCGACCGCCTGGCGGCGGAGCTGCCGGCGGGCCTGGCGCTCCTGCTGGGGGTGAGCGAGCCGGCCCCGGGCCGCCAGCAGCCCGACCTGTTCAACGCGGCGGCCCTGGTGGCGGACGGCCAGTGGCGGATTGTGGCCCGCAAGCGGCTGCTGCCCAGCTACGACGTGTTCGACGAGCGGCGCTACTTCCGGCCCGCCGCCGAGCCCTGCCTGCTGGAGCTGGAGCGGGGCGGCCGCCGCTGGCGCCTGGGTCTCAGCCTCTGCGAGGACCTCTGGGTGGACGAGGACCTGCACGGCCACCGGCTGAGCGGCGGCGATCCGATCGGCGAGCTGATCCCCCTGGCCCCGGACCTGCTGCTCAACCTCTCGGCCTCCCCCTTCGCCCAGGGCAAGGCCCAGTTGCGCCGTGGCCTGGCGGCGGCGGCGGCCGGCCGGCTGGGCTGTCCGGTGGTCTACGTGAACCAGGTGGGCGGCAACGACGAGCTGGTGTTCGACGGCGGCAGCTTCGTGGCGGCGCCGGGGGGCGCCGTGCTGCTGCAGCTGCCCTGGGCCGAGGAGACCCTCGCCTGCTGGGACCTGCCGGCCGCCCCGGACCCCAGCGGCCCACCGACCGCGGCGGCCGCGGCGGCGGTCGGCGCCGACCAGCCCGGCAGCGCCTCCCCGCCGATCCCCGCCGACGAGGAGCTGCTGCTGAGGGTGCTGGTGCTCGGCCTGGCGGACTACGCCCACAAGTGCGGCTTCCAGCGGGCCCTGCTGGGCCTGAGCGGCGGCATCGACTCGGCCCTGGTGGCGGTGCTCGCCGCCGCGGCCCTGGGGCCTAGGCAGGTGCAGGGCCTGCTGATGCCCTCCCCCTGGAGTTCGGCCGGCTCCATCGACGACGCCCTGGCCCTGGCCGGGCGGCTCGGCCTGGCGACCGACACCCTGCCGATCGCGCCGCTGATGGCGGACTTCGACGCCGCCCTGGCGCCGGCCCTGGGCGAAGCGCCGGCGGGCCTGACGGCCGAGAACCTGCAGTCGCGGATCCGCGGCACGCTGCTGATGGCGGTGGCCAACCAGCAGGGCCGGCTGCTGCTCTCCACCGGCAACAAGTCGGAGCTGGCGGTGGGCTACTGCACCCTCTACGGCGACATGAACGGCGGCCTGGCCGTGATCGGCGACCTCTACAAGACCACCGTGTTCCGCCTCTGCGCCTGGATCGACTCCGCCGCCGCCGGCCCCTGCCGCGCCGCCCTGGGCCTGCCGGCCGAAGGCGAGCTGATCGGCCGCGCCATCCGCGACAAACCGCCCAGCGCCGAACTGCGCCCGGACCAGCGCGACAGCGACTCCCTGCCGGACTACGCCGTGCTCGACCCGCTGCTCCAGGGGCTGATCGAGGAGCTGCGCAGCCCGGAGGAGCTGGTGGCCGCCGACGCCGATCCGGCCCTGGCGGCGCGGGTGCAGGGACTGCTGCGGCGGGCCGAGTTCAAGCGCCGCCAGGCGGCGCCCCTGCTCAAGGTGAGCGGGCGGGCCTTCGGCAGCGGCTGGCGGATGCCGATCGCCGCCGGCGCCTGATCCCCGGGCCGGGCGCCGCCCCCCTCCAGCCCAGGCCAGCCCCCGACCGAACCGACCGACCGAACCCCCGCGCCGTGGCGGTCCGGGGGCGGCCCCGCCATCGTGGGAACCTTCCTCCAGGTCCCCATGGCCAGCGCCGGCCCACCCGCCTCCATCGCCAGCATCGGCATCCCCAGGGAGATCAAGCGCGACGAGCAGCGGGTGGCCCTCACCCCCGACGGGGTGCGGGAGCTGGTCAGCCACGGCCTGGAGGTGCGCATCGAAGCCGGCGCCGGCCTCGGGGCCGGCCTTGACGACGGGGCCTTCGCCGCAGCCGGGGCCCGCCTCGTCGACCGGGAGGAGGCCTGGGCCGCACACCTGGTGGTGAAGGTGAAGGAGCCGCAGCCCGAGGAATTCGCCCTGCTGCGGCCCGACCTGGTGCTGTTCACCTACCTGCACCTGGCCGCCTACCCGGCGGTGGGCCGGGCCCTGCTGGAGGCCGGCACCACCGCCATCGCCTACGAAACCGTGCAGCTCGACGACGGCAGCCTGCCCCTGCTGGCGCCGATGAGCGAGATCGCCGGCCGGCTGGCGGCCCAGGTGGGTGCCCACCTGCTGGAGAAGCCCCACGGTGGCCGGGGCGTGCTGATCGGCGGCTGCAGCGGCGTGCGGCCGGCACGGGTGGTGGTGATCGGGGCCGGCAGCGTGGGCTGGAACGCGGCCCGCATCGCCGCCGCCATGGACGCCGAGGTGTTCCTGCTGGACCGCTCCCCCCAGCACCTGCGCCGGCTGGAGGGCCACCGCGAGGGGCGGCTGACGAGCCTGGTGAGCAGCCGCGGCCTGATCGAGCGCCTGGTGCCCGGCGCCGACCTGCTGATCGGCGCCGTGCTGCTGCCGGGCGACCGGGCCCCGACCCTGGTGGAGGAGGAGCTGGTGCGCCGCATGCGGCCGGGCTCGGTGATCGTGGATGTGGCGATCGACCAGGGCGGCTGCATCGCCACCAGCCGCGAGACCACCCACACCGATCCGGTGGTGACGATCCACGGGGTGCAGCACTACGCCGTGGGCAACATGCCCGGCGCCGTGCCCTTCACCTCCACCGAGGCCCTGGTGAGCGTCACCCTGCCCTACATCCTGGCGATCGCCGGCCGGGGCCTGGTGGAGGCCGTCACGGAGCGGCCGGAGCTGGTGTCCGGACTGAACACCATCGATGGGGCCGTGTGCCACCCCGGCGTGGCCAAGGCCCTGGGGGTGCCGAACCGGCACCCGATGGCCTGCCTGCGCTGACCGCCCCCTCCAGCTCAGGACACCCGCGCCAGGGGGCGCCGCAGGGCGGCGGGATCCAGTCCCTCCCGCAGGGCCAGCACCAGGCCGGCGGCCTCCGCGTAGCTGCGGGCCTCCAGCACCTCCAGCCCCAGGGCCTCGGCGGACACCTGCAGCACACAGGGGTTGTGGACCGCAATCAGCGGGATGCCCCGCTCGGCGCAGGCCAGCACGGCGGCCCCACCCAGGGCCCCGGCAGGGGCCACCACGGCCCCCACAGCGGCGATGTCGAGCAGGTCGCCGCCGTGGCTGCAGGCCAGGGGCGACGGCGACAGCAGCGGCACCAGATCGGGCGCCCGGCTCAACCCCACCAGCACGCAGGCCAGGAACGTGTAGCCCAGCTCCTCAGCGGCGGCCCGGGGGTCCAGGGCCGGATCCAGGGGCAGGGGGCCGAGGGCCGGGGCGTGGGCGCAGGGGAGCCCCAGCTCCCGGCCGAGCAGGTGGCTGATCACCGCCTCGGCCCCCGCCAGGGCGTCGACGCCCGAGCCCTGGCGGTAGGCGGCGAGGGCCTCACTGGTGGGATCCTCCGGGAAGCGGGCCACCACGGCGATCGCCGTGGCCCCCGCCGCCTGGAGCCGCCGGCCGGCCCGCAGCAGCGCATCGGGGCGGCCCAGCCGGCCCCAGCTGGCACCGCTGGCGCCGCTCGTCAGCGTCACGTCCAGGGGCTGGTCGGTGATCTGCACCGGCCCGATGCTGAGGCCGAGGCTGGCGCGGCAGCCATCGGCCACCTGCAGGTGGCGGTGACGCAAGGCGACCTCGATGCCGGCATCGAGCAGCAGCCCGATGCGCTGACGCCGCACGGGCCGCAGCGCCACCTCCCCGGCCGCGAAGCGATCGAGGGCCGAGCCCTCCACATAGTGGAGGCGGGGGTCGCTCCAGTAGAGGGCCGCCCCGTTCATCACGTTGGGGTGGGTGATCAGGCAACCGCTGGCGGCCGCCAGCAGGCGTGCCGAGGGCAGGGCATCGCCCGCATAGCCGCCGACCTCACAGCCGATGCCCGTGGGGATCACCAGCAGGGTGGGCAGGGGAGCCCCCGGACTGCCGGCCACGCCAGCCGCTGCGGGGGCCGCGCCTGGGTCGGCCCTCATCGCTGCAGCACGGCCTCGATGCGCAGCCGTGCACCCTCCGGGCCACCCCCTCCACCGGGCTCCACGGCCGTGATCGCCCAGCGCAGCGGCCGACCCCGGGCCCCCAGGGCCGCCTGAATCTGGGCCAGGAGCGGACCGGAGCGCCGCACCAGCTCCAGCTCCACGGCCTCGAGCGCGATGGGCCGCAGTCCGGCGCCATCCAACGCCGCGGCCGGCGGAGCCCCGGCCCCAGGCCGGGGCTCCGGGGGGCCTGGGCGCTGGCCGGCGCCGGATCCCGTCACTTCTGGTACTGGCCGAACTGGGCCTCGTAGAGGGCGTCCTCCTGGCCGGCGATCAGCCTGAGGTCGCTGCGGGGGAAGGCCACGCACAGCAGCGTGAAGCCCTGCTGCTGCAGCTCGGCCTTCACACCCATCGCGTCCGGCTGGTGCACGCTGCCCTCGGTGACCCGGGCGGCGCAGGTGGTGCACACCCCCGAACAGCAGGAGCTGGGCAGGGCCACGCCCGCCGCCTCGGCCGCCGCCAGCACGGTCTGGTCGTAGCGGCAGCTGAAGCTGTGCGCGGTGCCGTTCAACTCGGCGACAACGGTGAAGCTCTCACTCATGGGAGGGGCTGCGCGGGCGAAACAGGCCGGAACCTGCCCATCTTCCCGGATCGCGGAGCCGGGCCCGGGAATGGGGGAGGAGAGGAGGAGACCGCCGGGGAGTGGGGGGATCGACCCGCTGATGGGAAGCCTCAGGCGGCTTCCGGGTCGCCGGGGCGGGCCAGCGGGCTCCACTGGGCCGGGTGGGGGGCCAGGTATTCCGGCGGGGCGGGGTCGCCGGGGGCGGCCCGGGGGGCGGTGAGCGCCAGGTCGAAGGCGATCGAGAGCCGCGCCTCCTCCCCGTCCCCGTTGGCGGTGACGGCGTGGTCGGTGGCGGCCGGGAACAGCACCAGCAGACCCGCCTGGGGGGCCACATCCAGCCAGGGGGCATTCCAGCGCGCGGCACCGGGATGGTCGGCGCGGATCGGGCCGCCGTGGCCCACCGCCAGCCCCGGCACCAGCTCATTGGCCTGGCGCTGGGGGAACAGCCGCAGACAGCCACTGCGGCCGCTGCCGTCGCCGTTGAGGTAGTAGACGGCGCTGATGTGGGCATTGGGGTGGTGGTGGCGGCCCACCACCTGGCCCGCTTCGCTCACCACCGGCCAGGCCCGCTGGATGTGCAGGGCCACGGCGTCGGCCTCAAAGCCGAGGGCCTCCAGGTAGGCCCAGGCCTGCCGTTCCACCTGCCGGCACAGGTCGGCGAAGGCATCGAGGCGGTGCAGCTGCCAGACGCCGTTGAGGTCGCCGGTCCAGGCGCAGCCGGGCTCGGAGTTGCCCGTGGCCTCCCCCCGCAGCGCCAGCACGGCCTGGATCCACACCGCCGAATCCCAGGGGTCGGGCCGCAGCTGCACCCGGGCCAGGGCGAGGGGAAACAGGGGCTCGAGGCCGAGGCCCCTGGGGGATCCATCGCTCATCAGCGGCTCGGCTACGACGGCGCTCAGGAGCGGCGCTCAGGACTGGGACATCAAAAAGGGAGCCCCGACCCTGGAGCTCCCCTCAGCCGGGCGGACACCCGGACGGGGCCTCAGGCGCCCGCCATCAGGCCATGGCGGCCGCGCCGCCCACCACCTCGAGGATCTCCTGGGTGATGGCGGCCTGGCGCGCCTTGTTGTAGTCCAGCGTCAGCGACTTGGCGAGGGCCTTGGCGTTGTCGCTGGCGTTGTTCATGGCCGTCATCCGGCTGGCCAGCTCGGAGGCGGCGGCCTCCTGCAGGGACCGCAGCAGCTGGTTCTGCAGGTAGAGCGGCAGCAGCGCATTGAGCAGCTGCTCGGGGCTCTGCTCGAACACGAAGTCCGAGGGCAGGGCCGGCGCCACGTTCTCGATCTTGCCCACCTCGACGCCGAGGCGACCGTCGCGGGTAGTGAGCCGGAAGATCTCATCGTCCGGGGTGGCGATGCCCTGGGGATCGAGGGGCAGCAGCGTCTGGGAGACGGGCTTGGAGCTCACCAGGTTGATGAACTTGGTGAAGATGATTTCGATCCGGTCGGTGCTGCCGGAGAGGAACTCCGCCAGCACCTCGTTGGCGATCTGGCCCGCCTCGGCGGCGCTGGGCACCTGCTCCAGGCCCGTGAAGGTGGCCCGGATCCTGTAGAGGTGCGCGCGGTTCTGGAAGTAGGTGATCGCCTTGCGGCCGATCAGCACCAGATCCACGTCGTAGCCCTGGCCCTTGAGCTCGGCGAAGCGCTGCTCGGTGCGCTTGATGATGTTGGCGTTGTAGCCGCCGCACAGACCCCGGTCGCCGGTGACGGCCAGCAGGGTGATGGTGCGCAGCTCCCGATCCTCCAGCAGCGGGGCATCGGCATCTTCAAAGCGCAGGCGCGACTGGAGGTTCTCCAGCACGCGGGCCAGCCGATCGGCGAAGGGTCGGCTGCGCAGCACCTGCTCCTGGGCCCGGCGCACCTTGGCGGCAGCCACCAGGCGCATCGCCTCGGTGATCTTGCGGGTGTTCTTGACCGAACTGATGCGGTCGCGGATGTCCTTGAGGTTCGCCATGACTCAGGCTCCTCAGGCGGCGACGGCGATGGTCGAAACCACCTCCTGGATGGCCGCCTTGAGCAGGGCCTCGGACTCCTCGCTCAGCTGCTTCTCGGTGAGCACCTTCTGGATGAACTCGGGCTGGTTGGTCTTGAGGTACTCGCGCAGCTCGCGGGCGAACTGCACCACCTGGTCGACGGGAACGCTGTCGATCAGGCCCTTGACGCCGGCGTAGACCACGGCCACCTGCTCGGCCAGGTTCAGGGGGCTGAACTGGGCCTGCTTGAGCAGCTCGCGCAGGCGCTTGCCCCGGGCCAGCTGGGCCTGGGTGGCGGCATCCAGGTCGGAGGCGAACTGGGAGAAGGCGGCCAGTTCATCGAACTGGGCCAGCTCCAGCTTGAGGGTGCCGGCGATCTTCTTGATGGCCTTGGTCTGGGCGGCGCCCCCCACCCGGCTCACGGAGATGCCCACGTTGATGGCGGGCCGCAGGCCGGAGTTGAACAGGTCGGAGCTCAGGAACACCTGGCCGTCGGTGATCGAGATCACGTTGGTGGGGATGTAGGCCGACACGTCGCCGGCCTGGGTCTCGATGATCGGCAGGGCGGTCATCGAGCCCTTGCCCATGGCGTCGCTGAGCTTGGCGGCGCGCTCCAGCAGGCGGCTGTGGCAGTAGAACACGTCGCCGGGGTAGGCCTCACGGCCGGGGGGACGGCGCAGCAGCAGCGACATCTGGCGGTAGGCCTGGGCCTGCTTGGTGAGGTCGTCGTAGATCACCAGGGTGGCCTTGCCCTTGTACATGAAGTACTCGGCCAGGGCGGCTCCGGTGTAGGGGGCCAGGTACTGCAGCGCCGCCGACTCGGAGGCGTTGGCGGCCACGACGATGGTGTAGTCGAGGGCGCCCTTCTCGCGCAGCACATCCACCACGTTGGCCACCGAGGCGGCCTTCTGGCCCACGGCCACGTAGACGCAGACGACGTCCTCGCCCTTCTGGTTGATGATCGTGTCGATCGCGATGGCGGTCTTGCCGGTCTGGCGGTCGCCGATGATCAGCTCCCGCTGGCCGCGGCCGATGGGGATCATCGCGTCGATGGCGGTGATGCCAGTCTGCATCGGCTCGTGCACCGACTTGCGCTGGATGATCCCGGGCGCCATCGACTCGATCAGGCGCGTCTCGGTGGTGGCGACGTCACCCTTTCCGTCGATCGGCTGGCCCAGGGCATTGACGACCCGGCCCAGCAGGGCGTCACCCACGGGCACCGAGGCGATCTTGCCGGTGGCCTTGACGGTGCTGCCCTCCTGGATGCCCCGACCCTCGCCCATCAGCACCACGCCGACGTTGTCGTCCTCGAGGTTGAGGGCGATGCCCTCGGTGCCGTCCTCGAACTGCACCAGCTCCCCGGCCATGACCTGCTCCAGGCCGTAGACGCGGGCGATGCCGTCGCCGATCTGCAGCACGGTGCCGACGTTGCTGACGGAGACCGACTTGTCGTAGTCAGCGATCTGCTGCTTGAGGATCGCGCTGATCTCGTCGGGGCGGATGGAAACCATGGGAGGCGGTGGAGGGGAGGACGGGGGGTGAGGAGGAGGGGGCGAGGCGGGGGGCTAGCTCACCTTGGCCAGCGCCAGTCCGAGGCGACGCACCTGGCCGGCCAGGCTGGCGTCGATCACCTTGGAGCCGACGGCCACGACGAAGCCGCCGATCAGCGCCGGATCCACCTGGAGGTTGAGCTCCAGCTTGTCGGTGCCGGCCACGGCCTGGACCTTGCGCTGCAGGTCGGCCTGCTGCTGCTCGCTGAGGGCCGTGGCGGAGGTCACGGTGGCGAGGGCGATGTTGTTCTGCTCGCGGTGGAGCTCCAGCAGCCGCTGCAGCACGGCATCGAGGATGCCGATGCGGTGGCGGTCGGCCAGCAGCTTGAGCAGGTTCAGGAACGACGGCGTGACCTGGCCGTCGAACAGCCTGGTGAGGGCCGCCTTCTTGGCCTCCACCTCCAGCACGGGCGAGGCCAGGGCGCTGCGCAGCTCGGGGGAGGCCTGCCACAGGGCCAGCACGGCCTTGGCCTGGTCCACCACCTCGCTCACTTCGCTGCGGGCCTCGGCGACCTGCAGGAAGGCCTCGGCGTAGGGGGTGGTGACGGTGTTGAGCAGCGGCATCAGGCGTTCCCCAGGTTGTGGATGGACTGATCGAGCAGCCGGGCCTGGGCATCGGCATCCAGCTTGCCGGGCAGGCTGGCCAGGGCCTTCTCGATGGCGAGGCGGGCCGCTTCACGCCGCAGCTGGACGCTGACGCGGTCGGCCTCGGCCTGGAGGTCGGCGGCGGAACCCTGCCTGAGGCGGGCCATCTCCTCGATGGTGCGCTTCTCGCTCTCCAGCCGGATCGCCTGGGCGCGAGCCTTGCCGTCGGCGCGGATCTGCTCGGCCTTCTTCTGGGCCTCGGCCAGACCCTGCTGGGCCTCGGCCAGGGCGGCGCCGGCGCTGGCGAGGCGGGCCTCGGCGTCCGTCAGGTCGGCCAGGATCGCCGCCCGGCGCCGCTCCAGGATGCCGCCCAGGAAGCTGGGCAGAAACTTGTAGAGAACGGCGATGACGATCGCCAGGTTGATGATGTTGGTCTCGAACGGGTTCAGGTTGAGCCCGAAGCTGCCGTGGGAGGCCAGGATCGAGGGGACCAGGATCGCGGTGATGTTCATTGGGCGGCCAGCAGACGGTCGACGATCAGATCCCCGAGCTTCTCGGCATCCCCCTGGAGCTGCTGCAGGGCCGAGGCACGCTGCGCGTCGATCTCACGGCGGGCCTGCTCCCGGGAGGCGTTGGCATCCGCAGTGGCGGCGGCCAGGGCTTCGCGGTAGAGCCGGTCGCAGTCCTGCTCCGCCTCCTGGATCAGGGCCTGGGTGGCGCGGCGGGCCTCCTTGAGCTGGTCGGCCAGGTCCGCCTGCAGGCGCTCCACCTGGGCCAGCTGTTGCTTGGCCTCAGCACGGCTGGTGGTGATGTAGCCCTCGCGCTCCTCCACGACCCGGCCAACGGGGCGGAAGAACAGGGCATTGAGAATGAAGGTGAGGAGCACCACCTGCACCGCCATCAGCGGCAGGGTGGCATCGAGGTCGAACAGACCTCCCTCCGTGGCACCTAGCAGAAGCCAGCTGGTCATGGGGCGGGGGTGCGGGCGAATGGACCGGCAGCAACGGCGGCTCCAGCCGGGGCGGAGCAGGCGAGGGCGGCGGGGCGACTGAAGTCGGGCACGGGAGGGGAAGACGGGGCGGTGCCCCGGGGGATCAGCGGCTGATCAGCCCCGGGACGCTCCCGCCCCACTCACCTCCGGTGGCGATCAGGCGAAGGGGTTGGCGAACAGCAGCACCAGGGCGACCACGAGGCCGTAGATGGTGAGCGCTTCCATGAAGGCCAGGGACAGCAGCAGGGTGCCGCGGATCTTGCCTTCAGCTTCAGGCTGACGCGCGATGCCTTCGACAGCGCCGCCGGCAGCGGTGCCCTGACCGATGCCGGGGCCGATGGCGCCCAGGCCGACGGCCAGGCCAGCAGCCACAACAGACGCAGCGGAGGTGATGGAATCCATGGTGGAACGTGGGGTGTGGGGCGCTGGGACAGCGCGGGAAGGACCGGGGACGAAACCCTGCGCCGGGACATCTCGGGGAGGAGACGGGCCCGGAGTGAACCGGACCTGCGCGCAGGAAGTTTGCCAGACCGGCGGGACCGGCCTGGTGGGATCAGGGGCTGATCAGTGGTGCGCCTCGTGCACCGCTTCACCGATGTAGTAGGCGGCGAGGGTGGCGAAGATCAGGGCCTGGATGGCACTGGTGAACAGGCCCAGGAACATGGCCGGCAGGGGCACCACAAGGGGAACGAGGAAGGCCAGCACCGCCACCACCAGTTCGTCGGCCAGGATGTTGCCGAACAGACGGAAGGAGAGGGAGAGCGGCTTGGTGAAGTCCTCGACGATCTTGAAGGGCACCATGATCGGCGTGGGCTCCACGTAGTACTCGAAGTACCGGAAACCCTTGCGGCTCAGGCCCGCGTAGAAGTAGGCCAGGGACACAAGCAGGGCCAGGGCCACGGTGGTGTTGATGTCGGCGGTGGGGGCCCCGAGTTCACCGCTGGGCAGGTGAATCAGCTTCCAGGGCACCAGGGCGCCGCCCCAGTTGCTCACGAAGATGAACAGGAACAGGGTGCCGATGAAGGGCAGCCAGTCGCGGTAGGCCTTCTCGCCGATCTGCTCGCGGGCCATGTCGCGGATGTAGTCCCAGAGGAACTCCAGCAGGTTCTGCACGCCGCGGGGGTCGCGCTCGAGCCTGCGGGTGCCGGCCACGACCAGGGCCAGCAGGGCCCCGATCACGACCCAGGAGCTCAGGAACACCTGGCCGTGGATCTTGAGGTTCCCCAGCTGCCAGTAGAGGTGTTGGCCCACCTCCAGTTCGGCGAGGGGAAGAGCGAGTGGCAAGGGAACCATCGGGCTGGAAGTTGCGGTGTCGCCGGGGCGACGGGTCGGGGACCACCGGCGGGGCCGGGGTTCGGTGGGGCGGAGCCGGCTCGGGAGCCGGCATGGGGGCCCTCGGGGCGGCCGCTCAGCGGTCGAACAGCGCCTGGAGGATCAGGGCGGGCTTGTAGAGCACGAAGCCCACCAGGGCGGGCAGCAGCTCCAGCTGGGGGTAGCGGGAACTGGCGAGCACCAGCACCACCGGCACCAGCAGCTGCACCTTGCCCACCTTCTTGGAGCCGTTGCCGAGCTTGCTGACGCTGCGGGCGAGGAGCCACAGGTAGAGCAGGCCGGCCAGGGCACCCGCCAGCAGGCTGGCGGCGGTGGCGAGGTCGAAGCGCCAGGCCGTCAGGGCCACCGCCGCGGCGGAGACGATCGCGGTGGCGACCAGCAGGCGCCGCTGCAGGCGCCGGTAGCCGTCCATGCCGTCACTGGCGGCCGCCGGGGCGGACGCAGCGGGCGGGGGCGGGGCCGCGGGGCCGGGGGGTGGAGCCGCCTCCGGGGAGTCGGACAGCACCGGGGCCACGGCGGAGTCAGCGTGCTCTGCGGGGGCGGACCCGGTCACCACCCCGCCGTCCGACCCCGTGGCGGGGACGTCGTCGGGATGGGAAACGGAACCGGCCGGCAAGGGCGCTGAGGCTCTGGTAAAGCGCGCGGAATCTATCACGCAGCGTTACACGACCCGGGCCGCAGCAGCAGCACCTGCCGCCCCAGCAGGGTTCTGGCCGTCTGCAGCAGCCGGGGCTGAGCCCAGCCGAGGGGCAGCGCCCCCAGGGGCTGCGACAGCCCCTCGCCGGCGGCCGCCGAGGCCTCCACCGCCTCCAGCAGGGCCAGGCCATCGGCGCTCAGGTCCAGGGGCGCCATGTCCGAATCCAGCAGGGCCGTGCCGGGCCAGCCCCACAGGCAGCGGTTGCGCCGGCCGCGGGCCGCCAGCAGCGCCCCGTCGTCCGACCAGTCGTGGCGGGCCGGTGCGCCCCGGCTGAGGAAGAACTCGAAGTGGCTGATGTCGGGGTCGAGGTCCTCCACCAGCTGCCACTGCTGGCGCTCGGGCAGGGTCCGGGCCCGCTCCAGCAGCTCACCCCCCAGCAGCCGGGCCGGATCCCACACCGGGGGGTTGGAGAAGCCGGCGAAGTGCAGGTCCGCCGCGGCCACGAAGGCGAACAGCCGCTCCAGGTTGTAGCTGGTCTCCTGGGGGTGCAGGTACATGTCGGCGAAGTTGGCGTCGGCGGCGCAGTCGATCGCCCAGCGCTGCTCGTGGTGGCGCCGCAGCCGGTTGTGCTCCGGCAGTTCGGCGAACAGCCGGCGCCCCAGCCGCAGGCCCTCGGCGCCGCTGCCCACCCCCAGGGCGGCCAGGGCCCGCTGGCTGCGGTGGATCTCCCAGCGGCCGCCGTCGGCATAGAGGAACAGGTGCAGCAGGGCGCCGGGGGCCAGCAGGGCAGCCAGGGCCCGCAGGCCCGCCTCCGGCTCGCGCAGGTGGTGCAGCACGCCCACCGAATTGATGTAGTCGAACGGACCCTCGCCCGCCAGCTCCAGCAGGCTGCGCTGCTCGATCCGCAGCGAGGCGATGCGGTCGCCGCCGGAGCGCCGCAGCCGCTCGCGGGCCACCGCCAGGGTGCCGGGGGAGATGTCCACCGCCAGGATCTCGGCGCCGGGGTTGAGGTGGGCCAGGTAATCGGTGCTCACCCCCGTGCCGCAGCCGGCATCGAGGATCCGCAGCGGCCGGCCGGCGGGGCGCGGCGGCGGCAGGGCGCCGGTGCTGGCGGCGGTGGCGGTGTCCACGCACCAGCGCCAGTTGTAGCCGGGGGGCGGGCCGTCCTGGAGCGGGTCCCCGGGGTAGGGGAAGCGGTCGTAGAAGGCGCTCACCACCGGCGTGGCGGCGTCGGCCGGGGACTGGGACATGGCGGAGAAGGCGGCGGAGCGGGGGCCGGCGCAGGGCCCCGCTGCGGGGAGCTTTTCATGGCCCCAGCCCCCAGGGCCCCGGGGATCCCAACGGGCTGCAAACATTTGTTCATGGGCGGCCAGGGGGCCAGTGGGGCAGCCGTAAGTTGCCTGGGCCCGGTTCGCTCTCCTCGCATGACTGTGACCGCCAGCAGCGGCAGCAGCAGGGTTGCTCCCCAGCGCTACGACACCCTGCCGCTCTCCAGCGTCCGTCAGGCGGAACAGCAGGATCGCTTCCCCGACGGCACCGAGCTGAAGACGCTCGCCACCTTCTTCGAGAGCGGCCAGCTGCGGCTGGAGGCCGCCCGCCGCCTCTCGGCCAACGCCGAGACGATCGTGGCCCGCGCCGCCAACCGCATCTTCGCCGGGGGCACGCCGCTCTCCTATCTCGATGCGCCCCTGACGCCGGCGGCCGGCGGCGACACCGCCCTGGCGGCCGACCAGGTGGCCTTCCAGAAGTCGGTGCAGACCTTCACCGGCGGCGGCGCCAGCCGCGGCAACCTGTTCAGCCGCCTGCTGGAGGGCGGCGGTGATGCCGACGTGCGGGTGGTGATCCCGGCGGGCTTCACGCCGATCAGCGTCGCCGTCTACGGCACGGCGCGGATGAAGAAGTCGGTCCGCGACCTGGCCTGGTTCCTGCGCTACGTGGGCTATGCCGTGGTGGCGGGCGATCCCAGCATCCTGGCGGTGAACACCCGCGGCCTGCGGGACGTGCTCGAGAAGGGCTGCTCCCTGGCCGCCACCACCGTGGCCCTGCAGGAGATGCGCGCCGGCGCCGCCGGCCTGCTCAAGGATCTGCCCGAAGCCCGCCGGCTGCTGATCGAGAGCTTCAACGTTCTGATCCGGGAGCTGGACGTTCCCACCCCCTCGCCCCGCCAGCGCCTCGGCAGCCCCGAGAACCAGGGCCTGCAGCTGCCGGCGATCTACGCCCTGGCGGCCCAGGGCAAGGCCCTCCGCTACAACATGAAGCCCGGCCTCAGCGGCGCCCAGAAGGCCGAGGTGGTGCGCGCGGCCTACCGCCAGGTGTTCGAGCGCGACATCGTCAAGGGCTACAGCCAGGTGGTGGCGCCGGTGCAGGCCACCCAGCTGCGCCAGGGCCAGATCTCGGTGCGCGAGTTCATCCGCGCCCTGGGCCACAGCAAGGAGTATCGCCAGCAGTTCTACAGCCGCTTCTCCAACAGCCGCGCCGTGGAGCTGGCCTTCCGCCACTTCCTGGGCCGCGGCATCAGCTCCAGGGAGGAATTCACCCGCTACTTCGACATCGTCAGCGCCCAGGGCCTCAAGGGCCTGGTGGACGCGCTGATCAACACCGCGGAGTACGCCCAGGTGTTCGGCGAGGAGACCGTGCCCTACCTGCGGGACCTGGGGGAGGAGGCCCAGGAGAGCGCCGGCTGGGGCAGCAACCGCAAGCTGTTCCGCTTCAGCGCGCCGTTCGAGGGGGCACCCCAGTACGTCACCCTCTACGCCAGCTACCGCCGCCCCTTCGCCGACCAGCACCCCTACGGCGGGGGCAACGATCCCCTGGGGCTCACCTACGGCGCCATCTTCCCCTCCGGCACCGCCAGCGTGGCCACCCGGCCGGCGCCGTTCAGCTACGACAGCCGCCGCATCCTGGTGGGCAACGGCCTGCGCCAGCCCGGCCAGATGAACAGCCCCCAGTTCCGCACCGCCACGCCCCGCAAGGTCGGACCCAAAGTGGTGCGCCTGGCGCAGATCGCCACCGGCGGCGCCTCGGTGCCCCGCCGCGGCGGCCAGCCCAGCGTGCGCAATACCGAAGCCGGCACCCAGGCCGTGATCAATGCGGTCTACGTGCAGGTGCTGGGCACCGGTGGCTACGCCGGGGAGCGCAACACAGTCGAGGAGATCAAGCTTGAGAACGGCGACCTGAGCCTGCGGGAGTTCATCCGCCAGGTGGCCCGCTCCAATGCCTTCCGCCGCCGCTACTGGAGCGGCCTCTACATCTGCAAGGCGATCGAGATCATCCACCGCCGCCTGCTGGGCCGTCCCACCTTCGGCCGCTGGGAGATCAACAGCTACTTCGACGTGGCCGCCCGCCGGGGCTTCTATGGCGTGGTGGACGCGATCCTCGACAGCCGCGAGTACAGCGAGACCTTCGGCGAGGACACGGTTCCCTACGAGCGCTTCATCACCCCCACCGACCTCAACAGCCGGCGGGTGCCTGCCCTGAAGCGGGAGCTGGACCTGGCGGCCTACGCCGACCTCAGCCTGCGCCAGCGGCCGGCGGTGGCTCCCCCCGGCGACTTCCGCTACGCCGCCGAACTCACCCCCCGCAACCTGCCCGCCAAGCGGCCGGTGGTGCGGGGCGGCTGGAGTGCCCGGCTCAGCGGCGGCGAGACCCTGGCCCCATCCGAGGCCGTAGCCAGCGGCCCCGGCAGCATCGCCACCCCACCGACCCCCGCCCGCAGCTGGAGCGCGCCCCGCTGGCAGCCCGGCGGCGGTCTGAGCCCCACCTGGAGCTCGGGGGTCACCGGCTTTGGCGGCGCTGCCGCCGGCGCCGCGGCCCCCAGCATCGCCCGTCCGCCCGCGGCGGGGCCGGTGCTGGGCAGCTGGTCCAAGGCGGTGGCGGGCAACCTGATCGCCAGCCCGGCCCAGCAGCCGGGCCAGGCGATGCAGCGGGCCCTGCGCCCCGAGCGTCCCCAGGGCTTCGGCAAGCGCCAGAGCCTCGGGCGCCCGCTGCAGCTGGCCCAGCGCCCCAGTGCGGCCGAGCTGCAGCAGGCCGTCGACGCCGTGTACCGCCAGCTGCTCAACCGCCAGCCCCTCGGGGCGGAGCGCCTGGGGGATGCCGAATCCCAGCTGCGCAACGGCCGGCTGACGGTGGCCGACTTCGTGGCCCAGGTGGCCGGCAGTGAGCTGTTCGAGCGCCGCCTCAACCGCATGGCACCGCTGCGGGCCGCCGCCGCCGCCTACCTCGCCCTGCTGGGGCGCGCCGCCCAGCCACAGGAGACCAGCCGCTTCCTGGCCACCCGCACCAGCCGGGGGCTGCGGGCCGCCATCGAGGCGATCCTCAACAGCGCGGACTATGCCGAGGCCTTCGGCCGGGACACCGTGCCCTACCTGCGCGGCCTGGCCACCAGCGACGGCATTCCCCTGGCCACGGTGAACCGCACCGCCGCCCTCTACGGCGGCAACGCGGCCCTCAATCCGCCGATCAAGGGCGCCATCTGACGGCAGCCGGCCCTCTCCAGCTCCCCGGCGTGGCGGCCAGCCGACCGCCCACGCCTCGACCCGGCCCCGGTGCCGGGTTTTTTATTGGCAACAACAAGCCCGGATAAGTCCCCCTGGGGAACTGTGCCGAGAAGAGCAATCCAGCCCCCTGATTGTTAACAGGCGAGCCAGGGACCGCGTATTCACAACATCCCCGAAAGCCCTTGCAAGCCAAGGGATCTGCGCGATCCAGACGCCGTGAAGAACTGTTACCGGAGCCCGGGTCGCCGCAGGGCTCTGCCACAGAATGATTCGGCGCACAGCACCCCTGTCGCCTCCTCCAGCCCCGTCCCGCCATGGCGGGCCGTCCGCCGAAGCGGGCAGCCCCTGACGGCGAGGCCCTGGGAGAGCCCCCTTACCCACCGGATATCGGTCTCCGTTCAGGCGACCGCTTGTTTCGAGGCAGAACTGCATGAGCATCGTCTCCAACTCGATCATCAACGCGGACGCCGAAGCCCGCTACCTCAGCCCTGGCGAACTCGACCAGATCAAGGCTTTTGTGAGTGGTGGCCAGCGCCGCATTCGCGTAGCCCAGGTCCTGAGCGAGAGCCGCGAGCGCCTCGTGAAGCAGGCCGCCGGCGCCCTCTTCCAGAAGCGCCCCGACCTGATCTCCCCCGGCGGCAACGCCTACGGCGAGGAGATGACCGCCTCCTGCCTGCGGGACATCGACTACTACCTGCGCCTGGTGACCTATGGCGTGGTTGCCGGTGACGTGACCCCGATCGAGGAAATCGGGATCATCGGCGCCCGCGAGATGTACCGCTCCCTCGGCACCCCCCTGGAGGGCATCGCCGAAGCCGTGCGTGAGCTGAAGAGCGCCTCCGCGAGCCTGCTCACCGGTGCTGATGCCGAAGAGGCTGGCTTCTATTTCGACTACGTCGTCGGCGCCCTCTCCTGAGGTTGCTTCTTCCCTAACCCCGCCTCTTCTCAGCTTCCATGCAAGACGCCATCACCAACGTCATCAACTCGGCCGACGTCCAGGGTCTCTACCTCGACGGCTCCTCCATCGGCCGTCTGGAGCAGTACTTCGCCTCCGGCGAACTGCGTGTGCGGGCCGCCGCCACCATCAGCGCCAACGCCTCGGCGATCATCAAGGAGGCCGTGGCCAAGTCGCTGCTGTATTCGGACATCACCCGTCCGGGCGGCAACATGTATACCACCCGTCGCTATGCCGCCTGCATCCGCGACCTGGACTACTACCTGCGCTACGCCACCTACGCCATGCTGGCGGGTGACACCTCGATCCTCGACGAGCGCGTGCTGAACGGCCTCAAGGAGACCTACAACTCCCTGGGCGTGCCCATCGGCGCCACTGTCCAGTCGATCCAGGCCATCAAGGAAGTGGCCGCCAGCCTGGTGGGCCCCGAGGCCGGCCGCGAACTCGGCGTCTACCTCGACTACATCAGCTCCGGCCTGGGCAACTGATCCGGCGCCCCCGGCACACCCTGCGGATCTCTCCCATGCGTCTGTTCAAGATCACGGCCTGCATCCCCTCCCCGGAGAAGACCCGGACCCAGCGGGAGCTGCAGAACACCTTCTTCACCAAGTGGGTGCCCTACGAGAGCTGGTTCGCTGAGCAGCAGCGGATCATGAAGCAGGGCGGCAGGATCCTCAAGGTGGAGCTGGTCACCGGTCGCCGTCAGGTGAACGTCGGCAACTGAGCGGCTGTCGTCGCCGGCCGCTTCGATACCCCAGTCCCAGCCTGCGGGCAGCCTTCGCCGGCGCCCACGTCCACGTCCACCCACAGGTCCTGGTCCAGCCCGACTCCGGTCGGGCTTTTTTATTGGCAAGCCCTGCGCGGATGGGGGATAGTCGGTGCATTCGCTGCGCCAGCCCCGCCCTTGTCCAGCGCCCCCGCCGCCGCCCGCCCCCAGCGCCCCGGCACGGCCTCCGGCCCGGGGGGAGTGCGGCTGCTGCCCCTGCCCTTCGCCCACTGGCCGGCCGAGGCGCGGCTGCTGCTGGCGATGGTGATCCTGTGGAGCCTGCTGGGGCTGCTGGTGCTCACCTCCGCCAGCTGGTGGGTGGCCAGCCGCGAGATGGGGGATGGGGCCTACTACCTCAAGCGCCAGGCGCTCTGGCTGCTGGCCAGCTGGGGCCTGCTCTGGCTGGGGATCCGCACCAACCTGCGGCGCTGGCTGCGGCTGGCGGGCCCGGCCCTGCTGGTGGGTGCCGTGCTGGTGGCGGCCACACTGGTGGCCGGCAGCACCGTGAACGGGGCCAGCCGCTGGCTGGTGCTGGGGCCGATCCAGATCCAGCCCACGGAACTGATCAAGCCCTTCGTGGTGCTGCAGGGGGCCGCCCTGTTCTCCCACTGGACCCGGATCGCCACCGACCAGAAGCTGACCTGGCTGGGGGTCTTTGGCCTGCTGATCCTGCTGATCCTCAAGCAGCCCAACCTCAGCACCGCCGCCCTCACCGGCCTGTTGCTATGGCTGATGGCCCTGGCCTCCGGCATCAACCTCGCCGGCCTGCTGGCCACAGCGTCCCTGGGGGCGATGGTGGGGGTGGGCAGCATCCTGCTCAACGAATACCAGCGCATTCGCGTCAGCTCCTTCCTCAACCCCTGGAAGGACGCCCAGGGCGACGGCTACCAGCTGGTGCAGAGCCTGCTGGCGATCGGCTCGGGGGGCGTCTGGGGCGAGGGGCTGGGGCTGTCCACCCAGAAGCTGCAGTACCTGCCGATCCAGAGCACCGACTTCATCTTCGCGGTGTTCGCCGAGGAGTTCGGCTACGTGGGCTCCCTGGTGCTGCTGCTGTTCCTGCTGCTGTTCGGCCTGGCGGGCCTGCGGGTGGCCCTGAGCTGCCGCAGCAACCAGCAGCGGCTGGTGGCGATCGGCTGCACCACCCTGCTGGTGGGCCAGTCGATCATGAACATCGCCGTGGCCAGCGGCGCCATGCCCACCACCGGCCTGCCCCTGCCGATGATCAGCTACGGCGGCAACTCCCTGCTGGCCAGCCTGCTGCTGGCGGGCCTGCTGATCCGCTGCTCCCTGGAGGCGGCCGGGCTGGAGCCGCCGCGGCCGGCCCGGGCCCGGCGCCTGGCCCAGGCTGCGGCCAAACCGGCGGGAGCTCCCCGATAGGCTGGGCCGACTGTCCAGGGGCCGGAGGGAGCGGAGTTGCCAATGCCGGGCCCGAGCACTGCGACCTGGCTGGCGGCGCTGCCGGCCCTGCCCGTGGCGGACTGGGCCCGCAGCGCTGAGGAGCTGCTGCGCAGCTCCCTGGCGGCCCCGGGGCCCCTGACCCTGGCCCTGGTGTTCGCCGGCGGGCTGCTCACCAGCCTGGGGCCCTGCTCCCTGTCGCTGCTGCCGGTGACCCTGGCCTACCTGGCCGGCTTCAACGCCGACGGGGGGAGGCCCTGGCTGCGCAGCCTCAGCTTCACGGGCGGCATCGTCGGCGCCCTGGTGCTGCTGGGGCTGGCCAGTGGCTGGCTGGGAAGCCTCTACGGGCGGATTCCCGGCCTGATCCCCACCCTGGTGGGGTCCCTGGCCCTGCTGATGGGCCTGAACCTGCTGGGGCTGCTGCGGCTGCAGCTGCCCGCCGGCCCCGACCCCGACCGCTGGCGCCAGCGGGTGCCCGCCCCCCTGGCGCCCCTGGCGGCCGGGCTGGCCTTCGGCCTGGCGGCCTCCCCCTGCACCACCCCCGTGCTGGCCGTGCTGCTGGCCTGGATCTCCCAGGCGGGCGATCCGCTGGTGGGGGCGGTGCTGCTCACCTGCTTCGCCGCCGGCCAGGTGCTGCCACTGCTGCTGGCGGGCACCGCCGCCGCCTGGCTGCCGCGGCTGCTGGCCCTGCGGGCCCTGGGCCAGTGGGTGCCCCCCATCAGCGGCGTGGTGCTGCTGATCAGCGGCGGCCTGACCCTGCTGGCCCAGTGGTCGTGAGCCAGTCGCCCCGCCTGCGCCGCCGCGGCGCCGGCCTGCAGCACAACCCCCGCCACCAACGCCCCCTTCCCCCCGCCGGATCGTCCCGCCCATGAGCACTGCCGCCCCCTCCCTCGGCCCCTGGGGCAGGTTTGGCCGGCTGCTGGCCTGGATCTCGGACCTGCGGGTGGCGATCGGCCTGCTGCTGGTGATCGCCATCACCAGCGGCGTCGGCACCCTGGTGCCCCAGAAGGAGGCCAGCGAGCTCTACCACCGGGTCTTCGACGCCAAGCCCTGGCTGGGGCTGCTCAACGGCGATGCGATCCTGCGGCTGCAGCTCGATCACGTGTATTCGAGCCGCTGGTTCCTGGCCCTGCTGGCCTGGCTGGGGCTGGCCCTGATCCTGTGCAGCTGGCGGCGCCAGTGGCCGGCCCTGCAGGCGGCCCTGCGCTGGATCGACTACCGCTCGCCGCGCCAGCTCAGCAAGCTCACCCTGGCGGAAACCCTGGAGAGCCCCGATCCCGCCGCCGACCTGGCGGCCCTGCAGGCGCTGCTGGGCCGTCGGGGCTGGCAGCTGCAGCCCGCCGAGGGGCGCCTGGCGGCCCGCCGGGGCGTGCTGGGCCGGGTGGGACCGCTGCTGGTGCACACCGGCCTGGTGGTGCTGATGGTGGGCGCCGCCTGGGGCGCCCTGGCGGGCCAGCGGCTGGAGCGCTACCTGGCGCCGGGTCGGGAGCTGGAGCTGCTCAGCCCCGGCGGCGCCAGCCAGCTCACCGTGGCCCTGGCCGACTTCCACGTCGAGCGGGATCCGGCCGGCCGGCCCGAGCAGTTCCGCTCCCAGCTGCAGCTCAGGGATGCCACCGGCCGCTCCCTGGGGGACCGCGAGATCAGCGTCAACCACCCGCTGCGCTACCGCGGCCTGACGGTGTACCAGGCGGACTGGAGCCTGGCCGCCATCGGCGTGCAGCTGGGCAGGAGCCCGGTGCTGGAACTGCCGCTGCAGCCCTTTCCCCAGCTGGGGGAGCAGGTGTGGGGCCTGGTGCTGCCCACCCGGCCCGATGGCAGCGCCCCGGTGCTGCTGACCGTCTCCAACGAGCAGGGGCCCGTGACGGTGTACTCGGCCGAGGCCCAGGTGATCGGCAGCCTCAGCCCCGGCGGCCCGGCGGCGGAGATCCAGGGGCTGCCGCTGCGGGTGGCCGGGGTGGTGCCCGCCAGCGGCCTGCTGCTCAAGCGCGACCCCGGGGTGCCCCTGGTGTACGCCGGCTTCGCCATCGCCCTGGCGGGCGGGGGCCTGAGCCTGGTGGCCACCCGCCAGCTCTGGGCCGTGGCGGAGCCGGGGCAGGGCCGCCTGCACGTGGGCGGCCTGTGCAACCGCAACCTCACGGCCTTTGCCCGTGAGCTGCCCCAGCTGCTGGCCGAGCTGCGCACCGCCCCTCAGCAGGGCTGACGGGTGCCGTGGCTGGCGCGGATCACCGTGTGCACGTTGCCGCGGGGGTTGAAGTCGGCCTCGAGCTGCATCCACACCGGCTCACAGGCCGCCACGAAGTCGTCGAGGATGCGGTTGGTCACCTCCTCGTGGGAGATGGAGCGGTCGCGATAGCTGTTGACGTAGAGCTTGATCGCCTTGAGTTCCATCACCCGCGGCCCCGGCTGATAGATCAGCCGCAGCACGGCGAAGTCGGGGTAGCCGGAAAAGGGACACTTGCAGGTGAATTCCGGCAGCTCGATCGCCACCTCATAGGCCCGCCCCGGCCGCGGGTTGTCGAAGCAGATCAGGGCCGCCTCGGCAATGGCCCGCTCGCCGTAGAGGGGGGTGCGGGTCTGGGAGTCGGCGAGGCCGGCGGTCATGGCGGCAGAACCAGAAGGGACAATCGGCCATGCTACGCACCCCTCCCGGCCCGCCGCCGGGGCCCTGCGGGGTGCCATCGGCGGCCAGGGCGGCCGTAACAACGGCTACCCCGGCCCGGGGAGCCCTGCGGCCTAATGGCCCCGTGCCCCACGGGCCCAGCGCCGCGGCGGCCCGTCCTCCCAGGCCCCTGCCCTGAGAGACTTCCCTCGATCCACTCCGCTCCCATGAAAAAAGTCGAAGCCATCATCCGTCCCTTCAAACTCGAGGATGTGAAGCTCGCCCTGGTGAACGCCGGCATCGTCGGCATGACCGTGAGCGAAGTGCGGGGCTTCGGCCGCCAGAAAGGCCAGGTGGAGCGCTACCGCGGCTCGGAGTTCACCGTGGAATTCCTGCAGAAACTCAAGCTGGAAGTGGTGGTGGACGACGACCGCGTCGACACGGTGGTGACGGCGATCCAGGACGCCGCCCGCACCGGCGAGATCGGCGACGGCAAGATCTTCATCAGCACGATCGATGCGGTGATCCGGATCCGCACCGGCGACCGCGACAGCAGCGCCATCTGAGCGGGGGGCCGCAGCCCCCTCAGCTGGCCAGGGTGGCCTCCACCAGCCGGCGGATCGCCGCCCCATCCGGCACCGCGGCGCGGGGCTCCTCGGGCCAGGCGCCGCGCCGCAGCCACAGCAGGTACTCGTGGTTGCCGGCGGGTCCGGTGATCGGCGAGGCCACCAGGCCGCAGGCCCGCCAGCCCTCGCCGGCGGCCGCCGCCATCACCCCCGCCAGGGCATCGGCGTGGGCGGCAGGATCACGCACCACGCCGCCCTTGCCCACCCGCCCGCGGCCCACCTCGAACTGGGGCTTGACCAGCAGCAGCGCCTCCGCCGGCCCGTCGGCCAGCAGCCGTCCCAGGGCCGGCAGCACCAGGGCCAGGGCGATGAACGACAGGTCCGCCACCGCCAGATCGGGCCGCGGATCCTCGGCGCCGTAGAGCTGCTCGGGCAACAGGTGCCGCAGGTTGGTGCGCTCCCTGAGCACCAGGCGGGGGTCGGTGCGCAGGCTCCAGGCCGTCTGGCCGTAGCCCACGTCCACCCCGTAGACGCGGCGGGCCCCCCGCTGCAGCAGGCAGTCGGTGAAGCCGCCGGTGGAGATGCCGCCATCGAGGCACACCCGCTCCGCCACGGCGATCGGAAAGGCCTCCAGGGCCGCGATCAGCTTCTCGCCGCCCCTGGAGACGAACCGGGGGGGGTGCTCCACCTCCAGGGGCAGCTCCGGCGCCACCTCCAGGCCGGGCTTGTCCAGCAGCTTGTCGCCGCTGCGCACGCGCCCCGCCCGGATCAGCTGCTGGGCCTGCTGGCGGCTGGCGGCCAGCCCCAGCTCCAACAGCCGCAGGTCGAGGCGTTGCTTACGGGCCATGGCGGAGCGGGCAGCGGGCGCCCCCGGCGGCGGGGCCCCGTTGTCCTACACCGCGGCCGCGCCGGACCAGGGATCCCGAACAAATGCGGCGCGGGGCCGGAGCCCAGCGAAAACCCGTCGGAGGATGGCGGCACCGCAGCCGTCCGGGCCATGGCCCCCACCAATGTGCTGGAGCTCCTGCGCCCCGGCAGCTTCGTGACCCTCCGCCGCCACCCCGCGGACCTGCCCCCCTTCCAGCTGATCCACTGCCGGGGCGGCCGCTGCTGGGTGCGTCAGCAGAGCTGGGGCCCCCGGGTGCACTGGGAGGTGTCCCATCGTCAGCTCACCAGCCTGGCCCGCTGAGGCCGGCGCAGCACGCCGGGGGCCGGAGTATCACCCCATACATTGGGGAGGATGTGAGCCCGGCGCGGCCTTGATCGAGCGTTACACCCTGCCCGAGATGGGCGCCATCTGGAGCGAGCAGGCCAAGTTCCAGAGCTGGCTGGACGTGGAGATCGCCGCCACCGAGGCCCAGGCCCAGCTGGGGCGGGTGCCCGCCGACGCGGTGGCTGCGATCAAGCAGAAGGCCGCCTTCAGCGTGGAGCGCATCCTCGAGATCGAGGCGGAGGTGCGCCACGACGTGATCGCCTTCCTCACCAACGTGAACGAGCACGTGGGCGATGCGGGCCGCTACATCCACGTGGGCATGACCAGTTCGGATGTGCTGGACACCGGCCTGGCCCTGCAGCTCAAGGCCTCGGTGGCCGTGCTGCGCCACGAGCTCGACCAGCTGGCCGAGGCGCTGCGGCAGCTGGCCCGGGCCCACAGGGACACCGTGATGATCGGCCGCAGCCACGCCATCCACGGCGAGCCGATCACCTTCGGCTTCAAGGTGGCCGGCTGGCTGGCGGAAACCGAACGCAACCGCGAGCGGCTGGAGCGCCTGGAGCGGCTGGTGGCCGTGGGCCAGATCAGCGGGGCCATGGGCACCTACGCCAACACCGATCCCGAGGTGGAGGCGATCGCCTGCCGCAGCCTGGGGCTGGAGCCGGACACGGCCAGCACCCAGGTGATCGCCCGCGATCGCCACGCCGAGTACGTGCAGACCCTGGCCCTGGTGGGCGCGGCCCTGGAGCGCTTCTCCACCGAGATCCGCAACCTGCAGCGCACCGACGTGCTGGAGGTGGAGGAGAACTTCGCCAAGGGCCAGAAGGGCAGCTCGGCCATGCCCCACAAGCGCAACCCGATCCGCAGCGAGCGCATCAGTGGCCTGGCCCGGGTGCTGCGCAGCTACACCGTGGCGGCCCTGGAGAACTGCGCCCTCTGGCACGAGCGCGACATCAGCCACAGCTCCGTGGAGCGGATGATGCTGCCCGACTGTTCGGTGACCCTGCACTTCATGCTGCGGGAGATGACCGAGGTGGTGAAGGGCCTGGGTGTCTACCCCGAGAACATGGCCCGCAACCTGAACCTCTACGGCGGCGTGGTGTTCAGTCAGCGGGTGCTCCTGGCCCTGGTGGAGAGCGGCCTGGCCCGGGAGGAGGCCTACCGGATCGTGCAGCGCCACGCCCACGCGGCCTGGAACACCCCCGGCGGCGACTTCCGCGCCAACCTGGAGGCCGACTCCGCCGTGACCGGCCGGCTCAGCCCCGAGCAGCTGGCGGCCTGCTTCTCCACCGACCTGCACCGGGAGAACCTGGGGGTCATCTGGGGGCGGCTGGGGATCTGACCCCCGCGGGCAGGCTCACCCCGGGAGCCCCCCTCAGGCGGCCCGCTCCGTGGCGGGGTTGGGCGCCGCCCCCGCCGCCAGCAGGTCGATCGGCTCGCACACCGGGAAGCGGTTGATGGCCTTGAGGGCCAGGCGGGCGTTGCTGCGCAGCCGCTCGCTGATGGCCTCGCAGTAGGGAATCTGGGCCAGGAGATCCACGGTGCGGCGCATGATCCGCACCACATCGCCCTCGTCGAGGGAGGTGTTGGCGATCACGTCGGTCCAGGCGGCGCCCTTGGCCCAGGCGTGCACCAGGCCCATCAGCTCCGGCTCGAACCACACCGGCACCACCACATGGGCCGTCTCCTGCTGGCGCAGCAGCTCGCGGCGGATGCCGCGCAGGTCGTGCAGGGCCTCCTCGGCGGCGGCGGGCGGCGGGTAGCCGCTCCACAGGTCCGGGCGGTTCACCTCGGTGGAGATGGCCTCCAGCAGGGCCGCCAGGTCGGCCGGCTCCAGCTCATCGGCGTGGCCGCTCATCAGGGCCAGGCCCACCCAGAGCTCGTTGTCGCCGCGGATCGCCGCCACGGTGCGGCCGATCTCGGTGGGCTCGAGGCCCTCCTCGCCGCCGAGGCAGCCGAAGCGCCGCAGGATCTCGATCAGGGCCAGGAAGGTCTCCCAGTGGCGGTTGGCCCGGACGTGCAGGATCCGCTGCCGCTCCTCGATCTCCGCCTCCAGCTCCTCCATGCGCTGGCGCTGCTTCTTGAGCTTCTTGCGGTCGCCGGCGTGGTGGGCCGGGTGCAGCTCCAGGGCCAGCTCCAGTTCCCGCACCAGGTGGGCCTGGGCCTGCACCTCGCCGGCCATGTCGTACTGGGGGGTGGTCATGTCGTGGCGGCGGGCCATCGAGGCCACCGCCAGGGCCAGGCCGCCGCTGGCCTGGTCGCCGTGGCGCAGCTCGCCGGAGCGGTGCAGCTCCGGGGCCTGGATCTCGCGCACCTGCAGGCAGCTCAGCTCGGCGTGCAGGCTCACCACCGCGCCGCAGGGCACCAGGATCCACACGTTCTCGTCGGTGAGGCAGAGCAGCAGCGGGAACTGGCCCGGCCCCTCCAGCTTCTCCACCACCACCGCCGGCGTGACGCGGCCCCGGAGCTGGGGCGCGCGCAGGCTCACCAGGGTGCCCTCGCTGGCGAAGCGCAGGGCCAGGGTGAGCTCATGGGCCAGGGTCTCCTCGGCCTGCTGCTGCAGAATCCGCAGCAGACGCCGCTCTTCCCGCAGCCGGCCGCGCTGCTTCTCGTAGTCCTCGAAGTCGTCCCAGGCCACCTCGGGGCCGCTGCCGAGCAGCTGCACCAGCTGGGCGCGCAGCTCGGCGATGCGGGCCTCGTCCTCCGTCAGGTCGAGGGTGGCCAGGTAGCGGCCGAAGCTGCGCTCCACCAGCTGCTGGGCCTTGGCCAGGTCGTAGCGCTGCAGCAGGTTGAGCACCATGCCGTAGCTGGGGGTGAACTGGCTCACCAGCGGATCGGCGGGGCTGGTGGCCAGCTGGCCGGCCTCGCGCACCCCCTCGAAACGGCTCTGCACCGTCACCACATAGCCCTGGACATCGAGGCCGCGGCGGCCGGCCCGACCGGCCATCTGCAGGAACTCGCTGCCCATCAGCGGCCGGTGTCCCCGCTCGGTGCGCTTGGAGAGGGCCGAGATCACGGTGCTGCGGGCGGGCATGTTGATGCCGGCCGCCAGAGTCTCGGTGGCGAACACCACCTTCACCAGCCCCTGCTGGAACAGGTCCTCGATCAGCTCCTTCCAGGCCGGCAGCACGCCGGCGTGGTGGGCGGCGATGCCCCGCAGCAGCGCCTCGTCGTGGCCGCCCTCGCGCACCGCCTCCGGGGTGGCGGCCACGAAGGCCTCCAGCCGGGCGCGGATGCGGGCCTGCTCCACGGGGTTCACCAGGCAGACCTTGCCCAGGTCGCGCACGGCCTTGTCGCAGCCGCGGCGGCTGAAGATGAAATAGATGGCGGGCAGCATGTCCCGCTCGGCCATCTGGGCCACCACGAAGGCCAGGGGCGGGGCCTCCGGCTGGGGCGGTTTGGGGGTTTTCGGCCCCTTGCGGCTGTGGCCCTTGGGGGCCCGCCACACCTTGCAGTTGGGGTGCAGGTCGGTGCCGGCCTCGTTGAGCAGCGGATGCAGGCCCTTGGCGCTGCAGAAGCTGAACTGCAGCGGCACCGGCCGGAAGGTGCTGGTCACCAGCTGGGTGGGGCCATGCACCCGCTCGATCCAGTCGGTGAGCTGGCCGGCGTTGGCCACCGTGGCCGAAAGGGCCACCAGCTGCACGGGCGGCGGGCAGTGGATGATCGACTCCTCCCAGACGGTGCCGCGCTGGGAGTCGTTCATGTAGTGGCACTCATCGAGCACCACCGCCTCCACATCGGCGAGGGGATCGTCGCCCTGATCCGCCTCCGCATAGAGCATGTTGCGGAAGATCTCGGTGGTCATCACCACAATCGAGGCCTCGCGATTCACGCTGAAGTCGCCGGTCATCAGACCGACGTTCTCGGGGCCGAACTGCTCGCGGAAATCCCGCAGTTTCTGGTTGGAGAGGGCCTTGAGCGGCGTCGTGTAGAACAACTTCTGGCCATGGGCCAGGGCGCGGTGGATGGCGTACTCGCCCACCAGCGTCTTGCCGGAGCCGGTGGGGGCGCTCACCACCACCGAGTGCCCCTGGTTGAGGGCATCGATCGCCTCGAGCTGGAAGTCGTCGAGGGGGAAGGGGAAGAGCTGATCGAGGGGGGGCACAGCGCCGGAGGCGGGCGGGCGGCGAAGGGCCGGGGCGGTGGCGGCCTCCGCGGTGGCAGCCTCGGCGGCGGCGGCCTGGGCCGGGTTCCCGGTGGGGCGGTCTGGATCCGGGCCGCTGCACTGGTGATCCGCGGCGGCGGCGGCCGGGGGGAGCGTCTGGAGGGTGGAACCGGCCCGATCGGAGGCCTGATCGGGCACGTCGGGGCCGGTGCTGCGCATGGGGGAATCCTAGGAGCAGACTGCCATCAGCCCAGGCCCCGTCAGCGGCCAGCCCTTGAGCGACGCCCCCCCCGATCCCCTGGCCCCCCTGGCCGCCGCCCTGGCGGCCCTGCCGGCACAGCGGCGCCGGCGGCTGCGCCCGCTGCTGCCCGCGGGAGCTGCCGGCCTGCAGCCGCCCCCGGCGGACGGCGCGACGGACGGGGCAGCGGCATCCGCCACCGCGGCGCCGCTGCTGGATCTGGCCAGCAACGACTACCTGGGCTTCGCCCAGCACCCCCGGCTGAGGGCCGCGGCCAGCGCCTGCATCGCCGCCCAGGGCGTGGGGGCCGGCGCCTCGCGGCTGGTGAGCGGCACCCGGCCGGTGCACGCCGAGCTGGAGCGGCGCCTGGCCCGCTGGCTGGGCCGGGAGCGGGTGCTGCTGTTCCCCAGCGGCTTCCAGGCCAACCTGGCGGCGGTGGGAGCCCTGGCGGATCGCCACACCCTGGTGCTCGCCGATCGGCTGATCCACCACTCACTGCTGGTGGGGGTGCGGGCCGCCGGCGCCCAGCTGCAGCGCTTCGCCCACAACGACCTCGGCGACCTGGAACGGCGCCTGGCTCGGGCCCGCGCCGCCGACCCCCGGCGGCGCCTGCTGGTGCTGAGCGAGAGCCTGTTCAGCATGGAGGGCAGCT
Source organism: Chitinophaga pinensis (assembly GCA_943368105.1). Taxonomy (GTDB): domain Bacteria; phylum Cyanobacteriota; class Cyanobacteriia; order PCC-6307; family Cyanobiaceae; genus Vulcanococcus. The sequence goes on along the minus strand of CALRKO020000014.1, from coordinate 28,673 downwards.
CACCGGCCGTGGCCGCCCTGGCGGCCCTGGGCCGGCGCCACGGCGCCGCCCTGCTGCTGGATGAGGCCCACGCCCTGGGGGTGCTGGGGCCCGGCGGTCGCGGCCTGGCCTACGGGGTGGAGGGGGTGACGCTGATCAGCGGCACCTTCGGCAAGGCCTTCGGCAGCGGCGGCGCCCTGCTGGCGGCCGATGGCGTGGTGGGGGAGTGGCTGGAGCAGTTCTCCGGGGCGTTTCGCTACAGCACCGCCCTGGCTCCGCCCCTGGCGGCCGCGGCCCTGGCGGCCCTGGAGCTGCTGGAGCAGGAGCCGGGTCGCGGGGCGGCGCTGCTGGCGCGGGCGCGGCGCTGGCGCGACGGGCTGGAGGCCGCCGGCTGGCCCCGGCCGCCGGGGGAGGGGCCCGTGATGCCGCTGCTGGTGGGCGGCGATGGCGCGGCCCTGGCCCTGCAGCGGCGGCTGGAGGCGGCGGGGCTCCTGTGCGTGGCGATCCGCCCGCCCACGGTGCCGGAGGGCACGGCCCGGCTGCGGCTGGTGCTGCGCCACGACCTGCCGCGGGGCAGCCTGGGGCACCTGCTGGCGGCCCTCGGTCCACCGGCCTGCCCCGGGGAGCCCCGCCGATGAGCGTTGATCTGATCGCCATGCACGGCTGGGGCGGCGACCACCGCAGCTGGGCCCCCTGGGCCGCCGCCGCCGCGGAGCGGGGCTGGCACCTGAGCTGCGGCGAGCGGGGCTACGGCCGCCAGACGCCGGGGCCGCCGGCCTGGGGCGGGGCCCGGCAGCGGGTGGTGCTGGTGCACTCCCTCGGCCTGCATCTGCTCGCACCGGAGCTGCTTGGGCAGGCCACGGCGGTGGCGCTGCTGGCCAGCTTCGGCCGCTTCGTGCCGCCGGGGCCACCGGGCCGTCGCCTGCAGAAGGCCCTGCGGGGCATGGCCGCCAGGCTCGAGGCCGGCGGCGCCGAGGCGGAGGCGATGCTGCGGCAGTTCCTGGCCGAGGCCGCCGCCCCGGCCCAGCCCGAACTCCTGCCCCACGGCCCCCTGGAGGAGGGCCTCAGCACCGACGGCCTCAGGCGGCTCCATGACGACCTGGCGCTGCTGGGCCGCACCGAGGGGCTGCCGGCCGGCTTCCCCCCCGCCGCGCGGCTGCTGATCGTGGAGGGTGGGGAGGATCGGATCGTGGCCCCCGAGAGCCGGGCGCTGCTGCGGGCGGCCCTGCCCCAGGCGCAGCTGCTGCGGCTGGAGGGGGTGGGCCACAGCCTGCTGAGCCCCGGGCTGATCCCCGCCGTGCTGCATTGGATCGAGACCCAGGGGGCGGCGGGCGATGGTCCGGGCTGAGTGGGCGGCGCAGCGGGCGGCGGCCGCAGGGGCGGCCGGGCCGCGGTCCTTTGCCGGCCAGGTGCGCCGCAACTTCGGCCGTGGCGCCGGCCGCTACGGCCAGCAGGCGCCGCTGCAGCGGGCCGTGGCCTGGCGCCTGGCCCGCCACTGCCGCGACCTGCCGATCCCCGCCGGTGCCTGTGCCGACCTGGGGGCCGGCCCGGGCCTGCTGGCGGAGGCGATCGAGCAGCGGCGACCGGAGCTGCGGCTGCTGCGGGTGGACAACTGCCCGCAGCTGCTGGCCCAGGGCCCACCGGGCGCCCCCGGCCTGGAGTGGGACCTCAATGGCGGCCTGCCGCCCGACCTGAGGAGCGCGGCGCTGCTGGGTTCCAGCTTCGCCCTGCAGTGGCTGGAGCGGCCGGAGCGTCAGCTGGAGCACTGGGGGGCGCAGCTGCGGCCGGGCGGCTGGCTGGCCCTGGCGGTGCCCACCGCCGCGAGCTTCGGCCAGTGGCGCGCCGCCGCCGCCGCCGCCGCCGTGCCGTTCACGGGCCTGGCGCTGCCGGAGGCGGCGGGCCTGGAGCGGGCGGCGGCCCGATGGCTGGAGATCCGCCTGTGCCGCCGCCTCCGCTTCAGCCGGCCGGCCCCGAGCGCCCTGGGCTTTCTGGGCCAGTTCAAGGCCATCGGCGCCCAGGCCAGCCGCGGCCCGCGGCTGCGGCCCGCGGAGCTGCGGCGCCTGGAGGCCGCCTGGCCCAAGGCCAGCGGCAACCGCCTGGAATGGGAGGTGCTGCTGCTGCTCGGCCGCCGCCCCGGCGGCCCCTGAGCAGCACCCCCCGTTCCCCCTCCCCCCGCTGCGCCGCCATGCCCGATACCCCGCGCCAACCCCTGCAGCTGGTGGTCTGCGGCACCGACACCGACGTGGGCAAGACGGTGGTGAGCGCCCTGCTGGTGCAGGGCCTGGGGGCCCACTACTGGAAGCCGGTGCAGAGCGGCCTGGAGGGGGGCGGCGACAGCGGGCGGATCCGCAGCCTGCTGCAGCTGCCGGCGGAGCGGCTGCTGCCGGAGGCCTACCGCCTGGCGGCCCCCGCCTCGCCCCACTGGGCGGCGGAGCTGGAGGGCGGCGATCCCCGGCGGCCGGGGCCGCCGATCGATCCGGCCCGCCTGGCGCTGCCGGCGGTGGCGGGGCCGCTGGTGGTGGAGTGCGCCGGCGGGCTGCTGGTGCCCCTGCGCCGCGACCTGCTGCAGATCGAGCAGATCCGGCGCTGGGGGCTGCCGGTGCTGCTGGTGGCCCGCAGTGGCCTGGGCACCCTCAACCACACGCTGCTGTCGCTGGAGGCCCTGGGCCGGCGGGGCATTCCGGTGCTGGGCCTGGTGCTGAACGGCCCCCGCCACCCGGACAACCCCCGCACCCTCGAGGCCCTGGGCCAGGTGCCGGTGCTGGCCGAGCTGGAGCCCCTGGAGCCCCTCACGGCGGAGGGGCTCCAGGCCGTCTGGCAGGCCAGCGGCCTGGCCGGCGCGCTGGGCCGCTGACGGGGTCAGCGGCGGGGCAGCCGCCGGTGCGGGCAGCCAGCGGTGCCCCAGGGCCGGTGCCGCTGCCTCCATCCTGGTGCCGATCCCCGAGCGCAAGCCGATGGCCACGGGCTGGCACCCCCACCTCTGGCACCCCTTCACCCAGGTGGCCACCGCCGAGCCGCCCCTGCGGGTGGTGCGGGGCCAGGGCGCCCTGCTGGAGCTCGACGACGGCCGCCGGCTGATCGACGCCATCAGCAGCTGGTGGGTCACCCTGCACGGCCACGCCGAACCGGAGGTGGCCGCGGCGGTGGCGGCCCAGGCCCAGACCCTGGAGCAGGTGATCTTCGCCAACTTCAGCCACCCCCAGGCCGAGGCCCTGGCCACGGCCCTGAGCGCCCGCACCGGCCTGGAGCGCCTGTTCTTCTCCGACAACGGCTCCACCGCCGTGGAGGTGGCCCTCAAGATCGCCTGGCAGTGGTGGCGCAACCAGGAGGCCGCCGGCACGCCGGGGGCGGCGGCGCGGCGGCGGCTGATCGCCTTCGATGGTGCCTACCACGGCGACACCTTCGGGGCCATGGCCCTGGGGGAGCGCTCGATCTTCTCGGCCCCGTTCGAGCCGCTGCTGTTCGAGGTGGCCCGCGCCCCCTGGCCCGCCACCTGGTGGGGCGACGACGGCATCGAGGCGCGGGAGGCGGCGGCCCTGGCGCGGCTGGAGCAGCTGCTGGAGGAGGTGCCCACCGCCGCGGTGATCCTGGAGCCGATGCTGCAGGGGGCCGGCGGCATGGCCATGGTGCGGCCCTCGTTCGTGGGCGGCGTGGCGGAGCGGGTGCGGGCCGCGGGGGCCCTGCTGATCGCCGATGAGGTGATGACCGGCTTCGGCCGCACCGGCGTCCTGTTCGCCCACCGGCACGCCGCCATCCAGCCCGACCTGATCGCCCTCTCCAAGGGACTCACCGGCGGCTTCCTGCCGATGGGGGTGACGCTGGCCAGCGAGCGGCTGTTCGAGGGCTTCCGCGACGCCGAGCAGCCCGGGCGCACCCTGTTCCACGGCCACAGCTTCACCGCCAACCCCCTGGGCTGCGCCGCCGCCAACGCCAGCCTGGCGCTGCTGGAGCGCCAGGCGGAGCGGTTCACGGGCTTCGAGGCCCGCCACCGGCCCCACCTGGAGGCCCTGGCCTGCCACCCGAAACTGCGGCGGGCGCGGCTGCTGGGCACGGTGGCGGCGGTGGAGCTGGCGGTGGAGCGCCCCGGCTATCTCAACCCCGTGGGCCGGCAGCTGCAGCGGCGCGTGCTGGAGCAGGGCGTGTTCCTGCGGCCCCTGGGCCAGGTGCTCTACCTGCTGCCACCCCTCTGCCTCACGGACGGCCAGCTGGAGCAGTGCTACGGAGCCATCGGCCGGGCCCTCGAGGAGCTGTGACTCACGGGCCCGCCAGGATCGCCGCCTCCACGTCGGCGCGGGAGAGGCCGTAGGGGAAGTGGCGTTCGTTGCGCCGGCCGGATCCCGGGGACGCCGGCGCCGTGGCGCCCTGCCAGCGCACGCTCAGCTCCTCGATCTCCAGCTCGATCTCGGCGCTCCAGTCGCGGCGGTGCAGGTCCCAGTGGCAGGGCCTACCCCGCTGCTGCACCGCCCCCAGCTCCTGCAGCCAGCGCTCCAGGGCCGGCAGGGGGTGGTGGTACAGGGGGGTCTGGGGCGGGGGCAGGGAGGACATCCGTCGACCGGGCGGAGGCTGGGGGCTCCGCAGTCTGCCCCGGCGGAGCCTCCGCCAGGGCCGGCCACCAGCTGGGGGTGCGCACCAGCTCGGCGCCGCGCACCCAGGCCAGCCCCACCCCCAGCACCAGGCTGAACACCACCGCCAGGGCCAGCAGCACCAGGGCAAACCACTCCCCCCCCGAGAGGTCGCGCCGCACGGAGCTGGGCGGGCGCACCGCCAGCCGCCGCGGGGCCAGCGCTGCAGCCTGGGGGGCCGGCGCCAGGGTGGCCACCAGGCTGGCGTCGTAGGCGCGGCGGCGGGCCGGGTCGCTGAGGGTGTGGTAGGCCTGCTGCAGCCGGCGGAAGGCCTCCTGGGCCTCGGCCTCCGGCAGGGCCGTGGTGTCCGGGTGGTAGAGCTTGCTCAGGCGGCGGAAGGCCTGGCGCAGCTCCTGGGCGGAGGCGGCGGCGGTCAGCCCCAGCAGCTCGTAGTGGTTGCCATGGCCCCGATGGCGGACCTGTCCAAGGGAATCGCCGGCCACCACCCCTGCAGCACCTGGTGTGCGGGATCCTAGGGAGCCCGCCCCACCTCCCCCCGCGGATGCCCCCCGCCCCCGAGCCCACCCCCGCTGCCGCTGCCGCCGCGGCCGCCGCCTCCAGCCCCGGCGGCGCCGCCCCTCCAACCCCGGCGACCGGCGACACAACAGCCGACGCGGCCTTCGCCGGTCCCACACCGGAGCTGTGGCAGGCCCTGGGCTGGGCGCCGGATGGGCACCAGCGCGCCCAGTTCGTCGCCCTGCAGCAGCTGTTGCGCGAGTGGAACGGCCGCCTCAACCTCACCCGCCTGGTGGAGGGGGCCGACTACTGGATCGCCCAGGTGGTGGACAGCCTCTGGCCGCTGCTGCCGCGGTTGCGGGAGCGGCCCGAGGCGCCGCTGCGCTGCATCGACGTGGGCACCGGCGGCGGCTTCCCGGGCCTGGCGGTGGCGATCGCCCTGCCCAACGCCCGCCTCACCCTGGTGGATTCAGTGGGCCGCAAGACCCAGGCCGTGCAGGCCATGGCCGAGGCCCTGGGCCTGGCGGAGCGGGTGGAGCTGCGCTGCGAGCGGGCGGAGCGCACGGGCCGCCAGACGCCCTGCCGCGGCCAGTTCGACCTGGCCCTGGCCCGGGCGGTGGCGGCGGCGCCGGTGGTGGCCGAATACCTGGTGCCCCTGCTGGCCAGGGGCGGCGAGGCCCTGCTCTACCGCGGCCAGTGGTCGGCGGGCGACCAGGCGGAGCTGGAGCGGGCCCTGGTTCTGCTGAAGGCCAGGGTGGGCCGCCAGGAGCAGCGCACGCTGCCGGCCGGCCGGGGCCTGCGCACCGCCCTGACCCTGCAGGCCACGGCCCCCTGCCCGGGCCAGTACCCGCGGCCGGTGGGGGTGCCGGCCAAGCTGCCGCTCGGGGCCTGAACCGCCATGACCCGTTGACCGATGGCCCGTCGGCCGATCCTGCCTGGAGCCGGGACTGGGTCCGGGTCTGCGCCTGGACCAGGGCCAGGCGGGCGGCGCCGAAGCCTCAGCTCTGCTGCAGCCGGCGCACCGGCTCGCCGCCGATCCGCGCCCGCAGGCGGCGCAGCAGGGGGGGAATCTGCGCGGCCCAGGGGCTGCCGCCGAGGACCGCCAGCAGCTCCGCCTCACTCACCGTGGCGTCGAGGGCATCGGCGTTGGCGCCAGGGAACCAGTGGCCGCCGGAGCCCAGCAGGCCGTAGCGGGCCCGGCCGTAGCTCTGCAGGTCCCAGGCCTCCAGCAGGGTGTGGAGCCACAGCAGCACCGGCAGGTTGATCTGGCCGGGGGTGTCCTGCCACTCCGGCAGGCCCTGGTCCCAGCTGGCGAGCCAGGCCTCCCCCAGGGCCCCGCGGCGGGCCCGCTCCAGCCGCTCCAGGATCGGCGGCAGCACCTCCGCCGCCCGGGGCAGCAGCGCCACCGCCTGCAGGTGCAGCTCCAGGTCCGCCGGCCGGGCCGCCCCCACGCTGAGGGTGTGGATGCCGGGGGCCGCCAGGCAGAACAGGTCGTTGAAGACGATCGGGTGCAGCGGCGCGCAGAGCTCCAGCAGCCGCGGCGAGGGGCTGTGCAGGTGACCGCCCTTGTCGGTGGGGCTGATCACGAACACGCCCATGTCGCGCTCCGTGGCGGCGGCGATCGCCGGGCCGTTGTCCTGGCGGATGAAATACCAGTGCAGGTTGATGTAGTCGAAGCAATCCGATTCGATCGCCTCCAGCATCAGCGGCAGGGGGGCGTGGGTGGAGAAGCCCACCGCGCCGATGCGGCCCTCGGCCTGCCAGCGGCGGGCCACGGCCAGACAGCCGCCTGGCCGCAGGGTCTGCTCCAGGTGCTCCGGCAGGTTGAGGCCGTGGATCCCCAGCAGATCCACCCGCTCCACCCCCAGCCGCTCGAAGCTCAGGGCCAGCTCCGCCTCAAAGGCCGCCGCATCCGCCTGGGGCGGCACCTTGGTCTGGAGGATGCGCCGGGGGTCCGGCACCTGGGGCAGCAGCCAGCCCAGCTGGCGCTCGGAGCTGCCGTAGTGGCGCGCGGTCTCGATGTGGTGAAAGCCGTGGGCCACGGCCCGCTCCAGGGTGGCGCGCAGGTTGGCCTGGCCCTCGGCGGTGATCTGATCGGCCGGCAGGTCGCTCCAGCTCTGCTGGAAGCGCATCCCCCCCAGCGACAGCACCGGCATCGCCAGTTCCGTGCGCCCGAAGCGGCGGGTCGGCAGCGGGGTGGCCCGGGGTGGGGAGGTCATCCGCCCGCGTCGGCCAGGGCTGAGGCGCCGCGGGGCAGCAGCCGCTTGGGCCGGGCCGCGCTGGGCAGCCCCAGGGGCAGCAGCTCCTGCTGGGCGGCCTGCTGCTCCAGGGCGGGCAGGTCCTCGTAGGCCACCCAGTGGATGCAGTCCACCGGACAGGTGTCGATGGCCTCCTGGATCGTCTCGGTGCTGTCGCCGTCCTGGCGGAGGGCGCGGGAGCGGCCCCAGTCGGGCTCCACCACGAAGGTGTTGCCGGCCACGTGGGTGCAGTAGCGGCAGCCGATGCACACCGCCTCATCCACCCACACCGCCCGCTGGCGCAGGACACCGCCCAGGAGGGGTTCACGGCCGGTGGGCTCGGCGGTGGGCACCGCCGCGGCCGCAAAGGCGAGGGAGGGATCAGCCGCGGCGGGGGGCGGCACTCAGCCGTCCCAGCGGGTCACCACCAGCTCGATGCTGCCGTCGGCGGCCTGGCGCTGCTCGCTCACCTGAAAGCCCTCCTGCTCGGAGGCGGCCAGGATGCTGCGCAGGGCATAGCGCTGGGTGAGCTGGGCCAGGAAGCGCTCCACGGGCACCGGCTGCTTCCACAGGTCCAGGTCGGTCACCAGCTCATAGCTGCCGGCCTCGGCGTTCCAGCGGAAGCCGATGTCGGTGCCCTGCTCACTGGCGACGGCCAGGTCGGCCAGCACCGTCTGGCCGCGGTAGCCGCGCACCGGGCGCTCGCCCTCGCTGGGCTGGTGGCCCAGGTCCCGCAGGGCGTCCAGCAGGGCGCCCCGGTCACGGAGTTCCGTCTTGACGGTGCTGAAGTGCGACATGGAGCAGGCCTCGCGGGGGCTCAGGACAGCGATGCGGAGATGGTCTGCGCGGCGGTCACCGACTGGCCCGAGGCAAGGGCCTGGGCCTGGTAGGCCTCGGCGGTGGCGCGGCGCTGCTGCACCACCCCCAGCCTGGCCTCGATCCGCTCGGTGAGTTCCTCGCAGCCACTGCCGGCGATGCCCTCCACCAGCTCCTCCACGCGGCCATCGGGCCGGATGCGGAATCGGATGGTGTGCTGGGCCATTCCGGGCAGCGGACGGTGACGGGATGCTAGCGGCGGCGTCCAGGGCCTGCGGGGGCGGCCCAGCGGGTCCGCGCTGCGGATCAGCTCAGCAGCCCCTCGTCCACCAGGGTCTGGAGCCGCTCCAGCACCAGGGGATCCTCCAGCTGCTCCAGGGCCAGGCGGGCCTCGTCACGCACGGTCAGGTCGCCGTCGTGGAGCATGGCCTTGAGCAGGGCCTCCACCAGCTCCCGCTGGCGCGGCTCCACCAGATCGGCATAGAGGCGGCCCAGGGACCAGGCGCAGTTGCTGCGCACCACCGGCTCGCTGTCGATGCGGAGGCTGAGCAGCAGCTGGCCGGCGGCCTGGTCGGCCTTGGCCAGGCCCGTGGCGCCGGCGTCGGCCAGGGAGCTGGCGGCCCAGAGGCGCACGGCGGCGATGTCGTCCTGCAGGGCTCGGATCAGGGGAGTCATCACCGGGGCCTCCGGGTAGCTGCCCAGGCTCCAGGCCACGGCCTTGCGCACGTAGCCGTTGCTGTCGTTCTGGAGCAGGGCCAGCAGCGGGGCCACGGCCTGCAGAGCGGGGTTGCGCCCCAGGGCATAGACGGTGCTCATGCGCAGGATCGGACAGCTGGCCTCCAGCAGGGGCAGCAGCTGGGCCGGCGCACGCGGATCGCGGTGCTCGCAGAAGATGCGCAGCCCCTGCATGCGCTCCTCGTGGCTGCCGCGCAGCAGCTGCAGACCCAGGTCGCACTCGGCGGCCACATCGGCCTCGCCGGGCTCGAGGGCATCCAGGTCGTCGAGGGGATCCCCCAGCAGTTCCTCCGCCAGCTCCGAGGCGAGCACCTCCGGATCCAGGGCCAGTTCGGCCGGGCTGTGGGAGAACGGGGGGAAGGGGTCCGTCATCGGGGGATCGTAAAAGCCGGCCCCGGCTCAGCCGACCGGCGCCGGGGCGGCCATGTCCCCCGGCAGCCAGATGCGGGCGCTCACCGCCAGCAGGGCCAGGCCGAACAGCAGCACGATCGCGGCCGGAAGCAGGGTGGAGCGGAGGAACTGCACGGCGGATTCGGCGTTGGCCCCATTGTGGCGGTCCAGCCGAACCGCACCCGCCCGGCGCGCCTACTGGCCACTGCCGTAGGCCACGACGCAGGCCGCGTTGAGCAGCTGGGCCGCCTCGACGCTGCTGGCGGGCAGACCATTGAGCTGGCCGCTCTGGCAATCCCCCTGGGCCATCTGGGCCAGGCCATTGGCCGCGTAGGAGAAGCGGACGCCGCTGGGGGGGTCGGCCAGCACCGTGGCGTAGTTGAGCTGGGTGCTGGTCTGGGGCACCACAAACACCGTGGACTGCTGGGCGGCGGCGCTGTTCACGGCAGCGCTGATCGCGGCACCCGTGGCCAGGCCCGCCACCCCCCAGCCCACCGGCCGGGTGCCGTACCAGCCGGTGGTCCAGGGCCGGGCGGCCCAGTAGCCGCCGCCGGCCCAGCCGGGGTGATAGACGGCGGCGCCGTAGGCGGCGGCGGGAGCCCGGGTGAGTCCCACCCCGGGCGCCCCCCAGCCGGCCCCGGGGCGCACGCCGGCACCGGAAGCCGGACCCCCCAGCCCGCCGGCGCCCACCCCCGGGCGGGGCGTCACGCCGGCGCCTGGGGCGCCGAAGCCGGCCCCCGGGCGCACACCGGCGCCGGAGGCGGGGCCACCGACACCGCCCCGGATCGGGCGCGCCGGAGAGGCGGTGGGCAGCAGCACACCCCCGAGGCCGAGGGCCAGGAGGGCGACGCTGACTCCCCTGAGGCCCGGGCCAGAACAACGGACAGCCATGGCAGGCAACAGCGGGATCCCTTCACTCTGGACAGAACGGCCGAGACCGGCCGAACCCTTCAGCTCCTCTCCAGACCCGCGACGGCAGGGCCCTGGCCCGGCGGGGGCCAGCTCTATCGTGCCGCCACCTGAGCCGCCCCGATGGTCCCGCAGGTCTTGCCACCCCGGCGACCCGCCGACACCACCCGCCGGCTCGTGGCGGTGACCGCCGAGGGCGTGGCCAGCGGCGCGCCGCTGATGGTGGGCAGCAAGCTGCTGCAGGGCTGGCTGACGGCCAGCGGCGTGCCCCTGGCCCTGATCGGCCTGATCCCGCTGGCGGAGCTGCCCTACACCCTCAAGCTGTTCTGGGCGCCGCTGCTGGACCGCTGGCCGATCCCCTGGCCCGACCGGCGCCGCGGCTGGCTGCTGCTGATGCAGGGGATCCTGGTGGTGGTGATCGCGGCCATGGCGCTGCTGCGGCCCAGCACCGACCCCGCCAGCCTCAGCGCCATCGGCGTGGCGGCCCTGGTGCTGGCGATCTGCAGCGCCACCCAGGACATCGCCGTGGATGCCTACCGCACCGACCTGCTGCCCGAAGCGGAGCGGGGGCCCGGGGCGGCCGCCGCGGCCCTGGGCTACCGGGCCGCGATGCTGGCGGTGGGGGCCGGTGGCTTCCTGCTGGCGGACCGCTACGGCTGGCCCGCCGCCTTCCTGGCCGCGGCGGCCCTGGTGGCCGCCGTGATCCCGTTCACCCTCACGGCGCCGAAGCTGCGGCCGGTGGAGCACGCGGTCACCAGCCTGCGCCAGGCGGTGCTGGGGCCGGCGCGGGAATTCCTGCGCCGGGCCGGCCCGACCCGCACCTGGCAACTGCTGCTGCTGGTGCTGCTCTACCGCTGGCCCGACGGCCTGCTCAGTGCCATGGCGATCCCGTTTCTGAAGCTGCAGGGCTTCAGCGAGGCGGACATCGGTCTGGTGCAGGGGGGCTGGGCCATCGGTGCCACCATGGCCGGCACGCTGCTGGGGGGTGCCCTGTTCGCCTGGCTGGGCATGAACCGCTCGCTGTGGCTGTTCGCCATCGCCGGGGTCGCCGGCAACCTCAGCTACTGGGCCCTGGCGCGCTTCGGCGGCGGCTTCGCCGGGCTGATCGCGGCGGTGAGCCTGGAGAACATCAGCGGCGGCATGGTGGGCGCGGTGTTCGTGGCGCTGCTGATGAGCCTCTGCAACCCGCGCTTCTCCGCCACCCAGTACGCCCTGCTCTCGGGGGTCTACGCCCTCAGCCGCTCCCTGCTCTCGGCGCCGGCGGGGCTGGTGGCCGAGCGGGTGGGCTGGCCCGGCTTCTTCCTGGGCACGGCGCTGGCCTCGCTGCCGGCCTTCCTGCTGCTGGCGCGGCTGGCCCCCTGGAGCGAGGCGGAGGCGCGGGGGGCCTTTGATCCCCGGCGCGATCCCACCTGAGCGGGGCCCCAGACCGCCCCCATCAGACCTCGGGCGCCAGGGTGATCACCACGCTGCCGGCCTTGTGGCCGCCATCGACATAGCGGTGGGCCGCCACGATCTGCTCGAACGGGTAGCAGCGGTCAATCACCGGCCGGCAGTGGCCGGCCGCCGCCAGGTCGGCCAGGCGCTGCACGTCCCCGGAGCGCACCGCCGCCGGCCCGGCGAGCACGGCGTGGCCGCTGGTGAGGGAGTACCAGGGGGCCAGCAGCATCGCCGGCAGCCCGGCCACCAGCTGCAGCAGCCGGCCGCCGGGCGCCAGGGAGGCCCGGCCACGCTGGAACGACACCGTGCCCACCGCGTCCAGGATCAGGTCGTAGCGCTCGCCGTTGCGGCTGAAGTCCTCGCGGGTGTAGTCGATCACGTGGCTGGCCCCCAGGGAGCGAACCAGGTCCGCCCGCGGCCCGCTGCACACGGCGGTGACGACGGCGCCGGCATGGCGGGCCAGCTGCACCGCCGCCGTGCCCACCGCCCCGGACGCGCCGTGGACCAGCACCCGCTCGCCGGCGCGCAGCTGGGCCCGGCGCAGAAAGTCCAGCGCCGTGGTGCCGCCGAAGCAGAGGGCGGCGGCCTCGGCGTCGGAGAGGTGGGCGGGCGCCGGGGCCAGGGCACCGTCCTCCGCCATGCAGACGTACTCCGCGTGGCAGCCCATGGCGACATCGCGGAAGCCGACGACCCGATCCCCCACCCGGTAGCGGCGCACGTCGCGGCCGGTGGCCGCCACAACGCCCACCAGCTCCGTGCCCAGGACCGGCTGCCGGGGCCCGGAGAACCCCAGCGCCAGCCGCAGGATCGGCCCGAAGCCGGGCGGAACCGTGAGGCTGCGCACCCGCCAGTCGCCGGAGCTGACCGTGGTGGCGTGGATGCGGATCAGCACCTCCCGGCGCCGCGGCCGGGGCCGGGGCAGCTCCCGGAAGCGCAGCAGCTCGGGGGGGCCGTAGCGCTCACAGACGACAGCGCGCATGGACTCGTGCATCAGGTGCATCAGGGAGCCAGCCGGGCCCGATGCAGCCGGCTCTTCTCGTACCAGGCGGCGATCTCCGGCGCCCAGGCCACGAAGTGGGGCCAGAGCCGGTCGCACAGCACCCGGATCTCCTCCTGGGCATCGAGCTTGGCCCGCAGGTCCATGAAGTGCAGGAAGGCCCGCAGGCTGAAGCTCACCACGAAGTGCTGGCGGTAGTCGAAGGGGAGGATGCCACGGGCGTGCTCCTCGGCGAAACCGGCATCGAGCAGGTCGCGGTAGCGCTCGGCGGCGGCGCGGCAGAGATCCAGATCCTTGGCCCGTTCCTCGGCGGTGTAGGGATACTTCTTCCCCTGGCGGTCGCTGTAGCTGCCCACCGGCCGCAGGTAGAACACCTCCTCGAGGTCCAGTTCTCCGTTGGCAGCCCGGCGGATGCGGTCGCCGGTATAGCGCATCGACTGCACATCGAAACTCACCCCCACCCTGTGGGTGCGGGCCTGCTGCATCACCGAGTGGGGGAACCAGCCCACGTTGAAGGTGATCTGGGGGTGTTCCAGGGGGCCGTAGTGGCCGCGCTCCCCGGCCAGCAGGCGCTTGACGCAGATTTCTCCGGCCCTGGCCTCATCGGGCCAGCTGGCGCGATCGGCCGCCACGAAGCCCTCCGAGTAGTCCTGGTGCATCGCGGCGTAGATGCACTGCTGGGGGTTGGGGGTGGCGGCGATCAGCTCAACCCGGAAGCGGTTCATGGGGAGAGGGACGCGGGCGGTGCCGGGGGCACGCTATCCGGCCGGGCACCGCGGCATCGGCGCCAGGGGCAGCCGGGGGCCATGCACAGCCGCGGCCCCGGACGTCGCCGCCGGCGGGCCAGCGGCCGGGAGCCCGGAGGCTCCGAGGCCGGGACCCCGGATCAGCCGTGGCTGCGGGGGCCGGCCTGCGGGGCGCCCACAGCACCGGCCCCCTGGCCCAGGCTGCTGACACTGCCCACCCCGGCGAGCCGGGGCAGGGGCGCGGCGGCGATCAGGGCGCCGGAGAGGGCCTCCAGTTCGGGGCGGCTGCGGGCCCCCAGGGAGCGCCCCACGGGGCTGCCGTCGGCGGCGAACAGCTCCAGCTGCGGGATGCCGTTCACCTCGAAGCGATCGATCTCCGGCTGCCAGCGCGGATTGTCCACGTTGAGCAGCACCACGTCGAGGGCGCCGCGGTGCCGCTGCTCGATCGCCTCCATCGCCGGGGCCATGGCCCGGCAGGCCTCGCACCAGTCGGCATAGAACTCCACCAGGGTGGGGCGGCCATTGGCCAGGGCCACCGGCAGCTCCAGCGACTGGCGCGCCAGCTTCTCCAGCGGTGCCGCCGGCTGCAGGCCGCCCCGCAGGGCGACCAGGGCCAGGGCCAGGGCCGCCGCCAGGGCCGCCAGCAGCATGCGCGACCGGCGGTCGAGCAGCGGGCCCGGCGGGGGCAGGGCCTGCGGCGGGCGGGGGGCGGCGGAGGGCTCGGGGCTCACGCGCGGCGGCGACGGGGATGGCTGTCCACTCTGCCAGCGCCGTTGGGGGTGCTGCGCGGCGGGGCTCAGGGGGGCGGCCCAGGCGGCCGCAGCGGAGCCCATCCCCGGCGGGCCCCACCCACGGACGGCCCCCAACGCGGAATGTTGCTACGGTCCGCACTGGCGGAAGCCGGAGCGTGAAGCGCCGCATCACCCTGCATTTCCCCCGCGAGGCGGTGCACCAGCCGATCACCTACCGGCTGGCGGTGGAGTTCGACGTGGCCGCCAAGATCCTGCGGGCCCAGATCGCCCCCAACCAGAGCGGCACCATGGTGGTGGAGCTCTCCGGCGACATCGACGACCTCGACGCCGCCGAACACTGGCTCGAGGGCCAGGGCCTGGGGCTCAACCGCGCCCAGGGCCAGATCCACGTCGATCCCGACCGCTGCGTCGACTGCGGCATCTGCTCCAGCGTCTGCCCCAGCGGCGCCCTGGGCAGCGCCCCCCCCACCTGGCGGCTGCAGTTCGAGGCCCGCCGCTGCCTGGTCTGCGAGCAGTGCATCCCCAGCTGCCCGCTGGAGGCCATCGCCCTGGTGCTGGATCAGCCCGGCGCCGAGCGGGCGACCCTGCGGAGCCTGCCCTGATGGTCCTGCTGCGCCTGCTGAGCCTGCCCCTGCGGGCGCCGATGCTGCTGGTGCTGCTGCTGGTGAGCATCTACCAGGGCCTGCACTGGGCCGACGCGGGGCTGCAGGCGGCCGGCGAACCGATGCAGGTGGGCGAGGGCGCCATCCTGCGCGACCTCTTCTGGCCGCTGCAGTGCGGTCAGGCGGTGCTGGTGGTGGTGCTCTGCACCGTGCCGGATCTGCTACTGCGGGAGCTGTCGCTGCTGATGGCCTCCAGCAAGGCCCTCACCCTGGTGGTGACCCTGCTGCTGGTGGTCACCGGCGGCCTCTATCTCCTGCACCTGAGCACCTTCGCCGAGGTGCTGGTGCTGGCCGCCGCCGTGCTGCTGGCCCGGCTCGACCTCACGCGGCTGCGGATCGTGCCGCCGCCCTGGCTGGCGGTGGGCAGCCTCAGCCTGCTGGTGCTGGGCGGAGTGGGCATCGGCCGGCAGCTGCACGCCAGCCTGGGCCGCTTCATCGGCTGAGCCGGGCCCGGAGTCCCCGGGGCGGGGCGCCCATCCGCGGGGCCGTCAGCAGCCGGGCTCCAGGGGCAGGCCATAGCTCCAGGCATTGCCCAGCACCTTCTTGGTGTACAGCCGCGTTTCCGGGTAGGGGATCGCCTCCGTCCAGAGCTCGGGCTCCAGGCGCGGATCCGGCCGGCCCGGCCCCAGCCAGCTGGCCACCGCGCCCGGCCCGGCGTTGTAGCTGGCCACCGCCAGGAAGGGCTGGCCGGCCCAGCGGTCGAGCAGCTGGCGCAGGAAGCGGGCCCCCAGGGCGATGTTGCGCTGCGGCTGCCGCAGCTCCTCCGGCCCCAGGGGCCGGCCGGCCACTTCCGCGGCCGTGGCGGGCATCAGCTGCAGCAGGCCCACGGCACCGACCGGCGAGCTCACCCCCGCCGTGAAGCGGGACTCCTGGCGGGCCACCCCCAGCAGCAGGTTGGGATCGAGCCCCACCTGGGCGCCGGCCTGGGCAAAGGCGGCGCCGTAGCGGCGTGGATGCAGCTGCAGCTCGCGGCGCCACTGCACCCGGCAGCTGCCGGCCGGCAGCCGCAGCACGGCCTGATCCAGCTGGCCGAGGCCGGTCCAGTCATCGCCGATGGCGGTGCGCAGCCGGCCCTCCACCAGCAGCTGCGCCCCCCCCTGCGGCGGCCGGCCGCCGCGGCGGGTGCGCCACAGCTCCCAGGCCTCCAGGGGCAGATCGAGGCGCCAGAGCTGGTCCAGCAGCGCATCGCCGCTGGCCAGGGGCTGCCAGGCCAGCTCGGCGGCCGCCGGCGCCGGGGCGCTGGGCGGCGGCTGGCGAGGGTCCTGCTCCGCGATCTGTCCCAGCCGCACCCGGGCCCGCCAGCCGTAGTAGCCGCCGGGGGCCAGGGGCAGCAGCTGGCGCCAGTGGCGCTCCGCCCCGGGGCGGTCGCCCTGGCGCTCGGCGGCCAGACCCCGCCAGAACAGCTGCCGGGCGGCCAGGGGCGCCGGCAGCTGCTCGGCGGGCAGGGCCGCCAGCAGGACAGAGGCCTGGGCCCACTGGCCCTCCAGGGCCGCGGCGCGGGCCAGGTCCCACTGCAGGTCCCAGCTGGCCGGATCGCGGGGCCAGCGCCGCAGCACCCCCTGCCAGGGCCGGCGCCGCTCCAGGGCCAGCCGGGCCTGCACCGGCGCGCTGTCCTGCAGCGGGGCGGGCAGCCGGGCCAGCCGGGCCAGGGCCCCGGGATCGTCCGCCTGGCTGAGCAGCGCCGTGGCCTCCCGGGCCTCGGGGCTGGCGGGGGCGCGGCGGGCCAGCTGCAGCAGCCGCTCCTCGCCCTGGGCCCACCCGTCGCCCTTGAGCAGGGCCCTGCCGAGGCTCAGCTCCAGGGCCGCCGGCCCCCGCGCCCCCCGCAGGCAGGCCAGGGCGGTGGGACCGTCGCCGAGCTGGGCCAGCCCCCCCGCCAGCTGCAGGCGCTCCGCGGCCGACGGACCCGGCTCCCGGGCGGCGCAGGCCTGGCGCAGCAGCGGCTCGGCGCCGGGCCAGCGCGGCCCCCAGCGGGCCAGATGCACGGCGGCCCCCCGCTCCAGGGCGGCGGCCAGGGCGGCCGGGTGGGCCGGGAAGCGCTGCAGCAGCTGCCGGCGCAGGGCCGGCTGGCGGCGGCCCAGGGCGTAGAGGGCGTCGGCGCTGACGGGCTGCTGCGGGAAGCGCTCCAGCAGTTCGCCCCAGAGGGCCTCCGCCAGGGGCGCCTGGCCCGCGGCGGCCGCGGCCTCGGCGCCGCGCTTGAGGGCCACGGCCGCCAGGGGCTCGCGGCCCCAGCCCTGGCCGCGCAGCAGCAGGAGCTGGCGGGCGGCGGGGGTGTCGGGCAGGCGGCTGAGCAGTAGAGAGGCCTCACGGCGGCGCTCCGGATCGGCGCTGGTGTGGCGGATCCAGGCCAGCTGGGCGGGGGTGGTGCGGGGGTCGGGCGGCGCAGCCCGCAGCTGCAGCTGCTGACGGCCGGCCAGCAGGGCCAGGCCCGTGCCCAGGCCGGTGAGGCCGATCAGCAGGGCACCCCGGGGTGCGGCGGCCCCGCCCCCCGGGGCTCCGGTGGGGCTGACCGCGGGCCGGCTGGCGCCGGAGGGACTGGCGGCGGTCGGGCTCGGCGCTGGCAAGGGCCGCTGGCGGGTGTTGGCATTCTGGGGAGAGCCGCACCCCGGGCCATGGGCCTGCTCCCCCCCCTGCCGTGGCGGCGGCCCGCCCTGCCGCCCCTGCTCACCACCCTGCCCGGGGCCGGCCAGCGCCGGCGGGCCCTGCGGGTGCTGGCGGCCGCCGGCCTGGTGATGCTGCTGCGCCCCCTCTGGCCCCTGGCGCTGCTGCCCGGCTGGCTGGTGGGGGCCCTGCTGCTGTGGGCCGCGCTGGAGCTGCTGGGCTGGGCCTGGTGGCCGCGGCGCTGGCGCTGAGGTGGCCCGGAACCAGCCCTTAGCCTGGCCGCTTGCTCGGTACTGCAGCGCCATGGCGGCCTTGGCCCCCTTCCCGGTCGGTCAACCCCTGGAGCCCGGCAGCGCCAGCTTCGGCACCGACGGCATCCGCGGCCGGGTGGGCAGCGTGGTGACCCCCGCCCTGGCCCTGCAGCTGGGCTTCTGGTGCGGCCAGGTGCTGCCGGTCGGCGGCCCGATCCTGCTCGGCCGCGACTCCCGCAGCAGCGGGCCGATGCTGGTGGCGGCCCTGGCCGCGGGCCTCACCGCCGCCGGCCGGGAGGTGTTCGACCTCGGCCTCTGCCCCACCCCGGCGCTGCCCAGCGCGATCCGGCGGCTGGGGGCCAGCGGCGGCCTGATGGTGTCCGCCAGCCACAACCCCCCCCCGGACAACGGCATCAAGGTGTTCGGCGCCTGCGGCGCCAAGCTGGGCCGGCAGCAGCAGGCGGCGATCGAGGCCGGTCTGCACGGCGCGGTGCCCACCGCCCCGCTGGCGGGCAGCGGGGCGGTGCACCGGCGCGACGACCTGCTGGCGGACTACCGCCAGACCCTGCTGGAGAGCGTCGGCGGTGCCCGGCTCGATGGCATCCCCGTGGTGCTCGACCTCTGCTGGGGCTCGGCCACCAGCTGCGGCGAAGCCGTGTTCCGGGACCTCGGCGCCGACCTCACCGTGCTGCACGGCCAGCCCGACGGCACGCGCATCAACCAGGGCTGCGGCAGCACCCACCTGGAGCCGCTGCGGGCCGCGGTGCTGGAGCGGGGCGCGGCGATGGGCTTCGCCTTCGATGGCGACGCCGACCGCATGCTCGCCGTGGATGGCCGCGGCCGCGTCGTGGATGGCGACCAGATCCTCTACCTCTGGGGCCAGGCCCTGATGGCCGGCGGCCAGCTGCCCGCCAACCGGATCGTGGCCACCGTGATGAGCAACCTGGGCTTCGAGCGGGCCTGGCGGGCCAGGGGCGGCCTGCTGGAGCGCACCGCCGTGGGCGACCAGCACGTCCACGCGGCGATGGAGGCGCTGGGGGCCGCCCTGGGGGGCGAGCAGTCGGGGCACATCCTCTCGGCCCACCACGGCATGAGCGGCGACGGCCTGCTCACGGCCCTGCAGGTGGCCAGCCTGGTGGGGGCCCAGGGGGGCTCCCTGGCGGACTGGATGGACGGCAGCTTCCAGCCCTACCCCCAGAAACTGGTGAATGTGACCGTGCCCGACCGGGGGCGCCGCACCGGCTGGGAGCAGTGCGAGCCGCTGTGCCGCGCCGTGGCCGCCGCCGAGGGCGCCATGGCCGGCAGCGGCCGGGTGCTGGTGCGGGCCAGCGGCACCGAGCCGCTGCTGCGGGTGATGGTGGAGGCCGCCGAGCAGGGGGACGTGGACCACTGGGCGGGCCACCTGGCGGCCCTGGCGGAGCGGCACCTCAACGCCGCCTGAGGCCGCCGCCCGGCCGCGCAGGAGCGGGCGTTCAGTCCCAGTCCCGCAGGCGCTCGGCCGCCAGGGCCAGGGCGCCGTCGCAGGCATCGCCGGCGGCGGGCACCAGCCGGGCGGCCGGCAGCCGCCGGGCCAGCTGCTGGGCAAAGCCCTGGCGCAGCTGGTCGAGGTGGGTGATCGCCCCGCCCACGGCGCACACCGGCGGGTCCTCCAGGCCCAGAGCCGCCGCCACGCCAGCCACCAACTCCGCCAGGGCCTCGGCGGAGCGGCCCACGATCCGCCGGGCCTGGGAATCGCCGCCGGCCGCCAGCTGATCCAGCAGCGGGGCCAGGCGCGCAAAGCCGGCCGGCCCGAAGCCCGGGTCCACCACCGCCGCCTTCACCGCCTGGGCGTCGGCGGCCCCCAGGGCCGCCCAGAGCAGGGCCCGCAGGGGGGTTTCGGGCAGGCGCCCATCGGCCATGCGCAGGCTGAGGGCCAGGCCGTCGCGGCCCAGGTCCATGGCGGAGCCGGCCCCGTCCAGCAGCCAGCCCCAGCCCCCGCAGCGGTGGGTGCGGCCGGCGCCGTCGCGGCCCAGGGCGATGCAGCCCGTGCCGCTGATCACCAGGATCCCCGGGCCCCGGGGAACGGCGCCGCCCAGGGCGGTGCGCTCATCGCCCGTGACGGCCAGCCGCTGGGGCGGAAGTCCCAGGGTGGCCGCAGCGACGGCCAGCCCCCGCCGCTGCACGGCGCTGCCGTGCTCGATGCCGCTGGCGCCGACGGCCGCGGCCGCCAGGGGCAGCGCGGCCGCAGCGGCGACGTCCACCTCCCCCGGCGGGCCCAGGTCTGCCAGCGCCGCCCGGGCCGCCGCCAGGCTGTCCGCCAGGGCTGCCACGAACCGCTCCGGGCCGCCGGGGGCGGCCAGATGGCTGACGCCGGGGCCCTCCCCCTCCGCCAGCACCCGCCGCCGTCCATCGGCCCCCGCCCAGGCCAGGCGGCAGCGGCTGTGGGTCTGGCCCGCATCGAAACCGGCGATCAGGTGGCCGGGGCCCAGGCGGCCAGGCGGCAGGACCGGCTTGGCCAGGGGGGTCGGATCCGGACCCATCAGGGGGCGCCGGACCCCGGAGCCGAAGCGCCTGCGGCCCCGGGGTCCGTGGATCGGCCAGGCCCGACCTCAGCCGGACGGCTCACCGTCAGGCTGGCCAGGCAGAACCAGCCGGTGAGCTGCACCTCGGGCCGGAAGAAGATCGTGTCGGTGGCCCCCTGGACGCACAGGCCCGCGATCGCGGCCACGGCACCCAGGGCCGGCAGGGCCCAGGTGGATTCGCCCCGCAGCTGGGCCAGGCCCTGGCGCAGGCTGGTGGCCAGCAGCCCCAGGCCCGCCAGCAGGCCGGGGATGCCGCCCTCCACCAGCAGCTCCAGCGGCACCGAGTAGGCGCTCAGGGCGTTGAACTTGGGCTGCTGATACAGCGGATAGATCAGGTTGAAGGCCGTGTTGCCGGGCCCGATGCCCAGCCAGGGGCGGTCCTGCACCATCTGCAGCGCCGCCAGCCAGACGTTGATCCGGAAGTTGTTGGAGCTGTCCTGGCGGCCGACGAACAGGCTCATCACCCGCACCTGCAGCGCCTCGATCCGGGTCACGGCCACCACCAGCACCGCCACCGCCAGCAGCAGCACCAGCAGCGGCACCAGCCGCCGCCACAGCAGCGGCCAGTGGCGGATCCCCCGCAGCAGCAGCAGCAGCGCCACCCCCCCCAGGGCCGCCACCATGCCGAGCCAGCCGCCGCGGCTGTAGCTGAGCAGCAGGGCCGTGGCCCCGAGACCCAGGGCGGTGGCGGCGTAGAGCCGCTGGGGCCAGGGGCGCCAGCGCAGCAGCGCCACCACCGCCAGGGGCAGGATCGGGATCAGGTAGCCCGCCAGCAGGTTGGGATTCTCCAGGGGGCCGTAGACGCGGATCGTGCCATCGGCCACGGAGTTGGGATCGGCCCAGCGGGCCAGTTCGCTGGTGTCGCCGTAGAGCTGGCGGATGGCGATCACGCTGGTGGCCAGCTGGCCCGCCAGCAGGGCAGCCACGATCCGGTCCCACCAGGGGGGGGCCACCGCCAGCAGCTGGCGCATCAGGGCGTAGACCCCCAGGTAGCTCACCAGCTTGGCCAGGCCCTTGGCGGCGGCCACCGGCACCGGCGAGAAGCCCGTGGCCAGCAGCATCACCGCGAGCATCACCAGCAGCCAGCCGCTGATGGCACCGATCCGGCCGGGGGGCGTGCGCAGGGCCCACAGCAGCCAGAGCAGGCCCGCGGCGGCGATCAGCAGGCTGAGGCCGCCGCGGGTCACCAGGGGCAGGCCGGCCATCAGGGCGCAGAGCACCAGCCCGGCCACCGGGACCAGCCGCGAGGCCAGGGGCCCCTCGGATCCCGCCAGCAGGCCCTGCCAGCGCAGCAGCCAGGGGGTGGCCGGATCGGCCGGCGGGGTGGCCTGGGTCATGCGGCGGGCGGGGCGGAGGCCGGCGCTGTCGCCGGGTCATCGGGCGGATTATCGGCGGCCCGCTGCCATTCCTCCAGGGCCGCCAGGGGCGGCGGGGGCGCGCCGTTGCGCCGGTAGAGCACCCGGTATACCGGCAGGCCCTGCTGGAGCACGTAGGTCTCGCGCTCGGTGGGAACCGGCAGCGGGTTGTCCCGGCGCCAGGGCCGCGTGTCGCCGGCGGGCCCCTCAAAGCAGCCGCTGGCCTCGGTGAGGGCCACCATCGGCTCGATCACCGCCGGCACGTCGCTCTGCAGGAACAGCTCCCGGCCGGGCGCCAGGGCGGCCGCCAGGCTGAGCAGCAGCGCCGGCTGCAGCACCCGGCGCTTGTGGTGCTTCTTCTTGAACCAGGGGTCGGGGAACTGGATCGACACCCGCTCCAGCTGGCCGGGGGGCAGGGCCGCCAGCCAGTCCTGCAGGCTGATGTTGGCGTTGCAGAACAGGAAGGCCAGCTGGCCCAGCCCCAGGGCATCGCGGTCGGCCTGGGCCGCCTGCACCAGGGCACGGCGAATCTCCACCCCCAGGTAGTTGCGCTGGGGCTCGGCCTGGGCCAGGGCCAGCAGGAAGCGGCCGCGGGCGCAGCCGATGTCCAGGTGCAGGGGCCGGCCGGGATCGGCGAACAGCTGCGCCGGCGGCGGCAGGGGCCGCGGCTGCTGGAAGAAGCGGCTGAGGGGATTGACGTGCTGGCGGACCATCGCGGGGGCGCTCAGAGCTCCGGGTCGTCCAGCAGGAAGCCCCAGCTGGCGGTGTAGCCGTGCAGGTGGGTGGTGCCGGCCACCGGGCCGATCTCGCCGTTGCAGAAGGCGCCGGCGATCGGCAGCTGCGGGTAGGCGGCGCGGGCCAGCTCCACATCGCCGTCGGGGCGGCCGTAGAGGCCCTCGCCCCGGCCCAGGCAGGCGAACAGCAGCGCCAGCAGCGGCTGGCCGCCGCGCCGCCGCAGCTCCCCCAGCAGCTGCTCCTGCTCCTGGCGGGAGGAGGCGGCATCCCGCAGCTGGAACTGCACCTGCTGGCCCACCCGCATCCGTTCGGCCACCGCCACCGCGCCGTTGCGGGGATCGACGCCGATCAGGTTGCGCACCAGGAAGGCCGGCGCCTGCAAGCCGTCCTCGGGGCTGCCGAGCTGGAAGCTGCTGCGGGCCACCCCCAGGAAGAGGGAGTGGCGGGCCAGCTCCTTCTCCGCCGGCCCCAGAGCCTCCAGGATGGCCTGCAGGCAGGCCACCGGCGTGCCGCGCTGGTCGCCGGCGCTGAGCTCCTGCAGCACGTTGCGCTCGGCCTTCTCCACGGCGAACACCGGGCCGATCGGCCGGCAGCCCTGGGCCACCAGCGGCTCCAGCCGCCAGCGGCCGCCGATCAGGCAGCCCACCGCGCCGCCCACCACCCGGTCGTCGACAAACAGCGAGCCGTGGCTGGCGCTGTGCTGGCCGGCGATCCCACCCAGCTTGGCGATGCCGGGGTAGGCGTAGTCGAGGCCGCTGATCAGGTCGTTGATGGCGGGGCAGCCGGGGTCGACGAACAGGAGCATCGAGCGGCCGCGGCCGGGATCGGCGCCCACCCACTGGGTCCACTGCTGGCTGGGGCCGTCCAGGTCGGGCAGGGCGCCGCCCTCGAGCTGGAACAGCTGCAGGTCGGCGCCGGGCAGCTCCAGCAGCGTGACGCTGAGGGCCGGCTGCTGCTCCAGCTCGTGGGGCAGGCCGTCGGGGCCGGTGCCCACCACGCCGCCGCCGGCGCAGCCGAGCCAGTGGCGGCAGGGGATGGCGCGGCGCAGCAGCGGCAGCAGCCGCGGCAGGTCGCTGGCGAAGGCGGTGGAGCAGAACACCAGAGCGAGGTCCGCCGCCGCCGGCGCCCGGCCCGGCAGGGGCAGACGGCGCGGGGCCTGGCGGTTGAGGTCGCGCACGATCTCGGCCACCGCCAGCTCGAGGGACACCGCCCGGGAGAGGGCCGTGCGGCAGCGGGGGGACCGGCCGCGGCGGTCTCGCCAGGGCGGGGACCAACGCCGCGCCAGCTCGTCCGGAACACGTGCAGCCATGGGCGGACCCTACCGCGGGCCGGCCGGGCGCCAGGGCGCGCGGGGCCGCGGATAATGGCACCTCCCTGAGCCCTCCCCGTGCCGGACCTGTTGCCCTACCGCACCCTCGTCTGGCTCGACTACCGGCTGGCGGCGGTCTTCGCCCTGGGGCTGCCGCTGGTGCTGCTGGTCTGGGCGGCCCTGAAGCGCGAGCAGGCCCTGCTGCGGTTGCTGGGCATCTACTGGCGCGTGGCCAGCCTGCTGCCGATCACGGTGCTGCTGCTCACCGACGCCAAGCCCCTGGGCTACCTGCTGGCGGCCGTGGCCCAGTTGCTGCTGGTGGCCTCGGTGTGGTTCTGGGTGGACCTCAACGAGGAGCTGGCCGACCTGCCCCCCTGGCGGCCGCTGCCCTTCACGGTGCGGGCCTGGCGCTGGGGACTGACGGTGTTCGGGCTGCTGGGGGCGGCCCTGAGCGCCTCGGCCTTCCGCTGCCTGGCCGGCGCCCTGCAGCAGCCGCTCTGTGCCGTATGGCTGGAGGCCCCCAAGGGCCTGCACCTGCACGTGGCCCGGGTGTTCGCCTTCGTCTTCGGCGGCACCTGGACCTCCACGGTGGCGGCGTTTGTGGGCTATCTGGGCCTGGTGGCCTACGTGGTGGGCCTGCTGCAGTGGCTGCTGGTGCGGCTGCCGAAGCAGGGGCGCGTCGCCGGAGGCTTCTGATGGTGGAGCCGTCACGGCCAGCCCAGACGATTGCCGCCCTGCTGGCGGCCCTCGAGGAGATCAGCCGCTCCCGCCCGGATCGGGTGCTGCGGCTGCGCGGGCAGCTGCCGGCGGTAGCAGCCGCCGTTGCGGCAGCCGGCGCCGGCGGGGAGAACGATGGCGGCAACACCGGCGGTGAGCCCTTCGAGCTGCTGATCTTCCGCGGCTTCTCCAGCAGCGTCAGCCATCCCACGGCCTTTGATCCCGACCAGCCGGCCCTGCCGGAGGGGGCCATGGTGGCGGCGGCGGAGCTCCTGCAGGGCCCCCTGAACCCGGCGGCCGAGCGGGTGCTGGCCGGGCCGCTGCCCGTGCGGCAGTTCCTGCGGGCCGAGGCCTGGCTGCCGGGCTGACGGCCGGCCCCTGGAGCCGTTCAGGCGCCGGCCGACTCCCGCAGACCAGGCCCCGGCGACCCAGCCGTCGCTCCACCCCGGGGGCCCCGCAGCAGCGCGACGGCGGGGGCATCGCAGGGACCCCGCGAGGGGTCAAGAACGGCCGCTGAGGGCGTGGGACAGGGGTCTGAACGCAGCGACGGCATTCCCTCGAAGAGCACGAAGCAGCCCTTCAGAAATCGGTGTCGCTCTAAAGAATCCTGATCAAAAGCCGGTGACTGGATTTGAACCTGCGACCTACTGATTACGAATCAGTTGCTCTACCACTGAGCTACACCGGCATGGCCACGAACTTAGCATTCAGCACCCACCCGCCACCCGCCGATGGTCCCGCCCGCCCGTGAGCCCCTGGACCCGGCCCTGAGGGCCCGCCTGCTGCAGGAGGCCCGCACCCCCTGGCGGGGCCTGCGGCGGGGGCTGTGGCTGGCCTTCACGGCATCGGCCGCCGTGGGCCTGGCCGCCATGGCCCTGCGGGCCTCGGCCGGCGGTGAGGTGGCCGGCTCAGACCTGCTGATCCAGCTGGGGGCCCTCGTCCTGTTCGGCCTGCTGCTCTGGCGCGACCGCAACGGGCCCATCGACGACGACGGGCTCGGGGCTGGCGGGAGCGTCCGCAGCCGCGACGGGCGCTGAGCCGGCCCCCACGGGTGCAGCGGCAGCCGGGGGAGTCTCCGCCTGGGGCGGGGCTGCCGGTGCGGGACCGGTGGCGGGGGCCGCAGCGGCGCCGGCCCCCGCCTCGAACCGCAGGGGGGCCAGCAGCAGCAGCGGCAGCCCCAGGGTGAGCCGCTGCTGGGCCGCCGCCGCCTGGCTGAGGGGAGGGGTGGAGGCCAGCCCCGCGGCGCCGCGGCTGAACAGCCAGAGGGCCTGCACCAGCTGGTGCCACTGCCACTGCATCAGGAGCAGCACCAGGGCCGCCGCCAGCAGACCGATCAGCCGGGAGCTGCCGGCCAGGGGCGACCAGGCCCAGGCCAGTCCCGCTGCCCCATCCGCCCACCAGAGCAGGGGCAGCGCCAGGACCGCTCCGGCGCTGGTGAGCAGCCGCAGCGGCAGGGCGCCCTGGAGGGCACTGAGCCGCAGCTGGTCGGGCCGCCGGCCCCGCAGGGGCACCTGCAGCAGCAGCAGCGACCAGAGGTCGGGTGGCAGCCGCCAGAACAGCACGGCCGGGCCCAGGCCGCCGAGGGCCCAGGCGAGCCCGCGCTCCAGGCCGGGGAAGGGGCCGGGGTCGGCGCCGCCGAGCACCAGCACCAGCAGCACCGCCTCCAGGGGAAGGGCCGCCAGGCCCAGCAGCTGCAGCCAGAGCAGCGGTTCCCGCCGGGCGGGATGGCCCGGCGGCTCGGTGCCCTGGGACGGCTCGACCCGGGTGGTGGCGGTCACGGTCAGACGCTGAGGGTGCGGCGCTGGGTGACCAGCTTGAAGGCCTCGACCCGGTCACCCTCCTGCCAGTTGGCGAAGCGATCGGTGCCGATGCCGCACTCGAAGCCGGTGGCGACTTCCTTGACGTCGTCCTTGTTGCGGCGCAGGGAGTCGAGGTCGCCCTCGAACACCTTCTCCTTGCCGCGGCGCACCCGCACCTTGCAGTTGCGCTGCAGCTTGCCGCTGGTGACGTAGCAGCCCGCCACGGCGCTCTTGCCGATGGTGAACACGGCCCGCACCTCGGCCTCGCCCAGGGACTCCTCCACCAGCTCCGGCTCCAGCAGACCCTCCATGGCCAGCTGGATGTCCTCCAGCAGCTTGTAGATCACGTCGTAGTCGCGCACATCCACGCCGGTGGCGTCGGCGGCGCGGCGGGCACCGGGGGCCATCGAGGTGTTGAAGCCCACGATCACGGCGCCGGAGGCGGCGGCCAGATCCACGTCGGTCTCGGTGATCTCGCCCGGGGCCGAGAGCAGCACCCGCACCTGCACCTCGCCCTGGGGCAGCTGCTCCAGGGAGCCGAGGATCGCCTCCACCGAGCCCTGCACATCCGCCTTGAGGATCAGGTTGAGCTCCTTGAGCTCGCCCTCGCTGGCCTTGCCCGACATCGACGCCAACGACACCCGGCGCGAGGCCATCTGCTGGGCCAGGCGGGTGGCCCGGGCCTCGTTGGCGCGGTCGCCCACCACGGCCCGGGCCGTCTTCTCGTCGGGGTAGACCTCGAACTCATCGCCGGCGGTGGGCACCTCGCTGAAGCCGAGGGCCTCCACCGCGTAGGAGGGACCGGCCTCCTTGACCCGCTTGCCGGTGTCGTCCACCATCGCCCGCACCTTGCCCAGGATCGGGCCGGCGGCCAGCACGTCGCCGGTGCGCAGGGTGCCGTTCTGGATCAGCAGGGTGGCCACCGGGCCCTTGGCCTTGTCGAGGTGGGCCTCGATCACGGTGCCCTTGGCCATCCGGTCCGGGTTGGCCTGGAGGTCCTCCACCTCGCTCACCAGCAGGATCATCTCCAGCAGCTGGTCGATGTTCTCGCCCTTGATGGCGCTCACCGGCACCATCACGGTGCTGCCGCCCCAGTCCTCCGCCACCAGCTCCAGGGCCGAGAGCTCCTGCTTGACGCGGTCGGGCTGGGCGCCCTCCTTGTCGATCTTGTTGATCGCCACCACGATCGGCACCTCGGCGGCGCGGGCGTGGCTGATGGCCTCCAGGGTCTGGGGGCGGACGCCGTCATCGGCCGCCACCACCAGCACCGCCACGTCGGTGACCTTGGTGCCGCGGGCGCGCATGGCGGTGAACGCCTCGTGGCCCGGGGTGTCGAGGAAGGTGATCTTGCGGTGCTCGCCGGCGTGGGGGATCTCCACCTGGTAGGCGCCGATGTGCTGGGTGATGCCGCCGGCCTCGCCCGCCGCCACCCGGGTCTTGCGGATCGCGTCCAGCAGGCTGGTCTTGCCGTGGTCCACGTGGCCCATCACGGTCACCACGGGCGGGCGCCGGATCAGGTGGGCCAGGTCGCTGGCCTCGATCATCTCCACCGTCTTCTTGGCGGCCTCCTGCACGTCGTCCTCCAGGACCGGCACGCCGAACTCCTCGGACACCGTCTCGATCGCCGGCAGATCGAGGGTCTGGGTGACCGTGGCGATGATGCCCTTGAAGAACAGGCTCTTGATGATCTCGGAGCTCTCGACGCCGAGGCGGTCGGCCAGCTCCTGAACCGTCAGGTTGCCCTCCGGCACCACCAGCATGTCGGGCCGCACGGCCTTGGCATCGCGGGCGGCCCGCAGCTCCATGGCGCGGCGGCGCTGGCGCTGGCGGGTGGTCTCCTTCTTGCGCTTGCGCATCGCCGCCACGGGCTTGGCCGCAGGGGCCGCGGCCTTGCCGCGGGGCTTGGCGGGGCGGGCAAGGCTGGCCTGCAGCACCTGGGCCTCGTACTCACCGGCGTAGCCGCCGGTCTCGGCCGTCAGGGCGTCGTCGTTCTCGCCAATGATGTGGACCTTGGTGCGCTGCTTCTGGGGCGAACGGCTGCGCAGGGCCTCCAGCTTGGCGCTGTCGTCCCAGTCGGGGCGCCGGGCCCGGCCGGGGGGCTGGGGCGTGCGGAAGCCGGGACGCCGCGGCGCCGAGGGGGGCGTGGCCGTGGGCCGGGTCGGCGCATCGGCGGTGCCGGCCGCACCATCGGCGGCGGTGGGCCGGCGCGGCGGGGCCGCGATCGGCCGCGCACCGGGCTTCTGCAGCTGCATCAGCTCGCCCGGGGCCACGGGCTTGCGCATGCCCTGGGGCATGCCGGGGCGCACGGGGGCGCCGGGGCGCACCGACCCGGCAGGGCCGGCGGCGTCCCGGCGGATCGGCTTGCCCACCAGCTCCACCTGGGCCCGCACCGGCGGGGAGCCGGGCTTGGCGCCCTGCTGGCCGGGGCGGACGGGGGCGGGGGCACCGGGGCGCGCCGGCATGCCGGGCCGTTGGCTCAGGGCGGGCCGGCCGGCCGGGGGGGCGGGCCGGCCACCGCCCTGGCCGGGCTGGGGCCGGCCCACCAGCTGGGGCCGGGGGGCACCGGCGGCGGCGGGGCGGGCGGGGGCCGGGGCACCCGGACGCTGGGGC
>CALRKO020000013.1:0-72324 GCA_943368105.1 Chitinophaga pinensis | reverse complement strand
CGCCGAGGCGGCCGAGCACTTCAGCTGGGGCGCGTTCCTGCCCCTGGCCGGCGCCTCGGTGGGGATCTCGCTGCTGGGCATCGGCGTGGCGGTCCTGGCCTACGCCCTGCACAGGCTGGATCTGGCCACGGCCGTGGCGGAGCGCTTCCCGGCCGTCAACGCCTTCCTGGCCAACAAGTGGTACCTCGATGCCATCAACGACAGGCTGTTCGTGCAGGGCAGCCGCAAGCTGGCCCGCCAGGTGCTGGAGGTGGACTCCAAGGTGGTGGACGGCGTGGTGAACCTCACCGGCCTGGTGACCCTGGGCAGCGGCGAGGGTCTCAAGTACTTCGAGACCGGCCGGGCCCAGTTCTACGCCCTGATCGTGTTCGGCGGCGTGATCGCCCTGGTGGTGCTGTTCGGCGTGCTGGGCTGACCCCCGCTGGACCGGTCCCCTCCCCGGGCTGAACCGCCGCGACGCTCTGTGTGACATCGGCCACGGGGCCAGTGCCGGGCGGGCGCGCATTTCTACACTCCGGCCAGACCATCGGGCCTGTCTGTGTTCTTCGACTTCGCGGTGTCCCAGGCGGCGGTGCCGCTGGCCGCCGCCAGCGCCGTCCCCGCAGCCGCCCCGGGATCGGCCGCCGCCTTCCCCTGGCTGAGCGCCTCGATCCTGTTCCCGATCGCGGCCGCCCTGCTGATCCCCTTCGTGCCCGACCAGGGGGACGGCAAGCAGGTGCGCTGGTATGCCCTGGGGGTGGCGCTGGTCACCTTCCTGCTCACCGTGGGCGGCTACCTCAACGGCTACGACCCCAGCGTCGAGGGGCTGCAGCTGGTGGAGCGCTGGCAATGGCTGCCGGATCTGGGGCTGGCCTGGTCCGTGGGGGCCGACGGCCTGTCGATGCCGCTGATCCTGCTCACCAGCTTCATCACCGCCCTGGCGGCCCTGGCGGCCTGGCCGGTGAGCTTCAAGCCGCGGCTGTTCTACTTCCTGCTGCTGGCCATGGACGGCGGCCAGATTGCCGTGTTCGCCGTGCAGGACATGCTGCTGTTCTTCCTGGCCTGGGAGCTGGAACTGCTGCCGGTGTACCTGCTGCTGGCGATCTGGGGGGCCAAGAAGCGCCAGTACGCCGCCACCAAGTTCATCCTCTACACGGCCGGCGGCTCGGTGTTCATCCTGCTGGCGGCCCTGGCGATGGCCTTCTACGGCGGCGGCACGCCGACCTTCGAGTTCACGGCCCTGATGGCCAAGGAGTTCCCCCTCAGGTTCCAGCTGCTGGCCTACGCCGGCCTGCTGATCGCCTTCGGGGTGAAGCTGCCGATCGTGCCGCTGCACACCTGGCTGCCGGACGCCCATGGCGAGGCCACGGCGCCGGTGCACATGCTGCTGGCGGGCATCCTGCTGAAGATGGGTGGCTACGCCCTGCTGCGCTTCAACGTGCAGCTGCTGCCGGAGGCCCATGCCCAGTTCGCACCGCTGCTGGTGGTGCTGGGGGTGGTGAACATCATCTACGCGGCCCTCACCTCCTTCGCCCAGCGCAACCTCAAGCGCAAGATCGCCTACAGCTCCATCAGCCACATGGGCTTCGTGCTGATCGGCATCGGCAGCTTCAGCGCCCTGGGCACCAGCGGAGCGATGCTGCAGATGGTGAGCCATGGCCTGATCGGCGCCAGCCTGTTCTTCCTGGTGGGCGCCACCTACGACCGCACCCACACCCTGCAGCTCGATGAGATGGGTGGTGTGGGCCAGAAGATGCGCAAGATGTTCGCCCTGTGGACCATCTGCTCCCTGGCCTCCCTGGCCCTGCCGGGCATGAGCGGTTTCGTGAGCGAGCTGATGGTGTTCGTGGGCTTCGCCACCAGCGAGGCCTATGCCCTCAGCTTCCGGATCGTGATGGCGGTGCTGGCGGCGGTGGGGGTGATCCTCACGCCGATCTACCTGCTCTCGATGCTGCGGGAGATCTTCTTCGGCAAGGAGAACGCCGAGCTGGCGGCCCACACCCACCTGGTGGACGCCGAGCCACGGGAGATCTATGTGGTCAGCTGCCTGCTGGTGCCGATCATCGGCATCGGCCTCTACCCGCGCCTCGTGACCGACAGCTACCGCGCCTCGATCGAGGCCCTGGTGCAGCGGGAGCTCACGGCGATGGACCGGCCCATCGGCGGCGGCCCGGCCGCCCTGGTGCGCTCCCCCCTGGGCGGGCTGCTGCCCCCCGCCCTGCTGCGGGCCCCGGCCCTGGCACCGGCCCTGGGCTGAGGCCCGGCGGGCACGCGGCGCGGAGCCCCGGCCCCAGCGGGCTGGCGCCCCGGCCGGGAGCGCTTGCGCAACCGGGACGGGCTCCGTACGCTCCCGTATCGGAGCGCCCCAGCGGCCCCGACCCACCCCGAGAACGGCGATGCGACAGCTGAATTTTCTGCTGATCTTCAGCTTCAGCCTGGCGATGGTGATGTTCACCCTGGAGAACACCGCCGCCACCACGGTGAAGTTCCTGCCCGGGGTGGCCGCCACCCTGCCCCTGGCCGTGCTGCTGCTGGTGGTGGGCGGCATCGGCGCCGCAGCGGCCTGGGTGTTCGCCGTCTGGACCGGGGTGCTGAAGCAGGTGGAGAGCCTGAACAGCTCCAGTGAGGTGGAAGCCCAGCAGGTGCGCATCCGCGAGCTGGAGGAGGACGTGCAGCGCTACCGGGCCGCCGTGGACGCCCAGCTGGGCCTGCTGCCCGCCGCCGGCGAGAGCTCCGCCCCCCAGGGCAGCGGCGGCGTCTGAGTCCTCTGCCCAGCCCGGGAGCTCGCCCGGAGCTGGCCCCGCGGCGATCCAGCCGGTACGTTGCAGGGAGTCGGCGGAATCCCATGCCGGAAGGGGGCGCCAGGCTGGCGATTCGCCTGCTGCAGGACGCGGCCCTGCGGGGGGATCTGGATCCCTGGGACGTGGATGTGATCGCCGTGGTGGACGGCTTTCTGGACCAGCTGCGCCAGCGCATCGCCCTGCCGCGGCTGGTGGTGGACAACGGCCCCGGCGGCGGCAGCTACGAGCAGGAGCTGGCTGAGACCAGCGAGGCCTTCCTGGCCGCCTCGGTGCTGGTGAGCCTCAAGGCCGAGGTGCTGGAGGCCCGCACCTTTCCGCCCGAGCCGGCCTGGGGCGAGGAGCCCGAGGAGCCGGAGGCGGACTGGGGCGGCGGGGCGGTGATTGCGCTGCCCAGCCGGCCCGAACGGCACCTGCGCCGGCGCCTGGTGGCCCCGCCGCCCCTGCAGCGGCCCGTCACCCTGGGGGAACTGATCCGCCAGCTGGAGGAGATCGCCGAGCGGCTGGAGCAGGAGGAGATCCGGCCCCGCCCGCGCCAGCGCAGCCGACGCTTCAGCGACCGGGCCGTGATCGAGCAGGTGGCGGCCCTGGCCCACCGGGAGAAGCTGCCTGAAACCACCGCCGCCCTGGGCCGGTTCCTGCTGCAGCACCCCGACAGCCAGGCCTGGCTGGGCTTCGAGGCGCTGGTGGAGGGCTGGGGCGCGGTGGCCCCGGCGGATCTGGACTGCGACCGGGTGGGCGTGTTCTGGGCCCTGCTGTTCCTCTGCTCCCAGGGCAAGGTGGAGCTGGAGCAGAGCGGCGGGCTCTATGGACCGCTGCGCCTCAGGCGCCTGCCGGAGGTCAGCGAGGGGGCAGCGCCGGAGCTGGCGACCGCCGCGGGGCCAGCTCCGGCGCCGGCTCGGCCGACCCTTGTGGCCTAGAGGCATTCCCTAAGGTGCGTGATCCAGACCCCTCACCACGGAAGACCGCGCCGATGAAGGCGATGATCCTGGCGGCCGGCAAGGGAACGCGGGTGCGTCCGATCACGCACACCACGCCCAAACCGATGATCCCGATCCTGCAGAAACCCGTGATGGAGTTTCTGCTGGAGTTGCTGCGTGAGCACGGCTTCACCGAAATCATGGTGAACGTGTCCCACCTGGCCGAGGAGATCGAGAACTACTTCCGCGACGGCCAGCGCTTCGGCGTGGAGATCGCTTACAGCTTCGAGGGCCGCATCGAGGACGGCCAGCTGATCGGCGAGGCGGTGGGCTCCGCCGGCGGCATCAAGAAGATCCAGAACTTCCAGCCCTTCTTCGACGACACCTTCGTGGTGCTCTGCGGCGACGCCCTGATCGACCTCGACCTCAGCGAGGCCGTGCGCCGCCACCGGGAGAAGGGCGCCATGGCCAGCCTGATCACCAAGCGGGTGCCCCGCGACCAGGTGAGCAGCTACGGCGTGGTGGTGACCGACGCGGATGGGCGGGTGCGCTCCTTCCAGGAGAAGCCGGCGGTGGATGAGGCCGCCAGCGACATGATCAACACCGGCATCTACATCTTCGAGCCGGAGGTGCTCGACTTCATCCCCTCGGGGGTGCCCTTTGACATCGGCTCGGACCTGTTCCCGCGCCTGGTGGAGGCCGGGGCCCCCTTCTACGCCCTGCCGATGGAATTCGAGTGGGTGGACATCGGCAAGGTGCCGGACTACTGGCAGGCGATCCGCAGCGTGCTGGAGGGCCAGGTGCGCCAGGTGCAGGTGCCCGGCAAGCAGGTGCGTCCCGGCATCTACACCGGCCTGAACGTGGCCGCCAACTGGGACAGGATCAAGGTGCAGGGCCCCATCTACGTGGGCGGCATGACCAAGATCGAGGACGGCGCCACGATCATCGGCCCTGCGATGATCGGCCCCAGCTGCCACATCTGCGAGGGCGCCACCATCGACAACTCGATCATCTTCGACTACTCCCGCATCGGCCCCGGCGTGCGCCTGGTGGAAAAACTCGTCTACGGCCGCTACTGCGTGGACCGCAACGGCGATCACTTCGACCTGCAGGAGGCCGCCCTGGACTGGCTGATCACCGACGTGCGCCGCCAGGACCCCGTGGCCCCCTCGCCCCAGCAGAAGGCCATGGCCGAGCTGCTCGGCACCGACCTGGCCATCACCAGCTCCGCCGCCGGCGGCTGACTCCGGGGCCGAGGGGTCCTCAGGCCAGCACCTGGGCGGTCCCCACCCCGGCACGCTCCAGGATCAAGGGAATGCGCTCCTCGGCCTTCACTGCCATCAGGTGCACCCCCTGGGCGATGCCGGCGTAGGCCGCCACCTGCTCGGCGGCGATGCTGATGCCCTCATCGGCGGGGTTGGCGGCGGCGGCGAGGCGATCGATCAGGGCCTGGGGAATGCAGGCCCCCGGCACCACCCGGTTGATGAACAGCGCGTTCCGGGCCGACTTGAGCAGGAACACGCCCGCCAGCACCGGCAGCCCCAGGGGTGCGGCCAGCTCGCCCACGAACCGCCGCAGCCGCTCGCTCTCCATCACCATCTGGGTCTGCAGGAAGCGGGCGCCGGCGGCCCGCTTGCGGGCCAGGCGGCGCTGCAGCCCGCTCCAGCTGGGGCAGTGGGGATCCGCCGCCGCCCCGGCGAACAGGTCGGTGGGGCCATCGGGCAGGCTGCCCTGCACCGGATCGAGGCCGCGGTTGAAGTCGCGCACCTGCTGCAGCAGCCGCACCGCCTCCAGCTCGTTCACCGGCCGGGCCCCGGGCTGGTCGCCGGCCCGCACCGGGTCGCCGGTGAGGCAGAGCAGGTTGCGGATGCCGAGGGCGTGGGCGCCGAGCAGGTCGGCCTGGAGGGCGATGCGGTTGCGGTCGCGGCAGGCCAGCTGCAGCACCGGCTCGACGCCGGCCTCCAGCAGCAGCCGGCACAGGGCCAGGCTGCTCATCCGCATCACGGCGCGGCTGCCGTCGGTGACGTTCACGGCGTGCACCAGGCCCCGCAGCCGGCGGGCATGGGCCAGGGCGGCGGACGCATCGGCGCCGCGGGGGGGCATCACCTCCGCGGTGATGGCGAACTGACCCGCCTCCAGTGCCCGTTGCAGCCGCAAGATGCCGCCCCTGTCGAATCGGCCCATCATCGGCCAGGCCGGTGCCGCGCCGGCGGAGCTGCGTACAGTGCAGCCAGCAGCCCCCGCAGCCGCGATGTCAGAGCTGGGCGACCTCGGCCACCCCCACGCCGCCCTGTCGGAGCGCGAGCTGGAGATCGTCGAGCTGGTGGCCCAGGGCCTCACCAACCAGGACATCGCCCAGACGCTGATGATCAGCAAGCGCACGGTGGACAACCACGTCAGCAACGTGTTCACCAAGACCGGCGCCAAGAACCGCGTGGCCCTGATCAACTGGGCCATGGACAACGGCAAGATCTGCCGCGACGGCTTCAACTGCTGCAGCCTGCCCCAGGCCAACGGCCCGGGCTGAGCCCCTCAGCCGGGCGCCGCGGCGTCCGCCCCCAGCCCCTGCAGCACCGCAGCGCGCTCGGCGGCGGGCCAGTGGGCGAAGGGCCGCCGGGCCAGGGCGGCGTTGCTGAAGCGGTGATCGCCGGTGATCTCCCGCACGCACCAGCTCGGCACCGCCACGGGGCTGTCGGGGTGCTCCAGCTCCACCTCGGCGATCAGCAGCGGGGCGTTGGCGGCCTCGAACAGGTCCAGCACCCAGTCACCGCCGGGCAGATCGAGGCGGTGGCGCCGCTTGCGCAGGGCCGTGGGGCAGTGGTCCAGCAGCTGATCGGCGTCGCCCGCGGGAATCGCCACCTCGAACTCATGGCGGGCGATGCCCTCGGCCGGCAGCTTCAGCGTCAGCCAGGCCTCGGCCGCCGCCGGGTCAGCCGCCGCCACCGCCCCCTCCCCGGCCGGCAGCACCACACGCCGCACCCGCAGGGTCAGGCCCTCGGCGGCCGCGGCCAGGTAGCCCTGGGCCAGGGCCTGGGGCGCGCCGGCGTGGGCACGCCAGCCGTCCCCGGCCACCAGAAAGCGTCGCTCGATCTCCAGGGCCATGGGAACTGCCGGATCAGTTGGGGGAGGGCTCGCCGGCGGTGAGGTTGCCGGCCCAGTGCAGTTTGCGGGTGAGGGTGCGGTAGTAGGAGGGGCTCTGCTCCAGCACCACCAGCAGGGCGTGGTGGTGGGAGCGCTGGACGCTGCAGCGCTCGCCCGGCTCCAGGTCCGTGGCGTGGGCGCCGTCCTTCCAGAGCCGTACCCGCCGGCTGGCCTCCCCCAGGGGCCAGATCGCCAGCTGGGAGCGGGGCGGCACCACCACCGGCCGGCTGGAGAGGCTCATCGGGCAGATCGGGTTGACCACGATGGCGTCGATGCCGGGGTGCAGGATCGGCCCGCCGGCGGCCATGGCGTAGCCCGTGGAGCCGGTGGGGGTGGCGATGATCAGGCCGTCGCCGCGGTACTGGTCCACCACCTCGCCGTCGATCTCCAGCTCCAGCACGCAGGTGGGCGACGACTCGTCCTGGCCCGGCCGCAGGTAGAAGTCGTTGAGGGCCACGTGCACCGTCTCGTCGTCCTCGACACGGGCCTCCAGCATCATGCGGCGCTCCAGGGCGAAGCGGTCGTCCCGCAGCCGCTGCCAGAGGTTCTCGGAGGAGGCGGCCGGTTCGGCCGTGTGCATCAGCTTGCGCTCGTGGGTGAGGAAGCCGAAGTGGCCGCCCACGTTGAAGCAGAGGATCGGCACCCCCAGCGGACCCAGGTGCCGGGCGGCGCCGAGCACGGTGCCGTCGCCGCCGAGCACCACCGCCAGATCGGGCGGCTCGCCCTCATCGGCCAGCAGACCGGGGAAGGGGTTGGCGTTGGCACCGCTCATGGCCACGGCCACGCGCACGCCCTGCTGACGCAGCTGCTCGGCGCTGCGGCGGGCCTGGCGCAGGGCGGCCTGGCTGCCGGCGCGATGGATCAGCCAGACGGTCCGCAGTTGCATGGATCGATCGGGGCAAGCCGGTGGGGCGCCACAGGGGCCGCCGGCACCGGATCAGCCCCCAGCCTGGCTACCAGCGCAGCAGGTTGAAGCGCTCCATGTCCACCGTCTCACGGTTGCGGTAGAGGGAGAGCAGGATCGCCAGCCCCACGGCGGCCTCGGCGGCGGCCACGGTGATCACGAAGATGGCGAACACCTGGCCGCGGATCAGCTGGCCGTCCAGGTAGCTGGAGAAGGCCATCAGGTTGATGTTCACAGCGTTGAGCATCAGCTCGATGCTCATCAGCACCCGCACGGCGTTGCGGCTGTTGATCAGCCCCCAGACGCCGGTGCAGAACAGCACCGCCGCCAGGGCCAGGTAGGCCTGCAGGGGCACGGTGGTGGGCAGCTCGAGGGTCATCAGCGCGTCTCCAGGGCAGGGGTGGGCACGGCGGGGGCCGGGGTCTCAAGCAGCAGCGGCGTGCGCGACTTCTCGATCAGGCCCTGGTCGGCGGGTTCGCCGGTGACGATGTCGGCGGCGAGGACATCGCGGCGGGCCAGCACGATGGCGCCGATCATGGCCATCAGCAGCAGCACCGAGGCCAGCTCGAAGGGCAGCAGGTAGTCGGAGAACAGGTGTTCGCCGATGCGGATCGTGGAGTCGTCGCCGAGGGGCTCGGGGCCGGGCGTGGCCCAGGGGGTGATGAAGGCCACCCGCAGCAGCAGGCCGAACAGGCCGGCGCAGACGGCGCCCGACAGCAGCCGCCGCAGGGCCAGCCCCGGAATGGCGGCCAGGGTCTCCTTCTTGTTCACGAGCATGATCGCGAACAGGATCAGCACGTTCACGGCGCCCACATAGACGAGCACCTGGGCGGCGGCCACGAAGCTGGCGTTGAGCAGCAGGTAGAGGCCCGCCACCGAGAGGAACACCCCGCCCAGCAGGAAGGCGGAATAGACGATGTTGGGCAGCAGGACGACGCCCAGGGCCCCGATGGCCACGGCCGCCGAGAGGGCCGCGAAGCAGAGGAACTGGGTGGAGGAGGCGATGGTCATCGGGCTTGGTCTCCGCTGGCGGCGGCCTCGGGCTTGGGCAGGGTCTCGAGCACCTGCTCGGGCAGTCTGCCGGCCCGGGGCCGGTCGGGGTCGACGCCGTGGGGGTCCAGTTCGCCCTTGGGCAGGTAGGCCAGCTCCCGCAGGGCGACCACCGCCGGGTCGCTGGTGACGCTGGTGGGCAGGCGGCCCAGGGCGATGTTGTCGAAGTTGAGGCTGTGGCGGTCAAAGGCCGCCAGCTCGTATTCCTCGGTCATCGACAGGCAGTTGGTGGGGCAGTACTCCACGCAGTTGCCACAGAAGATGCACACCCCGAAGTCGATGGAGTAGTTGCGCAGCTCCTTCTTCTTGGTGGCCTTGTTCATCACCCAGTCCACCACCGGCAGGTTGATCGGGCAGACCCGCACGCACACCTCACAGGAGATGCACTTGTCGAGCTCGTAGTGGATGCGGCCCCGGTAGCGCTCCGAGGGGATCAGCTTCTCGTAGGGGTACTGCACCGTGATCGGGCGGCGGCGCAGGTGATCGAAGGTCACCGCCAGCCCCTGGCCCAGGTAACTGGCCGCACTGACCGCATCGCGGCTGTAATCGCCGACTTTCTTGAGGAACCCGAACATGGAACTGGCGGGACGAGGGGCGGAGGGGGATGGGGTCGCCGGCCCCCATGATGGGCCTGCCGGCGCGGGGTCTGGGGGATCAGCCGCCGAAGAAGGCGGGGAAGGCGAGCTTGAGGCCGGCGGTCACCAGCAGGTTCACCAGGGCGATCGGCAGCAGGAACTTCCAGCCCAGGTCCAGCAGCTGGTCGATCCGCACCCGGGGCACGGTCCAGCGCAGCAGGATCGCGAAGAACACCAGCAGGTAGGCCTTGAGCACCGTCATCACGATGCCCACCGAGGCGGTGATCACCTGCACCACCGGGGCATCGACCGACTGGCCCAGGGCTCCCGCCAGCCACTCGATCGGCACCGGGAAGCCCCAGCCGCCGAGGTAGAGCACCGACACCAGCAGGGCCGAGAGCACCAGGTTGATGTAACTGCCCAGGTAGAAGAGGGCGAACTTCATGCCGGCGTACTCGGTCTGGTAGCCGGCCACCAGCTCCTCCTCGGCCTCCGGCAGGTCGAAGGGCAGGCGCTCACACTCGGCCAGGGCGCAGATCCAGAAGATCACGAAGCCCACCGGCTGACGCCAGATGTTCCAGCTGAGGATGCCGGCGCCGGTCTGCTGGTTGACGATGTCGACGGTGCTGAGGGAGTTGCTCATCATCACCACCGCCAGCACCGCCAGGGCCAGGGGAATCTCGTAGGAGATCGACTGGGCCGCCGCCCGCAGCCCCCCCAGCAGCGAATACTTGTTGTTGGAGGCGTAGCCGGCCATCAGCAGGCCGATGGGCTGGATGCTGCTGAGGGAAATCCAGAGGAAGATGCCCACCCCCACGTTGCTGATCAGCAGGTGCTGGCCGAAGGGCACCACCAGCCAGCTGAGGATCACCGGCACCACCACCAGCACCGGGCCGAGGGTGAACAGCAGGCCGTCGGCCCGGGCCGGGATGATGTCCTCCTTGAACAGCAGCTTGAGGCCATCGGCCAGGGGCTGCAGCACCCCGAGGGCGCCGGCGTACTCGGGGCCGATGCGCTGCTGCACGGCGGCCGAGATCTTGCGCTCCAGCCACACGGTGACCAGCACGCCCACCACCGCCGCCACCAGCACCAGCAGCATCGGCAGGGGCAGCCACACCAGGTGGGCGGCGGCGGGGCTCAGGCCGAAGCCCTCGAGCACATCGGTGAAGCTGGCCTCCAGGTCGAGGCCGGGGGTCACCAGGGCCGGGGCCTGCAGGGCCGCGGCCATGGCGCTGGCTGGAACGGTCAGCATGCGGGTGGCTGCAGGGGGACTGGCTGGACTGGGGGCAACTTAGGCGGCCGCAGCGGCAGTCGGGTCGGCGGCGCAGCGGCCTGGGCGGGCGGGTCAGCGGGCCTCGATCGGCCGCCACTGGCGGGCCGGATGGCCGGTGTAGATCTGCGAGGGCCGGAAGATGCGGTTGGCGCCGAGCTGCTCCTTCCAGTGGGCCAGCCAGCCGGCGGTGCGGGCGATGGCGAAGATCGGCGTGAACAGGTCTCCGGGGATGCCGAGCTTGCGATACACCAGGCCGGAATAGAAATCCACGTTGGGGTAGATGCCCTTGGGACCGAGCCGCTCGGCGGCCGCGGCCTCCAGCTTCAGGGCCAGGTCGTAGAGCGGATCGTGGCCGAAGGCATCGAACAGCTGCTCGGCCAGCTTCTGCAGGATGCCGGCCCGGGGGTCCTTCACCTTGTATTCCCGGTGGCCGAAGCCCATGATCTTGCGCTTCTCGGCGATGGCCCGATCCAGCCAGGGCTCCACCTGGTCCTCGCTGCCGATCTCCTCGAGCATCTCCAGCACGTCCTCGTTGGCGCCGCCGTGCAGCGGGCCGGCCAGGGTGCCCACGGCCGAGGCCACCACGGCGTAGGGGTCGGTGAGGGTGCTGGCGGTGACGCGGGCGCTGAAGGTGCTGGCGTTGAGACTGTGCTCGGCGTGCAGGATCAGGCAGGCATCGAAGATGCGGGCCGCCAGGGGATCCGGCTCGCGCTCGGTGAGCATGTAGAGGAAGTTGGAGGCGTAGGCCAGGTCGTCGCGGGGCTGGATCGGATCCTGGCCCTTGCGGATCAGCTGGAACGCCGCCACCATCGTGGGAATCTTGGCCAGCAGCCGCACCACCGCCCCCACGATGTATTCGGGGTTGTCGAGGGCGCGGCGGGAATAGAAGAGGCCGAGGGAGGCGGCGCTGGCCTGCAGCGCGTCCATCGGGTGCCCCTGGGAGGGGAAGCTCTTCATCATGTCGCGGATGCGGAAGCTCACCCGCCGGTGCATCTGCACCTCGTGCTCAAAGGCCGCCAGCTCCTCGGCGTCGGGCAGCTCACCCCAGATCAGCAGGTGGGTGGTCTCCAGGAAGGTGCTCTGGGCCGCCAGGTCCTCCACCCGGTAACCCCGGTAGCTGAGGATGCCGCGCTGGCCGTCGATGTCGCACACCGCCGACTGGGTGGCAGGCACGCCCTCAAGGCCGGGGCGGTAGGCCGGGGCGGCCGCCGCCGCAGGCGCCGCCGCTTCTTCCGGCGCGACTGCCGGCACTGTTGCCGCCGCCGGAACGCTCGCCTCTGCCACCATGCCGCTCCTGGGTCGCTGCGAGGGCAACCTAAGGCCGGCGACGGGGCGCGCCGGGTAGCGCTACCGACCAGCCAGCAGGCTCCTGGGGCTGAGCAGCAGCAGCAGCCGGGCCGCACCGGCCAGCTGCGGCGGCGCCGGCCCGTCCTCCCCCGGCAGCTCCAGCAGCAGCACGCCGGCCTTCTTGAGCCGCAGCCGCCCCTCGGCCTGGGCCGCGGGCACGCCGATCAGCCAGGCAGCCAGGCGGCTCAGGTCGGGCTCGTGGCCCACCAGCGCCAGCCGGCCCCAGCCCGGCCGCGGCGAGGTCGGCCCCAGCCAGCGCTGCAGCAGCGGCTCGGGATCGGCACCCGGGGCCAGGGCCGCCTCCAGCTCCAGGGCGGGGGCCAGGCCCGCATCGCGGGCCAGCTCGGCGCTCTGGCGGGCCCGCACCAGCGGGCTGCTGAGCAGCACCTCGGCCCGCAGGTCCAGCTCCAGCAGGCGCTGCAGCACCCGGCCGGTGCGCTCGATCCCGGCGGCGGTGAGGGCCCGGGAGGCGTCGTCAAGACCGGCGCCGCGCTCCTCGGCGATGCCATGGCGCAGCAGCAGCAGCTCGCGGCGGTGGGCCATGGCGACCTCAGCCCAGCTCCAGGCGGGCGTGCAGCCGCAGGCCGCCGCGGGCGTTGGCCGCCGGCGCCGGGGTCTCCGCCGGGAGCTCCGCCTCCAGGGCCAGGGCCGCCCCCTGCAGCTGGCCGCTGAGGTCGCCGGAGGCGAGGGTCGCCAGCAGCCGCCAGGGCTGCCAGCGCTCCAGCAGCTGCCGGGCCGCGGGACCGTCCATCGCCCACTGCACCGGGGCGCGGGGGGCGCCGAGGGCCTCCAGCTGCTCCAGGCGCCGGCGGGGCGCGCCGCGGCCGTCGCGCTGCTGGCCGAGCACCGCCAGCCCCTGGCCCCACCAGGCCAGGCCCGCCTCGACGCTGCGGGCGCCGGCCAGGCGGGCCTGGAGCTGGTCGGGGTTGCCCCGCACCGGCCGGGATTCGAGCTGGGTCCAGGCCTCCAGGGTCTGGCCCTGGAGCTCCAGGGGGGCGGCGCTGAAGCCCCGCTGGGCCAGCTCGGCCTGGATCGCCTCGGGGGCCGGGCCATCGACGGGGCTGCCCAGCAGCCAGCCCTCCGCCTGGCGGGCCCAGAGCAGGGGGCCGGGATCGGCGGCGGCCACCAGGGCCGGCAGCGGACCGGCCTCGCCGGCCAGGGCCCGGGCCAGCACCGGGCCCAGCAGGGCCCGCCAGGGGTCGCTCTCCCCGCCCGCCCCCAGCAGGGCGGCCGGGTTCTGAAGCAGGGCGAGGCTGGCCGCCGGGGCGCGCAGCTGCTGGAGCAGGGCCTCGCCGCCCTCGAGGGGACGCTCGGGCAGGGGTGCCCTGAGCTGCACCAGGGCCTCAAGGGCCAGGCCCCGGCCGGCGGGGGAGAGGGCCGCCACCAGCTCGCCGGCGGAGGAGAGGCGCTGGGGGTCAGCCGGCAGGCCCAGCCAGCGCTCCAGGGCCGCCGGCCGGGCGGTGAGCAGGGCCACACCCCGACCGAGCCGCTCCACGGCCTGCTGCAGGGGGGCACTGGCGGCCTGGTTGAGCTCGTCGATCTGGGAGACATCCAGGGCCTGCTCGAGCACGCCGCGGCCGGAGGCGATCAGCACCAGGTCGTCGTGGATCAGGGCGGTGGCCAGGGGCCGGGGGCTCTGGCCCACCAGGGCGCCGCGGCCGCTGATCAGGCCCATACCCCGGTAGCTGCTCACCTGCAGGTCGGTGCCGGCCAGGCTGCGGGTCTGCCAGAAGCGCTGCAGGAAGCCGCGGGCGCCGGCGTTGTCGCGGCTGCGCAGGGCCAGCAACCAGCCCGGCTCGCCCGCCTGGTCCGGGGGGGTCAGCAGGGCCAGGCTCACCTCGCCGCCGAGCCAGGGGGCGAGTTCGCTGGCGTAGTCGAGGCCGGCGGCGGCGAAGGCGCCGTCGCGCAGGCGATCGACGGCGGCGGCGGCGTGGCGGCGCTGGCGCGGCGGCGCGACGGCGCGGGCATAGCCGCCGGCCTCGTCGGGGCCCAGCAGCCAGTGCAGGCTCAACGGGGCGCTGCGGGGCACGAAGCGGGCCGCCGGGGGCAGGGCCAGGCGCTGCTGCTGCAGGGCGAGGGGACTGCGGGTCAGCACCAGCCACCAGGCCCCCGCCCCCAGGCCGAGCAGCACCAGGGCCACCGTCAGGACGGCCGCCAGGAAGGGGCGGGCCTTCATGCGACGCACGCAGCAACGACGTCATCTTTATGCATGGCCCCGGGCTTTGGCACCTGCAGCCGCCCGGCCGCCAGCCCAGGGGCGCCGCCGCCAGCATGGGGCCACCGCGCCCGCCGCTCCCCCGCGATGCCGACTCCAGCCTCCCTCAGCGCCTCCGACCTGCAGCGTCGCCTGGAGGCCGGCGAGCCCCTCCAGCTGGTGGACGTGCGCGAGCCGCAGGAGCTGGAGCTGGCGGCCCTGGGCCGGCCGGTGATCCACCTGCCCCTGAGCCGCGCCGCCGACTGGCAGGAGCGGCTGGAGGCCCTGCTGGATCGGCAGCGGGAGGTGGTGGTGCTCTGCCACGCCGGCGTGCGCAGCTGGCAGTTCGGCAGCTGGCTGATGGAGGCCCAGGGCTACGAACGGGTCTGGAACCTGCACGGCGGCATCGACGCCTGGAGCGTGGAGGTGGATCCCTCGGTGCCGCGCTACTGAGCTGCCGCGCTGCTGAGGGGCCCCTCGGAGTTGCCCCGCTGCGGAGCGCGCGGTTCACTGCCCCTACGATCCAGCTCGACACGCCCGATCCCCCCGAGAGGCCGCACCCCGTGCAACCCCTGCCCCGCCGCCAACAGCAGGTGCTGCAGGCCACGGTGCGCCACTACGTGGACACGACGGAGCCGGTGGGCAGCCAGATCCTGGTGAAGCGCTTCGGCCTGGAGGCCAGCCCCGCCACGGTGCGCTCGGCCATGGGGGCCCTGGAGCAGCGGGGCCTGCTGACCCAGCCCCACACCTCCGCCGGCCGGGTGCCGAGCCAGCAGGGCTACCGCCACTACGTGGACTGCCTGCTGCCGGCCCCCAGCGCCGCCGCCCACCAGCTGGAGCGGGAACTGGCCGGCCTGAGCCTGCAGTGGGCCGCCCTGGACGACCTGCTGCTGCACCTGGCCCGCCGCCTGGCGGACCTGACGGGCCTGCTGAGCCTGATCACCCGGCCGCGGCGGCCGACGCCGGCGCTGCAGGCCCTGCGGCTGGTGCCCAGCGGCGATCGGCTGCTGGTGTTCCTGGTGGAGGACAGCGCCACCACCAGCAGCCTCAACCTGCGGCTGCCCCCCGGCATCGGCGCCGAGCTGCCGGCCCTGGAGCGCTGGACGGCAGGCCAGCTGGAGCGCG
The DNA here is from genome assembly GCA_943368105.1 of Chitinophaga pinensis. GTDB lineage: Bacteria > Cyanobacteriota > Cyanobacteriia > PCC-6307 > Cyanobiaceae > Vulcanococcus. The sequence goes on along the minus strand of CALRKO020000013.1, from coordinate 57,018 downwards.
GCCCCGCGGCGACGGCGACGGGCGCCATCGACTGGAGCGGCCTGCCGCCCCAGCTGCGCGGCAGCGGCGAGCTGCTGCGCCAGGGCCTGGAGAGCCACCGGCAGGCCCGGCCCCTGGAGCGGGGCGGCGCGGTGGCCCTGGGGCTGGGGGGGCTGCTGCGCCAGCCGGAGTTCAGCCGCACCGAGAGCCTGCGGCCGCTGCTGCAGCTGGTGGAGGAGGACCCCCAGCAACTGCTGCAGGCCAGCGACGCCGCCGACCTGGGCGGCGTCTGGATCGGCGCCGAGCATCCCCATCCGGCGCTGCGGCAGTGCGCGGTGGTGCAGTCGAGCTATGGCACCGGCAGCGGCGGGGTGGGCCAGGTGGCGCTGGTGGGCCCGATGCGCATGGCCTACGCCACCGCCCGCGCGGCGGTGCACTCGGTCGCCACTAGCCTGCAGCGGCTGCTGATCTAGGGGCGGGCCGGATGACCTATTGCGTGGGGTTCCTGCTCGAGGACGGCCTGGTGATGTCCTCCGATTCACGCACGAACGCCGGGGTCGACTACATCTCCAGCTACCGGAAGATGCATGTCTTCCAGCCGAGTCCCGACCGGCTGTTCATCCTGCTGGCCGCCGGCAACCTGGCCACCACCCAGGCGGTACTCAACCGCATCCAGCGCGACCTCAACCAGTCTCGCCGCGACGGGGTGGCCTCCGCGGCGCTGCAGCCGCCCGTGGGGGCCTGCCCGCCGGAGCAGCCCACCGCCCACGACTTCCTCAGTGCCCGCTACCTGTTCGAGGCGGCGGCCTACATCGGCCAGCTGAGCGTGGCGGTGCAGAACGAGAACAGCGCCGCCCTGCAGCAGATCGGTGCCAGCGGCGAGGCCACCTTCATCCTGGGCGGCCAGATCGCCGGTCAGCCCCACGGCCTGCACCTGATCTATCCCCAGGGGAACGCGATCATGGCCACGCCGGAGACGCCCTTCCTGCAGATCGGTGAGAGCAAGTATGGCAAGCCGCCCCTCGATGGCGTCGGCCACCACCAGCTCTCCCTGGAGGATGCGGCCCGGCTGTGCCTGGTGTCCCAGGTGATCACGCGGCGCTCCAACCTCACCGTGGGGCCGCCCTTCGAGGTGGCGCTCTACCGCCGCGACAGCCTGGCCATCGCCCACCACCAGCGGCTGGAGCGGGGCGCGCCGGAGATTGCCGCGATGCACAGCGTCTGGATCGAGAGCCAGCGCCAGGCGCTGCAGCAGCTGCCGCGCTTCCCCTGGGAGGCGGCGGCCGCGGGGGCCTGAGCCCGCCGCCGCTCGCCAGGCCAGGCTGCAGGGATGGCATCCTCCGGAACCCGCTACATCTCCACCGGCCATCTGCCCGACGGCGCCGTGGTGCAGCAGCTGGTGCAGGAGGCGCACCGGCGCTTCGCCGGCGTGCACGAGGGGGCGGTGGCCGACTACATCCCCGCCCTGGCCGCCGCCTGCCCCGACCACTTCGGCATCTGCGTGGCGGGCAGCGCCGGCGAGCTGATCGCCGCCGGGGAGGCGGAGCAGCCCTTCAGCATCCAGAGCATCTCCAAGCCGTTCATGTTCGCGCTGGTGTGCCAGGCCATCGGCGAGGCGGCAGCGCGGGAGAAGCTGGGCGTCAACAGCACGGGGCTGCCCTTCCACTCGGTGCTGGCCGTGGAGCGCACCAGCGAGGGGCTCTCCAACCCGATGGTGAACGCCGGCGCCATCGCCGCCACCAGCCTGGCGCCGGGCGACGACGCCGAGGCGAAGTGGGCCTTCATCCGCGCTGGCTTCTCCCGCTTCGCCGGCCGCAGCCTGGACGTCGACGGCGCCGTGTACGCCTCGGAGATGGCCACCAACCAGCGCAACAGCGGCATCGCCTCCCTGCTGGCAAGCGTCGAGAGGATCTGGTTCGACGCGGAGGCCGCCACCGAGCTCTACACGCGCCAGTGCGCGCTGCAGGTCACGGCGCGGGACCTGGCGGTGATGGCGGCCACCCTGGCCAACGGGGGCACCAACCCGCTCACGGGCGAGCCGGTGATCGACGCGATCCACTGCCAGCACGTGCTGGCGGTGATGGTCACCGCCGGGCTCTACGAGACCTCCGGTGACTGGCTCTACGCCACGGGCCTGCCGGGCAAGAGCGGCGTCTCCGGCGGCCTGATCACCGTGGCGCCGGGCAAGGGGGGCCTGGCCACCTACGCCCCGCGACTGGATGGGGCGAGCAACAGCGTGCGCGGCCAGCTCACCGCCCGGTTCCTGGCGGAGGAGCTGGGGCTCAACCTGTTCGCCTCCCGGCCCGGCGGCGGCTGAGGGGCACCGCCGCCCGCGGCGCTCAGCCCGCCAGGCGGTCTCCGAGCCGGTCGGCCACGGTGGTCACGTCCTTGTCGCCGCGGCCGGAGAGGTTGAGCACCACCTCGGTGCCGGGGGCCAGGGTGGGGCAGAGCTTCTCCAGCCAGGCGAAGGCGTGGGCGGTCTCCAGGGCCGGGATGATGCCCTCGAGGCGGCAGAGCAGCTGCAGGGCCTCCAGCGCCTCGGCGTCGGTCACGGCGCCGTACTCGGCCCGGCCGATGGTCTTGAGGTAGCTGTGCTCGGGGCCGACACCGGGGTAGTCGAGGCCGGCGCTGATCGAGTGGGCCTCCTGCACCTGGCCCTCGGCGTCCTGCAGCAGCAGGCTCATGGCGCCGTGCAGCACCCCCACGCGGCCCTCGGTGATGGTGGCGGCATGGCGGCCGCTGGCGACGCCATCGCCGGCGGCCTCCACGCCGATCAGGCGCACCGAGGTGTCCTGCACGAAGGGGTGGAACAGGCCCATGGCGTTGGAGCCGCCACCCACGCAGGCCACCAGCACGTCCGGCAGGCGGCCGAAGGCCTCCTGGCACTGCTGCCTGGCCTCCTCGCCGATCACGGCGTGGAAGTCGCGCACCAGCATCGGGAAGGGGTGGGGGCCGGCCACCGAGCCGAGGATGTAGTGGGTGCTCTCCACGTTGGTCACCCAGTCGCGGATCGCCTCGCTGGTGGCGTCCTTGAGGGTGGCGGTGCCGGCGGTGACGGGCTGCACGGTGGCCCCCAGCAGGCGCATGCGGAACACGTTGAGGGCCTGGCGGCGCATGTCCTCGGCGCCCATGTACACCACACACTCCAGCCCGAAGCGGGCGCAGACGGTGGCGGTGGCCACGCCGTGCTGGCCGGCGCCGGTCTCGGCGATGATCCGCTTCTTGCCCATGCGCAGGGCCAGCAGCGCCTGGCCCAGGGCGTTGTTGATCTTGTGGGCGCCGGTGTGGTTGAGGTCCTCGCGCTTCAGCCAGATGCGCGGGCCGCCCTCGGGCCGGCGGTAGTGCTCGCTGAGCCGCTCGGCCTCGTACAGGGGGCTGGGGCGGCCCACGTAGTGCTTGAGCAGGTGGTTGAGCCGCTCGGTGAAGGCGGGATCCGCCCAGGCCTCGGCGGCGGCCTGCTCCAGCTCCGCCAGGGCGGGGATCAGGGTTTCCGGCACGTACTGGCCGCCGAACTGGCCGTAGCGGCCCAGGCCGTTGGGGCGGACCGAGGGCTCCAGGGCGGCGGGATCGACGCCGCTGGCGGAAGACAGGCCGCCGGCGGAGGACAGGGGGGGAACGGTGCTGGTCACCGGCGGCGGCGCGAGTCCCACCAGGGTAGGAAGCCGGCCGGGCCTCACCGGGGCTGGCGCGGCGGCCGCGCGCCCCTGGCGGGGGCGGCCGGCGGGGGCGGCGGCGCCACCGGCCAGCCGGGGGGCATGTCGATGCGGATGCGCGAGGCCTCCTCCCGGCAGGGCGGGCTGCCGCTGAAGGAGGTGCCCAGGCTCTCCTGCCGCTCGGGGGCCGGCCGGCACAGCTGCGGGGCCGGCTCGCCCCGGAGCCCCAGGCGCACCATCTCGAACTGGAGGGGAGGCAGGTCCATGGCGGGGCCGAGGGCGGATCGGGGCCTGATCGGCGGGCGGCCCCTGCGCTGAAGTGGTGTCTAGCGACTCCACGGGGCATGGCCAAGGGCGGCTGGCAGGAATTCAGCAGGGCCGAGAGCCTGCAGCGGCCCGGTGCCGGTGCCGGTGGCAGTGGCACCGGCGCCCCCACCGCCAGGGCCCAGCAGCGGGTGCGGGTGCAGCGCAGCAAGGCCGGCAAGGGCGGCAAGCTCGTGACCGCCATCACCGGCCTGGAGGCCCCCGAGGCCGAGCTGCGGGCCCTGCTGAAGCAGCTCAAGGCCGCCGCCGGCACCGGCGGCACCCTCAAGGACGGCGTGATCGAGCTGCAGGGCGACCAGGTGGCCCCGGCCCTGGCGGCCCTGGAGCAGGCCGGCTACCGGCCCAGGCAGGCGGGCGGCTGAGGGGGGCCGGCCGCCGGGCCGCGCCCAGGCCCGCCGGCCCCGGCGGCAGGGGACAATGCCCCCCACAGCCTCCCGCCAGCCCGCTGCGCCATGACCCCCAAGGCCACCAACATCGTCTGGCACCACTCCACCGTGACGCGCCAGGCCCGCGCCCACCAGCGGGGCCACCGCAGCGCCATCCTCTGGTTCACAGGACTGAGCGGCTCCGGCAAGAGCACCCTGGCCAACGCCGTCAACTCGGCCCTGTTCGAGCAGGGCCTGGCCTGCTATGTGCTCGACGGCGACAACGTGCGCCACGGCCTCTGCGCCGACCTGGGCTTCTCCGACGCCGACCGGGAGGAGAACATCCGCCGCATCGGCGAGGTGGCCAAGCTGTTCCTGGATGCGGGCGTGGTGGTGCTCACCGCCTTCGTGTCGCCGTTCCGGGCCGACCGGCAGCGGGCCCGGGCCCTGGTGGAGGCCGGGGACTTCATCGAGATCCACTGCGCCGCCGACCTGGCGGTGTGCGAGCAGCGCGACACCAAGGGCCTCTACGCCAGGGCCCGCAGCGGCGAGATCCAGGAGTTCACCGGCATCTCCAGCCCCTACGAGGCCCCCGAGCAGCCGGAGCTGCGCATCGACACCGGCGCCCAGAGCCTGGACGACTGCGTGGCCCAGGTGCTGGCCCACCTGGCGGAGCAGGGCGTGATCCCCGCCGCCGAGGGCTGATCAGGCCTCCGGCAGCTGCCAGCGGCGGGCCAGCTCGTCGAGCAGGGTCTTGAGGCAGCTGGCCACGGGCACCGCCAGCAGCAGCCCCAGCAGGTCGCCCAGGCCCATCAGGCTGCCGAAGCGGGCCCCGATCGGCAGGCACACCAGCAGCCAGGCCGGCTGCAGCCCCACGATGCTGCCCATGAGGCGGGGCTGGATGCCCTGGTCCACCACCTGGCCGACGCTGATGGCCGCCGCCAGCACCTCCAGGCCGGTGCGCGGATCCTCCAGGGCCAGCAGCAGGCTCACCAGCACGATCGTGAGGGCGCTGGCGTAGGGCACCAGGGTGGTGAAGCCGATCAGCACCGCGAACAGCACGCCGTAGGGGATGCCCAGCAGCGTGAACACCACCATCTGGGCGCCGCTGAGGATCAGCGCCAGCAGCACCTGGCCGGCGAAGTAGCCGCGGAAGGTGCGCCCCAGGGTGGAGAGGATCAGGGCGCGCCAGGGATCCGGCAGCCAGCGGGCCAGCCCCGCCACGATCGACTCGCCGCCCAGCAGCAAGAAGATCGCCAGCACCAGCACGATCACGGTGTTCACCGTGATCCCCACGGTGGCCCCCAGCAGGCCCAGCAGCCGCTGGCTCACCTGGCTGGCCACCTGGCTGGCCCGGGTGAGCAGGGTGCTGCTGAGGTCGCCGATCTCGGTGGGCAGGCCCCGCTGGGCGGCCCACTGCTCGAGCCGGTCGAGCCACTGCTGCCCCTCCGCCAGCCAGGAGGGCAGGGCATTGATCAGGTCGCCCAGCTGCTGCACCAGCCGCGGCACCAGCCAGAGGCCCGCCAGCACCAGCAGCCCCAGGGCCAGCCCCACCACCGCCAGCACCGCCAGGCTGCGGGTGAGGCCGCGGCCCACGAGCCAGCGGGTGGGCAGATCCAGCAGGAAGGCGATCAGGGCGGCCCCGAGGAACAGGGCCGGAAAGGGGGCCAGGGGCAGCAGCAGCTGGCGCAGCACCCACAGGTTGAGCACCAGCAGCGGCAGCGCCAGGCTCAGCCGCAGCCAGGGGGGGAGCACCAGGCGTTCGAGCATGGATCAGCCCCAGCCCCCGGCCATCCGCTCCAGGTACACGGCGCTGCCCAGCTCCTGCAGCCGCTCGTCCTTGGCCACCACCTGGTCGTGCAGGGACTGGCGGTAGGCGGCCAGCCGCTCGGCCAGGGCCGGATCGGCGAGGGCCAGGATCTGGGCCGCCAGCAGGCCGGCGTTGGCGCCGTTGCCGATGGCCACGGTGGCCACGGGGACGCCGGCGGGCATCTGCACGATCGAGTGCAGCGAATCCACCCCCGAGAGGGCCTTGCTCTGCACCGGCACGCCGATCACCGGCAGGGGGGTGAGGGCGGCCACCATTCCCGGCAGGTGGGCGGCGCCGCCGGCGCCGGCGATCACCACCTGGAGGCCGCGGCCGGCGGCCTGGCGGGCGAAGTCCACCATCTCCAGCGGCGTGCGGTGGGCCGAGAGCACCCGCACCTCCACGGCGATGCCGAAGGCGTCGAGCAGCTCCACCGCCGGCTGGAGGCTGGGCAGGTCGGAGTCGCTGCCCATCACCACCGCCACCCGGGGGGCCTGGGGGCCGCCGGCACCGGCGCCGGCGGGCGCACGGCTGGCGGCGGGCGCACCGGCATCCGGCCTGCTGGCGAGCGGCTTGCTGGCACCCATGTCCGGAATCCCCACGGCGGCGGCGAGGATGCCATTCTCCCGCCCCGGCGCCGCTCCCCCTCCCGCCCGATGCCCTCCGCGATGCGCTGGCTCAGCAACGTCCGCCTGGCCGATGCCTCCCCCCCCCCGGCAGCCGGCCAGCAGCGCCGCTGGCGGGTGGGCCTCGACGGCCGCGGCCAGATCGCCGCGCTGGAGCCCCTGGCGCCGGGCAGCGCCGCCGCCGGCGAGAACTGGCAGGGCGACTGGCTCAGCCCCGCCGCCGTCGACCTGCAGATCAACGGCGGCCTGGGCCTGGCCTTCCCGGAGCTCACCGCCGCCGACCTGCCGAGGCTGCTGGAGCTGCTGGAGCGGCTGTGGGCCGATGGGGTGGAGGCGATCTGTCCCACCCTGGTGACCTGCGCCGTGGCGCCCCTGCGCCAGGCCCTGGCGGTGCTGCGCCAGGCCCGGGCCGAGCACCGGCCGGGCCGCTGCCAGCTGCTGGGGGCCCACCTGGAGGGGCCGTTCCTGGCGCCCAGCCGCCGCGGCGCCCACCCGGAGCAGCACCTGGCCGCCCCGAGCCGGGAGGCGCTGCTGGAGCGGATCGGCGGCCACGAGGAGGAGATCGAGCTGATGACCCTGGCGCCGGAGCTGCCGGGGGCCGCCGCGGTGATCGAGGCGCTGCAGGAGCGCGGCATCCTGGTGGCCCTGGGCCACAGCGCCGCCAGCGAGGCCCAGGCGACGGCGGCCTTTGAGGCGGGCGTGGCGATGCTCACCCACAGCTTCAACGCCATGGCGGGCCTGCAGCACCGGGCCCCGGGGCCGGTGGCCGCCGCCGTGCTGCGGGGCGACGTGGCCCTGGGCCTGATCGCCGACGGGGTGCACGTGGCGCCCACCATGGCGGTGCTGCTGCAGCGGCTGGCCCCCCAGCAGCTGGTGCTGGTGAGCGACGCCCTGGCGCCCTACGGCCTGCCCGATGGCACCTACCGCTGGGACGATCGCCCCCTGACGGTGGCGGACGGCAGCTGCCGCCTGGAGGACGGCACCCTGGCGGGGGTGACCCTGCCGCTGCTGGGGGCCGCCTGCCGGCTGGCGCGCTGGAGCGGCGAGCCGGAGCGGGCCATCGCCGCCGCCACGCTGCACCCCCGGCGGGTGCTGGGCGACGGGCGGCCCCTGCCGGAGCTGCTGCTGGGGCTGCCCCTGGCGGAGACCCTGCGCTGGAGCGGCCCGGCCGACGCGCTGCGCTGGCGGCGCGCCGCCTGAGGCCAGCGGCCCCTGGCGCCGGGGCCCGGGGCGCCGGCGCCCCGGGCGACGCTGCCTAGGATCCGCGCCACGATCCACCCGTCAGGCCCACCCCCGATGCCCCCCGAGCAGCTGCTGGACCCCAGCCAGGCCCAGGCCACCGCGGCCCAGGACGCCAAGGCCGCGGAGAAGGCCGAGGTGCAGGCCTACTTCAACAGCACCGGCTTCGAGCGCTGGAACCGCATCTACAGCGAGAGCGAGGCGGTGAACCGGGTGCAGCGCAACATCCGCATCGGCCATCAGAAGACGGTGGACAACGTGCTGGAGTGGCTGCAGGAGCAGGGCGGGCTGGAGAGCCGCAGCTTCTGCGATGCCGGCTGCGGCGTGGGCAGCCTCAGCCTGCCCCTGGCCCAGCTGGGCGCCGGTTCCGTGGACGCCTCCGACCTCTCGGAGGCGATGGTGACGGAGGCCCAGCGCCGCGCCGCCGAGGCCGGGATCCCCAGCGAGCGGCTGCGCTTCAGCGCCTCCGACCTGGAGAGCCTCAGCGGCCGCTACGACACGGTGATCTGCCTGGACGTGTTCATCCACTACCCCCAGGCCCCCGCCGAAGACATGGTGCGCCACCTGGCCGCCATGGCCGAGCGGCACCTGATCGTGAGCTTCGCCCCCTACACGCCGCTGCTGGCGCTGCTGAAGGGCATCGGCCAGCTGTTCCCCGGCCCCAGCAAGACCACCCGCGCCTACACCCTGCGGGAGGCCGGCATCGTGGCGGCGGCCGAGCAGGCGGGCTTCGTGCTGAAGCGCCGCAGCCTCAACCAGGCGCCCTTCTACTTCTCGCGGCTGCTGGCCTTCGAGAAGGCGGCCTGAGGGGCCGCTGCACCGCTGTCGACAGCCGGGGGAGCAGCCACGGCCAGATGGAGCCGCAGCACCCAGACCGGGCTGGCCAGCGTGCCGGCCGTCACGACGGCCTCCCGTTCGAGCCGGAATCCCTGCCGCTCCCAGAAGCGCCGGGCCGACGGGTTCTGCTGCTGGACGACCAGTCGAACCGTGGCGGCCCCCTGGGCTGCGATCCAGGTGCGAAGGTCGCGCCAGAGGCCGGTTCCCATCCCGGCGTTGCGAACAGGGGGCGCCAGCAGGAGCAGGCCGATCTGCCAGTCGCCGGGGCCGGGAAACCCTGCCAGGATCTCCACCACGCCCACCAGGTCGCCGGCCCGTTCGATCCCGAACACCCGCTTCGTCCCCGGCACGACATGGTCGGGCAGCGGACCCAGGATCTCCTCGGCCGTCGCCACGCCCCCCGGCCGGCCCTCGATGAGCGCAAAGAAGTCCGTGCACTGGCGGCACAGCTCCGCCAGGCGCAGCCTGTGAGCCGGCCCCAGCTCCACGGCCCCGTCCCTGGACCATGCCGGCACCACCGCCACCGGACCTGCCCGACACCCAGGTAAGCCTAGCGACGCCAGCCCGGTGGCCTGACGGCGCGGGGGGCACCCCACAGCACCTGGCAGCGGCTGGACTCGACGGGCGTCTGCCCTAGGCCTGCAGCCAGAGAATCGCCTGCCTGGCGATCACCAGCTCCAGCTCTTCAGCCTGGCCCTGGAGCGCCTGCCACTCCCAGGCCCGCAGGTCCACCTGAATGGCGATGGCACCCGCACCGATCTGCACCGAGGCGCTCACCTGCAGGGCGCCCTGGCTCACGTGGATCAGCCGGCAGCGGCGCACGATCAGCTCCGGGCTGGCCGCCGTGCTGCCGGCGACGGCGAGCCGCAGGTGATGGGCCCGCAGGCCGATCCAGTTCGCAGGGGCTGGGGCCGTGGGTGGCGCCGCCTCGAACACCAGATCCCAGGCATCGGCCCGGCAGCGACCGGAGTCGAGCCAGTGGATCGGGCTGAGGTTCCTGCAGCCCGTGACCTTGGCCACGGCCAGCTGCCGGGGTTGGGCAAACAGCTCCTGGGTCGGCCCCTGGCGCAGCAGACGGCCGCCATCGATCAGCAGCAGTTCATCGCCCAGGCGGTGGGCCTCATCGATGTCATGGGTCACCAGCAGCATGGGCGTGCCGGTGCTGCGCTGCAGTGCGTCGATCCAGTGCTGCAGTCGGCGCCGGCGGAAGCTGTCCTGGGCGTTGAGCGGCTCATCCAGCAGCAGCAGCTCGGGCTCCACCGCCAGGGCCCGGGCCAGGGCCACCCGCTGGCACTGCCCCCCGGAGAGCTGCTCCGGGAACAGCCGGGCCTGCTCCTGCAGCCCCACCGCCGCCAGCAGCCTCGCCACCCGCGACCGTCGCTGCTCGCGGCCGAGCTGGGTGAGTCCAAACGCCACGTTGGCGGCGACGCTCAGGTGGGGGAAGAGCGCATGCTGCTGAAACACCATGGCGATCCGCCGGTGCTGCGGTTCCACCCAGATGCCCTGGTCGCTGTCGCAGAGCAGCCGCTCCCCCAGCTGGATGCGGCCGTGCTGGGGTCGCTCCAGGCCGGCGATGCAGCGCAGCAGCAGGCTCTTGCCGGCCCCGGAGGGCCCCAGCACCGCCAGCCGGGCGGTCTGGCTGCTCCAGTGGAGGTCCAGGGCAAAGCTGCCCCGCTGCAGCTGAATCGCCACCTGCAGGGCCACGGGGGCTGGGGGCTGGGGCGGCCCGATCGGCTGCGCGGCCACCCAGCTCTCCTCCTCCGGGGCAGCGGGGGGATGTCGGGGCACCGGAGCGGCCGGTGGACGCCGCTGCAACCCCTCCACCAGGGCCAGACAGGCTCCATTGAGCAGCAGCACCAGGGCCGTGAGCCGCCACGCCTCCGCCAGGGAGCCGGCCTCCACGGCGCTGTAGATCGCCAGGGGCAGGGTCTGGGTGCGGCCCGGGATGTTGCCCGCCAGCATCATGGTGGTGCCGAATTCCCCCAGGGCCCGGGCAAAGCTGAGGCTCAGGCCCGCCAGCAGGCCAGGCAGGATCAGGGGCAGGGTCACGCGTCCGAACACCCGCAGCGGACCGCAGCCCAGACCGAGGGCCACGGCCTCAAGGGCCGGGTCGAGCTGCTCCAGGGAGGCCAGGGTGCTGCGGTACATCAGCGGGAATGCCACCACCGCGGCGCTGATCACCGTGGCGCTCCAGCTGAACACCACGGTGATGCCCAGGGCCTGCAGGAGCCGCCCGAGCGGTGCCTGGGGTGACAGCAGCTGCAGCAGCAGAAAACCGAGCACCGTGGGCGGCAGCACCAGGGGGGAGAGCAGCAGCAGGTCGGCCAGGGCGCGCCGCCGGCCGCGCCAGTGCCGCAGCTGGAGAGCGGCGCCGATGGCCGGGGGGCTCAGCAGCAGCACCGCCAGGGCGGCGGCCCGCAGCGACAGCAGCAGCGGTGACCAGCCGGAGTCCATGGCGGTGGATCAGCGCCCGGCAGGCAGCGGTGAAAAGCCGGCCCGCAGGAAGGCGCCGCGGGCCGCAGCGCTGGCCAGCCCATCGAGGTAGGCCCGAGCCAGCCGGGGTTGGCGCGTGCGGCGGAGCACCGCGCCGCTGGTGAGGATCGGCCGGTGGCTGGCCGCCGGAGCCGTGGCGGTGACGCGAAGACTGGTCACTCCGACGGCATCGCTGCGGTACACAAAGCCGGCGTCGGCGCTGCCACTGGCCACCGCAGCGGCCACGGCGCGCACGGAGCTGAGCGGCACCAACTTGGCTTGCACATCGGCGGTGAGCTTGTAGTGCTGCAGCACCTGGCGGGCGTACTCCCCCGCCGGCACCGCGGGATCGCCGATGGCGATGCGGCGGATGCCGGGGCTGGTGAGGTCGCGGAAGCCGAGCATGCCCTTACGGCTGCTGGGAACCACCAGCACCAGCTGGTTGCTGATCAGGTTGCGGCGGGTTCCCGGCAGCAGCAGACCGGCCCGCTCCAGGGCATCCATCTGTCTGCTGCCGGCGGAGAGGAAGACATCCACCGGCGCCCCCTGCTCAATCTGGCGTTGCAGGGTGCCGGAGGCCGCCAGGTTGAACTGGGGCACGGGAACACGTTGGGCGCGGGAGAAGGCCGGGGCCAGAGCCTGCAGCACATCAGTGAGGCTGATGGCGGCACTCACCAGCAGCGGCGGCCCTGCGGAGGGAGTCTGGGCAGCGGCCCGTGCCGTGCGGCCCAGCGGCAGAGACACCGCCCCCAGCGTCAGCAGCAGAGCCAGCGCTGTGCGACGGCGGCAGGACGTCATGGCACCAGGCCTGGGGACGGCTGCACTCTGCAGCAGCCAGGGGTGGCGTTCACGCCGATCCTCAGCCGGGCTCGATCCCTGGGCGTCAGGGGCAGGCCGCTGGCTCGGTCGTTGCCTGGCGAGGTGTGCGCTGGGGGAAGGACAGTTCCAGCACCAAACAGCCCACATCCGTCTGGAAGGGCCCGTGGTCCTCACCGGGCGGACGGCTGGCGTAGTGACCGGCCTCAAGCCAAACGCCGAAGGCCTGGTCGTACAGCCGGCCGCTCACGATGAACACCTCCTCGGGATACGGGTGACGCTTGGCGCCCAACGGTGCGGTGTCCGCCCCGGGAAGGAAGCGCGTCAATCGGGTGTACTCCCCCGTTGCCGGATCAATGCTGAGGGTGAGTTCATGGGCCATCCCCTCCAACCCCTTGATGGGCATCCAGCGCCGATCATTCTCCGCCGCCAGCGGATTCCAGTAGGTGGTGGTGGTCTTCGCCATGGGCGCCGCGCGGCCAACGCATCCCGGGCATGGTCACACCGAAACAGAATCCGGGCCAGGGGGCAGCCATCAGGCACAGCGGGGCTGCCCCGATCACCGGGGTGCCGGACACAGCCGCCGGTCTGGCCGACGCAAAAGCCCCCACTCCGCCCATGGACGGTGCCGAAGCGGCAGTGTTCACCTCCCCTCGCGATCACCGCCCCGGCAGCCGCGCAGGGACTGGCCGAAGGCCGAGCACCTGGCCGATACGCAGAAGATTGCCATCCTCGTCGACGATGGCAAACTCCCTCAAGCCCCAGGGCTTGTCTTCGATGATGTCCATGCGAGGAATGCCCTGCAGGGGCAGGCCTGCCTCCAGAAAGGCCTCGTACAGAGGCTCGACATCGGCGACCCGCAGATAGCAGCCTGCCCAGGATTCCGCCGGCACCAGCTCAGTGTGGAGTATGAAGTGAATCTCAAGATCTCCCCGCGTGAGAATGGCATAGGCACTGCCAGCACCAGGACTGTCGCCTCTGAACCCCAGGCGTCCATAGAACGCCACGGTGCCTGGCAGCGACCTGCTCGGAAGGATGGGAATGGCGCGATCGGTGGAGGTCATGGGTGGTGAGTGTGGGCGATCTACCATGGGATAGCAGCTGCATGACCAGATTTATCGGGGTGCATCGGATCGGTGAAAGGGTCAAATCGCACGGTTGCGCCGCGGCAGAGCGATGACCCATGCCGCATAGCGCCGCACGTGGGGTCTGGCACTGGACAGCGCCTGGTCACAGGCAGCGCGGGTCTGCCCTGGATCCAGGTGGAGAGCCAGGCGGAGCTGATCCTTGAATTGTTCCGAGAACGCACCCGAGCGCAAGCGATCAAGGATGCAAGCGACCAGCTTCGTGCGGTGATCCTGCCCAAGTTCACAATGCTTCAGGCGGCGGCACATCATGGCGCGAGCTCGCCCATGCCAAAGCCCCTTGGATTCAGCCAGTACAAACGCGATGCAGCACTCCATGGCGTTCGCATCGGAGATGAGCAATCGGTCAGCAAGGTCGTGCAGTTGTGACTTGGTGAGCCCTGCAAACTCGGCATGGGCGATGGGGTATCTCATTCGACATTCTGATCTGGCTGAAAAGCAGAATAGAATGTCTTCACGATCTGTTCATCATGCGCCGCCAGGTTCAGCCACTGAAACAGCCCAATCCCTGCCGGCGTGAACAGGAGGAACCGCATGGCGCTCTCGAGACGCCATGCAGACGATCGCTCAGCACAATCCTTGGGAGGTTGGAAGAGGGTTGCGCCCATGACAGTCCAAGGGCCAGGGGTGCCCTTCAGCCGCACCGAACGGATGCAGATACCCTTTGCAACTCGCACTACGGCTTGCAGCGTTCCGGTGCAGCGCGGCAGCCAGGTGCCAGAGTTGCGCTACCAACACATGACAAGCGGCAACCCAGGACGGCAATCCAGCCGCCGCCCCTGCACTTCTCCATCAAAGCCAAGTTCGACGCAATACTCTGATCCCGCCCGCAGCCTGATCTGATCGGTGGCGGTTACCGCTTGAAGCTGTGGTGATGGACTCTGGGCCGCAGGGCTGACCAGCTCTACGCGCGTCACCTCACGCATACCAGCAGGATGCGCCAAGGGCTGCATCTTGTCAGCGGGGTATTGATCTGGACGCTTGCCAAATGGAATCTGGAAGAGCATCGGCTCAGCCAATACATCACTATTGGCACCTACCACGATACGTACTGACTCAGGCAGATACGGCGGACGATAGTCCCAACCAGACAAGGCAATGCCATTGCCGCCACCAGCCGCCGGACGCAAGCTGATTCCGAATGGACAGGCACCACTCAATCGGTTGGTCCATCGTTCCCAAAGGCGAGTCGGACGAACAGGATCAGATGTTGCCTCTTCAGCATTGTGAACCCACAACAGTTCCAGCATGGCGTTATGGAAAAAGAAGCGGCGATTCGCGGTGCCTTGTCCCGGGTGCGTATTGGCTGTCCCTTCGAGCAGGCCCATGGACGCCAGGAGATCAGCCTCACAGGCACCACTGTCGGTGCAGATAAAGAGATGGTCAAATTCCAGGGCCATGGCTTCAAAAGCAGTCGTCCAGGTGCTGACAGCAACAGCTTTAGCTATCGCTGATCCCAGGCCAGCAATGCAATGGCCAAACGGATGACTTGAGCGGCCCACAAGGACGGCGGGCATTAGAGCCCAAGATCAGAGAGACCCGGGTGCTCATCGGGGCGCCTGCCAAGCGGCCAATGATACTTCCGCTCGCTCTCGGCAATGGGTAAGTCGTTGATGCTGGCAAGGCGCAGTCGCATGAAACCACACTCGTCAAACTCCCAATTCTCGTTGCCATACGACCGGAACCAATCGCCGGAGCTGTTTCGCCACTCGTAGGCAAAGCGCACCGCAATACGGTTTGCCTGATGGGCCCAGAGCTCCTTGATCAAGCGGTAGTCCAACTCTGTGTTCCACTTCCTGGTAAGGAACTGAACAATCGATTCGCGCCCGACAAGGAACTCATTTCGATTGCGCCAACGGCTATCTGGCGTGTAGGCCAGCGACACGCGCTGAGGGTCGCGGGTGTTCCAGGCATCCTCCGCCAGGCGGACCTTGGTGGCAGCCGCCTCGGCATCAAACGGCGGCAGCGGGGGTCGCGGTAATTCAACGTCGTTCATGGTTACTCGGAGTGATCAGTCACAGCTTAACGCTAAAGATCAGCGGCGGGCCGTAGCCCTGTCTACTCATCTGGCATCCAGGCACGTGTCTACCCAATTGTGATATCAGTGATCCGCACCTTGAATTCTCAGCATTTCGCATGCACCTCGCTGGAACTCGTAGCCCACCCGCTGAATCGACACCTGGTGCCCAGCTGAGCGCAGCATCGCGACACTACTATCGAGATGGGGCGAAATGGCACCACCCAAGGCAAGAAGTGGAAACACCCTCACTTCTTTGGCAACGCGGCACAGCTCAAGTAGCGAAGAACAATGGAACGCCTCATCCAGCTGCTGGCTATACAAGAAAAGCAGATGGGAGCAGAGGGCCAAGTCGAATTGACCATCAGAGAATGGGAGAGATGGCAGTTCAGAGTTCAAGTACCGTCCCTGAACAAGGCCGGCTGGATAGTCATCCAGAAAAGTTTGCATTGCGGCCATGCGAGTCTTGCCGAGCTCTTCAACCGATGCAATGGCCTGCCAGACAAACTCACTCTGGTTCTGCCTGGTCTGATCAATGACTTGCCCATAGGTGGCGGCAATACGAGCTTCAATCTCTTCCTTGCTGAACGCATAGATTGGATCACATGAAACAACCTTGGCTCCTCTGCCAGTGGCTTCAGCATTAAAGCTTGCCGGCCCATCACCGCAGCCAAGTATTCGACCCTTCATGTCGACCTCAGTCAATGAGAACATGGCCGAGTACTCGCCGAAGGAACGACCCCAGGGAACAACCTGATCCAGAGTGAACATGATACCTTTGCTGAATGACTAAGACGTGCCTTCGCCAAGCCGTAAAGAGCTTGGCATAACACTATTGCAGCACATTAGTGACGCCACGGAGTTGTATCAAAGGAATAGCGGCATCAGGAAAATCCTGGACAACCCCGCCCGCCCAAGGGACACTGGTGCAGTGATCCCAGAGCGTCACTGGGCTGATGGGCGGCAAGCCGCTGGGATTTGGCGATACCAAGCAGATCACCACCAGAACGGACACCAGACGGGAGACAGTCCCGGCGGAGATGGGCGTGGTGATGCCCTGGCAGACCCTGAGCGCCCTGATCGAGCCCCCCTGCCCCAGGACCGGCAGCAGAGGCGGCCGGCCGGCCCACTGGCCACCATGCTGCGGATCCTGAGGTGGATGGGACGCTGCTGGATCTGATTTGGTCGCTACAGGGAGTTACTGATCCGTATGGCGACGGCGATGACAGGCGGAATCCCCAAAAAGAGCGTCGAACACCAAAGACCCAAGAGTGACCCACGCCTTGCGCTGAATAGCAACGCTCCACCACCCAGGCCGACAAACACCAGATTGAAAAGCAGAAAGACTATCGCATAGGCAATCTCGCCATCTCGCGTGCTTGCCGTGAGAGCCCAACTCAAAAAAAAGAATATTGCAGCGGCATCAATTGCAAAAAAGAACCAGCCAACCGCTTTAAGCTTTCCCTTCATTTCATCCGTATCAGACTCCACACAGCTGATCCTTGCACGGATCGATGCTTGGTCGTCTGAGGTCCGCAAACCACTCCTCGAACGCCAGAGTTGAGAGGCATGATTTAGTGTGTCCGCTGTAACGGCTTCTTAGGGCGCGGCGGGCTGTGGTCCAATGTAGTCACGCATGGCCGCATAGACCGACGACCACCCTCAAGACTCCGGGTCAAGCCCGAAGACGCGCAGCTCCTGGGCGCAGCGGCAGGCCTTCGCGATACGGGCGGCCCACGCGACCGCCTCCTCGCGCGAGGGCAGTTCGAGCACGGTGAAGCCGCCGTCGAGCGGGGGCGCCCAAGGGTAGCCGCCCTCGACGACTGCGCCGTCGGCCGAGACGAGCTCGGGCGGCACGTCTGCGTCGATGCCGCCGCCGAAGACATAGACGCCGGCGGCCTTCGCCTCGTCGATCACGGCGTGCGCATCGCGGCCCACCGCCTCCCGCTCGCCGTCGGGCACGACCATAGCCGCGCTGGGAAAGGAGACCAGGTACTTGGCCATGGTGCTAATTCCTTTGGGGATTGATGTCGGTCGTCGTGCCTGTGTGGGGCGTGACGTTCGCGTTACGCCGACGGCCGTAGCGGGTTGGCTTGAACGAGGGGTCAGGCATCGCCGCGCGGCCAAGGAACGAGTTCGGTCCGCCCCGGTACATAAAGTGGGTGGCGCGGCTGCCCGGTTTTTGTGTAGCCAAAGCACTTTGCTCCTGTGAGCGTGGCGACAAGCTGGCTGGGCTTCGCGGATCTCGCACCGTGATTTCCCCACGCCACGATGGTTTCCTTTGCCAGCCCTGTGAGCAAGAATAGCGCGGAGTCATTCAGAAGGTCGGGGGCGAGCTGTAGCCTCAGCAGTTCGTGAGCTGACTTAGTACGTAAGGAGAAGACATTTCCAAAGAGTAAGCCGCCGTAGCCCATGGTTTTCGACCACACCATGCACCGCTCAAACGTGTTCCGCCTGCGGTTCTCCGATTCGCCAGTACCAGGGTTCAGCATGACCCAGAGAAGATGTTCTCGGCTTGGTGCCCAGGTCAGGGAGTAGGCATACCTTCGGCTCTTGTCGTTGGAGTACAGGAATGTGTGTTCTCCGTCGTGGTCTTCCGTGAGGATCGGTTCCGGCAGGGCGTGCCCAGTCGCGAACAAGCGGAGCTCCCGGAGAATGTGCCGATGCTGCATTTGCGATGTCTAGCGCTGGAGGTGTAACGTGCGGTAGAAATGCCGCAGGCATGGAGGAAATCTAAAGTGTAGCTTTGGGCCGTCACGTTGGCCGAAAGATCAGCCGTCCAGCACAACAACAGCAGGGACTCCAAAATCCATTCCGGCAACGGCGAATGCCGAAGACAGCTTGTGCTTGTTTGATACGAGGAGCTTCTCGGCGGACAAGACGTGTCCGGATACCGCATTGTCACCCCAGACAATCTGCCTAAGGTTGACGACATCGTTACTGTGAGATGAGCGAATCCCCTTTGGCTTGAAAGATACAAGTCCTTCAAAGAGGCGGATTTCTCGCTGCAGATTAGCCTCATATATTGCCCTGAGCAAATAGGTGGCCCCGACCAGGACGCTACAACCAAGGCCAACGTACCAATAGCGGGTATGGCTTCCTCTTTTTTCAATTGCTCGTCCTGTTGGGTTTCCATCCTTGGTAAAAGCAACAGACAACGGCGCTTCGACAAGAAGATTAAGTGGCCGCTCACTGGAAGCAATTACTTCCAGCAATCTCGCGTTGAGTTGCGAGAATGTTACTTCTTCGGGAATGCCATCCCCAAGCAGCAAGCCACAACTCTTTTTCTTTTCAGCAAAACCAAGGTCAACGAATACCCAAGCACCTGAGTGTCGATTTGCTTCAGCTGGAGTTCCAGGTCGGATCATGGTGGCCAACGCTACCCCTGAGTGGCAGGCAATGAGTTTGGGGTGGCGAAGCATAGAGTTTACTGGTGGCCTGTCCACTCAAGGGGCTTGTTGGGCTTTCATGCTGCACCCTGAATTGCAATTCCTCCAATTATAATTCATGTCAGAATCGTGAGTTGAGCACTGAAATATGTGGTGGCCCTCCAGCAAACCCTCTGTTTGGCATAAGCATGAGTCAACCGACGGTCCATTATGCTAAGATGATAAATATATAAAACAAGGTCGATGCAGTCTTACAGTGAGGAGAGTCGATCGCTCTGGAGAGGGTCTCAAGAGCAGGATCAATACCTGTCAAACTTGTATGCCAGATATGAGCAGTCGTATTTGCTACTGGAGTTTTCCAGGCTCGCCGACGCAAGGCGCGAAGATGTCTGCAAGCTGATCGCTAAGCACCTAGTGAGCGAAGGTATCGTGACGTCTAACGCTAAGGACTTGGCAAATCTCTTGCGTATTATCGATGTTCTGCAAAGATCAGTTGTTTACTCGCTTTTTGCTGGTGACAACTCAATTGCACTGCAAACTGCACGAGATATATACGCGACAACCTCTGGTAGGGTAGCAGCAACGCTTCCTTTTCCTGATTTGGTTGATGCTGTGCTTGTGCTTCTTAAAAAAGAGCTACTCAATCTCGTAAATAGTATTATGGAGTCAGATACTAGTGTGCCAGTTTCGGCTGACTTCATGCAGGCTATTCAGTCTATCTTTGATTCTCTCCGGGATCTTGCCGCAGATAGGGCTGGCGACGACGATGAGCCCCCGAAAGTAGAGTTGAATCAAGCCAATGGCATCTCTTTCTCTGGTTCCAGATTTATCTCTGGGTCATATATTCGAAATGCGACCGAGCAGTCTCTTGTCATCATCGCATTATTCTTTGTGGCCGGTTTCTCTCTGTTCTCGTTTAAGCATGGTCTTGCATTGGGCCTAATTGGCGGCATTCTCTGTTTCTTGTTAAGAGTTGATGTTCCGGCTAACGTGGATCAAGGCACTCCTGAATAGCGCATGAGTTGGCTATCTCTATTGTCGCCGACTCAGGTGATCCTAGTGGTTTCGGTTTCCTGGTTAATACTGGGCTTCTTAGCTGTCAGACTTGTGTGCTTTCTTCGTGGCACGCCTTTCTCTAATGACAGCGTTTGGGTTAAGCCGTCTCTTGCTCTTATTGAGATTGGTGTTGTTGCCGCTTCAATTCCTCAAGCATGGAGATGTATTGGCACTGGAATATGTCCAGAGAATAGCATGGAGTCATGTCTCTGCTATCTATTTGCTCTCGCATACATAGGGTGGCAGGCTGTAAAGAAAATCGCGACGGCACCAGCAAATGCGTTGAAGCAGTCAGATTAGTTTACATACTTGGGTTTCGCCGTGCCTCTTTGCGCTATCAATGTCTCCACTGCCAGGAATTTCAGCCCAACGCTCGCCATCACTTGGCCGCACGCCCCATTTGAAAACCAAGTTATCTCCTCGATGGCGGCTCAAGTGCATGGTGATGTTGTACTGCTCCGCTGAAAATCTCATCAATCAATGAACGCGAGACATCCACTTGCAGACATCAGATTCCAATGCCTGAAAACTGGACAGGCTTCGGAGTGGTGAGAAATCATCAATCACATCAGGGATGCGGTGAACGTACCGTTGCGGCTTGAACTCTCTAAGCCTTCTTCCAGTCTTTTGGCTGGCGGTTCGCAGCAAGTCATACAGGCAATCCTTGGGATCATTCAAGCTCTCTAGGCGAGATAGGCTAGGCAATGCCAACGGTACAGTTCCATTCCGATTCTCTGCAGCATATCTGATGGCATTCTCAGAGATCAACAGCCAAGCTTCCGTCATGCGAATGGGAATGATTGGTATGTAGTCACAGCTAAAGCTCGAGGGCGCATTGTGAATGGCAGAACTTATCTCACATAGTCTTTGGTCTCTTCCTTGAGCCTCGGCATCTCTGTGTATGAACAGCAAATCGCAATCATAGAGATCTACCGCACGTACAAGACGATCTTCTAGAGATCTCACAGAGCATCCTGATAAATCTGCCCACTCCCCCTGAACTGCGAAAGGAATATCTAGCTGGATAAGAAGCCAGTTGATAATCGGTACAAGCACCTTGTCGGAGCTTCCATCAGCTAAAAGTGTATACCGGAGCATCAAGGCTATACCTCTACGTCGAATGCCAATTGCCTGAACTCAGGGCGATCGATTACTCTTCGTTTCACCTTATCTCCTTTCCCAGCTGTTGACTTCTCTCTAGGTGGTGCAGTTACTAGATAGCTAAGCAGTTTTCCCTTTGCCACAGCCCTTGCATTTGGCGCAGTTGACTGCCTCCATGTGTTAGATAACCACTTGAATGCTGTAGCATCGAAGCGTTTCCCGCCGACAAGGTGTTGCTCTGTGGAGGCAATCAAAAGGCAGTCTTCATTAATCTGCTTTACAACAGACGGAGAGTGAGTATTGATTATAACCTGGCGGAGTGGATTGTCTTCTCCCGGAGGCTCCTGGGGATCACAAGCTATTGCCTCGAGAAGGTTGA
Source organism: Chitinophaga pinensis (assembly GCA_943368105.1). Taxonomy (GTDB): domain Bacteria; phylum Cyanobacteriota; class Cyanobacteriia; order PCC-6307; family Cyanobiaceae; genus Vulcanococcus. Next base: position 35,813 of record CALRKO020000013.1, on the reverse strand, counting down.
GTATTGCCGGAATGCGGGATGGCTGAATTCCATTCTCTGGCTCCTCCATGCAAATCACCCCTAAGGCCGATGGGTCCTCAGCCATCGCCGCTAGGGCAAGAAATCGTAGAGTGCCGTCTGAAAGTGATCTCGCCTCGTGAAGCGTTCCATCACGATTTAGCAGCTGAAGAACCAATAGCTGACGTCTGTCATCTTTGTCGATCGTGATTGAAACGACATCGTCAATAAGACTCGATAGCCTTCCGGCAACATGCTCGTAGATAATTCGGTCTGCACCATACTGATGGGAAAGAGCAAACAAGGTCGCAGGCAGATGTGCGCCATTGGCATCCAAGCCTGGTGGAGTTAAAAAGCTATCAGGATGTCTGAGGGCAGAGGGTTCAAGCTGGAGCAATCTCCAAGACTCCATTTCTCGTTTAGCCAACAGGGACGTTGGGCTTTCCATTGCATTTACCGTTGACAGCACAGTACGTGGCAGGCTGTCAGACTTAAAGCGCCTTGGCTGTCCTCCACGTTCTTGGTGTAGTTCAATTTCACCATTCAGCAGATCTGTCGAGATAAACGGTACCCGGCGACCCTTGCCAACCACAACACTGTTTCGCCATTTAGTAGCACTATGTGGAAACCGTAAAGTCTTCGCGGCACTCCCTTTGGAGATAGGCTCCAGTTTCTCCGAAATCAGCCGAATCATTCCGAGGCCTGAGGTCCCACTTGATTCCGAGAACTCAAGCTCGAGTTCGTATCTGACGAACGTAATCGAGGCTACTGCCGTCTGACCAAGGCTGTCTGTCCCTTCACTTGGAATGATCATTTCAGCCGACATGAAGATGCGCTTCTCATACAGATCTTTCCATCTATGGAACAGGTCCTTGGCATTTCCTGTTAAATCTGATTGGGCGCGAACTGATAGGGCTGCGTTAAGAAAGGTATCGCTGGCAAGATGAGAAAGAAACTGAATCGCGTCAAAAAGATTTGATTTGCCTACAGCGTTAGGCCCTGCAATGCAGGTAAATGGCCCAAAATGGACATCAACATCCCACAGGCTTTTAAATCCCTTAATGCGCAAGCGCGTAAGCATTGATCCGCGTCTCTTGGGAAAGGCTAGGCAGTTCTTGGCATATTGCAAACACTATCACGAAACTCCGGATCTTTGAGGAGCTTGAAACAGTGCCTGCCTTTGTCATCTGGCATCTTCTACAGGTGTCCGTACAGTCGGTACAACTTGTCACTGGCTGGTTCCGTGAACCAAGACCACCAGAACATCCACTTCTGAGATCCGCGACAAAGACTCGCCGTGAGAAAGGTGAGAAGCCTTGTACTGCCTATGTTTTCTGACCCTTTTCCCAGGGCCACTGCAGTGGTTCACGGTTCCGAGATGCACCTGTTCGCTAGGCTACACAAGATCGGCCGGGCTGCGTACGCCCAGCGGACCACGGTTGAGCACGTGGGTATAGATCATGGTGGTGCTCAAGTCCTGATGGCCCAGCAGTTCCTGAATCGTGCGGATGTCCTGGCCGCGTTCCAGGAGATGCGTGGCAAAGGAGTGGCGGAAAGTGTGGCAGCTGGCCGCTTTGGTCACGCCGGCCGCGGCCACGGCGCACTTCACGGCCTTCTGCACCACGCTCGGATCGAGGTGATGACGACCCTGAGTGCCGGATTCCCGGTCATGCCAGCGGTTCTGCTGGGGGAACACCCACTGCCAGGCCGCTCCCTGGTAGCAGGCTCTGGGGGAGCAGCGTCAGCCGGTCCTTGCCTCCCTTGCCATCCCGCGCCGTGAGTTCCCGTCTCTGGAAATCCAGATCCTTGACCCGTAGTCGGAGGGCCTCCATCAACCGCAGCCCACTGCCGTAGAGCAGCCCCACCACCAGCGCCACGTCTCCCTCCAACCGGATGCGCACCGCACGCACCTCCGCCTCGCTCAGCACCACCAGCAGACGCCGACGCGTCCGCGCCCGCACCACCCCCTCCAGCGCCAGATCCTGTTCCAGCAGCTCCCGGTAGAGAAACAGCAGCGCCGCCAGCGCCTGGTTCTGGGTGGAGGCACTCACCTGCAGGTCCACCGCAAGATGGCTGAGAAAGGCATTCACCTCAGCGCTGCCCATCTCGCACGGATGATGGGCCGCCGTTCATCCCCTCCAGGGTTCCCGGCGCCAGCCCCTCAGAGCTGCAGCGGCTCCGGCGCCTCCAGCTCCAGGCGGGCACCGCCGGGCAGCGCCAGCTCCAGGCGCCAGGCCTGCAGCCGGTAGCCGCCGTCGCCAGGCAGGGCCTCCGCTCGGGCCAGGCCCCCGGGCCCGTAGAGCGGATCCCCCAGCAGGGGAGCCCCCAGGGCGGCGCAGTGGATGCGGATCTGGTGGGGGCGGCCGCTGGCGATCGCCACCTGCACCAGGTCGGCCCTGGCGCTGCGCTCCAGCAGGGTGAGGGTGCTGCGGGCCGCGCGATCGCCGGGCTCGCTGCCATCGGCGGCGCACCAGATCCGGCCCAGCTGCGGATGGGCCCGGCGGCCGATCGGCGTGTCCAGCCGCAGACACTCGCCCGGCGCCAGGCGCAGCACCCCCGGCACCACCAGGGCGCGGTAGAGCTTGCGGCAGCGGCCCGCCGCACCGGGCGCCGAAGCCATCGGCTCGGGGCCTGCCGCCGTGCTCTCCCGCAGCCGCTCACTCAGCCAGGCCCGCGTCGCCGGGCGGCGGGCGCACACCAGCAGCCCGCTGGTGCAGCGGCCCAGGCGGTGCACGGGGCGGGGGATGCCGGCGGGATCGGCGCCGTGGCGGCGCTCCAGCAGCCGCAGCAGCGTGTGCTCCAGATAGCCGCCGGCGGGCAGCACCGGCAGCCCGCTGGGCTTGTCGACCACGTGCAGGTCGCCGTCATCGAACAGGAGCGGCCAGGAGGCCGGTACGGCGGCCTCCTCCCAGGGGGGCCGATGCCAGGCCAGCTGCTCGCCGGCGGCGAGGGGCCCATCGGCCCGGAGCTGCTGGCCCTGGCGGTGGATCTCGCCGGCGGCCAGCCGCTGCCGCCACACCGCCTCGCCGGAATGGCGGTAGCGCGCCGCGTAGAAGGCACTCACCCGCAGCGGGCCCTCCCCGGCGGCGGCCAGATCGGCGGGCCGCACCCGGTCGCGGTAGATCCAGCCCTCGTTCAGCGCCGCCGGCAGCCAGCCATCGGGCCGCGTCTCGACATCACTCAACGAGGCCGTGTTCGAGGGCGTAGCGCACCAGTTCGGTGCGGCTGGCGGTGCCCGTCTTGGTGAACAGCCGGCTCACGTACTTCTCCACGTTGCGGATCGAGGTTTCCAGCCGCCGGGCGATCTCCTTGTTCATCATTCCCTCCGCCACCAGCTGCAGCACCGAAGCCTCGCGGGGGGTGAAGTCGTGCCGCACGGGGCCGACGGTCTTCTTGCTGCCGCCGCCCTGCAGCAGCGAGCGGATCTCGGTGATCTGCTTGGCCATCTGGCCGATGTCGGCGTCGGCGTAGCGGGCGGCCTCCGCCAGCAGCCGCTCCTGGCGGCGCACCACGTTGCGCACCCGCGCCACCAGCTCATCGGGATCGAAGGGCTTGGGGATGTAGTCGTCCACGCCGGCGTGGAAGCCCTCGATGCGATCGGCCGTCATGCCCTTGGCGGTGAGGAAGATCACCGGCGTGCCTCCCAGGCGCTCGTCGGCCCGCAGGCGCCTGAGCAGCCCGTAGCCATCGAGACGGGGCATCATCACGTCGCTGAGCACCACATCGGGCAGCAGCTCCTGGGCCTTGGCCCAGCCGTCCTCACCGTCCACCGCCACGGTGACCTGGAAGCCCTCGTCCTCCAGGTAGGCCTGCACGGCGTTGCGCAGGCCCGGCTCGTCGTCCACCAGCAGCAGCCGCGGCGGGGCCGACGGCGGCGCCTCCGCGGCCGCGGCGGCGGACTTGAGGTCGGGGTCGAGGCTCATGGACCCGCGGGCGGCAGGGGCGATGGCCGCAATCTATCGAGCGTTGCCGGGCAGCACCTCCTGGCGCTCCTGGCGCAGGCCCGAGAAGCCCAGCTGGCGGGCCACGGCCGCCAGGCCGGCCGGGTCCTGGCCGGCGTGCTCAGGGAAGCAGGCGGCCCACCAGATCTGGTGGTCGAGCCGGTTGGCGGGGGTGATGATGCCGCCGGGGTTGAGCTCCCGCAGGATGAACTGGCGGCCGTTGCTGGTGATCCGCATCGGCGCCGAGGGGCTGCAGCGCAGGGTTTCGGTGCGCACCCGCAGGTCGTTGGGCTTCTCCAGCCACACCTTGATCTGGCGCACCGCCGGATCGGAGGGATCCCGGCTCATCGAAAACACGCCGATCACCTCCGGCCCCGCCATGGTGCCGCGCTGCTCCAGCAGCACCAGCCCCGGCGGACGGGCCGCGGTGGGGGTCACCATGTCGCCCTCGGCGGCGCGGGCGGGCCGATCGGCCCCGGACAGGGCGGCCACCAGGGCCAGGGCGGCGAGCACAGGGGTGAGCGGGCGGGCCATGGCGGACGGGCAAGGACGACGCCGGGGCCGGCGCCCTTGCCAGCATGGAGCCGCCGCCGCCAAGACCGCTGAACCCCGCCGATCCCCCACCGCCGGCCGCCGCCGCCGGCCCCGGTGCGCCGCCGCCCCTCTACCTCGACCACCAGGCCACCACCCCCTGCGATCCGGCGGTGCTGGCGGCGATGGCGCCCTGGTGGAGTGAGCAGTTCGCCAACCCCGCCAGCCGCCTGCACCGGCCCGGCCTGCTGACGGCGGCGGCGGTGGAGCGGGCCCGCGGCCGCATCGCGGCGGCCCTGGCACTGCCCCTGGGGGACGGGACGCCGGCCGGGGCCGCCGCCGGCTGGAGCCTGGTGTTCACCAGCGGCGCCACCGAGGCCAACAACCTGGCCCTCAAGGGCCTGGCCGAGGCCGAGCTGACCGCCGGCGGCCGGCGGCGCCACCTGCTCACCCTGGCCAGCGAGCACCGGGCCGTGCTCGATCCCCTGCGCCACCTGGCCGGCCACGGCTTCCGGCTCACCGAGCTGGCCGTGGGCGCCGATGGGCTGGTGGATCCGGCGGCCCTGGAGGCGGCCCTGCAGCCCGACACGCTAGTGGTGAGCGCCATGGCCGCCAACAACGAGATCGGCGTGCTCCAGCCCCTGGCCGCCATCGGCGCCCTCTGCCGCGCCCGCGGCATCCGCTTCCACTGCGACGCCGCCCAGGCCGTGGGCCACATCCCCCTGCAGCCCGCCGCCGCCGGCATCGACCTGCTCAGCCTCAGCGGCCACAAGCTCTACGGCCCCAAGGGCGTCGGCGCCCTGCTGGTGGCCCCCGGGGTGCGGCTGGCGCCCCAGCAGCACGGCGGCGGCCAGGAGGGGGGTCTGCGGGCCGGCACCCTGGCGGTGCCGCTGATCGTGGGGCTGGCCGAGGCCCTGGCCCTGGCCGAGGCCGACCGGGAGCCCCGGGCCGCCCGCCTCGGCGCCCTGCGCGATCGGCTCTGGGCGGGCCTACAGGCGCTGGGGGGCATCGGCCTCAACGGCGCCCTGGCGCCGCGGCTGGCCCACAACCTCAACGTCACCGTGGCCGGCGTGGACGGCACCGCCCTGCACCGGGCCCTGCGCCACCGGCTGGCGGTGAGCAGCGGCTCGGCCTGCAGCGCCGGCAGCCCCTCCCACGTGCTGGCGGCCCTGGGGCGCAGCCGCGCCGAGGCGGCGGCCTCGATCCGCTTCGGGCTGGGGCGCGGCACCGGCGCCGCCGACATCGACGCGGCCCTGGCGGTGCTCGGCGCCACGGTGCGGCAGCTGCGGGGCTGAGGCCGGCGGCGCGGGCCCCGGGCAGAGCCGCCGGCGCCCCTCAGCCGGGCCGCCAGACGCTCAGCAGCACGAAGCCCAGCACCCCGACCACCGCCAGCAGCGCCTGGGCCAGGCGGCTCACCAGCATGCCGCTCACCACCGCCAGGCCCACCACCACCGAGCGCCGCAGGCTGGCGAAGCCGCGGCTGCGGCCTGCGCCCAGCTCGGCCAGCAGCTCGCCCAGGGCCGCCCCCGCCAGCGGCCCCACCAGGGCCCCCAGCAGCGGGCCGCCCACGGGCAGGGCCGGCAGCAGACCCAGCAGCCCCACCAGCAGGCCCAGGCCGGCGCCCAGGTAGGCCCAGCGGCTGGCCTTGAGCCGGGCCGCCCCCAGCACCAGGCCCAGGGCCTCCGCGCCCCAGCCCAGCAGCAGGATCAGCACCGCCAGGGCCAGGGCGGGCCAGCCGGCGGCCCAGCCCACGGCCCAGCACCACAGGCCGGCGCCGATCGGCAGCAGCGCCAGGCCGGGCAGCACCGGAAACAGGGTGCCCGGGATCGCCACCAGCTGGATCGCCAGGGCCAGCCACCAGAGCAGGTCGGTGCGGCTGATGCCGGCCAGGGCCTGCCGCAGGGGGTCGAGGGGGGCGTCCATCAGGCGGGGGCGCCGGGCTCGGGCGGGCGGCGGCGGGCCACCCGCAGCTTGGCGGAGCGGCTGCGGGGGTTGGCGGCCTGCTCCGCCTCGCCGGCCACCAGCGGCTTGCGGGTGACCCGCTGCAGCCGCCCGTCGCCGGCGAAGGCCGTCTTGACCCGCCGGTCCTCCAGGGAGTGGAAGCTGATCACCGCGACCAGACCGCCGGGCAGCAGCCAGTCGGGGGCGGCGGCCAGCAGCCGCTCCAGCACCCCCAGCTCGTCGTTCACGGCGATGCGCAGGGCCTGGAAGGTGCGGGTGGCGGGGTGGATGCGGCCGCGGCGGGCCGCCGGCGGGTAGCAGCCGGCCACCAGGTAGGCCAGGGCGGCGGTGCCGCTGAAGGGGCCCTGCTCGGCCAGGTGCGCCTTGATCCGGCGGGCGATCCGCCGCGACAGGCGCTCCTCCCCGTAGGCGTAGATCAGGTCCGCCAGCTCCGACTCCTCCAGCCGCTCCAGCAGGGCGGCGGCGGTCTCGCCGGCCTGGGGGTCCATGCGCATGTCCAGGGGGCCATCGGCGCGGAAGCTGAAGCCGCGGGCGGCCACATCCAGCTGGGGACTGCTCACCCCCAGGTCGGCCAGCACCAGGGCGGCGGGCCGCGGCGGCGTGAAGGCGGCGAAGTTGCCGGCCACGATCGACACCCGCTCGCCGAAGGGCGCCAGCCGCGCGGCGGCGGCGGCACGGGCGGTGGGGTCCTGGTCGAGGCCGATCAGGCGCAGCTGGGGGTGGGCCTCCAGCAGCAGGGCGCTGTGGCCGCCGCCGCCGAGGGTGCAGTCGATCAGCAGGGGGGCAGAACCGGCATCGCCGGCCTCCGGCAGGGCGGCGCAGGCCTCCAGCAGGGGCGCGGCCAGCACCGGCACGTGCTCAAACCCGGTGGCGGCCTGATCGGACATGGCATCCGTCCTAGGCCGCCGCGCCGCCTACTCTCCCCCGCAGGCAATGAACAGGCCGTGACCCATTACCTCACGAAGCCTCCCCCGACCCGTGCCCTGGACGACAGGGGTTCGTCGCCCCGGCGACTGCCGCAGCGCCTGCGCCGGCTGGGCCTCCTGCTCGATGGGCTGATCGGGCTGATCGGCACCGCGATGGTCCTGATCGGGGCCGTGCGGATGGTCAGGGAAGTGGCCGACCTGCCCAACAGCAGCCTCGTGGTGACGGGGCTCGGTGTCGCCGGGCTGGCCCTGGCCTGCAGCCGGATCTGTAGCCGGTTCCTGCGCAGGTCCGAGCAGGCGCGCGAGCGGGAGCGCCTGCAGCGCCGGGCCGGCCAGCTCTCGCTGCTGGCCATCGGGGCCTTCCTGCTCTATCGGCTCCAGATTTCCGATCTCCGGGCCCATGCCGGTCATTTCAAGGAAGGGAGCGTGGCGGAATGGCTCACCTTCGTGGTGTTCCTGGTGGCGGCACCCATCGCCCTCAGCACCGCAGTGCAGAGCTGGAGGCGCCGGGAACGGGGCCGGGGAATCGCCTGGAGCCTGTTCGGCCTGGCCTGCGCCCTGGTGGCGATGGAGGAGGTGAGCTGGGGCCAGATCCTCTTCGACTGGGGTACCCCCGGATTCTTCGACGCCCACAACAGCCAGAACGAGACCAACCTGCACAACCTCGCGCCCGTCCAGGAGCATCTCTGGAGCATCACCGCCCTGGTGCTCAGCGCGGTGGCGCTGCTGGCCCTGGCGAGGCTGCCGCTCGAGGCCCATGGCCTGCTGCGGGCCGATTCCCTGGCCGACGACCTGCTGCCCGTGCGGGCCACCCTCCCCCTGCTGGTCTTCGCCGCCCTGATCGCCATCGTCGTGGCGTTCGAGAAGAAACAGGTGGACCTGCCGATCCTGATCACCCGCGACCAGGAGGTGGCGGAGTTCGCCTTCGGGATCGCCTGCCTCCTGCAGGCCTGCCGCGGCTACCTGCACCAGGCCCGGCGCTGGGACGGCGAGACGGAGGCGGCCCGGGAGCCCTGCCCCAGTAGAGGAGGCGGCGCCGGGCTCTGAGGCCAATCGGGCACCCAGAACTGCCTAAGATCCCGCCATCGACCCCGCATCGCACGGCCCCATGACGCAGCTGGAGACGCGCACGGAGCCGATGGTGGTCAACTTCGGCCCCCACCACCCCTCGATGCACGGGGTGCTGAGGCTGGTGGTGACCCTCGACGGCGAGGACGTGGTGGACTGCGAGCCGGTGATCGGCTACCTCCACCGCGGCATGGAGAAGATCGCCGAGAACCGCACGAACGTGATGTTCGTGCCCTACGTGAGCCGCATGGACTATGCGGCCGGCATGTTCTACGAGGCCATCGTGGTGAACGCGCCCGAGCGGCTGGCGGACGTGCCGGTGCCGAAGCGCGCCAGCTACATCCGCGTGCTGATGCTGGAGCTGAACCGCATCGCCAACCACCTGCTCTGGCTCGGCCCCTTCCTGGCGGACGTGGGCGCCCAGACGCCCTTCTTCTACATCTTCCGCGAACGGGAGATGATCTACGACCTGTGGGAGGCGGCCACCGGCCAGCGGCTGATCAACAACAACTACTTCCGCATCGGCGGGGTGGCGGCCGATCTGCCCTACGGCTGGCTGGAGAAGTGCCTCGACTTCTGCGACTGGTTCGGCCCCAAGATCGATGAATACGAGAAGCTGATCACCAACAACCCGATCTTCCGGCGCCGCATCGAGGGCCTGGGCACGATCACGCGGGAGCAGGCGATCAACTGGAGCCTGTCGGGGCCGATGCTGCGGGCCTCCGGGGTGCCCTGGGACCTGCGCAAGGTGGACCACTACGAGTGCTACGACGACTTCGAGTGGGATGTGGCCTGGCAGAAGGAGGGCGACTGCTACGCCCGCTACCGGGTGCGGATCGAGGAGATGCGCCAGTCGCTGAAGATCGTGCGTCAGGCCTGCCAGATGATCCCCGGCGGCCCCACCGAGAACCTGGAGGCCCGCCGCCTGGCCGAGGGCAAGAAGAGCGAGTGGTATGGCTTCGACTACCAGTACGTGGCCAAGAAAGTGGCACCCACCTTCAAGATTCCCTCCGGCGAGCTCTACACCCGCCTCGAATCCGGCAAGGGCGAGATCGGCGTGTTCATCCAGGGCAACGACGACGTGACCCCCTGGCGCTTCAAGATCCGCGCCGCCGATTCCAACAACCTGCAGATCCTGCCCCACATCCTCACCGGGGCCAAGGTGGCCGACATCATGGCGATCCTCGGCTCGATCGACGTGATCATGGGCTCGGTGGATCGCTGAGGCCAGCGGTGGTGCCCGCACCGGCCGCCGGCCAGCCGGGCCCTGGCCGGCGGCGCCGCCCATCGGGGCCGCGGCGGTGGCTCACTCGGCTGCAGGGCGCCGGCTGCCTGCTGCCGGCCGGCCTCACGGGCTACCTGTGGCTCAAGGGCGGGCATCCGGCCCTGCCGGGCTGGGCCTGTCCGCTGCGGGCCCTCACGGGCATCCCCTGCCCCACCTGCTTCCTCACCCGCGCCACCGCCGCCAGCCTGCGGGGTGACTTCGGCGAAGCCCTGGGCCTGCATGCCTTCGGGCCGCTGGCGGCGGCGGCGCTGCTGGTGTGGTCGGTGCAGGCGATCCGGCGGCGGCGGCTCTACCCCCAGGGACTGCAGGCCTGGCACCTGGTGGCCGCCAGCCTCGGCCTGGTGGCCTACTGGGGGGTGCGGATGGGGCTGCGCCACGGCCTCGGCATGGCCGCCTTTCCGGACGGCTGAGGGCTGCGGCCCCGCCGGGCGGCGGCTGGGCTCAGGAGAGCACCCCTTTGTAGTAGGCGGCGTTCTGGATGTAGAAGGTGGACACGGGCACGGCCACCAGCGCCCCCAGACCACAGGTGCACACCGACACGACGATCACCACCAGGAAGGCCAGCACCTGGATACCCACGAACTCCCAGCCCTTGGGCGAGCGGTACACGGCCTGGAAGGAGTCCACGAAGGTCTGGACCACGGGACCATCGCCGTTGAAGATCCTGTTCACATACACCGGCCCCACCAGCGCCACGGCGATGCCGGGCAGGATGCAGAGCACGAAGCCCACGGTGGCGATCAGGGAGAACAGCAGCCCCGCCAGCAGGTAGCGCCAGGGGCGCTGGAACAGGGTGCGGAAGGCCTGCTCCACGCCGATGGTCTCGCCGGTGGCGTAGTGCAGGGCGGGCACCGCCACGAACAGCACCCCCACCAGGCTGGAGAGGATCGAGAAGGGCAGCTGGCCGATCTGCCCCACCAGGCCGGCGAGGCTGACGGCGGTGTCACTGCTGCCGCCGCCGCTGAGGGCGACGCCGGCATAGGTGATCACCAGGTAGACCGCCAGACCCACGCCGCTGATCACGGCGGTGGCCACCCAGACCAGCAGGATCGTGGGCAGGTGGGCCAGGAAGTCCTGCCAGGCCCGGCTGAGGCTGGGCTGCTCGGTGGCGGCAGGGGAGGCCAAGGCGGATCGGGCACACTCGGCGGAATGTAGGGGCGGGGGCGGCCGCCAGCAAGAAACAGCGACACGGGCGCCGCCAGGGGCACCGCCGGCCGGGGCGGCGGGCCCCTGCGAGGGCCCCCGGCAGGGCGATCAGCACCGGATCGCCGCCCAGCGCCGCGGTCACCGCCAGAGTTCCCGGGCGATCCCCTCCAGCCCCGATGCCCCGCCTGGACCCGAGCTCCTGGCTGCTGCTGCAGCGCAGCGTGCGCTTCGGCGACACCGATGCCGCCGGGGTGATGCACTTCCACCAGCTGCTGCGCTGGTGCCACGAGGCCTACGAGGAGAGCCTGGAGCGCTTCGGCATCGCCGCGGCGGCCGTGTTTCCCACGCCGGGGGCCGCGCCGGCGGTGGCCCTGCCGATCGTGCGCTGCAGCGCCGAGTTCCGCCGCCCCCTGGTGTGCGGCGACCGCCTGACGATCCGCCTGGAGCCGCGCCGGCTCGACCCGGGCCGCTTCGAGGTCCGCTACCAGTTCTGCCTCGGCGCCGGCGGGCCCGCCCCCGCTTCCGAGCCGGGGGCTGGGGCCGAAACCGGGGCTGGCGCCAGCCAGGAGGTGGCCCAGGGCCTCACCGACCACCTGGCCATCGCGGCGGCCACCCGCCGGCGCTGCGACCTGCCCGAGCCGATCGCGCGCTGGCTGGAGGCCTCCGGCCTGGGCCAGGGGCCCCGGCCCCTCTGAGGGTCACGGCCGGTGGGGGCGGCGGCGTCAGTCGCGCCTGTGGCCCAGGCCCCACACCAGGGCGGCCAGCTGCAGCGGCAGCAGGCTGGCCAGCAGCGCCAGGGGGTGCAGCTCCCCCTCGGGGATAGCGGCCAGGCAGCTGACGCTCACCAGCGCCCCCAGCACCAGCACCGCCAGCGGCACCCGCCGCAGGCTGCCCATCCGGCGCTGCAGGGGCCCCGGCATCAGAACCACTCCTTCTTGGCGTCCACGTAGGTGGCCTGGAACTCCTCGGGGGTCTTGGTGAGGTAGATGATCCCCTCGATCAGGCCGATCACGCCCATCACGCCCGAGGCCACGCCGCAGGTGACAACCCCGCCCGCCAGGGTGACCACCAGCATGATGATCGCGGGGGTGGTGTAGCCCAGCAGGAACTTGTGGGCCCCGAAGGCCCCCAGGAAGATCCCCAGCAGACCGGCGGCCAGCTTCTTGTTGCTGATTTCGGTGAGGTTGCTGTCGGTCATGGCCGGGGAGATGTTCCCCCGCTTGTAGCCGGTTCCAGGGGCGCTGTCATGGCTTTGTGATGGGCTGCAGGGCGAGCCAGGCGCGCCAGCGGCCGCGCTGCCACTTGCCCAGGGCGGTGGGGGCCAGCTCGGGGCAGGCCAGCCAGCGCCGCGGCCGCTGGCTCGGCGGCAGCGGCGCCGCCAGCTGCCGCAGCTGGTCCGCCAGCTCCAGCGGCTCGCCCGGCTCCGCCGCACCAGCGGGGGCCGCCGGCCGGTAGAGGCCCACCAGGCGCTGGCCCCAGAGCGGATCGGGTTCGGCCAGCAGCAGCAGGGCCTGCAGGGGCAGGCCCGCCGCCGCCGCCAGCTGCCGCAGCCGCGCCTCCACCTGCTCGGGGAACACGGTTTCACCGCCACTGTGGATGGCGCCGTCGAGGCGGCCCAGCAGCTCCAGGCCCGCCGGCCCCAGCCGGCCCCGGTCGCCGCTGCACCACCAGCCCTCCACCAGGGGCAGGGGCTGGAGGCGGCCGGCCTCCCAGCTGCCGGCCGCCAGGCTCGCGGCCCGGATCCGCACGGTGCCGTCGCCGGGGGCGATCGCCAGGGCGGCGTGGCCCAGGGGGCGGCCCACGCCGGGATCGCCGGCCAGGAAGTGCGCCGGTGCCAGGGCGCAGACCATGGCGCCGGTCTCGCTGCTGCCGTAGCAGGGCGCGAGCGGCAGGCCAGCGGCCCGGCAGCGCTGCGCCAGCGCCGGCGGCAGGGCCGCGCCCCCCACCCAGACCACGGCGCAGCGGGCCAGCCAGGCCAGCCCCTCGGGGTGCTCCACCAGGCGCTGCAGCTGGGTGGGCACCAGGGAGAGCAGGGCGGGGCGGCGGGGATCCAGGGGCTGGGCCTGGGCCAGGCGGGCCGGGTCCCGCAGCAGGTCCGGCGCCAGCCAGCGCAGCTCGGCCCCCCAGCGGCGCGCCCGCAGCAGCGGCATCAGGCCGCTGACGTGGTGCAGGGGCAGGGGATTGAGCAGCAGGGCCGCACTCGGATCCAGACCGAGGTCCGCCAGCCAGGTCGCCAGCCCATCGGCCGCCGCCATCAGGCCCGCCAGGGGTTGCTGCACCCAGCGGCGGGCGCCGCTGCTGCCGCCGCTGCCCACCACCACCGCGGGGGCGGGGATCGTCGCCGGCCCATCCAGCGGCGGCGCCGCCCCCAGCAGGGCCGCCGCCAGGTCCTGTTCCTCCTGGGGCGCGGCCAGGCCCACCACCAGCCCCCGTGCCAGCAGCGCCTCCAGCTGGGCCGCCGTGGCCGCCGGATCCGGACCGCAGGGCAGCAGCACCCGGTCCGGCCCGGGTCCCGGCCCAACGCCGCTCATGCCAGCGCCCCCCAGGCCTGCTGCGGCTCGGCGCCGAACAGGGGGCCCTCGGGACACCAGCCCGGCGCCAGGCCGGGGGCGGTGGGTGTGGGGCCGTCGGCCTGAAGCGCCGCCAGGTGGCCCAGCAGCCGGCGGCCCACGCCGGTTTCAAAGGCCGTGCTCAGCATCAGCCGCGGCCGGCCCAGCGCCAGCGCCGCCAGCAGGGGCCGGGGGTCCCCCTCCAGGGCCGGGCGCCGCACCTGCCAGCCCGGCCAGCTCTCCCGCAGCTGGGGCCGCTGCCGCAGGGATTCATCCAGGGCCACCGGCAACCGCGCCGCCAGGGCCTCCAGGCCCCGGTGGTCGGCGGGGGGCAGGGGCTGCTCCAGCCACTCGAGCCGAGGGTCGCCGGCCAGGCGATCGGCCCAGGCCCGGGCGGTGGCGCGGTCCCAGCCGCCGTTGGCATCGAGGCGCAGGCGGGCGCCGGCGGGCAGCCGCTCCAGCAGCCGCTCCAGCAGGCGCCGCTCCAGGCCGTCCTCCGCGGCGGCCACCTTCCACTTCACGGTGGGGGGGGCCGGGGCCGCCGGGGGATGACCGGCCGCCAACGCGCCCTCCAAGGCCGGCAGCATCGCCACACCGGCCGGCAGCAGCCAGGCCGCCGGGGGGGCGGGCCGCCAGCCACCACGGCCACCCAGGCCGTCGAGCTCCGCCAGGGCCAGCCCCAGGCCGAAGGCCAGCTCCGGCGGCAGGGCCGGCAGCCGGGCCTCCAGCTCCCGGCGGGACAGCCGGGCGCCCAGGCCGGCGATGGCCGCCGCGCAGGCGGCGTGGGCGGGTGCCCCGGCCCCCGCCAGCTCCAGCGGCGCCGCCTCGCCCCAGCCCAGGGTGCCCCGGCCGTCTTCGAGGCGCAGCAGCCAGCCGCGGCGCCAGGCCAGGGCGCCCTGGGCCGTCACCAGGGCCTGGGGCAGCGGGAAGCGGAAGGGCCGCCAGGCCAGCGCCAGGGCGTCGCCGCCGGGCCGGGCCAGCCGCAGGGGAGCTGCCGCCACCGCGCTCAGCGACCGGCGGGGCCGGCCCCCAGCCAGGGGGCCAGCAGCGGTCCCAGGGCCAGCCCCAGCGCCAGGCCCAGGCCGTTGAGGGCCTGGAAGCGCAGGGCCAGGAACTTGCTGCCGGCGATCCGCTCCGGATCGCGGTGGTGCTCCCGCAGCAGCCGGATCAGGGCCTGGCCCGCCGGCAGCCCCGCCACCCCCAGCAGGGCCGTCAGCGGCCACTGGCCCACCAGCACCGGCGCCCACTGGAAGGAGAGGGCGCCGGCCACGAACCAGGGCACCAGGCCGGCGGCGGCGCCGGTGCCGAGCCGCACCACGGGCGAGCGCTTGCCGTGGGCGGCATCCTCCTCCACCTGGTGGAAGTGGGAGCAGAACAGCACCAGGGTGGTGGCCAGGGCCGGGCCGCTGCCCAGCTCCAGGGCCGTGCGCCAGGGCACCGCCGCGAGCCAGCCGGCGCCACCGGCCCCCGCGGGCGGCGCCAGGGCCAGCAGGCCGGCCGCCGTGGCCAGCGGGCCGAAGGCGATCCAGCACAGCGGCTCCCCCAGGCCGCGGTAGCCCAGCCGGAACGGCGGCCCCTGGTAGGCGTAGCCGATGCCGCAGCAGGCCAGCACCAGGGCCAGCACCGCCGGGCTGCTGCGCAGGGCCACCAGGGCCATCAGGGCCAGGCCCAGCAGCAGGGCGCCGTTGGCCAGGGCCGCCACCCGGTCGCGCCGGCCGGTGAGGTTCACCACGGAATGGGGCTTGCCCTCGCGGTCGACGCCGGTGTCGGCATCGAAGACATCGTTGGCCAGGTTCTCCCAGGCCAGCAGCAGCACCGCCGCCAGCAGGAACAGCAGCAGCTGGTCGAGCCGCACCGGCAGCCCCTGGCCGGCCCGCCAGCCGGCGGCCAGCAGCACGGGCATCACCGCCACCGCGTACATCGGCCACTTGATCGCCGCCCGCCAGAGGTGGCGCCGGTCCGCGGCCGGCGCCGTGCCCTCCAGGCCCGGGGGGGCGTGAAGGCTTGCGACGACCTGGGGCTCGGACATGGCTGCCGGGGCCTGGGGGCGGGAGAGGGCCCATACATTTGAGCAGCCGCCTCGTTGCAGCCTCGGTGCGGGCTCCCTCCAGCGTCACCCCCAGCAGCCCGGGCAACGCCCCGGCCGGCGGCGCCCCCTGCTTCGCGGAGCTGCTGGCGGCGGCGGCCCAGGGGGCCCGCCAGCTGGAGGACGAGGGGGTGCTCAGCCTGGCGCTGCCCCTGGCCAGCCGGGATCCGCTGGCCCTGCTGCCCCACCTGGAGGGCGGCCACCGCTTCCGCTTCCTCTGGGACGGCGCCCCCGGCCTCTGCCTGGCCGCCAGCGGCAAGACCCACAGCCTCGAACTCAGCGGTCCGCGGCGCTTCGAGCTGGCCCAGCGCTTCAGCGCCGTGAGCCTGAGCCGGCTGGCGGCGCCCCAGGCCTGTCCGCCCCTGGCCCGGCCGCGGGTGCTGCTGGCCTTCGCCTTCTTCGACAGCCCCCTGCAGGAGGGCAGCGGTGTGCCCGGCGTGCAGGCGGTGCTGCCCCGCTGGCAGCTGAGCCGCCAGGGCCGCCACTGCTGGCTGCGGCTGCAGCGCAACCTCGGCGGCGCCGTGACCGCCCGCGCCGTGGCCGAGGAGCTGTGGGAGCAGGCCCGGCGCCTGGAGGCCCTGCCCGCTGATCCGGAGGCCTGGGCGGGCCTGGGCCATGGCCCCGCCGTGGCCCAGCGCTCCCCCTGGCAGGAGGGCTACCGCAGTGCCGTGGAGCGGGGCCTGGAGCTGGTGGAGGCCGGCGCCCTGCGCAAGCTGGTGCTGGCGGTGCGCCAGCAGCTGCTGCTGGAGGCCCCCCTCGACCCCCTGCAGCTGCTGGCCCACCTGCGCCAGCGCCAGCCCGGCAGCTGCCGCTTCCTCTGGCAGCTGGCCGACGGCGCCGCCCTGCTGGGGGCCTCGCCGGAGCGGCTGCTCACCGTGCGCCAGGGCCAACTGCGCAGCGATGCCCTGGCCGGCACCGCGCCGATCGGCCCGGCGGCCGAGCTGCTGCCGAGCTCCGGCAAGGACCGCCACGAGCACGAGCTGGTGGTGGAGGCCATCACCGAGGTGCTGCGCGGGGCCGGCCTCGATCCGCGCCGGCCGCGCCATCCGCGCCTGGCCCGCCACGGCCAGCTGGTGCACCTGCACACCCCGATCACCGCGGCCCTGGCCGGCCAGCAGCCCCTGGCCCTGGCCGCCGCCCTGCACCCCACCCCGGCGGTGGCGGGGCTGCCACGGCGGGAGGCGATGGCGGCTCTGCGCAGCCTGGAGCCCTTCGAGCGCGGCCACTACGCCGCCCCGATCGGCTGGATCGACAGCGGGGGCGACGCCGAGCTGCGGGTGGCGATCCGCAGCGGCAGCCTGCACGGCCGCCGGCTGGTGCTCACCGCCGGCGCCGGGCTGGTGCAGGGCTCCGTGCCGGAGCGGGAACTGCAGGAGGTGGCCCTGAAGCTGGGGGTGCTGCAGCAGCAGCTGAACCTGCCGCCGGGGCCCCTGCGGCAGCCGGCGCGGCCGGCAGTCCCCGGCTGAGCTCGGCATGATCGCCCCCATGGCCAGGAGGCCGGGGCCACCACTGCCGCGCAGTCCATGCAGCTCGACACCCTGCTCCAGGAGGCCCTCAGCGGCTCCAGCCTGTTCGCGGGCCTCGACCCCCGGCGCCTCACCGCGCTGCAGCCGCGCACCGGCGCGCTGCGGGAGGGGGAGGTGCTGTTCACCCAGGGCGAGCTGGGGCCGACGAGCTATGTGCTGCTCAGCGGCGTGCTCGGCCTGCACACCGGGCCGCTGACCGCCTCCACCGCCTTCTTCCGCAAGGTGGTGCCGGGGGAACTGGTGGGCGAGTACGGGCCCCTCTGCGGCGAGCCGCGCTCCGCCTCGGCCGTGGCCCTCACCCCGGTGGACTACCTCCAGCTCGACCGCGATCAGCTGCTGGAGCTGCTCCAGGGCCACGCCGGGCTGCAGGGGCGGATGCTGGCCTCCCTGGCGGGGGCGGCCTCCCTGGGCCGGGATCCGCGCCGGGCCCCCCTCGACGCGGTGCTGCTGCACGACGCCAGCCCGGGCTCGCCCCTGACCGGCAGGGCCCTGCAGCAGCTGGAGGCCCCCCTGCAGCGGCTGGCCCAGCGCTGCGGCGGCGGGGCGGCCCGGCTGCACCGGCTCGGGGCCGGCGAGGAGCCGCAGCTGCACGCCCTGCTGGCCGACGCCACCCGCTCCGGGGAGCTGACGGTGGTCGTCAGCGACGATCCGGGCCTGCTCAGCCGCCGCAACCAGCTGCTGATCGACCGGCTGCTGATCCTCGGCGACGGCCAGGCCCGTCAGCTGGCCCTGCCCGAGGTGGTGGACGAGACCGCCCTGCTGGTGCGGCTCTGGCCCCTGGGGCAGCGGACGCCCCACTCCCAGCCCTGGGCCAGCGAGCGCCGCTACGCCCAGGTGCTCAACCTGCAGCCGGAGCGGCCCCAGCACCTGGAGCGGCTGGCCCGGGCCGCCCTGCGCCGCCAGAACTTGCTGGTGCTGGGGGGCGGCGGCTCCCGGGGCTTTGCCCACATCGGCGCCCTGCGGGCCATGGAGGAGCTGGGCCTGGCCGACATCGACATGGTGATGGGCGTGAGCATCGGCGCCCTGGTGGCCTCCCTGGCGGCCTTCGGGCACCCCGCCCAGGAGATCTACGACCAGCTGGAGCGGGTGATCATCAAGGCCCGGCCCTACGGGCTCACCCTGCCCCGCGACTCCCTGTTCACCCTGCGCAACTCCCGCCGCGCCCTGGAGCGCTTCTTCGGCGGCAGCCAGATGCAGGACAGCTGGCTGCCGCTGCGCTGCTTCTCCGCCAACCTCTCGAGCAAGCGCCTGCACGCCTGGAGCCACGGCGACATCCCCAGCGCCGTGATCGCCAGCATGTCGGTGCCGGGCATCTTCCCGCCGGTGGAGGACGGCCAGGGCCAGCTGCACGTGGATGGCGGCATCCTCAACAACCTGCCCGTGGGCGAGGCCCGGCGCGAGAGCGACGGGCGCGTGCTGGCCATCGCCCTGGACTGCCTGCCCCAGCCGGCGCCCCAGGGCCGCGAGCGCCCCTCCCTGGGCCGCACGATCATCAACGCGATGCTCTGCGCTTCCCACGCCGAGACCCGGGCCCAGGAGCGGCTGGCGGACCTGGTGCTGCACCCGGAGATCGGCCAGTTCCCCTTCCTGGAGTGGAGGCGCTACCGGGAGATCCACGCCGTGGGCTACGCCCACGCCCGGGCGGTGCTGGCCGAGGCCATGCCGGCGCTCGGCCAGCCGGGCCTCAGGCCGCCAGCAGCCGCTCCATGGTGAGATCCGCCAGGGGGAGGCCGCCGAGGCGCTCGATCTCGCGCACGCCGGTGGGGCTGGTGACGTTGATCTCGCTGAGGCGGCCGTCGATCACGTCGATGCCCACGAAGAACAGGCCCTCGGCCCGCAGGGCCGGCGCCAGCTCGGCGCAGATGCGGCGCTCCTGGTCGGTGAGCTCCGTGGCCTCGGGCTCTCCCCCCACCGCCAGGTTGCTGCGGAACTCGCCGGCCGCCGGCCGGCGGTTCACGGCCCCCAGGGGCTCGCCGTTCACCAGCAGGATGCGCTTGTCGCCGGCGGTGACCGCCGGCAGGAAGGCCTGCACCATCACCGGCAGCTGCTGCTGGCCGGTGACCAGCTCCAGCAGCGCCCTGAGGCCGGGGGCGCCGCCGTGGCTGCGCACCACCCCCTGGCCGGCGCGCCCCCCCAGGGGCTTGAGCACCACCTCGCCGTGATCCCGGGCGAAGGCCTCCAGCTGCTCCACGTGGGCGCTCACCAGGGTGGGCGCCATCAGGTGGCTGTAGCGCAGGGCGCCGAGCTTCTCGTTCCAGCTGCGCAGGGCGGCGGGGTGGTTGAGCACCCGGACCCCCTGGAAGGCGGCCAGCTCCAGCAGATGGGTGGCGTAGAGGTAGGCCTCGTCCACGGGCGGGTCCTTGCGCATCCACACCCGCGGGAAGTGGCCCAGGGGCAGCCAGCGGGGCTCGCCCAGCAGAACCCAGGGCTCCGGCAGCTGCCAGCCCTCGGGGGTGGGCCGGATGTCGGCGAGCTGCGCGGGCTGGGCCCACACCAGGGGCTCGTGGCCGGGCTCCAGGCCGGTGACGGAGAGGTCCGCCGGCGTGGCCACCCACACCTGCTGGCCGGCCCGCTGGGCCGCCTGCATCAGGGCGACGCTGGAGTCCTTGGTGGGGCGGAGCCGGGCGATCGGATCCACCACGAACAGCTGGGGCTCGCGGCCGCCGTCGAGGCCGCTGCCCCCCAGGCCGCCGCCGGCGTCGAGCGGACTCAAGCGGAGGCCCCCAGCAGCGCATCGAGCTGGCCGGAGCGCTCGAGGGCGTGCAGGTCGTCGCAGCCGCCCACGTGCTGGCCGTTGATGAAGGTCTGGGGCACGCTGCGGCGCCCGCCGCTCCGGGCGGCCATGGCCGCCCGCGCCGGCTCGTCGCCGTCGATGGCCACCTCGGTGTAGGCCACCCCCTTGCGATCCAGCAGGGCCTTGGCGCGGATGCAGAACGGGCAGGCCCGCCAGGTGTAGATCTCGACCGTCGCCGCCATCGGGGCCCCTGAACCAGTGGCCGGATCCTAGAAGTGGCGGCCCGGCCCGGCGGTGGCGCCGCCCCCGCCGGGCCCCTGCACGCCGTTGAGTACGGTCAGGCCATCGTCTCCGTTCCGCCGGTGCTCGACCTCACCGACTTCAAGCGCGACCTCTCCGAGCTCACTGACCGCCTGGGCAACGCCCAGGACTGTCTTTGACGTCCCTGCCCTGAAGGCCCGGCAGCGGGACCTGGAGCAGCTGGCCTCCCAGCCCGACTTCTGGGACGACCAGAAGCAGGCCCAGGCCAGGATGCGCCAGCTCGATGAGGTGAAGGCCCAGCTGGAGCAGCTGGGGCGCTGGCGGGCGGCCGTGGCCGACGCCGAGGCCACCCTGGAGCTCCACGACCTGGAGCCGGACGAGGAGCTGCTGGTGGAGTCCCACGGCGCCCTGCAGGGCCTGCGCTCCGACCTGGACCGCTGGGAGCTGGAACGCCTGCTGAGCGGCCCCTACGACAAGGAGGGCGCCGTGATCTCGATCAACGCCGGTGCCGGCGGCACCGACGCCCAGGACTGGGCCCTGATGCTGATGCGGATGTACACCCGCTGGGCCGAGGACCACGGCATGAAGGTGACCGTCGACGAGCTCTCCGAAGGGGAGGAGGCGGGCATCAAGAGCTGCACCATCGAGATCGACGGCCGCTACGCCTACGGCTACCTGCGCAACGAGAAGGGCACCCACCGGCTGGTGCGCATCTCCCCCTTCAACGCCAACGACAAGCGCCAGACCAGCTTCGCCGGCGTGGAGGTGATGCCCAAGCTCGAGGAGGAGGTGAAGCTGGACATCCCCGACAAGGACCTGGAGATCACCACCTCGCGTTCTGGTGGCGCCGGCGGCCAGAACGTCAACAAGGTGGAGACGGCCGTGCGCATCCTGCACATCCCCACCGGCCTGGCCGTGCGCTGCACCCAGGAGCGCTCCCAGCTGCAGAACAAGGAGAAGGCGATGGCGCTGCTGATGGCCAAGCTGCTGGTGATCGCCCAGGAGCAGCGGGCCGCCGAGGTGGCCGACATCCGCGGCGACATCGTCGAGGCGGCCTGGGGCAACCAGATCCGCAACTACGTGTTCCACCCCTACCAGATGGTGAAGGACTTGCGCACCCAGCACGAGACCACCGACGTGCAGGGCGTGATGGACGGCGACCTCGACCCCTTCATCCAGAGCCTGCTGCACGCCGGCGTCGCGGTGGGGGACGCAGCCGATGACTGATCCCACGGATCCCACGGATCGCCCCGGCGACCAGGCCGCCCCGGGGCAGGCCCCCAGCTTCACCAAGCTCGCCATGCGCAACATGGTGCGCAAGGGCCAGCTGAGCCTGGTGCACTTCGGCCTGACGGCCGCGGGCTTCCTCGGCTTCATCCTGCTGGTGGCCTGGCTGGGCCGGCCCCAGCTGCCAGGAGGCTGAGGCCATGGCCGCCGATCAGGAGCCCCAGCCCGGGGCGCGGATCGACCCCAGCCCCCAGCCCCCGGGCCCGGCCGCCATGCCGGATCTGGACCTGGCCTTCTCAGCCGACGGCACGCTGGCGCCGGAGCTGCTGCAGGCCGCCGGCGCCTGGGCCGATCCCCTGGCGGGCGCCGAGCTCTGGCACGGGCGCCTCGGCGCCTGGCTGGCCCAGCTGGCCGCCGACCTGCCCGCCGACCTGCAGGCCCCCGCCTACAGCCTCGGCCTGAGCCTGGTGGGCGACGACGAGATCGCCGCCCTCAACGCCGACTGGCGCGCCCAGGCGGGCCCCACCGACGTGCTGGCCTTCGCCGCCCAGGACGAGGACCTGGAGGGCGCGCCGCCGATGCCGCTGCCCCCCTGGGCCGGCGCCGCCGGGGACGCGGACGACGACGAGCCCCTGGAGCTGGGCGACATCGTGATCTCCCTGGAGACCGCCGCCCGCCAGGCGCCGGAGCACGAGCACGACCTGGAGCGGGAGCTGCTGTTCCTGGCCAGCCACGGCCTGCTGCACCTGCTGGGCTGGGACCACCCGGATGAGGCCAGCCTGGCGGCGATGCTGGAGCGCCAGGGCCGGCTGCTGGCCAGCGGCTGAGCCGGCCGGGCCGGTGCTGGCCGGGGGTTTCGCCCCTGGAGAACGGCGGTAAGGTGCAGCCGGACTCCGATCCGGGCGCCCGTGGCCATCCTCCTCCCCCAGGATCCGCCTCCGCGCCGGCGCCCGGCCGCCCCGGAGCTGTCCCTGGAGCTGGAGGGGGAGGGCCCGGACCGGCCGACGGCCAAAGTGCGGCGCCTCGGGGCCTGGCAGGTGGCGGGGGACCTGCCCGCCAGCTTCCGCTACGCCGCCCAGGGGCTGGCCTACGGCTTCCGCAGCCAGCGCAACTTCCGCATCCACGTGGTGACCGGGGCCGTGGTGTTCGGCCTGGGCCTGGGGCTGGGACTGAGCCTGGACCGGCTGGCGGTGCTGGTGCTCACCGTGGCGGCGGTGCTGGTGCTGGAGCTGCTCAACACCGCCACCGAGGCCGTGGTGGACCTGGCCATCGGCCGCCGCTTCCACCCTTTGGCCCGCATCGCCAAGGACTGTGCCGCCGCCGCCGTGCTGGTGGCCGCCCTGGCCTCGCTGCTGATCGCCGCCCTGCTGCTGGTGCCGCCCCTGCTGGCCCGCCTGGGCCTCTGAGCCGGCGGCGACCCTGGCCGGCGCGGTTGAATGGAGCCCTGGCTGAGGCCAGATCCAGCGGCCGGCCCGATGCTCCTCGTTCTCGACAACTACGACAGCTTCACCTTCAACCTGGTGCAGTACCTGGGGGAGCTGGCGGCGGAGCACCCGATCGCCGCTGAGCTGCGGGTGGAGCGCAACGACGCCCTCACCCTGGAGCAGATCCGCGCCCTGGCCCCGGAGGCGATCCTGATCTCCCCCGGCCCCGGCGACCCCGACCAGTCGGGGGTGTGCCTGGAGGTGCTGCGGCAGCTGAGCCCCACCATCCCCACCCTGGGGGTGTGCCTGGGGCACCAGTCGATCGCCCAGGTGTTCGGCGGCCGGGTGGTGCGCGCCGGGGAGCTGATGCACGGCAAGACCTCCCCCGTGCACCACAGCGGCCAGGGCGTGTTCGCCGGCCTGCCCAACCCCCTCACCGCCACCCGCTACCACAGCCTGATCGCCGAGCGCGAGAGCCTGCCGGAGTGCCTGGAGATCACCGCCTGGCTGGAGGACGGCACGGTGATGGGCCTGCGCCACCGCGACTACCCCCACCTGCAGGGGGTGCAGTTCCATCCGGAGAGCGTGCTGACCCAGGAGGGGCACCGGCTGCTGGCCAACTTCCTGCGGGAGGCGGCGGCCCAGCGCGCGGCCCTGCCGGCGGCGGCCCCGATCGGACAGCGCTGCTAGGTTCGCGCCACCTCCGCCCGCCGGCGCCTCCGCCATGGCCCTGTCGCTTCGCCCCACGGTGTCTCGCCGGCGTTCGTTGACGCGGAGCCGGCGGCCGGGGCTGGCGGGCCTGGCGGCCGGGGCCGCCCTGGGGGCGGGCCTGCTGGCGGGATCGCTGCCGGCGGCCCGGGCCGAGGCGGGGGTGACGATCACCAGCTACGGCCACAGCGCCCTGCTGATCCAGGGCGGCGGCGCCTCGGTGCTGCTCAATCCCTTCAAGGCCGTGGCCTGCGCCGCGGGCCTGGCCGAGCCGCGGCTGAGCGCCAACGTGATCCTGGCCAGCAGCCGCCTGCTGGATGAGGGCGCCAACGTGGCCAGCGGCCGCTTCCTGGCCAGCCCCGGCTCCTACCGGATCGCCGGCCTCCGGATCGAGGGCATCGCCGCCCCCCACGACCGCTTCGGCGGCCGCCGCTTCGGCAACGCCACCCTCTGGCGCTGGAAGCAGGGCGGCCTGGAGTTCGCCCACCTGGGCGGCACCGCCGCCAGCCTGCGTCCCGAGGACCGGGTGCTGCTGGGCCGCCCCGACGTGCTGATCATCGGCGTGGGCGGCGGCGCCAAGGTGTACGACGGCGCCGAGGCGGCGGCGGTGGTGAAGGAGCTGGAGCCACGCCGGGTGATTCCGGTGCAGTACGTGGGCGGCAAGGCCCCCGCCAACTGCGACCAGGGCGGCGTCGAGCCGTTCCTGCAGGCCCTGGGCGGCACGCCGGTGCAGCGCGCGGGCCGCAGCATCAGCCTGCCCGGCAAGCTCAGCGATGGGCCCAAGGTGCTGGTGCTGCGCTGAATCGGGCCCGTC
Organism: Chitinophaga pinensis; assembly: GCA_943368105.1. Lineage (GTDB taxonomy): Bacteria > Cyanobacteriota > Cyanobacteriia > PCC-6307 > Cyanobiaceae > Vulcanococcus. Next base: position 11,628 of record CALRKO020000013.1, on the reverse strand, counting down.
GCCGTGTCGGCAGGCACAGAGCCCCTCCTCCGCCCTGCCTAGGGTCGTGGGCCCCTCGGGCCGCCTGCCGTGAGCGCTGATCCCACACCAGCGGCGGGGAAGCCAGGGCCCAGCGCGGCCCCGGACGCCGCCGCAGGCCAGGGGGCACCCCTGCGCATCGCCGTGGTGGGCGCCGGCAGTTCCGGCCTGCTGCTCACGCTGCTGCTGCAGCGCCAGGGCCACCGGGTGGCGCTGTTCGAGCGCTCGCCGCGGCTGCGCAGCGAGGGCTGCGGCATCCTGCTGGTGCGCTCGGGGGTGGAGGCCATCGCCGCCGCCGGCATCCCCGGCCTGCTCGACGCCCTGCTGGCCGCCGGCCGGCCTGTGGAGCGGTTCGTGATCCGCAACCTGCGCGGCGACCTGATCGAGACCAGTCCGGCCGGAGGGGAGCCCGGCGAGCTGCCCTCGCTGCTGATCCGCCGCCAGGCGATCCTGGAGGCCCTCTGGCGCCACGCCGATCCCGGCGGCTTCCGCGGCGGCGCCGAGCTGGAGCACTGGCGGCAGGACGGGGCCGCCGTGGAGGCCCGCTTCAGCAACGGCGAGCACTGGCGGGGCGATCTGCTGATCGGCGCCGATGGCCTGTTCTCGCGGGTGGCGCCGCTGCTGGCTCCGGAGCGCCGGCTGCACTACCTGGGCGACCGGGTCTGGCGGGGGGTGGTGGCCGATGGCCAGGTGCTCGACCCCGGCGACTTCCTGGTGGTGGCCCGGGGCCGCGGCGTCTACGCCAACGCCTTCGACCTGGGGCCTGAGGATGCCGCCGCCGGCGGAGCGCCGATCACCCACTGGGGCTTCTTCCAGGAGGAGCCCCTGCCGGCCGGCCGCGCCGAGCAGCGCCGGCTGCTGCAGGAGCCGGTGCCGGAGGCGGCCCTGGCCAGGATCCCGGCGGATCTGGCCGCCCTGATCCGGTCCACGCCACCCGAGCGGGTGGTGGCCAACTGGTCGTTCGACATCGAACCGCTGCCGCACCTGGTGGCCGGCCGGGTGGCGCTGATCGGCGATGCCGGCCACGCCATGAGCTCCTCCCAGGCCCGCGGCATGACCGCCGGCCTCGAGGACGCCGTTAGCCTGGCCCGCCACCTGGCCGGCACCGGCGACCCCCAGCGGGCCCTGGCGGCCTACGAGGCCGAGCGGCTGCCGGTGGTGCACCGCTACCAGGAGCGCAGCCGCGCCATCAGCGCCCGCACCGGCCGCATCCGGGCCCCGCAGCAGCAGGCGGTGGGGGCGCGGTAAGGGGATCCCACCGGACGGGTTGACGGCGGCTAGGCCCGTGGCGCAGCCCTCAGCTGGCGGGACCGGCCAGCCCCTCCAGCGCCGCGTAGGCCGCCCAGAACCGCTGCATCTGCGCCAGCGTGCCCAGGCTCACCCGCAGGGAGCCATCGATCAGGGGTTTGCCCGCCATCGAGCGCACCAGGATGCCGGCCTGCCGCAGGCGGGCTTCCGCCGCCGCGGCCCCGGCCTGGGGCCAGAGCAGCAGGTAGTTGCCCCCCGCGGCGTGGTGGCGCACGCCGGCGGCCTGGAGCTGGCCCAGCAGCCAGGCCCGGGCCCGCAGCACCTCGGCCACGTAGCCATCCACGTAGGCCTGATCCGCCAGGGCGGCCTGGGCCGCCGTCACGGCGAAGCTGTTGATGTCGTAGGGGCCGGTGACGCGGCTGATGCGATCCACCACGGCGGCGGCCCCGATGGCGAAGCCGATGCGCAGGCCCGCCAGGCCGGCGGTCTTGGCCAGGGAGCGCAGCACCAGCAGGTTGGGCAGAGCCGCGAAGGGATCAGCGCCATTGGCACCGCCGCCGGCCACCGCACCGACCTGGTCGGCAGTCGCCTCCCCCCGCAGCAGGGGCGGCAGCACGCTGTCGCCGGTAAAGGCCTCGTAGAGCTCATCCACCACCACCAGGGTGGCCGGCGCCGCGGCCGCCAGCTCCAGCACCCGCTCGGTCGCCAGGCGGGTGCCGGTGGGGTTGTTGGGGTTGCAGAGCAGCAGGATCCGCGGCGGCGTCCAGGTGCCGGTGGGGCGGCCATCGCCGGCCGGCCCCAGCAGGGCGGCGCGGATCTCCGCCAGGGGGAAGGCGAAGTCCGGCAGGCGGTAGGGGATCGCCTCGATCGCCATGCCCTGCATCTGGGCGCAGGGGCTGTAGTACCCGAAGGTGGGGCTGGTGGTGAGCAGCCGATCGCCGGGGGCGCCGTAGGCGTGGAAGACGGCATGGATGGCCGCGTCGGCCCCGTTGAACAGGCCGATCTGCTCGGGCTGGAGCTCTGGGGGCCCCGCAGAGCAGCCCGGCACCGGGAGGGGGCCAGCGCCGTGGAGCACGGGGGCCGGGAAGGCCGCCTGCCTGACCACCTCAGCCCGCAGCGCGGTCACCACCGCCTCGCGCAGGCCGTCGTATTCGGGGTAGATGGCGTAGTGATCGGCGGGGATGGCGCGGATCGCCTCCACCACCTTCGGGCTGGGGCCCAGGGTGTTCTCGTTGAAATCCAGGCGCAGCAGGCCGCGGCGCCCCTCCAGGGGGGCGCTGTAGGCCTGGAGGCCCTCCACCTCGGGCCGGGCCAGGGGGAATGGCCGGCCGGAGGTGGGATCGCTCGGCAGCGCAGTGGCATCGCCGGGAGTGGCCATCACATCCGCTCCAGGGTGGGGATCCCCAGCAGGCCGAGGCCCAGGCGGAGGGTGTCGGCGGTGAGGCGGCAGAGGGCCAGGCGGGAGCGGCGCGAGGGCTCCTCGGCCTTGAGCACGGGCACCTGGTCGTAGAAGCGGTTGAACACCTGGCTGAGTTCGAACAGGTAGGTGCAGAGCCGGTTGGGCAGCAGTTCCTCCTCCACCTCGGCGATCACCGCATCGAGCTTGAGCAGCTCGCGCACCAGGGCCCACTCCTGGGGCTCGCTGAAGTGCAGGGCAGCTCCGGCGGCGGCAGCGGGACTGGTGGCAGCCCCCAGGTCGCCGCCCTTGCGGGCGATGCCGGCGATGCGCACCACCGCATAGAGCAGGTAGGGGGCGGTGTTGCCCTGCAGGGCCAGCATCCGGTCAAAGCTGAACTGGTAGTTGGTGGTGCGGTGCTGGCTGAGGTCGGCATACTTCACCGCCGCCAGACCCACGGTGGTGGCCACGTGGCGGATGAAGGCCTCGTCCTCCTGGCGGCCCTCCTCGGCCAGGCGGCGGCGCAGATCCGCCTCGGCCCGCTCCACCGCCTCATCCAGCAGGTCCCGCAGCCGGACGGTGTCGCCGGCGCGGGTCTTGAGCTTCTTGCCGTCCTCCCCCTGCACCAGGCCGAAGGGCACGTGCTCCAGGCGGCCGTCCTGGGGAATCCAGCCGGCGCGGCGGGCCACCTGGAACACGCCGGCGAAGTGGCTGGCCTGGCCGGCATCGGTCACGTAGATCACCCGGCGGGCGCCATCGCCCCCGGGGGCGGCGCCAAAGCGGTAGCGGATGGCGGCCAGGTCGGTGGTGGCGTAGTTGAAGCCGCCGTCGCTCTTCTGCACGATCACCGGCAGCGGCTTGCCGTCCTTGCCGCTCACCCCCTCGAGAAACACGCAGCGGGCGCCGTCGTCAGTCACCAGCAGGCCGGCGGCCTCCAGGTCCGCCACCACGCCGGCCAGATGGGGGTTGTAGAACGACTCGCCCCGCTCGGTGAGGCGGATGGCGAGGCGGTCGTAGATCGTCTGGAATTCGCGGCGGCTCTGGTCGCAGAGCAGCTGCCAGGCCCGGCGGCTCACCGGGTCGCCGCCCTGCAGCTTCACCACCTCCTCACGGGAGGTGGCCTGGAAGGCCTCATCCGCATCGAAGCGGGCCTTGGCCTGGCGGTAGAAGGCCACCAGATCACCCAGGTCCACGGCGTCAGCGGTGGTGAGGGCCTCGGGCGCCACCTGCTTGAGGTGGGTGATCAGCATCCCGAACTGGGTGCCCCAGTCGCCCACGTGGTTGAGCCGCAGCACCGGGTGGCCGCGGAACTCCAGCACCCGCGCCAGGGAGTCGCCGATGATCGTGGAGCGCAGGTGGCCCACGTGCATCTCCTTGGCGATGTTGGGGCTGGAGAAGTCGACGATCACCGGGGCGGCGAGCTCCGCCGCCCCGCTCGGCACCCCCAGGTGTGGATCACCCAGCCGTTCGGCCACCTCAGCCGCCAGCCGCTCCGGCCGCAGGCTGAGGTTGATGAAGCCGGGCCCGGCGATCTGGGGCTCGCCGCAGAGTTCAGCGAAGGCCGGATCGGCCCTGAGCTGCTCCACGATCGCGGTGGCGATCGTCCGGGGCGGCTGTTGCAGGGGCCTGGCCAGGGGGAGGGCGCCGTTGGCCTGGAAGTCGCCGAATTCGGACTTGCTGGCGGGCGCCAGCTGGGGATCGAGGCGCCGACCGGCCGCCAGGGCCTCGGCGGCCGCCTCGGGGAAGGCCCGCTCCATGGCCGCCGCGAGCTGGGCTTGAAGGGCTTGGGCGATCCGGAGCATGGAGAACGGCAGGCGGGGCGGCGAGGCTCCCGCGCTCGGCGGGAGGGGTCCTGATCATCCCTCCGGGGGTGGCCCCCCGCCCACGGCGAGGATGGAACACCCCGCCGCCCGCCATGGAACTCGCCTCAGTGGTGTTCTACGGGCGCCTGGGGGATCAGGCCCTGGCGATGTTCAACCTGGAGGGGGAGCTGGCGCGCTGGCGCGAGGCGCGGGTGCTCGACTGCCCCGGCGGACCCGGGTCGCTCTCGGCGCGGCTGCGGGGGCTGGTGGGGGAGGTGGTGGCGGTGGATCCGCTCTACGCCCTGGCGGAGCGGGAGCTGGAGCGGCGGGCCCTGGCGGATCTGGACCACGCCCTGGAGGGCATGCGCCGCAGCCCCTCGCTGCGGCCCGATTTCGACCTGGAGGCCTGCCGCCAGGAACACCTGCTGGCTCTGCAGGCCTTCCTGGAGGATCGGCGCCGCCATCCGGACCACTACCGCACCGCCTCCCTGCCGGAGCTGCCCTTCGCGGATCAGAGCTTCGATCTGGTGCTCAGCGGCCATCTCCTCTTCTCGTATGCCCCCCTCCGCCACGGCGGCCTCTCCAGCGGCGAGGGGTTCGATCTGGCCTGGCACCGGCGGGCCCTGGCCGAGCTCTGCCGGGTGAGCCGCCAGGCGGTGCGTCTCTATCCCGCCCACACGATCGAACGGCAGGCGCGCCGCCATCCCTACGCCGAGGCGCTGCTGGGCGAGCTGCCGCCGGGGTGGGGCGGCAGCTTCGTGACCAGCCGCTACGACCAGGGCCACGACGGCTGCACCGACGCCCTGCAGCTGGAGCGGATCACGCCGGAGGCCACTCCGGCTCCAACCATCACCCCAGCCCGTTGACGCTCCGCTGGCAGTCCTCCAGGGCCGCTCGCGGAGGGTTGCAGCCAAGGTCACCTGCACCCGTGCCCTTTCGATGTGGTGCACCGGGGGCACGGGATTGGGAGGTGAATCAGACACCAGGTCCAGATGCATCGCCCCAGCCAGCCGGCCGGCCGGTGCTGCGGTGAGCGCCAGGCGCAACCAGGGGACCGACGCCCTGATCCGCCGCATCCACGCCACGGCCCAGGGGCTGGAGGGCGATGCGCCGGGCAGGCCTGGAGAGGACGCCCCACCGAGCCTCGAGGCGCTGCAGGGCTTCCCGCGGCTGGCGGCCCTGCTCAACGGCATCCAGGCCACGGTGCCCGAGCCTGGCCTGGCGGCCCCTGCGCACCGGAGTTCCTGCGGGGCCTCCTGGTCGACGGCATCTGGCTGGGGGTGGGCCCGGTGACCAGCGTCCTGCCGCTGATCGCGGCGGCGATCGGCGGCGTGCTCCAGCCGCTGCTGGCAGCGAGCGGTGATCTTCAGCACCAGCGAGGGCGGCCTGGGCGATGCGGTGCAGGCCGCGATCGCCCCCCTGCAGGCCCTCAGCGTCATGAGCTCCGTGCTGCTCTGCACCCCCTGCCTCGGCACGGCGGCCGCCCCGCTGAGGGAATCCAGGAGCCGCAGGTTCGCCCTGCTTTCCGTGGGCTGGTCGCTGCTGCCGGCCTGGCTGGCGGCCCTGCTGGTGTTCCAGGGGGCCGCTGGATCACGGCTCCGCACTGAGGCGGCCGTTCAACCGCGACGCAGCATGAGCGCGGGCAGGCCAGGGCCGATGCCCATGGCCAGGAAACGCCGCTGCAGGCCGGGATGCGGGGGGAGCGATGAGACCAGGCCATCATCCCCGATTGGTTCTAAGAGACTTCACGAATCAGGCCAGAGAACCCGACCATAAGTCGACCGGAATCAGGCCAAGGTTGACAATAGCGGTACAGGTGTTCTATGATAGAAACCTGTTGCCTCAAAAAACACAAGAACCGAGCGACCAGGCAGACAGCAAGTCAGGCGACAGGTTCGACAACCATTCGACAGCTTCAGTTCACCACATCCAGCGGTCCTTTCAGGCGGCCAATGGTTCATCGTCAACGGCCCAATCGCGCCGATATCTCCACGCCAGATGGCACCCCGATCCCACCGCTCAGCACAGCGCAGTCGAAGCCTCCGGATCCACACGTCTGCCCCATCCGCCGGACCGGGCTCCGATCATCTCCCCGCGCGCCGGCACGCCCCACGCGCCACCCCTTTCCCCTCCCGATAGGCACTGGTTCTGAAGCCGGCCCGTCGGGCACCTTCCCGCTCCAGCCATGACGTCCTCCTCCACCATGCTCACCTCCAAGCAACCCGTCAGCACCGTTCCAGGCTTCGGCGGCAGCAGCTTCGTGCTGGTGTATCACCGATCGCCCTACGACCTGAAAACGGCGGCGGACGGGAGTGTGGAGTTCGTGGATCAGAAGAGTCCGAACGGCATCATTCCCACCCTGCGCAATCTCTTTCAGGAGGAACGTTCCGGCACCTGGATTTCCTGGCGGGAGGATGCTGACGCTGCCAACGCGCCTGATGAACGCCTCACGGTGCCCTCCGCCAACCCCTTCGCGCTGCGGCGACTGCCCCTCACCAAGGAGCAGATCTCGAGCTTCTACCACGTCACGTCAAAGGAATCGTTCTGGCCGATCCTGCACAGCTTCCCGGGGCTGTTCAGTGTGGACAACTCCGACTGGAACACCTTTGTGGAGGTGAATCACTCCTTCGCGCGGGCCGCCTGCGAAGAAGCCGCCGAAGGCGCCACGATCTGGGTGCACGACTACAACCTCTGGCTCGTACCGGCCCAGATCCGAGAGCTGCGGCCCGATCTGCGCATCGCCTTCTTCCATCACACGCCGTTTCCCTCCAACGACGTGTTCAGCATCCTGCCCTGGCGGGATGAAATCCTCGACAGCCTGCTCTGCTGCGACCTGGTGGGCTTCCATATCCCCCGCTACGCGGACAACTTCTCCCGCACCGCCGTCAATCTGCGCGGCGCCCGCTGTGGCGAGCCGGTGCCCGTAGCCGGGAAGTTCCGCCGCTACGGCAGTGCCCTGGCCCAGCCCACGGTGATGCCCTGGCTCGAGCACAACGGGCGCCGCATTCACATCCAGGCCTCGCCCGTAGGCACCTCGCCCAACGTGATCCGTTCGATCGTCGCCTCCGAGGAGGTGCGCACGATGGCGGCCCAGATCGCCGAGCAGCATGCCGGCCACAAGCTGATCATCTCGGCCTCCCGGGTGGACTACACCAAGGGCAACGAAGACATGCTGCTCTCCTACGAACGGCTGCTGCAGAACAACCCCGAGTGGCACGGGAGGGTGGAACTGTTCCTGGCCTGTGTGGCCGCCGCCAGTGGCATGCGCATCTACGAGGACATCCAGCGCTCCGTGGAGGAGATCACCGGGCGGATCAACGGCCGCTTCGGCCGCATCGACTGGACGCCGGTGCGCCTCTCCACCCGGCGCACCCCCTACAACGAGCTGGTGGCCTGGTTCGCCCAGTCGGACGTGTGCTGGATCACGCCGCTGCGCGATGGCCTCAACCTGGTGGCCAAGGAATACGTGGCCGCCCGCAAGGGGCGTGACGGGGTGCTGGTGCTCTCCGAATTTTCGGGCGCCTCGGTGGAACTGGAGGACGCGGTGATCACCAACCCCTACTCCCACAGGAGCATGGACAACGCCATCCTCAAGGCCCTGACGATGCCGAAGGAGGAACAGGTGCGCCGCATGGCCTCCATGTCGGAGGCCGTGGAGGAGTTCACGGTGCAGCACTGGGCCGAGCAGGAACTCGGGGCCCTGCGCGCGATTTGAGCCTGGCCGGGCAGCGGACGGGGCTGGCCCGCGGGCTGGGGCGGGTGCTGGCCCTCGGACTGGCGCTGGGCCTGGTGGCGGCCCTGCTCTGGGGCGACGTGCTGCGGGCTGGGCCGGTGTGGGCCCGGAATCCCCTGACGGTGCGGGTGCTGATGCCGGCCCCGTTCGCCGATGCCACCGCCGAGCTGGTGAGCCGCTTCAACAGAGAGCACCGCGATCTGACCATCGCCGTGACCCGCGGCCCCTTCGAGACCGAGTCGGTGTCGGATCTGGCGATCAGCAGCCTGCTGCTGGGCGACAGCCCCTACGACCTGCTGCTGATGGATGTGACCTGGACGGCCAAGTACGCAGCCGCCGGCTGGTTGCTGCCCCTCGACGACTGGCTCGGCCCCGACGCCCTGGAGCCCCTGGCCCCCGGCGCCCGTGGGGGCAACCGCATCGACGGTCGGCTGTGGCGCCTCCCTCTGGTGGCCGACATGGGCCTGCTCTACTGGCGCACCGACCTGATGGACGCTCCCCCCCGCACGCCCGCCGAGCTGGTGGCCATCTCCGCCGAGCTGCAGCGCCAGGGCAAGGTGCGCTGGGGCTACGTGTGGCAGGGCCGCCAGTACGAGGGCCTCAGCTGCGTGTTCGTCGAAGTGCTGCACGGCTTCGGCGGCTCCTGGGGTCCCGTGGGCCCCGGCTTCGGGCTCGACACGGCCGCGGCCACGGAAGCAGCCACCTGGCTGCGCAGCCTGATCGACACGGGCGTCAGCCCCCCCGCCGTGGCCAACTTCGCCGAGCCGGAAGCCCTGCAGAGCTTCGAGGCCGGCGAGGCCGCCTTCCTGCGCAACTGGCCCTACGCCTGGCAGGAACTGCAGGGAGAAGGCAGCCGGGTGGCCGGCCGGGTGGGGGTCACCACGATGGTGGCCCAGCCCGGCGAGCCCCATGGCGCCACCCAGGGCAGCTGGGGCCTCTCGGTGCTGGCCGGAAGCCGCCACCCGGCCGCGGCGGTGCAGGTGCTGCAGGCCCTCACGGGCGAGGCCAGCCAGCGCCGCCTGGTGGAGCGCTGGGGCTACACGCCCACCCTCTCCGCCCTGTTCGACGATCCGGAGCTGGTGGCGCAGCGGCCGCTGCTGCCGGTGCTGCGCGCCGCCCTCGAGGACACCGTGCTGCGGCCGATCAACCCCGGCTACGCCCAGCTGAGCGACATGCTCCAGCGCCAGCTGAGCAGTGGGATCACCGGCGACACGGCGCCGGAGCAGGCCATGGCCCGGGCCGGCCGTGCCAGCCGGCAGCTGCTGGAGGCCAGCGGCCAGCAGCCTGCCGGCGGCCGGGAGGAGACGCCATGACCCCCCTGCTGAGCCTGGCGCTGATGGCGCCCGCCCTGCTGCTGCTGCTGGCGGTGTTCCTCTGGCCGATCCTCGACTACGCCGGCCTCAGCCTGCAGGCCCAGTCGGTGTTCACGGGACTGCAGCCCGTGCCGGTGGGACTGGCCAACTGGGAGCGGCTGCTGGGGGATGGGCGCTTCTGGCAGGACGCGCTGCAGACCGTGCGGTTCGCGGCTGTGTCCGTGGGGCTGGAACTGCTGCTGGGCCTGGCCATCGCCCTGCTGCTGCACCAGCGCTGGCGCGGCCGGGGCGTGGTGCGCAGCCTCACCCTGCTGCCCTGGGCCCTGCCCACCACGGTGATGGCCCTGGGCTGGCGCTGGATCTTCAACGACCCCAACGGCCCGATCAATGGCCTGCTGCAGCTGCTCGGCCTGCCGACCGTGCCGTTCCTCGCCTCCCCCCAGCTGGCCTGGCTGGCGGTGGTGTGCGCCGACGTCTGGAAGACCACCCCGTTCGTGGCCCTGCTGCTGCTGGCCGGCCTGCAGATGATTCCGGTCGATCTCTACGAGGCCTTCGCCCTGGAGGGGGGCTCGGCCTGGCAGGCCCTGCGCCGCATCACCCTGCCGCTGCTGCGGCCCTACCTCTTCATCGTGCTGCTGTTCCGCCTGGCCCAGGCCCTGGGGGTGTTCGATCTGGTGGTGGTGCTCACCGGCGGCGGCCCGGCCAGCAGCACCGAGAGCCTGGCCCTCTACGCCTACCTCAATGCCATGCGCTTCCTCGACTTCGGCTACAGCGCCACGGTGATGCTCGGCATGTTCGTGCTGCTGCTGGCCGGTGCCGCCCTGCTGGTGCTCAGCCAGCGCCGCCCCGGGCGCGCGCCGTCATGACCCCACCCCACTCCACGCCAGCCCAGATCCCCCGCTCCCTCGGCCGCGGCGCCCTGGTGGCCCTGCTGCTGCTCTGGAGCCTCGGGCCCATGCTCTGGCAGCTCTACACCTCCTTCCGCACGCCGGAAGCGCTGCTGGCCAGCGCCGCCGGCCTCGGCCGCGGCTGGACCCTGGCCAACTACGGCGCCGTGCTCAACGGCGATCCCCCCTTCTGGCGCTACCTGCTCAACAGCACGGTGGTGGGGGCCCTCAGCACCCTGCTCACCCTGGCCCTCGCCATTCCCTGCGCCTATGCCCTGAGCCGGCGTCAGGGGCTGCTGCGGCTGCTGATCGGCGGCGGCCTGCTGGCGGCGGCCGTGTTCCCCTACGTGCTGCTGTTCCTGGCCCTGCTGGAGGTGGCCCGGCAGTTCGGGCTGGCCAACAGCCTGCTGGCCCTCTGCCTCCCGTACGCCGGCCTCTCCCTGCCCCTGGCCCTGCTGCTGCTGCAGGCGGCCTTCGCCGAACTGCCGGTGGAGCTGGAGGAGAACGCCGTGCTGGAGGGCTTCAGCCTGCCCCAGCGGCTGCGCTGGATCCTGCTGCCCCTGATGGGGCCCGCGGTGGTGAGCACGGGCCTGCTGGTGTTCCTGTTCAGCTGGAACGAGTTTCCGATCGCCCTCACCTGGCTGAGCCGCACCGACCTGCTCACCCTGGCGCCGGCCATGGCCCGGATCGCCGGCTCTTCCGTGTTTACCGTGCCCTACGGCGCCTTCGCCGCCGCCACGGTGCTCGGCAGCGTGCCGCTGCTGGCCCTGCTGCTGCTGTTCCAGCGCCAGATCGTGGCCGGCCTGACCCAGGGAGCGATCAAAGGATGAGCGGCACCGGCTTCAGCCCCGTGAGTTCCACCGCGGCAACCAGCGCGGTCGCCCCGCCCGCGCTGCGCCTGGACAGGCTGGAGCGTCGCCTGGACGGCAAGGTGATCCTGGCCGGCATCGACCTTTCCGTGGAGGCTGGTGAATGCCTCGCCCTGCTGGGGCCGAGCGGCTGCGGCAAGAGCACGATCCTGCGCCTGATCGCCGGCCTCGATCAACCGGATGGCGGCAGGATCCTCTTCGGCGACCGCGACATGACCGGCGTGGCGGCCGGGCGCCGCCAGGTGGCGATGGTGTTCCAGAGCTACGCGCTCTACCCCCACCTCAGCGTGGCGCGCAACCTCTCCCTGGGCATGGAGCTGCGGGGCGTGCCGCGGCGGCGGCGGGAGGAGGCCATGGCCCGG
>CALRKO020000012.1:0-73471 GCA_943368105.1 Chitinophaga pinensis | reverse complement strand
GGCTGAGGCCCCGCCAGGCCGGCCCGCGGCAACCGCGACTCCTAAGATCCCCCGGATCCCTTCAACGATTCCGATGGCTGCTGGATGGCGCCGGCTGATGGCAGCCCTGTTCGCGGTGTGCCTGAGCCTCTCGCTGCTGCTCACCGCCTGCGGCGACGACAGCCTCGGCCTCAGCGGCAACTACGTGGAGGACACGGTGGCGGTGGCCGACCGGCTGCTGGCCACCATCGCCCTGGCCCCCGATGACGCCGGCCGCAGCGCCGCCGAGGTCGAGGCGCGGGCCCTGATCAACGACTACGTCTCCCGCTACCGGCCCCAGAAGGCGGTGAACGGCCTGAGCTCCTTCACCACGATGCAGACCGCCCTCAATTCCCTGGCCGGGCACTACGCCAACTACGCCAACCGCCCCCTGCCGGATGCCCTGCGCGACCGCCTCAGCCGCGAGCTGAAGAAGGCCGAGGGCAGCGTCACCCGCGGCGCCTGAGCCCCGCCCGGCGGCCCTGGGGCCGTGGCCCTGCCGGCCAGGGCAGGCTCCCCGCGGCCCTCGGGGCCGCTTTTCTGTTCGGCTTCTTTGACGGGGGGGCACCCCATCTGAGATTCTCTTTGTTTGTGCTCAGAAGCGGCTGCGGGCCGCTGTGTCCTTGGCCAACGTTGTCGTCATCGGTGCGCAGTGGGGTGACGAGGGGAAGGGCAAGATCACCGATCTGCTGAGCCGCTCCGCCGATGTGGTGGTGCGCTATCAGGGCGGTGTGAACGCCGGCCACACCATCGTGGTGGACGACAAGGTGCTGAAGCTGCACCTGATCCCCTCCGGCATTCTCTATCCCGACACCATCTGTCTGATCGGTTCGGGCACCGTCGTCGATCCGAAGGTGATGCTGGGCGAGCTGGACATGCTCGCTGAGAACGGCATCGACGTGGGCGGCCTGCAGCTGGCCTCCACGGCCCACGTGACCATGCCCTACCACCGCCTGCTGGATCAGGCGATGGAGCAGCGCCGCGGCGACCGTCGCATCGGCACCACCGGCCGCGGCATCGGCCCCACCTATGCCGACAAGTCCGAGCGCAACGGCATCCGCATCATCGACATCCTCGAGGAGGACCGGCTGCGGGATCGGCTGGCCGGGCCCCTGGCCGAGAAGAACGAGATCCTCGAGAAGGTCTACGGGATCGCGCCCCTCGATTTCGAGACCGTGGTGGCGGAGTACGTCGGCTACGGCCAGCGGCTGGCGCCCCACGTGGTGGACTGCACCCGGGCCATCCACCAGGCGGCCCGGGCCCGCCAGAACATTCTGTTTGAGGGCGCCCAGGGCACGCTGCTGGACCTCGACCACGGCACCTACCCCTACGTCACCTCCTCCAACCCGGTGAGCGGCGGCGCCTGCATCGGCGCGGGCGTGGGTCCCACCCTGATCGACCGGGTGATCGGCGTGGCCAAGGCCTACACCACCCGGGTCGGCGAGGGCCCCTTCCCCACCGAGCTGGAGGGCAGCCTCAACGACCACCTCTGCGATCGGGGCGGCGAGTACGGCACCACCACCGGCCGCCGCCGGCGCTGCGGCTGGTTCGATGGCGTGATCGGTCGCTACGCCGTGGAGGTGAACGGCCTCGACTGCCTGGCGATCACCAAGCTCGACGTGCTCGATGAGCTCGACGAGATCCAGGTCTGCGTGGCCTACGAGCTGGACGGCGAGCGGATCGAGTACTTCCCCAGCAGCGCCGAGGCCTTCGCCCGCTGCCAGCCCATCTACGAGACCCTGCCCGGCTGGCAGACCTCCACGGCCGAGTGCCGCAGCCTCGACGACCTGCCGGCCACGGCGATGAGCTATCTGCGCTTCCTGGCCGAGCTGATGGAGGTGCCGATCGCCATCGTCTCGCTGGGCGCCAACCGCGACCAGACGATCGTGGTGGAAGACCCGATCCACGGTCCCAAGCGGGCGCTGCTCAGCGTCTGAGCCCCCAGCCCCCTGCCCCATCCCGGCCATGACCGCCAAAACCCTCGACGTCGTCGGCATCGGCAACGCCATCGTCGACGTGCTCGTGCAGGCCGATGAGCGCTTCCTCGGCGACCACGGCCTCACCAAGGGCACCATGGCCCTGGTGGATGAGCAGCAGGCCGAGCGCCTCTACGCCAGCGTTGGCCCTGGCCTGGAGACCTCCGGCGGCTCGGCGGCCAACACCCTGGCCGGCATCGCCCAGCTGGGGGGCCGGGCCGGCTTCATCGGCCGCGTCCGCGACGACCAGCTGGGGGCGATCTTCGCCCACGACATCCGCTCGGTGGGCGCCCGCTTCGAGACCCCCGCCGCCACCAGCGGACCCTCCACGGCCCGCTGCCTGATCCTGGTGACCCCGGACGCCCAGCGCACCATGTGCACCTACCTGGGGGCCTCGGTGGGCCTCGATCCGGCCGACCTGGACCTGGAGCTGGTGGCCCAGGCCAGGGTGCTCTACCTGGAGGGCTACCTCTGGGACAGCGACGACGCCAAGCGGGCCTTCATCGCCGCCGCCGAGGTGGCCCGCGCCCACGGCGGTGAGGTGGCCCTGAGCCTCTCCGATGCCTTCTGCGTGGAGCGCCACCGCGACAGCTTCCTGGAGCTGGTGGATGGCCATGTGGACATCCTGTTCGCCAACGAGATGGAGATCACCTCCCTCTACCGGGCCGACAGCTTCGAGCAGGCCGCCGATCAGGTGCGCGGGCGCTGCCGCATCGCCGCCCTCACCCGCAGCGAGCTGGGCTCGGTGCTGCTCAGCGGCGAGCGCACCCTTGCGGTGGAGCCCGTCACCCTGGGCCCCCTGGTGGACACCACCGGCGCCGGCGACCTCTACGCGGCCGGCTTCCTGCACGCCTACACCCAGGGCCAGGACCTGGAGGCCTGCGGCCGCCTCGGCTCCCTCTGCGCCGGCCAGGTGGTGACCCAGCTGGGCCCCCGGCCCCAGGGCTCGCTGCGGCAGCTGGCGGCGGCCCACCTGGGCTGAGCAGGGGGTCAGGCCTCCGGGCCCTCCTGGCAGGCCTGGGCCACCCAGTCCCCGTAGGCCCCACTGGCTGAGGCGAGCCAGTGGATCCACTCGGGGGTGGCGTAGCTGTGCAGCCGCCGCACCTCCGCCTCCAGCGCCGCCAGCCGGGCAGGGTGGCTCTTGATCGTGAGCCGCACCTCCTCGCTGCGCGCGAGTGCTCCCTGCCAGCGGTAGAGCGCCCGCTGGGGCTCCAGGGCCACGCAGGCCGCCAGCCCCCGCTCCACCAGCGCGGCGGCCAGGGCCTCGGCCCGCCCCGCGTCGGCCTCGGTGGTCATCGCCACCAGCACGGGCGCGGGGGCATCGGCGGCCATGGCACGGCACTCAGGGATGCCCCAGCCTCGCCAGCAGGGCTTCCGGAGACAAGCCCTCCACGGGTTCGGCGGGCCGGCGCAGCAGCAGCAGGCGCAGATTCAGCTCCGTGCAGACCCGGCGCCAGAGGGCCTCGGTGGAGCCGCCGGAGGCGCGGCAGAGCACGGCCGTGGTGCCCCAGCGGCGGCACAGGGCCCGCTCCAGGCCCAGCCCCGGCCGCAGGCAGGCCAGCTGGGCATCCGCCAGGCCGGCGGCCCGGGCCAGCTGCAGGCTGAGGGGGTGGTCGAGGATGCGGGCGCCGTGGGCGGCGGCGCCGCTGTGGCGCAGGGCGGTGGCCAGGCCGCGGGAGCCGATCGCCAGCAGCAGCCGTTCCCCGGCCAGCGGCTGCTCCGCCAGCTGCTCCAGGGAGTCCAGCGGCACCACCCCCCGATCCGGCACCGGGCCGCTCAGGCCCGGGCGGACCAGGCGCAGCAGGGGCTGGCCCGCCGCGCGGCAGGCCGCCGTCAGGTCGGCGCTGATGCGGCGGGCGAAGGGATGGGTGCCATCCACCACCCAGCGGAAGCGCGGCCCGGCCGCCCCCTGCAGCACGGCACCGATCGCGGCCGCTCCCCCCAGGGCCCCCACCTGCAGCTCCAGCTGCGGATGGGGCCCGTAGGCCCGGGCGGCGGCGGCGCTGACCACGCCCACCCGCAGCCGCCAGCCCCGCGCCAGCAGGGCCGCGGCCAGGGGCGGTCCCTCGCCGGTGCCGCTCAGCAGCCAGATCGCCGGCGGCCGCTCCCCGGCGCTGGGCGGCCCGGCGGCGGGCGCCCCGGCCGCGGCGGCCCCCTGGTGCAGGGCGGGGCTGTGCATCAGGATGTGGCCCCCGGACCCGGATGGACCCTGTGAACCATTGCTTGCTGGAGGCCCAGGTGCTGGAGGCGCCCCAGGTGCGCTACACCCAGGACAACCAGACGCCGGTGGCGGAGATGGCGGTGCAGATCGAGGGCCTGCGCCCCGACGATCCGCCGGGCCAGCTCAAGGTGGTGGGCTGGGGCAACTTGGCCCAGGACCTGCAGGACCGGGTGCAGGTGGGCCAGCGGGTGGTGCTGGAGGGCCGCCTGCGCATGAACACCGTCACCCGGCCGGACGGGGTGAAGGAGAAGCGGGCCGAGCTGACCCTGGCGCGGCTGCACCCGATCGGCTCCGGCGGCGCCGCCGTGGGCGCTGGCCCTGGCGGCGCCCCGGCGGCGGCGGGCTATGGAGCCGCCGCCGGCGGCCCTGGCGCTGCTCCCGGCCGCGCTGCCGCGCCCCGGCCTGCGACCCGCCAGGGGGCCGCCCCGGCGGCTCCGGCGGCTGCCCGCCAGGTCGCTCCGGAGCCGCCCAGCTGGAACAGCTCGCCCCTGGTGCCGGATCTGTCCGAGGGCGACGACGAGATTCCCTTCTGAGGGGAGGCCCCGGGCACCGGCCCGCTGCCCGGCGCCCGGGGCCTGTGGCCTGCGGCTCACGGGCGCGGCAGCCGCTCGGCGGCCTGGTCGAGCAGCTGGCCCAGCTCCCGCTCCAGGGCCGCCAGGTCGAGGCGCAGCTCGGGCCAGTGGCCCGCATCGATCTGCTGCAGCAGCCAGAGCCGGTCGGCACCGAGCAGCTCCAGCAGTTCCTCCGTGCCGATGGCGGCATCGCTCGCTGACCCCGGTGGCGGCGCCGGGGCCTCGGTGGCGCCGCCGGCGCCGGCGGGACCGCTGGGTTGGAGCCCCGGATCGCGCGGCTGGGCCCCGTTGGCCGAAGATGGCGCCATGGAAGCAATCACGTCCCCCGGCAGCCTAGTCACGCTGGCCGGGGCCCTTCTCTCGGTGATCGGCTGGATCGGCTACGCCACCGAGAACCCCAACCTCAGCCTGCCGACGATCTTCTACGGCATCCCGATCCTGCTGGGGGGCCTGGCGCTGAAGTCGTCGGAGCTGGCCCCGGCCCAGCTGCTGCCGCCCGCCCCCGGCGCCGAGGCCCTGCGCAGTGACCCCGCCAACCTCACCCTGCGCAAGCTGGTGAAGGACGTGAACCGCTGGCGCTACGGCCAGAAGGCCCACCTGGAGACCTCCCTCGAGGCCCTCAAGCTCTGGGACGAGGACCAGCCGCCCCAGCTGCTGAGCGTCCAGGAACTGCAGGAGAACGGCGGCTACGGCGTGGCCCTGCGCTTCCAGACCGCCGGGGTGCCCTACGAGCGCTGGCAGGCCAGGCAGGAGCGGCTAGGGCGCTTCTTCGCGCCGGGCCTGGAGGCACGCCTGGGCCGCCCCGCCCCCGGGGAGCTGCTGCTGGAGCTGGTGCCCGCGGGCCCCGGCGCCGATGCCGCCCCGGCCGCGCCGGCGCCCCAGGCCCCACCCCACGGCTGAGCGCCCACCCCACGTCCCCCTGCCCCTCACCACTGCCCTGCCTTGAGCTTCGATTCCGCCATCCATCCCGACGACACCCTGCGGGTCTCGGTCCTCAGTGAGGCCCTGCCCTACATCCAGCGCTTCGCCGGCCGCCGCGTGGTGGTCAAGTACGGCGGGGCGGCCATGGTGCGCGAGGAGCTGCGCGATGCCGTCTACCGCGACCTGGTGCTGCTGGCCTCGGTGGGGGTGCAGGCGGTGGTGGTGCACGGCGGCGGCCCGGAGATCAACGACTGGCTGGGACGGCTGCGGATCGAACCCGAGTTCCGCGATGGCCTGCGGGTCACCACCCCCGAGACCATGGACGTGGTGGAGATGGTGCTGGTGGGGCGGGTCAACAAGCAGATCGTCAACGGCCTCAACCGGCTGGGGGCCCGGGCCGTGGGCCTGAGCGGCAGCGACGGGGCCCTGGTGCGGGCCCGCACCTACGGCGAGGGCTGCAACGGGCTGGTGGGGGAGGTGGCGGCGGTGGATCCGTCGGTGCTGTTCCCGCTGCTGGAGGCCGGCTACATCCCGGTGATCTCCAGCGTGGCGGCCGATGCTGACGGCCAGGCCCACAACATCAACGCCGACACCGTGGCCGGGGAGCTGGCGGCGGCGGTCCAGGCGGAGAAGCTGATCCTGCTCACCGACACCCCCGGCATCCTGCGGGACCGGCAGGACCCGGCCAGCCTGATCCGCCAGGTGAGCCTGGCGGAGGCGCGGCAGCTGATCGCCGACGGCGTCGTGGCCGGCGGCATGACCCCCAAGACCGAGTGCTGCATCCGCGCCCTGGCCCAGGGGGTGGCGGCGGCCCACATCGTCGATGGCCGCACGCCCCACGCCCTGCTGCTGGAGGTGTTCACCGACGCCGGCATCGGCACCATGGTGGTGGGCAGTGCCCGCAGCACCCGCCGATCCCTGCCCTGATCCCGTGGCCGACGCGCCCGACACCCCGCCGCGCCCCGCCGCCCCGGCGCCGGAGGCGCCCGAGGTCCTGCTGGACCCCGCCCGCCGGGCGATCGAGGCGGGGGACTACGGCCGGGCCCTGGCCCAGCTGGAGCTCCTGGCGGCGGCCCATGGCGCCAGCAGTGCCTTCGGGGGCCAGCTGCGGCTGCTGATGGCCACGGCCCTGCTGGGCCAGGGCCGCAGCGCCGAGGCCGCCGCCGTCTGCCGCAGCCTGCGGGCCTGCCGCGACGCCGGCCTGCGGGCCCAGGCCCGCGACCTGGAGGAGGTGCTCGACGCCCCGGCCCTGGAGCGGCCCCGGGAGTGGTCGATGACCCTGCCCAGCCTGGCGGAGCTGGAGGGCCTCGAGGGCGCCAGCCGCCCCCTGGCCCGCCGCCGCCGGTCCCAGGCGCCCCCGCCGCCTGCCCCCCCCACCGGCCCCACCCGCCCCCCCTGGGGCCTGGCCCTGCTGGCGGGTCTGGTGCTGCTGCTGACGGTGCTGCTGGGGGGCTGCGTGCGGCTGGACGCCAGCCTGCACTTCCCCGGCCCCGGCCGCCTGCAGATCAGCCAGAGCAGCCTCAGCGCCACCGGCCGCAGCCTGCCCTGGCAGCGGCAATGGGCCGCCGCCCTGGGGACGTCATCCCGCCTGCGCCTGCGCCAGGACCAGGGCCTGCAGACCCTCTCCGCCCCCGTGCTGCCGGGCGCCCAGGCCCTGGCGCTGCTGGAGGCGAGCTGGGCGACGGGCGCCCGGCTGGCGGGCCTGGAGCTGCCGCCGCCCCGGCTGCGGCTGGAGGAGCACAACTGGCTGCTGGGGGTGCAGCAGCACGTCAGCGTGGAGCTGGACCTGCGGGACGTCCCCGCCCTGCCCGGGCTGGATCTGCACCTGCACCTGGATCCCGTGGGGCCCCGGGCCGTGCGCCTGGCGCAGCCCCTGCCCGCCCGCGCCGTATCCGCCCGTGGCACGCCTGCCCACTCCCTGGACTGGACCCTGCAGCCCGGGGCCCTGAACCGGCTGGAGCTGCGCTGCTGGCGCTGGAGCCGCCTCGGGCTGGGCAGCCTGGCGATCGCGGCGCTGCTGGCCCTGGCGCTGCTGCTGCAGCGGCTGCGGCGCCTGGCGGGCTTCGGCCTGCCCGAGCTGCCGGCCTGAGGCCTACAGCTCCAGGGGGTCCGGGTCGATCGTCAGGCCCACGCCCTGGGGCAGGCCGGCCCGCAGGGCCGCCTCGCCGGCCAGGGGCAGGGCCGTGCCGGCGGGACCGTGCAGCAGCAGTTGCCAGCGGCTGCGGCCCGCCACCCGGGCCACGGGGGCCGGCGCCGGGCCGATCACCTGCCAGCCCGCGGCCTCGGCCCCGGGGCGGATCCGCTCCGCCAGGGCCGCCGCCGCCGTGGCGGTGCCGCTGGCGGAGGGCCCCACCAGCCGCAGCAGGCAGGCCCGGCTGAAGGGCACCAGGCCCGCACTGCGCCGCAGGGCCAGTTCCTCCTCCAGGAAGGCGCCGTAGCGTCCGTCCACCAGGTGGCGGATCACCGGGTGCTCCGGGCAGTAGGTCTGCACCAGCACCTCCCCGGGGCGCTCGCCCCGACCGGCCCGGCCCGCCAGCTGCAGCAGCAGCTGCAGGCTCTGCTCGCCGGCCCGCAGGTCCGGGCGGTGCAGCAGCCCGTCGGCCGCCAGCACCGCCGCCAGGGTGACGGCCGGCAGGTCCATGCCCTTGGCCAGCATCTGGGTGCCCACCAGCACGTCGGCCTCACCGGCGGCGAACTGCGCCAGCAGGCGGCGGTGGCCGTCGCGGCCGCGGGTGGTGTCGCGGTCGAAGCGCAGCAGCCGCAGCCCCTCCAGCTCCACCGCCAGCTGCTCCATCACCCGCTGGGTGCCGGCGCCGAAGGGCTTGAAGGCGGTGGAGCCGCAGGCACCGCAGCGCTCGCCGATCTCCTCGCGGTGGTCGCACCAGTGGCAGCGCAGCCATGCGCGGCCCTCGCCTCCGCCGGCCGGGCGGCCGCGGTGCACGGTGAGGGCCACATCGCAGTGCGGGCACTGCACCACCTCGCCGCAGCTGCGGCAGCTCAGGAAGCTGCTGTAGCCCCGCCGGGGCACCAGCACCACGGCCTGCTCGCCGCGGGCCGGCAGGGCCTCGAGGCGCTCCAGCAGCGGCCGGCTGAGCAGGCGGCGGTGGCCCTCCGCCAGCTCGTGGCGCATGTCCACCAGGCGCACCGGCGCCAGGGGCCGGCCGGCGATCCGCTCCGGCAGCCGCAGCAGGGTGGTGCCGGGCTGGAGGCCCCGGCAGCTGAGCCAGGTCTCCAGGGAGGGGGTGGCGCTGCCCAGCACCAGGCGGGCGCCGCTGGCCAGGGCCCGCTGCCGCGCCACGTCCCGGGCGTGATAACAGGGCATCGGGCTGTCCTGCTTGTAGGAGCTGTCGTGCTCCTCATCCAGCACGATCAGCCCCAGCCGGGGCAGGGGCAGGAACACGGCCGAGCGGGTGCCCACCACCAGCACCGGCCCGTCCGGGCCCGCCGCCGGCCCGGGGCCCGCCGCGGCGGCCGCGCCGCTGGCCAGGCAGCGCCGCCAGGTGCGGATGCGCTCGCCCTCGCTGCAGCCGCTGTGGTATTCGAGCACCCCCGCCCCGAAGCGGCGCCGGCAGCGCTCCAGGAGCTGGGGGATCAGGCCGATCTCCGGGGTGAGCAGCAGCACCGAGCGCCCCGCCGCCAGGGCGTCGGCGGCCGCCTGCAGGTACACCTCGGTCTTGCCGGCGCCGGTGACCCCCCACAGCAGCAGCGCCTGGCCGGGGGCCGCGGCCCGGATCGCCGCCAGCACCTCCCCCTGCTGGGGGGTGAGGGCCTGGGGGGGCTCCAGCTCAGGCCCCGGGCCCGCCGCCGCCTGCCCCCCCCGCTCCAGGGGCCCCTCGGCCAGGCGCCGGAGGTGCACCAGGCCCCGGCGCTCCAGGGCCTCCAGCACCGAGCGGCTGATGCCCGATGCGGCGCTGAAGGGGCTCAGCCAGGCCGCACCCCCGGCCTGCTCCAGCCGCTCCAGGGCCTGCAGCTGACGGGCCGTGAGCCCCGCGGCGGCGTCAGCGGGCGCCGCCGCGGCCGGCAGCAGCTCCACCCGGATCCGCGCCCGCGGCGCGCCGGCCCGCCGCTCGGCCCGCTGGCCCAGCCAGCCGGGGGGCAGGGCCGCCTTGAGGGTGCGGAACAGGCTGGTGTGGCAGTCGCGGGCCACCTGCACCAGCAGGGCCTGCCAGTGGGGATCCACCGCGGCGCTCTGGTGCAGGGCCTCGATCGGCAGGATCCGCCGGCCGGCCAGCCCGGGCGGCAGCTCTGCCAACGGCTCCACCACCAGGCCCACATGGGGCCGGCCCTGCAGCCGCAGCCGCACCAGATCGCCGCTGGCCAGGGGCCAGCCCCCGGGGTTGGCATAGGTGAACACCTGCCCCTCCCGGCCTGCCTCAACCCAGACCTGCAGCCAGGGCGGCCCCGGGGCGGACGCGGCGGGCGCGGCGGGCGCGGTCACTGTTGCAAAGCTCACGGGCGTTTCTTAGGATGAGCCTGTTGAGCAGTCCATTGGGCTGCTGTCGGAACCCGGCAAGGTTCCGCACCAGCGGGAAGATCCGAGGCTGTGCCAGGTCCACCCTGTGCCCCCGATCTGCGACCACCCCTGACAACCCTGCCCGGGCCTCCGCCCACCCCTTCGGTTTCGCCTGCACGGATTCTGACCACGGCCCTTCAGCCGCGGCCCGCTGTCCGCCCATGCCCAGCCGCCGCGGGTCAGCCCCCACCCCCGTGGGATCGCCCTGTCGGGCCCATCCCCCTTTGCCCCACGCTCCTGGGCCTGTTCCCTCCGGTTCGCTGACTCTTCCAACGCCTGCTGTCCCCATGCCCTCGGTCCGCGGACGGTCCATCCGTCGCGGTGGGTCTGTGGATCTTCGCCTGGCCCCCGACCTCCGGTCAGGGGCGCCAGTGATGCGTTCCGGGAGCGCCCCCGGCGCCGCCGTTGCCCAACTGTTCCCTGCGTCACCTCCTCCATCGCCACCGTTTCCATGGTCTGAAGGCCCACCACCCCCGGCCTGAGGTGCCTGCGCCGCAGCAATGGCCCCCCTGGCCGCACCGCTGCCTGGCAACACCGCTGCTGCCCCCTGCCTGCGGGCACCCCCGATTCGGGCTGCCCACCCGCACCGCTGATTCCCACGGTCTCTGCGTACGGTCTCCGCGCACGGTCTCTCCGCACGGTCGCTGCATACGGCCTCTGCGCGGGTCCTTGGCCCAGTGCGCTGGCTGCCCTGCCTGCATGGCCTCCCCTCTACTCCGCTGGCGGTCTCAGCCCCTGGGGCACCCCCCAGCCCCCTGCCCCAGCCCCCTCCCCCGTCGTCCCCGCGCCCCCGACTCCATGAGCCCTGCCGCCGCTCCCATGCCCAAGAAAGCCGCCCTGGAAATCCTGATGGTGGCCAACCAGGCCGGTGAGACCATCCAGGTCGCCAAGCCGAAGGCGAGCCGCAGCAAGCCCAGGGCCGCGGCTGACGCCGACACCGGCAGCGACACCGACGCCGGCAGCGACGCTGGCCCCGGCAGCGGCGCCGAGCCGGCCAACAAGGTGAGCCCCACCAAGGCCGCCGCCAGGGCGGGCACGAAGGCCGGTGCCGCCAAGGCCACCCCCACCAAGACGGCGGCGGCCAAGGCGACCGGCGGCAAGGCCGCCACCGCCAAGACCACGGCCAAGACCACCGCCAAGAAGGCCGCCGCCAAGGCCCAGCCCCAGGCCGCTGCGGTCGACGACCTCGACGCCGCCGCCGACCAGCTGCTGGCCGCCACCGCCACCGGCGCCGGCGCCAAGGCCGAGAAGGACGCCAAGGCCAAGGCCCTGGCCAGCATCAAGGTGGGCCCCAAGGGTGTCTACACCGAGGACTCGATCCGGGTATACCTGCAGGAGATCGGCCGCATCCGCCTGCTGCGGCCCGATGAGGAGATCGAGCTGGCCCGCAAGATCGCCGACCTGCTGCAGCTCGAGGAGCTGGCGGCCCAGTTCGAGACCGACCACGGCCACTACCCCGACACCAAGGAGTGGGCGGTCCTGGTGGACATGCCCCTGGTGAAGTTCCGCCGGCGCCTGATGCTGGGCCGCCGCGCCAAGGAAAAGATGGTGCAGTCGAACCTCCGCCTGGTGGTGTCGATCGCCAAGAAGTACATGAACCGGGGCCTGAGCTTCCAGGACCTGATCCAGGAGGGCTCCCTGGGCCTGATTCGCGCCGCCGAGAAGTTCGACCACGAGAAGGGCTACAAGTTCTCCACCTACGCCACCTGGTGGATCCGCCAGGCCATCACCCGCGCCATCGCCGACCAGTCGCGCACCATTCGCCTGCCGGTGCACCTCTACGAGACCATCTCGCGCATCAAGAAGACCACCAAGGTGCTCAGCCAGGAGTTCGGCCGCAAGCCCACCGAGGAGGAGATCGCCGAATCGATGGAGATGACGATCGAGAAGCTGCGCTTCATCGCCAAGAGCGCCCAGCTGCCCATCTCCCTGGAGACCCCCATCGGCAAGGAGGAGGACTCCCGCCTCGGCGACTTCATCGAGGCCGACATCGAGAACCCCGAGCAGGACGTGGCCAAGAACCTGCTGCGCGAGGACCTCGAGGGCGTGCTGGCCACCCTCAGCCCCCGGGAGCGCGACGTGCTGCGGCTGCGCTACGGCCTTGACGACGGCCGCATGAAGACCCTTGAGGAGATCGGCCAGATCTTCGATGTGACCCGCGAGCGCATCCGCCAGATCGAGGCCAAGGCCCTGCGCAAGCTGCGCCACCCCAACCGCAACGGCGTGCTCAAGGAATACATCAAGTGAGTGCTGCCCCCGGGGCCCCTCGGGTCTCGATCGTGCTGCCCACCTACAACGAGCGGGGCAACATCGAACCGCTGCTGGCGGAGCTGCTGCCCCTGCAGCGGCAGCTTGACCTGGAGATCCTGGTGGTGGACGACGACTCCGCCGACGGCACCGCCGAGCTGGTGCGTCAGCTGGCCCACCGCCAGCCGGCCCTGCGGCTGATCCGGCGGGTGGGGCGCTCGGGCCTGGCCAGCGCCATCCGCGAGGGCCTGCTCGATGCCACCGGCGACCTGGCGCTGGTGATGGACAGCGACGGCCAGCACGAGCCGGCCGCCGTGCTGCGGGCCCTGGAGGCCCTGCGGCAGGGCGATCTGGACCTGGTGGTGGGCAGCCGCTTCCACCCCGACGCGGAGATCCACGGCCTCAGCGGCCGCCGCACGGCCGGCTCCAGCTGGGCCAACGGGGCGGCCCGCCGCAGCCTGCCCCGCGCCTACGGCCACCTCAGTGACTACATGAGCGGCTTCTTCGCCCTGCGGCTGGAGCCGGTGCTGCCCCTAGTGCGGGCGGTGGACGTCAACGGATTCAAATTTCTCTACGAGCTGCTGGCAGTCAGCCGGGGCCGGCTGCGGGCCGGCGAGGTGCCGCTCAACTTCCAGCCCCGCAGCTACGGCGCCTCCAAGCTCGACCTGGCGGTCTTCTGGGACTTCCTGATCTCGATCCTGCACAGCCTCAGCCTGCGGCTGCTGCCCCGTCGCGCCATCAGCTTTGCCCTGGTGGGGGCCAGCGGCGTGCTGGTGCAGCTGCTCAGCACGGCCCTGCTGATGGGGGTGGGCCGCCTCAGCTTCAACCAGGCCCTGCCGGTGGCCGTGGTGGTGGCCGCCAGCTCCAACTACCTGATCAACAACGCCCTCACCTTCCGCTTCGCGCGGCTGCAGGGCCTCGCCCTGCTGCAGGGCCTGCTCAAGTTCCTGCTGGTGGCCTCCCTGCCGGTGCTGGCCAACGTGGGCCTGGCCTCCGCCTACTACGACTTCGTCTCCCGCGACACGCTGCTGGCCCAGCTGGCCGGGATCCTGGTGGTGTTCGTCTGGAACTACGCCGCCAGCTCCAGGTTCGTCTGGAACACCCCGTAACCTCAGCCGGTTGCACGACCCCTGGATGGAGAGGCTGATCCCTCAGCGCGGCCTTGAGCGGCTGCGGCAGCAGCTCCCGGCCTGGTGGAACGCCGACGGGCGCCGCCCCCTGGCCCTGGCCGTAACGGTCCTCGTGGCGGTCTGCGGCCTGGCCTTCTTCCAGCAGCTGGGCAGCCTCGGGCTGATGGACAAGACCGAGGGCCTGTTCGTGGAGGTGGCCCGCCAGATGGTGGACAGCGGCGACTGGGTCACCCCCCGCTGGAACGGCGCCACCTTCTTCGACTATCCGGTGTGGGGCTACTGGATGGTGGCCCTCAGCTTCCGGCTGTTCGGCTTCAGCGAGTGGGCGGCCCGGCTGCCCGTGGCCCTGGCCGCCTCCGCCGTGGTGCTGGCCCTGTTCGCCCTGGTGTGGCAGCTGGCCCCCGCGGCGGAGCCGCCGCTGCGGCGCACCGGCCGGGCCCTGCTGGCGGCCACGGTGCTGGCCCTGAGTCCGGGCTGGGTGGGCTGGGGCCGCTCCTCGGTGACCGACATGTTTCTGGCCAGCGCCATCGCCCTGGCCCTGTTCGGCTTTGCCCTGGCCTACGCCCAGCCCGAGCGGCCGCTGCTGCGGCGCCTGGGCCACGGCGCCCTGGCCCTGTTCGCCGGCATCGCCACGCTGGCCAAGGGCCCGGTGGGGCTGCTGCTGCCGGGCCTGGTGATCCTGGTGTTCCTGCTGCTCAAGGGTCAGCTGCGGTCCCAGCTGCGGCGGGCGCCGTTGCTGCCGATGGCGGCCCTGGTCCTGGGGGTGGTGCTGCCCTGGTACGCCGCGGCCACCCGGGCCAACGGCCTGGCGTTCCTGGGTCACTTCATCGGCTTCAGCAACCTGGAGCGCTTCACCTCGGTGCTCTATTCCCACCCGGGCCCGCCCTGGTACTACCTGCCCTGGCTGCTGCTGCTGCTGCTGCCCTGGTCGCTGTACCTGCCGGTGGCCCTGGTGCGGCTGCGCTTCTGGCGGCTCGAGCGCTGGCGCACGCCCCCCGCCGCCGCCGACCTGCCCCTGCTGGCCCTGGTGTGGCTGGTGGTGGTGGTGGCCTTCTTCTCGGCTGCCGCCACCAAGCTGCCCGGCTACATCCTGCCGGCCCTGCCGGGCGGGGCCCTGGTGCTGGCCCTGCAGGTCCAGCCCCTGGAACCGGCGCCGCCCCCGGGCCGGGGCCTGGCCGTGGCCGGCTGGCTCAACGCCGCCGTCCTGGCTCTGCTGGCGGTGGCGGCGGCCCTGGCGCCCCGGCTGGTGGCCGGTGACCCCTCCTACCCCGACTTCGCCGCCGCCCTGCAGGCGTCGGGCCTGCCCGCTCTGCTGGCGGTCCTGCTGGCGGCGGCGGCGGCCGGACTGGCGGCAGCGCTGCTGCGGCCCGGCGGTCTGGCCAGGCTCTGGCTGCCCAACGCCGCCGCCTTCCTGGGCCTGCTGGCCCTGGTGGTGCCGGGACTGGCGCCCCTGCTGGATCGCGAGCGCCAGCTGCCGATCCGCCAGCTGGCCCGCCAGGCCGGCCGGCTCGCCCGGCCGGACGAGCCGCTGCTGGTGGTGGGCTACAGGCGCTACAGCGTCGTGTACTACAGCGGCCGGCCGGTGCTGTTCGTGCACAGCCCCGGCGATGCGCGCCGCAAACTGGCGGACCGGCCCGGCCCCGCTGCCCCCAGCGTGGTGCTGTTCGGCAATGATGCGGAGTTGCTCGACTTCGGGGTGGGCCCCGGCGACGGGGAACTGCTGGTGCGCCGCCAGGCCCACCGTCTGATCCGCCTGCCCCTGGCCCGCCTCCACCAGCTGCGCGAACCCTGATGCCCAAGTTTGTGTCCGTCGTCCGCCTGTGGCTGCAGGAGATGGGCCCCTGGCGCCTGGCCGTGGCCGCCGGCGTGGCCGCCGCCCTGGCGGGCTTCGGCCCCGGCCTGGCCCGTGACCGACACCCGGCCTTCGACGACGCGGTGCTGGAGTGGATCCATGGCGCCATCCCCGCCGGCCTGGGGCGCGGCCTGCTGCTGGTCTATCAGCTCAGCGGCGTGCACGTGTCGGCGTTCCTGGTGCTGGGGGTGCTCGCCTTCCTGGTGTGGCGCCGCCTCTGGGCCGAACTGGCCTGTCTGGCGGTGGGCACCGCCGGCATCCTGCTGATCGTCGACCGCTGGCTCAAGCCCCTGTTCGACCGGGCCCGCCCCACCGGCCGGCTGCTGGAGGACATCAGCGGTCGCGGTTTCCCGAGCGGCCATGCGGCCGGGTCGGTGGTCTTCTATTTCATGACCTGCAGCCTGCTGGCGGCCCACTACCCGCGGCTGCGGCGACCCCTGTTCCTGGCCTCCAGCGTCTGGGTGGCGCTGGTGTGGCTGAGCAGCCTCTACTGCCGGGCCCACTGGCTCACCGACATCGTGGCCGGGGCCTCCCTGGGCTATGTGTGGCTGAGCTGCTGCCTGGCCGGCTTCGCGGTATGGCAGCGGCGCCGGCCCGCCGCCGCCTGAGCGCCGGCCCCGGCGCCCGCCGCCCCCCGCTTCCCCCCTGATCCCGTGCCCGCCCCCCAGCCCCCCGCAGTCCCCGTCACCCTCGCCGGCCTCAGCGGCCTGCGCAGCGCCCCGGCCCTCGACGCCCGCCAGCGGGCGGCCCTGCGCCTGGAGCTCGAGGCCGCCCTCGCCCGCTGCGACTGGTTCACCCTCGGGGTGATGGCGGCCTCGGCCGGCGCCGCCGTGGCGGCCCTGCGGGCGGCCGAGGCCGCCCTGGGCTGGACGGCCCTGGAGCTGGATCCCGGCTGCGCCCTGCCGGAGGCGATCGCGGGGCCCGCCTTCCTCAAGGCCAACCAGACCAGCGGCCGCTTCCTGGTGCGCCCCGAGGCCGGCCTCGGCGAGGGGATCCTGATCACCGGCCACAGCCCGGCCGACCCGGCCGCCGAGGCCACCTGGGGGCCCCTGCCCCTCGACTTCTTCTGATCCCTCCCCCCGCTGCCGGCGTGGGGGTTGCGGTTGGCTGCGCCGCTGCCTGGACCGGGCTGGCCACTGCCTAGGCTGGGCGGCTGTGATTCGGCAGCCGCCGCTGCCCCCCAAGCATCTGATGGCCGCCTCCCCCCTGCGCATCGCCTCCCGCCGCAGCCAGCTGGCCATGGTGCAGACCCACTGGGTGCGCGATGAGCTGGCCAGGGCCCACGCCGGCCTGGAGATCACGATCGAGGCGATTGCCACCCAGGGGGACAAGATCCTGGATGTGGCCCTGGCCAAGATCGGCGACAAGGGCCTGTTCACCAAGGAGCTGGAGGCCCAGATGCTGGTGGACCGGGCCGACATCGCCGTCCACAGCCTCAAGGATCTGCCCACCAACCTGCCGGAGGGCCTGATGCTGGGCTGCATCACCGAGCGGGAGGATCCCGCCGATGCCCTGGTGGTGCACGGGAAGCACAGGGACAAGACCCTCGCCACCCTGCCGGAGGGCGCCGTGGTGGGCACCAGCTCGCTGCGGCGCCTGGCCCAGCTGCGCCACCACTTTCCGCATCTCCTCTTCAAGGATGTGCGCGGCAACGTGATCACCCGCCTGGAGAAGCTCGATGCGGGCGAGTTCGACTGCCTGATCCTGGCGGCCGCCGGCCTGGGGCGCCTCGGCCTGGGCGATCGCATCCACGAACTGATCGACCCCTCGATTTCCCTCCACGCCGTGGGCCAGGGGGCCCTGGGGATCGAGTGCCGCGAGGGCGATGGGGCCGTGCTGGCCCAGATCAAGGTGCTGGAGCACCTGCCCACCGCCCGCCGCTGCCTGGCGGAACGGGCCTTCCTGCGGGAGCTGGAGGGGGGCTGCCAGGTGCCGATCGGCGTCAACACCCGCTTTGAGGGGCCGGAGGCCACGGGCGAGCTGGTGCTCACCGGCATGGTGGCCAGCCTCGATGGCCTGCGCCTGATCCGCGACGAGGTCCGCGGTGCCCAGGAGGATCCCGAGGCCCTCGGCATCGCCCTGGCCCACAGGCTCAAGGCCCAGGGGGCCGGCGAGATCCTGGAGGAGATCTTTGCAGCCGTTCGGCCCGAGGCCTGACCCCGCCGCAGCGGCGGAGCCCGCCGCCGGGGAGCCCCGGGGCGCCGCCGAGCCCACGGGCCCGGCGCCGGCCGATCCAGGGCCCGCGGCGGCGAGCGACGGGGCGAGCAACGGGGGGGCCGTGGAGGGCGAGGCCCGGCCGCTGCCCTTCCAGTGGAGCCTGCTGGCCTGGGCCGCCCTGGTGGGGGTGCTCACGGGGATCGCCGTGGTGGGCTTCCACTACCTGCTGGGCTTCATCAACAACGTGCTGTTCGGCCCCGTCGTCGAGGGGCTGCTGGCCCTGGTGGGCGGCCCGGCCCCGGAACTGCTCCCGGCGCCGCCCCTGCCAGCCCCGGCGGCGGACACCGGCACCCCCCTGAAGGCCCTGCTGCAGATCGGCCTGGGGGGGCTCGGCTTCCTGCCGCCGCCGCCGGCGCCGCCGGAGCCGATTCCCCTGCCCGGCCAGCCCCTGCCCGCCTGGCTGGCCTCCTGGCCCGTCGTGGTGGTGCCCCTGCTCGGCGGCCTGGCGGTGGGGCTGCTGCGCTCCCTGGTGCGGGATCTGGGCCCCAGCCTGCCCAGCCTGATCGCCATGGCCGAGGGCGCCGTCAAGGCGGCCCCCAGGCTGCCGCTGCTGCGGCTGGTGGCCGCCTCCCTCAGCCTGGGCAGCGGCGCTTCCCTCGGCCCCGAGGGGCCGAGCGTGGAGAGCGGCGGCAACATCGGCCTCTGGGTGGGCAGCCGCGGCGGGCTGCCGCCGACCAGCCAGAAGGCCCTGGTGGCGGCGGGTGTGGCGGCGGGCCTGGCGGCGGGCTTCAAGGCACCGATCGCCGGCGTGTTCTTCGCCTTCGAGGGCAGCTACAGCACCATCCCCGGCCGGCCCAGCGTGCGGGCGGTGCTGGTGGCGGCGGTGGCCTCGGAACTGGTCACCCAGCTGTGCCTGGGGGATCAGCCGATCTTCCGGCTGCCCGCCTACGAGGTGCGCTCCCCCCTGGAGCTGCCGCTCTACCTGGGCCTGGGCCTGGTGGCGAGCCTGGTGAGCTGGGCCCTGGTGGCCGTGCTCTCGGCCGGCCGCAGCGGGCCGGTGCAGCGGGCCCTCAGCCGGGTGCCCACCGGGCTGCGCACCGCCCTGGGGGGCCTGGGGGTGGGTCTGCTGGCCCTGGGTTTTCCCCAGGTGCTGGGGGTCGGCTACGACACGATCGAGGCCCTGCTCGGCAGCGACGGCGGCATCGCCCTCACCACCCTGCTGGCCCTGCTGGGCGTGAAGCTGCTGGCCACGGGCCTGAGCAGCGCCACGGGGTTCGTGGGGGGCGGCTTTGCCCCGTCGCTGTTTCTGGGGGCAGTGCTGGGCAATGTCTACGGCCAGCTGCTGGGCAGCAGCGGTTTCGGCCTGCCGGTGGCCGAGCCGCCCGCCTACGCCATGGTGGGCATGGCAGCGGTGCTGGCGGGCAGCGCCCGGGCGCCGCTGACGGCGCTGCTGCTGCTGTTCGAGCTCACCCGCGACATCCGCATCGTGCTGCCGCTGATGGCGGCGGCGGGCCTCAGCGCCGCCCTGGTGGAGCGCTGGCAGGGCCTGAACGATCCAGGTCTGCTGGGCCCTGATGCCGCCGAGGAGGAGCGGCGCCGGGAGCTGGCGGCCCTGGCGGTGCAGGAGGCCCTGGAGCCCGAGGCGCCGCTGGTGCTGGCGGGCAGCCTGCCGGCGAGCGAGGCCCTCGATCAGCTGCTGGCGGCCCACGGCCACTGCCTGATCGTCAGCCAGGACGCCTGGGTGATCGGCCTGGTGACCCTGGGTGATCTGCAGCGGGGTCTGAGCGCGGCCCACGGCGGGCCGGTGAGCCTGGCGGACTGTCGCCGCAGCGACATCGTCTGGCTGCCCGCCAGCGCCTCCCTGGCCCAGCTGGAGGACCAGCTGCGCCCCAACGGCCTGCGCCAGCTGCCGGTGTTCGCCGTGCCCGATCCCGCCCTGCCCAAGCTGCCGGCGGGCCCCCCCGGCGGCGGCCTGGCCCTGGCCAGCCTGCGGGGCCTGGCCAGCCGCGACGGCATGGCCCGCGCCCTGGCCCGCCGCGTCAGCCAGACCGCACCCGGCCCGGCGGCCCCCTAGGTTCTCTGCTCGCCCTGGAGCCACGTCTGCCCGCCCTCCGCCGCTGTCTCTACGCCCTCGGGCCGGTGCTGATCATCCTCAGCCACCTGGGCTGCCTGCTGCTGCTGCGCACCGGCCTGCCCCTGGCGGCCGCCCTCTGGGCCCTGGCGCTCTACCTGGCGCGCATGCTGGCCACCACGGCCATCTACCACCGCCTGATCACCCACGGCAGCTACCAGGCCCCCCGCCTGGTGTGGTGGCTGGGGGCGCTGGTGGGGGCCTCCGCGGGGCAGATGGGGCCCAGCTGGTGGAAGGCCCACCACCTGCAGCACCACCGCCACGTCGAGACCCCCCGCGATCCCCACACGCCCCTGAGTCCGGTGGGCGGCTGGCGCGGCCTCTGGCGCTCCCAGGCCGGCTGGCTGCTGGCCCCCAGCTTCTACCCGGAGCGCCTGCCGGCGGACATCGAGGCGGACCCGGTGCTGCGGGCCATCGACCGCCTGCACTTCCTGCCGGTGCTGGCCCTGGCGCTCCTCTCCTGGCGGCTGGGCGGCCTGGCCTGGCTGGGGGCCTTCTGCCTGAGCACCACGCTGCTGTTCCACGGCGTGGCCTGCGTCAACTCGGTGGCGCACCTGCTGGGCGATCAGCCCTTCGCCACCGGCGATGCCAGCCGCAACAATGGCTGGGTGGCCCTGATCACCCTCGGCGAGGGCTGGCACAACCTGCACCACGCCTTCCAGGGCTCGGCGCGCCAGGGCATCACCGTGGTGGGCGGCGAACTGCGGCTGCTGCCCGACCCCACCTACCGCTTCATCCGGCTGCTGCAGGCCCTGGGCCTGGCTTCGAAGCTGCGCATCCCCTCGCAGCGGGCGCTGCTGGCGCGGGCCGCCTCCTAGCGGCCGGCCCACAGTGGGGGCGTCCGCCGCTGCCGCCATGGACCCGATGATCGCGGCCCTGCTGCGGCCCGAGGCCTACGGCCATCCGGTGCAGACCCTGGACCTGCTGGAGACCCACGCCTCCTGGGTGATCCTCACCGGCGCCTACGCCTACAAGCTCAAGAAGCCGGTGAACTTCGGCTTCCTCGACTTCTCCAGCCCCGAGCGGCGCCTGCACTGCTGCCGCGAGGAGCTGCGCCTGAACCGGCGCCTCTCGCCGGACCTCTACCTGGGCCTGGCGCCGGTCCATGGCCCCGCCGAGCGGGCCAGCTTCCGGGGCCCTGGGCCGGTGATCGAGCACGCCGTGCGCATGCGCCAGTTCCCCCAGGCGGACCTGCTGCCGGCGGCCCTGGCCCGGGGCGCCGTGGGGGCGCACCAGATCGATGCCTTCGCCGGGGATCTGGCCCGCTTCCAGGCCAGCGCCGCCGTGGCGGCCCCCGGCGCTGGCTACGGCACGCCGGCGGCGGTGCGTGCACCCCTGGATGCCAATCTTCAGGCCCTGGCGGCCCTGCCGGGAACGCAGCCGGCCCTGGCCCAGCTGCATCCCTGGGTGGAGGGGGAATTCCAGCGCCTGGCGCCCCTGCTGGAGCAGCGCCTGCGCCAGGGCTGGATCCGCGAGGGCCACGGCGATCTGCACCTGGGCAACCTGCTGCTGCGCGCCGGCCGCATCGCCGCCTTCGACTGCCTGGAGTTCAGCCCCCAGCTGCGCTGGATCGACACGGTGAGCGAGCTGGCCTTCCTGGCCATGGACCTGGCGGAGCGGGGCCGGCTGGACCTGGCCCACCGCCTGCGGGATGGGCTGCTGGAACTCAGCGGCGACCGCCAGGGCCTGGAGCTGTGGCGCTGGTACACGGTGTACCGGGCCACGGTGCGGGCCAAGGTGGCGGGGCTGCGGGCCGGCCAGCCGGACCAGGACGCCGCCGAGCGGGCCAGCCATGGGGCCGAGCTGCAGGCCTACCTGGCCCTGGCCCTCGCCGCCACCCGCCCCGGCCCGGTGGCCCTGGTGCTGCTGCACGGCCCCCCGGGGTCGGGCAAATCTTGGCTGGGCCAGGCCCTGGTGGAGCGGCTGGGGGCGATCCGGCTGCGCTCGGACGTGGAGCGCAAGCGGCCCTTCGGCCTGTGGGGGATCCCGGCCCGGGCCGAGCGCCATGGCGATCCCTACGCCCCCGCCGTCAGCGAGGAGCTGTTCGTCCGCTGGCTGCCGGCCCTGGCCCAGCGGGTGCTGGCGGCGGGCTTCCCCGCCGTGGTGGATGCCACCTTCGGCCGGCGGCGGGCGCGGCGGCCCCTGCAGGCGCTGGCGCAGCGGCAGGGGGTGCCCCTGCGGATCCTGGAGCTGCGCACGCCCCTGGCCCTGGCCCGCCGCCGCATCCGGGCGCGGCAGCAGCGGGGCACGGACCCCTCCGATGCGGGCCTGGCGGTGCTGGAGCAGCAGCTGCGGGAGTGGGAACCCCTACAGGCCGAGGAGCGGCCCTGGGTCCTGGCGGTGCCCACCACGGCCGGCGGCGCCGCCGACGCCGAGGCCACAGCGGCGCTGCTGCGGCGGTCCCTGGCCTGGCCGCCGCTGCAGCCGGGGCCGGAGCTGCCGCAGGACCCGCCGCCGGGATCGGGGCCGCCGCCGGATCCGCTCGCGTCGGCCCCGGAGCGCCGCCTAGATTTCTGAGGAAGACCACACAGATCTCCATGTTCGACGCCTTCACCAAGGTCGTGGCCCAGGCCGATGCCCGCGGCGAGTTCCTCAACGCCGGCCAGCTGGACGCCCTGGCGGCCCTCGTGGCCGACGGCAACAAGCGGATGGACACGGTGAACCGGATCACCTCCAACGCCTCGAAGATCGTCACCGGCGCCGCCCGCGACCTGTTCGACCAGCAGCCGTCCCTGATCGCCCCCGGCGGCAACGCCTACACCCACCGCCGCATGGCCGCCTGCCTGCGCGACATGGAGATCGTGCTGCGCTACATCACCTACGCCATCTTCGTGGGCGATGCCTCGGTGCTGGAGGACCGCTGCCTCAACGGCCTGCGCGAGACCTACCTGGCCCTGGGGGTGCCCGGCGCCTCCGTGGCCGAGGGCATCCGCAAGATGAAGGACAGCGCCCTGGCCATCGCCGGTGACCGCAACGGCATCACCCCCGGCGACTGCTCGGCCCTGATGAGCGAAGTGGGTACCTACTTCGATCGGGCCGCCGCCGCCGTCGCCTGATCAGTGACCCTCCGACCGGTGATCCGCTGACCGGTCATCCGCTGGCCGGTGCGCGGACCACCCCATTCCGTTGACCCCAGCCCGCCGGCGGCCCCGACCTGGGCCCGTCGGCGGACTTTTTGTCTGTGCATGCCATGGCGGCCCTGCTGGCCCTGATCACCGCCCTGCTGCTGGGGCTGACGCCCCTGGCGGCCCTGGCGGCGCTGCCCCTGTCCCCGGCCGCGGTCCAGGGCGCGGCCTACCGCTGCGAGGGCGAGCAGCTGGTCGCCACCTACAGCACCGGACCGGTGGATGCCGGCGCCATCCCCAACACCAGCGACGGCACCGTGCCGGGGGCCCTGGTGGTGCTGCAGTGGGGCGATCAGACCCTGGCGCTGCCCCGCACCAACAACGCCGGACCGCCCAGTTACAGCGATGGGCGCTGGTGGTGGAGCCCGGTCGATCCCGACCACCCGGAGTTCAGGCAGCGCCGCGGCGCCATCGCCAGCTACGCCTGCGAGCGGCAGCCATGAGCCCCCCGGAGCGACCCCAGGACCTGCCCCCCTGGCGGCCGCTGCTGCGGGCCGCCCGCCAGCGGGAGGGCCGCGCTCCCCAGGCGCGCTGGGTCCAGCTCGCCACGGTGGCCGCCGACGGCAGCCCCCGGGTGCGCACCCTGGTGTTCCGGGGCTGGGCCGGACCCGCCTGCCTGGATCTGCTCAGCGATGGGCGCAGCAGCAAGGTCCGGCAGCTGCAGGCCCAGCCCCGCGTGGAGCTGTGCTGGCTGCTGCCGAAGGCCCGCTGCCAGTTCCGCCTGCGGGGCCGGCGCCTGGACATGGAGGCCGAGCCCCTGGAGGCCGCCCTCCGGCAGCACTGGCAGCAGCTGCGGCCCAGTGGCCGGGCCCTCTGGGGCTGGCCCGCGCCGGGGCAACCCCTGGAGCCCAGTGCATCCTTTCCGACGGCCCTGGGCGATGACACGCCTCAGCCGGCACACTTTGAACTGCTGCGCTTTGACCTGGAGCAGGTGGAACTCCTGGAGCTGGTCGGATGCCCCCACCGGCGCCGGCGCTGGCGGGCCGCACACCAGTGGGCCGAGCAGGCCCTCAATCCCTGAGGGCCCCGTGCAGCGCCTCCAGCCGCCGGCCATTCACCCCCAGATCGGAATCCCCGAGCCGGGAGACCGAGCGGGCCTGGATCTGGGCCGAGGCGGCATCGGCATAGAACTCCAGGTCGTCCACGAAGCCGAACAGGCGGCTGGTGACGGTGGCATGGAGATAGGTGGGCGTCTGCTCGACGATGCGGGCGCCCTCCTGGGCTGCAGCGGCATCGGCGAGCCGGGCCAGGGCCGCGGCGGGATCGGCACTGGGCCAGGTGGCGCGGGCGCAGTGGGCTGGGCTGGCGCAGGGGGCGAGGGCTCCTGAGCGGACCCCCAGGTTGTCGGGAACGGGCCCCTCCAGGTGCAGCAGGGAAGCGCGGGCGGGGGTCGGCACGCCGACGAGCACCAGCCAGGCCAGAACCAGGCCCAGCAGTGGGCGGCGCAGCGACATCATCGGGGGACGGGGGAAGGAGGGCGAGGCATCACAGGACAAAGCCGCCCCTGCCTGCAGCGGAAGGCCAGGCGGGGACGGCGAGCGGTGGGCGGCGGGAACCAGGCCCCGGGGGGCACGGCCTCAGCCGAGGCCGATCTGGGACAGGATGCCCTGGCCGGTGAGCAGCTCGGTGGCGAGGCCGATCACGAAGCCGAGCATGGCCAGACGGCCATTCCAGGTCTCGGCGAAGGCCACGAAACCGAAGCGGGAATCGGAGGAAGCCATGGGGGGCGAAAACCGGTGTGGACTGCGGAAGTGTAACGAGTTCTGAAGGACTTTTGCGGATCATTGCGGCACGCGCCACCGGCCGCTCCCCGCAACAGGTGACCAGCGCAGCGCGAGGGTCCTGGCGGGCTGACCCGATGCAGTCGCCCGATGGGACCGCGCGAACGCCGATCCGCTGTGTGGATTGATACACTTTTCCCATGGCCTGGCACCGGCGCTGCAGACGAGTCGTCTCCCGCCTGTGGCGGCGCATCCATCGGGAGCGGGTCCGCGGCCGGGCCTATCAGCCCGAGTTCCACCCCCGCCAGACCCTGGCCTCCTGGGCCGGGGCCCTGCTCGCCATCGCCAGCCTGGCCCTGATCAGCGGCTGGAGCCACTACCCCCTGGTGGCGGCCCCCTTCGGCGCCTCGGCGGTGCTGCTGTTCGGCCACCCCACCAGTCCCCTGGCCCAGCCCCGCAACATCGTCGCCGGCAACACCCTGGCGGCCCTGGTCAGCGTGGTCTGCGTCGCCGGGCTGGGCCAGTCCCCCTGGGCGATGGGCCTGGCGGTGGGGGTGACGATCGGCCTCGGCCAGCGCCTGCGCTGCCTGCACCCCCCCTCCGGGGCCGTGGCCCTGCTGGGGGTGCTCCTGGGGGCCCACCCCAGCTTCGTGCTGACGCCGATCCTGGTGGGCTCGCTGCTGCTGGTGGCGATGGCGGCCCTGTTCAGCCGCCAGGCCCCCTGGACCGCCGCCTATCCCCAGCACTGGCTGTGAGACTGGCGCGGCGTCCCCGCCCCATCGCCGTCCAGGCCCATGTCCCGCCAGCAGCTGCACGCCTTCCTGGCCCGGGTGCAGGACGATCCGGCCCTGCGCCAGAGCGTGCAGGCGGCCGCCACCGCCGATGACGTGGCCCAGCTGGCCCTGGCCCTAGGCTTCGAATTCTCCGGCGATGAGCTGCTGCGGGCCTCCGGCCAGCGCATCGGCCGGGTGACCGTGACCAAGAACGACATCCCCGGCGAATACACCTGAACCGGAGCAGCGGCTCCGCTGCACCGAATCCCCTGCGGCGGCTCCGGCCTGGGGCTCAGTCCCCCAGCTGCAGGCCCCAGGGGCAGAGGGGCCCCTGGCCGCCGCCAAGGGCCAGGGCGTGCACCAGCCCCGCCTGCACGTAGGCCTTGGCCGCCCGCACCGCCTCCAGCAGGGGCAGGCCGCGGGCCAGCCCCGCGGTGATCGCCGCCCCCAGGGTGCAGCCGCTGCCGTGGCTGTGGGGGGTATCGATCCAGGCACCCCGCAGCCAGTGGAGCCCCTGGCCATCCCAGAGCAGGTCCCAGCCCTGGAAGCCGGCCAGGCCGCCGCCCTTGAGCAGCACCGCCCGGGGCCCCAGGGCCGCCAGGGCCCGCGCCGCCTCCTCCAGGCCCGCAGCATCGGCCAGGGGCAGGCCCGTGAGCAGGCGGGCCTCGTGGATGTTGGGGGTCAGCAGGTCAGCCAGGGGCAGCAGCCGCGCGACGTAGGCCGCCACCGCCTCCGGCTCCAGCAGCACCGCCCCGGCCCGGGACACCATCACCGGATCGATCAGCCGGGGCACCCCGGCCGGCAGCGGCGCCAGGACGTCGGCGCAGGCCTCGATCAGGGGGCGGTTCAGCAGCATGCCGGTCTTGAGGGCCGCCACCGGCAGATCCTCGAGCACCGCCGCCACCTGGGCGGTGAGGGCTCCGGGCGGCAGTGCATCCACCCGCCGCACCCCGCGCGTGTTCTGGGCCGTGACGCAGCTGATCGCCGAGCAGCCGTGCACCCGCAGGGCGGCGAAGGTCTTGAGGTCCGCCTGGATGCCGGCGCCGCCCCCGGAATCGCTGCCGCCGATGGTCAGGGCCACGGGCGGGGTCAGCGGATGGGCGGGCAGCCGCGGGCGGTCCGGGGGGGCAGGCGGGGGGAGAGCCATGGCAAGGGGTGGGGCGGGGCAGGGCGGAAAGCCCGGGCGGCGGGGCGGGCCGGCGGGCGGCCGCCGCTCAGGTGGCGGGGGCGCCGCCGCTGGGCTGGGGCCATGGCGCCGCGGGGACCGGCGGCTGAGCGGCCGGCTCCAGCAGGGCCAGGGCCGCCCCGAGGCCCAGCAGCAGCACCAGCCAGGGCAGCAGGCGGCCCGGCCGCCAACGGACCAGCCGCGGCAGGCCCAGGCCACGGCTGCCCTGCCGGCGGCGGCTCCCCTGGCCCCCCGCCCCCAGGGGCTGGCCGCAGCGCCCGCACACCAGGCGTCCGCCCAGGCTGCGGTCGGCCTTCACCGACCAGCTGCCGCAGTTCGGACAGGCCATGGGGAACGACGCCCAACGGGGGAGTGGCCATCCTGCCCCCCTCCGCCCGCCAGCAGAGGGTGGTCCCGGGTCAGGACCCGGCCAGCCGCCAGAGCGCCAAGCCGCCACCGCGTCCCCGGGCCGCCAACCAGGCGGGGCCCCGGGCCGGATCCGGTTCGAGGCCGGAGGCCGCGCCGGCGCGGGAGGCGCCGATCAGGGCAAAGAACGGCCGGCGGCGGGGATCCACGGGCCCCAGGGGCCGCGCCAGCAGCAGGGTCGGGCCGAGCCTCAGCTCCAGCCGTTCAAACCAGAACTCCAGCAGCGGCCTCGGCCCCCGCAGGCGACCGGCCCCCGTGAAGCGCAGCGCCAGGACGCCCAGGCCCACGCTGTTCTCGATCCGCAGCGCAGCCGCCCCGTCGCCGTCGCCAGGGCGGATCGCCAGCTGCGCCCCCAGGCCGCGCAGCAGGGCAGCACTGAGCCGCTGGGGCCGGGTTCCGCCCTTCGGCCACACCTGCTCCAGGCGCCACTCCCCCAGCAGCTGCTGAATCGTGAGTCCGCTGCCCTGGCGCCGGGCGTGCTGCTCCAGCGCCAGCAGCGCCGGCCCATCCGGCACGGCAGGGGTTCGGGCCGGACGATCGGGATCTGGTGGGACCGGTGGCACGGGCATCGGCGCGACGACTGCAGGGGTCGTCCCAGCATGGTGAGCGTGGACGCCGGGCCCTGGGTTCAGGCCAAGCCGCTGGGCGGCCAGGGTCGTCCTGGGCGTCCAGCCCAGCGGCCACCGGTGGACGCTGTCACCATCGCGCCTGCGATGGCTGGCCGGGCTGGACAGGATTGCGGCAGCCTGTGGGGCAACGGCGGCGGGCCCAGACCCAGGGATGGATCCAACCAGCGGCCGCACGGACGACTGAAGTGCTCAGGAAGTAGACCTAAGTTTGTTAAGTTTAACAAGGCCCCCTGGGCGTCGGAAGTGGCATGGCTACCTTGATGCAGAAGGTTGCCGATGCATGCTTGTCTCCATTCTGAAGGTGTAGCCCCATGCAGTCAGACTGATCCCCTTCAGCCCGATGACTGTCCGTCGAAAAGGAGGCATCAGCCTGGGTGGTCATGGCTTCAGGAGCCGGCACTGGCTTCAGGAGTCAGCACGCGCTGCAGCATCCAGCAACGGGGACCATGGATTCAAGGACTCCCCTCACTGGTTCGCCAGTCCGATCAGCCTTGCCGGGCGCCGCAGGGTCTGCTCCCATCAGCCAGGCTGCCGCCTGGCCGGTCCCATCGCTCTCCCACTGTGACATCCCCAGATACATCCCCAGACATTGAAAGCGTTGAGTACAAGAAGCAATTTCTGCATGAGGCCACTCGCCTGGCGATTGAATCCGTTGAGAAGGGATGGGGCGGGCCCTTTGGAGCGGTCATTGTCAAGGATGGCAAGATCATCGGGCGCGGCCAGAATCGCGTGCTGCTCACAGGCATCCCCGTCTATCACGCAGAGGTGACGGCCATTATTGATGCCTGCTCCAGGATCAACACCAAAGCATTGCTTGGCTCGAATGTCTACGAAGGCAATCTGAAAATGATTCCGCGCCCTGAAGGGTCTCCCGATCCGGTTCCCGAGAGGGCCCAGATGCTGAAGGGCTGCGATCTCTATGTCAATGGCGCCCCCTGTCCCATGTGCATGAGCGCCATTTATTGGGCGCGAATCGATCGGGTCTACTTCGGCACAAGGTTGGAGGACACAAGCAAGATTGGATTCGATGACGAGTTCCAGTACATCGACTTCCGACTGCCCTGGGAGCAGCGCAAGGCGATTCAGTGTTTTCCGGATTTTGAGCGCGACTTCGCCCTGCAGGCCTGTCAGGCCTGGATCGACAAGGAAGACAGGCATCCCTATTGACTGACGTCGCTGCATCCCCTGCTGCCAACGAATGGATCTCCGTGTTCTGCGCCAGCACTGCCGTGGGGCCTTGGCCCAGCCTGGAGATCCAGAATATGGAGACCTGCTGCATGGCGATCTCTGGAATCGGCTGATTCCCGAGCGCCGGCCCGAGCTGGTGGTGAGGGTGGAGGACGTGCAGGATGTGATCGCCGTGCTTCAGTTCGCCCGCGAGCACGGGCACAAGGTCGTCGTCCGAGGCGGTGGCCACAACTGGTGCCAGCCCACCCTGCGCCATGGCGGCATCCTGATCGATCTCGCCCGCCTGAACCAGATCGTGTCCATCGACGCGGCAGCACGCCGGGCCATCGTGCAGCCCATCATCAGCAACTGCGATCTCCAGGCCGCGCTGAATGCCCATGGTCTGGCCTTTCCCACAGGACACTGCCCCGAGGTGAAGGTGAGCGGCTACCTGCTGGGGGGCGGCATGGCCTGGAATCAGGGGGACTGGGGCGCGGGCACCGACAGTGTCGAGGCCATGGAGATCGTCACGGCCGCCGGAGAGTGCATCCAGGCCAGCAGAACGGCCCATGCCGATCTGTTCTGGGCGGCCCGCGGAGCCGGGCCTGGCTTCTTCGGCGTCGTGACGGCCTATCACCTGAGGCTCCATCCCCTGCCAGCCGCCATCGTGGGCAGCACCTACTGCTTTGCGCTCGCCGATGCGGGTGCCGTGGGGGACTGGCTGTCCAGCCTTGCCCCCTCGCTGTCCGCCTCCGTTGAGCTCAGCCTGTTTCTGCTGCAGGCCCCAGCACCGCTCCAGGCGGCGGCGAGCAGCGACGGGGGTGCCGTCTGCCTGGTGACGGCCGTGGCCTTCGCCGAGTCCATGGACGCGGGCCGACGCCAGCTGGCCCCCCTGGACGCTCCGCCGGCGGCTCCCCTGTCCCGCGAGGTGGCGGTCCGCCTCGACTTTCCGCAGCTGTTTGCGACGTCGGGGGCCCTCTGGCCCGAGGGCCAGCGCAGCCGTGTCGAGGCTCGCTACTCGAATGCATCAGCCGGCGATCTGGCCCGGGCCGTGGCCGACCTGATGGCGCGGGCCCCCTCCCCCACGACCCTGGTGCTGTTCACCCTGTTCACCGGTCCAGATGCCGCGGCCCCGCGGCAGGGGACGGCCTACTCCATGCGCTCACGGATCTATGGCGGACCCTGGACGATGTGGGCGGATCCTGCCCATGACGGCCGGAATGGCGCCTGGCACCAGGAGTGCACCGGGCGGCTGCACCCCTTCACGGGGGGCAGCTACATCGGCGAAGCCGATTTCGCTCGTCGGCCCGCCACGGCGGTGGAGGCCTACCGGCCTGAGTGCTGGAGCCGTCTGGCCGATCTGCGCTCGGTCCATGATCCGAGCCGCCTCTTCTTCGACTATTTCGAGGGCCTGGCTACGGACCCCAGCCCCGCTGCGCCCTAGCCGAGCTGGGGGCACCCGTGCCGCCACGGCGGTTCCTGCGCCCCCCCAGCATGGGGGCACCGCCGCACCCCTGCGCCCCATGGGCCCCTCGCCCGCCCCCCTGCCCCTGCTCAGCGCCGAGCAGCGCCGCAAGCACGACGAGGCCGATGACGCCCTCTTCTACGCCCAGCCCCGCTTCGTGCACCACCTGGATGGCGCCTTCCGCCACCGCCTCACCCAGCTGTACCGCGAGCGGCTCCAGCCGGGCTCGGTGCTGCTCGACCTGATGAGCAGCTGGGTGAGCCATCTGCCAGGCGATGTCGCCTACCGGGAGGTGATCGGCCACGGCCTCAACGCCGAGGAGCTGGCCGCCAACCCGCGCCTGGATCGCCACTGGGTGCAGAACCTCAACCGCGATCCCCAGCTGCCCCTGGCGGCGGCCAGCGTCGATGCGGCCCTGATCGTGGCCGGCTGGCAGTACCTGCAGCAGCCGGAGGCCGTGGCGGCGGAGCTGCGGCGGGTGCTGCGGCCCGATGGCCAGCTGATCGTGGCCTTCAGCAACCGGATGTTCGCCACCAAGGCCCCCCGCATCTGGCTGGAGGGCTCCGACCGGGACCACCTGGCCTACGTGGCCCGGGTGCTGCTGGGCCAGGGCTGGCGGGTGGAGCCCCTGATCGCCGAGCCCACCCGGGCCGAGGGGCCCAGGGGCTGGATCGGTGGCCAGGGGGATCCCTTCTTCGCGGTGACCGCGCGGCGCTGATCCGGGGGCCTGCGGGCCCCATCAGCCACCCGCCAACCCCAGCTCCTCCAGCAGCGCCCGCTGGGCTGCAGCCGGCACGAAGCTGTGGGCCGCGGCGGCGCCGCTCACCGCCACCGGCGGCACGCCGATGCCCGGGAAGGTGCCGGCGCCGCACAGCACCAGGCCCTCGATCGGCGTCGTGCCCCCGGGGAAGGGCGACTGGTCGGCGCCGATGGCCGGCCCGTAGCTGCCCCGATGCACCC
Organism: Chitinophaga pinensis; assembly: GCA_943368105.1. Classification (GTDB taxonomy): domain Bacteria; phylum Cyanobacteriota; class Cyanobacteriia; order PCC-6307; family Cyanobiaceae; genus Vulcanococcus. The sequence goes on along the minus strand of CALRKO020000012.1, from coordinate 42,302 downwards.
GCAGATAGCGCTGGTGGGTCCTGGGGGTGCCGTGCAGGTCGAGCACCAGCCGGTCGGCCAGATCCGGCACAATCTGCTCCATCACCCGCTGGAAGAGGCCGCAGCGCTCGGCCCTGAGGGCTTCGTAGGCCGCCGTGCCGGGCTCGAGGTCCTGCCAGAGCTCCCAGGGCTCGTTGGCGGGGGTGTAGCCGTGCAGCACCTGGTGCCCCGCCGGAGCCAGGGATGGATCCAGCAGCGACGGCATCGACAGCACCAGCATGTTGCGCTCGGCGCCGATGCCCCGCCGCCAGTCCCCCACCCACACGTGGTGGATCGGCAGGTCCTTCTCCAGCCCGGCGCCGCGCAGGCCCGCGTGCCAGTGCAGGAAGCTGGCGCAGGCGGGCGTGGCGGACCGCTGCTGACGCCAGCGCGGCGGCAGGGTCCCTTCGGCCAGCAGCTCCAGGGTGTCCCAGGGGCTGGCGTTGCTGACCACGCCGCGGCGGGCCCGCACCACGCCGCCGCCCTCCAGCCGCACCCCGCGGGCCCGGCCGCCCTCCACCAGGATCTCGGCCACGGCGCTGCGGCAGCGCAGCTGGCCGCCATGGCGCTCAAGGCCCCGCACCAGGGCCGCCACCACGGCGGGGGAGCCCCCCAGGGGATAGTCGAGGCAGGCGCCGGGCTCGAACCACTCGCCGAACAGGGTGGCCATGGCGGCGGCGCTGGTCTGATCCAGCGGCAGGCCGGAGATCAGGAAGCTGAGCATCTCCACCCAGTGGAGCAGGAAGGGATCGCGCAGATGGCGGCGGGCCAGGGGGCCAAAGGCGCCGCCCAGGGCCGCCAGCCGCGGCGCGTGGCGCAGCAGGGCGCCGGCCCCCCGCATCCCCAGCACCCCCGCCATGCCCAGGCCGGGCCGCAGGGCCAGCAGCGGCAGGGCGGCGATGGCGCGGCAGTAGGGCTCCAGGGCCACCAGGAAGGCGGCCCACTCGTCCGCCACCGCCGGCCCCCGCAGCTGGCGCAGCAGCTCCAGGAACGGCTCGGCGCCGACGCCGACCCGGAGCCGTCCCTCCGGCAGCAGCAACCCCCAGGTGCTGTAGGACACCACCGGCACGCTCTCCCCGACGGCCCGCAGCACCTGGGCCAGGGGGTTGGCGCTGGGCCACCGCCCCAGGCCGCTCCACAGCGAGGGCCCCGACTCGAACCGGAAGCCCCGGCGCTCGAAGCCGTGGGCCGCGCCGCCGGGCCGGTCGTGGGCCTCCAGCACCAGCACCTCCAGGCCATGGCGGGCGGCCAGGGCGCCGCAGCAGAGGCCGCCCAGGCCGCTGCCGATCACCACCAGGTCGCAGCTGTGGGGGACGGAGCTCAACGGAGGCGCTGCGGACGGGGGCCTCGATGATGCCGGAGCGGCCGGGGCACCGCCGCCGCCGGCCCCATTGCCCCGGCCCGGGGACTCGGGTAAAACCAGGGAACCATCCCAGTCGTCAGCATTGGTCTGCCCAGGTCCCCCGCGTCAGCTCCGGTCGCCCGACCGGACCCGCCGGGGGCCCGGCCCCCAGCGCTGCCGCCGCTGATGCCGACCCCGCCGCGAGGCAGCGCCCCGGCCCCCACCGCTGGCTCCGCCCCAGCGCGGGGCCGCGGACCCCTGCCCTGGCTGCGCCGCCCCTGGCGCCTGCTCACCCAGCCCGGGGTGGTGCTCGGGCTGCTGATCGTGAGCCTGCTGGCCCTGCCCTTCGCCATGGCCTCCACCCTCTCGGGCGCCATGGCGGCCCAGATGGAGGTGCAGGCGGAGGAGATCTCCACCCTGGCCAGCAGCATCCGCGGCTATTACACCGACAACATCATCTCCCGGCTGCAGGCCTCGGGCGGCCAGGCCGTGTTCTCCGAGAACTACCGCCAGATCCACGGCGGCATTCCCATCCCGGCCACCCTGGCGATCGAGCTGGGCGACCTGTTCGACGGCGCCAACGCCGATCGCCGCATCTCCTACGGCTTCATCTCCGACTACCCCTTCGCCAAGCGGGTCACCCATCCCCTCGACGACTTCGAGGTGGAGGCGATCCGGGCCTTCCGCGCCGACCCCAGCCGCGAGCGCTACGCCCAGCTCAAGCAGAGCTGGCTGGGTCAGCCCTCCTTCCGGGTGGCGACGCCGGTGCTGATGCGCCAGGCCTGCGTCAGCTGCCACAACACCCACCCCGACTCCCCCAAGCGCGACTGGGCGGTGGGTGACGTGCGCGGCATCCAGGAGGTGACGGTGCGGGGCCTGGACATCAAGGGCCTGGGCCGCTTCGGCTACCTGATGGGCTACATGGGCCTGGTGGGCCTGGTGTCGGTGGGGGCCACGGCGGCCGTGCAGCGCCAGGCCAGCACCCTGGAGCGGGTCAACCGGCGCCTGCAGGACGCCAACGAGCGCGAGAGCGAGATGGGCGACCAGCTGCGCTCCCAGGTGGAGGAGCTGCGGCTGCTGAGCGCGGTGGTCGAGCACGCCACCTTCGGGGTGTCCGTCGCCGACATGCGCCAGGAGGACTACCCGCTGATCTATGTCAACGGCGCCTTCAGCCGCATCACCGGCTACCCGCGCGAGAAGGCCTCCGGCTTCAACTGCCGCTTCCTGCGCGGCCCCGACACCGACCCCGAGGTGGTGGCGGCCATCGCCGCGGCGATCCGCGGCGGGCAGCCGTTCCACGGCGAACTGGTCAATTACCGCATGGACGGCACCCGCTTTTGGAACCGCCTCACCCTCTACCCGGTGGGCGGCAGCCCCGGCAAGCCGGACTTCTACGTGGGCAACCAGATGGATGTGACGGCCCTGCGCAGCGCCCAGCACCGCCAGCGGGAGGGCCTGATCCAGCTGGAGCAGCCCACCGCTGCGGCGATCACCACCCTGCAGGAGCTGATCGAGGCCCATGCCGCCCTGCGCTCCACCCTCCAGGCCCGGGAACTGCTCAGCGCCGGCCTGGAGGACTTCTTCGCCGCGGAGCGCCGCTCCCTGGAGGCCCTGCAGGACCAGCTGCGCAGCGCCGGCAGCGCCCTCGAGGCGATCCGCCGCCAGCGCGACCCCGGTCCCCCCGGCGCGGTGGCGACGGACCGCCGGCCATGATCCGCCCGCCCCAGCGCAGCCGCCCGCGGCGCACGGACCTGGCCCAGGAATCGCAGCAGCGGCTGGTGCAGCTGCTGGTGTCCTGGGGGCTGGCGAGCCTGGGCATCCTCTCGCTGGTGGCCGCCGCCCTGGCGCTGCTGGCGGCCAACCACACCGTGCGGCACCAGGCCGATGAATTCCGCTCCCTCGCCTCGGCGCTGGTGCAGTCGAACACCAGCGCCGAGGAGCGCCAGCGCATCCTGCTGGGCTACCTCAACGACCGCTTCGAGGACGACCGGGAGGGGGTCCTCTCGCTGCTGCTCATCGATGGCGACGGCACCCTCGTCCTCAGCACCCGGCCGAGCTGGCTGGGGCGGCCCCTGGAGCCGGCCCTGCTGCGTCCCGCCAGCGACCGGGATCCGCAGCTGCGTGCCGTGGCGGCCTGCTTCACCCGGCCCCGGGCCGAGCGCCACCGCTGCTTCACCTCCGGCGATGGCGTCTACCTGCCCTGGAGTGAGGCCCTGAGCCTGACCCGACCCTTCCGCGTCTACGACCGCCAGGCCGGACTGCGGCCCCGCCACTACCTGCTGGTGGTGAGCTTCGATCCGGGCCTGTTCACGGCAGCCCTGGTGGCCGACCTGGGTCTGGCGGTCGTGGCCAGCGCCCTGCTGGTGGCGGCCCTGGCGGCGCTGCTGGCCCAGCGGCTGCAGCGCGGCCTGCTGCCGGACCTGCAGCGCCTGGCGGAGACCGACCCCCTCACGGGTCTGATGAACCGCTCGACCTTCATGGACCTGGCGGTGCAGCGGCTGGCCCAGGGCCAGCGCCAGGGCCTGGCCCAGGTGCTGGCCCTGCTCGACATCGACCACTTCCGGGCGATCAACGACCGCTATGGCCACACCTGCGGCGATGAAGTGCTGCAGCGGCTGGCACGGCTGCTGGAGGACAGCCTCCGCGAGGGGGATCTGCTGACCCGGCTGGGGGGCCAGGAGTTCGCCGTGCTGCTGCAGTGCGACAGCGCCCGCGGCGCCACGCTGGTGGAGCGGCTGCGGGCCCAGGTGGAGGTGAGCCGGCTGAGCTTCGCCGGCCGGCCCCTGGGGGCCAGCGTCAGCATCGGCGCCGCCGGCAGCGAGCAGCTCGGCTACAACCTCAACTACCTCTACTCCGCGGCCGACGCCGCCCTGGCCCGGGCCAAGCGGGAGGGCCGCAACCGGGTGCGCTGGGCCAATGGCCGGCGCGAGCCGCTGGAGCAGCGGGGCTGGCCGGCGGCCGGCGGCGGACCAGCTGGCAATCCGGCCCCCGGGGACGCCAGGGGCTTGCCCCCATCGCCGATAACAGCGGCAGAGCCCCCGAGGCCGTCTCCGTGACCCCCGCTCCGCTGCCCGATCCGGGTTCCGGTCCTGCCGATCGGCCGGGGGAGTCCGGCCCTGGCGGCAGCCCCCAGGCGGGGTCCGGTTCCGCCGCGCCGCCACCCGAGCTTCCGGATCCGATGGCCCTGACTGGTCCCTGGCCCGGCTCCAGCCTGACGCCGCGGCGGCGGGCCAGTGATCGCCCCAGCGCCGACCAGGCCCAGCGGGGCTCCCTGGCCCGGCTGATCAGCCGCAGCCGCTTCAAGGGCCACCTGGCCGCCCTGGTGGCGCCCCAGCCCCAGGCCGACGGCCACTTCGCGGTGCTGCGCTGCCGCTTCAAGGAGTACGAGCGGGTGAGCGCCACCCTCGGCGGCAAGGCCGCCGAGGCCCTGATCGACGAGGGGGCCCGACGCCTGCTCAACGCCATCCCCCGCGAAGCCTCGGCGGCCCGCTTCTCGGACTCGGACCTGATCACGGCGGTGGCCGGTCCGATCGAGCCCGCCGGCATCGCCGCCATCGCCCAGCGCATGGTGGACCTCTGTGCGGTGCCGTTCCGGCTGGAGGACCAGCGGCTGCCGCTGAACGTGGCCATCGGCATCGTGATCTGCCGCGGCAACTACGACGACCCGGAGGCGATCCTCTCGGACGTGAGCATGGCCCAGCGGATCGCCAGCCGCCACAACCAGAGCCAGTACCGCTTCATCGATCTCGAGACCCGCAACCAGGCCCGGCGCAGCTACGAGCTGGAGGCCGACTTCCGCGAGGCCCTGCAGCAGGGCCGGCTGATTCCCCACTTCCAGCCGATCGTCGAGCTGCGCTCCGGCGAGCCGGTGGGCTTTGAGGTGCTGGCCCGCTGGCCCCGGGCCGACGGCAGCTGCGTGATGCCGGACCGCTTCCTGCCCATCGCCCGCGAATCCGCCCTCACCGGGGAGCTCGACCTGCAGATCATCGAGAAGGCCCTGATCGCCGTGCCGGAGCTGGCGCGGGAGGTGCCCTGGCGCTCGATGCTGCTCAGCGTCAACGTGTCGGCCAACCTGCTGGAGGACGGTGGCCTGCGGGAGCGCCTGCTGGAGCTGATCGCCGAGCTGCCGCTGCCGCCGGGCTGGTGGCTGCAGGTGGAGCTGATCGAGGAGGCCCTGCAGGACACCAGCGCCGGCTTCGAGGCCTTCCTGGCCCGGCTCGGGACGCTCAAGGTGTCGATCGCCATCGACGACTTCGGCACCGGCTACTCCTCCCTGGCCCGGCTCCACAACCTGCCCATCGACAGCTTCAAGATCGACAAGAGCTTCGTTGACAAGATCGACGACAGCGAGGCCAGCAGCAAGAAGCTGCTGCTCACCCTGGGGGCCCTGGCCTCGGACCTCAGCCTCAGCTCCACGGTGGAGGGCGTCGAGACCGAGGCCCAGCGCCAGTGGCTGCTGCAGAGCGGCTTCCGCACCAGCCAGGGCTACCTGTTCGGCCGGCCCCTGCCCCTGGAGCTGGCGGTGGTGGAGCTGCGCCGCCACAACCTGCGTCCCCCCGCCATCCCCGCCGGCCTGGAGGACGAGGAGAGCCCGGACCCAGCCGCGGCCCGCCCCGGTCTGCGCCAGCGGCTGCGGCGACGGCTGCGCTGGCTGCTGGGCTGAGGGCCGGGCTCAGCGCTCCAGCTTGCTGGGGATGCCCCTGGGGCCGCCCGCCAGGCTCTGGCGGGAGCGAGGCCCGCTCCAGGCGGCCAGGTAGAGACGGGCCTCGGGCCCCAGGGCCCGCAGCTGGGAGAGGTTGGCGTTCTCCACCACGGCGCCGCTGCCGGCGCCGCTGACCCCATCCCAAGGCCGCTCGGGGCCGGCGGGGCTGGCGCCGTCGGCGGGGCCCCAGAAGAGCTGGGTGTCCTCCAGGCGGGCGCCGGAGAGGTTGGCGCCCGAGAGGTTGACGCCGGCCAGGTTCGCCTCGCTCAGGTCGGCGCCCTGGAGATCGGCGCCGCGCAGGTCCGCCCCGTTGAAGTCGATGCCGCGCAGATCGGCCCCGGCCAGGTCGGCGCTCCGCAGCATCTGATGCAGACGAATCACCGGCTGGCCCCCCAGCCGGTCCTCCTCGTAGCAGCCGTTGCCGTCGAGGATGGCGCGCCCCAGGCGGCTGTCCCGCCGCAGGGGGGTGAGCAGGCGGGCGTGGGAGAGGAAGCGCAGCACCTTGGCCTTGCCGTCGGCGTCGATGCTGCCCAGCACCGCCGCCAGTCGCCCCTCGGCCAGCATCCGCTCCAGGGGCCAGTCCTCCAGCATGCCCTCCTCGTCGGCGATCAGGTCGGTGATGCCCTGGATGAAGCTGTCGACGGTCTGGGCCTGGGTGATGCGGTTCTGCTGGGTGGTGAGCCGCTGATCCACCTGGAACTGGCGCCAGGCGATCATCAGGGCCACGAAGGCCACCAGGATCTGGCCGAAGGCGCCGATCACCCCCTCCCCCAGGGCGCCGATCGCCTCCCAGTTGCCACTGCCGTACACCGCCAGCAGCGGCTCCCACCAGCCCAGCAGCAGCGTGATGCCCACCAGCGCCAGGCCGGCGGCCAGCAGGGCCAGGGTCTGCAGGGTGGCCGGCTCCTCCAGCCGCAGCTCCAGGGCCCGCCAGAGGGGCGGCAGCAGCTGCGCCAGGGCCAGCCCCAGGGTCAGCAGGGCCGCCGCCCAGGCCAGGGGCGGCCAGCCCAGCGCCAGGGCGGCCAGGGTGAGGGCGGAGGCCAGCAGCAGCTGCAGGGCAGGCTGCTGGCGCAGACGCGCCAGGGGGGTGTCGCTGCGGAAGGGCGGCACGCTGCGGTCGTCGGGGGCGGCCATCGGCTCAGCCCCCCTGGAAGTAGAAGCCCGCCGCCAGGATCAGGTAGGCGGCCAGCAGCAGCACCCCCTCCAGCCAGTCGGAGCGGCCATCGAGGCTCACCAGGTTGCTCACCAGCACGGCGGCCACCACGGCCACCAGTTCGTAGACATCGAAGCTCAGATCCAGCGGATGGCCCAGCAGGGGCCCCACCAGCACCAGCACCGGCACCACCAGCAGCGCCACCAGCAGGGTGGAGCCCAGGGCCACGGACACCGCCAGGTCCATCTGGTCCTTGCGGGCCATCGACACGGCCGTGAGGTACTCGGCGGTGCCCCCCAGCAGCGGCAGCAGCACCACGCCGGTGAACAGGGCCGAGAGGCCGAAGCCCTCGGTGACCCCCTCCACCACCCCCACGAACAGCTCCGACTCCACCGCCACACCGGCGGTGGCCGCCAGCAGCACCAGCAGCCAGGGCAGCAGCGGCGGCTTCGGGGGGCCCGGCTGGAGCAGGGGCTCCGGCTTCCCCAGCTCCAGCCCCGGGGCCTGCCCGTGCTCCAGCGCGGCCACGGCGTAGAGGGCCCGGTGGGTGCCCAGGGAGAACAGCAGCGTCAGGCCGTAGACCGCCAGCAGCACCCAGGCCACGAACCCCGAGAAGGCCAGGTTGCCCGCCAGCACATCGCGGCCGGAGTAGCGGGCCAGGCTGGGGATCAGGATCGCCAGCACCGCCAGGGTCATGGCCGAGCCGTTGACCCGCGCCACCACCGGCTGGAAGCGCTGCTCCTGGCGCCCCAGGCCCCCCAGGGCCATCGACAGCCCCAGGGCCAGCAGCAGGTTGGCCATCACGGTGCCGGTGATGCTGGCCTTGACGATCTCCACCAGGCCGGCCCGCAGGGCCACCAGGGCGATGATCAGCTCGGTGGCGTTGCCGAACAGGGCGTTGAGCAGGGCGCCGATCGAGGGCCCCAGGGCCAGGGACAGCTCCTCGGTGGCGGTGCTCAGCCAGATCGCCAGGGGCAGGATCGCCAGGGCCGAGCTGACGAACACCGGGATGTCGCCCCAGTGCAGCCAGGCGGCGGCCCAGGACAGCGGCAGCGCCAGCAGCAGGCCGTAGGCGACGAGCGGACGGATCGGCAGCGGGGGCGTGCGGATGGGGAGGTCGCGCAGCGGGGCCATGGGGATCGGCGGCCGCCGCCCCCTCGCCGCATTCTGCAGGCAGAGGCCCGGGCCAGCCAGCGGCGGGGCCGGCGAGGTGCCCGGGGCCGGCGCGCCTAGCCTCAGCGCCACCGGTGCCGCCGCCTCCATGGCTCCCTCCCCCTCCGGCCTCTCCCTGGCGGCCGCCGCCGGTGGCGGTGCCCTGCTGCTGCGCCAGCTGTTCGATGCCAGCACCGGCACCTACACCTACCTGCTGGCCGATGTGCCCAGCGGCGAGGGGCTGCTGATCGATCCGGTGTTCGAGCAGCACGACCGGGACCTCTCCCTGGTCCGCGAGCTGGGCATCGACCTGGTGGCCAGCCTCGACACCCACGTCCACGCCGACCACGTGACGGGCAGCTGGCGGCTGCGGGAGGCCACCGGCTGCGCCATCGGCCTGGCGGCCGTCGCCCAGGCCGCCAACGTGACCCTGCCCCTGGCCCACGGCGATCGGGTGCGCTTCGGCGCCCGCCACCTGGAGGTGCGCGCCACCCCCGGCCACACCGACGGCTGCCTCACCTACGTGCTCGACGACCACGGCCTGGCCTTCAGCGGCGACGCCCTGCTGGTGCGGGGCTGCGGCCGCTGCGACTTCCAGCAGGGCAACGCCGCCAGCCTCTACCGCTCGATCACCGGCCAGATCTTCACCCTGCCGGAGCACTGCCTGCTCTACCCCGGCCACGACTACGCCGGCCGCACCCTCAGCTCGGTGGCGGAGGAGCGCGCCTACAACGCCCGCCTCGGCGGCGCCGCCACCGAGCGCGACTTCGTGGGGGCGATGCAGAACCTGCACCTGCCCCATCCGCACCGCCTCGCCGAGGCCCTGCCCGCCAACCTGTGCAGCGGCCGGCCCGAGGGGGAGCGGCGGCCCGAGCCGGATGACTGGGCGCCGATCCAGCGCAGCTTCGCCGGCCTGCCCGAGCTGCGGGTGGACTGGGTGGCCGAGCACCGCGGCCGGCTGCAGCTGATCGACGTGCGCTCCGCCGAGGAATACGGGGGCCCCGACGGCCATGTGCCCGGCAGCCGGCTGATCCCCCTGCCGGAGCTGGCGGCCCACGCCGCCGAGCTGGGGCCGGATCTGCCCACGGTGGTGCTCTGCCACTCCGGCAGCCGCTCGGCCCTGGCCACCCAGCAGCTGGTGAAGGCCGGCCTGCGGCGGGTGGCCAACCTGCGGGGCGGCCTGCGGGCCTGGCAGCAGGCGGGTTACCCGATGGAGCACGGCGCCGGCGCCGCGGCGGCTGCCGCGTAGTTCAGGGCCTGGGCCGCTCCGCCAGCACCGCCCGATCGATCTCCCTGCCGCGGCTGTCCCAGGCGGTGAGGCTGAGGCGCTCGGGGCTGGCCTCCAGCTCCGCGAAGCTGAAGGTGCTCACGGCCCTGGCGCTCTGGGCGGTGGGCACCACCGGCCGCAGGCTGGCACCGCCGCCGCCCACCACCAGGTAGGTGATGCCGTCGATGGGCCGGCTGCGCTCGTAGTGGTGCTCGTGGCCGTTGATGTAGAGCGCCACGCCATAGCGGCGCAGCAGCGGCACCAGCCGCGCCTGGGCCGCAGGGTCGTTGCCGTAGAGGCCGGAGGAGTAGATGGGATGGTGGCCCACCACCACCTTCCAGGGGGCCGTGCTGGCGGCCAGCACGGTGCGCAGCCAGCTGAACTGGCGCTGGCGGTCGGCGTTGCCGTTGGTGTCCAGGAAGAAGAACTCCACCGGTCCGCGGCGCAGGTTGTACCAGCGGCCCGCCATGCCGAAGGGCCGGTAGGCCACCTGGGGATCGCCGTTGGCGGTGCGGATGTCGTGGTTCCCCAGCACGGCGTGGAAGGGCACGCCGGCCGCCAGCAGCTCGGCGTAGGGCCGCTGGAAGGTGGCCTCGATCAGGGCCATGGCTCCCGATGGGTAGATGTTGTCGCCGCCGAGCACCACCAGATCCACCGGCCGGCGGCGGTGCACCGCCGCCATCTCCCGCCCCACGGCCCGCTGGTTGGCATCGCCGCTGCCGGTGTCGGCCACGGCCAGGAAGCGCAGCGGCCGCTGGCTGCCGCGGGCCGGGGCGCCCTGGGCCCTGGCACCCCGCAGGCCCGCCAGCGGCAGGCCCCCGGCCGTGACCGTGAGGCCCGCCGCCAGGGCAGGGAGCAGCTGGAGCAGGGCGCGGCGCTTCATGGGGGCGGGGGCGACGGTGCCGGCCAGGCTGACGCAACCGGGCGGGCCGTGGGCGCTGAGGGCCGGCGGCGGTCAGGGCGGCCCCACCGGCCCTCAGCCGGCGGCCAGGGGCGCCGACTCCACCAGCTCCGGCGCCAGGCGCAGGCCCCCCTGGCCGGCGGGCACCTCCAGCAGCCGGGCCTGGCGGATGCGCGAGATCAGGCGGGTGGTGGTGACGCGGGTGGTGCCGATCAGCTCGCCGATGCGCTCATGGGTGAGCCGGAAGGGCAGGTCGCACCAGGGACCGCAGCGGCGCCCCAGGCGCCGCACCAGCAGGGCCAGCAGGGCGTGCAGCCGCTGCTCGGCGCTGCTGAGGTGGCGGATGCGCAGCAGCTGCAGGGTCCACTCGTTCACCGGATCGAAGCCGTCGCCGCCGGCGCTCTCCCCGTCGCAGCGGAACTGCAGCGGCGTGAGGGCCTCCACGCAGATGCCCTCGCTGCAGAGGCGATCGGTGCGCAGCTGATCGCCCGGCTGCAGGAAGGCCAGGGTCATGCCGGCCGTCTCCTCGCAGGGGCAGTAGACGCGGGCCACCCCCTCCAGCACCTCGATGCAGCCACTGGAGCCGCGCAGGCCTGGATCGAGCAGCACGCTCTGCCCCACGGCCACGTGCACGGCGGAGGCGGGGCGGGCGGAGAGGAAACGGAGACCCATGGCCAGGAGCGACGGCCGACCGGCGGCCTTGTTGCGAATGACTCGCAAGATAAACAATCCCCCGGCCCTTTTGCAAGCGATTCTCAATAACAACTGGCAGTTGCGAGGGGCATCGCCCGGCTGCCGGCCGCTCTGCCCCCGCGGCGGGCCGGCTCATCTCCAGCCGCTGGCCTCCATCAGCCGCACCGCCGCCCGGTTCTTGGCCCCCAGCTGTTCGGCGGACACCCGATCGGGCCGGAAGCTGCCCAGGCCCTTGAGGATGGCGTTGTCGCCGTAGCCCCGCAGCGGATACTCGTGGTTGGCCTCGGCATAGCCCTTGCCACCGCTGGGGGAGGCCAGGAATTCGATCAGCTTCAGGGCCGCCTGGGGGTTGCGGGAGTGGGCCGTCACGCCGGCGCCGCTGAGGTTGACGTGGGCGGGGTTGGGAAACACGGGCCGCAGCCGGCGGGCCAGGGCCTGGTCCGCCGCGCCGCCCTGGCCGGAGAGCATCCGGGCCACGTAGTAGGTGTTCACCAGGCCCACGCCGCACTGGCCGGTGGCCACCGCCCGGGCCAGGGGCGTGTCGGAGGTGAAGTAGGGCTGGCCCACGTTGGCCGCCATCGCCTTCACCCAGGCGGTGGCCGCGGCCTCGCCGCGCAGGATCAGCTGGTCGGCCACCAGCGACTGGTTGTAGACGCTCTTGCGATCCCGCAGGCACAGCTTGCCCTTGAGGGCGGGATTGGCCAGGTCGGCGTAGGTGCGGATGCTGGCGGGGTTCACCAGCCTGGGGTTCACCACCACCATGCGCACCCGGCGGGTGAGGCCATACCAGCGGCCCTTCGAATCGCGCAGGTCCAGGGGCACATCCCGCAGCAGGGCCGCCGAGCGGGTCGGCCGGAACAGGCCCAGGTCGGCGGCCTTGTCGAGCCGGGCCGCATCCACCAGCACCAGCACGTCGGCGGGGCTGTTCTTGCCCTCGCTGCGCAGGCGCTCGATCAGGGCGTCGTCCTTGGCCTCCAGCAGCTTGACCCTGATGCCGGTGCGGGCCGTGAAGCGGCGGTACAGCTCCTGATCGGTGTTGTAGTGGCGGCCGGAATAGACGCCGATCTCGCCGCCGCCGGCCTGCTGGGCCCGGGCCACCAGCAGCGCCGCGCTGAAACAGACGGCCAGCAGCGCCGCCCCCGCCAGCCGCACGGGCCCCAGGCCGAAGCGCAGCAGCAGCTGGGGGGCAGATCGGCGGGCCTGGGCCCGGGGCTCGCTGGGGGGGCGATGCAGGCGGGGCGGGGTCACGGGCAGGGGAGCAACTGGCGTGACCCTAAAAACCGCCTCCGCCTGGCCCTGGCACCAATGGGGCAGCTGGGTGTGACGATTGTTACGGGCCGCCGTGACCCGCCGGCGCTGCGCTGGCAGGGCCTATGGTGACCGGAGCCGGCGGTCGCGGCGGGCCCCAGGCCCGTCCGGCGAGTACCCAAGCCAACGCCGGCACCAGCACCCCTGGCAGGGCGGGACGACGTCCCGCCCGCAGCATCCACGGCCCCCGCGACCCGGGCCGACCCCTTCAGCCCACCGGGCTGCTTGAACCCATGGCCCCAGGCCGCCTGATCGGCCGCTGCCCTGGCGTTGGTGCGACACCCATATCCATCCCACGGACCCCTGCAATTTCGATGACCCGACTGACTCCCCGGGCTGCCCACGGCAGCCCCGCTCCGCTGCGCGCCAGCACCCCCGTCCATGCCGCGGCCGGCGGCGGCGCCCCGCGCCCCCCGCAGCGGCAGCCCCGCCCGACCCCTGCGGCCCCCCCCAGCTGGGAGGAGCTGCTGGGTCGCCGCTGACCCGCGCGCTGCCTACCCTGCATCCAGACGCTCAGGGCCCGCGATGACCCGGATGATGCCGCTGCCGCAGGCCGTGGCGCCCCTTGCCGCGGCGGCCCTGGCGCTGGCGCCGCTGCTCCCGGCGCCGCCGGCCTCGGCCCAGATGCTCCTGGATGCCACCGGAGCCGCCGCCATCCAGGGCGGCATCAACAGCACCGCCATGCCCCAGTACGGCGACACCCTGCGGCAGGTCCGGGCCAGCCTGGGCAGGGCCCCGGGTCAGACCGGTCCCGCCAGCGGCGACCTCGGCCCCATCCCGCCCCCGGCGGGCGCGGGCGAGCCGGCGGCCCAGGCCCCCGCGGCACCCCCGGCCGCCGGCCCGGTCCCCCCCCGCACCTACGTGAACGGCTACTACGTGGCCCTCTGCTCCCACGGCGGCCTCTGCCTGGGGCAGCTGCGCCGGGCCCTGCGCCACCCCTGAGCCCCGGCGGCCCCGCCAGCCGCCGTGGGCGGTGGCCAGCCGGGGGTTACCCCAGGGCATCCCGCTCGAACTGTTCGGCGGCGGCGGCCGTGGCCGCGCTGGCGAACAGGCCGGCGGCGATCTGCGGGCCGATGGTGAAGGTGTCGAGGCCCTCGGCCGCCAGCATCGCCAGATCCTCCGGCCGGCGCAGGCTGGCCACCAGCAGCCGCAGCGGCGTGCCCAGCCCCGCCACGCAGCGCTGCATCGCCACCAGGGTGGCGGGGCCGTCGCGGCCCAGGTCGCCGATGCGCCCCAGGTAGGGGGCGATGTAGTCGGCGCCGAGGGCCGCGGCCACCAGCACCTGGGCCGGCTCGTAGCAGGCGGTGAAGGTGATCGGGATCCCCTCCTGCCGCAGGGGCCGGGCCGCCAGGGCACCGGCGCGAGTGATCGGCAGCTTCACCCAGATGCGACCGGGGGCCAGGGCCGCCAGGGCGCGGCCGCAGGCCAGGTAGCGCTCGGCGAGGGCCAGGGGGGCAGCGGCCCTGTCCAGGGCGTCGGCGACGGCTCTGGCCCCGGCTGCCGCGCCCGCCCAGGCCTGCAGGTGCACCTCCCGCGCCCCCAGGGCCAGGGCCCGCTCGCTGAGGGCCGCCAGGTGGTCGAGGCGGCAGGGCTGGGCGGCCCGGCGCAGCAGCGTCGGGTTGGTGGTCACGCCGTGGAACAGGCCGCTGGGCAGCCACTCGGCCCAGGCGGCGGGGTCGGCGGAATCCAGCAGCAGGCGCAGGGCCATGGCGAGGGCTCTCAGGCGGAGGGCAGGTCGGGGCCGCCTGGGCGGCGGCTGTGGCGCAGGGAATCCCCCAGGGCCAGCAGCAGCAGCACCACGCCGATCAGCCCGCTCAGCCACTCCGGCACGTGCTGGCCCCAGCGGGCCAGCACCACGCCGCTGAGCATCAGCAGGCCCAGGGCGCCGATGGCGTAGTGGGCGCCGTGCTCCAGATAGATCAGCTGCTCCAGGGCCCGCTCGCGGCTGAGCATCACGGTGAGGGAGCGGATGAACAGGGCCCCGAGCCCCAGGCCGATCAGGATCAGCACCAGCTGGTTGGTGATGGCGAAGGCGCCGATGGTGCCGTCGAGGCTGAAGGAGGCATCCAGCAGCTCCAGATACACCAGGCTGGCCAGGCCGCCGCCCGCCGCCATCCGGCCCACCGCCGCCTCCTCACCACCGAAGAACTCCGCCAGCGACGTGCTCAGGATCTGCAGCACCAGGCCCAGCAGTCCGCTGACCAGGATCGCGGTCCGCTGGCCGCCGGGCACCGCGGCGCTGACCGCCAGCAGCAGCACCAGGGCCAGGGCCACCTCCAGGGACTCCACCCGGCCGGCCCGGCTCAGACGCGCCTCCAGCACCTGGACCCAGTGCAGGGTCTTGGCCTCATCGAAGAAGTAGCGCAGGAAGACCATCAGCAGGAACATGCCGCCGAAGGCCAGGATCCGCGGCTCCGCCACCTCCAGCAGCTGGTGGTAGCGATCGGGGCGGTGCATCGCCGTCTCGAAGGCCTCCCCCAGGCCGATCCCCCCGGCCAGGGACACCAGCAGCAGGGGGCCGAGGAAGCGCACGCCGAACACCGGGATCACCAGGCCCCAGGTGAGGAAGAAGCGCTGCTGCGCCGCGCTGAGCCGCTCCAGCACGCGGGCATTCACCACGGCGTTGTCGAAGGAGAGGCTGATCTCCAGGGCCAGCAGCACCAGGGTCACCCAGGCGGCCTCCAGGCCCCGGGCGATCAGCACCGCCACCAGGGCCCCGCCGCAGCAGAGCAGGGGCACCCGCACATAGTGCAGAAAGCGGGTCATGGCGACGGGCGGCAGCGCCCCATCCTGCTGGCTGACTGCGCCCCGGATCGCCGGCCGCGCAGGGCCCCGATTGCCGGGCGGACAAGCCGTGTTGTATGGTTCACGGGTCGCCGCGGGGTAGAGCAGTCTGGTAGCTCGTCGGGCTCATAACCCGAAGGTCAGGAGTTCAAATCTCCTCCCCGCCACCAACTCCCGAAACCCCGGCCTTCCCTGAAGCGCCGGGGTTTTTCGTTGGGGTTGTGTCGGATTCGCGCCCGCTTCGGTTCGCCGCCGTTCCGCTTGCCGCCGTCCCGCCGCCTTCGCCATGGATTCCCCCTCGACGTTCAGCCCGAGTCGTTCCACCGGCGACGGCTCCGTCCCTGACGGCTCCCCTGGTGGGGGGGAGCCCGGGGGCCGGCCCCCGGAACACCCCCTGATCTGGCTGGCTCTGCTGGTGTGGCTCAGCGTCGAGGTGATCGGCGCCGGTCTGCTGGCCCTGGCCAGCCTGCTGGCGGAGCGCAGTCCCACGGCCAGCGCCGCGGCCGCCACGGCGGCGCAACCCACGGCGACGGCGGCGGCCGAGGCGACGCCGACGGCCCTGGCCACCCCCCAGGTGACCCTCTCCTGATGGCGCCGGACCCCGACGCGATCGTCGTCGGCTCCGGCGCCACCGGCGGCGTGGCGGCCATGGTGCTGGCCCAGGCCGGCCTGCGGGTGCTGGTGCTGGAGGCCGGCCCCGAGCTCAGCGCCCGGCGCGCCTTTGGCAGCGAGCCCCTCAACACGGCTCGCCGCATCGCCAGTCTCAGCAGCGGCCGCCAGCGCCACGCCAGCCACCACCCCGGCTACTGGAAGGCGAACCCCGAGCTGTTCGTCGACGAGCGCCAGAATCCCTACAGCACCCCGGCCGATCGGCCCTTCCTCTGGACCCGCGGCCGCCAGGTGGGCGGCAAGAGCCTCACCTGGGGCGGCATCACCCTGCGGCTCTCCGACTACGAGTTCAAGGCGGCCGAGCGGGACGGCCACGGCCGCAGCTGGCCCATCGGCCACGCCGACCTGGCCCCCTACTACGCCCGGCTGGAGACCCTGCTGCAGGTCCACGGGCGGGCCGACGGGCTGCCCCAGCTGCCGGATGGGATCTACCGCGATCCGCTGCCCTTCACCCCCGCCGAGGCCTGCCTGCGGCGGGCGGTGGCCCGGGAGCTGGGCCTGCCCCTGATCCACTCGCGCGGCTTCGCCCTGCACCGCCCCGGGGCCGGGCCCTGGCCCCGCTCCAGCTCCCAGGGGGGCTGCCTGGCCGCCGCCCTGGCCACGGGCCGGGTGGAGCTGCGCAGCGGCGCCGTGGTGAGCCACGTGGAGGTCGACGCCGGCACGGGCCGGGCCCGGGGGGTGGTGGTCGTGGAGGCGGCCAGCGGCCGGCGCCAGCGGGCCGGCGCCTCCCTGGTGGTGCTGTGCGCCTCCACGATCGAGAGCCTGCGGCTGCTGCTGCACAGCCGCCGCCAGGGGGGGCTTGAGGATCCCTCCGGCTGCCTCGGGCGCGGCCTGATGGACCACATCTCCACCAGCCGCTTCTTCGCCCTGCCGGACCAGCCGCCCGCGGGGCCCAGCGAACTCTCCGGCGCCGGCAGCGTCTTCCTGCCCAACACCGTGAACCTGGACGCCGGCGGCGCAGGCAGCGGCGACGGGGCCGTCGACTTCCTGCGCGGCTACGGCCTCTGGGCCGGCATCCAGCGCTTCGATCCGCCGGCGCCGTTCAAGCGGGACCGGGACGCGGCGGTGGGCTTCCTGATCGGCCACGGCGAGGTGCTGGCCCAGGACCACAACAGGGTCAGCCTCGACCCGGAGCGCAGCGACGCCTGGGGCCTCCCGATCGCCCACATCGACTGCCGCTGGGGTGAGAACGAGCGGCGCATGGTGGCCCACATGCAGGCCCGGATGGCGGCGGTGGTGGCCTGCGCCGGCGGCCGGATCGCCCCCCTCACCGATCTGTTCGTGTTTCCGCTGCTGGAGCCCCTGGTGAAGGGCAGCCTGGCGGTCGCCCCTGAGGCACCTCCCCCCGGCTACTACATCCACGAACTGGGCGGAGCGCCGATGGCGGAGCGCGACGACGCCGGCGTGCTCAACCCCTGGAACCAGCTCTGGCGCACCCCCAACCTGCTCGTCACCGACGGCGCCTGCTGGCCCAGCGCCGGCTGGCAGAGCCCCACCCTCACGGAGATGGCGATCACCTGGCGGGCCTGTGAGCACGCCGCCCGGGCCCTGCGGCGCGGCGAGCTCTAGGGCGCCCTCTTCCCCGGGCCGGATCGCCCGGTGTGGAAGCGCTCACCGCCGGGGGCGGGCGGTGTCCATCACCACAGATTCCAGCGGGCGCTGCCCCCACACTCCCTGGGCGACCTCCAAAGGGTCGGGCAAGGGAGAAACAGACGGGCGGGGGTCGGCACCTCCGCCTTTTTTCTTGGCATGCCCCCGCGTCGCCCCCTGCCGCCGCCGGCGGCCCCGTGCGGGGCGCCCTGGCTTCAGTCGCCGGGGCGATGGAAGAGCCCGTTCAGGTAATGCTGGGCCACGCAGCGGTCGCTGCAGCCGTTCTGGAACAGGAAACCGGCCAGGGCCGAGGTGATCACCCGGTACTGGTCCCAGTCGGGGCGGGCCTTGAGGAAGTGGCGCATCCCCTCGAACAGGGCCTCGGGCACCTCGGCCTCCAGGCTGATGCGGGGCAGCTCTGCGGTCTCGTCCGGCCGGGGGGCGTCGTCGCGCTCCAGGCAGCGGCGCAGCAGGTCCCGCGGGGGCTGGGCCCGCTGGGCCGCCTCGGGCCTTGGCGCATGGGCCTGGGGTTGGCTGGCGCCGGATCCAGGGCCGAGGCGGTCGTGGCCACCGCACCCCGGGACCCCCGCCCCCTGCTGGCCCCGATCCAACCCCTTGCCCATGTCTGCGTCCAAGCGTGCCGCGTCCGTCCTGCCGCACCAGAAAGCCACAGGGGCCCCCCCGCCGTCAAAGGTCCGGCCGCGGCCCCGAACCCATGGCGATCCAGCGTGAGACTGGCGGCCGGCACTGGCCTCTCCCCGGGGCGCTGCGGCTACCGCCCCGGCGCCTTAACGACAAGCCACCGACTGTCAAGGCCACAGGTGGCGGATCGGCGCAATCCCCAACACCTTCGCTCCGGCGGCCGCTTGACCGCCGGTCCCTGGGGAAAACCCCCCATAAATCTGGGGAAAACGACCCGTGATTGGGGAAATCGTCCTTGGATCAGCAGGGCTTATGTCGTTGGATCCCATGGGTCCCGGCCCCCCCGAGACGCTTGAGGCAGGCGGTTCAGGCACAGGATCCATGCCGGGGATGCAGGCCGGTCAGGCGGGTGCATCCGCCCGCGCCGGCGCTGCGGCCCGCTGCAGGCTGCGGGGGCCCAGGGGGTGGTCGGCGTGGGGGTAGAGGGCGTGGCCATGGCCGTGATCGTGGCCGTGGCTGTGGGCGTCGCTGGGGCCGTGGGGGTGGTCATGGCCGTGGTGGTGGCCGAGGGGAATGGGGATGCCGTCCGGCTGGCAGGCACCGGTGCACTCGTGCTCGCAGAGGGTGCAGCCCTCCACCAGGCCCTCCACGTGGTGGTGGTGGCTGCGCTGGGGCGCCCCCACCTCCGCCTCGAAGCCCAGCACCTGGGCCCGGTACTTGCAGAGGGAGCAGTTCATCTGGGTGTCGCCGCGCACCACCTCCAGCACCCGCTGGCGGAAGGTGTCCACCACGAGGGGATGGTCGCCCAGGTAGGGGGCCTCCACGAACTCCAGCGCCGGGTGGTCCGCCGCCACCAGGGCCGTGTGCTGACGGATGCGGCTCACCAGCACCCCCGAGAACAGGAAGTAGGGGAACACCAGGATGCGCCGGAAGCCCAGCCGCACCACGTGGCGCAGGCCCGGCTCCACCAGCGGGAAGGTGACGCCGGAGTAGAGCGTCTCGCCCCAGCCGAAGCCGAAGCCCTCCACCAGCATCCGGGTGACCTTGGACACATTCGAGTTGGCGTCCGGATCGGAGGAGCCGCGGCCCACCACCACCAGCAGGGTCTCGGCCAGGGGCACCGGCCGGTCTCCCCGGGCGGCGGCGGCGGCATCGGCAGCCTCGAGGGCCTGGCGCAGGCGGGCGCCGGCGGCCTGGATCATCGAGAGGTCCACCCCCAGCTCGCGGCCGTAGTCCACCCGCAGCCCGGTCTCGGCGGCGTAGGTGTTGAGCACCGAGGGGATGTCGTTCTTGGCGTGGCCGGCGGCAAACAGCATCCCGGGCACCGCCAGCACCCGCCGCACCCCCTGGGCCCGCAGCTCCTCCAGGGCATCGCGCAGCACCGGCCGGGCGAACTCCAGGTAGCCGTAGGCCACCGGCAGCCCCGGCAGCAGCGCCCGCAGCCCCTCGGCCAGCTGGGCGAACTCGGCCACCGCCTGGCGGTTGCGGCTGCCGTGGCCGCAGATCAGGACGCCGATCGGGCCGCCCTCCAGAGCCTGCAGATCCAGCGAATCCTGCTGCGCTGCGGTCTGCGCTGCGGTCGATGTCATGGGGTGCTCCGCCTGGGGCGACCCTATCGCTGTCCCCCGCAGCACCAAGGAGCCATCCGGGGCTGAGAACCCTCAGCGACGGGGCCGGCCCGGCCTGCGCTCAGGCCGCCAGGGGCGCCCCCGGGCGCGGCGCAGCGGCAGCGGCACTGAGCCGCGTCAGCAGACCCTGATGCAGCCACGCTCCGACGAAGCCGAGGGGCCGCAGCGGATAGCCCACGAACTCCGACAGCAACTCAATGGGGTCGGGCATGGGGTCGGGCACCACGGGGCGCCGGCGGTTTCACACACTGTAACGAACCATTGCCATTCTGAGGGGCTGGGAGAATCTGGGCATGTCCATCCCTACCCATCCGGCCGCCGGCACCGGCACCCCCCCCGGCGCCATCGCCGTGGTCGGCGCCGGGGTGGCGGGCTGCGCCACCGCGGCGGCCCTGGGGCGGGGGGGCTGGCCGGGGCCGATCTCCCTGTGGGAGAGCGGCCGGGGGCCGGGGGGGCGCACCGCCACCCGCCGCTCCCGCACCGACCCCGGCCTGCGCATCGACCACGGCGCACCCCTGTTCAACCTCACGGCCAGTCCACCCCCCGGGCTGCTGCAGCCGCTGCTGGCCGGCGGCTGGATCGAGCCCTGGAGCGAGCCCATCGCCCAGCTGGACGGCCAGGGGCAGCTCCACCCCGGCGGCAGCGCCCCCCATGGCCTGGGCAGCCTCTACCGCGGCCGCGGCGGCATGGAGCAGTTCTGCAGCGGCCTGCTGGAGCAGGCCGGCCCCGGCCTGGAGGCCCACTACGGCCAGCTGGTGCGCCATCTGGAGGTCACGCCGGAGCGGCGCTGGCGCCTGCTGGGGCCCGACCGCCAGCTCCTCGTGGAGGTGGACTGGCTGGTGCTGAGCGGCACCCTGCTGGCCCACCCCCGCAGCCGGCTGCTGCTGGACTGGCCGGAGGTGCCCCTGGCCGCCGCCGCCGCCCGGCTGCTGGACCCGCAGCTGCAGCACGTGCTCGCCGTGCTGGCCTCGATCCAGTCGGAGGCCCGCAGCACCCTGCTGCTGCTGGTGCCCGCGGCTGCCGCCGGCCCCTGGCGGCAGCTGCCGTTCCGGCTGCTGGAGTTCTCCGAGGCGGCCCAGCTGCGCTGGAACCTGTCGCGGCTGTCGGTGCAGCCCCTGGCCGATGGTCGCTGCGCCGTGGTGGCCCACTCCAGCGCCACCTTCGCCTCCGAGCACCTGAGCGTGTACGGCTCGCGCTCCTCAATCGCCAGCCGGCTGGGGGTGGCGCCGCAGCCCGAGCAGGAGCAGGCCGTGATCGAGGCCCTCACCGCCGCCCTGGCGGAGGCCCTGGAGCAGGCCCTGGCCGCCTGGATGCCCGCGGCGGCCCGGCGCCGCTCCCTGGCGGGCGAGCGCCAGCTGATGCGCTGGGGCGCCGCCTTCCCCCGGGCCCCGGGCCTGCCGCTGGAGCTGGCCCTCTGCCCCGCCAGCCGGCTGGGCTTCTGCGGCGACTACGTGGCCGGTCCGGGCTTCGGCCGGGTGGAGGGGGCCCTGCGCAGCGCCGAGGCCCTGGCGGGCCGGCTGCTGGCGGCGGCCGGTGCGGATGCGCCCACGGCCGGCATCAACAACCGTTGCGACTCCAGCCGCGGCTCCGCCCCTTTGCTTGGCTGAGGCCTCGCAGCCCGGGGCCGATGGCAGGCCAAGCAGGAGCGGCTCCCCAGCAGAGCGACCCCACCTACGACATCCTGCGCTCCCAGCGCCAGCCCCTGGCGGCGCTGTTCCGGCCGCGCACGGTGGCGGTGATCGGCGCCACGGAGCGGCCCGGCAGCGTCGGCCGCACTCTGCTGTGGAACCTGATCAGCCACCCCTTCGGCGGCACCGTGTTTCCGGTGAACCCGAAGCGCCACAGCGTGCTGGGCATCCGCGCCTACGCCTCGGTGGCGGCGATCCCCGAGCCGGTGGACCTGGCGGTGATCGCCACCCCCGCCGCCGGGGTGCCGGAGCTGGTGGGCGCCTGTGCCGCGGCCGGCGTCAAGGCGGTGGTGGTGCTCTCGGCGGGCTTCCGCGAGGTGGGGCCCGCCGGCCTGGCCCTGGAAAACGAGCTGCGCGAGCGGCTGGGCCGCAGCGGCATGCGCCTGCTCGGCCCCAACTGCCTGGGGCTGATGAATCCGCGTCTGGGGCTGAACGCCACCTTCGCCGGCGCCATGGCCCGGCCGGGCCACGTGGGCTTCCTCAGCCAGTCGGGGGCGATCTGCACCGCCGTTCTGGACTGGAGCCAGCGCCAGAACGTGGGCTTCAGCGCCTTCGTGTCGATGGGCTCGATGCTGGATGTGGGTTGGGGGGACCTGATCACCGCCCTGGGCGATGACCCCGACACCCACAGCATCGTCATCTACATGGAGTCGATCGGCGATGCGCGCGCCTTCGTCTCGGCGGCGCGGGAGGTGGCGCTCACCAAGCCGATCGTGGTGATCCAGGGGGGCCGCACCGCCGAGGCCGCCCAGGCCGCCGCCTCCCACACCGGCGCCCTCACCGGCAGCGACGCGGTGCTGGCGGCCGCCTTCCGCCGCTGCGGCGTGCTGCGGGTGGATCGCCTCTCCGACCTGTTCGACCTGGCGGAGGTGCTGGCCAAGCAGCCGCGGCGCCCCGCCGGTCCGCGGCTCACGATCCTCACCAACGCCGGCGGCCCCGGGGTGCTGGCCACCGACGCCCTGGTGATGACCGGCGGCGAGCTGGCCCGCCTCGCCCCCGGGACCCTGGACCGCCTCAACGAGCGGCTGCCGCCCCAGTGGAGCCACGGCAATCCGATCGACATCCTCGGCGATGCCGATCCGCAGCACTACGCCGATGCCATCGCCGCCGCCCTCGACGACCCCAACACCGACGGCCTGCTGGTGGTGCTCACCCCCCAGGCGATGACGGACCCCACCGCCACGGCCCAGAGGCTGCGCCAGTTGGCGGCCACCAGCCAGAAGCCGCTGGTGGCCAGCTGGATGGGCGGGGATGCGGTGGCCGCCGGGGAGGCGATCCTCAACGGAGCCGGCATCGCCACCAACCGCTATCCCGACGCCGCCGCGCGCCTGTTCAATGCCCTGTGGCGCTACAGCTACAACCTGCGGGGCATCTACGAGACGCCCGAGCTGCTGCCGGAGGCGGATGCCGCTGACCCGGAGTCCACCGGGGCGGGCGGGCGCCAGCGCGCGCACCAGATCCTGGCCCAGGCCCAGGCCCAGGGCCGCACGCTCTTGAGCGAGATCGAGGCCAAGCGGGTCCTCCTGGCCTACGCCATCCCCGTGGTGGAGACGCGCCTGGCCGCCACGGCCGAGGAGGCGGTGGCGGCCGCCGGGGCCACCGGCTACCCGGTGGTGGTGAAGCTGCACAGCACCAGCCTCAGCCACAAGAGCGACGTGGAGGGGGTGCAGCTCAACCTGCAGGGCCCGGCCGAGGTGGAGCAGGTCTTCCGTGCCATGGAGCGGCGCATCGTCGAGCGCCATGGCGCGGCTGCCTTCGGGGGGGTGACGGTGCAGCCGATGCTGCGGCTCCAGGGGGCGATCGAGCTGATCGTGGGCAGCAGCATCGATCCCCAGTTCGGGCCGGTGATCCTGTTCGGCACCGGCGGCACCCTGGTGGAGGTCTACCGCGACAGGGCCGTGGCCCTGCCGCCCCTGAACACCACCCTGGCGCGGCGGCTGATGGAGCAGACCAGGGTGCACGCCGCCCTGCAGGGGCGGCGCGGCCGGCCGGCGGCGGACCTGGCGGAGCTGGAGCGGCTGCTGGTGCGGGTGAGCCAGCTGGTGCTGGAGCAGCCGCTGATCCGCGAGCTCGACATCAACCCCCCGCTCGTCTCCTGGAATGCCGACGTCCGGGGTGGCGCCGGCGACGGCCCCGCGGCCGATGCCCCGAGCACCCAGCTGCTGGCCCTCGATGCCCGCATCGTGCTGGTGGGCGCCGAGGGCGACAGCTGCGGACTGCCCCGGCCGGCCGTGCGCCCCTACCCCAGCCAGTACGTCAAGCCCTGGCGGCTGCGGGACGGCACGGCGGTGACGATCCGCCCGATCCGCCCCGAGGACGAGCCGCTGCTGGTGGCCTTCCACCGCACCCTCTCGGAGGAGAGCGTCTACACCCGCTACTTCCACATGATGTCGCTGGGCAGCCGCATCGCCCACGAGCGGCTCGTGCGCATCTGCTTCACCGACTACGACCGCGAGATGGCCCTCGTGGTGGACCGCCGCGACCCCGCCAGCGGGGCCCACGCGGTGCTGGCGGTGGGCCGCCTCAGCCACAGCCACGGCGGCAACGGCGCCGAGTTCTCCCTGCTGGTGAGTGATCCCTACCAGCAGCAGGGCCTGGGCACCGAGCTGCTGGCCCAGCTGCTGCGCATCGGCCGCGACGAGGGCCTGGCGGAGGTGACCGCCGAGATCCTGCACGAGAACGGCGCCATGCAGCGGGTCTGCCAGAAGCTGGGCTTCAGCCTGCGGTTCACCCCGGAGCTGGTGGAGGCACGCATCGCCCTGCTGGAGCCGGCCTAGGCGCTGGCCGGCGGGGGCTCCAGCAGGGCCGCCACGTGGGCCACCGCCGAGCGGGCCAGGCCGGCCAGGTCGTAGCCGCCCTCCAGCACCGACACCAGACGGCCACCGGCGTGGCGCTCGGCGATGCCCCGCACCTCCCGGGTCAGCTCGGCAAAGTCGACATCCAGCAGCAGGAAGTCGCCGAGGGGATCGCCCAGGGCCCCATCGAAGCCGGCGGACACCAGCACCAGCTCGGGCCGGAAGGCCTCGGCCGCCGGCAGCAGCTGCTCCCGCAGGGCCGCAAGCACCGCCGCGCGGCCCGAGCCCGGCGGCAGGGGGCAGTTGATCGTGAAGCCCTCGCCGTCGCCGCCGCCCCGCTGCTCCGCCGTGCCCGTGCCGGGGTAGAGGGGCCACTGGTGCACGCTGAAGTAGAGCACGCTGGGATCGTCCCAGAAGATCGCCTGGGTGCCGTTGCCGTGGTGCACGTCCCAGTCGACGATCAGCACCCGGCCGACCCCCAGGGCCGCCTGGGCGTGGCGGGCGGCGACGGCCACGTTGTTGAACAGACAGAAGCCCATGCCCCGCTCCGGCTCGGCGTGGTGACCGGGGGGCCGCACCGCCGCAAAGGCGTTGGCCAGCTGCCCCGCCAGCACCGCCTCCACGGCCGCGAGCAGGCCGCCGGCCGCCAGGCGGGCCACCTCCTCGGAGTGGTCGCAGAGGGGCGTGTCGCCGGTGGAGAGCTGGGCGCGGCCGTAGGCGATGTCGCGCTGCACGGTCTGCAGGTAGCGGCGGCTGTGGCAGCGCAGCAGTTCGTCGTCGCTGGCGGGCCGGGCGGGTATGGCCCGACAGCGCCCGCGCAGCCCGGCCACCTCCAGGCCCCGGATCAGGGCCTCCAGCCGCCGGGGCGACTCAGGGTGGCCGTCGCCTGGGTCGTGCAGACCGAAGGCCAGGTCGAACACCAGGCCGGTGCGTTGCCCCATGCAGCGGGCCTCAGGCCGCCAGCTCGCCGGCGTGGAGGGAGTTCAGGTAACGTTTTCGCTGGCCTGAGGCCCAGGGCTCATCGGGCCCGCCGCGGCCGGGGGCGGCATGCAGGGCGATGGGAATACCCCCATGACCGTCCTCGGCAGGCTCTGCGGCGGGGGTGCCGGCCGGGGCCATGGGGGCGGCGTGCCGGGACAGAGCCGCGCCGGGACAGGGGGAAGCGGGGGACGGGCCGCTGTGCGGCGACGGGACAATCTCAGCCATGCCGAGAGATTAGGAGGATTGGGGTGAATTGCCGTATCCGCCCATACGCCGTTGCGGTCGGCGGCGGCACGGCGGTTCCATGGGCCACCGCCTGGAGTTGCGGGGCGGCTGACTTAGGCTGAGGCTTCTGCAAGTTGTGCGCCCCTGAGGTCCGGGTCCGCACTGTCTACCCCTGCGGTCTCGCCCTGCGGACTCGCCTTGCCGTGCCCGTGACGGCTTGCGTCAAAGATTCAGCCACGGCTTCAGCCGCGGCCCTGGGGCGGCTCGCTCCGCCGGGGCCCCAGCACCAGCTCCAGGCCCTCAGGCAGGGGGCCGCCGATCCGTCGAACCCCTTCGATCGAAACCCATGAGTGCACAGCCTTCCCTGACGATCGGTGAGCTGGAATCCAAGTATTACCTCTACAGGCGGGCGATGAAGATGCTGGTGCAGGAGGGCCGCGGGGCCACCACCATCCAGCGCACGCTGTGCTGGAGCCGGCTGGAGATCCTCCACCACTGCCTGCCCCGCCGCTACAAGTCGCCCGACCACATCCTCAACCAGGTGCGGCGCGAGGTGGAGGAGGAGCTGGCCACGGCCCTGCCGGTGGCCAAGGGCTAGGGCCCACCGAAGCTCCCCCGGCCGCGTCAGCCCCTGGAGCGGCTGACGCGGCCGGGGTGCCCGTTGTGTGCTCCAGAGCCCACCCCGCCACGGTTCAGCCCCCCAGCGCTCAGCCGCCGGGGGGCCGGTCGCCGGAGGCAACCTCCATCAAAAAACCGCCCCCCAGCAGGGGAGCGGTCGTCGCTGGTCCATCGGCACTGCTGATGGACCGGCCGTTCAGGCCGGGACCGACCGGAAACCGATCGGTCCGCGGCAGCTGAGCTGGGGCTCAGTAGCGGTTGCCGCCACCGCCGCCGTAGCCACCGCCACCGCCGCCATACCCACCGCCGCCGCCGCCGTAGCCGCCGCGACCACCGCCGCCGCCACCACCGCCACCGGTGCGGGGCTCCGCCTTGTTGACGCGGATGTTGCGGCCCATCCACTCCACATCCTGAAGGTCGCTGATCGCCTTGTCCTCATCGGCCGCATTGGCCATGTCGACGAAGGCGAAACCGCGCTTGCGGCCGGTGTCCCGGTCGAGGGGGAGGGTGCACTTGCTCACCTGACCGTATTCGGTGAACAGGTGCTCAAGATCCGCCACTTCGGCATCGAAGGACAGATTCCCAACGTAAATTGTCATGAACTGGAAAACTATGAACCGACTCGTCGACAGCCCTGAAGTAAGTTGCGAGCTTGCTGGAGAGAGATCTTTGAATCGACCCTCAACCTAGCACCCCACCCAGCACCCCAGAGAACCGAAGTCAGGGCGCCTGCCGGCCCATCAGTCGAGCTTGACCACATCCACGGGCCCCTCGCCCAGGCGATTGAGCTCCTCGGCGGCGCGCAGGGCAGCCTCATGGGTGTGGAAGCGGTGGGCCGCCAGGGCATCGGCCACCTCCTCGAGGTGCTGGTCCTCGCCGGCGATGGCCAGGAAGGTGCCCCGCTCCAGGCGGGTGAGCACGTAGTGCTCCGCCTGGGTGCAGTCCATCGGGTGGGCCGGATCGATCTCGGGGGCCCAGAAGTGCATCGCTCCCATGCGGCGGCTGTTCCAACGGCTGCGGCCCCAGGCTAGGGGCGCCCGGCGGGGCTGGAGCCGCCCGGGCCCCGGTGGGCGCTGGGCCAGACGCCCCCATCCAGGGGGGTGGGCCGGCCGAACAGGTAGCCCTGGCCCACGTGGCAGCCCATCGCCAGCAGCAGCTGCCGCTGCTCCTCGGTCTCGATGCCCTCGGCCACCACCATCAGGCCCAGCTCCTCGAACACCCGCACGAAGCCCCGGATCAAGGTGGTGCAGCGGGGATCCCCGCCGATCTGGCGGATGTACGACTGGTCGAGCTTGACGATGTCCACCGGCAGCTGACTCAGCCAGGAGAGGCTGGAGTAGCCCGTGCCGAAGTCGTCCAGGGCGATGGTGACGCCGGCCTGCTTGAGGGCCGAGAGGTCGTGGAAGGCCCGGGCATGCTCCCGCAGCAGCACGGTCTCGGTGACCTCGATGCGCAGGCCGGCCAGGTCCACCCCGGTGCGGTCCCGCTGCTCGAACAGCTCCTGCACCAGGGTGCCCTTCTCCAGGTGGTAGGGGCTGACGTTGATCGACATCCGCCAGGGCAGGCCCTGGCGCTGCCACTCCCGCAGGGTGTCGACGGCGCTGCGGAGCACCCAGCGCTCCACCGGCACGATCAGCCCCGTGCGCTCGGCCAGGGGAATGAAGCGATCGGGGCCGATCAGCTGGCCGTCGGAGCCCCGCAGGCGCACCAGGGCCTCGGCCCCCAGGATCGCCCCGTCCTCCAGGTTCACGATCGGCTGGTAGTACAGCAGCAGCCTGCCGTGGCGCAGGCCCTGCTCCAGCTGCTGGCGCAGGTCCACGCTCGCCTGCACCTGCCGGTCCACGTCGGCGTCGTAGACGCCCACCCCGTCGCGGCCGGCGGACTTCACCTGGTACATGGTGAGGTCGGCGCGGCGCATCAGCTCCTCGGCGGAGACGGAATCCTGGGTGCTCATCGCCACCCCCATGCTCATCGACAGGGACAGCTCCTCCGCACCGTGGCGCCAGGGCTCCGCCAGGGAGGCCTGCAGGCGCTGGGCCAGCTGCACCGCGTCCTCCTGGCTGGCCAGGGTGTCCACCAGCACCACGAACTCATCGCCCCCCAGGCGGGCCAGGGTGTCGCCGCTGCGCAGCACGGTCTGCAGCCGGCGGGTCACCTCCAGCAGCAGGGCATCGCCGGTGGCGTGGCCGAAGCGGTCGTTCACCTCCTTGAAGCGGTCGAGGTCGCAGAAGATCAGCGCCAGCCGGCCCGGGTGGTGCTTGAGCCGGGCCAGGGCCCGGTCGAGCCGCTCGCCGAGGCCGCGCCGGTTGGGCAGCCCCGTGAGCGGATCGCTGAGGGCCTGCTCCGCCAGGGCCTGCTCACCGGCCCGGCGGGCGGACACGTCCCGCTGAACAGACACCCAGTGGGTGAACCAGCCGTCCCGGTCGGCGAGGGGCGCCACCTTGAGCTCGATCCAGTAGGGGTTGCCGAAGCGGTCGTAGTTGAGCACCTCCATGGCGGGCGACTCCCAGCGCCGCAGGGCCGCACCGAACTCCGCCGTGGTGGCCCGGTCGGTCTCGGGGCCGTGAAACAGCCGCGGGCTGTGGCCCAGCACCTCCTCGCGGCTGAAGCCGGTCTCGCGCAGCAGGGTGTCGTTGGCGTAGACGATCAGGGGGCCCGGCGAGGCCATCGGCTCGGCCAGGGTGATCAGCAGGGCGTCCTGGATGGTGTTGAGCAGCGTCTCGAACAGCCGCAGCCGCGGCTCGGCGCTGGCCTCGGCCGGCGGTTCCGCCAGCAGGCCCACGCCGACGCCGTCGTCGCTGCGGAACAGGCGCAGGGGCTGCGGCTCCCCCTCCCAGGCCAGGGTCAGATCGAGGGGACCCCGCTCCAGGGCCGGCCAGTGGCGATCGATCCGCTCCGCCAGCTCGGGCCACACCGCCGGCAGATGGGCCCCCACCAGCCGGGCGGAGCCGGGCCCCAGCAGGGTCTTGGCGGTGCGATCGAGGTGCTGCACCGCCAGCCGCTCAGTCACCAGGATCAGGCCGTCCCCCGGCAGCAGCAGGAAGCCATGGCGGGAGGCATCCCAGCTGACCCCGGGGACGGAGGATTGGGGAACCACGTTGGCGGGCATGGACACCCCATTCGGGTGGGACCATTCTGTGGCCTGATCCAGCGCAGCGAGGCCGCCCCTGGTCTCGGCGGGGGTCAGGCCCGGCCAGGGGGAGCAGCGGGGATCAGGCCGGACGAGGCACGGCGGCCGCTGCGGCGGCGGCAGCGGGGCCGGCGCTGCCGGTGACGGCCACGGGGATGCTGGGCACGGGGAAGCCGTGGCCGCCCAGCACCTCCACGATCAGGCGGTTGGTGTCGAAGTAGACCTGCCAGTAGGTGGCCGTGTGGGTGTAGGGGCGCACCGCCAGGCGCGGGCCGCGCTCGCTGAACTCCAGGATCTCCACGTCGGCGGGATGGCCCTCGGCCTGGTTGGGGATCGCCTGCAGGGCCTGCTTGAGCAGGGCGATGGCCTGGGGCACATCGGCCGAGTTGTCGAGCTGGGCCACCAGGTCGACGCGGCGGAAGGGATGCACGGAATAGTTCTGAATGTTGTCGCCGAACAGGCGGCTGTTGGGAATGATGTTGCGCACGTTGTCCGGCGACTGGATCGCGCTCACGAACATGCCGATCTCCTCCACCGTGCCGGTGACGCCTGCCGCCGTGATGAAGTCGCCGACGCTGAAGGGCCGGAACACCTGCAGGAACACGCCGGCGGCGAAGTTGCCGAGCATGCCGCTCCAGGCGGCGCCGATGGCCACACCGGCACCGGCCAGCAGAGCGGCGAAGCTGGCGGTCTGGATGCCGAAGAAGCCCAGGATCGCCACCACCAGGATCACCCGCAGCACCGCCCCCAGCACGTTCAGCAGGTAGGTGATGACCGTGACGTCGAGGCTGCTGTGCACCAGGCTGCGCCGCAGGACGCGCAGGGCCAGCTGGATCAGCCAGCCCCCGGCGATCCAGAGGGCGATCGCCCCCACCAGCTTCAGCACGAAGGGGATGACGATCGTGGCCAGGATGGACGGGGCGCTCTCCAGCACGGCGGCTTCGGGTGACTGGGCGTATCTGAGCCGTGCCGCCGGGCCTTGTCAACAGCGCGGCCGGGGATCAGCCCCGGTCCATAGGATCGGCGCCGGCGTTGCGGCGCCGCCCCGTCACCCCCTGATGGCCGTGTCCAGGTCCCCGGCTGTGCCGACACCCTCCGCGGCGGCGCCCCGTCGTCGCCGGCCGGCCGGGCTGGCGCTGCTGGCCCTGGCCGCCGTGCTGCTGCCCCGCTCCGCCAGCGCCGGCCTGGGCGAGAGGCTGCAGCAGCTGGTGGATCGGCCCGGCTACCAGCGCAGCCAGTGCCTGGCCCTGCAGGAGGGGCGCCTCAGCTACCGGGACGGCCTGGCCAAGCTGGGCATCGAGCCCACCACCCAGGCCAACGCCCAGCTCTACGCCCTCTGCCGCCGGGTGGGTGCCCCCTTCTTCGCCCGGACCGCCCCCGAGGCCAGGCCCGAACCCAGGCCCGCACCGGGCACGCCCTAGGCCTGGGGCAGCCGGCGGCTGCGCTCCAGGGGCACCACCGCCATCCCCACCGGGGCCAGGGCGATCACGGCCAGCTTGAGGTGCTGCAGGCCGAAGAGGATGCCGATGATGGTCAGGAAGCAGGCCAGGGCGGAGCTGAGGTGGCCGATGGCCAGCCACCAGCCGGCCAGCACGAACCAGATCCCGTTGCCGAGCAGCCCCAGGGGGCCGGTGCCCAGGTCGCCGCGGCCGCTGAGCTCCCGGCGGCTGACGGCCTCCTGGCCGAAGGGCCAGAAGGAGAACGTGCCGATCACGAAACAGGCCCGGGCCCAGGGCAGCCCCACGATCGTGACGGCCGCCACCAGGCCCGCCAGCCACCAGCCCAGGCCCATCAGCAGACCGCCGCACACGACCCAGACGACGTTGGCCAGGAAGCGGAGCATGGCGGACGGTCGGACGGGCGCTGAGCCGTCAGCCTAGGAATCCAGAGGGGGCCGCTCTCCCATGCCAAAATCGCCTGCGGAGCCAGGGCTCCAGCAGGCGGCCGGCGGGGCCTGAGGGCCTCGGCCCCGGGCGGACCTCAGCCGAGGCCGATCTGGGACAGGATGCCCTGGCCGGTGAGCAGCTCGGTGGCGAGGCCGATCACGAAGCCGAGCATGGCCAGGCGGCCGTTCCAGGTCTCGGCGAAGGCGACGAAACCGAAGCGGGAGGAGGTGGTGTCAGCCATGGAACCGGTGGGTTACGAAACTTGAAGCAAGAGTAACACCTTGTAAAGGCCCCGACTGTGTCGCCGGCTGCACTGGGGCGCCGTGCAACATCTGGTGTGGGTCGCTGACGGGGCCTGGCCCCGGCCCCCGGGCCTGGCTATCCAGGCAGTGGACAGCCCACCGGCCAGTGCGGCGGGCAGCGGGAGACGCACCATGGCACCAGAGACCACCGGCAGCAGCCCCAGCGCAGGGCTGTCCAGCGCAGGCCTGTCCAGCTCGGGACGGTCCGGCGCAAAGCTCTCCGGCACCGTGCGGTCCAGGGGGGAACGATCCAGCGGCAGCCACGGCCGGCCTGGGACCACCGCCGGGGGCTCCCCGCCCAGCCGGCGCCACTGCCAGGAGGTGGTGGCGGCGGCCACCCACTTCTTTGCGGCCCACTACGGCGAGCCGATCGGGCCCGGCGACGTGGCCCGCCATCTGGGCATCTCGGAGGCCCGCCTGACGGTCTGCTTCGAGCAGTGCCGGCGCCGCTCCCCCCTGCAGGCCCTGGAGAGCTTCCGGCTGACCCAGCTGTTCCAGCGGGTGCGGGAGCAGCCCACCGCCTCCCTGGCCACCCAGGTGCGCCAGTGCGGCCTGCCGCCCCTGGCCCACACCGACCGCCTGTTCGAGGCCAGCTTCGGCATCGGCCTGGCCCCGTTCCGTTACACCAGCCGCCGCGCCGCCGAGGACCGGGCCTTCCGCATCGACCACCCCGGTCCGGAGGCCCTGGTGGTGCAGCCCGATGGCCCTCAGGCGACGCCGTTGGCGCGGAACCAGGCCAGCAGCCGCTGCCAGCCGTCGGCGGCCTCCCTGGCCCGGAAGGTGGGCCGGTAGTCGGCGTGGAAGCCGTGGGGCGCCTCGGGGAACACGACGATCTGGCTGCGGCTGCCGGCGGCCTTGAGGGCCTGCTGCATGCGCGTCACCGACTCCAGCGGGATGCCATCGTCCTGGCCGCCGTAGAGACCCAGCACCGGCGCCTGGATCCGGGCCGCCAGCTCCAGCGGGTAGCTGGGCTGCAGGGCTGAGCCGGCGCCCACCAGGCGGCCGTACCAGGCCACGCCGGCCCTGAGCCTGGGGTTGTGGGCCGCGTAGAGCCAGGTGATCCGCCCGCCCCAGCAGAAGCCGGTGATGCCCAGACGCCGGAGGTCCCCTCCCCCCTGGCGGCCGGCCCAGGCCACGGTGGCGTCCAGGTCGGAGAGCACCTGGGCGTCGGGCACCCGGGCCACCACCGGCAGGATCGCCTCAATCGTGGGCAGGCCCCCCACATCGCCCTGGCGCTCGAACAGGCTGGGGGCGATCGCCAGGTAGCCGGCGCGGGCCAGGCGCCGGCAGACGTCCTGGATGTGGGCGTGCACGCCGAAGATCTCCTGCACCACCAGCACCACCGGCACCGTGCCGGTGCCGGAGGGACGGGCCCGGTAGGCGGGAATGGAGCGGTCCCCCACCGGAATCGACACGAAGCCGGCCGTGAGGCCGGTGCTGGGGGTGGTGATCGTGGCGGCGGCGATGGGCCGCACCGCCAGGGCAAAGCCGGCGCCGAGTCCGCCGAGCAGCAGCTCGCGGCGGCCCAGGGCCAGGGGCGACGAGGGGTCGTGGGGCATGGCGGCGCAGGCCCCCCGGCGGGGGCGATCGGAGCGGCGATGGTAGGGAGGGGGCCTCAGGCGGCGAGGGCCCGCCAGGCCGGCAGCAGGGCGCCCGGCACCCGCCGCGGCCGGTAGTCGCGCGGGTCACTGGGGCCGTGGCGCAGCACCGCGTTCACCACCACCGCCGGCGTGCGGCCGCGGTTGATGGCGCCGTGGGGCACGCCGGGGGGGATGCAGACCCAGGCGGCCTCGTCCTCCCGAAGGCGGATGCGCCGCAGCTGGCGCTCCTCCAGCACCACCAGGTCGATGGCGCCCCGCAGCACCATCAGCTGGTCGGTCTGGCGGCGGTGGCAGAACAGCTCGCAGGCCCCCGCAGGCGGAATTTCGGCGATCAGGGTCTCGTCGCTGGGGCGGGGGGCGGAGAACAGGGCGTGGCCCGCCCGGGAGCGCTCCAGGGGCACGATCTCGATCCGGCGCTGGCGGGCCATGGCGGGCTTGGCGGTGGCGTAAACATTCGCGACAGAATCCGGCGGTGATGGTGCGATCCGTAACGGATCCGTGCTGGCGGTCAGGAAGTCCACGCCTCGCCGCCCGCCGCCCCTCGCCAGCGGTGGGCCCGGCCGGCTCCCTAGCGTCAGGGCCCTGCCAGCCGGGGCGGCCGCCGCCTGCTACCACCGATGCGGTTGCCCTGGGCGGTGTTGCTGCTCACCCTGCTGGGGGGGCGCTACCTGGCCTGGCGGCTCGGCAGCACCCTCAACCTGGAGGGGCCCCTGGCGGCAGGGCTCAGCCTGGCGATGCTGCTGGCGGAGCTGGCGCTGCTGGCCACGGCCTTCCTGCAGCTCTGGTTCACCCTGGCGCCGGATCCGGGCATCGCCGCCCTCACCGAGCGGGCCGCCCTGGACCTGGCACAGCGCCGCCGGGACGATCCCCGGGCGCTGCCGGCGGTGGATGTGCTCGTGCCCAGCTACGGCGAGCCGCCGGAGCTGATCGCCCGCTGCCTGCGGGGCTGCCTGGCCCTCGACTACCCCCGGCTCAGCGTGTGGCTGCTGGACGACAGCGGCCGGCCGGAGCTGGAGCGCCTCTGCGCCGGGCTCGGCTGCCGCTACCTGGCCCGCGAGCGGCGCGACCACGCCAAGGCCGGCAACCTCAACCACGCCCTGCCGCACCTGCGGGGGGATCTGATCGCCGTGTTCGACGCCGACGTGGTGCCCCAGACCAGCTTCCTGGCCCGCACGGTGGGCCTGTTCGCCGATGGGGCGGTGGGCTTCGTGCAGACGCCCCAGAGCTACATGAACGCCGATCCGGTGATCCGCAACCTGCGCCTGGAGCGCTGGCTGATGCCGGATGAAGAGACCTTCTACCGCTGGGTGGAGCCGGTGCGCCAGGGGCTGAACGCGGTGGTGTGCGCCGGCACCTCGTTCGTGATGCGCCGCTCGGCGCTGCTGCAGGTGGGCGGCTTCGAGACCGGCACCCCCTCCGAAGACCTCGCCACCGGCATCCGCCTGGCGGCCGCCGGCTACCGCAACCTGTTCGTGGCCGAGAAGCTCAGCGCCGGCCTGGCCCCCTTCACCCTGGCGGCCATGGCGCGGCAGCGCTGCCGCTGGGCCAGCGGCACCCTGCAGACCCTGCGCACCGGCGCCAGTCCGTTCAGCATCGCCGGCCTGCGGCCGCTGCAGCGCCTGGCCTTCCTGGAGGGAATCCTGCACTGGTGCAACGTGCTGCCCCAGCTGCTGCTGGTGCTGATGCCCCTGAGCATCGGCGTGCTGGGGGTGGCGCCCCTGCGGGTGAACGGCGCCGGGCTGCTGCTCTACGCGCTGCCCTTCTACGGGGCCCAGCTGCTGCTGGCCCGCTGGTTCAGCGGCCAGGCCCGCACAGCCCTGCTGCCGGAGCTCTACCGGTGGGTGTTCCTGGTGCCCCTGGCGGCGGCGGTGCTGGGCACGCTGCTGGGCAGGCCTCATCGCTTCCGCGTCACCCCCAAGGCCCCGACCGCCGGCCGGCAGCTCGGCGCTGAGCGGCGCCTGCTGCTGCCCCTGCTGGCCCTGCTCAGCCTGCAGGGGGTGGGGCTGCTCAACCTGATGCCCTGGGGCGGCCTGGCGCTGGCGCCGATCTCCACGGCCACCATGGCCCTGGGGCTGGTGTGGGCCGGCTTCAACGGGCTGCTGCTGCTGCTGGCGATCCGCACCTGCTGGGACCGGGGCGGCGGTGACGGCACGCCCTGGTTCGCGGTGGAGGCTCCCGGCCTGCTCCAGGGGCTGGGGAACGGCCGGTCGCTGCCGGTGCGGCTGCGGGCCATCAGCGCCGCCGGCGTGGAGCTGGAATGGCCGGCGGCGTCCGCCCTGGACCCCGCTGCAGCCCTGCCGCCGGGCCTCACCCTCGCCCTGCCCGGCCACGCCACCCCCCTGCCCCTGCGCCTGGAGGCCCAGGAGGGCCGCCGCCTCGGGGCCCTCTGGGGCGACCTCAGCGCCGGCCAGCGGGATCGGCTGGAGCACCAGCTCTACCGCCGCAGCGGGCTGTGGCCCCAGCGGCGGGCGCCCTTCGAGCCCCTGGCCCTGGCGGCGGTGCTGCGGCGGCTCCTCCAGCCGGTCCCGCCGGAGGGCTGGTTTGGCCGCAGCCTGCTGCCCCAGGCCCAGCCGGCCCTGGCGGCCCCCCCGCCGGAGCCCCTGCGACCGCCCGGGTCCCGGCCGGCCGCCGCGGCCACGGCCCCCTGACGGGGCTGCCCGGTCACAAACCTCCCCAGCAGGGGTGACAGGGGCGGCGGGCCTGCCGACACTGCGCTGGTCTGGTCCCCCGCCACCGCCGCCCCATGAACGCCTACCTCCAGGCCTGGAAGCGCTCCTTTGACTACACCGGCCGCAGCAGTCGCCCTGACTACTGGCTGTTCGTGCTGGTGAACCTGATCGTGATCGTGGTGCTGGCCGTGCTGGCGGGCCGCACCGAAGCGCTGCAGGCGCTGCTCACGCTCTACACCGTGGCCCAGATCGTGCCGCACCTGCCCGTGACCGTGCGGCGCCTGCGCGATGCCGGCAAGGAGTGGCCCTGGATCTTCATCGGCCTGGTGCCGGTGATCGGCGGCATCTGGCTGATCGTGCTGCTGGCCCTGCCCACCCTCCCCGGCTGATCCCCGGCGGGCTTTCAGCTGGACGCCGAGGTGTAGAAGCGCAGGGCGAAGCGCCAGAAGGCGCGGCTGAGCAGCAGGAACCCCGTCGCCACGCCGAGGCTGGCCAGGGCCCAGGCCGCACTGCTGCGGCCCAGCACCGCCTCGGCCGGCACCGTGGTGAGGAAGGCCACCGGCAGCACCAGGGTGAACAGGGTGCGCAGCCCGGCCGGGTAGGCGCTGATCGGGTAGCGGCCCGCCGCCAGGGCGGCCCGCAGCACCTCGGTGGCGTTCCAGGTCTTGACGAACCAGACGCTGGTGGTGGCGAGCAGAAACCAGAGGGCGTAGAGGATCGCCGTGCTGGAGAGCAGCAGCACGGCCACCAGCGCCAGCGTCGCCCCGTCGAGGCGCGCCCCGGCCCGCAGCCCGGCCGCCAGCATCAGCACCAGCCCCACGGCGATCTGCGGCAGACCCGCCGGCGAGAGGGTGCGGGCCGAGAGCCAGAACTGGCTGTCGATC
This sequence comes from Chitinophaga pinensis, assembly GCA_943368105.1. Taxonomy (GTDB): domain Bacteria; phylum Cyanobacteriota; class Cyanobacteriia; order PCC-6307; family Cyanobiaceae; genus Vulcanococcus. The sequence continues at coordinate 5,674 of CALRKO020000012.1, read as the reverse complement.
GGCTTGAGCAGCACGAAGTCGAGGGTGCCCTCCTGCACATGGGTGACGATGCGGCTGAGGTTGGGCTGCAGCAGGGTGCTGGAGACCCCGTCCAGCAGCGTGTAGACCCCCAGCACCACCTGGGCCTGGGGCCAGCTCCAGCCCCCCAGGCCGCCGGCTCCGGCGCTGCCCTGGCCGTAGAACAGCGACAGCAGGAACAGGCTGCCGGCCAGGTTTCCCGCCATGGCCAGCAGCTCGATCAGCAGGTTGAGCTGGTACTCCAGCTGCCCGGCCAGGGCCGTGCCCCAGAAGCGGCGCAGCGTGCGGCCGTAGCGGCGCCAGTCGCTCACCATCAGGCCCCCATCGCCCCGTAGCGGCGCACGCCGGCCCGCCAGGCCAGGGCCGTGAGCGGCAGCAGCAGGCCGATCCAGGCCGCCATGGCGGCGAAACTGGCCGCCATCGGCACCTCCAGGCCCGCCAGCAGCCGGGCCGGAAAGTCGATCATGTAGGGGAAGGGGGTGAGGAAGGCCGCCCGCCGCACCGCCTCGGGAAAGGCCGTCAGCGGAGCCACCAGGCCCGAGAGGAACAGGTAGGGGATGAACAGCAGCCGCTCGAGGGCCTGGGCCCGCTCGCTCCAGAAGCAGAGGATCGCGATCAGGCTCTGCAGCAGGAAGTGGATCGCGAAGGCCATCCAGATCGCCAGCACCGCCAGCGGCCATCGCCCCGGCGCCGGCAGGGCGAAGGCGGCCGGCTGCAGCAGAAAGAACAGGGCCGCGATCGCCACCACGAACGGCAGCCGCGTGGCCTGCTCCGCCAGATGGGCGGCCACGTAGCGCCACAGGGGCTGCAGCGGCTGCAGCAGGTAGGGGGACAGCCGGCCGGCCACGCTGTCCTCCTCAAAGGCCCACACCACCCACACCACGGTGAACTGGCGGGCGATGAAGGCCCCGAGGAAGTAGCGGGACAGCGCGCCCTGGCTGAGGCCCAGCCCCGGGGCACCGGCGCCGCCGCCCGCCACCAGGGCCTGGCTCCAGACCCCCAGCATGATGAAGGGCAGGACCCCCGAGAGGGCCCAGAGGGCGATCTCGGCCCGGTACTCGAGCATGTGGGCGTAGTTGGTCGAGAGCAGCACCCGGGCGATGCGCAGGGCGCGGGCCAGGCCAAGGGCACGGGCCGGGCCCAGGGCGCGGAACAGCCGTGGCGGTGTGCTCATGCCACGGCCCCCTCGCGGAACAGCCGGCCGATCAGCTCCTCGAGCGGCGGATCACTCACCTCCAGATCCAGCACCGGCAGCTCGTTGAGCAGGCGGGCCACGGCCTCGGTGAGCCGCTGCCGCGGGATCAGCAGCCGCACGTCGGCGCCGTCGAGGCGCTCCAGCTCGCCATAGCCGCTGAACGCCTCCGCGGGCAGGGGCCGGGCCAGCTCCAGCCGCACCTGCCGCCAGGGGGCCAGCCGCTCGCTCAGCCCGGCCAGGCGCCCGTCGTAGATGAGCCGGCCCCCGTGGATCAGCAGCACCCGCGGGCAGAGGGCGGTGATGTCGGCCATGTAGTGGCTGGTGAGCAGCACGGTGGCGCCGGTGCGGCGGTTGTAGTCGGCCAGAAACTGGCGCACCCGCGCCTGGGCGTTCACATCCAGGCCCAGGGTGGGCTCATCCAGGAACAGCACCGAGGGCCGGTGCAGCAGGGCCGCCAGCAGCTCGGCCTTCATCCGCTGCCCCAGGGAGAGCTTGCGCACCGGCCGGGTCAGCTCCTCCCCCAGCTCCAGCATCGCCGCCAGCTCGTCGATCCGGCGCCGGGCCTCCCGGTCGTCCAGGCCGTAGACGGCGGCGTTGACCCGCAGCGAGTCGAGGGGCGGCAGGTCCCAGATCAGCTGCTGCTTCTGGCCCATCACCAACGTGATGGCCGAGAGGAAGGCCCGCTGGCGCCGCTGGGGCGTGTGGCCGGCCACCGTGGCCGTTCCGGCCGTGGGGTGGATCAGGCCAGTCAGCATCTTGAGGGTGGTGGTCTTGCCGGCGCCGTTGGGCCCGAGGAAGCCCACGATCTCGCCGGGCTGGATCGCAAAGCTCACGTCCGTCACCGCCGGCACATCGCGGTGGCGGCGCCGCAGGAAGTGGCGCAGGGTGCCGCCAAGGCCGGGCTGCTTGTCGGCGACGCGGTAGACCTTGCTGAGGCCGCGGGCGACCACGATCGGTTCCGCAGGGGGCTGGGGCACGGGCGGGCGCAGCGCGGGCGGCACGGGCTCCAGCATCCCCCGCCGGCATGCGCCGCCGCCGCCGCGAGCCCGGGGCCGCTGCGGCGCCGCCCCAGCGGGATCAGCCCTGGAGTCCGACCTAGCGTCGGGGCAGTGATCCGGCCTGAACCGATGGAGATCAACCATCCCGGCGCCCGGCCCCTGACTCCGGAGGAGCAGGCGGTCTTCGAGGCATTCCGCCAGAAGCTGCACCAGAAGGCCCTGGCCGGGGGCCTGCACAGCGACGACATCCAGCGGCTGGTGGCCGGCATCCGCGCCCATCCCGACGCCAGCGACGCGATCGTGGCCGCCCTGGCCGAGGAGGTGCGCACCCTGGGCCAGCCCCTGGTGGATCTCCGCTGGGACTGAGCGCCACCGCCGGCCCGCCGCCCCTCAGGGGGCCTGGAAGAAGCCGCGGCTGTTGAGCCAGGCCAGCGCCAGGGCGCCCGGCAGGGCCACCGCCGCCAGAATCTGCAGCCGCACCCGCAGGCCCGCACCCGGATCGGGGCTGCCCCCGGCGGCCGGCCCCGGGACGGTCCCGGCCCCGGCGGCTGGCCGTGGGCGTCCCGGGCGGCTGCGGCGGCGGGTCCTGGCGGCCATGGGCGGGGGGCGGTGGCGGATGGGCGGCCGGTGTGGGTCGCCGCGCGCCATCCTGGGGCCAATTCAGGGTCCCCGCTCCGCCGCCGCCATGACCGGAAACCTCACCGCCATCGGCTTCATGGTCAGCTGGGTGCTGGGCTGGGGCATCGGTGGCTCCCTGATCGATGCGGGTCTGATCCAGGCCGGCGTCTACAGCCTGGAGACCGGCCAGCTGGGGACGGCCGCCACCTTCAGCGCCTGGACCCTGGCCTGGGGGTCCCTCGGCTGGTGGCTGTACGGGCGCTGGACCCGGCCCACCCCGCCCGGCGCCTGAACCGCTGCCACCATGCAGTCCCCCGTCGCCGCCCCGTGAGCGAGCCCTCGCCCTCCACCGCCTCCGACCTGGCGGCCATCGCCGCGGGCTTCACCCTGCCGGCCCCGGTGGCCGCGGTGGAACCCCTGGGCCACGGCAACGTCAACGACACCTTCCTGGTGAGCCTGCGCGGCCCGGACCAGCCGCGCTTCGTGCTGCAGCGTCTGAACACGCGGGTGTTCCGCCAGCCGCGGCTGGTGATGGGCAACATCGGCGCGGTGAGCGAGCACGTGGGCCGGCGCCTGCGCCAGGAGGCACCGCCGCCCGGCCGGCTCCCCTGGCAGGTGCCGCAGCTGCTGCCGGCCCGGGGCGGCACCACCCCCTGGCTGGAGCGGGAGGGGGCGTTCTGGCGCGTTCTCAGCTACATCGAGGGCAGCCGCAGCCACGAGACGATCACCGGCCCCGAGCACGCCCGCGAGGTGGGCTACGGCCTGGGCCGCTTCCACAGCCTGATCAGCGATCTGCCGGCCGCGGCGCTCGCCGACACCCTGGAGGGCTTCCACGTCACCCCGCTCTACCTGGCCGAGTTCCAGCGGCTGCTGGCGGCGGGCCCCGGGGCCCTCAGCGCCGAGGCGGAGCGCTGCATCGCCTTCGTGCTCGAGCGCCAGGCCATCGCCGGCGTGCTGGAGGAGGCGCGTGTCGCCGGGCGGCTGCAGCTGCGCCCGATCCACGGTGACCCCAAGATCAACAACCTGCTGATGGCCGGCGGGCCCGGCTGCGGCCAGGCCATTGCCCTGGTGGACCTCGACACGGTCAAGCCGGGCCTGGTGCACACCGACATCGGCGACTGCCTGCGCTCCGCCTGCAACCGCCTCGGCGAGGAGACCCGCGACTGGGCCGCGGTGCGCTTCGACCTGGAGCTGGCCGAGGCGCTGCTGCAGGGCTACCTCAGCCAGGCCCGGGCCTTCCTCAGCCCCGCCGACTTCGCCCACATCGCCGATGCCATCCGCCTGATCCCCTTCGAGCTGGGCCTGCGCTTCCTCAGCGACCACCTGGCCGGCGACCGGTACTTCAAGGTGGGACGCCCCGGCCACAACCTGGAGCGGGCCCTGGTGCAGTTCCAGCTGACCCGCAGCATCGAGGAGCAGCTGCCGGCGATCGGCTCGATCGTGGCGCGGCTGCAGGCGGCCCCGGACGAGCCAGCCGCCGCCAGCGCGCCGGCCGCGCCATGACAGCGCAGGCCCCGCCGCAGACGCCCCCCCCCCAGCCCTTCCGCCTGCTGCCCTTTGACCCCGCCACCGCCCCGGCCGGGGTGCGGCTGCAGGGGGCGGTGGCCCGGAGCGGCGCGGGCCTCTGGATCCGCTACCAGCTGGCGGACCCCACCGGCAGCCTGCTCCTGCCGCCGGCCGCCGCCGCCCCCGCCCGCCGCGACGGGCTCTGGGGCCGCACCTGCCTGGAGCTCTTCCTGGCCCTGCCCGGCAGCGCCCCCTACTGGGAGGTGAACCTCTCCCCCAGCGGCGACTGGAACCTCTACCGGCTCAGCGGCTACCGCCAGGGGCTGGCGCCGGAGCCGGCCATCGCTGCCCTGCCTTTCGCCGTGGAGCGCCACCGCGGCGGCCTGGCGCTGCAGCTGGAGCTGCCCCTGGCGCCGCTGCAGCTGGCCGATCAGCCGCTGGAGCTGGCGGTCACGGCGGTGCTGGAGCGCTGCGGCACCGCTGGTCCTGGCGCTGACCCCGGCCCCGGCGGCGATGGCGGCGATGGGGCCCTGTCCTACTGGGCCCTGGCCCATCCGGCCGCGGAGGCCGACTTCCACCACCGGGGCGGCTTCCGGCTGCGGATCTGAGCCCCACCCCGTACGCTGCCCCCCGACGCAAGCGGCAGCCCGGTGGCGAACGACGAATCCAGCAGAGCAGAGGAACTCAAGGGCCTGGGCTGGTCCGCCGAGGACGTGCGCCGCTACGAGGAACTCTGGGAGTACCGCCAGCGCTGGGGCGCCATCAACCTGGAGCCGGAGGACCGGCTGTTCCTGCGCAGGGCGGATGCGGCCCTGCCCAAGCGCCTCACCGGCAAGGCGGCCGCCCGCAAGAGCACCCAGGACAAGTCGTACTACCGCTGGCTGAAGCTCTTCCTCGACGCGATGCTCGCCGGCCCCGAGGCGGAGCTGGCGGCCGGGGAGTGCGGCGCCTGGCGGATCGTGCTGGAGGAGGAGCTGCGCGCCCTCGACTACTACGAGCCGGTGCTGGGCCTGCCCGACACCCTCAAGGCCAAGGCCTTCGCCACGGCCCGGGAGGCCTGGGTCCAGGGGGCCGCCGGCCAGGGCCGCAGCCTCAGCTTCGACTTCGCCGCCGTGCTGGAGCGGCACCGGGCCCAGCAGACGAGCAACTGGAAGCCCCTGCGCGAGGCGGCCCCCGGCGACACCAGCTACCCGGTGCTGGAGGGCGCCGCGGTGCAGGCCTTCCGCGCCACGGTGCGCCAGGCGGTGCTGGAGCTCACCCGCAGCACCTTCCCCTCCCTGGCGGACAGCGACAGGCCCGCCCCCGCCGACGACTGGCAGCGGGCCTGAGCCTCAGGCCC
>CALRKO020000011.1:0-82193 GCA_943368105.1 Chitinophaga pinensis | reverse complement strand
ACGCGCATCTACCAGGCCAGCACCTCCGAGCTCTACGGACTGGTGCAGGAAACGCCCCAGAAGGAGAGCACCCCCTTCTATCCCCGCAGCCCCTACGGGGTGGCCAAGCTCTATGCCTACTGGATCACGGTGAACTACCGCGAGGCCTATGGCATGTATGCCTGCAACGGCATTCTGTTCAACCACGAGTCGCCGCGGCGCGGGGAAACATTTGTAACCCGCAAGATCACCCGGGGTCTGGCACGCATCGATGCCGGCCTCGACCACTGCCTCTACATGGGCAACCTCGACTCGCTGCGCGACTGGGGCCACGCCCGCGACTACGTGGAGATGCAGTGGCGCATGCTGCAGCAGGACACCCCGGACGACTTCGTGATCGCCACGGGCCGTCAGGAGAGCGTGCGCCGCTTCATTGAGCTGGCGGCCGCCGAGCTGGGCTGGGGGCCCATGCAGTGGGAAGGCCAGGGCGTGGCGGAGATCGGCCGTCGCGGGGACACCGGGGCCGTGGTGCTCCGCATCGATCCGCGTTACTTCCGCCCGGCGGAAGTGGAAACCCTGCTGGGGGACCCCACCAAGGCACGCGTCAAGCTGGGTTGGACGCCCACCACCACCCTGGAGGAGCTCGTGGCCGAGATGGTGGCCGCCGACAGGGAAGAGGCTGCCAAGGAGGCGGTCCTGCGGCGCGAGGGCTTTGCCGTGGTGGGCTCCATGGAGAACCCGCCCAGCAGTCCGGCAGTCATCCAGCCCAGCGCAGCAGCCCAGCCGTGATGACAGCGCAGCCAGCACCCCCCCAGCCCCTGTTGCTGCATCGCCACGACCGGATCTTTGTGGCCGGCCACCGGGGCATGGCGGGAGGTGCCATCTGCCGCGCCCTGCTGGCCCGTGGCTACGGTGCCGCCGGCGCCGGCTGCCTGCTGCAGGCCCCACGCCAGGACCTGGATCTTCGCGATCCGGGGGCTGTGGAGCGTTGGTTTGCCCACCACCGGCCCGATGTGGTGGTGCTGGCCGCCGCCAAGGTGGGTGGCATCCTGGCCAATGCCAGCTTCCCAGCGGATTTTCTGCTCGACAACCTCAAGATCCAGAATGCCGTGATTGAAGGCGCCTGGAAACAAGGCGTGCGGCGCCTGTTGTTTCTGGGCAGCAGCTGCATCTATCCCAAATTCGCAGAGCAGCCGATCCGAGAGGAGGAATTGCTCAGTGGAGCCCTGGAACCCACCAATGAGTGGTATGCGATTGCCAAGATCGCTGGGATCCAGATCTGCCGAGCCCTCAGAGCACAGCATGGCTTTGATGCCATCAGCCTGATGCCCACGAATCTCTACGGACCTGGCGACAACTACCACCCGGAGCACAGCCACGTGATGGCGGCTCTGATCCGGCGCTTCAGTGAAGCCGCCGCCGCCCGGACTCCCGAGGTGAGCTGCTGGGGCACCGGCAGGCCGCGGCGCGAATTTCTGCATGTGGATGATCTGGCCGCGGCGGCAGTGTTCTGCCTGGAACGCTGGAATCCCGACGCTGCGGATGCCCCCCGTGACGACCAGGGCCAGCCGCTCACTTTCCTGAATGTCGGCACCGGCGTGGATCTGTCCATCCGCTCCCTGGCGGAGCAGATCGCCGAAGCCGCCGGCTTCCGTGGCGCCATCCTCTGGGACACCAGCAAGCCCGATGGCACCCCGCGCAAGCTGCTGGATGTGAGTCGGCTCCAGGCCCTGGGCTGGAACGCCAGCATCCCCCTCCAGGTCGGTCTCCAGCGCACTGTGGCGGAGTACCAACAGGGGCGAGGCTCCGCCGCGCCATGAAGCGACGAGCAGTGGCGGCACTCCAGCGGCTGGTGCGCCTTGCCCAGACCCGCATCGGCCAGAAAGCCAATCGCGTGCTGGGCGGCCTGGTGGCGAGCCAGCCCAGGCCCCCTGCCCCCAGGATCGCCCGGCAGGTGCAGCGGCAGCTGTGGCGCCTGGGCTACCGGGACCAGAGCTACCAGACCTGCCTGCTCACCGAGGCCCAATGCCTCCGCGCCGAGGCGGCCTACGGTCCGCCCAACGCCGCCTGGGCAGGCGTGATGATGCCGGCCACGCGCCAGATGGCCTACCAGTTGCGCCGCAATCTGTTGGCCCCGTTACAGGCAGGCCTGCAACCACTGCGGGCCCTGAGACGCCGACGCGCCCGAGCCCACCAGAGCCAGAGTGCCGGGCTCTTTGCGGGGATGGGCTACAGCTTCCGCTCCGCTGCCGATTGCAGCGAGCCGGATCCAGACCGCACCGCCAAGCTCACGGCACAGGCCCGGACCCTGCTGGCCAGCTATCGCGCGATCCAGCCGGAGCGCCATGGCCTCGGAGCCATTGGCATTCTGATCTCCTGCTATAAGCCAGAGCAGCACATTGTCGGTTTCCTCGATAACCTCCTGAGCCTTGAGTCCCGCGATCGACTGGTACCGGTCGTGATCAATGCTGGAATGTCGCAGGCGTGTGCGCAAACCATCCAGACGGCACTGGCGCATGGGGGCTTCTGCGACTATCACGTGATCGATCTGCCGGGGTCGCCGATTTATACCGCCTGGAATGCTGGTATCCAGGCCCTTGGAGATAGCGTTGAATTCATCACCAATTTCAATGTAGATGACCGCCGCCATCCCCTCTGCCTGACTGTCCAGGCAGAGTGCCTCAATGCTTTTCCTCAAAAACAAGTTGCGGTAACAGACTACACCTATTTCTTTGATCCCAGGCAGAGCATCGATGAGCTGTTTGCCTGTAATGGCGAGAACGTAACCCTCATCCCGGTCATCAATGAGCGCACCCTGGTTGATCGCAATTTCCCCCATAGCAGCCCTATGTGGCGTCTCTCTCTACATGAGACCAGTGATTGTGGTCTGTTCAACGAAAACTACAAATCTGCAGGTGATGCCGAGTTCTGGTATCGCGTCAGCCGGCGCCATGCCAATGCATTCTCGGTGATCTCGATTCCACTCAGTCTCTATTTCCAGAATCCTGGCGGCCTTTCCACAAGTCCCCAGACCGCAGGCATGTCTGAGCACAGCCGCTGTACCCGCGACCACTATCTCTCCCTGATGGAGCGAATGGATGCGGCCATCAGTCCAGACTTTCTCAGGCTTCATCTCCAGCTCTCGCCCCCAGAGCACCTGCAACTTCATGCTTTGGCATCGGCGCTTGAAGAGGCATGAAAACGATCGTTATTGATGGCATATTCTTTCAGTTGAATGAGTGGTCTGGCATTGCCAAGTACTGGCGCACACTGCTCAGCGACCTGGATGATCTTGCAACAAAGGACAGGAATATCCGCATTTTTCTTCTGGTGAGGGGCAGGAGCGACACCCTGAGAAATACGGCTTACAATAATATTCACATCCTGCCAATCGCCTATTTTGATCCCGTTTGCGCTCTTTCGGACTTCCGTGAGCTGGGTCAGCTTTGCCGCACCCTTGGAGCTACCGCGTTCATCAGCAGTTATTACACGCTTGCCTATGGCGTTCCGAACATTGGCATGGCCTATGACTTCATTCCGGAGGCCATGGGTTGGATGGACAACCATGTTTGGAAAGTGAAAGAGATCTATATGCGTTCGTTGGAGTGCTGCTTTTCGATTTCGAAGGCCACTGCCAGTGCCGCTAGCCTTTACTATCCCAATCTGTACAGTTCAGAAGCAGATATCTTTTATCCGCCAATGTCTGCAGCAGAGTGCCAGCCCGTAGCCAGTGAATCCGTCCGCGAGCTACGGCTTAGATACAAGCTCAATTATCCCTTTGCCGCCATCGTGGGCCACCGCGGGGACTACAAGAATGTTGAGCTCCTCAGCGCGGCCTTGCGCAATCGCCCAGCGGGCTCCAGGCGCCTTGCCCTTGGTCTTGTGGCCACGGCAGGTGAGCCCCTTTGCGATGATGATCTTCAACTCTTTGCACAACACTTTCAGTTTGGTCTGCGGAGGCTCCAGCTCAACCAGGATGAAATGCCTGTTTTCCTAAGTGCAGCCGAGCTGCTTTTTTATCCCTCACTACTGGAAGGCTTTGGCTATCCAGTGGCTGAGGCCTTGGTGCAAGGTTGCCCTGTCATTACAACCGGAGCGACATCCATCGGCGAAATCCTGGCGCACGCCGAACCTGACGACTATCAGTTGATCACCGGTCATGATCGTGATGAGGCCCTCCGAGCCATCATCAGCCTCTTGCACAGTCGGCGGCGAGTTGCCGATGGTACCCGCGATCGTATCCGAAACACGTTCTGCAAACAGGAGGCCGATCGCTTCCTGCAACGCCTGCTGAGCTTGGCCGCAGAGACCGCACCGCCCCGCCAACCCCACCTCGAGGCCTGCCTCAGCCTGGACGGGCTGCTGGCCTGAACCAGTGCAGCGGGGTGCTGAGAGAACGTACCAGGAGCTTCGCAAGATAGCGGCGCCAGGCCGGGGCACTGATCCCCAGCTCACGATTAATCGCTTGCAGCTGATAATAACCTGAGGCAATCGAGCGCCAGCGTCCTGTCATCCCCCCTTCCGCCATGGCAACAATAGGCTTTTCAGAAACACAGATCACGTCGCCCGCAGTGCAGCGCAGCAGCAATGTCTGCATCAGCTTGTAATCTGCAGATAAAGAATAACGAGTATCGAATCCTTCACCGCAATACAGTTCCGTTCTTGCAAGAAAGCCTGGGTGTGGATAGTGAAGTCCGCCCCTTAGCTGGCACTTCCAGAGCTCTCGGTCCTGGGGCAGGCTGTCCACTTGCCACAGCGATCGTACCTGGCAGTCTGGGCGCTTGAAGTAGACAATCGATCCAAGAAGAATTTGCGCATTCCGTGCCAAACCCTGCTGGAGCAGTGCTTCATAGCTGGGTACGTCCCAGATGAGATCATCAGCATTCAGCACATGGGTAAACTGGCCCCTGGCAGTGGAGAGCCCCAGATTCATGGCCGCATACGGACCGCCGGCAACACCAGTCGTCAGACAACAGAAGTGATGGTCAGATCTGTAGCGATCCAGCACGGCCAGCGTTCCATCTTCAGAGCCACCGTCAACCACGTGGTGTTCCAGCGCCAGTCCCTGCTCCCGCAGCACCATCGCCAGCCGCGACACGCTGCGCAACGTGTCGCTGATGGTGCCCACCGCATTCAGGCAGGGTGTAATCACAGTTAACACGGGCTGGTTTCTGTAACCGCTTGAAGATTCCACCCGTGCTCTGCCTGCGCTCTCATCCTTCAGCATAGATAGCCCCTTGCCGAGCTTCCGTCCTTGACAGCGCCTGATCCCCTCCAGATCGCCTTTGACGACCAGATCTTTCGGCGGCAGCCCCGGGGTGGGATCAGCCGTTACTTCCGTGATCTGGCCTCAGGACTGGGTGACGACCCGGATGTCGCCATGGTGCCGCAAGCCAAGGCTCAGGTGGTGCATGCCACGTTCTATGGCGGCAAGCCCTACACCCTGCGAGCCCACCAAAGCCTTGTGAGCAGTCTGTTTGATCTGACCCCAGAGCGGCATCCCGAGCATTTCCTGCTGCCTCAACTGCGCTCCCCCCATGGCAATAAGCGTGGTTGGTTGGCGGCCTCGGATCTCATCTTGAGCATCAGCAAAGCCAGCGCCGATGATCTCTCCTTCTTTCAGCCGGGCCTCACAACACCTGTGCAGGTGATTCACCTGGCTACACGGATGGGATCTGTACCACCGACAGTCATCGCGTCGCTGCAGCAGCGACGCTTCTGGCTGATGGTGGGTAAGCGCTATGCCTACAAGAACGGACTGACTCTTCTGCGTGCCTTGCAGCGCCTTGATCAGAGCAAGGAGACACCGATTCTGGTGTGTGCCGGAGGGGGCCCATGGAGCAGGCAGGAACAGCAGTGGATCCGCAATAGCAAGATCGCTGATCGCCTCTGGCAGCTTTCTGCTGACGATCAGCAGCTTGCGTGGCTTTACAGCCATGCAGAGGCAGTTGTTGTGCCTTCGATCGCAGAGGGGTTCTCACTGCCCCTGATCGAAGCTCTGGCTTGCAACACGCCAGTGATCGCTTCAGACCTCGAAGCCCATCGAGAGGTGGCAGGGTCCTACGCCACGCTCCTGCCTGCGCTCAATGCCGCTGCCTGGGCGGAGGCTCTCGAGGCTGCAAGTCTGGCCCCTCCTCCAGCCCCTAAAGAGGCTCTTGGCACTGAACACTATAGCCAACTCTGCACTTATTACAGCCATCACCGAATGATCAGTGAGCACAAGGCTGCCTATCAATCACTCGGCTGCTAACCGGCAGCCCAGCATGGATCAAGCCAATGCATGGGCGACGAGGCGCTCCACTACGCCATCAATGTCCACCTGGGCCCGCCAGCCATGGGTGCGCCTCATGGGTCCAGGATCGCCCAGGCTCTGCAGGATCTCAGAGGGACGCAGCAAATGCTCCTGCAGCTGAACATGCTGCCTCCAGTCAAGGCCAAGCATTGAAAATACCCGCTCAACAAAGTACTCAAGCGTCTGCATTCTTCCAGTGCAAATGACTTGATCCTCAAGGTTGTCAGCACGCAGAATCAACTGCATAGCCTCGATATAGTCTTCAGCCCAGCCCCAGTCCCGTGCTATCTGCAGATTGCCAAGGCTTAGCTTGCTTTGCCTGTCTTTTGCGCAAATGAGGGCGCCGTCGACAATCTTGCGGGTTACAAATGTCGGCGATCTGTAGGGCGATTCATGATTAAATAAGATGCCAGTTACGCACCTTAGCCCATAGGCCTGCCGGTAAACCTGCACTGTGTTAAAGCTGGCATCCTTGGCAATGGCATAGGGGCTTAGTGGGTGACGCTGCGCTTTCGCGTCAGCCGGCTTTGGTGTGTTGCCAAAAATTTCGCTGCTGCCGGCGAAATATAGGCGGCCGTCATAGCCGGCAAACCGAGCAACCTCTAGGATGTTGATGGTCCCATTGATGATGCTGTTAAAGGTATCAACGGGCTGACGAAACGAAAGCCCGACTGAAGACTGAGCGGCAAGATTGTAGATTTCATCCGGCTGGTGCCGCGTTATCAGCTCAAGCATTTCTCTGAAGTCGCAGAGATCACCTGTCGTGATCTCCATCTCCCCCTCGATTCCGATTGCGGAATGGATGGCTAGATTGGGATTGCTTGATCGTGAAATGCCAACAACATCAATGCCCTGTCGCAAAAGGGAGCGGGACAACAGCGAGCCATCTTGACCTGTGCAGCCAAAAACAAGCGCTTTCATTGGTGATCAGCTCAGAAGGGGTGCACGATCCAGGTGGCGCTTGCCATGCCATGGGACTGGTCGCTCTACCGTGGCCATGTCATCCTCAACGTCCATCTCAACATCCATCTCGAAGCCCTGTCGCAGCGGCCTGCCGGTGACGCCCTTCTCCGGGGCATCGGGGACCCAGGGGGCGTCAGTTGTCTGAGAACCCCCGGGAGGGCTCCGCAGCTGTCCGCCCTACCGGCCTCCTGCCTTCAACACCGTCTTGATCGTACGGAACAGGATCAGCAGATCGAGCCAGGTACTGAAGTTCTTGAGGTAGTAGAGGTCGTAGGAGAGCTTAAGTTCGGAATCTTCCACACTGGCAGCATACGGTGCGCACACCTGGGCCCACCCACTCAGCCCCGGCCGCATCCAGTGGCGCTTGCGGTAGTGGGGGATACGAGCCTCCAGCTCCTCTTCCAGCTCTGGCCGCTCCGGACGCGGGCCGATCAGGCTCATGTCACCGCTGAGCACATTGAGCAGCTGGGGCAGCTCATCCAGGCGCAGCCGCCGCAACCAGCGGCCCACGCGCGTGATGCGTTGATCTCCGGGCACCGTCCAGCTGGGCTGCGCATCGATGGGGGCCCGCTGCATCGTGCGCAACTTGAAGACCTGAAAGTGGCGACCCAACCAACCGCTGCGCTGTTGGACATAGAAAACCGGGCCCCGATCCTCTAGCCAGATCAACAGACTTGCCAGAAGCATCAATGGACTGGTGAGGGTAATCAACACAGCCGAGAACAGCAGATCGGCGACCCGCTTGAGCTGTCGCTCCAGGCTGAACTCCCGATTCCACGGCAGCTCGCTGTAATCCAGCCAGGGATCGGGAACCAAGGCTGGTGGCAGTCGCTCCAGCTGGCGCTCCAGCAGGGTGAGTGGGGTCGTGATCTGGGTATCCCGCGGATCGCGGGCCTCCAGCTTCTCCAGGAGCGGCCGCTGCAGCGGGTCGAGGTGTACGGAGGACGTCACCGCCACCACCAGGGGCAGCGGCTGCTCCAGCACCTCCTGGAGGGGGAGCCACCGCAGGGTCTGCCGCACCGGGGTGCGGCGCCAGGCCTCAAGCACCGGTTCACAGTCCCGCTCAGCACCCACCAGGAGATACTGCGGAGGTGGCGGTAACAGCACACCCCGGCGCAGCAAACCGCGCACCAGCAGCGACCACAGCAGGAGCGGCAGCAGCCACTGGGCCTGGGTGCTGCGATGCACCAGCCAGACCTGCTCGGGTGGATTGATCAGCAGTCTGGCCAGGGCCACCAGCAGGAGCGTGACCGCGCCGGTGATCAGCACCCGCTGCAGCACCACCCCCAGTGGAACGCGGCGCCAGCGCAGCACCGTGTAGCTGCCAAACAGCCAGCCCAGGCTGAGATAAGCCCCAGCGGTGAACAGCAGCCAGCCCAATTGCGGTAGTAGTGGCGGTACTTTGAACGCCGCAATTGCGCCCAGCAGAGCAAGTAAGCCGGCGAGATCCAAGCCTGCACACAACAACAACGTGCGGCGGGGAGCGCGCCAGGACAAGGGCCCTCTGCAAACTGAGCTGACCTTAAGACCGCCCCGAATCGGTCGCAGCCCTCAACGCTGGATGGAGGTGAGCCCCTTCAGGCTTCAGACCGAATGTGGACTGAGGGTGTTGTATCGCCAGCGCCAGCCCTGGGGCTAGGCCAGGGCCCCACCCACGGTGCCGGCCAGCTCGCTGTGGCGTCACGCATGCCTCGATCGGCCCCGTCGACGAGCCAGCGAAGCTGCTCTGTCAGAGCGATCTGGGACGGATGCAGGCTGCCGCCAGGTCTCGGCTCGCGCATCGGCGGCGCCAGCTGGACCTCCTGGGACGAGGCTGTGGGACAGCCCTCTGGATCACCCTCTCCAGCAGGCAGCGCCGCTCGGAACCGCCCTACAGCGCCGCCATCAGGCTCCCCATCTCAATCGCCTGCAACCCGTAGTTCCAGCCCAGGTTGCTCTTGATGCCGGCCCGCTCCAGGGCCTGCTGCAGGGTGTCGGTGGTGAGCACGCCGAAGATCACCGGCACGCCGGTGTCGCGGGCCACGGCGGCCACACCCTTGCTCACTTCCGCCACCACCACGTCGAAGTGGGGGGTGTCGCCGCGGATCACGGCCCCCAGGGTGATCACCACCTGGTAGCGGCCGCTGGCGGCCAGGCGCTGGGCCACCAGCGGAATCTCGAAGCTGCCCGGCACCCAGGCCACATCCAGCTGGGGGCTGCTGGGGCCGATATCGATGCCGTGGCGCGAGAGGCAGTCCAGGCAGCCGCTCAGCAGCTTGTCCGTCACCAGGTCGTTGAAGCGAGCCACAACCACGGCGACGCGCAGGCCGCTGGCCTCGGTGAAGCGCCCTTCAAAAACGGTCACACGGGTCCTGGCCAGTCAACCCAGCCTACGAAAGCACCCCCGCAGGCCTGCGGCCAGCGACGGTCCTCAGGCCACGAAGTAGCTCACGCCCCAGTTGAGCAGCACCAGGGCCACCCAGGCCACGCTGCCCAGCAGGATCAGGCGGTTGGAGCGGCCGGGGTCCTCGCTGGAGGCGTAGAGCACGGGCACCGCCACGATCAGCGCAAACGACAGCACCACCAGGGCCAGAACGGTGAGGGTGTTGAGGATCTGCATGGATCGGCGGCGGGAGGATCGGCGGCAGGGGATCGGCGGCGGCGCCAGCCGGTCAGTTTCGGGATTCTCACACGTCGGATCCGGGCCTCCGGCCGGGGGCGGCGGGATCCGTCACAAGTTGTGGGGCGGGGCCTGGATGCAGCCACCGGCGCGCTCCGGGGCGTCCCCGGGGGATCGCGGACCGCCACCCCTACGATCGGCTCCCCCAGCCCCCGAGCGCCCGTGGCCGCGGAAGCCGAGCAGCAGCTCTCGCTCGTGCCGGAGCTGGGCCTGCAGGGCGATCTCTTCGGCGGCCCCCCCGGGGAGCCGGCTCCGTCAAGCGGCAGGGGACGAGTCCGCCCCGGCGTTGAGCCCGCAGAGCCGGCCGGAGTGCCCTGGCCGGCGGATGCCTCCTCTGCCCCCGGCGAGCTGGCCGCCGACGCCCTGGAGGCCGACGCCCGGGCCCGGCCCCGCCGCCGCGCCGCCGCCACCCCAGCGGCCACCCCCACAGCCACCACCACCACAGCCACCGCCGCCCCGGGCCCCTCCGAGCTGGGCGGCGAGCCCGAGCCCGCTGACGCGGAGGCCGACACCGACCTGCCCCGCTGGCACCACCACGGCCTGGTGGAGCCCGGGCAGCTCACGCCGATGCTGCGCCACTACGTGGAGCTCAAGCGCGCCCACCCGGAGCGGGTGCTGCTCTACCGCCTGGGCGACTTCTTCGAGTGCTTCTTCGAGGACGCCATCCGCCTCTCGCGCCTGCTGGAGCTCACCCTCACCGGCAAGGAGGCCGGCCGGGCCCTCGGCCGGGTGCCGATGGCGGGCATCCCCCACCACGCCGCCGAGCGCTATTGCGCCGAACTGGTGCGCCGCGGCCTGAGCGTGGCCCTCTGCGACCAGCTGGAGGAGGCCGCTGCCCGCAGCCCCGCCAAGGGCGCCCTGCTCAAGCGCGACATCACCCGGGTGCTCACCCCCGGCACCGTGCTGGAGGAGGGGATGCTTGCCGCCCGGCGCAACAACTGGCTCTGCGCCGTGGTGCTGGAGGGCGAGGGCAGCGCCGCCGCCCGCTGGGGCCTGGCGGTGGCGGATGTGAGCACGGGCGAGTTCCGCGTCACCGAGCGGCGGGGCAGCGACCTGCTGCACCAGGAGCTGCTGCAGCTGGAGGCGGCCGAGGTGGTGTGGCCCGCCCCCGAGGGCGCCGCGGCCGATGGCGGCCCGGAGGCGATCCCCGCCTGGTGCCCGGACGCCCAGCGGCTCACGGCCCTGCCCCGCACCCCCTTTGCCGCCCCCGAGGCCCGCGCCACCCTGCTGAAGCGCTTCCGCCTGGCCAGCCTCGACGGCCTGGGGCTGGGGGAGGCGCCCCTGGGTCTGCGGGCCGCCGGCGGCCTGCTGCGCTACCTCGACGACACCCAGCCCGGCGGCGCCATTCCCCTGGAGCTGCCCACCACCTGGCACGCCGGCGACCAGCTGGTGCTCGACGCCCAGACCCGCCGCAACCTGGAGCTGACCCGCACCCAGATGGGTGGCGGCGTGCACGGCTCGTTGCTCTGGGCCCTGGACCGCACCATGACCGCCATGGGCGGCCGCTGCCTGCGCCGCTGGATCGAGGCGCCGCTGGTGGACCGGGCCGCCATCACCGCCCGCCAGGACGGTGTGGGGGAGCTGGTGGCGGGCCGCCCCCTGCGGCTGGCCCTGCGCCGGCTGCTGCGGCCCATGGGCGACCTGGAGCGCCTGGCCGGCCGGGCGGGGGCCGGCACCGCCTCCGCCCGCG
The DNA here is from genome assembly GCA_943368105.1 of Chitinophaga pinensis. Lineage (GTDB taxonomy): Bacteria > Cyanobacteriota > Cyanobacteriia > PCC-6307 > Cyanobiaceae > Vulcanococcus. The sequence continues at coordinate 70,610 of CALRKO020000011.1, read as the reverse complement.
ACCTGGTGGCCCTGGCCGACGGCCTGGAGCGCCTGCCCCAGCTGGCGGGGTTGCTGGCCGGCGCCACCAGCCCGCCCCTGGAGGCGCTGGCCCGCCCCTGGCCGGAGCTGGCCGCGCTGGCGGCCCTGCTGCGCCACACCCTGCGCGACAGTCCGCCCCTCAGCCTCAGCGAAGGCGGTGTGATCCACGACGGCGTGGACCCCCAGCTCGATGGCCTGCGCAACCAGCTGGACGACCAGGAGGCCTGGCTGGCGGAGCAGGAGGCCGCCGAGCGCCGGGCCAGCGGCATCGGCACCCTGCGGCTGCAGTACCACCGCACCTTCGGCTACTTCCTCTCGGTGAGCCGGGCCAAGGCCGCCGCCGTGCCCGGCCACTGGATCCGCCGCCAGACCCTGGCCAACGAGGAGCGCTTCGTGACCCCCGCCCTCAAGGGGCGCGAGGGCCGCATCCTGCAGCTGCGGGCCCGGGCCGCCCAGCGGGAGTACGAGCTGTTCTGCGGGCTGCGGCAGCAGGTGGGCGCCCAGGCCGGGCCGATCCGTGCCGCCGCCCGGCTGGTGGCGGAGCTCGATGCGCTCGCCTCCCTGGCGGAGGTGGCCGCCACCGGCGGCTACTGCCGCCCCGAGATCACCGATCCCTCCGGCCCCGACGCCCGCCTGCTCGTGATCGAGGCCGGCCGGCATCCGGTGGTGGAGCAGCTGCTGGTGGAGGAGCCCTTCACCGCCAACGACATCGCCCTGGGGTCACCGGGGGCCGCTGGCCAGGCCAGGGGCCCCAGCGGGGCCGCGGGCGTCGGCGGAGCAGCCGATCACCCCGATCTGCTGGTGCTCACCGGCCCCAACGCCAGCGGCAAGAGCTGCTACCTGCGCCAGACGGGCCTGCTGCAGCTGATGGCCCAGATGGGCAGCTGGATCCCGGCCCGTTCGGCCCGGCTCGGCATCGCCGATCGCATCTTCACCCGCGTCGGGGCCGGCGATGACCTGGCCGCGGGGCAGTCCACCTTCATGGTGGAGATGGCCGAGACCGCCAACATCCTCCACCACGCCACCGAGCGCTCCCTGGTGCTGCTCGATGAGATCGGCCGCGGCACCGCCACCTTCGACGGCCTCTCGATCGCCTGGGCCGTGGCCGAGCACCTGGCGGGCGCCGCCGGGGCCGATGGGGCCCGCCCGGGCGGCATCCGAGCCCGCTCGGTGTTCGCCACCCACTACCACGAGCTCAACGAACTGGCGGCGCTGCTGCCCAACGTGGCCAACGTGCAGGTGCTGGTGGAGGAAACCGGCGAGGCGCTGGTGTTCCTGCACCGGGTGGTGCGCGGCGGCGCCAGCCGCAGCTACGGCATCGAGGCGGCGCGGCTGGCCGGGGTGCCGCCGGCGGTGGTGGCCCGGGCCCGCCAGGTGCTGGGCCGCATCGAGGCCAACAGCCACTTGGCCGTGGGGCTGGAGCCGGGGGCCTAGGCGGCCGGGCGGTCCAGCCAGGCCCGTCGCAGCAGGGCGTTGGCGGCCGCCCCCACCAGGCCCGCACCGCCGCGGCTGCCCTCCAGCCGGATCTGGGGCAGGCCGCTGGCCGCCAGGTGGGCCTTGCTCTCGGCCACCCCCACGAAGCCCACCGGCATGCCGATCACCAGGGCCGGGGGCTGCGGGCAGGTGGGGCCCGCCACCCGCTCCAGCAGCACCTCCAGGGCCGTGGGGGCACTGCCGATCAGCACCACCGCACCGGGGTGGTCCGCCAGGGCCAGGGCCATGCCCGCCGCGGCCCGGGTGCCGCCGGGGGGCGGTGCGGCCGGCGCCCAGTCGAGCACGCTGCGCACGGGGTTGCCGAAGGTGCGCCGGGCCATGGGCGCCACCGCCGCCGCGGCCATGGTCGTGTCGGTGAGGATCACGGCCCCGGCCGCCAGGGCCCCGAGGCCCCGCTCGCAGGCGCCGGGGGAGAAGCGCAGGTCGGGGGCGAGGCTGAGGTCGCCGCTGCTGTGCACCAGCCGCTCGAGCACATCCTGCTGCGCGGGGCTGAGCCCCCGCAGGGCGCCGCCGGGTTCGAGGGCCGCCCGGATCAGCCGGATGCTGGCGCTGAAGATCGGGTGATCGAGGGGGCTTTCGAGTGGGGCGGCCTCGGGCAAGGACACAGGCGGCGGCCGGCGCAGACAGCAGATCCCCATGCTGATGCCCGAGGCCGCCGTGCTGGGGAGCGACAACCCGGCCCTGGCCCACACTGGTCTGGGCAGCGATCCAGCCGTGCCGGTGCTCTTGGCCCTGCGCCACGCCCGCCGCGCTGTCCCCGAGCCCCCGCCGATCCGGCCCGATGCCCATCCACCTCTACTGGGGCGACGACGAGGCGGCCCGCCACCGTGCCGTGGAGGCCCTGATTGCGCGGGTCACCGAGCCGGCCTGGCAGGGCCTCAACCTCACCCGCCTCGACGGCAGTGATCCGGCCCAGGCCGCCCAGGCCCTGGAGGAGGCCCGCACCGCGCCCTTCGGCGGCGGCGACCGGGTGGTGCTGCTGCAGCGCAGTCCCTTCTGCCACCAGTGCCCGGCCGAGCTGGCGGAGCGGCTGGAGGCCAGCCTGGACCTGGTGGCCGAGGGCTGTCACCTGCTGCTGGTGAGCCCCGGCAAGCCCGACGCCCGCCTGCGCACCACCAAGGCCCTGCAGAAGCTGGTGAAGGCCGGCCTGGCCACGGAGCACAGCTTTGCCCTGCCGGCGGTGTGGGACGGGGCCGGCCAGGTGGAGCTGGTGGCGCGCACCGCCCGGGAGCTGGGGTTGGCCCTGGAGCCGGCCGCCGCCGAGGCCCTGGCCGAGGCCATCGGCTCCGACAGCGCCCGGCTGGCCAGCGAACTGGAGAAGCTGGCCCTCTACGTGGGGGCGACGGCCGCGCCGGGGGAGCGGCCCACCGGCCCGGCGATCACGGCCGCCGCGGTGGCGGCCCTGGTGGGCAGCCACGCCACCAACGCCCTGCAGGTGGGCGATGCCCTGCTGGCGGGCCGTCCCGCCGAGGCGATCGCCCTGGTGGAGGCGCTGCTGGCGGCCAACGAGCCGGCCCTGCGCATCGTCGCCACCCTCACCGGCCAGATCCGGGGCTGGCTGTGGGTGAGCCTGCTGGACCGCCAGGGCGAGCAGGACGTGGCCGCCATCGCCAAGGCCGCCGGCATCGGCAATCCCAAGCGCATCTACGTGATGCGCAAGCAGATCCGCGGCCGCGGCCCCGGCCGCTTCCTGGCGCTGCTGGGCCAGCTGCTGGAGGTGGAGGCGGCCCTCAAGCGCGGCAGTGAGCCCGGCGATGCCTTCCGCGACGGCTTCCTGCTGGCGGGCCTCAGCGACAGATAATCAACCGTTCACGCCGCGTCGACACCGGGCATGGCCCTGCTGGTTCAGAAGTTCGGGGGCACTTCGGTGGCCGATGTGGAGCGGATCCAGGCCGTGGCCCGCCGCATCGCCGCCAGCCGCAACGCCGGCAACGACCTGGTGATCGTGGTGTCGGCCATGGGCCACACCACCGATGAGCTCACGGGCCTGGCCCGGGCCATCAGCGGCGATCCGCCCCAGCGGGAGATGGACATGCTGCTGGCCACCGGCGAGCAGGTGTCGATCGCCCTGCTGGCCATGGCCCTCCAGGCCATCGGCGTGCCGGCGGTGTCGATGACCGGGCCCCAGGTGGGCATCGTCACCGAATCGGCCCACGGCCGCGCCCGCATCCTCGAGGTGCGCACCGACCGGCTGCGGCGCCTGCTGGACGCCGGCCAGGTGGTGGTGGTGGCCGGCTTCCAGGGCACCAGCAGCGGCCTCGCGGGCACGCCGGAGATCACCACCCTGGGCCGCGGCGGCTCCGATACCTCCGCCGTGGCCCTGGCCGCCGCCCTCGGCGCCGACGCCTGCGAGATCTACACCGACGTGCCGGGGGTGCTCACCACCGACCCGCGCAAGGTGGCGGACGCCCAGCTGATGGACACCGTGACCTGCGACGAGATGCTGGAGCTGGCCAGCCTCGGCGCCGCCGTGCTGCACCCGCGGGCCGTGGAGATCGCCCGCAACTACGGCGTGCCCCTGGTGGTGCGCTCCAGCTGGAGCGAACAGCCGGGCACCCTGCTCACCAGTGAGCGGGCCAGCCGCCGCTGCGGCAGCGAGGGCCTGGAGCTGGGCAAGCCCGTGGACGGCGCCGAGCTGGAGCCGCACCAGGCGGTGCTGGCCCTGGCCCACGTGCCCGACCGGCCCGGCGTCGCCGCCCAGCTGTTCGAGGCGCTCTCGACCGCCGGCCTGAACGTGGACCTGATCGTGCAGGCCACCCACGAGGGCGAGGGCGGCAGCGCCACCAACGACATCGCCTTCACCGTGGCCGAGGCCCAGCGGGAGCCGGCGGAGGCCGTCTGTCGCCAGGTGCTGGCGGCCATGGGGGCCGCGGGCGCCACCCTCTCCGCCGAGGCGGGCATGGCCAAGCTGAGCATCTCCGGGGCCGGCATCATGGGGCGCCCCGGCGTAGCCGCCCGCCTGTTCGACACCCTGGCCAGGGGCGGCATCAACCTGCGCCTGATCGCCACCAGCGAGGTGAAGGTGAGCTGCCTGGTGGCGGGCCACCAGGGGGCCAAGGCCCTGCAGGCCGCCGCCAGCGCCTTCGAGCTCAGCAGCCAGCAGCTGCGCCACGATCCGGCCCCCTGCGGGGTCGGCACACCGCCGGTGCGCGGCGTCGCCCTGGACCGCGACCAGGCCCAGGTGACCGTGCGCCACATCCCCGACCGGCCCGGCACCGCCGCCGCCGTCTGCCGGGCCCTGGCCGATGCCGGCCTCAGCCTCGATGCCATCGTCCAGTCGGAGCGCAGCCACGGCAGCGGCGAGCAGCGCAGCCGCGACCTGGGCTTCACCCTGCGCCGCGACGACCTGGCCCGGGCCCGCACCGCCCTGCAGCCCCTGCTGGCCGGCTGGACCGGCGCCCGCTTCGAGGAGGGCCCTGCCATCGCCCGGGTGAGCGCCGTGGGGGCCGGCATGCCCTGCACGCCGGGCACCGCCGCCCGCCTGTTCCGCTCCCTGGCGGATGCCGGCATCAACATCGAGATGATCGCCACCAGCGAGATCCGCACCAGCTGCGTGGTGCCGGAGGCCGAGGGGGTGCGGGCCCTGCAGGCGGTGCACGCCGCCTTCGGCCTGGGCGGGGACACGCTGCACAGGGCCGAGGGTACCGAATCGCCCCTGGGAGCGGGGGCGGGCTGATCCTGCCCCGGTGGCGGCCGGGGCCGCTGCTCAGGGCGCCGATAGCCTGATGGTCACCAGCGCTGCGCTGTCGTAGCGGGAGGTCCAGGCCTGCAGCCTGCGCTCCTCCTCCACGGTGCGGGTGCAGGCAAAGCCGTAGCGGGCCCGCACGCGCTCGGAGGCCTCCCTGAGGGCCTGGCGTCCCAGCGTGCCGAGCCGCGAGACGCTGAGGGCCTGGCCCGGCTGGAGATACTCCAGGACAACGGTGGAGGGGGAGTACAGCGCCGTGATCTGGCCGTCGGGCCACTCGAGCTGCAGGTGGACCTCGGGCATGGCCCCGGCATCGTCTCCCCCCAGCATGGCCCGGCTGCTGACTGGCGGCTCAGAAGCCGGTCAGGCCGTCGCCGGAGCGCCAGAGGCTCTCGGTTTCCCCACCCCTGGAGAGCACCACATCGGTGCCGGCGGCGCCAAAGCGGCCGATGGGGCCGCAGTGGAGGTCGGGATGGATCGCCACCGAGGCCCCCAGGCCCTGGGCCCGCTCCGGCCTGACGGCCAGAAGGTAGCCGTAGCTGGGGAAGCAGGTGAGCCAGTCGGCCTCCGCCACACCGGCCGGCCTGGCAATGGCGTCCAGCTCCAGCTCCAGGCCGAGGCCGGCGGCCTCGGCGAACATCACGGCCGTGCCCACCAGGCCCCCCATGCTGATGTCCTTGGCGGCATGGACCAGGCCGCCAAGGGCCAGGTGCGGCAGCAGGGCCAGGTGAGCCCTCAGCACCTGGGGATCGGCCTGGGTGGCGGCATCCCAGAAGGGGTAGTGGCGATAGAACGCCCCCCGGTGGTTGGCCAGCAGCCACAGCTCGTCGCCGGCCGTGGCGCAGCGCGCCGACAGCACCGGACCGGGCGCCGCTCCCACGACCGAGACGGCCAGGCCGCCGTGGGGACTGTGGTGATTGAGGTGGCCGCCCACCATCGGCACGGCGAAGGTGCCACAGGCCTGGCGCATCCCCTCCAGGATTCTGGCGGCCTGGGCGGCATCCGCGGCCCAGAGGCTGTTGACCAGCGCCAGCGGCCGGCCGCCCATGGCGGCGATGTCGCTGAGGTTCACGAGCACGCCGCTCCAGCCGGCGAACCAGGGGTCCTCCGCCACCAGCTCCGGCAGGATTCCCTCGCAGGCCAGCAGCAGGGACCCCTCGATCCTCGGCAGCAGCGCCGCGTCGTCGCCGATGGTCGCCGCCGGTCCCAGCTCGGGAAAGGGGTGGGGGTTGAAGGCCCTGGCGGCCAGCTGGATGTCTCGCTTGGCCTGCAGGCCCCCGTGCCGGCGCAGGCCGGCCACCAGATCCGCCAGGGCCAGGGCGGTCATGCGGCCACCGGGCAGGGGGGGCGCCGCTCGCGCGAGGGCTGGTAGTAGCGCAGATCGGCCTCCATCAGGTGGTGACGCAGGCCGCGGATCTCCAGCTCCTCCAGCGACTCCCAGTGCAGCCTCTGAAAGAAGCGCACGTTCTGGATCTGCACCGTGGCCAGGAAGCGGTCGCAGCCCCAGCCGTGGGCGGTGGTGACGGCCTTCCAGATCAGCCCCTTGCCGATCTGGTTGTGGCGGCGGAAGGCCTGGTGAACCCCCAGCCGCCCGCCGTGCCACAGCCCTGGGCCCTGCTCGACGATGCGCACGACGCCGGCCAGGCGCCCGGCCTGGGGGCCGCCGTGGTTGATGGCGGCGATGGGGTAGGCCGTGGCGTCCAGGGCGTCGCGGTCGGAGGCCTCGAACAGGTGCTGCTCCTGGCAGAAGATCGCGCTGCGCAGCTGCCAGTACTGCGTGAGCAGCGCCGAGCGGCGGCGCAGCAGGTGGAACGAGAAGCGATCGGAGCTGGCCGTCGGCGAGAGGCGGAAGTCGTCGGCGTCGATGCCGATGCCCCAGCGCACCGACGGGGTGAAGCAGGCGGGGGCCGTGCTGGCGCTGCGGCCGATGTCGTGGCTGCTGGGATCCAGGAACAGCATGGCCCTCAGCCGGCCTGCTCGAACAGGCCCAGGGCGGAGCAGGCGCCGCACTTGGCGCAGCCCGCGGCCATGGCCTCGCCGCTGATGTCCGAGGCCCGCAGCAGGCCGGCCACCGCGCTGTAGACCTCCACCATGAAGGCCGTGGAGGGGGCGGGATGGTGCTCCAGGGGCGTGCCGGCGATGGGCACGAACGGCACCACGAACGGGTAGACGCCCAGCTCGATCAGCCGCCGGCTGCAGGCGATCAGCGAAGCCGCACTGTCCCCCAGGCCCGCCAGCAGGTAGGTGGAGACCTGGCCGCGGCCGAACACCGCCACGGCCTGGGCGAAGGCCTCGTCGTAGCGCTCCAGGGTCAGTTCCGATTTCCCCGGCAGGATGCGGCGCCGCACTTCCGGTTCCACCACCTCCAGGTGCATGCCCAGGCTGTCGACCCCGGCCTCCTGCATCCGCCGGAACCAGCGGGGGTCCTCCGGCGGCTCGCACTGGCCCTGGATCGGCAGCGCCACCCGCGCCTTCACGGCGGCGGCCGTCTCCGCCATCATCCGCGCGCCGCGGTCGTCGCTGTTGGGCGTCCCCGTGGTCATCACCAGCTGCTCGACGCCATCGAGGCGCACGGCGGCCTCCGCCACCTCCGCCACCTGCTCCGGCGTCTTGCGCACCAGCGTGCGGCCCTCCTCCAGGGACTGCTCGATGGCGCAGAACTGGCAGGAGTCGCGGCGGTCGCGGAAGCGGATGCAGGTCTGCAGCAGCGTGGTGGCCAGCACCCGGCGGCTGTGCAGCAGGGCGATCGACCGGTAGGGGACCCCATCGGCCGTGCTCAGCCCGTAGAACGCCGGCTCGGCGGGGGTCTCCACCGCGGCGAGGGGCTGGCCGCCGGGCTCGGCCAGGGCCAGGCCGCCGCCCGCGGCGGCGGTGAGCCGGTAGGGGGAGTCCTGGGCCACCGCGTTGTACACCGGCACCATCACCGTGGTGCCCGCGATCGTCAGGGCCCGGTGGTCCGAGGGGCCGGCCCCGCCGCGGCGGCCGCGGTTGCCGGCGATGGCGGGATCCACCACCCCCTGCACCTGCAGCTCCGTCACCAGGCGCCCCAGGTCAGACATGGCTCACCTCCGGCACGGGAGGGGTCGGCAGGGCCGGGGCCGGGGGGGGCGATGCGGAGGCCCCTGGGCTCGGCGGTGCGCCCAGGGCGTCCACATGGCTGGCCGGAGTGCGGTTGAGGCGCAGCCCCAGCAGGTCCGGGCGGCTGTAGTGGCCCACGCAGTCCATCATGCGCTTGCGCTTGGTGATCAGGGAGCGGTCGAGTTCGGCGATCGCCAGCCCCTCGCCCTCGGGCAGCGGACCCGCCAGATAGCGCCCCTCCGGGCTGATCACGGCCGTGTGACAGCCCCCCTGGAAGGCCCGGTGCAGGCCCGTGTCCGGGGTGATCGCCCCGTGGTCGGCCGGGTCGAGCCAGGCGCTGGCGCACACCACGAAACACCCCGCCTCGAGGGCGTGGTGGCGCATCGTCACGGCGGTCTGCTCGGCGAAGATCGGCCCCACCAGCGACCCCGGAAACTGGGCGCAGTGGATCTCTTCCCCCTGGGTCATCAGGGAGAAGCGGGCCAGGGGGTTGTAGTGCTCCCAGCAGGCCAGGGCCCCCACCCGGCCGAGGCGGGTGGACACCACCTGCAGGCCGGCACCATCCCCCTGCCCCCACACCATCCGCTCGTGGTAGGTGGGCGTGATCTTGCGGCGCCGCAGCACGATCTCCCCGGCCGCATCGATCAGCAGCTGGGCGTTGTAGAGGCTGCCGCCATCGCGCTCATTGATGCCCAGCAGCACGTGCAGGCCGTGCTGGCGGGCGGCGGCGGCAACGGCATCGAGGGCGGGCCCCGGCACGGTCACCGCCTGGTCGTAGAGGTGAAGGTGGGAGCGGCCCATCGCCACCGCCGGCTCCACGAAGGAGAAGTAGGGGTAGTAGGGAAGGAACGTCTCGGGGAAGACGATCAGCTCCACGCCGGCGCTGGCGGCCTCGGCCATGGCCTCCAGCACCCGGGCCACGGAGCCCTCCAGACTGAACAGAACCGGCCGGATCTGGGCGGCGGCAACGGTGATGGTGCTGGCCATGGTGTGCGACACAGGCGGCGAGATCTCAGAGCGTCCAGGTGTCGAGAATGAAGGCTCCTTCCTTGCGGTGCAGCAGCACGATGTCGAGCACGTCGAGGGGATTCACGGGCCGGATTCCGGGCATCAGAGCTCCCTCGCCATGGCCATAGAGGGCCTGGAGGGCAAAGCGGCAGGCATAGACCTTGCCGCCCTGATCCATGAACTTCTGCAGGCGGGCATTGAAGTTGAGATGGCCGTCAAAGGCCGCATCGCCGAGCTTCGGGAACCCGCGCTGCACCCCCAGGGTCACGCCGGGACCGTAGAGCAGGATCGAAGTGTCGAAGCCCTTGGTGATCAGGCGGCTGGCCTGGAGCAGGTTCACCAGGCCGATCGACCCCTCGAAGGCGACGGTGTGAAAGGTGATCAGGGCCTTCTCCCCAGGCTCCGCCTTCACATCCGGGAAGACCTTCTCTTCGTAGTCGACGAAGAAATCGCCGGGCTGGTTGGCTGGGCGGGTGACGGCGGGCATGAAGGAATGGCCTTCTGGTGGGCCCGTGGAGCATTGCCGCGATGGGCCCTGGGCTTGTGTCGCCAATGCAACCAAACAGGAGGCTGCCGTGGCGCGGAGCGCGCTGCAGATGACTGGTGTCATCCACTACGGACGACAGCCGCTGTCTACAGCCAGGATCAATTCTGACTGTCCATTTGCCGCTGCGTCCATGACGACCGTCGACCGCAGGGATGCTGCACCCGGAATCTTCTCTCTGGACGCTTTGGTGCCTGCATCGTCGGCGCCTGCGGTGCCTGCAGCGTTATCCTCAGACCAGCACCGGGTGGTGGTGGTGGGGGGCGGCCAGGCCGGACTCTCCGTTGCCCACGCCCTGCAGACGCGGGGGATCCGCCCCTTGGTGCTGGAGAAGCACCGGGTGGGCTACGCCTGGGATCAGCAGCGCTGGGATTCCTTCTGCCTGGTGACCCCCAACTGGCAGTGCCGCCTGCCCGATTTTCCCTACGACGGCCCCGACCCCGACGGCTTCATGGGCAAGGCGGAGATCGTCGCCTATCTGCAGCGGTTCGCCGCCCACGCCGCCGTGGATCTGCGCGAGGGCGTGGCGGTCGAGCGGCTGCAGCGGCACGGGGCCGGCTACCGGCTGATCACGGCGGAGGGCCCCCTGGAGGCGGACCACGTGGTGGTGGCCACGGGTGGATACCACACGCCCCGGCGCCACCCCGATGCCGCCCGCCTGCCGGCCGAGGTGCTGCAGCTCGATGCCCGCGACTATCGCAATGCCGCCTCCCTGCCGGAGGGCCCGGTGCTGGTGGTCGGCAGCGGCCAGTCGGGCTGCCAGATCGCCGAGGATCTCTTCCTGGAGGGTCGGCAGGTGCACCTCAGCGTCGGCTCGGCACCCCGTTCACCGCGGCGCTACCGCGGCCGGGATGTGGTCGACTGGCTGGATCGGATGGGCCACTACGCCATGCCGATCGGAGAGCACAGCGACCCCCGCGCCGTGCGCTCGAAGACCAACCACTACCTCACCGGCCGCGATGGCGGTCGGGAGATTGATCTGCGGGTCCGGGCCCAGCAGGGCCTGCACCTGCACGGCCGGCTGCGCAGCCTCAGCCCCTCCCTGATCGCCTTCGACGACGACCTGGCCGCCAACCTCGACCAGGCGGATGTGGTGTACAGCCGCATCCGCAGCAGCATCGATGCCTGGATCGCCCAGCAGGGCCTCAGTGCTCCCGAGGAGCCCGCCTATGTCCCCGGCTGGCGGCCGCCCCTCGGGCCGGACCCCGGCCTCGACCTGGCCCGCCAACCCCTGGCCGCCGTGATCTGGTGCACGGGCTACCGCAGTGATTTCTCCTGGATCGATGTGCCGGTCTTCGATGGTGCCGGTCAGCCGGCCCATGACCGCGGGGTCACCCAGAGCCCTGGGCTGTACTTCCTCGGCCTGCCCTGGCTGCACACCTGGGGCTCGGGCCGGTTCTGCGGGGTGGCCGCCGATGCGGAGCACCTGGCGCGGCTGATGGCCCTGCGGCTGGAGCGCCGCGACGCCAGCCAGGAGCGGCTCGAGTGCACCGCCCTGCTGGGGTCCTGAGGATTGGCTGCGGGGGAGCATCACCGGGCTCCATCCAATCCGCCCCTGGCGGCACACTCCAGCCCTGGGCCCGATCCACTCCCCCGTAGCTGGCCACGGCGATGGGCTGGAGGGCAAAAGTCTGCGGCCTGGGATGATGGCAACCCGCACCGTTGCCATTGGCAGGGGGCAAACCTTCGTGTAGGTTGCTTGTACTGTCATCCCACACCCATGGCCCTTACTGGATCCGATCTGCTCGCCAAGGTCAAGGAGCTGGGCGATGCCTCCAAGTCCGATCTGGTGCGCGCCGCCGGCTACGTCAGCACCAAAAAGGACGGCAGCGAGCGCCTGAACTTCACCGCCTTCTATGAGGCCCTGCTCGAGGCCAAGGGCGTCAGCCTCGGCGAGGGTGGGGCCCGCAGCAAGGGTAAGGGTGGTCGCTCCCTCAGCTACGTGGCCAAGGTGCAGTTCAACGGCAATCTGCTGGTGGGCAAGGCCTACACCGCCCTGCTGGACCTCAAGCCCGGCGATGAATTCGAGATCAAGCTGGGCAAGAAGCAGATCCGCCTGGTGCCCGCCGGCGGCAGCGACGAGGAGGAGTGAGTCGCGGGCCTGACCCCCTGCCTACAGTTCGCCCCTCACCCCCTGCCTACAGTTCGCCCCTCACCCCATGCCGTCCGCCGCCCATGCGCTATCTGGCCCTGGCGGCACTGTTGGCCCTGCTCGCCTTCTTCGCGGCCGGTGAATTCGCCCTGATCCGGCTGCGCCCCAGCCGGGTGCAGCAGCTCCAGGCCGATGGCCACGCCGGTGCCCGGGCCGTGGCGCGGCTGCAGCACCGGTTGCGGCGGGCCCTTGTGGCCACCCAGCTCGGCAGTGCCCTGGCTCTGGTGGCCCTGGGCTGGCTGGGCCGCGGCCTGGCGGCACGGCTGGACCCGGCGGTGCAGCGGCCCTGGATCGACCTGGCGGTGTTCCTGGCACTGGTGGTGGCGGCCACCCTTGTGGGCGGGCTGGTGCCCAAGGCGTGGGTGCTGCACCGCCCCGAGGGCTCGGCCCTGCGGCTGGCGCCGCTGCTGGAGGCGGTGAGCCGCACCCTGGCGCCGCTGCTGCTGGTGCTGGAGCGCCTCGGCGACGTCCTGCTGCGGCTCCTGGGCCTGCCGCGCAACTGGGACGAGCTGGTGCCGGCCCTCTCCGCCGGCGAGCTGGAGGCCCTGATCGAGACCGGTGGCGTCACCGGCCTGATGCCCGATGAGCGCAGCATCCTCGAGGGGGTGTTCTCGCTGCGGGACACCCAGGTGCGCGAGGTGATGGTGCCCCGCTCCGGCATGGTGACCCTGCCGCTGGATGTGCGCTTCGCCCAGCTGATGGAGGCGGTGCACACCACCCACCACGCCCGCTTCCCGGTGATCGGCAGCTCCCTCGACGACCTGCGCGGCGTGCTGGACCTGCGCCGCCTGGCCGAGCCCATCGCCCGGGGCCTGCTGCAGAGCGACTCCCCCCTGGCCCCCTACGTGACGCCGGTGCCGCGGGTGCAGGAGACGGCGTCGCTGGCGGAGCTGCTGCCGCTGATCCGCAGCGGCCAGCCGCTGCTGGTGGTGGTGGATGAGCACGGCGGCACCGAGGGCCTGGTGACCGTGGCCGACCTCACGGGCGAGATCGTGGGCGACGAGGACGACCCCGCGGGGGACGAGGACGACCTGCGCCAGCTCCAGGACGACAGCTGGCTGGTGGCGGGGGACCTGGAGATCTTCGAGCTGAACCGCCAGCTGGGGCTGCAGCTGCCCGAGGCCGACGGCCACCACACCCTGGCGGGCTTTCTGCTGGAGCGGCTGCAGCACATCCCCAGCTCCGGCGAGACCCTGCGGTGGAAGGGGCACCAGTTCGTGATCGCGGCCATGGATGGTCCACGCATCGATCGGGTTCAGATCACGCCCCGCAGCTCCGAGGAGGTCGCCTGATCGTCGATAATTCCCAGCGCCCAGAGGCCAACGCCATGAAGCCCGTCCGCGTTGGTGTCATCGGCATCGGCAACATGGGCTGGCACCACGCCCGGGTGCTGCGCCTGCTGCGGGACGCCGAGCTGGTGGGGGTGGCCGACCCCGACGCCGAGCGCGGCCAGCTGGCGGTGGAGCAGTTCGGCTGCCGCTGGTACCCCTCCTTCGAGGCGCTGCTGCCGGAGGTGGAGGCGGTGTGCATCGCCGTGCCCACGCTGCTGCACCACCGGGTGGGCCTGACCTGCCTCCAGGCGGGCGTGCACGTGCTGATCGAGAAGCCGATCGCCGCCAGCCAGGAGGAGGCCGCCGAGCTGATCGGCGCCGCCGACGCCGCCGGTCGGCTGCTGCAGGTGGGTCACATCGAGCGCTTCAACCCGGCCTTCCGCGAGCTGGTGAAGGTGGTGGCGGGGGAGGAGGTGGTGGTGCTGGAGGCCCGCCGCCACAGCCCCAACCCCGATCGCGCCAACGACGTGTCGGTGGTGCTGGACCTGATGATCCACGACATCGACCTGGTGCTGGAGCTGGCGGGGGCACCGGTGGTGCGCCTGGCCGCCGCCGGCGGCCGCAGCGCCGAGGGCCCGATCGACTACGTGAACGCCACCCTGGGCTTCGCCAACGGCGTGGTGGCCAGCCTGACGGCCAGCAAGATGGCCCACCGCAAGATCCGCAGCCTCAGCGCCCACTGCCGCCACAGCCTGGTGGAGACCGACTTCCTCAACCGCAGCCTGCAGATCCACCGCCGCTCCAACCTCTCCTTCAGCGCCGACCACGGTGAGCTGCTCTACCGCAACGACGGCTTCATCGAGGAGGTGAGCACCTCGCCGGTGGACCCGCTGGTGGCGGAACTGGAGCACTTCCTGCAGTGCGTGCGCGGCGAGGAGCAGCCGGCGGTGGACGGCCCCCAGGCCACCCGCGCCCTGCTGCTGGCGGACCTGATCGAGCGCTGCGTCGAGCAGCCCACCCTCTGCATGACCCTGGAGAACCCGATCTGAGGCCCTCTCCCTGCCCGCGGCGGCCCGCCTAGCCGGCCTCCGCCAGCTCCTTGAGGGCCTGCAGCTGCCAGCGGCGGCACAGGGCCGGCGAGGAGCGGTAGAAGCGGTCCCAGGCCTCGGCCTTGTGCAGGGGATACAGCTCCCGGGGCTGCCGGGGGTGCTCCTGCTCCCAGCCCACCCGCACCGCGTGGCCGATCACCACGTCGAGGGCCAGGTAGTCGTTGAAGTGCACCTGGGGGTTAGTGCCCACGAAGGCGATCAGGGTCACCAGGGTCTCGGTGCAGAGCTGCCGGTACTCGGCGGCCTCGATCTTGCTGAGCAGGTGCTCCACCAGGCTGGCGAAGTTGCGCTCCCCCGGTGTCTTCTCGCTGAGCAGGGGCGCGCTCTCCAGCCGGTTGCGCCGCTCCAGCTTGTCGCCGATCACCAGGCCGCGGCAGTGGTGCAGCAGATCCCAGATGCCGGGGTAGAAGTCGCGCGGCACCTGCTGCAGGGCGCCGAGGCGCTGGCGGTGCTGCAGCCAGCCGTTGCCGCGCGGCAGCTCCTCCAGGGAGTCGGGCACCTCCCAGCGCACCCGGCCGCTCACGTGCAGCTGCTCGCGGCGCTGCAGGGCCGCCTTGGCGTGCTCCACGTCCGCCATCACCCGGCGCAGCCGGCGGCGGATCCCGTGGGGGGGCAGGTCGCAGAGGGCCTCGAAGGCCTCGTCGGGTGCCAGGTCCCGCTCGCCCGCCAGCTCGCTGGTGAGCAGCAGCAGCAGCTGACCCAGCTGCAGGGTGAGGCTGCCGCTGAGCAGGGCCGGCTCCTGCCGCGCCAGGCCGTCGAGGGCCAGGAGCAGCTCCTGCTGCAGCATCCACTCGCGGCCGTCCTCGCCGCTGAAGCGCTGGATCATGGCGGCGATGGCGGCGCTGCCCTGGGGCTGGCTGATCAGCGACTCGCTGGTGTAGTTGCGGCCCACCACCACCTGCTTCTGGCGCACCAGCAGGTCGGTGAGGGCATCCTCCAGCTGGGGGTGCACCAGGCCCAGGGAGCCGGCGCAGCGGCGCACCACGTTCCAGTCGCCCCGGCCCAGGGCGCGGCGGTAGATCTCATCGAGCAGGGCCTGCAGGCCCACCTGGGCCCCGGGGCCCTGCAGCTGGGCCTCGGGGCCCAGGCGCCGCACCAGCTGCTCCAGCAGCTCCGCCTGCTCCGGCAGGGAGGTGCTCCGCCAGAGCCGCTCGCTCAGGTCGCTGATCGGGATCTCCTCCAGCTCCTGCTCCTGGGCCGCCGTCAGGGGCACCACGCCCGTGCTGCGGCGCAGCAGCGGGCGGGGGTCCGCCTGCTGCAGGGGCTGGGGCAGGGCGTCGGCGGGCAGCTCCACCCACACGGCCCGCTCCAGCAGCTCGTGCAGGGGCGCCAGCTGCACCGGCACCCCCTCCAGCTGGCCGCTGCGCAGCTGCTGTCCCAGCCGCAGCACCGTCTCCGGGCTGCGGCGGAAGGGCGCCTCCGCCACCGGGATCAGCAGCAGCGGCGCGCCGCCGCCGCGCCAATGGCGCTGCAGCTGGCTCACCTCGGTGGCCACCGCGTCCACCAGCTGCTCCGGGTCGTCCGAGAGGTAGAAGGTGCCCTCCTCCAGCACCGCCGGCAGCACCGCCAGCAGCTCCTCGCCCTGGCGGTAGATCCGGGCCGTGGCCATGGCCTCCATCCGCACCGGCGGATGGCCGCTCAGCCCCAGCCGGGCGTTGCTGCCCACCGCGGCCATGCGCTCCGCCAGGTCCCGCGACGGCACCACCCGCAGCCTGCCGTCGCCGCTGCCCTCGGCGGGCGGGGGCGGGGTCACCGGCAGCCCGGCGGCGGCCAGCTGCTCGGCGATGGCGGCCGTGGCGGGCACCAGGCCCACCAGCACCTGCTCGGCCCCGAGCGCTGCGCCCAGGCGCCGGCCACAGGGGTCCAGGTCCTCCGGCAGCAGCAGGCCGGCCAGCATCAGCTCCGCCAGCCAGGCCAGGCTCTGGGTCCAGAGCAGGGGCACGTTCTCGTTGGGCACCCGCGGCTGGCTGCCGGGCTGGCGCCGCTCGGCGGCGATGGCGGCCTCCGGCACCCGGTAGAGCTCGGGCAGCAGCGGCACGCCCTCCACCGGCACCGCCAGCCTGTCGAGGCGCTCCTTCCAGCTCCAGGCCTCCTCCCAGCGCTGCTCGCAGCAGGCGGTGACCAGCTCATAGGCCAGGAACAGCGGCCACTCGCACTCGATCCCCTCGAACTGGGCCAGCTCCTCCCGCTCGTAGTGGAGCCGGGTGTGGTCCTCCACCACGGTCTGGTGGCCGTCGCGGCGGAAGCGCTTGTAGCCGTAGGGGCCCCCCAGCTCGCGGCGGATCTTGGCGCGGGTGCGCTCCACCAGGGCCGGATCCTCCACGGCCCAGGCCGGGTAGCCGATCACCGACAGGCAGGCCGCATCCACCTCCTTGCTGGCCGACTCGCGCGGCAGCAGGCCGTTCAGGGCCCGCCGCAGGCGCACGATCGCGTCGTGGGGCACGTGCAGCCGGCAGCGGCCGTCGCCGTGGGGGCCGTAGAGGTCGAGGCCGTCGAGGGCCTCCAGGGCCGCCTTGACCAGGCCGATCGAGCTGGCGTTGCGCTCCGGCAGGCCGTGGTTGCCCTTGTCGCCCCGCTCCCAGATGCCGTAGTCCGCCACCCGGTAGGCCCGGGCCACGTAGTACACCAGGTTCTGCAGAAAGTCGCGCTCGTGGCTGCTCTGCACCACCACCAGCCCCGAGCGGGTCAGCTGGGCCAGCTGCAGCAGGTAGAGGGCCGTGGCGTCCAGCTGCAGGTGGCCCCAGCCGTCGTCGGGCACCACCGGGTTGCCGCTGCCGGTGTCGTACTTGGCGTGCAGGGCATCGAGGGGCGCCAGGCTGTGCTTGAAGCGCTCCACCTTCGGGGCCTGGCGCAGCATGGCGTTGAGCAGGCCGCGCATCAGCTGCAGCACCCGTTGCTCCAGCTCGAACACGCGGGTGCCGGGCCCGTCCAGGCGCCGGTGGGCCAGGGCCAGCCCCCAGACGCACTGGATCGAGTAGACGCCGTCGCGCACCCAGGCGTCGCCGTAGTTGCCGTGCACCGTGTGGGCGGTGCTGGCGGGCAGCAGGCCGGTGATCGGGTGCTGGCGCTGCAGCACCACCCGCTCGATCAGGGCATCGAGGTGCTCCAGGGCCCGTCGGGCCTCGGCCGGCTCCAGCCGGCGCGGGCCGGAGGCGCCGCCGCCGGGGGGCGTCAGCGCCCCGCCGGGGGCCAGCGGGGCGGACAGGGGGGCGCTGGTGGAGGTCATGGCGCGGGGGGCCGGGATGCCAGGGGGCGCGGGGGGCCGGAGCGCCGGCCATAGATTCTCCCGCGCGGCCCCACCGGCGAATGGCATCGATGGCGACCAACGGCTCCGGCGCGGCCCCAGACGCCAGTGGGGGGCAGGCTTTCAGGACGGCGGGCCCGGCCAGGAGCGGCTTCGCGGGCCCGGGCAGCCCGCCCTCCTGGCGGGTCACCCGGGTGCTGGGGGTGCCGGTGGCCGTCTGCGCCAACGTGTTCGCGGCGGCCCTGGAACTGCAGCAGCGCGGCGGCGGCCAGATCGTGACCCTCAACGCCGAGATGACGATGGCGGCCCGGGCCAACCCGGAGCTGGGGGCGGCCATCGCCGCCGCCGACCTGGTGATCCCCGACGGCGCCGGGGTGGTCTGGGCCCTGGGACGCCAGCGCCTGCGGGTGCGCCGCAGCCCCGGCATCGAGCTGGCCCGCCAGCTGCTGGAGTACGCCGCCCAGCACGGCTGGCGGGTGGCCCTGGTGGGCGCCAGCCCGGAGGTGATGGCCCGCCTGCGCCAGCGGCTGGTGGCCGAGATCCCCGGGCTGCACCTGGCCCTGACGATCCACGGCTACCAGGACCCGGCGCTCTGGCCCGGTCTGGAGGCGGAGCTGCGGGGGCAGCGCCCCGATCTGGTGCTGGCGGCCCTGGGGGTGCCGCGCCAGGAGACCTGGATCCAGCGGGTGCGCCAGGGCCGCCCCGGCCTGTGGATGGGGGTGGGCGGCAGCTTCGACGTCTGGGCGGGCAGCAAGCAGCGGGCCCCGGCCTGGATGGGCCGTCTGCAGATCGAGTGGCTCTACCGCCTGATCCAGGAACCCAGCCGCTGGCGGCGGATGCTGGCGCTGCCGGCCTTCGCCTGGGCGGTGCTGCGCCGCGGTTGAGGGGCCGCCCGCACCCGGCCACAAAAAAGCGGTGGGCCGGAGGCCACACCGCTGAGGAGTTGAAGGGTGACGGGGGGCCGGCGGGCGCTGCGGCCCAGCGGCAACCCGCCTCAGCGGAAGCCCACCGAGGCCTGCCACACGAAGGCCAGCAGCAGGAAGAACAGGGGGATGATCGGCAGGATGTCCACCAGCGGGCCGAAGGCCTGGTAGGCCTCGGGGAGCTGGGCCAGGGTCTGCAGGGCGTAGGCGGCCATCCCGGAATTCACTGAGCGTGAGGCGGACGCTACCACGTGTGGGCGGCCGGGGAGCCCGGCTCCCAGGGAGCGAAATCCTCTGCAAAACAGCCGTCCTGGATCGCCTGGGCCATGGCCGCGCTGAAGCGGATCAGCTGGGTGATGTTGTGCAGGCTCAGCAGGATCTTGCCCAGCAGTTCCTCGCTCTTGACCAGGTGGTGCAGGTAGGCGCGGCTGTGCCCCTGGCAGGCCGGACAGGGGCAGCGGCCATCGAGGGGGCTGTGGTCGTGGCGGAAGCGGGCGTTCCTGAGGTTCCAGCGCTCGCCGCCCACCAGCGCCGCCCCGTGGCGCCCGAGGCGGGTGGGCAGCACGCAGTCGAACAGGTCGAAGCCGTTGGCCACGGCGATCGCCATCTCCCGCAGGGTGCCCACCCCCATCAGGTAGTGGGGCACGGCCTCCGGCAGCAGCGGCCCCAGCTGGCGCACGATGCGGTGCATCTCCTCGGCAGGTTCCCCCACGCTCACGCCGCCCACCGCGATCCCCGGCAGGCCCATCGCGGCCACCACCCGGGCGGATTCCTGGCGCAGATGGGGGAAGCAGCCCCCCTGCACGATGCCGAACAGGGCCTGGTCGCGGCGGCTGTGGGTGGCCAGGCAGCGCTCCAGCCAGCCGTGGGTGCGGCGGCAGGCGGCGGCCACCTCGGCCTCGCTGGCGGGGTAGGGCGGGCACTGGTCGAAGGCCATGGCCACGTCGGCCCCCAGGGCCATCTGGATCGCCATCGAGCGCTCCGGGGTCAGCTCGATCCGGGCCCCGTCGCGGGGGGAGCGGAACACCACGCCCTGGTCGCTGATCCGGTTGATCGCCCCCAGGCTGAACACCTGGAAGCCGCCGGAATCGGTGAGCAGCGGGCCCTCCCAGCCCATGAAGCGGTGCAGGCCGCCGGCGTCGGCCACGATCTGCTCGCCGGGCTGCAGATGCAGGTGGTAGGTGTTGGCGAGCACCATCTGGGCGCCGGTGGCCCGCAGCTGGTCGGCCGTGACCCCCTTCACCGTGGCCAGGGTGCCCACCGGCATGAAGCGCGGGGTGGTGACCACGCCGTGGGGGGTGTGGAAGCAGCCGCAGCGGGCCCGGGTGCGGGGGCACCGGGCCGTGATCGTGAACGGGAAGGCCGCGGCCCCTGGGCCGGCCCCCCCGGCGGCGGCCGCTGCGGCGGGGCTGCCCGCGGGGGCCGGCGGGGCGGCGCCGTCGGGGGGAAGGGTGCCGCTTGCGCTCAAGGGGCCGGCTGGGGCAGGGGCTGGGGCGACCCTAGGTGCCGGCCGCGGCAGGATTCCCGCACCCCCGGCCCCGCGCCCCATGGCCCCACCGTCCCCGGCCCGTGCACCCGCCTGGCTGGCGGATCTGGCGGGGGCGTGGGTGTTCTATTCGGTGCTGCCGCTGCCGCCGGGGCTGCGGCCGCGCTTCGAGCGCATCGCCCGCTTCGCCCCCTGGATCGGCCTGGTGATCGGCGCTCTGGAGGCCCTGCTCTGGGCGGCGACTGAGGGGCGGCTGCCGCCGCTGGCCCAGGTGGCGCTGGTGCTGGCCCTGGGGCTGGCCCTCAGCGGCGGCCTGCACCTCGATGGTGCCATGGACACCGCCGATGGCCTGGCGGCCGGGGCGCGCTGCCTGGAGGCCATGGAGGACAGCCGGGTGGGGGCCAGCGGTGTCCAGGCGATGGTGCAGCTGCTGCTGCTGCGGGTGGCCGGCCTGGCGGCGCTGGCGGCGGCGGCCCCCTGGGGCCTGGTCTGGGCGGCGGTGTGGGGGCGGATCGCGCCGCTGGTGGCCATCCACGCCTTCCCCTACCTGCGGGATCCCGCAGGCCCCGACCGCGCCGGCGTCGCCGCGGGGACGGCCGGATTCCACCGCCGCCACTGGCGGGGGCCCCTGCCGGAGCTGCTGCCGGCCGCCCTGCTGCTGGGGCTGCTCACGGCGGCGGCCCTGGCCTGGGCCGGCCCGGGCTGGTGGTGGCAGGGCTGGCTGGGGCTGCTGCCGGCCCTGCTGGTGCCCTGGCGGCTGGGGCAGCGCCTCGGCGGCCACAGCGGCGACAGCTATGGCGCCTGCGTGGAGTGGACCTGCAGCTGGAGCCTGCTGCTGGCGGCCCTGGCGCGGCTGCTGCCGGCCCCGGGGCCTGGGGGCTAGGGCGCCGGCGCGGCCGGCAGGCTCAGCTGGAAGGCGTTGCCCTCGGCCGGCAAGGCCGGATCCAGGGCCGCCGGCGGCACCACCAGGCTGAGCTCGCCGCCCAGGCTGCGGGCCAGGTCCCGCGCCAGGGCCAGCCCCAGGCCGCTGCCGCTGAGCCGTTGGCCGGTGCTGCCCCGCACCCCGCGCTGGAAGATCGCCTGGCGCTCCAGCTCCGGGATCGCCGGGCCTCCGTCCCACACCACCAGCTGCAGCCCCTCCGCCGCCGGGGCGCTGCAGCGCAGTCCCACGGCGGCGCCGGCGGCGCTGTAGCGGAAGGCGTTCTCCAGCAGGTTGGCCACGATCTCGCCCACGGCGCCCCCATCCCCCCGCCAGCTGGGCAGGGCGTCCGGCCCGTGCCAGGGGCGCCCCTGCAGGTTGGCGGTGGCGCTGGCCCGCTCCAGCAGCGGCGCCAGGGTGGCGGCCAGCGACTCGGGCTTCTGGCCGGCCAGGCCGGCGGGCAGCAGCTGCGGGGGGGCTGCCGTGGCTGCCGCCAGGACGGCCGGCTCCAGCGCCGGGGCCGCCAGCAGGTCGATGGCATCCACGTAGCGGTTCAGCTGCCGCTGCTCCCCCAGCAGCTGGTCCACCAGGGTGCGGTTGCCGGCATCGCCCTCCAGGCGCCGCCGCAGCAGCTGGCCGAAGGTGCGCAGGGCCGCCAGGGGGTTGCGCAGCTGGTGCACCAGCAGCCGCAGCTGTTCGTCGCGGCGGTCCAGCTCCCGGCCCAGGCGCTGCTGCTCCAGGTCGAGCCGCAGGGCCTCGGTGAGGCAGCGGGCGGTGGCCTCGAGCCGATCGCCCAGGCCCTGGGGCCAGGGCCAGTGCTCCGTGTCCACCCGCAGGGCCCCCAGCAGCAGCCGGTCGTCCCGCAGGGCCAGCCAGCGCCGGGCCTGCCCGGGTTCAGCGCCGGCCCGGGGGGCGGGCCCGCCGTCGGCGGGGCCCTCGGCCGGCAGGGTGAGCTGGCGCGGCCACTCGCCGATCGGCACCAGCGAGGGCTTGCCGTTCTCGCCGGGCAGGGCCAGGTACACCACCAGCGCCAGCAGATCCGGACGATCCGTGAACTGGGCCAGCTGCTGGTCCAGCAGGGCCAGAAACCGCTTGGAGACCTGCATCTGGGGCGATGTCAGCGCAGGCTCCCAGTCTGAATCCCGAAAAATTCCGGGGCCTGCGTTGGAAATCTGGGAAAAAGTCTTAAGATGCCTGTATCGACCAATACCTCGCAGCCCGGCAGCGGGCCCGCGCGGCGTCGACCCAAGGCCCCGCTTGCAGTTTTCTGCAATTGAGGCTACAGCAGGAGAAGTCTCGTTCCTCTGCTGTCGGGCAGTCCCCACGGCGTGCTTGCACGGCGCGGATTTCCCGTTTCGGGTCGCCCTGCCCTGGGTTGCCCCGCCGCGGATGGTGCAGTCGCCCCGGGTTCGCCTGTCCCCAGGCCCCCGGCGACCGCGCCTGTCCCGGCTGACGACGTATGGGCGTTGCCGACTCCGGCTGCCGCGCTCCGCGGCCGTCCGGCCCTTGCCGACCGCTGCGCTCCCCCTCCGACACAGCCGTCCCCTCTTCCGTTCCCACCTCTCATCCTCCCGCCGGGGAGTTCCACTCCATGTCCAAGAAGCGCAAGCGGATCAGTCGTCGTCGCCTGGCGGGCCAGCGGGTTCTGGCCCATGTGGTGACCCACAACATCGAGACCGGCGACCACAAGCCCGTCACCGCCGCCCGCCGCTACATCGCCGAGCAGACCATCGTGCCGCCGGCCCTGCTGAACGTGCGTCGCAACGAGCACACCACCGACCGCTTCTTCTGGGGCGAGAAGGGCCTGTTCAGCGCCCAGTACGCCGAGGAGAACCACTTCCTGTTCCCCTCCCTGCGCGCCATCGTCGACCGCATCGGTGAGGACACCCTGTTCGCCGGCCTGGAGTCCATGGCCGCCGACGACTGGGAGGAAATGGAGGAGTACGAGTACGCCTTCGTCTGATCGTCCAGGCGCGGCTGAGCGATCCCGCGCCCGACCTCTGCCTGGCCGGCCCCCGAGGGGGCCGGCCAGGCAGAGGTCGGGGCGCCCGAGGCTGGGCAGCGGCCAGGGCGGCTCTGACCTGGCCGCGGCGTTCCCCCCTCAGCCCTGGGGATGCGGGGCGCCCAGGCGCTCCCGCACAAACCGGCCGATCGCCGGCAGCACCTGGGCGTCGATCGTGTGGCCGCCGGGGAAGGCCAGCAGCGGCGCCGCCTGGCCCGCCGCCGCCAGCAGCCGCTGCAGCTCCCGGCTGGCCTCGAACGGCACCACCGGATCCTGCTCGCCGTGGCTGAGCAGCACCGGGCAGAGGGGCGGCTGCGGCTGCCAGTCGGGGTGGGGGTAGCCGCTGCAGGCCACCAGGCCCGCCAGGGGCAGGGCGCTGCCGGTGTCCAGGGCCATCGCACCGCCCTGGGAGAAGCCCAGCAGCACCGTGCGCTCCAGGGGCACGCTGCGGCCCAGGCTCTCCAGCCGCCCACGCAGGGCCGTGCGGGCGCTGGGCAGCTGGGCCCAGTCGATCGGCTGCAGGGCGTACCACTGGCGGCCGCTGCCGCAGGGGTGCGGCTGCGGGGCCCGCAGCGCCACCACGCTCACGTCGGGTTCCACCAGCAGGGCGGCCAGGTCCAGCAGGTCGTCGGCGTCGGCGCCCCAGCCGTGCAGCAGCACCAGCCGCCGCTCGGCCTGGGCGGGGCCGCGCTCGATCCGGTCGGGTTCGGGGCTGGGCAGGCTGACCATGGCGGGGACAGGGGGTGTGGCGGGAGCGGGGGCTGGGCTGGGCGCGGGGTCGGTGCCGCTGCGTAGGTTGACCCCAGAACCGCTGCTGCAGCCATGGCGCCCACGGCCCTCCTGAGTGTGTCGAACAAAGAGGGGCTGCTGCCGCTGGCCCAGGGGCTGCTGGCGGCCGGCTATCAGCTGATCTCCAGCGGCGGCACCGCCGCCGCCCTCGCCGCCGCCGGCCTGCCCGTCACCAAGGTGGCCGAACACACCGGCGCCCCCGAGATCCTGGGGGGCCGGGTCAAGACCCTGCACCCCCGCATCCACGGCGGCATCCTGGCCAGGCGCGCCGACCCCTCCCACCGGGCGGACCTGGCGGCCCAGGGCATCGCCCCCATCGATGTGGTGGTGGTGAACCTCTATCCCTTCCGCGAGACCATCGCCGATCCGGCCGTGACCTGGGAGGCGGCGATCGAGAACATCGACATCGGCGGCCCCGCCATGGTGCGCGCCGCCGCCAAGAACCACGCCGACGTGGCGGTGCTGACCAGCCCCGACCAGTACGGCGCCTTCCTTGAAGCCCTGCAGGCCGGCGCCCTCAGCGAGGAGCTGCGCCGCCGCCTGGCCCTGGAGGCCTTCCGCCACACCGCCGCCTACGACGCCGCCATCAGCAGCTGGCTGGCTGGCCAGCTCGCGCCGGCCGGTGCTGAGGCCGTCGGCGACGGCAGCAGCGCGCGCCTGCACCTGGAGCTGCCCCTCAGGCAGAGCCTGCGCTATGGCGAGAACCCCCACCAGGGCGCCACCTGGTTCGCCGAGCCCGGCGCAGGTCTGGCTGGCGGTGTCCAGCTGCAGGGCAAGGAGCTCAGCTACAACAACCTGATCGACCTGGAGGCCGCTCTCGCCACCGTGCGCGAGTTCGGCTACGGCGGTGTCGGGTCCGGCGGCCACCGCTTCCAGCCGGCCGCCGTGGTGGTGAAGCACACCAACCCCTGCGGCGTGGCCACCGGCGGCGGCAGCGCCGAGGCCCTGCAGCGGGCCCTCGACGCCGACCGCGTCTCGGCCTTCGGCGGCATCGTGGCGATCAACGGCCCGGTGGATGGCGCCACGGCCGCCCAGCTCACCAGCCTGTTCCTGGAGTGCGTGGTGGCGCCCGCCTTCAGCCCCGAGGCCCGCAGCATCCTGGTGGCCAAGGCCAACCTGCGCCTGCTGGAACTGCCCGCGGAGGCTATCGCCCGCGCCCCGCGCCGGCAGCTGCGCAGCGTGCTCGGCGGCGTGCTGGTGCAGGAGCTGGACGACCAGCCCGTGGAGGAGGGCGCCTGGCAGGTGGTGAGCCGCCGCCAGCCCAGCGCCCAGGAACTGGAGGATCTGCGCTTCGCCTGGCGCCTGGTGCGCCACGTGCGCTCCAACGCCATCACCGTGGCCAAGGGCGGCCAGAGCCTCGGCATCGGTGCCGGCCAGATGAACCGGGTGGGTTCGGCCCGCCTGGCCCTGGAGGCCGCCGGCGAGCGGGCCCGCGGGGCGGTGCTGGCCAGCGACGGCTTCTTCCCCTTCGACGACACCGTGCGCCTGGCCGCCAGCCACGGCATCGGCGCCGTGATCCAGCCGGGCGGCAGCGTGCGCGACGCCGACTCGATCCAGGCCTGCGACGAGCTGGGCCTGGCGATGCTGGTGACGGGCCGGCGCCACTTCCTGCACTGAGGCCCCCGGCGGGGGCGGGACCGCACGGTGCCCCGGCCGAGCAGCGCCCGGGGCCGGGCCGGCTGTAGCTTCGCTGCCACCGCCCTCCCCCTGCGCCCCCATGCCGGACGCCCTCGCCTACAACCTCAACTTCCTGCACCCCCTGGCGATGGGGGGCCTGCTGGCCCTGAGCGGCTACGCGATGGTGCTGGGGCTCAAGGCCAAGAAGACCCGCACCGCCGACGCCGAGACCCGCAAGCAGCTGATCAAGGGCCACTTCGCCAAGCGCCACTACCTCTTCGGCAGCGCCGTGCTGGCGGTGATGGTGTTCGGCACCTTCGGCGGCATGGCCGTCACCTACCTGAACAACGGCAAGCTGTTCGTGGGGCCCCACCTGCTGGTGGGCATCGCCATGACGATCCTGCTGGTGTCGGCGGCCGCCCTCTCGCCGCTGATGCAGCAGGGCCACCTCATCGCCCGCAAGCTGCACGTGGGCCTGAACATGGGCGTGATGACCCTGTTCCTGTGGCAGGCCGTCAGCGGACTGCAGATCCTCAACAAGATCTGGGAGAACCGCCCGGCCTGAGGCCGGGACCCGGCCCGTTCAGAACTGGGCCCGCCGCCGCGGCGGGCAGTCCAGGCTGTGGGTGGCGTGGAAGTCCTCCTGGACCTTCCAGGTCAGTCGCCGCGAGATCTGGTGCACGATCTGACGCAGCAGGTGGTCGCCGCTGCTCTGCACCAGGCCCTCGGGCAGCAGGCCGATCACGGCGGGCAGGCGGATCCACACGCTCAGGTCCAGCTCCCAGCGCACCATGGTCACAACGCTGTCCTCGCCCTGGCTCTGCGGGTCGAGCTGCAGGGCGGCGTTGAAGCCCACGTCGTAGAGCTCCTGCAGGCCCGGCTGGAACCGCTCCGCCGGCACCGTGACGATGCGGTAGACCCCCTGGCTCTGGGGCAGCAGCTCCAGGCCGATGGTGGGCTCCACCTCGAAGCCGAAGTTGCCGAACTTGCCCAGGGTGAGCTGGTAGCCGTTGGCTCCGAGCCCCGTCACCTGCATCGGCGCCGCGCAGCGCCGGAACCAGCCCTCATGGCGATCCAGGTAGGTGGCGACCTGCGCCGGCGGGGCCCACATCTCCATCAGGTCGGCGAAGCGGCTGCGGTAGCAGCGCACGCGGGGATCGCCACTGCTGCGCAGCGGCACCGCCAGGTCGGCCTCGGCAGCGGCAGTGGTGAGGGAACGGGTCAACGCACTCCGGGGGGGCCGGTCGCTGCTGGGGCGAGGAAGATCAACCAATGTAAAGGGGCAGCCCGGGCCGGGCTCAGGCGTCGCTCAGGGCCATCAGCTGCCGGATCACGTCCTCCACCACCCGGTCGGGGGTGGAGGCCCCGGAGGTGATGCCCACCCGCAGCGGCCCCTCGGGCAGGAAGGGCTCCAGGGTCTCCAGGCTCCCGCCCAGGGGCATGTGCTCGATGCGGTTGCCCGGCCCGATGCGCTCGGGGGTGTCGATATGGAAGGAGCGGATGCCGCGGCTCACGGCGATCTCCTGCAGGTGGGTGGTGTTGGAGGAGTTGTAGCCCCCGATCACCACCATCAGATCCAGGGGCTCATCCACCAGGGAGAACATGGCGTCCTGGCGCTCCTGGGTGGCATCGCAGATGGTGTTGAAGGCCAGGAAGTGCTCGTTGAGCTCCACGGGGCCGAAGCGCTGCAGCATCGTGCGCTCGAACAGCCGGCCGATCTCCTCGGTCTCGCTCTTGAGCATCGTGGTCTGGTTGGCGACGCCCACCCGCGCCAGGTCCCGGTCGGGATCGAAGCCTGGGGAGCAGGCCCGGGCGAAGCGCTCCATGAAGGCCGCCCGGGCGGCCGCCCGCTGGGCCGGGTCGCTGGGCTGGGCCCCGGCCAGGATGTAGTCGCTCACCATCTGGGCCTCGGCCAGGTCGAGCACCACCAGGTAGGTGCCGGCGAAGGAGCTGGTGGCCAGCGTCTCCTCGTGCTTCACCTTGCCGTGGATGATCGAGGTGAAGGCGTGCTTCTTGTGCTTCTCCACGGTGTTCCACACCTTGGACACCCAGGGGCAGGTGGTGTCGACGATGTGGCAGCCGCGCTCGTTGAGCAGCTGCATCTCCTGCACGGTGGCACCGAAGGCCGGCAGGATCACCACGTCGCCGCTGGCCACCTCGGAGAAGTCCTTGACGCCGCCATCCACGGGAATGAACAGCACGTTCATCTCCCGCAGGTGGTGGTTCACCGAGGGGTTGTGGATGATCTCGTTGGTGATCCAGATCCGCTCGGTGGGGTAGTGGCGGCGGGTCTCGTAGGCCATGGCCACGGCCCGCTCCACCCCCCAGCAGAAGCCGAAGGCCTCAGCCAGCCTGACGCTGAGCCGGCCGTGGCGCAGCTCGTAGCCGTTCTCGCGGATGCTGGCCACCAGGTCGCTCTGGTAGGCCTGCTCCAGGCTGCCGGCCACCTCGTCGGCCCGGCCGAAGCCGCGGCGGTTGTAGCGATCCGAGTGGTGCAGGGATCGCTTGAACGCGCGGGTATCCACGGCGGCAGGTCAGCAGGGGACAACTCTATGGGGCCCGGAGGGGCCCCTGACCGCCCCCGGGCGCTGCGGCTGGGGCTCAGAGGGCGCTGTCGCCCCGGTCGCCGGTGCGGATGCGGATCGCCGTCTCCACCGGGGTGACGAAGATCTTGCCGTCACCGATCTCACCGGTGCGGGCCGCCTCGCTGATGGCCGTGATGGCCGCTTCGACCTTGTCGTCGGCCACCACGGTGCTGATGCGCACCTTGGGCAGGAATTCCACGGTGAACTCGTTGCCCCGGTAGCGCTCGATCTGGCCCTTCTGGCGGCCGAAGCCGCGCACTTCGCCCACGGTCATGCCCACCACGTCGATGGCGACCAGGGCGGTCTTGACGGCGTCCAGCTTGGCGGGACGAATCACGGCGGTGATCTGTTTCATCGGATCGGAACCTCAGGGGTTGGGGTGGTGGGGACGGTGGGTGCTGGGGGCTCAGTAGGTCATCGGGTCGTAGGCCTCCTCGCCGTGGGCCACGAAGTCGAGGCCGCGCTCCTCCTCGTCCGGGCTGACCCGCAGTCCCACCACGGCGCCCACGACCCAGAGGATCAGGGCGGTGCCGAGGCCGACGAAGCCATAGGTGATCAGCACCGCCTGGAGGTGGGCGATGAACAGACCGCCGTTGCCGGAGCTGGCCAGGATCTCCGCCGACTTGGGGAAATAGTCGGCGGGCACTAGGGCCGGGACTGCCAGCAACCCGGTGAGCAGGGCACCGATGGTGCCACCCACGCCGTGGACGGCATAGGCGTCGAGGGAGTCGTCGAAGCGGATCGCCGCCTTGAGCCGAACGGCCAGGAAGCAGCCGGCGGCGGTGGCGACGCCGATGACCAGGGCCTGGGGCATGTAGACGAAGCCGGCGGCCGGGGTGATGCCCACCAGGCCGGCGACGGCCCCGGTGGCGGCACCCACGGCGGTGGGCTTGCCATCCCGGAACCACTCGATCAGGCACCAGGTGAGCAGGGCCGCCGAGGCGGAGAGGGTGGTGGTGAGGAAGGAGAAGCCGGCCCCCTTGGCGGCGAAGTAGCTGGCGCCGTTGAAGCCGAACCAGCCGAACCACAGCAGACCGGCCCCCAGCAGGATGAAGGGCACGTTGTGGGGCGGCCGCTGGTTCTCGGGCCAGTTGTTGCGGGGGCCGACGATGGCGGCCGACACCAGGGCCGCCACCCCGGCGGCGATGTGGACCACCGTGCCGCCGGCGAAGTCGATGGCGCCGATGGCGCCGAAGGGGCCGATGTAGCCGCCACCCCAGACCATGTGGGCCAGGGGGCAGTAGACCAGCAGGCTCCAGAGCAGCGAGAACCAGAACCAGGCCTTGAAGTTGATGCGCTCCACCAGGGCGCCGGAGATCAGCGCCGGAGTGATGATCGCGAACATGCCCTGGAACAGGGCAAAGGAGGAGGCTGAGATGGAGAAACCATCGGCCAGGGGACCATCCCCGAGCTCGCCGCCCACACCGTTCAGCCACATCTGGCCGAAGCCGCCGATGAAGGGACTGTGGAAGCCGGTGTCGAAGGCGAGGCTGTAGCCGAGCACCACCCACACCACTCCGATGAGCCCCATCAGGAAGAAGCTCATCATCATCGTGTTGAGCACGTTCTTGGCGCGGGTGAAGCCGCCGTAGAAGAACGCCAGACCTGGGGTCATCAGCAGCACCAGGGCCGAGCCCATCAGCATCAGCAGAGTGTCGGCGCCATCGGTGGGCACCTTCTGCAGGGCGGCGTTGGCGGAGCCTGCCATCAGGGGCAGCAGGCCAGCACCGGCCGCCAGCAGCAGCACGGCGTAGCGCTTCAGCTGGGGCTGCTGCACTCCCGCCAGGAGCTGGGTGCGCAGGCGATCGAAGCTGGTGATGGCACTGGGGCCACCACCCGCCCGGGGGGCGTGGGTCATGGGGGGAACCTCGTCGGGTCGACGCGAGACACACTCCCCGAATGCGGCGGCTGGGCCGGTAGCAACCGGCACCAAACCGCCAGGGACTCCTGCGCAGGAGGCCTTGGTTACCGCTGGGGATGGGGCGAAGGGGCCCGGATGGTGGGGTTGAGAACCCTCCGGGCAGGGAAGCCGCAGGGGGTGGCCTGCGGCCGCCCGGTGGCCTACTGACCCGCCGTCGAGACGAAGTCGGGATAGGCCTCCATGCCGTGCTCGCCGATGTCGAGGCCCTCGGTTTCCTCCTGTTCGGTGACGCGGATGCCGCCGAAGACGGCGCCGATCACGGTCCAGGCGATCCAGGAGGTGACGACGGCGAACACGGCGAAGGCCACCACGCCCACGATCTGGATGCCGAGCTGGGCGAAGCCGTGGCCGGTGAACAGGCCCTTGTCCATGTTGAACAGGCCCACGGCCAGGGTGCCCCAGATGCCGCAGGTGCCGTGCACCGACCAGGCCCCCACCGGATCGTCGATCTTGAGGCCATCAATCAGGGCCACGGACCAGACGACGAGGCCGCCGCCGATGAAGCCGATCACCCAGGCGGCGGGCATCGAGATGCCATCGCAGCCGGCGGTCACGCTCACCAGGCCGGCCAGGATGCCGTTGATGGTCATGGTCAGGTCGGGCTTGCCGCCGGTGAACTGGCTCAGCAGGGTGGCGGCGATGCCGCCGCCGGCGGCCCCGAGGGTGGTGGTCACGGCGATGTAGGGAACGGTCTCGTTCATCGCCAGCACGGAGCCGGGGTTGAAGCCGTACCAGCCCAGCCAGAGGATCAGACAGCCCAGGGTGGCGATGGCCAGGTTGTGGCCGGGGATGGCCTGGGGCTTGCCGTCCACGAACTTGCCGATCCGGGGGCCGAGCAGCATGGCGCCCACCAGGCCGGTCCAGGCTCCGAAGGAGTGCACCACGGTGGAGCCGGCGAAGTCGAGGAAGCCGAGCTTGTTGAGCCAGCCCTCACCGGCGTTCCACTGCCAGGAACCGGAGATCGGGTAGAGGATGCCGCAGAGGATCAGCGAGAAGATGATGAACTCACCGAACTTGATCCGCTCGGCCACCAGGCCGGACACGATCGTGGCCGCAGTGCCGGCGAAGGCGAGCTGGAAGAGGAAGTCCACGCTCGGGACGAGCTTGCCCTCCGTCACCATCTCCGGGGTGACGGTGGGGTCAAAGAACAGGCCACCGAACTTGAGCCAGCCGGGGATCACCCAGTCGGCGTTGTACATGATCTTGTAGCCGATGAACCAGTAGGCGGTCGCCGCGAGGGCGAACACGATCAGGTTCTTGGCTAGGATGTTGACGGCGTTCTTCTGGCGGCAGAGCCCGGCTTCCACCATGGCGAAGCCGGCGTTCATGAAGATCACCAGGGCGGCGCAGATCAACAGGAACATGTTGTTGGCCAGGAAGGCCGCGGTGAGCTCAGGAAGCTCAGCGGCATGGGCCGAGAGGTTGAACACCCCCAGGCCCGCCAGGGCCACCGGCACGCAGGCGAGCCAGATCAGACTGGTCTGGGAGGACAGGCCCCGGAGGCGCGCCAGCAGCAGGCTGGGGGCGTCGAGCAGGCTGGCCTGCTGGAGGCTGCGCGGGCCGGGTCGGCGCAGGGCAGGCGGTGGAGTGGGCATCGGTGAGTGGGAAGGACTCAGGCGTGGATCAGCGGATCGCCGCCACGGACCCGGCAAGGTTCCGGCAAGACCTGGGCCCGCAATGTTCTTTTCGCTACTAAACCGCCGATTGGCGGCGTCGCCCCGGCGGGCGATCGACCACTCCGGCGTTCACGGCGCTACATCCCGGTTCCCCGCCCGTGACAAACCGGGCGAAGTGTTCACTGTGGACAGCGCTGCGGCGCTAGAGAGGACCTGAAGGACAAACCGTTGGATGGAGTCGTCGGGCCGGCCCCCGGGCGCGATCCGCTCCATCGGAAGTAGCCCGCCGCACGGCGAAGCAACGCTCCTTTCCGCGAAGCGGGTCCGGCCCTCTGCGCCGGGCATCTCCCCTCCCTTCGAGGCCTGGAACCGTGTCCACACCCACCCTCTGCTACCGCGGCGTCGCCTACGGCACCGCCCAGCGCCAGCGGCACCCGGCGGAGCCCGCCGCGCCGGTGGTGCACGTCTACCGCGGCGTGTCCTACACCGCCCCCCTGTGCCATGGGCCGGCGCCGCTGGATCCGGCGTTGGAGCTGCACTACCGCGGCAGCACCTACCACCACCGTCTCGCCGAAGCGGCCGCGGCCGTGGGGCGCGGCGCCGAGGATCGCGCCAGGGTCTGAAGGCGACCCTGGGCTGAGGGGCGGGCCATGCCGCCGCTGGCCACTCCGTAGTGATCGCTACGCGCTCACCGCCCGGCTGGGTGCTCAATGGCCCCAGCTGGACTGGGCCCATGGATCTCACCCTCACCGCTGCGGCCTCGGGCTATCGGGTGCTGCCCGAGTCGGCCCTGGGCCTGCTCTGGCTGCAGACCCACTTCGAGCCCGAAACCTGGGACCTGGTCTGTGAGGGCCGGGTACAGCTCAGCGCCGCCTCGATCGGCCACCTCTGCGCCGATGCCCGCGCCGCGGGCCTGGCGCTGCGCGGCGCCCCCGTCACCGCCTAGGAGGCGCGGTCCTGCACCGCCGCCAGCCCGCACCAGCCCACCGCGGCGCCGCTGAAGTCGTAGATGCAGGGCAGCACCTCCACCCCGGCCGCCAGGGCCTGGCGGAACAGCTCGCCGTAGCGCGGGTCGGCGCTGTCACCGGGGGCGAAGCGGCGCACGTCGGCACGGCTCAGGCAGGGCAGCAGCACCGCCCGCGCCGCGGGCAGCACCCCCATCAGCTCCTCCAGGTGCTTCTGACCCCGCTCGGTCACGGTGTCGGGGAACAGGGCCAGGTCGCCGTCGGTCCAGGTGGTGTTCTTCACCTCCACATAGATCGGCCGCGGATCCGGCGCGCCCTCGGCGGGCGTCAGCAGCAGGTCGATGCGGCTGCGGCGATTGAGCCCATAGGCCACCTCGGCCCGGATTGCGCCGATCGGCCCCAGCCAGGGCTCCAGCAGGCCGGCCTCCACCGTGGCCCGCACCAGCCGGTTGGGCAGGGCCGTGTTGACGCCCACCCAGATCGGCTGGCCGTCGGCCCCGGCCACTTCGGCCTGTTCCCAGGTCCAGGCCAGCTTGCGGCTGGGGGAGGGGGCATGGCGCAGACGCACCCGGCCGCCGGGCAGGAGCACGCCGGTCATCGGGCCGGTGTTGGGGCAGTGGGCGGTCACGACCTCGCCGTCGCCCAGGTCCACATCGGCCAGGAAGCGCTTGTAGCGCCGGAGCAGCACCCCCTCCTGGAGGGGACCCAGGGGCAGCACCGCCACGGGGGCGTCACCCGCGCGGCGGGGGGAGCTGGCCGCGGAGCTGGCGCTGGCGGGGCTGGCGGGCATCGGCGGGGCGGCGGCTGGGGCACGGGGGACGACCGGCTCGGCCGCCGGCGCTGCGCCCATGCTGCCGTGGGGGGCGGAGGGGAGAATCCCCGCAGCTGTGGGCCCGCGGGCCTTCCGGATGAGTCAATCGCTGCGCCGCATCGCCCTGATCGTGGCGGTGGCCACGGCCCTGAGCAAGGTGGCCGGGCTGGTGCGCCAGCAGGTGATCGCCGCCTCCTTCGGCGTCGGCATCGCCTACGACGCCTACAACTACGCCTATGTGCTGCCCGGCTTCCTGCTGATCCTGCTGGGGGGCATCAACGGCCCCTTCCACAGCGCCATGGTGAGCGTGCTGGCGCGCCGGCCCCGGGCCGAGGGGGCCCACGTGCTGGCGGCGATCAACACCCTGGTGGGGGCGGCCCTGATCGGTGTGACCCTGCTGCTGTTCGTGGCCGCCGATCCCCTGATCACCCTGGTGGGACCCGGCCTCGACGGCCCGCGCCACGCCATGGCCGTGCTGCAGCTGCGCTGGATGGCGCCGATGGCCCTGTTCGCCGGCCTGATCGGCCTGGGCTTCGGGGCCCTCAACGCCGCCGACGAGTTCTGGCTGCCCTCGGTGAGTCCGCTGCTCTCCAGCGTGGCGGTGATCGCCGGCCTGGGCCTTCTCTGGTGGCAGCTGGGGCCGGCGATCGCCCTGCCCCAGCAGGCGGTGCTGGGCGGCACCGTGCTGGCCGGCACCACCCTGCTGGGGGCGATCCTGCAGTGGCTGATCCAGCTGCCGGCCCTGGCCCGGCAGGGGCTGCACAGGTTCCAGCTGGTCTGGGACTGGCACCACCCCGGCGTCCAGGAGGTGCTGCAGGTGATGGGACCGGCGACCCTCTCCTCGGGGATGTTGCAGATCAACGTGTTCACCGATCTGTTCTTCGCCTCCGGCATCGTGGGGGCCGCGGCGGGGCTGGGCTACGCCAACCTGCTGGTGCAGACGCCCCTGGGGCTGCTCTCCAACGCCCTGCTGGTGCCGCTGCTGCCGGTGTTCGCCCGGCTCACGGCACCCCAGGACCGGCCGGAGCTGATCGGCCGCATCCGCCAGGGGCTGATGCTCTCCAGCGCCTCGATGCTGCCCCTCGGCGGGCTGATGGTGGCCCTGGCGGGGCCGATCGTGGCCCTGATCTACGAGCGAGGCGCCTTCGATGCCACGGCCGCCGGCCTGGTGGGGGGGCTGCTGATGGCCTACGGCGTGGGCATGCCCGCCTACCTGGGCCGCGATGTGCTGGTGCGGGTGTTCTATGCCCTGGGGGACGGCACCACGCCGTTCCGCTTCTCCATGGCCGGCATCGGCCTGAACGTGATCTTCGACTGGACCCTGGTGGGCGGTCCGACCCCCTGGGGCCTGCAGCTGCCGGCCCTGAACTTCGGCGCGCCGGGCCTGGTGCTGGCCACGGTGGCGGTGAATGTGCTCACCTGCCTGGGGCTGCTGCTGGCCCTGCAGGGCCGCGTCGGAGGGCTGCCGCTGCGGCTCTGGGCCCGCGACAGCCTGCTGCTGCTGCTGGCTGCCCTGCTGGGGGCGCTGGCGGCCTGGGGCCTGTCGGTGGGGATCGCCTGGCCCGCCAGCCTCTGGGGGCGCCTGCTGGAGTGCGCCTTCGCCAGTGGCGTGGGCCTGCTGGCCTACGGGCTGGTGGCCTCGGCGGCCGGGGTGCCGGAGGTGCGCGACCTGGCGGATCAGCTGCGTCGCCGCCTGCCGGGCGGCGCCTGAGCGTCCCGGGCCCCTGGCACCGCGCCGGGCCTCAGAGTTCCACCACCCGCTCCTCGCGCACCTGCACGGGGATCTCCAGGTGGCTGCGGCCCACCATCTCGGGGCCGTCGATCGAGAAGATGCGCGCCTCGATGCCGAAGTCGCGGAAGGCGGTTTCCAGCTCCTGGATCAGGGCCTTCTCCACCTGGGCTTCGGCGTCCACCACCTTGCCGATCAGGCGGCTGCCGAGCCGGCCGATGCGCTGCCGCATCACCTCGCGGGCGTTGGTGACCTGGATGACCAGCACGGGGCCGCGGCGGGAGGGGCAACCCTATCCGGCGCTCCCCGGGGCGACAAGGCCGGGGCTGCGGCCGGCGGGGCTGCCTCAGCAGCTGCGGTCCGCCAGCAGCTCCTCCAGGTCCTGCAGCTGGCCGGGCGGCACCAGCCGGGCCAGGGGCAGCTTGGTGGCGCCTCCGCCGATCGGCACCTGCACCGCCTCCAGGGCCTGGCGGGCGCAGACCCCGGCGCCCAGCTCCAGCCGGGCCGCGCACTCGATCGCCAGGGGTTCGGCCAGCCCGGCATCCCCCAGGTAGAGGTGCCAGCCGGCGATCTGCAGGTAGAGCCGATCGGCCAGCTCCCGCGCCAGCTCCTGGATCTCCTGGGACGAGAGGGTCATGGCGGCGGCGGCGACGGGCTGGAGGGGCTGGAACCCCCCTTCAGGATGGCGGCTGCGGCTCGGCCTGGGGCCGCAGGGCCAGCACGGCCGCCAGGTGCACCGCCAGCGCCGCCGCCCAGGCGAGCGTGAACCGGTCCAGGTGGCTCCAGGGCTGGCGCAGACCCTGCACCACCCAGAGGCCGCTGTTGACGGCGGCGAAGGCGGCCCCGTGCAGGCAGAGGTTCACGATCCGCTCGAAGTGGCGGTAGGTGGGGTCCTCCGGGTTGGCGGGGCCGTACCAGCGGATCGGCATGGGATCTCAGGCGGGAGCGCTGGATTCGATTCTGGCGGGCCCGCCGGCCCCGGCGTCCGGGCCGCGACGGTTGACGGATGGGCCCTCGGTGTGACGAGAATGTGAGGACAGGCGCAGGCGCTTGTAGCTCAGCGGATTAGAGCATCTGACTACGGATCAGAGGGTCGGGAGTTCGAATCTCTCCAGGCGCGCCTAAACCATCAAAGCCGCTCCCCCGGAGCGGTTTTTTTGTGGCTGGTGACCCGGCAGCAGTGGACCCGGCCGCGGTGGAGGCCCCCGGCCGGCGAGCCCCCCGGCCCCGGCCGCCGTCCGGGTTCGCTGGGTCCTGCGCCCGTCTCACCCTGGTTTCTTACGATCGGTTCACCTACAGCGGCAGTGGCCCCCATGGCGGATACCAGCGGCGCAGCGATCGACACCCCCCTGGCCAGCAGTGACCCGGCCATCGCCGCCCTGATCGGCCGGGAGCTGGAGCGCCAGCAGACCCACCTGGAGCTGATCGCCTCCGAGAACTTCGCCTCCCGGGCCGTGATGGAGGCCCAGGGCTCGGTGCTCACCAACAAGTACGCCGAGGGCCTGCCCTCCAGGCGCTACTACGGCGGCTGTGAGCACGTGGACGCCATCGAGGAGCTGGCGATCACCCGGGCCAAGCAGCTGTTCGGGGCCGCCTGGGCCAACGTGCAGCCCCACAGCGGTGCCCAGGCCAACTTCGCCGTGTTCCTGGCCCTGCTGCAGCCCGGCGACACGATCCTGGGCATGGACCTCAGCCACGGCGGCCACCTCACCCACGGCTCGCCCGTGAACGTGAGCGGCAAGTGGTTCAAGGCCGTCCACTACGGCGTTGACCCCAGGACCCAGCAGCTTGATTTCGCCACGATCCGGGAGCTGGCCCTGGAGCACCGGCCGAAGCTGATCATCTGCGGCTACTCGGCCTACCCCCGCACGATTGATTTCGCCGCCTTCCGCGCCATTGCCGATGAGGTGGGCGCCTACCTGCTGGCGGACATGGCCCACATCGCCGGCCTGGTGGCCGCCGGGGTGCACCCGAGCCCCCTGCCCCACTGCCATGTGGTCACCACCACCACCCACAAGACCCTGCGCGGCCCCCGCGGCGGCCTGATCCTCTGCAATGACGCCGAGTTCGGCAAGCAGTTCGACAAGGCCGTCTTCCCGGGCAGCCAGGGTGGTCCGCTGGAGCACGTGATCGCCGCCAAGGCCGTGGCCTTCGGCGAGGCGCTGCAGCCCTCCTTCCAGACCTACAGCGCCCAGGTGATCGCCAATGCCCAGGCGCTGGCCGAGCGCATCCAGGAGCGCGGCATCGCCGTGGTGAGCGGCGGCACCGACAACCACTTGGTGCTGCTCGACCTGCGCGGCATCGGCATGACCGGCAAGGTGGCCGACCTGCTGGTGAGCGATGTCCACATCACCGCCAACAAGAACACGGTGCCCTTCGATCCCCAGTCGCCGTTCGTGACCAGCGGCCTGCGCCTGGGCACCGCCGCCTGCACCACCCGCGGCTTCGACCAGGCCGCCTTCCGCGAGGTGGCCGACGTGATCGCCGACCGGCTGCTCAACCCCGAGGACGCCGCCATCGAGCTGCGCTGCCGCGAGCGGGTGGCGGCCCTCTGTGCCCGCTTCCCCCTCTACGGCGGCCAGCGCCAGCTGCAGCCCGCCTGAGCGGCGGGCCCCCGGCCGGCCCTGACTAAGCTGCGGCCGGCCGGAACCCCTCCCGCCGCTCCCCCGCCCCCGCACCGGCCGTGACGCTCTCGACCAGACCGGACGTCGCCGCCCTGGTGACCCTGGCGGCGGCAGCCCTGGTGACGGCGCTGGTGGTGCCGCTGGTGCGCCGGCTTGGCCTGCGCTGGGGCCTCACCGACGCCCCCGATCCCCGCAAGCAGCACACCACGCCGATGGTGCGGCTCGGCGGCATCGGCATCGTGGCCGGCTTCGCCCTGGCCCTGGGCCTGATCTGGGGGCTGGATGGCTTCGGCTCACTGCCGCCCGAGAAGGACCGGCTGATCTGGACCACCCTGGCCGGCTCGCTCTGCTACTTCGCCATCGGCCTCTCGGACGACCTGTTCGCCCTGCCGCCCCTGCCGCGCCTGGCCGGCCAGGTGGCGGTGGCGATCGCCGTCTGGAGCCAGGGGGTGCGCATCGGCAGCATCGAGCTGCCCTTCGCCGGCCTGGGCCAGGCCGAGCCGGTGCTGGTGCTGCCCGCCGCCCTCAGCCTGCTGGCCACGGTGGTCTGGCTGGTGGGCATCACCAATGCCATCAACTGGCTCGACGGCCTCGACGGCCTGGCCGCCGGCGTCAGCGGCATCGCCGCCGTGGGGCTGCTGTCGGTGAGCTACAGCCTCGACCAGCCCGCCGCCGGCCTGCTGGCCGCCGCCCTGGCGGGCGCCTGCCTGGGCTTCCTGCGCCACAACTTCAACCCCGCCCGCATCTTCATGGGCGACGGCGGTTCCTACTTCCTGGGCTTCGCCCTGGCGGCCATCAGCATCGTCGGGCCCGCCAAGGGCATCACCAGCGTCAGCCTGCTGCTGCCGCTGCTGATCCTGTCGCTGCCGCTGGCCGACATGTCGGCGGTGATCATGGGCCGCGTCAGCGCCGGCCACTCGCCCTTCTACCCCGACCGCCGCCACCTGCACCACCGGCTGCTGCGGGCCGGCTTCAGCCATCGCCGCACCGTGGTGCTGATCTACGCCTTCACCCAGTGGCTGGCGGCCCTGGCCCTGGTGCTGGCCAATGCCGAGAACCGCTTCCTCTGGCTGGCCCTGGCCACGGCCGTGCTGATCGGCACCGTGATCGCCTGTCGCCGCAGCCTGCATCGGGAGCAGAGCCAGGACCTGGGCCGCGGCCAGCCGCAGGGCCCCCGCCGCGCCGAGGACGGCGATGGCTGCTGAGTCCCTGCAGAGCGCGGCGGCGGCCGGCGGCGCCGAGCTGCTCTGCATCGGCACCGAACTGCTGCTGGGCAGCATCACCAACACCAATGCCCGCTGGCTGGCCGAGCAGCTGGCGGCCCTGGGGATTCCCCATCTCCGCCAGGGGGTGGTGGGCGACAACCGCGGCCGCCTGATCGCCGCCGTGCGCCAGGCGGCCGGCCGCTGCCGGCTGCTGATCACCACCGGCGGCCTGGGCCCCACCCCCGACGACCTCACCACCGAGACGATCGCCGCCGCCTTCGGCGCCCGCCTGGGCGAGCGGCCCGAGGTGTGGGCCGCCATCGAGGCCCAGCTGGCGCTGCGGGGCCGGCCCGCCTCGGCCTCGCTGCGGCGCCAGGCGCTGCTGCCGGAGGGGGCCCAGGTGCTGCCCAACCCCACCGGCACCGCCGCGGGCGTGATCTGGACCCCGGACCCCGCCGGCCTGGACTTCCCCGTGCAGCCCGGCTTCACCGTGATGACCTTCCCGGGGGTGCCCAGCGAGATGCGGGCGATGTGGAGCGCCACGGCGGTGCCCTGGCTGCGGGCCTCGGGCCTGGCGGCGGGGGTGTTCGCCAGCCGCACGCTGCGCTTCTGGGGCGTGGCCGAGTCGACCCTGGCCGAGCGGGCGGCCGATCTGCTGGCCCAGGAGAACCCCACCGTGGCCCCCTACGCCGGCGCCGCCGGCGGCGTGACCCTGCGGATCACGGCCCGGGCCGCCGACCAGGCCGAGGCCGAGGCGCTGCTGGCGCCGGTGGAGCAGGAGCTGCGCCGCCGCACCGGCGCCAGCTGCTACGGCGCCGACGACGACAGCCTGGCCTCGGTGGTGCTGCGGCTGCTGCGGGCCCGGGGCGAGACCCTGGCGGTGGCGGAGAGCTGCACCGGCGGCGGCATCGGCGCGGCCCTGGCGGCGGTGCCCGGTGCCTCCGACGTCTTCCTGGGGGGCGTGATCGCCTACGCCGATGCCGTCAAGCTGGGGCTGCTGGGGGTGCCGGCCGCTCTGCTGGCCGCCCACGGCGCCGTCAGTGATCCGGTGGCCAGGGCCATGGCCGAGGGCGCCCGCCGTGCCACCGCTGCCACCTGGGCCATCGCCGTGACCGGCATCGCCGGTCCGGGCGGCGGCAGCGCCGAGAAGCCCGTGGGGCTGGTGCACATCGCCATCGCCGGCCCCGACGGCACCGCGGCGAAGGGGGTGCGCTTCGGCAGCGCCCGCGGCCGCGCCTGGATCCAGGCCCTCACGGCCGGCGAGGCCCTCGATCGCCTGCGGCGGCGCCTGGACTGAGGCGCGTGGACTGAGGCGCGGATCGCCCGCCCCCCGCGGCGGCGGCGCAGGGCCCCGGCCCCTCCCGCCCTAGGCTTGCCGATTCGAGATGCGGGGTCTTCCGTGAGCGCCGGCACCCTCTACGACAAGGTCTGGGACCTGCACCGGGTCGCCGAGCTGCCCGGGGGATCCACCCAGCTGTTCATCGGTCTGCACCTGATCCACGAGGTGACCAGCCCCCAGGCCTTCGCCGCCCTGCGGGACCTCGGGCTGCCGGTGCGCCACCCGGAGCGCACCGTCGCCACGGTGGATCACATCGTGCCCACCACCTCCCAGGCGCGGCCCTTCGCCGATCCCCTGGCCGAGGAGATGCTCGCCACCCTGGAGGCCAACTGCGCCGCCCACGGCATCACCCTGCACGGCCTCGGCAGCGGCCGCCAGGGGATCGTGCACGTGATCGCCCCGGAGCTGGGCCTCACCCAGCCCGGCATGACCGTGGCCTGCGGCGACTCCCACACCTCCACCCACGGGGCCTTCGGCGCCATCGCCTTCGGCATCGGCACCAGCCAGGTGCGCGACGTGCTGGCCAGCCAGAGCCTCGCCATGGCCAAACTCCAGGTGCGCCGCATCTGGGTGGACGGCCAGCTGCAGCCGGGCGTCTACGCCAAGGATCTGGTGCTGCACATCATTCGCCACCTGGGGGTCAAGGGCGGCGTGGGCTACGCCTACGAGTTCGCCGGCCCGGCGATCGAGGCCCTGTCGATGGAGGAGCGCATGACCCTCTGTAACATGGCGATCGAGGGCGGGGCCCGCTGCGGCTACGTCAACCCCGACCAGACCACCTTCGACTACCTGCAGGGCCGCCCCTGCGCCCCCGCCGCTGAGGCCTGGGGCCGGGCCGTGGCCTGGTGGCGCTCCCTGGCCAGCGGCCCCGATGCCGTGTTCGACGACGAGGTGCGCTTCGACGCCAGCACCATCGCCCCCACCGTCACCTGGGGCATCACCCCCGGCCAGGGCATCGGCGTGGATGAGACCGTGCCCACCCTGGAGCAGACCGAGCCCGACGAGCGGCCGATCGCCGAGGAGGCCTACCGCTACATGGACCTGCGGCCCGGCGCCCCGATCGCCGGCACGCCGGTGGACGTGTGCTTCATCGGCAGCTGCACCAACGGCCGGCTCAGCGACCTGCGGGCCGCCGCCGCCGTGGCCCGCGGCCGCCATGTGGCGCCGGGCATCAAGGCCTTCGTGGTGCCCGGCTCCGAGCAGGTGGCCGCGGCGGCCGAGGCCGAG
Source organism: Chitinophaga pinensis (assembly GCA_943368105.1). Lineage (GTDB taxonomy): Bacteria > Cyanobacteriota > Cyanobacteriia > PCC-6307 > Cyanobiaceae > Vulcanococcus. The sequence goes on along the minus strand of CALRKO020000011.1, from coordinate 29,247 downwards.
GGGCTCGACCGGCTGTTCACCGAGGCCGGCTTCGAGTGGCGCGAGCCGGGCTGCTCGATGTGCCTGGCCATGAACCCCGACCGCCTGGAGGGCCGCCAGATCAGCGCCAGCTCCAGCAACCGCAACTTCAAGGGCCGCCAGGGCTCCGCCACGGGCCGCACCCTGCTGATGAGTCCGGCGATGGTGGCCGCCGCCGCCATCGCCGGCCAGGTCAGCGACGTGCGCGCGCTGCTCACCGCCTGAGTTCCCCCACCCGATCCCCCGCAGCCTGTCCATGGCCACCCCCTTCCCCTTCGGCGCCATCCCCGCGGTGAGCGGCACCGCCGTGGTGGTGCGCGGCGACGACATCGACACCGATCGGATCATCCCGGCCCGCTTCCTCAAGTGCGTCACCTTCGAGGCCCTCGGACCGGCCGTCTTCGCCGATGACCGGGCCGAGCTGGCCGCCGATCCGGCCGGGCCCCACCCCTTCGATCGCCCCGAGCACCAGGGGGCCGCGATCCTGCTGGTCAACCGCAACTTCGGCTGCGGCTCCAGCCGCGAGCACGCCCCCCAGGCCCTGATGCGCTGGGGCATCCGCGCCGTGGTGGGCGAGAGCTTCGCCGAGATCTTCTACGGCAACTGCCTGGCCCTCGGCATCCCCTGCCTCACCGCCGGCCACGACGCGATGCTCGCCATCCAGGCGGCCGCCGCCGCCGACCCCGCCGCGGTGTTCACCCTGGAGGTGGCCGGCCAGGTGCTGGACGGCGCCGGCCAGCGCTGGGCCCTGGAACTGGCGGCGGGCCCGCGCCAGATGCTCAGCACCGGCCAGTGGGATGCCACCAGCCAGCTGCTGGCCAACGGCGCCGCCCTGGAGGCCACCGTGGCCCGGCTGCCCTACCTGGCGGGCTTCGCGGCCTGAGCCCGCCCCCTAGAAGCCACGCCGGCGCACCATCGCGTCCACGGCCCCCGGGTCGTAGGGCACGAAGGGCACGCCGGTGCCTCTGAAGTTGAAGTCGTTGAGCTTGACCCGCACGCCCCCCAGCTGCTCGTAGGGGCTGTAGTACACGCTCAGCTCGTAGGCGCGGCGCTGCCAGCGCAGCTCCATGTAGGAGCCGGTGGTCTTGCCGTAGTCCGGCGACTTCGGATCCACGTTCAGGCCGATGCCGCCGCTGAACACCAGCGGCCCCACCAGCTGCTGGGTGAGGCCGATGCCCAGGGTGCCCAGGTCCACGGCCCGGTCGAAGCTGAGGGGGCTGACCCCCTGGCGCAGGGTGCCGCCGCCGGTGATCGTGAACCGGGTGTAGTCGAGGAATGGCTTGTTGAAGTGGCCCAGGGTCAGGGTGGGGCCGCCCGAGATGCTCAGGGTGTTCTGGTTGGTGCCATCGCCGTAGTAGGCCACGGTGGCGGTGGTGTTGAGGTTCAGGGTGAGCCCCGGCACCACCGGCACCGCCGAGTAGCGGTTCGCCGCCTCGGGGCCCGGCGGCAGCGGCTTGCCGGTCCAGAGGGGCAGCGAGGCGTTCAGGGAGGCGTAGACGCTGCCGCGCCAGAGGCTGGCCAGGTCCGTGGTCTGGAAGTCCTCGCCCTGGAAGTTGCCCACGCCGGCCCGCCAGTAGTAGTTGCTGCTCAGCCGGCCCCAGTTGGGCAGTGCCCCCTGCTGCTCCAGCGACACGCCGTAGGCGGAGTAGACGTCCTGCTGGCCGAGGGTGCCGTTCCAGCTGCGGAAGCGGTAGGCACCGAAGATCCGGGCGGTGGTGGTCCCCAGCACCGGCAGGCGCAGGGGGCGCTTCAGTTCACCCCAGCTGCGCAGGCCGTTGGTGAAGTTGCTGGGGTCAAAGGTCGAGATGTCCAGGTTGGCGGAGGCGTCCAGGCCCAGCACGGTGGTGTCGAGCCTGGCCAGCAGGCCGAACAGATCGCCGACCCGGGCCGGCTGGGTGCTGGAGGAGGAGCCCACCGCCTGGCCGGGCAGGGGGTAGCTGTTGGTGGTGCCGTCCAGGGCCCGCCGCACCATGAACTGCGGCTGCAGCGCCAGCGTGCCGCCGTTCTGGCCCAGCCGCACCGGCTTGAGCTCGTAGCCCAGGTAGAAGCCGTCCCGGTCGCGGGTGTCGTTGCCCAGCACCCAGCGGTTCTCCACCTCCTGCTCCTTCTGGAAGCGCTGGTTGCGCTGCAGGGGGATCGGCAGGCGGTCCTCCAGGATCAGCCGGTTGCGCCTGGCCTCCACCACCGTGTCGCCGTTGGCCTCGATGCGGGCCACCACCCCCTCGGCGTCCACCCAGGCCTGGGCCGGGGTGTAGGGGTCGTTGGTGAGGGCGGCGCGGTCGCTGGTCCAGCCGTCCGGGGTGATGGCGATCGCGTTGGCCTGCAGGCGCCAGCGGCTGATGGTGCCGTTCACCAGATTGCGGTTGCTGTTGGTGCGCAGCGACTGCAGCTGCACCGGCCGCACGGCGCCGTAGATGTTCACCTCGTCGGGCTGGTTGAAGTCCCGGTCGCCGGTGACGCGGCGGCGCTCCGCCGTGAAGCTCTGCTGGAACTGCAGGTTGCTGACCCGCTGGTCCACGGTGGCGACGATGGCCTGCCGGCGCAGGGCCTCCTGCTGGCGTGGGCTGAGCCTGGCGGCCCCGGCAGACGCGGCCCCGGCCGCGGCACCGCCTGCCGCTCCGCCAGCCGCCTGGCCGGGCTGGGCGGGCTGGGGAGCGCCGCTGCCCTGGCCGGGCCCGCCCATGGCCACGGCGTTGAGCCGCTCCTCCAGGGGCCGCTCCGGCTGGCGCTGCTGCCGCGCCGGATCGGGGCAGCCCAGGGGCGGTGCCATGGCCACCGCCCGCCGCGGCTGGGCCGCGCTGCCGAAGCGGTAGCGCAGGCCCAGCAGGTAGGCGTTGCTGCCCTCGCGCACGCCGCTGTAGGTGCCGTAGGCCCCGGAGCGGTGGTGGATGCGCCCCACCAGCGACCACTCGGGCGCCACCAGGGCCTCCACCTCAAAGCCCAGGTAGTTGAGGAACTGGGCGTACTTCTGCCGATAGGTCTTCTCGTAGTTGCTCACGGCGGTGTTGAGGCTCACCCCCTCCACGAAGCCGAGGCTCAGCCAGGGCTGTACCCAGAGCCGCAGGCCCAGGCCGGCGGTGATCTCCCCGAAGCTCTGGGCGGGGGTGTCGGAGAAGGGCACGCTCTGGTTGAAGCCCCCGCCGGCCTGCCGGGCGGCCCGGTGGCCGGTGAGGGTGGTGTCGAGCTCCAGGGCCAGGGGGCCGGCCTGCACCAGGCGGCGGTTCAGGCCCACCCCCACCAGGTATTCGGGGCGCATCCGGCCCTTGAAGCGGAAGGTGTCGCCGAAGTTGGTGTCCACCATCTGGCCGGCCCAGACCGTGGCAGCCCAGGGGTAGGGGTGCCAGTCGGGGATCGGCGGCAGGGGCGGCGGGCAGGCCATCGACTGGGCCGCCGGCGCCAGGGCGATCGGCGGCATGCGCCAGCGCTCGTCGGGCAGGGCCTGGGGCAATCCAGCGTCCCCCCAGGGCGCCAGGCTGGTGGCCACGCCCGGATTGAAGGGGGCCGGTGCGCCGGCCGCCGAGGCCCCCAGGCCGAGGGGATCGGCCGCCAGGGCCGCCCGCAGCCCGGTGCTGCCGGCGGCGTCTGCATCGGCCCGGAAGGCGACGGTGTCCTGCAGGCTGGGGTGGGGCTGCTCCCAGTAGCTGAGGGGCAGCAGCGCCGCGGCGGGCGGCTGTTCGGGGTTGAGGTCGAAGCTGGTGGTGTCGAGGTCCAGAACCCCGTAGACCTCCTCCAGCTCCCCCGACGACTGAATCAGGTTGTAGCGCAGCCGGCTGGCCTGCAGGTACTGGTTGCCCCGCTGGAAGCGCACGCTGCCGCTGGCGTAGACGGTGCGGGTGCCGGGGTCGTACTCGAGCCGGTCGGCCAGCAGCCGGCCCCCGGAGAGCAGGGCCTGCACCGAGCCGGTGGCGACGAAGCGGTTCTGCAGCAGGTCGTAGCCCTGCTGGTCGGCGCTGATCTGGAGCTCCAGGGGTGGCTTCTGGGCCGGCGTGGCCGGCATCAGCCGGGGGGGCGCAGGCGCCTCAGCCGCTGGGCCGGCCGTCTTCAGGCTGCCGGAATCCGGAGCCGGGGCAGCCATCGGCTGGGGCACCGGCTCGCCCATCGGCTCAGCACTGGCCCGCTGCGGGCTGGCCTCCAGGGGACTGGCCTTCACGGCTGCCGCCGGTGCCTCGGCCCCATCCACCGGCAGCGCCGAAGCCCTGGCCGGGGCCAGACCGATCAGGCTGGTGGCCCCCAACGCCGCGACCACGCGGCTGACATGTTGAGGGGAGGGCACTGCGGCAGCACAAGCGGCCGTGATCTTGCCACGCCTGGTTGGTCAGCACAGGGGCGCCGGGGCCGGTTCCTCAGGCCTCCGGAGCCGCGGCGGCGCAGGGGAAGCCGCCGCGGCAGGGGCTCAGTCCTCCAGGTCCTTGCGGCTGGGGGTGCGGCTGGGATCGCTGGCCAGGAACCCGAACACGAAGATCCCGATGAAGAAGAAGACGACCGAGTAAACCGAGATCTTGAGGGCGAGCATGGTCCGTCCGGCGGGTGACAGGCAGGGATGACAGGCCTGCGTGACAGGCCATGACAGGCGCCAGGTGGGCCCGAAGCGACCCTGCGGCAACCGCATCATCCTATGGGTCACACATGGCGCCGATCGATGCCGGAGGGCCTGGAGGCGGTGGTTCGCCCCTGGATTGAAACGTTTCAGTCATGCTCCCGCCTGGATCTGCGCCCCCTCTGGCAGGCCCCGAGCGCCGCCGGGGGCTGGGCGCCGGCCAGCGCCGATTCCTGGGGTGCGCGCCACCGTCCCGACTGGCAGGCGCGGGGGCTGTTGGTCTGGCCCCGCGGCGGCCGCTGGCTGCGGCTGCGCCTCGCCCTGGCCTGCCCGCCCGCCTGGCGCGCCCGCCCGGGGCTGCAGGCCCGGCTGGTGCTGCGCTGGTGGGCCGAGGCGGCGCTGCTGCGGGTCGATGGCACGCCGGTGCACCGGGGCGACCTGTTCGACACCGCCTGCCGCTGGCGGCTGCCGGACCGCTGGTGGCAGGGCCAGCCCCTGGAGCTGGAGCTGGAGCTGCGCAGCCCCCACCACGACGACGGCGCCCTGATCGAGAGCCTCCTGGAGCTGGAACCCAGCGACCCCGCCGACCCGGAGGGCGTGCTGCTGGGCACGGCCCTGGAGCTGGCGGCCCTGCGCCAGCCGGAGGCCCTGGCGGAGGCCCTGGCCCCCTGGGACCCGGCCGACCCGCCGCCCGCCGCCCAGCTGGCCCGGGCCCTGGCCACGGGCCCCCTGGCCCGCCCCCGCCCCGCCGCCCCCGCCCCGGCGGCGCCCGCTGCCGCCCGAGCGCCCGCCCCGGACTTCCACGTGCTCGGCCACGCCCACCTCGATCTGGCCTGGCTCTGGCCCGTGGCCGACACCTGGCGGGCGGCGGAGCGCACCTTCGCCTCGGCCCTGGCGCTGATGGCGCGCCACCCCCAGCTGCACTTCGCCCACTCCACCCCGGCGCTCTACGCCTGGATGGAGCAGCACCGCCCGGCCCTGTTCGCGCAGATCCGCCAGGCCATGCAGCGGGGCCGCTGGGAGCCGATCAACGGCCCCTGGGTCGAGACCGACTGCGTGCTGATCGGTACCGCCTCGCTGCTGCGGCAGTTCCAGGAGGGGCAGCACTACAGCCGTTCCCGCTTCCCGGAGTGGCGCCACGAGCTCTGCTGGCTGCCCGACAGCTTCGGCTTCGCCGCCGGTCTGCCGGCCGTGGCCCGCTGCACCGGCGTGCGCTGGTTCTGCACCCACAAGCTGGCCTGGAACGCCACCCATCCCTTCCCGCACCGGCTGTTCCGCTGGCGCAGCCGCTGTGGCAGCGAGCTGCTGGCCCTGATGACGGCCCCGATCGGCACAGGCGGCGATCCGGTGGCGATGGAGACCTACCGGCAGCAGTGGCGCCGCGGCAGCGGCGTCGAGCAGGCCCTGTGGCTGCCGGGGGTGGGGGACCACGGCGGCGGTCCCACCGCCGAGATGCTGGAGCAGCTGGCGCTGTGGCAGCGGCAGCCCCTGGCCGGACCCCAGCGCCACGGCAGCCTGCGCTCCTACCTAGAGCAGCTGGAGCCCCTGGCCGCCGGGCTGCCCATCTGGCGCGATGAGCTCTACCTGGAGCTGCACCGCGGCTGCCCCACCAGCCGCCCCGACCAGAAGCGCCACAACCGCTGCCTGGAGCGGCTGCTGCGGGAGGCCGAGGCGGCCCGGGCGCTGCTGTGGCTGGAGGCCGGCGCCGATGGCCCCCGGACCGACGGCTCCGCCGATCCCGTGGACTGGCGGCCGCTGCTGTTCCAGCAGTTCCACGACATCCTGCCGGGCACCTCGATTCCGGAGGTGTTCGAGCAGGCCGAGCCCCAGTGGCGCCGCGCCCGGTGCCAGGCCCGCCGGCAGCGGGACCGGGCCCTGGCCGCCTGGCTGGGCCGCCGACCGCAGCCCGCGGGCGCTGCCGCCGCCGTTGCCCGGCAGGCCCCTGTCCCTGGGGCCGCAGCCCCCGAGCCCTGGTGGCTGGTGCAGCTCCAGCCGCACCCCGGCGAGCCCCTCTGCCTGCGGCTGCCCCGCGGCCGCTGGTGGGTGGCCGATCGGGAGCTGCCGGCGCAGCCCGCCCGGGGGGGCGGCAGCTGGGTGCAACTGCCGGCGGTGGAGGGGCTGGCCGCCCTGCCCCTGTGGCGCTCACCGCCCGGCGCAGCGCCAACCGGGGCAGCGCCGCCGATGGCGCCGTTGGGATCCGGCCCTGCCGCCACGGCCCCGGTGCGGATCCTGGCGCTGCCGGACGGCCAGGGCTGGCGGCTCGACAACGGCCTGGTGGGGGCCGAGCTGGGCCCCGCCGGCGTGCAGCAGCTGTGGGGGGGCGATGGCCTGCCCCAGCTGGCGGCGCCCCTGGAGTGGCGGCGCTGGCGCGACCGGGGCGAGTTCTGGGACGCCTGGGACATCGCCGCCGACTACCGCGACCATCCCTTGCCCCTGGAGTGGAGTGGCGTGCCGCAGCTGCTGGAGGCGGGTCCCCTCTGCGCCCGGGCGGTGTGGCGCGGGCGCTGCGGCCGCAGCGCCCTGCGGCTCGACGTGCAGCTGCGGGCGGCCTGTCCCTGGCTGGAGCTCACCCTGGCGGTGGACTGGCGCCAGCGCCACGAACTGCTGCGGCTGGAGCTGCCCCTGGCCCAGCCGGCCCTGCGGATCGCCGCCGACGGCTCCGGCGGGGTGCTGGAGCGGCCGGCCGAGCCCGCCACGGGCCGGGAGCGCAGCCGCTGGGAGCTGCCGGCCATCGGCTGGCTGGCCTCCCAGGCGCGCTCCGGGGGGCTGGCGGTGCTGCTGGATGGGCCCCAGGGGGTGTCGGGGTCGGCCGAACGGCTGGGGGTGTCGCTGCTGCGGGGGCCCACCTGGCCCGACCCCTCGGCGGACAACGGCCGCCAGCGCCTGCGGCTGGCCCTGATGCCCTGTGCGGAGGGCTGGCGCCAGGCCGGCGTGGTGCGCCAGGCGGTGCGCTTCCGGGAGCCGCCGCTGCTGCGCCCCGGCGGACTGGCCCCGGACCGCCAGGCGGCCGTGGCTGGCCCGATGGCCGGGGCCGGCCCCAGGCCGTTGTCAGGGCCCTCCGCTGCCCCTGCACCGCTGCACCTGGGCCACGCCGACCTGCAGCTGGTGGCCCTGCGGCCGGACCCCCGGCCCCAGGTGGTGCAGCTCGCGGTCCAGAACCAGGGGCCCTGCCGTCAGCGCCTGGACCTGCCGCCGGGCTGGCACCTGCTCGAGCGCTGTGACGGGCTGGGCAAGCCCCTGGCCCCATCCCTGCTCCCGGCAGGGGATCCGGCGCTGCTGCTGCCCTGGCAGCTGGGCTTCTGGCGGCTGAGCCGCCCCTGAACCCACCGCCAGGCGCGGCCTCGGACGACCAGGCGCTCAGTCGTCGTGGTCGTCGAAGGGATCGGTGAGCTGCTTGGAGGGCGGACCGAAGGCCGTGTAGATGCCGAAGCCCGTCAGCCCCAGCAGCGCCACCAGCACGGCGATCGCCACGGAGGTGGCCGGAGAGCTGGTTTCCATCGGTGCAGGGCGGCGGGTGGGGGCGGCGGCGGCGCGGGACGGTCGCTGCAGTGGCGAGGGGCAGGGAGGGCGCCGGCATGCCGCGGGCCTTCCGTCACAACTCTCGACAGCGGGCGCCGCCCGGGCCGGCGACACCCGTACAGTACCCAGACCGATCCCCTGCCAGAGAGGACCGCGCCACGATGGCCCAACGCACCCGCCTGGGAGACCTGCTCCGCCCCCTGAACTCCGAGTACGGCAAGGTCGTGCCGGGCTGGGGCACCACCCCCGTGATGGGCGTGTTCATGGCCCTGTTCCTGGTGTTCCTGCTGGTGATCCTGCAGCTGTACAACAAGTCGCTGCTGCTGGACGGCATCACCGTCAACTGGAACGGCGTCGGCTGATCCCGCCGCAGTCCTGGTCTCGTTCCGGTCTCCGTCCCCTCGGCGCCGGAGCGAGTCCTGGGAGTGTGACCCGTGTTTTCTGCGGCCGCTCTGCGGCTGCCGGGTGTGATCGCTGGCTGCCGTGGGCAGGTGCTGCGGCTGGTGCCCCCGGTGGCGTCTGACCCATAGTGGGTTCCATGAACGTATTTGGGATCGGGCTGCCGGAGCTGGCGGTCATCGCCGCCATCGGCCTGCTGGTGTTCGGCCCCCGGCGCCTGCCGGAGCTGGGCCGCACCCTGGGTCGCACCCTCAAGGGGTTCCAGTCGGCGTCGCGGGAGTTCGAGCAGGAGTTCCGCAAGGTGGTGGACACCGTGGATGCCGAGGTGAGCACCCCGGACCCCGGCAGGTCCGCCGGCGGCTCCCTGGCCCTGGCGGAGGCCGAGGTGCAGGGCACCGCATCCGGCTCCACCGCCGGCCCTGCGGCGGACCTGACCCCGGCGCCGCCCGCCGCCGCCCCCCCGGCCGATGCCCCGGGGGCCTGACTCCGGCATCCCAGCGGCGATGGCAAGCAGCACGGCACCCCTGCAGCTCCTGGTGGGCCTCGGCAATCCCGGTGACAGGTACGCCGGCACCCGCCACAACGTGGGCTTCATGGCCCTGGAGCGTCTGGCCGCCCGCGAGGGCGTCCGCTTCCGCCAGCAGGCCCGGCTGCAGGGGCTGCTGGCGGAGCTCGGCCACGGCCCCGGCCGGCTGCGGCTGCTGATGCCCCAGACCTACATGAACGAGAGCGGCCGCTCCATCCGCGCCGCCCTCGACTGGTTTGACCTCCAGCCCGAGCAGCTGCTGGTGCTGGTGGACGACATGGACCTGCCCCTGGGCCGGCTGCGGCTGCGGGCCTCGGGCGGGGCCGGCGGCCACAACGGCCTGCGCAGCGCCATTGCCCACCTGGGTGGTCAGGCCTTCCCGCGCCTGCGCATCGGCATCGGCGCCCCCGCCTTCAACCCGGTGGAGCGCCGGCAGCGCACCGTGGGTCACGTGCTGGGGCGCTTCAGCGCCGCCGACCAGCCGATCCTCGAGGAGGTGCTCGAGGAGGTGCTGGCGGGCCTTGACCTGATCCAGCGCCTCGGCCTGGAGCGGGCCGGTAACCGGCTGAACGGTTTTCTGGCCCCCACGGCCGCCAAGCTGCTGGAGTCCGTCCCAGCCGCCGCGCTCCCCCCCGGGCCGTGAGTCGCCTGCCCTCCACCACCGCCCAGCTGCGGGTGCTGCACCAGAGCTTCAGCCGCCGCCTGGTGGAGGGCGAGGTGGTGGCCGGCGGCTTCCACTGGACCTTCAGCTGGTGCTTCGATCGCGGCGAGCTGCAGGTGGAGCCCTCCCTGGGCCGGGCCCTGATCCAGGACGCCCTGCTGCGCTTCCTGCTGCGGGCCGACTACCAGCTGGAACCCGGTGGCGACTACGCCTTCACGGTGCGGGCCAAGTTCTAGCCCCGCCGGCGTGCCGGTGGCCCCGGCGCCCGCTCCAGGACCTCCGGCCGCCGCCCGAGCCGATGGCCGAGGTGGCGCTCCAGCAGCAGCTGGGCCACCACGTCGTCCCAGTCCCGCGGCGGCTGGCGCAGGCCCTCCGGGAGCAGCCGCCTCAGCGGCCCGGGCGGGTGCAGCTGCCAGTAGCGCTGGCGCGCCGCCAGGGTGCTGCCCGCCTCCGCCACGCTCACCACCGCCAGCCCCAGCCCCCGCAGCCGCTCCCGCCAGGGGCCGCTGCCCGTGCCGTCGCCCAGCACCACGCCGGCCAGGCCGGCCTGCCACTGCTGCAGCCGCCGCCAGCAGAGCTCCGGGGGCAGCACCGCGGCGGCCACGATCCAGTGGCCGCCCGGGTCGCTGAGCACCAGGCCGCACTTGCTGCGGCCGGGATCGAGCGCCGCCCAGGGACCCGGGGGCGGTGGGGCCGTGGCGGCGGGCCCGCTCATGGCCGGCCGCGGCCCGGCGCCGCTGCCGGCCCGCCGCTGCCGCCGCCGCCGTTGCTCCAGCGCAGCTCCACCACCACCGGGTCGGCGATGTCGCTGTCCCGGCCGGCGATCGCCTCCAGGCGCACCTGCTGGCCGGGGGGGCGGGCGCTGAGCTCCTGGCCCAGGCGGTTGAAGCTGCCCACGTCGAACTGCAGGCCGTCCGCCAGGGAGCCCTGGCGCTGGGCCTTGGTGAAGGCCGCCGCCAGCAGCAGGTTGAGGCGGCTGCGCACCGCCTCGGGGCCGGTCTCGTCGCCCTCCAGCACGGTGCTGGCCATCACTTCGCCACGCTTGATCACCTGGCGGTTGGGGCGCACGTCCGGGAAGGCCAGCACCTGGCGCTCGCCCCGCAGCACGTTCGCCGCCGACACCACGCTCACCACCCAGGCGCCGCGGCGGCCGATGATCTCCTCCAGCTTGGCGATGTCGCCGCGGGGCACCAGCAGGATCTGGCGGTTGGGCTGCTGGCCGGGCAGCACCCGCTGGTAGGCCACCAGGTTGGCCTGGCGCAGCAGCGCCTCGATCACCTCCTTGGCCTGGGAGGAGCTCTGCAGATTGATCCGGGCGGTGGCCAGGGTCTGGCCGCTGCTGATCACCACGTCGCCGCGGCGCAGGGCGATCAGGTTGGTCTCCAGCTGCTTGAGTTCCTTGGCGCCGGCGGCGATGCGCTGGGTCACCCGCTCCAGTTCGGCCCGGTTGCGGCGGATGTCGGCGTCCTTGGCGGTGATGTCCCGGCTGAGGCGGTCGCGCTCCCGCTCCAGGGCGGCGCGCTGGCGGGTCAGGGGCTGCAGTTCGGCCCGCAGGGCCTGGGCCCGGCGCTCGGCCTGGCCGAGCAGCCGCTGGGCCTGCCGGCGGCCCGCCTCGGCGCCGCGCAGCTCCCGCCGGCTGCTGGCCAGCTCGGCCTGGCTGCGCCGCAGGTCCGCCTGGCTGCGCTCCAGCTCCTGGCGGCCCTTGCGCAGGCGGTGCTCGATCTGGTCGAGCTGGAACAGCCCCACCCGCAGCCGCTCGCTCACCAGCAGCATCAGCCCCAGGGAGAGGGCACTGATCAGGCTGCCGGTGAGCACCGTGATCAGCACGGCGGTCTTGCGGGGGCGCAGCTGGAACAGGCTGAGGCGGGCCTTGCCCACCCGGGTGCCGAGCCGGTCGCCGAGGGTGGAGAGCACCCCCCCGAGCACCAGCATCGCCAGGATCAGCAGCCAGCCGGACACGGGAACGCTCGGGGGAGGTCAGTATCGGCGGCTCCCGGTCGCTGGGCCCGTCCGGCCGACCAGCCCGGCAGCTGCTCAGGCCGCCGCCGCGGCGCCTCAGCTGAAGCGCTTGGCCAGGGCCAGGGGGTCGAACACGGTGATCTTCTTGCGGTCGATCTGCACCAGGCCGGCGTTGCGCAGGTCCCCCAGCAGGCGGGTGATGGTGACGCGGGTGGAGCCGATCGCCTCGGCGATGGCCTGGTGGGAGAGGCGCAGGTCGATCGTGATCCCCTCGCTGCCGGGCACGCCGAAGTCGCGGCAGAGCACCAGCAGGAAGCTCACCAGCCGCGAGCTCATGTCGCGGTGGGTGAGGGTCTCGATCATGGTCTCGGTCTGGAGGATGCGCGAGGAGAGGCCCTGCAGCATCAGCAGGCCCACGCTGGCGTCGGCCTCGATCGCCCGCCGCACCGAGGTGGCCGGTGCCGTCACCATCTCGACGCGGGTGAAGGCGATGGCGTGATAGAAGCGATCCGAGCGCTGGCCGGTGAGCAGCGACAGCACGCCGAACAGGCTGTTCTCCCGCAGCAGCGCCACGGTGATCTCCTCGCCCGACTCGTACACCCGCGACAGGCGCACGGCGCCGCGGCGCAGCAGGTAGACCTTCTCGGCCGGATCGCCCGGGAAGAAGATCGTCTTGCCCCGCTCCACGGTTTCGGTGGTGCTGCCGGCCAGGCCGCGGATCACCTCCAGCAGGGTGGCCTGGGCCACGGGGGTGGCCGCGGCCCCGGGCGGGGCCAGGCCGCCCGCGGGGCCGGGGCTGCCGCCGGCGGTGTAGCGGCTGAAGCCGCGGGTGGCGCCGACCATGGCAGCGGTGCAAGGTGGGTCGGACCCTACGGATCGCCCCAGGCCGGCCCTGTAGCAACCGACACTAAGCGGGGGCGCCGGCCAGGGCCTGGCGCTGGGCCTGCCGCAGCTCCACCAGGCCGGCCTCCGCCAGGTCCAGCAGGCCGTTGAGCTGTGGGCGGGAGAAGGGATCCCCCTCGGCGGTGCCCTGGATCTCCAGCAGCTGGCCCCGGTCGTCCATGACCACGTTGAGGTCCACGGCGGCGCGGCTGTCCTCGCTGTAGTCCAGGTCCAGCAGGGCGCTGTCCCCCACCAGCCCCACCGACACCGCCGCCACCTGCCGGCGCAGGGGCGAGGCCGCCAGCAGGCCGCGGCCCTCCAGCCGCCGCAGCCCCAGGGCCAGGGCCAGCCAGGCGCCGCTGATGGCGGCGGTGCGGGTGCCGGCGTCGGCCTGGAGCACGTCGCAGTCGATCAGCAGGCTGCGCTCGCCGAGGACCTCCAGGTCGAGGGCGGCCCGCAGGCTGCGGGCGATCAGGCGCTGGATCTCCTGGGTGCGGCCCGAGAGCTTCATCAGCTCCCGGGGCTGGCGGCTGGGGGTGGAGGCCGGCAGCAGGCGGTAGTCGGCCGTGAGCCAGCCCTGGCCCGAGCCCTGGCGCCAGCGCGGCACGCCCTCCTCCAGACAGACGCTGCACAGCACCGCCGTGCGGCCGGCGTGGATCGTCACCGAGGCCAGGGCGAAGCCCATGGGATCCCAGTCGAAGCGCAGCGGCCGCAGGGCGTCGGCGCTGCGGCCATCGCGGCGGGGGGCGGGGCCTGGGCCGGCTGGGGGATCGCTGCGCACAAGGCTGCCGCTGGAAGCCGCGATGCTACGGGGGGCGGCACTACCGGTAGTGCCCGTGGTTGGCCTCCTGGCTCTGCGGCGCTACATTCAGGGAACACGATGGCCTGCCGGGCAGCACGCGAGCGAGCTCATGACCGCCAGCCTGATCAAGCCCCAGTCCAGGCCGGAGCCCTCCCGCCGGGGCGGCGCGCCCGCCCGCGCCACCACCGCTCCTGCCGCCGCCGCCACGCCTGCCGCCGCGGCGCCCGCCCGCCCCGGCGCCCCCCGCAGCCTGCGGCTGGTGGCCCAGCAGGAGGGCCTGCTGCAGATCCACACCGCCCCCTTCCGCGGCAGCTTCAGCGGCGTCTTCAGCCAGGCCCTGCGCAGCGCCGGCCTGGGCAGCCGCGTACTGATCAGCCAGTTCCTCAAGGGCGGCGTCGACCAGGGCCTGGAGCGCAGCCTGTGGCTGTGCGGCCGGCTGCAGTGGCTGCGGCCGGCCCTGGCCGGCTGCCTGGCGGAGCCCCCGGGGGCGGGCGAGGCGGACGCCGGCGACCTGGCGGCGGTGCTGGAGGTGTGGACCTACAGCCGCGAGCAGCTGCTGGCCGGCCAGCTCGATCAGCTGGTGCTCGATGAGCTCGGGCTGGCGGTGGAGCTGGGCTACCTGGACGCCGCCGAGGTGCTCGAGGCCCTGGAGCGGCGCCCCTCCCATGTGGATGTGATTCTCACGGGGCCGGCGATGCCGGCGGCCCTGCTGGCGATGGCCGATCAGGTGACCCAGCTGCGCCGGGGCTTCTGATGCTCAAGAACGACCGCTGGATCAACGAGCAGGCGGCCGCCGGCATGCTGGAGCCGTTCCAGTCCACGCTGGTGCGCCACCTGGATCCGCAGAATGCCGCCCAGCCTGTTCTGAGCTACGGCTGCTCCTCCTACGGCTACGACCTGCGCCTCTCCGCCAGGGAGTTTCTGATCTTCCGCCACGTGCCCGGCACCGTGATGAACCCGAAGCGGTTCAATCCGGCCAACCTGGAACCCGCACCCCTGCATGAGGACGCGGACGGCGCCTATTTCATCCTGCCGGCCCATTCCTATGGGCTGGGGGTGGCCCTGGAGAGGATGCGGGTGCCGGCCAACATCACCGTGATCTGTCTGGGCAAGAGCACCTACGCGCGCCTGGGGATCATCGTCAACACCACCCCGGCCGAGGCCAGCTGGGAGGGGCACCTCACCCTGGAGTTCAGCAACTCCTCGGGGGCCGATTGCCGCATCTACGCCAACGAGGGCATCTGCCAGCTGCTGTTCTTCGAGGGGGATCCCTGCGAAACCACCTACATGGACCGCCAGGGCAAGTATCAGCACCAGCCGGAGCGGGTCACCCTGGCGAAGGTGTGATCGGCGGCGCCCCTGTGGCCGTCCTCCCACAGGGGCAGGGCCAGGTGTGCAGTGCTACAGCCCCGCCTGGGGCGCCTGCCTAGAACGCGCCGAGATTCCGGCACTGCCATGACATCGGAACAGGCCGCCCAGCTGATCGACGACACCCTCGATCTGGTGCACCAGCGCCTGCAGGCCCTCGAGGCCGACCAGGAGCCCCGGGCCCACCGCGCCCTGGCGGAGGAGTTCCGCGAGTGGCGCCACCCCGCCGGTGGCCACATCGATCTGATGGTCTGCCCCGGCTTCCCCACCGCCTGAGGCCGACACTGGGGCCTGAGCCGCCGCACGCCGCCTTGATCGACGACACCATCGCCGCCGTGGCGACGGCCGTGGCCGCCGGGGCCGGCAGCGTGGCGATCGTGCGCCTCTCGGGCCCTGCGGCCGAAGCCATCGGCCGCCGCCTGTTCGTGGCCCCGGGCCAGCAGCGCTGGGACAGCCACCGGGTGCTCTACGGCCACGTGGTGGATCCCGCCACGGGCGAGCGGGTGGACGAGGCGCTGCTGCTGCTGATGAAGGCCCCCCGCAGCTTCACCCGCGAGGACGTGGTGGAGCTGCACTGCCACGGCGGCCTGATCGCCGTGCAGCGGGTGCTGGAGCTGGTGCTGGCGGCGGGGGCGCGGCGGGCCGGCGCCGGCGAGTTCAGCCAGCGGGCCTTCCTCAACGGCCGCCTCGACCTCACCCGCGCCGAGGCGGTGAGCGAGCTGGTGGCCGCCCGCAGTCGCCGCGCCGCCCAGCTGGCCATGGCCGGCCTCGACGGCGGCCTGCAGCGCCGCATCGGCGCCCTGCGGGACCGGCTGCTGGACCAGCTGGCCGAGCTGGAGGCCCGCGTCGACTTCGAGGAGGACCTGCCGCCCCTGGACGCCGCGGCGGTGGTGGCGGAGCTGGAGGCGGTGCGGGGCGCCCTGCTGCAGCTGGTGGCCGACGCCCAATGGGGGCAACGGCTGCGCGAGGGCCTGAAGGTGGCGATCGTGGGCCGCCCCAACGTGGGCAAGTCCAGCCTGCTGAACCGGCTCAGCCGCAGCGAGCGGGCGATCGTGACCGACCTGCCCGGCACCACCCGGGACCTGGTGGAGAGCGAGCTGGTGATCCAGGGCGTGCCGCTCACCCTGCTGGACACCGCCGGCATCCGCGCCACCGACGACCGGGTGGAGCAGCTGGGCATCGCCCGCAGCCGCGCCGCCCTGGCCAGCGCCGACGTGGCGCTGCTGCTGTTCGACCTCCAGGCCGGCTGGACCGCCGCCGACCAGGAGCTGCGCCAGCAGGTGCCCCCGGGGCTGCCGCTGCTGGTGGTGGGCAACAAGGCCGACCTCGCGGGAGCCACGGCGGGGCCCGCAGGAGTGGAGCCCGCCGCCGCCTGGTCTGCCGGGCCTCCCGCCGGGACATCCGCCCATGCCGCCGATGTCCGCATCAGTGCCCTCTCGGGCGAGGGCCAGGCGCAGCTGGAGCAGGCCCTGCTGCAGCGCTGCGGCCACGGCGGCGACCAGGGCCTGGCGGTGGCCCTCAACCGCCGCCAGGCCGACCTGGCCGCCGCCGCCGCCGCCGACCTGGCCCGCAGCCTCGAGGCCGCCCAGCAGCAGCTCCCCTGGGACTTCTGGACCATCGACCTGCGCGCCGCCGCCCAGGCCCTGGGCGAGATCACCGGCGAGGAGGTGAGCGAGGCGGTGCTGGAGCGGGTGTTCGCGCGCTTCTGCATCGGCAAGTAGCGCCCGCCGATACTGCCGGCATCCCAGCCGGCACCCCAGCCGCCACCGAGGAACACCCATGGGCACCGCATCCGCCAGCGCCGCGTCCCGTCCCCGCAGCGGCCGCGCCCTGGCCGGCCTGGCCGCGCTGCTGCTGGCGGGGGCCGTGGCGGGGCCGGCCCGGGCCGTCGAGAACCTCAACACCTCCCTGGAGGAGATCTGCCGGCCGCTGCTGGAGCTCAACACCAAGCTCGGTGCCTCGGCGGCCCCGGGCTCCCCCGCCGGCGCGCTGATGCAGCAGGAGCTGTCCCTCTCCGCCGCCCAGTACGGCGCCCTCTGGTCGCTGCTCAAGCTCACGCCCACCCCGGGCTGCAGCCGCCTCTACTGAGGGCCGCCGGGGCCCGCGGCGCCCCACGCAGGGCCGGCGCGGCCAGCATGGGCGGGCCCGGGGCGCCCCCGCCGTGATCGACTTCCGCGTTCAATTGCCACCGGAGCAGCGCCAGAGCCTCGGGGAGGCGGGTCTGGCGGCCCTGATGGCGGTGGCCCGCTGCTCCGCCGCCGGTCCCACGCCCAAGGCCCTGGCGGCGGTGCGCGGCGTGCGCGACCACCTGCTGCGGGTGGCGGTGGACCTCGAGGCCCTGCCCCGCCTCGATCCCAGCGCCGTGGCCGAGCGGGTGCGGGCCGTGGATCCCGATCCCCAGTGGCGGGAGCGCATCCTGCGGGGCATGGCCCTGGTGGCCCTGTTCGACGGCGACCCCAACCCGGCCCAGCTGGCGTTGCTGGAGGCCACCGCCCGGGCCTTTGGCGTGGATCCGGCCCCCGTGCACACCTTCCGGCAGCTGATGGCCCACCGGCTCGCCCTGGTGCGCCTGGACATCGGCCGCCGCGGCTTCGTGGCCCCGGCCCTGGGGGCCACCCTGCGGGACGAGGGCCTGGCGGGGGCCGTCGGGGTGGCCCGGGTGCTGCTGGGCCAGGGCGATCCCGCCCAGGCGGCCCGCCACCGCGCCCTGCTCACCTACCCCGAGGGCAGCTTCGGCCGCGCCTACGCCACCTTCATCACCCGCAACGGCTTCGGCTTCCCCGGCGAGCTGGGCGGCCCGCCCCCACCGGTGCTGCACCACGACTGCTGCCACGTGCTGGGCGGCTACGGCACCACCGCCGCGGAGGAGGGGGCCGTGCTCGGGTTCCAGGCCGGCTTCGAGCGGGCCGACCCCTTCTACGTGCTGATGTTCGCCCTGGCGGAATTCGAGCTGGGGCTTGGGGTCTCCCCCTTCATCCCCGGCCAGCGCGACCAGCTGGAGGTGGAGCGGATCTTCGCCGGCATCGAGCACGGCGCCCAGGTGAGCGTCGATCTGCTGGCCGGCATCAACCCCTGGGACCACTTCGCCGAGCCGCTGGCCCAGGTGCGCGAGGGCTTCAACGTGCGGCCCCGGGGCCGCGAGCCCGAGTACCCGCCGGCCCCGGCCGCCCCGGGCTGAGGTCCTGGGGTAGAAGGGGCCATGCCTTCCCCCTGCGCCGCCGCCCTGCTGGGCGACCCCAGCCTCGAGAGCCGCCTGCGCGGCTGGCTGGCTGAGGACATCGGCCGCGGCGACCTCACCGCCCCCGCCCTGGCGGGCCGCAGCGGCCGGGCCCACTGGATCGCCCGGCAGGCGGGGGTGTTCTGCGGCGGCGTGCTGGTGGGGCCCCTGTTCCGGCTGCTGGATCCGGCGGTGGCCGTCACGCCGCTGCTGGCCGACGGCGCGCCCGTGGCGGCGGGCCAGCGGCTGCTGGAGCTGCAGGGGCCGGCGGCGGCCCTGGTGGCGGGGGAGCGCACCGCCCTGAACCTGGCCATGCGCCTCTCCGGCATCGCCAGCGCCACCGCCGAGCTGGTGGCCGCCCTGGCCGGCACGGGCGTCGCCCTGGCCGACACCCGCAAGACCACACCGGGGCTGCGCCTGCTGGAGAAGTACGCCGTGCGCTGCGGCGGCGGCCGCAACCACCGCCTCGGCCTCGACGATGCGGCCATGCTCAAGGAGAACCACCTGGCCTGGGCCGGCGGCGTGGCCGCGGCGATCGCGGCGGTGCGGGCCTCGGCCCCCTGGCCGGCCCCGGTGATCGTGGAGGCCGAGACGGCCGCCGAGGCCGAGGCCGCCGTGGCCGCCGGCGCCGACGGGGTGCTGCTGGATGAGTTCACCCCGGCGGCGCTGCACCAGCTGGTGCCCCGCCTGCGGGCGCTCGCTGGCGGCCGGGTGGTGCTGGAGGCCTCCGGCGTGCGGCCCGAGCAGCTGGCGGCCTACGCCGCCACCGGCATCGACCTGATCTCCAGCAGCGCCCCGATCACCCGCAGCCCCTGGCTGGATCTGAGCATGCGCTTCGAGGCCTGAACCGCGGCTCAGTCCACCCGGAAGGTCACGGCCATCACGGCGGTGATGTCCTTCTGGATTGTGGTGGTGTCGTAGGAGCCCGAGTCGCTGGTCTCGGTGGAATCCGGCACGGTGATCTGGAAGGAGCCCGTGTCGGCGTTGGTGATGGCGCCGATGCCGCTGCCGGCCTCGCGGGCGATCGCCTGGGCCCGCGCCCGGGCGTCGCGGGTGGCCTTGGCCAGCATCTCCACCCGCTTCTCCGCCAGCCTGGTGAAGGTGTAGGCGGGGCGGTTGATGGTGAGCGGCACCCCCTGGCCGATCAGCACGCCGATCTCGCCGGCGATGCGGTGCACCTTGTCCACGTTGCGGCTGCCCACCTTCACGGCCTGGCGGGCCGTCCAGCTGGTGGAGCGCAGTTCGCCGGTGCGGGGATCGCGCACCTCCTCCTTCTCGGTGGCCACGGCGTCCAGCTCCAGCTCGTCGTCGGCGATCCCCTTGGCCCTGAGGAAGGCCGCCACCTGCTGCACCAGGGGCTGCAGCGCCTGGTAGGCCGCCTGCTGGCTGGGGCCGCCCTGGCGCACCTCCACCGACCAGTCGGCATAGTCGCTGCGGATCCGCTCGGTGCTGGCCCCGGTGACGGTGATCGTGTCGTTGGCCTGGCGGATGCCCTTCACCAGCACGGCGCTGGAGCCGATCAGCCCCACCCCCAGCACCGCCATGGCGAACACCAGCGGCGGCGTGCGCCGCAGCAGGGTCCAGCTGCGCTGGGGCAGGGGTTCGGGCGGGCCCATATCGCTGCGGATGCGGTGCCCGCAAGCTAGGCCTGGCCCCCCGCCGGCGCCGGGCCCGGGCCCAGTCCCGGCAGCGGCCCGGTCGGGGTCAGGCCGTGGTGCCGGGATGGCCTGGAACGCGGGATGCTCCGGGACGCGGGACAGCTCAGGGACGCGGGATCGTCCCCAGGCCGGGTGGCTCCGGAGCCCGGGATCGTCCGGGACCCGTGAAGAAACCGCCTGCCGCCGCTGCAAACGCTCCGGCCCTTCCCAGACTGGCGATGGACTTCGCCGCATCCCCCTTGCCGCGCCCCGCCCCGTTGACTGCCGCCGGGCTCCGGGCCGGCGCCGTGGCCCTGGGGCTGCTGGCCCTGCTGGCCCCCGGGGCCCGCGCCCGGGCCGAGGGTGTGGTCGAGCGGGTCGCCCGCACCGGCCAGCTGGTGCTGGTGGGCGATCCCGCCCAGCCGCCGCTGCTCAGCCGCGACGGCCGGGGCCAGCCCCAGGGCTTCGGGGTGGAGGTGGCCCGCCGCATCGCGGCCGAGCTGGGCACCGCCGTGGGCCGGCCGGTGAGCCTGCGCTTCCACGCCGTCGCCGACCCGGCGGCCCTGGGCCAGCGCATCGCCACGGGCCAGGCCGACCTGGCCTGCGGCGTGCCCTTCTCCTGGGAGCGCGACATGATGGTCGACTACTCCCTGCCGATCGGCCTTTCGGGCCTGCGCCTGCTGGCCCCCGCCGGCCGCTTCGACGGTGCCCCGGCGGCCCTGGCGGGGAGGTCCATCGGCGTGGTGCGCGACTCCCTGGCCGAGACCGAGCTGCGCGGCATGCAGCCCGCCGCCCGGGTGGTGCCCCTGCCGACCCTGGCGGCGGCCGTCACGGCGCTGCAGGCGGGCCAGGTGGAGGGCGTGATCGGCGACTCCACGCTGCTGGCGGGCCTGGTGGCCGCCCGGGGCGCCACCGGCCTGGCGCTCACGCCGGAGCTGCCCTACGAGCGCTTCGCCGTGGCCTGCCTGGTGCCCGAGAACGACTCCGCCTTCCGCAACCTGGTGAATCTGGCCATCGCCCGTCTCCTGCAGGACTACCTCGACGGCCGGCCCGCGGCACTGGCGGCGGTGGACCGCTGGCTGGGGCCGGGCAGTGCCCTGCAGCTGCCCCAGGAGCGGATCCGCGCCTACTTCGAGACGGTGCTGCTGGGGGTCGAGGCGATCCGGCCCCTGCCGCCCGCCGCCGCGGCGGCCCCCCGCCCGGCCCCCTGATCCGCGGGCCCCTGCCCCGTTCTGTCCTCTGACCCCGCCCCGCCTCCGCTCCGATGGCGTTCTTCTCCCGCTCCCGCCTGTTCGGCATCCTGCTGATCACGGCCTCGCTGCCCTTTGATGCCGCGGCGGCCCTGGCGACGGGGCTGGGTTCCCCGCCCGCCGTCGCCGACCCCCCGCTGCCCGCGGGCGAGACGGCCGCCGGCCTGGAGGAGCGGCTGCGCCGCATCGCCGCCGCCGTGCGGGAGCGCCAGGGCCCGGCCGCCGAGGCACCCCCCCAGGGCCTGCCGGCCGATGCCCAGGCGCGGGTGTTCATCAACGGGCCGCGGGTCGGCTGGGGCAACGGCGGCTTCCGCAACGGCGGCTTCAGGAACGGAGGCTTCCGCAATGGCGGCTTCTACAACGGCGGCTTCCGCAACGGCGGCTTCTACAACGGGGGCTTCCGCAATGGCGGCTTCCGCAACGGCGGCTGGCTCAACGGCAACAGCGGCTGGCGCAACAGCTGGTGACGGCGCGGGTGGCTGAGCTGGAGGGCGGGGCGTGTCCTCCGGGGTTCGGGCCCGTGCGGCTGCTGGTGCTGCAGCCCACCCCCTTCTGCAACCTCGACTGCGACTACTGCTACCTGCCCAGCCGCGACGACCGCAGCCGGCTGCCGCTGGAGGTGCTCGATGCCGCCCTGGCGCGGGTGCTGGACAGCCCCTACCTGGAGGGCGGCTTCACCCTGCTCTGGCATGCGGGCGAGCCGCTCACCATGCCGATCGCCTTCTACGACGCCGCCACCGACCGCATCCGGGCGGCCCTGGAGCGCCGCGGCCTGCCGCCCGGCACCATCAGCCAGTCGCTGCAGACCAACGCCACGGTGATCGATGGCGCCTGGTGCGACTGCTTCGAGCGCAACGGCATCCACGTGGGGGTGAGCATGGACGGCCCCGCCTTCCTGCACGACGCCCACCGCCGCACCCGCACCGGCCGCCCCACCCACGCGGCGGTGATGCGCGGCATCGACTGGCTGCAGCGCCGCGGCATTCCCTTTCAGGTGATCGCCGTGCTCACCGCCGATGCCCTCGACCACGCCGACGCGATCGTGGACTTCTTCCTGGAGCACGGCATCACCGACGTGGGCTTCAACATGGAGGAGACCGAGGGGGAGAACGCCGTCTCCAGCCTGGAGCGCCCTGACGGGGAGGGCCGCTACCGCGCCTTTCTGGAGCGGGTCTGGCGGCGGCTCGGCGACGCCCCTGAGGCCCTGCGGCTGCGGGAGTTCGAGGGCATCATCAGCCTGGCCTGCACGGGGGAGCGGCTGGCCGCCACCGACATGAACACCCCCTTTGTGATCGTGAACGTGGATGCCCACGGCAACGTGTCCAGCTTCGATCCGGAGCTGCTGTCGGTGCCCACCGCCGAGTACGGCGACTTCGCCTTCGGCAACGTGCTCAGCGACAGCCTGGAGTCCCTGGTGGCCCGGGAGAAGTTCCAGCGGGTGCACCGCGCCATCCGCTCGGGGGTGGAGCGCTGCCGCGGGGGCTGCGCCTACTTCGGCCTCTGCGGCGGCGGCGCCGGCAGCAACAAGTACTGGGAGCGGGGCACCTTCGACTGCAGCGAAACCCAGGCCTGCCGCTACCGCATCCAGCTGGTGGCCGATGTGGTGCTGGCCGGCATGGAACAGGAGCTGGGGCTCAGCGCCTAGCTCCGCTGTTCCTCTGCTCAGCTCCGCCGCTCCCCCAGCTGCTGGAACAGCGCCACGTACTGGCGCGGTCCGCCGG
Source organism: Chitinophaga pinensis (assembly GCA_943368105.1). Taxonomy (GTDB): domain Bacteria; phylum Cyanobacteriota; class Cyanobacteriia; order PCC-6307; family Cyanobiaceae; genus Vulcanococcus. The sequence goes on along the minus strand of CALRKO020000011.1, from coordinate 6,751 downwards.
GGAGGCTGGCGTCGATGCGCAGCGGATCCTCCGGGTCGGTGAGGCCGGCCAGATCGCCCGAGGCATGGGAGGGCCGGTCCACCGCGCCGCCGCTGCTGTCCACCAGCACCACCCGGTTGGCGGTGCCGAACACCTCTCCCAGCTCCTGCAGCAGGGTGAGGAAGCCGCGGTCGCTGCCGCCCCGCAGCCAGCCACCCCCGGGCGCCGGCATGGAGGTGATCGTGTCGCCCACCCCCACCAGGCGCGGCATCAGGGCCGGCGGGATCGCCGAGCGGGCCAGCTCCAGCAGGCTGGGGTGGTCGTGGGGGGCGGTGCGCACATTGAAGCCGGCGCCGAGGGGGGCGCTGCCGGTGCGCCGTTCGATCGCCTGGTTGAGCAGCACCAGCAGGCCCACCTCCTTGAGGGCGCCGCGCAGCATCAGCTGGACATCGGTGGTGCCGGTGGCGGCCGCGCTGGCCGGCCTGAGCTGCTCGGCGCCATCGCGGCTGCCCAGGTTCGGGGCCAGGTGGAGGAAGAAGGCCTGGCCCAGCCCGGCCGCGGCGGCCTGCTCCAGCAGGGTCCCCATCACCTCCAGCGCCAGCTGCTGCAGGTCCTGCTGGCGGCCCACGTCGCCCTCCACCGCGGCGAAGAGGCCATTGAGGTTGAGGCTGGGGGAGAGGGGGTTGTCGAGCACGGCCGCCTCCACCTGGGCGGCCCGCTCCTCGGCCCCGAGCCGGGGCAGCAGCGCGGGCAGCCGCTGCAGCAGGGTGCGGCGCAGCTGGTCCGGCGTGGCGGCGAGAAAGGCGATCTCATCGGCGCTCACCCCGGGGTGGCTCCCCCGGGCGAAGCGGTCCTGCAGCTGCACGCCGCCCGCTGCCAGGCCGGGCAGGTAGAGCCCCTCGGTGGCCGGATCGGCCTGGCCCGCCAGGGCCGCCTCCACCACCCGGTTCACGCCGCGGCTGCCCTCGTGCTCGCCGTTGGTGAGCACCGCGAAGTCCCCCTCCAGCCGCCGGGCGGCCCGCAGGTAGGCGGCATCGATCCGTCTGTGGCGGGGGTCGTGCACCAGCTCCATGCACACCCCGTCCAGGTCCTGCACGATCAGCAGCTCGCCCGGCCGGGCCAGGTCGTCGAGTAGGGCCTCGGGGCTGAGGGAATGGGGAGAGAGGGGCATGGGATCGGGGCCGTGGGGTCAGGCTGCAGCATCGGCAGTGGCAGGCAGGAGCTTTCGATTTCTTTCTTCTTCGGGCTCGGCGGGCTCGCCATGGCTCTGGTGTGTTACCAAACTCAAAAGAAACGACTGCATGGGCTCAGCGCTTTTCCTCAGCATCGACCAGGGCACGACCAGCTCCCGCGCAGCCCTCTACGACACCTCCGGTCGCCAGGTGGCCTGCCGCGGCGCCCCCCTGGAGTGCCACTACCCGGCCGACGGCTGGGTGGAGCAGGACCCTGAAGCGATCTGGCAGAGCCAGCTCGAGGCGTTGCAGCGGCTCGAGCGCGCGATCACCGAGGAGCAGCGGCGGGCGGTGGCGGCCTGCGGCATCGCCAACCAGCGGGAAACCACGGTGCTGTGGAGCCGCAGCGGCGGCGAGCCGCTCGCGCCGGCGATCGTGTGGCAGGACGGGCGCACCGCCGCCCTCTGCGCCGAGTGGAAGCGCCAGGGCCTGGAATCGTCCCTGCGGCAGCGCACCGGTCTGCTGGTGGATCCCTACTTCAGCGCCAGCAAGATCGTGTGGTCGCTCCGGGAGCGGCCGGCCGTGGCCACGGCCGCCGCCGCCGGGGAGCTGTGTTTCGGCACCGTGGACAGCTGGCTGCTGTGGCGCCTCTGCGGCCGCCATGCCACCGACTGCAGCAATGCCAGCCGCACCCTGCTGATGGATCTGGAGCGGCTGCAGTGGGCGGACGACCTCGCCGCGGCCCTGGGCGTGCCCGAGCAGGCCCTGCCGGAGCTGCTGCCCAGCCGCGCGGCCTTCGGCACCATCGCGGCCGGGTTGCCCTTCGCCGGGGTGCCGATCACGGCGATGCTGGGCGACCAGCAGGCCGCCACCCTGGGCCAGAGCTGCCTGGCCGTGGGCCAGGGCAAATGCACCTACGGCACCGGTGCCTTCCTGGTGATCAACACCGGTGCCACGATCGAGCGCTCCGCCGCAGGCCTGCTCAGCACGGTGGGCTGGACCGACGCGGCGGGCAAGCCCACGTACTGCCTCGAGGGCAGCCTCTTCAATGCCGGTACGGCGATCCAGTGGCTGCGCGACGGCCTGCACCTGATCGAGCGCTCCGACCAGGTGAATGGCCTGGCGGCCCAGTGCGGCGGCAGCGGCGGTGTGATGCTGGTGCCCGCCTTCACCGGCTGGGGTACTCCCCACTGGGACCCCTATGCCCGGGGTCTGCTGATCGGCCTCACCCGCGACACGGGCCCGGCCCAGATCGCCCGCGCCACTCTCGAGGGGATCGCCCTGGCGGTGGCCACCCTGGTGGAGCTGGCCGAGCAGGCCCTGGGCCAGCCCCTGCAGGAGCTCGCCGCCGATGGTGGCGCCGCCGCCGCCGACTTGCTGCTGCAGGCCCAGGCGGATGCCACCGGCGTGCCGGTGCGTCGCCGCGCCGACCTGGAGAGCACCAGCCGCGGCGTGGCTCTGCTGGCGGGGGTGGAGGCCGGCCTGCTGTCCGGCCTGGAGGCCTGGGCCGGCCTGGCCGAGGCGCCCGGAGCGAGGCGGTTCGAGCCGGCGCTGGCGCCGCAGCAGCGCCAGGCCTGGTGCCGGCGCTGGCATGGGGCCGTGGAGCGCAGCCTGCACTGGCAGGTTGAGGCGCCGGACCCGGACCAGCCCGGCAGCGCCACAGCCGGCACCACGACGACCCCCCCACCCCCACCGGAGCCGCCTGAATGACCGTGGATCTGCTCGTGATCGGCGGTGGCGCCACTGGTGCCACCGTGGCGCTCGAAGCCGTGCGCCGCGGCCTCTCCGTGACCCTGGTGGAGGCGGGCGACATCGCCCTCGGCACCAGCAGTCGCAGCACCAAGCTGCTGCATGGCGGCGTGCGCTATCTGGAGCTGGCCTTCAAGCGGCTCGACTGGCGGCAGCTGCAGCTGGTGCGGGAGGCGCTGGGGGAACGGGGCCACTGGCTGGAAGCGGTGCCGTTCCTGGCCCGCCGCCTGGAGCTGCTGCTGCCCACGGCCGGCGTCCTGCAGCAGGCCTACTACGGCGTGGGCCTCAGCCTCTACGACCTGCTGGCCGGCCGCCGCGGCATCGGCGCCAGCCGCTGGCTGGGCCGTGAGGCGGTGCGGCAGCAGCTGCCCGAGCTGGCGCCCGGCTTCAGCGGTGTGGCCTACAGCGACGGCCAGTTCGACGACGCCCGGCTGAACCTGCTGATCGCCCGTACCGCCGAGGCCCTCGGCGCCACCGTGCACACCCGCACCCGCGTGGTGGAGCTGCTGCGGAAGGGCGATCGTCTGGCCGGCGCCGTGGTTCAGGACGGGCGCAGCGGCGAGCGCCGTGAGCTGAAGGCCCGGGCGGTGCTCAATGCCACCGGCATCGGTGCCGACGCCATCCGCCGCCTGGCCGATCCCGACCAGCCCCCCAGGCTGCAGGCCAGCCGCGGCATGCATGTGGTGCTGAAGGCCGACCTCTGCCCTGGCGGCACCGGCCTGCTGATCCCCTCCACCGCGGATGGGCGGGTGCTGTTCATGCTGCCCTTCTTTGGCCGCACCCTGGTGGGCACCACCGACACCCCCTGCCCGCTCGAGCAGGCCAACCAGCCCAGCGCGGAGGAGGAGGCCTACCTGCTGGGCTACGTGCGGCGCTGGTTCCCCCAGCACGGCGAGCCCGAGCTGACCAGCCGCTGGGCCGGAGCCCGGCCTCTGCTGCGCCCTGCTGCGGCCGCCACGGGCGACACGGCCACGGTGGTGCGCGAGCACGAGCTGGAAACCCTTCCCTCCGGCCTGATCAGCGTGATGGGGGGTAAGTGGACCACCTGCCGCCCGATGGCCCTCGATGGCCTCGAGGCCGTGGCGGCCCAGCTGGGTCGCCCCCTGGCTGAGCCGGCTGGGCCAGCGCCGATCCTGGGATCGGCCGCCACTCCCGAGGCCACCCGGCGGGAGCTGGCGGCCCTGGAGCAGCGGCTGCTGGGGCAACATCCCCCCGCGCTGGTGCGGCACCTGCTGGCCAGCCATGGACTGCAGGCGCCGGCGGTGCTGGCCTGTGCCGCCACAGCACAGGAGTGGGAGCCCCTCAGTGCCGTGATCCCCCTCACCGCCGCCGAGGTGCGCCACGCCGCCCGCCATGAGTGGGCCCGCAGCCCGGAGGATGTGCTGGCCCGCCGCTGCCGGCTGAGCTTCGTGGACACCGCCGAAGCCGAGCGCCTCATGCCGCAGGTGCAGGAGCTGCTGGATCAGGAGCTGGCCGCGGCCACGACCTCCGGTTCGCTCACCAGCCACCAGAAGAACCCGTAGGCGGGCAGGTAGACGTACCAGGCGTCGGAGGCGGCCGGGAATTCGCAACCCCAGAACACCTCCCGCACCCGGCTGCCGCGCCAGTGGCCCAGGTCGAGCTGGGTGGAGGCCCCGGCCGCTGAGAGATTGGCCGCCACCACCACGGTCATGTCCGCCGTGCAGCGGGCGTAGCAGAGCACGCTGGGGTGGCCGCTCTCCAGCAGCTGGAAGTCGCCCGAGCGCAGGGCGGGGAGCTGCCGGCGGCTGGTGAGCATGCGGTGGTGCCAGTTCAGCAGGGAGCCGGGGAGCTCCTGCTGCACCGCCACGTTCACCACGCGGTAGTCGTAGCCGGGGGCGGTGATGGGGGGCAGCACCAGCAGCGGATCGGGGGCAGTGGAGAAGCCGCCGTTGCGCTCCGAGGTCCAGGCCATCGGGGTGCGGTTGGCATCCCGGTCCCGCAGGCCGGGCCAGTCGCCCATGCCCAGTTCGTCTCCGTAGTAGAGGCAGGGGATCCCGGGAAGGCTGTAGATCAGCGCGTGCAGCAGGGTGTTGGGGCGAGGATCCCCATTGAGCAGTGGCGCCAGCCGCCGGTTGATGCCCCAGTTCAGCCAGTGCCCCTGGGCATTGGGGAAACCGGTGCGCACCGCCTCGATCACGCTCGCGTCGACGAGGTGGCCGTCCCCCAGCCAGAGCTCGTCGTGGTTGCGCAGCGGCAGGGCCCAGCGGCAGCCCGGCACGGTGGCCTGGGCTTCCTCCAGGCACTGGCGCAGCGCAGCGCAGCGGCCCCGGGCCACTGCGGCGAACAGGTGGGCGGTGAGCCCGAACTCGAAGGCCGCGTGCAGCTCGCCTTCCTCCAGGTAGGGCGCCGACTCCTGCACCGGCTGGATGGCCTCCGCCAGCAGCAGCACCTCGCGCCCGCAGGCCTCCACCCGCCCGCGCAGCCGCTGCAGGAAGGCATGGGTCTCGGGCAGGCCCTCGCAGCGGCTGCCCTCCTGCTCGCACAGGAAGGGCACGGCATCGAGGCGGAAGCCGTCCACCCCCCGGGCCAGCCAGAAGTCCACCACCGCCAGCATCTCGTCCTGCACGGCCGGATTGGCGTAGTTGAGGTCGGGCTGGTGGCGCAGGAAGCGGTGCAGGTAGTACTGGCCGGCCTCCGCGTCCCATTCCCAGTTCGACTGCTCGAAGTGGCGGAACAGCACCGGCGCCTCGGCGTAGCTGCGGTCGTCGTCGCGCCACACGTAGAAGTCACGCTCGGGGCTGCCCTTGGCGGCCCAGCGGGCCCTCTGGAACCAGGGGTGCAGCACGCTGGTGTGGTTGAGCACCAGATCGAGCACCACGCGGATGCCCCGGGCATGGGCCTCCTCCAGCAGGTGGCTCAGGTCGTCGAGGCTGCCGAGGTCCGGGTGGATCGCCTTGAAGTCGGTGATGTCGTAGCCGCCGTCCTTCAGGGGGGAGGGGTAGATCGGCGTCAGCCAGATCGCATCCACCCCCAGCCAGTCCAGGTAGGGCAGCTTGCCGGTGATGCCGGCGAGGTCGCCGATGCCGTCCCCGTCGGCGTCGGCGAAGCTGCGGGGCATCACCTGGTAGATCACACAGCCTTCCCACCAACGTGTCTGGGGATCGGGCATCGGCCAACCACGCCTTCGTTCTGCCTCGGGTCTAGGCGGCTCCGCCGCAGGGCGCCAGCACCGGATGGTGTCAGCGGCTCAGCAGCGCGCTCCCGTGGCCTGGTGGAAGCGGTGTTCGTGGCGGGGCTCCCAGCCCAGCTGCAACCGATCTCCGATCATCTGGCTGCCGTCGGTGGTCCAGCGCAGCTCGCCGTGGCGGCTCGCCAGTGTGAGCTGCTGGCTGGCCCCGTGCCACTCGCGGCTGAGCACCTGCACCGGCAGTCCGCCCTCCGCCACCGGCTGCAGGTGCTCCGGCCGGATGCCGAGCACGGTGCCGTCGTCCATCGGCAGCAGGTTGATCTGGGGCCGGCCGATGAAGCTGGCCACCACCACGTTGGCGGGCCGGCCGTAGAGCTCCTGGGGGGTGCCGCACTGCTGCAGCCGTCCGTCCTGCAGCACGGCGATGCGGTCGGCGATGCCCATGGCCTCCTGCTGGTCGTGGGTCACGTACACCACCGGGGCCTGGCCGCCGCAGAGGATGGCGCGCAGCTGGGGCCGCAGCTCCTCCCGCAGCTGGGCATCGAGGTTGCTCATCGGTTCGTCCAGCAGGAACACCCGCGGCTCCCGCAGCAGGGCCCGGGCCAGGGCCACCCGCTGGCGCTGGCCGCCGGAGAGGTCGGCCGGCCGCCGATCGCTGAATCCCTCCAGCTGCAGCATCGCCAGCACCCGGGCCATGGCCTCC
>CALRKO020000010.1:0-82873 GCA_943368105.1 Chitinophaga pinensis | reverse complement strand
GTTGAGATCGGCGGCCGATGCAGCCACCGGAGCCATCAGGCCCAGGGCAGCAGGCGCCAGAAGAAGCTTCTGGAACAGTTTCATGGTCCTCACACCAAAAGAGGATGGGCGCAATGCGCCAGACGCCCAGTGTCCGGCCCGGTCAGGCCAGGAACCAGCAGCTGTGTGCCACAACACACGTCGGTCGGTGCCCATCGGCTGCGTTCCAGACTGACCGGCGACCGCCGGAGCCGCCCTGACCAGCCCACTGACCCGCCGCCCCTGGCTCTGGTGGCTGGCCCTGACGGGGCTCTGGGCCCTGAGCACCGCCGCCGACCGGCTCTGGCTCGGCCTGGATCGGCGCCTGCCCGCCTGGGACCAGGCCGACTACCTCAACAGTGCCGTGGACCATGGCCGGGCCCTGGGGCTGCTGGCGGGCGGGGGCTGGCCGGGCTGGGCGGGCCTGCTGGACCTCTCCCCCAAGATTCCGCCGCTGGCCTCCCTGGTGAACGGCACGGTGATGGCGGTCGCCGGCCAGATTCCGGACCAGGCCAGCTGGGCCCTGGCGCTGTGGCACGGCCTGCTGCTGCTGGCGGTGGCCTGCTGGGGGAGGCAGCTGCAGGGCCGCGGCTTCGGGCTGCTGGCCGCGGCCCTGGTGGCCATCGCCCCGGCCCTGGCCGCCCTGCGGGTGGACTACACCCTGGACCTGCCCGTGGCCGCCGTCTCGGTGCTGGCGCTGTGGCGGCTCGGGCGCTGGCAGGCCCCGGCCCCGCAGGGAGGCCACTGGCCCCAGGCGCTGGCGGCTGCCCTGGCGGTGGCCGCCGCGGTGCTGGTGAAGCAGAGCGCCCTGCTGGTGCTGCTGCCCCCCTGCCTGTGGGCCGCGGGGCAGGGGCTGGGGCGGCGGGGCCGGCGGCTGCAGGTGCTGGTGGCCCTGGCCCTGGTGCTGGCGCTGGCCCTGCCCTGGCTGCACCACAACTGGATCACCACCCTGGGGGGCACCGAGCGGGCGGTGGTGCAGTCGGGGGCCGCCGAGGGGGACCCCTCCGGCCTGTCGCTCGCCGGCCTGCTCTGGTACCCCCGGCTCTGGCCCGCCCAGCTGGGGACCTTGCCGGTGGCGGTGGGCCTGGCGGGGCTGGCGCTGGCGGGCTGGCGCTGGCGCCGGGAGCTGCCGCAGCTGCTGCGCCGGCCCGTGCGGCAGCTCCCGGCCGGCTGGCCCTGGCTGCTGGGCTGCGGCCTGGGCGGCTGGCTGCTCACCAGCCTCAGCCCCAACAAGGACCCGCGCTACATCGCGCCGGTGCTGCCGCTGCTGGCCCTGGGGCTGGCCTGGGGCTGGCGGGAGCTGGGGCTGCACCTGCAGGCCCGCCTGGGCCGCCGGCCGGCGGCCGGGCTGCTGGGCCTGGGGCTGCTGGGGGCGGCGGGGCTCACGGCCGGCCAGCAGGCCCAGGCGATCCAGGCCAGCCCCGGCTCGCCCGCGGCGGAGGTGATGGCGTCCCTGCGCCAGCGGGTGGGCCGGCGCCCCACCACCGTGGTGCTGGTGGCCAACACGGAGGACCTGAACGAGCACACCCTCACCAGTTTCGGCCGGCTGGGGGGGGCCTCCGTGCTGGCCCGCCGCCTGGGCCAGCAGCGCCGCGACCAGGAGCCGGTCCTGGCCCAGGGCCAGTGGCTGCTGCTGGCCAGCGGCGACCAGGGAACGCGGCGGGCCGAGGCCCGGGAGCTCAGCCGGCGCGTCCGCCGGGACGGCCGCTTCCGCCTGGTGCAGCGCTGGCCCTGGAGCAAGGGGCGCCAGGTGGAGCTGTGGCAGCGGCGTCCCGGGGCGGGCCCAGCCCAGACCTTTGACGGCGCGTTCATCGCCCTGGCCCGGGGACTGGAGCGGGGCGTGGCGGGGCTTCCGCCCCTGTTCGCGGCGATCGGGCCGCAGCACCAGCTCGATCCCCACTTCCTCTACCAGGGGCGCGTGGAGCGGCGGGCCCGCGCCGCCCTGGCCCGCCGCCCCGGCGACCGCGATGCCCTCTGGAGCCTGGCCCTGCTGGAGACGCTGCGCAACCGGCCCGCCGGCGCGGCCCAGTGGTTCAGCCGGCTGCAGCGGGCCGAACCCGGCAACCCGTGGCCCGCGGCCTACCGGAGCGTGGTGCTGCTGGCCGACTGGCGGCCCTGCGCGGCCGGCGAGGGCCTGGGCGCCACCCCAGCGGATCCGACGGCGGCGACCCTGGGCCAGGCCCTCGCGGACCTGAGCCACGGCCTCTGCGGCCGGCCCCAGGCCCTGCTGCGGCTGCGTCAGAGCCTGCCGGCCGCCGTCGCGGCGGTGAAGCGGGCCACCTGAGGCCGCGCCCTGGGGGCCCCCAGGGCCGCCCATAGATTTCGGACCCGTTCGCCGCCCCTGCGCCCATGGCCCCAGCCCCGCTCCTCCTCTCCCCGCAGCGGCGGGTGCTGCTGGCGGCGGCGCTGTTCGCCCTGGTGGGCCTGGCCCTGCAGTGGTGGCGGCTGCAGGTGCTCACGGCCACCTACGACCAGGGGATCTTCCTGCAGGTGCTCTGGAATGGCCTGCGGGGCCACGCCTTCGAGAGCACCCTCTCCTCCCAGCTCTCCACCAACGTGGTGCACGGCGGCCAGTGGCCCGCCCTCGGCTACCACCGCCTCGGCCAGCACTTCACGCCGGTGCTGGCCCTGTGGATCCCCCTGGTGGGTCTGCTGGGGATCTGGGCCCTGCCGCTGGTGCAGGTGGGGCTGATGACGGGGGCGGGGCTGGTGCTGCACCGGCTGGCGCTGCGGCGCCTGGAGCCGGCCCTGGCGGCGATGCTCACCCTCGCCTTCTACGGCGCCAACGCGGTGCTGGGGCCCACCTGGGGCAACTTCACCGACCTCTGCCAGCTGCCGATCTGCGTGTTCGCGCTGCTGCTGGCGATCGAGACGCGGCGGGGCTGGCTGATCGCGCTGGCGGCCCTGCCGATCCCCCTGATCCGCGAGGACACAGGCGTGCTGCTGGTGGGCATCGGCCTGTGGCTGGCGATCCGGCAGCGGCAGCGCTGGCCGCTGGCGGCGGCCCTGGCGCTCTACGGCGGCGCCTGGGTGGTGACGGTGACCAACGTGCTGATGCCGCTGTTCAGCGAGGACAACTCCCGCCGCTTCATGGTGGAGAACTTCGGCCAGTACATCCCCGGCCAGGAGCAGGCCAGCAGCCTGGAGGTGCTGCGCCACGCCCTGGGCCAGCCGCTGATCCTGCTGCGGGAGCTGGTGAGTCCGCCGGGGCAGACGCTGCGCTACCTCCTGGGCCAGGGGCTGCCGCTGATGCTGGTGCCGCTGGTGGCCCTGGACAGCTGGCTGCTGATGGGCCTGCCGCTGCTGGGGCTGCTGCTGGCCCAGGGCAGCAACAACCCGCTCTCGATCAACATCCGCTACACGCTGCTGGTGGTGCCCGGGCTGTTCGCCGGTGCGGTGCTCTGGTGGGAGCACCATGGCCAGGCCTTCCACTCCCGCCGGCTGCGGGCCGTGTGGGCCGGCTGCATCGCCCTGTCGCTGCTGTTCACCCTCGGCGGCAACCCCAACCGCAGCCTCTCCTTCCTGATCCCCGACAGCCTCCAGCCCTGGCTGTACAGCTCCCCGGCGGCCCAGTGGCACCACGGCCAGGCGGCCCGGCGGGCCCTGGCGCTGATCCCGGCGGGGGCCAGCGTCTCGGCCAGCACGCCCCTGGTGCCGCAGCTGGCCCAGCGCGACGTGCTGGTGCGCTTCCCCGACGGCGTCACCTACCTGGACCGGGACCGCCAGGAGCGGCAGGTGGACTGGATCGCCGTGGACCTGGACTGGTTCCAGCGCTACGGCGTGGCCTTCCGCCGCGACCAGCGGGCCCTGGAGCGCAGCCGCAGGCAGCTGCGCGACCTGGCCGGCCGCTACGGCGTCCAGGCCGTGGACGACGGGGTGGCCATCCTGCGCCGCGGCCAGCCCGACGACCCCGCCGCCCGCCGGGAGCTGAACCGCTGGCTCGAGCCCTAGGGAGGCCGGCCGCTCAGGGCGCCCCCGGAGCGGTGCGGCCGGAGGGGAAGAAGAGCTCCCGCAGGGCCCCGGCCTGGGCTGGACACAACTGGGGGGCGTAGTAGCGCACGGCGGCGCCCTCCACCTGCTCGGGGCTCACCCCCGCAAAGCGCAGGCCGGCCTGCTCGAAGCCCTGCTGGAGCTGCTGCTGCAGGGTCGGCAGCGGCAGCGGGCGGGCCTGGTGGTCGCAGAGCAGCTGGGCGTAGAGGCGGGCTCCGCAGCCGGTCTCGCCGTAGCGGCTGATGCAGGCGCTGGTGGGGGGCGGCGGCAGGGGGGCCGGGATCGGCACCGCCTGGGCCCAGCTGGGACGCAGCCCCAGGGAGCACAGGCCCAGCCCCAGCCCCAGCAGGCCGCGGGACAGCAGGCCGTCGGGCAGCGGGCCGCCGGGCAGCGGGCCACGGCGCGACAGGGTGGGGGCTGGCGCGGGCGGGGCGCACCTCACCGGAAGTCCTCCGGCCGGCAGGTGGTGAAGCGGTGCACGGCGGCGTCCACCAGGGCGGGGGGCGGCCCCGGGGCCAGCAGCGCGGGATTGAGGGCCTGCAGCTCGCGGCGCAGCAGCTCCAGGCGCCGCTCGGAGCTGGCCAGCTGCCGGCGGCGCTCGGCGAGCCAGGCACCGGAGCGGGCGGCGTCCTTGGTCTGCCAGGCCTGCACGGCGAGAGCGTAGCGTTCCTGATCCAGTTCTTGGTCGTAGAGCGGCAGCTTGCTCTGGAGCACGGGATCGGGGGGCTGGGGCCTGGGCAGGGGCCGATAGGTCCGGGCGCGGAGCTGGTCCGCTGCGGCCTGCTCCGCGCGCCACGCGGCCACCAGCTGGGAGGCGCGGGGGCGGGTGCGCCGGCAGAAGGCCAGCCGCTGGGCCGCTGCGGCCGCCTGGCGGCGCGCGGCGGCGGCGCGCTCCTGGGCCAGGCGCTGCTCAACCGTGCCAAGGCAGCGCCGGTGGGCGAGCCAGCGCTGGAGCACGCCGGCGTCGCGCCGGGCCTCGCCCTCGCAGCGCAGCTGGCCGGACCGGCTGACCGGCGGGCCCCAGGGCCAGGGGCCAGCGCAGCCGCCCAGGAGCCCACAGGCCACCACCACCAGCACCCCCCGCAGGGGCCGGAGCGGTGCAGGCTTGAGGTCAGGACCCGGCACGGGATGGCGAGCGTTGGGCACCACAGGGCCATGATCCCAGACCCGCCAGCCCGGCGGGCGGAGGCCGCCGCTGCCATCCTCAGGCAGGGCCCGGCCCCAGCCCCGGCCCTCCACCCGTCCTGCGCCGATGCCCGAGCACACCCGCCCCGGAGCCCATCCGGCGGTGCAGATCCAGCGCCTGCCCCACCCCCGTCAGCACCAGCACCGCATCGGCTCGGCGGCCGCCTTCCGCTGGAGCGTGATCCTCAACAGCGCCCTCTCGGGGCTGCAGCTGGTGATCGGCCTCAGCTTCGGCTCCCTGGCCCTGGTGGGCGATGCCATCCACAACCTGGGGGATGTGGCCGGCCTGCTGTTCGGCTGGGGGGCGGAGCGGCTCAGCGCCAGGCCCGCCACGGCGCGCTTCACCTACGGCTTCGGCCGCAGCACCCAGCTGGCGTCGCTGATCAACGCGGTGCTGATCCTGATGGCCGCCGCGGTGGTGATCGTGGAGGCCATCCAGCGGCTGGGCAGCCCGGTGGAGATCATGGGCCGGCCGGTGGCCGTGGCCGCCGCCCTGGGCGTGGTGGTGAACCTGCTGTCGGCCCGCCTGTTCAGCGGCGGCGGCCACCAGCACGACCTGAACCGCCGGGCGGCGATGGTGCACCTGCTCACGGATGCGGCCGTCTCGGCGGCGGTGCTGGTGAGCGCGCTGCTGGTGCTGCTCACGGGCTGGACCTGGCTGGATGCGGCCACCGCCATCGGCGTGGGCCTTGCGGTGGCCTGGAGCGGCGCCGAGCTGCTGCAGGAGTCGCTGGTGGTGCTGCTGGATGCCGTGCCCCCCGGCATCGACGTGGCCGAGGTGGAGCGGGTGCTGCGGAACCTGCCGGGGGTGGAGGACGTGCACCACCTGCACGTGTGGGGCCTGAGCACCTCCCAGAGCGCCCTCACCGCCCACCTGCAGCGCGGCGCCGACGGCCCCAGCGACATGGCCCTGCTGCACCGGGCCAAGCAGGAGCTGGCCCAGCTCGGCATCGCCCACTGCACCCTCCAGCTGGAGCCCTCTCCAGACTGATCCGCACCACCGCACCGCCCCCCTGCGCCCCATGGCCCGCCCCGTCCCCTACCAACCCTCGCTGCTGCGGGCCCTGCACGGGGGCACCGCCCTGCTGGTCGCCGGCGCCTGGCTCACCGGCCTGGCGGTGTACAGCCAGGCCGACGGCCGCTGGGGGCGGTTGCCGCTGCCCGCCTGGGGCGACTGGATCGACCTGCACGGCACCACAGGGGTGCTGCTGTGGCCGCTGGCCCTGCTGTTCGTGGGCTATGCGCTGAGCCTGGGCCGCCGGCGGCTGCGCCAGCCCGCCAACCTGGCGGCGCTGCTGGCCCTGGTGCTGGCGGTGGGCAGCGGCAAGCTGATGCAGGAGGACTGGCTGCGCCAGGGCGACCTGCAGCAGCCGATCTACGCCGTGCACCTGCTGGCCTGGCTGCTGCTGGCCCTGGCCGTGGCCCTGCACCTGGTGGCCCTGCTGCGGCGGGGCGGCTGGCCCCTGGCCGGCTCGATCCTGAGCCTGCGGGTCCAGCGGAGCGACCGGCCCGGACGCTGGCCCGCCCAGGTCCTGGCGGGCCTGCGGGGCAAACGCGGCCAGGCTTCCTAGGCTGGGTCAGTTCCATCCATCAGCCATGGCCCAGCTCCGGACGCAGGCACAGCGCGACCGCCGTTCGGGCGGGCCGCAGCGGCGCCATCCCCTGGGACCGCCGGGCCGGCTGGGGAGCGCCGGAGCGGGCCTGGCACTGGCGGCCACGCTGCTGGGCGCCGCCCCGGGCCAGGCCGCTGAGCAGGTGGTGTTCGTGAGCGGGGCCTTCCGCCGCTCGATCCCCGTGGCGGACCTCGAGCACCTGGCCAGCACCGGCCAGGCCCGGGGCCTACTGGCCGATGCGATCCGCCTGGGCCGCCAGCAGCCCGAGGCGGTGGCGCGGCTGCTCAACAAGCAGATCACCCTGCCCCTGGTGCCCACCAGCCGGGTGCTGGGCACCCGCATCGGCGGCCTGGCCCTGGCCCGGGTCGCCAGGATCCTCTATCCGCTGCAGGCCCCGGCGGCGGGGGTGCCGGCCCTGCGCTCGGCCACGATCCTGGCGATCTACCGCGGCAACGGCCAGCTCTCGCCGGTGGGCTTCCTGCGGGCCTACCCCACCCAGGACCTGGCCGTGAACCTGCCGGCCCTGCAGGCGGCCGTGAACCAGATCAGCTCCCTCTCCAGCGTGGTGAGCGGCTTCCTGGAATCGGATCTGGGGGGCAACCTCGGCCGGGGCGACAACGGTGGCGGTCCGGACCAGGGCGGCGCCGGAGCCAAAGGCGCCCCGTAGGCTGACTCTCCACGCCCCCTGAGGACGCCACGACGCCGCTCCGGCCCTGGCTGAACCCCGCGCTGCCGCCGGCCGCCGGCCACGCCGCCCGGGGGCCGCTGCTGGCCCTCTGGGCGGCCCTGGCGCCCATGGCGGCGACGGCGGCGACGACGGCGGCTGAGCCCAGCGCGGGGCCGGTGGCGGGTCCCAGGGCCGGGGTGGCCGCCCGCCGCGCCCCGGTGCGGGTGGTGGTCAGTGATGCCTTCCCGCCCATCAGCTTCGTGGACCGCGAGGGCAGGATCCAGGGGCTGGCGCGGGATCGCTGGGAGCTGTGGCAGCGCCGCACCGGCATCCCGGTGCAGCTCCAGGCCATGGACTGGCTGGAGGCGCAGAAGGCGGTGCAGAGCGGCCGCGCCGATGTGATCGCGGCCATGGCCCGCACCACGGCCCGCGAACGGCTCTACGCCTTCACCAAGCCCTACCTGGAGGTGGATGTCCGCCTCTACTACAACCGCGCCCTGAGCGGCATCGTCGACCTCAAGACCAGCAAGTCGTTCACGGTGGGGGTGCGCTCGGGCGACGTGTGCATCGAGAAGCTGAAGGCCGCCGGCAACCGCACCTTCCGGGTCTACCCCAACTACGACGCCCTGATCCAGGCGGCCCGCAACCGCAGCCTGCACGTGTTCTGCATGAACGAGCTGCCGGCCAACTACCTGCTCACCCAGGAGGGGCTGGTCGAGCGGTTCCTGCAGTCGCCGCCGCTCTACACCTCGGGCATGTACGAGGCGGTGCGCCGGGACAGGCTCGCCCTGCGGGACACCGTGGTGGCCGGCTTCAACCGGATCAGCGCCGCCGAGGAGAGCGCCATGGAGCGCAAGTGGCTGGGCACGGGGGTGCAGCTCCAGGGGAGGTGGAGCTGGCTGGCGCGCCACGGGCTGACCGTGCTGGCGGCCGGGGCGGCCCTCAGCGGCCTGCTGGCGATCTGGGCGGCCAGCCTGCGGATCCTGGTGCAGCGGCGCACCCGGGAACTGGCCGAGGCCCGGGATGTGCTGGCCAGCACCATCGATGCCATCCCCGATCCCCTGATCGAGCTCTCGGCCGAGGGGCAGATCCTGGCCGTCCACAGCCCCCGCCGCGACCTGCTGACCCAGCCGGCGGAGCAGCAGGTGAACCGCCACGTGCGCGAGGTGCTGCCGGCGGCGGCGGCCGGCGCGGTGCTGGAGGCCCTGGCCCTGGCGGAGCGCCAGGGCTACGCCAGCGGCCAGGAGATCCTGCTGCCGGTGCCCGGCGGCGAGGCCTGGTTCGAGCTGTCGGTGTCGCGGCGCACGCTGCCCTCCCAGGGGCAGGCGCGCTTCCTGCTGCTCAGCCGCGACATCACGGGCCGACGGCGGGATGCCCAGCGGATCGAGCGCCTGCAACGGCTCTACACCGCCCTGAGCCGCTCCAACCAGGCCATCGCCCGCCTGGAGGACGGCACCGCCCTGCTGCGGGAGATCTGCCAGATCGCCGTGACCTCCGGCGGCATGCGGATGGCCTGGGTGGGTCTGCTGGATCCCCTCGGCCACCAGCTGCAGGCGGTGGCCTGGGCCGGGGAGGGGGTCGAGTACCTGCGGGGCCTGCGCATCACCACCGACCCCGACGACCCCACGGGTCAGGGCCCCATGGGGCGGGCCCTGCGGGAGGACCGCCCCCACTGGTGCCAGGACTTCCAGAACGACCCCCGCCTGGAGCCCTGGCGCGAGCGCGCCCGCCACTACGGCTGGGGCTCGGGCGCCGCCCTGCCCCTGCACCGCGACGGGGCCGTGATCGGTGGCATGGCGCTCTACCTGGGGGAGGTGAACGGCTTCGACCACCAGAGCCAGGACCTGCTGATCGAGATGGTGCGGGACATCGACTTCGCCCTCGACCGCCTCAGCTCCCAGGCCACCCGCCGCCGGCTCGAGCAGGACGTGGCCGCCAGCGAGGCCAAGTACCGCGAACTGACGGAGTCGATCCACGACGTGATCTGGACCCTCGACCCCGAGAGCATGCGCTACCTCTACGTGAGCCCCTCGGTGAAGCGGCTGCGGGGCTACAGCCCGGAGGAGGTGACCGCCCAGCCGTTCGCGGCCTCGCTGCTGCCGGAGTGCGGCCGGCGCATGCAGGAGCAGATCCAGGCCGAGCTGGAGGAGTTCCGGCAGGGCCTGCGCACCAGCGAGATCGTGTCGGTGGACGAGGTGGAGCAGCCCTGCCGGGACGGCTCCAGCGTCTGGACGGAGGTGGTGACCAACCTGGTGCGCAACCCCGGCACCGGCCGCATCGAGCTGCACGGCGTGACGCGGGACATCACCGAGCGCAAGTTCGCCACTGAGCAGATCAAGCGCCTGGCCTACTCCGACCAGCTCACCGGCCTGGCCAACCGGGTGCTGCTGCGCGACCGCTTCCGCAACGCCCTGGGGCTGGCCCGCCAGCAGGGCCGCCCCCTGAGCCTGCTCAACCTGGACCTGGACCACTTCAAGACCATCAACGACAGCCTGGGCCACCAGGTGGGCGACCGGCTGCTGGTGGAGGTGGCGCGGCGCCTGGAGGCCCAGCTGCGGCCGGGCGACACCCTGTCGCGCTCCGGCAGCGATGAGTTCCTGGTGCTGCTGCCCGACGCCGGCGCCGACACGGCCCTGGAGGTGGTGCGCCGGCTGATCCAGACGGTGGCGCTGCCCTACCAGGTGCAGGACGAGCCGCTGTTCCTCACCGCCTCGATCGGCATCGCCCTCTACCCGGAGGACGGCACCACGATCGAAACCCTGATGAGCAACGCCGATGCGGCGATGCACCAGGTGAAGCAGGAGAGCCGCAACAACTTCCAGTTCTTCACCCCCAGCGTGCAGCAGCGCAGCTCCCGCCACCTGCGCCTCTCCAACGCCCTGCACCAGGCCCTGGAGCGGCGCGAATTCCAGCTGCTCTACCAGCCCCAG
This sequence comes from Chitinophaga pinensis, assembly GCA_943368105.1. Taxonomy (GTDB): domain Bacteria; phylum Cyanobacteriota; class Cyanobacteriia; order PCC-6307; family Cyanobiaceae; genus Vulcanococcus. Next base: position 72,470 of record CALRKO020000010.1, on the reverse strand, counting down.
TTGGACCTGCGCACCAACCGCATCATCGGGGCGGAGGCCCTGCTGCGCTGGACCACGGCGGAGCTGGGGCCGGTGTCGCCGGGGGAGTTCATCCCCATCGCGGAGGCCAACGGCCTGATCGTGCCCATCGGCGACTGGGTGCTGCGCCAGGCGCTGCGCGATGCGGCCGGCTGGGTGCAGCCCGGAGTGCAGGCCTCGGCCCTCACCGTGTCGGTGAACATCTCGGCGGTGCAGTTCCGCGACAGCGACCTGCCCGGCCGGGTGCTGCGGCTGCTGGAGGAGGAGCGGCTGCCCCCGGCACGGCTGGAGCTGGAGCTCACCGAGTCGGTGACGCTGGACAACCCCGAGCGGGCGGTGCTGCTGATGGATCGCCTGTTCAACGAGGGCATCCAGCTGGCCATCGACGACTTCGGCACGGGCTATTCCTCCCTGAGCTACCTCAAGCGCATCCGCGCCCACAAGCTCAAGATCGACCAGTCGTTCGTGCGGGGCCTGGCCGCCGACAGGGACGACCACGCCATCGTGCTCACGATCATCAACCTGGCCCGGACGATGGGCATGCGCGCCATCGCCGAGGGGGTGGAGACGCCGGAGCAGGTGGAGCTGCTGCGCCGGGCGGGCTGCGATGAGATCCAGGGCTACTGGATCGGCAGGCCCATGGCCAGCGGCGCCTTCCAGCGGCTGCTGCTCGGGGACGCGCCGGGGGCGGCCCCGCCGGTCCGTCCGCAGGGGCAGCCGCTAACTTGAGGGGACAGTCGGGGCCAGATTCCAGTTCTGCCCGGGCCGGAACTTCGATGTCCTCGCTCTTCTCCGGGGCCGCGGCCCCGGGGGCCGCCCGCCCCCAACCCCACCGGAGGTCCCGGCCCTGGTCCAGGGGCTGAGATGGATCCCGCCCTGGCCCTGGTCGGCGGACTGGCAGCGGCCGGCGCAGGACTGCTGGGCTGGGGCCGGGCGCTGCGACTCCGCCGGCAGCGCCGCCAGGGGCAGCTGGGTGCCCCCGAAGCCCAGGCCCTGGCCACCCTGCGGGCGATGCCCGACCTGCTGTTCGAGCTGGACCGCCAGGGCCGCTGCCTGGAGGTGCAGGCGGCGGACCCGGCGCTGCTGGTGGCGCCGCGGGAGCAGCTGCTGGGCCGCAGCCTCGCCGAGCTGATGCCGCCGGAGGCCGCGACCACCTGCCTGCGGGCCCTGGCGGAGGCCGAGCGGCAGGGCCGCTCCCAGGGCCAGCAGATCCGCCTGCCCCTGGCGGAGGGGGAGCGCTGGTTCGAGCTCTCGCTGGCCCGGAAACCGGCGGGGCCCGGTCCCGCCGAGGCCTTCGTGGTGCTCGCCCGCGACATCCAGGCGCGCCGCAGCGCCACCGAGGAGCTGGAGCGCCAGATCCGCTTCTATACCGTCCTCAGCCGCTGCAACACCGCCATCCTCACCAGCCAGAGCGAGGCGGAGATGATGCGGCGCATCTGCCAGGAGGCCATCAGCACCGGGGTGCTGCGCATGGCCTGGATCGGTCTGGTGGAGGCCGGCGGCGATCGGGTCAGGCCCCTGGCCTGGGCGGGCGACGGCACCGACTACCTCACCGACATCCAGATCTCCCGCGCCGCCGACAGCCCCTACGGCCAGGGCCCCACCGGCACCGCGGTCCGCGAGAACCGGCCCTTCTGGTGCCAGGACTTCCAGCACGACCCCGCCACCGCCCCCTGGCATGGTCGGGGCGCCCGCTACGGCTGGCGCGCCTCCGCCTCCCTGCCGCTGCACCGGGACGGCCTGGGCGTCGGGGCCCTCACCCTCTACGCCGGTGAGGCCGGCGCCTTCACCCCCGCGGTGCAGGAGCTGCTGCTGGACATGGCGGCCGCCCTGGACCTGGCCCTGGAGCGCTTCGCCCGCGACGCCGAGCAGGAACGGCTGCGCCTGGCCGTGCTGCAGGGGGAACGCCAGTACCGGGAACTCACCGAGACAATCCACGACGTGGTCTGGCGGATCGAGGCCGAGAGCCTGCGCCCCCTGTACTTCAGCCCCTCGGTGCAGCAGGTCTGGGGCTACCCGCCCGCGGCGGTGCTGGGTGGGCTGCCGCTGCGGGCCTGCGGGCCGCTGTTCCGCCACTGGCGCGGGCAGCGCCAGCTGGACTACGGCCACTGGCTGAAGGGCGGCCTGGGCGCCAGCCCGATCAGCTACCCGCTCGAGGAGATGGAGCTGCGCCACCGCGACGGGCGAACGGTGTGGGTCGAGAGCTCCATCACCCTGGTGCCGCGGGGCTCCAGCGGCCGGCCGGAATTCCACGGGGTCTCCCGCGACATCACCCCCCGCAAGCTGGCGGAGCAGCAGGTGGAGCGCCTGGCCCACTTCGACCAGCTGACGGGGCTGGCCAACCGCGACCTGCTCAACCAGGAATTCCAGTTCGTGCTCAACAGCTGCCTGCGGGAGCAGGAGTCAGTGGCCGTGATGCTGCTCAATCTGGACCGCTTCCAGATGATCAACGACTCCCTGGGCAGCGAGGCCGGCGACCGGCTGCTGGTGGAGACGGCCAGGCGGCTGCGGCGGACGCTGCGGGCCTCCGATGTGATCGCCCGGGTGGGCGGCGATGAGTTCCTGATCGTGCTGCCCAAGCTCAAGGCGCGCGACGCGGCGATCCTGGCCAGTGCCCTGCAGCTGGCGGTGGCCGAGCCCTGGCGCGACGGCGACCATGAGGTGGTCGTGACGGCCTCGATCGGCATCGCCGTGGCCCCGGAGGACGGCAGCGACCGCGATCTGCTGACCCGCAAGGTGAGCCTGGCACTCCACGACGTGAAGGGGGGCCAGCCCAACAGCCACCGCTTCTTCACCGACGAACTGCAGGCCCGCACGGCCCGCACCATGCAGCTCTCCAACGCCCTGCGCTTCGCCCTGGAGCGCCGCGAGCTGCGGCTGGTCTACCAGCCCCAGGTGGACACCGCCAGCGGAGCCGTGCTCGGGGCCGAGGCCCTGCTGCGCTGGCAGCATCCGGAGCTGGGGGCCGTCTCACCGGCGGAGTTCATCCCGGTGGCGGAGCGCAACGGCCTGATCCTGCCAATCGGCACCTGGGTGCTGGGGGAGGCGGTCCGCCAGCTCAGGGCCTGGATCGACGCGGACCTGGACCCGCCCCGCATCGCCGTGAATCTCTCGGCCCTGCAGTTCCGCCAGGCGGACCTGGCCGAGCAGACCGCCGCCCTGCTGGCCGAGGCCGGCGTGCCCGCCGACCGGCTGGAGCTGGAGCTCACCGAGACGGCCACCATGGAGAACCCGTCAGCCGCCAAGCGCACGATCCAGCAACTGAGCCGGCTCGGCATCCGCTTCTCGATCGACGACTTCGGCACCGGCTATTCCTCCCTGAGCAACCTGCGTCAGATCAAGGCCTACAAGCTCAAGATCGATGCCTCCTTCATCCGCGAGCTGAACAGCAATGCCGACGACCGCGCCATCGTGGCGGGGATCATCAACATCGCCCGCGGCATGGGCATGCGCACCCTGGCCGAGGGGGTGGAGTGCCTGACGGAGCAGCACTTCCTGCAGCAGCAGGGCTGTGACGAGATCCAGGGCTACCTCCATGCCACGCCCCTGGAGCCGGAGGCCTTCATCGCCTACCTGCAGCGGGAGCGCTCCGGCGCGGCGGTCAGCGGCCCGCGGCCGCGGGGGATGCGGGCCTAGTCGCTCCAGTGGCGGTCCAGGTAGTCGTCGAGGAAGGTGCCGGGCTGCAGCTGGGGGGTGGCACCGCTGAAGCGCAGGCCGAGGAAGGCATCGTGGCTCTGGCTGCCCAGCCAGCGGACCTCCACCGACAGCGCGACGCACTCGGGGCTGACGGGGTCGTAGAGGGTGACCTGGCCGCCGTCGCCGCAGCTGGCCGCCAGGTGGCCGGGGATCGCCAGGCAGAGGCCGCCCTCACTGAGGTCCCAGAGGCTGCCCCGCAGCTCGAGGCCACCATCGAGCACCAGCACGGCGCGCACCGCCCCGGCGCCGATCGGGGCCAGGCGCCGCTGGTGGGCGCGGCGGATCCGCTCGCGCCGCCGCGACTCGCCGCTGCGGCGCTCCGGCCCCGACGGGGCGACCTGTTGCTGGCGCCGGTCGGTCCCGCCACGCCGCTCGCCGATCAGGGCCTTGAGCAAGCTGCGGGACATCGGCGCTGCCGGAGACTCTGACCTGTGTAGCGCAGACGACAGGCGGCCGTGACGCGGCCAGCAAAAAACCCCGCCGTGGCGGGGTCGGCACGGCCAGGGCCGCTGGCTGGTCGGCGGAGTCAGCCGACGCTCCAGACGCCGCCGGCGATCTTCACCAGGGGCGCCACCACAGTGGTGCCGGCCAGGAACCAGGCAAAGGCGGCGCCACCGGTGCCGCCCAGCCAGAAGCCGCTGGCGAACTCGGCCCAGCCGGCCTTGGTGAACAGGTCCGCCGGGGGGTTGTCGATGGTGGCATCGGCCGGCTGCACGCTGGGGCCCGTGCCGGCGGTGCCGTAGAGGGACAGCGCCACGGTGAGGATCGACACCAGGCCGATGGCGGCCAGCAGACCGGCGGTGCTGGCGTAGTCGGTGTTGCGCAGGGGGCCGGTGATGGCGAAGGGGCCGTAGAGGAAGAAGCCGTGGGCCGCCCCGATCTCCAGGCCACGGCGGTTGGGCGACAGGCTGGGGCGGTAGGCCGGCAGCGCGTTCAGGAACGCCCGGGAGAAGTAGCTGCTGTTGACGGGGGTGGCCAGATTGCCGACGGTCGGGTCAGCGACGGGGGTCACGGTCATCGGTGGGGAGGGATCGGTGGGCTGGGCTGGACGCGCGGCGGATCAGTCGCGGGCTTCAACCACGTTGAACAGCAGGGCCATGGCCACCGCGGGGCCCAGCAGCCCGACGAGGGGCACGAACACCGAGGGCAACCAGGCGGCGGCGAAATCTCCGGTCATCAGCGTGGGCCAATACAGCTACCGTCGGCACTGTACGGATCACCTCCGAGGCTGCTCCTGGGCGGCCTGGGTGGCGACATAAAAGTTCAATCCGCCCGTTCCATTAGCCCGCCATGTCCCAGGCCCTCGGTGGTGCCGTCGTCGTCTCCGCCCTGCTGGTGGCCACCTGGCTGCTGGGTCGCCGCCGGCCGGCGCTGATGCGCTCCACCGACGCCGCGGCCGTGGCGGCCCTGAACCGGGCCCAGATGGCCCTGGTGGCGGAGGGCGGCACCGGGGCGGCCCGGCCTGAAGCCGGCGACGCGCCCGCAGCAGCCCCGATCACCCCGCCCGTGGCTGCACCGGATCCATCCCTCGCCCTGGACCGACCGCTGGATCGCCCCGGCGATGCCCGGGGCCGCGCCGCCCTGCTGCGGCGGCTCCAGGCCGACTTCGCCGCCGCGGGCCCCGCCCGGCAGCGGGCCCTGGCCCAGTGCCTGGCCTGGGGCGACCGCGCCGCCCTGCCCCTGGTGCGGCGCGGGCTGCGGGACGCCGACCCGGTGGTGGCAGGCCTGGCGGCCCGGGCCATGGAGGCCTTCCGCGGCCGCAGCCAGGCGCCGGCGGCGGGTGCTCAGCCGCCGAGGCTGCCCCGCAACGTCTCGCGCACCCTGTAGATCGGCCGGCCCTGGCTCTCGTGGTAGGTGCGCATCTGCAGCTCCGCCAGCAGGCCGAAGCAGAACAGCTGCACCCCGGCGATCAGGGCCAGCACCGCCACCAGCAGCAGCGGCCGATTGCCGATGTCGGCATCGGCGAACAGCTTCTCGGCCACCAGGTAGAGGCTGAGCACCAGGCCGAGGCCGATCGAGGCCAGCCCCCAGAAGCCGAACACGTGCATCGGCCGGGTCAGGAAGCGCTTCATGAACCACACGGTGAGCAGGTCCATCAACACCCGGAAGGTGCGATCGATCCCGTATTTGCTCTGGCCGAACTGGCGGGCGCTGTGGTTCACCTTCACCTCGCTGATCCGTGCCCCCTCGATGAAGGCCAGGGCCGGCAGGAAGCGGTGCAGTTCCCCGTAGAGGTTCATGTCCTCCACGAGCTCACGGCGGTAGGCCTTGAGCGAACAGCCGTAGTCGTGCAGGCGCACGCCGGTGACCCTGGCGATCAGGCGGTTGGCGACCTTGGAGGGCAGCAGGCGGCTCACGGCGTTGTCCTGGCGCTGGTGGCGCCAGCCGCTCACCAGGTCGAAGCCCCGCTCCAGTTCCGCCAGCAGCATCGGGATGTCGGCCGGATCGTTCTGCAGGTCGCCATCGAGGGTCACGATCACGGCACCGCGGCTGGCGTCGAAGCCGGCCGCCATGGCGGGGGTCTGGCCGTAGTTGCGGCGCAGCAGCACCGCCACCAGCTCGGGGGTGGCCGCCGCCAGCTGCTTCAGCACCGCGGCGGTGGCATCGCTGGAGCCGTCGTCCACGAGCACCAGCTCAAAGGGGCGGCCCAGGGGCCGCACGGCCGCCAGCAGCTTCTCCACCAGCAGCGGCAGGCTCTCGGCCTCGTTGTAGAGGGGCACCACCACCGAGAGCTCCAGGGCGGCGCCGTCAGGGGCGGTGCCAGCTGGGGCGGCGCCGGCCATGGCAGTGCCGGCCATGGCGGCGGGACGGGGCTGGTGCGGCGGGTGCTCGCTCATCGGGGCGGCCGGCTCGGAGCAACTGCCGCAGCAACTTAGGGAAGGGGGGTGCCGTCGTGGCAGCGCACCACCCGCCCAGCGCCGCGCAGCTCGCGCCGGTAGTGCACCGACACCGGGTCCTCCCCCTGGGGGTCGAGGCTGTCGACGCCGAGGCCGTCGCGGCCGTGCTCGCGGCCGGAGCTGTGCAGGTAGCGGCCCCGGCCCAGGTGGAGGCCGACATGGCTGCAGCGCTGGGGCCGGCCGAAGAAGATCAGATCGCCGGGCCGCAGCAGCCCGTAGTGGCCCGGCCGCACCGCCACGGGCTGGCAGAAGCGCTCCTGCTGGTAGGCATCCCGCGGGATCCAGACGCCGGCGGCCGCGTAGGCGGCCTGGAGGAAGCCGGAGCAGTCGTAGTCGGGGCCGAGGCTGCCGCCCCAGAGGTAGCGGTTGGGGCGCCCCTGGGCCGCCGCGGCAAAGGCCAGCACCTGGGGCAGCCGGGCGGCGATGGCCGGCGCGTCCAGCAGGCGGGGGCGGTGGGGGCCGCTGGCGAAGGCGATGCCGAGCAGCTGCGCCGGCTCCAGCCAGCCGGAGTAGCCGTCCTCCAGCAGCCGCACCCGCAGGCGGTCCGGGCCCTGGGGGCCGCCGCCGGCCCCGGCCGCCGCCTCCAGCACCTGCAGACGACGCCCCGCCGCGGCCTGGGTGGCCAGCCCCGCCCCGCGGGGGCCGCTGTGCAGGTCCAGAGGCGCGGCCAGGCGCCAGCGGCTGCCAGGGCGCAGCAGTTCCGGGGCCGCCGGCTGGTCCGGCTGCAGGGGCTGCGCTGCGGCGGAGCCCGGCCTCACCATGCCTAATCTCGCCATTGCCAGCAGGGGCCGCGATGGGGTTCTACAGCCCGGATGGGGCCATGCAGCGGATCCTCGCCGATCAGATCGGCGCCCTGGAGGCCCAGGGGCGCCCCGGCCTGGGCCAGCAGCTGTCGGTCACCTGGCTGCGCTACGGGGCATCCCCGCGCCAGGCCGCCACCGCCGCCGGTGGCGCTGCCGGCAGCGGTGGCGCCAGCGACGCGGTGGCCGCCGGGCGGAGCCCCGTGGCCGGGGCGACCTGGAACGGCGGGCGGCCCCGCTACCCGGCCAGCGTGGTGAAGCTGCTCTACCTGGTGGCGGCCGAGGCCTGGCTGCAGCGCCAGCTGATCGCCGACGGCCCCGAGCTGCGCCGCGCCCTGGCCGACATGGTCCGCCACTCCAGCAACGACGCCACCGGCCTGGTGGTGGACCTGCTCAGCGGCACCGGCAGCGGCCCGGAGCTGCCGCCGGCCGCCCTCGCCCGCTGGAGCGCCCAGCGCCAGCTGGTGAACCGGTGGTTCGCGGACCTGGGCTGGCCGGAGTGGGAGGGCTGCAACGCCTGCCAGAAGACCTGGGGCGACGGCCCCTACGGCCGCGAGCGCCAGTCCTACGGGGCGGCGCTGGAGAACCGCAACCGCCTCAGCACCGATCTCACCGCCCGGGTGCTGCACAGGGTGATGGCGGGCGCCCTGGTGTCGCCGCCGGCCTGTGCCCGCATGCAGGCGCTGCTGGCGCGCAGCCTGGATCCGGCCGAGCGGGCCGCCGACCCCGAGAACCAGGTGGACGGCTTCATCGGCGCCGGCCTGCCGCCGGGGGCACAGCTGTGGAGCAAGGCCGGCTGGATGAGCCAGGCCCGCCACGACGCCGCCTACGTGGAGCTGGAGGGCCACCGGCCCTTCCTGCTGGTGATCTTCAGCGAGGGGGCTGAGCGGTCCCAGGACGGGACGCTGCTGCCGGAGCTGACCCGGGCCCTGGCGGCCAGCTGCCGGATTGACGCGGCAGCAGCGCAGGCTGGCGGGTCCGTGGGCGGCACGGCCGGGACGACTCGGGCCGGGGGATGAGGCCCTGAGGCTCAGGGCTGGAACGGAGAGGGAGGGATTCGAACCCTCGACAGAAGTTGCCTCCTGTAACTCCTTAGCAGGGAGCCGCTTTCAACCACTCAGCCACCTCTCCAGGGGCCCGAAAAGCCTATCAGCCGCTGGCCCCATCCACCGCCAGCCGCGGCAGCCGGTGCTTGAAGCCGCAGAGGATCTCCCAGGGGATGGTGTCGCAGGTCTCGCTCCAGACCTCGGGGCCGATGGCCGCCTCCCCCTCCTGCCCCAGCAGGGTCACGACGCTGCCCACCTCCAGCTCCGGCACGTCGGTGGCATCGAGCACCAGCTGGTCCATGGTGATCGCGCCCACCTGGCGCAGCCGCCGCCCGCCGAACAGCACCTCCAGACGGTCGGAGAGCAGCCGCGGCACGCCGTCGGCGTAGCCGATGCCCAGCACCGCCAGGCGGCTGGGCCGGCGGGTGATGAAGCGGTGGCCGTAGCTGACCCCCACCCCGGCAGGCACCTCACGGATCAGGCTGACCCGGGCCCGCACCCGCATCGCCGGCCGCAGCGGCACGGCGCCACCCAGGTGGGGCCCCGGGCGGTGGCCGTAGAGGGCCAGCCCCACCCGCACCAGGTCGTAGTGGAGGGCGGGGTGGCGCAGGGTGCCGGCGGAGTTGGCCAGGTGGCGGCAGCCGGGGGCCAGGTCCCGCTGCGCCAGGGCGGTGAGCACCTGGTCGTAGCGCTGCTGCTGCAGGCGGGTGAGGGCCTCGTCCCCCTCCGGGGCATCGGCGGCGGCCAGGTGCGAGTAGGTGCCGGCCAGCTGCACCGCGTCGAGGCCGGCGATGGCCTCCACCAGCCGGGGCCCCTCCTGCCAGGGGGCGCCGAGCCGGGCCATGCCGGTGTCGAGCTTGAGGTGGACCGCCATGGGCCGGCCGCCGCCGGCAGCGATGTTCTGGCAGAGCAGGGCCTCGCGCATGCCGCTGAGGGTGGGCATCAGCCGCCAGTGCAGGCAGGCGCGCAGCTCCTCGGGCTGGGTGAGGTTGCCGAGCACCAGCACGGGCACGTCAATGCCGGCCTGGCGCAGCTCCAGGCCCTCCTGGAGGGTGGCCACGCCACAGCAGCGGGCCCCGCCGGCGAGGGCGGCGCGGGCCACGGGCAGGGCCCCATGGCCATAGCCATCGGCCTTGACCACCGCCATCAGCTCGGTGCCGGGCGCCAGGGTCGCCCGCAGGGCGCGGGCGTTGGCCGTGATCGCCGCGCCATCCACCTCCACCCAGGCGCGCTGGCGCGGGTGGGCCCAGGGGTCGGGCGGCCGCCCCGGCAGGCGCACCGATCCCGGGCTGGCGGAGCCAGGGGCCGGCGGGGGCAGGGGCCGGCTTTCGGGGAGGGCTTCGGGAAGGGCTTCGGACATCCGGACGGGCGGGCGGTCAGGGGGCCGACAGGCCAGCACGACCCCGATAGCATGCCGTGGAACCAGGGAGCTGGCATGGGCCACGTTCTCGTTCTGAATGCGTCCTACGAGCCCCTGAACATCACCACCTGGCGCCGGGCCACGGTGATGCTGCTCAAGGGCAAGGCCGAGGGCCTGGAGCACCACCCGAACCGCCAGCTGCGCCCGGGCCTGCGCCAGCCCTCGGTGATCCGGCTGCGCCAGTTCGTGCGGGTGCCCTACCGGCCGCTGCCGCTCACCCGCCGCAACGTCTTCCACCGCGACGGCCACCGCTGCCAGTACTGCGGCCGCAGCGGCGAGCCCCTCTCGATCGACCACGTGATGCCCCGCAGCCGCGGCGGCGGCGACGTGTGGGAGAACGTGACCACGGCCTGCCTGCGCTGCAACGTGCACAAGGGCAGCCGTACCCCGCGGGAGGCGGGCATGGTGCTGGCCTGCGCGCCGCACCGCCCCAGCAGCAGCCTGGTGTTCGAGGCCACCCGCCAGATGGTGGCGGGCCAGCACCGGGAGTGGGCCAAGTACATGCTCGGGGCGGCCTGAGCCGCCGGGGGCGGCAGGGAGCCGGGGCCGCCCGGAACGCCGCTCCTGCGGGTCGGGGCCGGACCGGTCAGCCGACGGTGCCGGTGGCCTGGGCGGCCAGCTCCTCCAGCTGGCGCCGCTGGTCCGCCGCCACGCAGGCCCCGATCAGCTCCGCCAGCTGCCCCTGCAGCACCGGCTCCAGGGAGAAGTTGCGCCCCAGGCGGTGGTCGGTGGTGCGGTTGTCCTTGACGTTGTAGGTGCGGATCTTCTCGCTGCGGTCGCCGCTGCCCACCTGGGCCAGGCGGGCCGAGCGCTGCTGGGCCTGGGCCGCCGCCAGCTCCCGCTCGTAGAGCTTGGCCCGCAGGATCTCCAGGGCCCGCTCCCGGTTCTGGAGCTGGGAGCGCTCCTGGGTGCAGAACACGCGGATGCCGGTGGGCCTGTGCAGCAGGTCCACCGCCGTCTCCACCTTGTTGACGTTCTGGCCGCCGGCGCCGCCGGAGCGGGCGGTGCTGATCTCCAGGTCGGTGGGATCGATCTGCACCTCCACCGGATCGGCCTCCGGCATCACCGCCACCGTGGCCGTGGAGGTGTGCACCCGACCCTGGGATTCGGTGGCGGGCACCCGCTGCACCCGGTGCACGCCCGCCTCGTACTTCAGCTGGCTGTAGACGCCCTCGCCCCGGATCGCCAGGATCAGCTCCTTGTAGCCGCCCAGCTCGGCCTCCGAGGCACTCACGGGCTGCACCCTCCAGCCCACGCTCTGGGCATAGCGCTCGTACATGCGGGCCAGGTCACCGGCCCAGAGGGCGGCCTCGTCGCCGCCGGCACCGGCGCGGATCTCCAGCATCACGCTGCGCTCGTCGCGGGGATCGCGGGGCAGCAGGGCCAGGGTGAGCTGGCCGGTGAGGGCCGCCGTGCGCTCCGCCAGCTCCGCCAGCTCCGCCTGGGCCAGGGCCTCCATCTCGGGGTCGCCGCGGTGGTCACGCAGCAGCTGGCGCACCTGGAGCTCCTGGCGCTGCAGCTCCTGCAGGTCGCGGTAGCCGAGCACCAGGGGCTCCAGCCGGGCCCGCTCCCGGGCGATCGGCTCCAGCTGGGCGGGGTCGGCCGCCACCGAGGGATCGGCCAGCTGGCGTTCGAGGGTGTCGAAGGTGCGGCGGGCGGTCTCCAGCCGTTCGCTCAGGAAGGTGGCGTCCATGGCGGTGCGGGGGAGGGGCGGAGGGACGAGGGGCCCGGCCGGGCGGCCAGCAAAAAGCCGGATGCCCGCAGGCACCCGGCTGACGACCCGCAGCGGCGATCAGGCCTCGACCTTGGCCCCGTCCGTCTTCGCTTCGGCGGCCTTGGCATCGCTGGCACCGGCCATGCCGTACTTGCGCATGAAGCGGTCCACCCGACCCTCGGTGTCCAGGATCTTCTGGGTGCCGGTGTAGAAGGGGTGGTTGCCGCTCCACACATCCACGTGGAGCTCGGGGCTGGTGGAGCCGGTGGTCATCACCACCTCTCCGTTGCAGATCACCTTGGCATCGGGATACCAGGTGGGATGGATGTCGGCCTTCGGCATGGCGGGGTACGGCTGAATGGGGGGCTGAGGGCGGCGCAGGCCGGCGATCAGCGCTTGGAGAACTGGGGAGCTTTGCGGGCTTTCTTCAGGCCGTACTTGCGGCGCTCCTTGGCGCGCGGGTCGCGGCTGAGGTGCCCCTCGGTCTTGAGGGGCTTGCGGTTGTCGGGCGACAGGTCGCACAGGGCCCGGGCGGCGCCCTGCTTGATGGCGTCGGCCTGGCCGGTGAGGCCACCGCCGCGCACGTTCACCAGCAGGTCGTACTCGCCGGCCAGCCCCAGGGTCTGCAGGGGGGCCTTGACGGCCGCCAGGTAGACGGGGTTGTAGTTCAGGTAGTTGTCACCGGGGCGACCGTTGATGGTCACGGTGCCGGTGCCGGGGACGACACGGACGCGGGCGACGGCGGTCTTGCGGCGGCCGGTTCCCCAGTAGACGACTTTGTTGGTGCTCATTGGGCGGAGGCGGCGGGATCGAGGGCGAGGGCCTGGGGCTGCTGGGCGGCGTGGGGGTGCTCGGCACCCTTGTAGACCTTCAGCTTGCGGAACAGCTGGCGGCCCAGGGCGTTGTGGGGAAGCATGCCCTTGACGGCCTTCTCGATGATCCGCTCCGGCAGGCGGGCCTGCAGGTGGGCGAAGGTCTCGGTCTTCATGCCGCCGGGGCGGCCGGAGTGGCGGCGATACACCTTTTGGGTGCTCTTGTTGCCGCTCACCCGCACCTTGTCGGCGTTGATCACCACGACGAAGTCACCCGCGTCGATGTGGGGGGCGTAGTTGGGGTTGTTCTTGCCCCGCAGCACCGAGGCCACCTCACTGGCGAGGCGACCGAGGGTCTGATCCGCCGCATCCACCAGATACCACTGGCGGGAGGCGGGATCCTGGGGGGGGACGAGGGTCTTGTTCATCGCGCCGGCGGGCCGGATCAGGTAGCGCGCCGCGGCTGGAGGGATCTGCACTGGCAAACCAGGCGGATCGGGCTCCGGGCCGACGGGGCTGGACAGGGGAACGGCAGGGGCACCCGATCGCTCGGGTGACAGAAGCTCGTCAAGCGACCCTACCTCTTCGGTGGCAAGCGCCTGGAGGAAGGACGACGAGGCCGGCCGGGACGCAGTCCAGGCCGGGGTTCTGGGGAGGCCCCGCCCGCAGCGATCGGCCGGGGCAGGCTGCTCTGGATCTCCCGGCACCGGCGGCCTCAGCCGGGTGGCTGGGACGGTCCGGCGGCTGGAGGATCAGAGCACTCCAGCGAATACCGCGGTTGGCCATCGTACCAGGCGGCGCGGGGGAACACCGGCTGGGGATAGCCCACCCGCAGCAGGCAGAGGCCCTGGGGCGGCGCCGCCTCCTTCACCTCGGCGCGGGCCCGGCTGCGCCAGCGCCGCTCGAAGTCCGCCAGGGCCAGACGCCCCTCCCCCAGCGCCACCAGCTGCCCCATCACCAGCCGCACCATGCCGTAGAGGAAGCCGCTGGCCTGGAGTTCCACGCGGATCACATCGCCGCAGCGCTCCACGTGCACCTCCTGCAGGGTGGTGCGCGAGTGGGAGCGGCTGCTGCCGGCCCGCTCGAAGGCGGCGAAGTCGTGCTCGCCCAGCATGCCCTCCAGGGCCCGGCGCATCAGAGCCTCATCCAGGCGCACCTGGTAGCGGTGCCAGCTCCAGGGGGCCAGGAAGAGGTTGGGCACCCGGGCATTGTGCAGCGTGTAGCGGTAGCGGCGGTAGGTGGCCGAGAAGCAGGCGTGCCAGTCGGGCGGTACCGCGGCGGCCGCCCGCACCCGGATGCTGGCGGGCAGGCGGCCGTTGAGGGCCGCCGCCCAGCGCGCCGCCGGGATCGGGCCGGCCGCATCGAAGTGCACCACCTGGCCGGCGGCATGGACGCCGCTGTCGGTGCGGCCGGCGGCCACGGCCAGCACCGGCCGCTGCGGATCCAGCTGGGCGATGGCGGCCTCCAGTGTCTCCTGCACGCTGGGGTCGCGGGGCTGGCGCTGCCAGCCGCAGTAGGCGGCGCCGTCGTACTGGAGGCAGAGGGCCACCCGGTGCAGGAGGCCGCCCGCAGGGGCCGTGGCGGCCGGGGCCGGAACCGGGGACGGCATGGGCGGCGGGGCGGGGGGCCAGGGACCGGCGGACGGCCAGGGCCAGGGCAGCGGGCCCGAGCTGGCCACGACAAAACCGCGGGAGTCCCCAGGGGGGACCGCCGCGGCGCGGGCGAACGGACGGAGACGGGCGCCCGGGGGACGGGCTGCCGGCGCCGTCAGACCAGCTCGATGATGGCCATCTCGGCGTTGTCGCCGCGGCGGGGCACCGTGCGGATGATGCGGGTGTAGCCGCCGTTGCGGTCGCCGTAGCGCTCCTGGGCCTTGTCGAACAGGGCGTGCACCAGCTGCTTGTCGTAGATGTAGCCGATGGCGCGGCGGCGGGCCGCCAGGCTGCCCTCCTTGGCCAGGGAGATCATCCGCTCAGCCTCGTCCCGCAGGGCCTTGGCGCGGGCCTTGGTGGTGGTGACGCGACCCTCGCGGATCAGCTGGGTGGTCAGACCCCGCAGCAGGGCCTTGCGTTGGTCGGCGGGGCGTCCCAGCAGGGGGACTCGGCACTGGTGGCGCATGGGAGGAAAGCGGTGAGGCGGTGGGGGAGGGCGCGGGGCGGGGGCGCGATCAGGCGCTGGTGCGGCTCTGGGGCAGGGAGATGCCGATGCGCTCGAGGGCTTCGATCACCTCGTCGGCCGACTTGGAACCGAAGTTCTTGATCTCCAGCAGATCCTCGTAGCTGAAGCCCATCAGGTCGGACACGGAGTTGACCTGGGCCCGCTTGAGGCAGTTGTAGGCACGCACCGACAGGTTCAGCTCCTCCAGGGGGATCTGGGCCTCGGCGGAGGGCTCCGGCTCCAGGCCGGGCTCATCGGCCACGGTCAGGCTGGCCAGGGGCTGGAACAGGGCGATCAGCTGGTTCGCCGCCTGGGCCATGGCGTCGTCGGGGGTGACGGAGCCGTCGGTCTGGATCTCCAGCCGCAGCCGCTCGCGGGCGGAGCCGCCCTCGCCCACGGCGGTCTCATCCACCGTGTAGTTGGCGCGGCGCACGGGCATGAACACTGCATCGATCTGCAGCAGGTCGATGGCGCTGCTGTCCTCGTGGCGGCGGTCCACCGGCCGGTAGCCGACGCCCCGCTCCACGTGCACCTCCAGCTCCAGGCTGTGGCCCTCGGCAATGGTGGCGATCGGCCGCTCGGGGTCGATCACCTGCACCTGGGAGGAGAACTGCAGGTCGCTGGCCGTCACCGTGGCGGGGCCGTTGACCACCAGGCGGCCGATCTCCAGCTCGCGGCTGCGGCTGTGGACGGTGACGTCCTTGCAGTTCAGCAGGATGTCGAGCACGTCCTCCCGCACCCCGGGCACGGTGGCGTACTCATGGTTGACGCCGGCGATGCGCACGGCGGTGATGGCACTGCCCTCCAGGGCTCCCATCAACACGCGACGCAGGGAATTGCCGAGGGTGATGGCCTGGCCCCTCTCCAGGGGCCCGATCACGAAGACGCCCGTCTGGGAGCGGTCGTCGGCGATCTGATGCTCGACCCGATCGATCTGGTACTGCAGCACGGTCTGAAGCTCGGAAAGTATGGATAGGGCCCGGCTGGGGATGGGCCGCGGTGCGCTGGGCGCGGGGCGTCGGATCAGACCCGGCGACGCTTGGCGCGGCGGCAGCCGTTGTGGGGCAGCGGGGTGACGTCGCGGATCAGGGTGATCTCCAGGCCGGCCACCTGCAGGGCGCGGATGGCGGTTTCACGGCCGGAGCCGGGGCCGCGCACCAGCACTTCGATCTGGCGCATGCCCTGCTCGAGGGCCCGGCGGGCGGCCGCCTCGGCGGCGGTCTGGGCGGCGAAGGGGGTGCCCTTGCGGGCGCCCTTGAAGCCGCTGGCCCCGGCGGACGACCAGGAGATCACCTCGCCGGCGGTGTCGGTGATCGAGACGATCGTGTTGTTGAAGGTGCTCTGGATGTGCGCCACACCGTTGGGCACATTGCGCTTCGTCTTCTTGGCGCCGGATTTCTTGGCGGGCTTGGCCATGGGAAAGGCCCTGCGGGGGCAGGGAGGTGATCGGGGGACTGACAGGGGAATCGCCCTGGTGACGCCCGGTGCCGCTGGGGCACTGGATCGGCAGGGCGAAGGGGACGGCGGAAGGACTTACTTCTTCTTGCCGGCCACGGTCTTGCGGGCGCCGCGGCGGGTGCGGGCGTTGGTGCGGGTGCGCTGACCGCGCACGGGCAGACCGGCGCGGTGGCGGCGGCCGCGCACGCAGCCGATATCCTGCAGACGCTTGAGGGCCATGCCCTCCTGGCGGCGCAGGTCACCCTCGAGGGTGAAGGACTCGGCGGCGCCGCGCAGCTTCTGCACGTCGGCGTCGTCGAGGTCCTTGACGCGGGTGTCGGGGTTGACGCCGGTCTTGGCGAGGATCTTCTTGGCCCGGGTCAGGCCGATCCCATACACATAGGTGAGAGCAATCTCGATCCTCTTGTCACGAGGAATGTCGACACCGGCAATCCGAGCCACGAAAAAAACGATCGGGTGGGCAGAGGGGAGGCCAACGGGGTTGGGCTCAGGGGGCGCTCCCGAAGGGCTCGGGGGCGGGGGAGCGGGCCAAGGGCCCAGCTCCCGGGGATGGCCCGGCAGTGCCGGACCGGCGGACAAGGCTCAGCCGGGGATCAACCCTGGCGCTGCTTGTGCTTGGGGTTGGTGCAGATGACCATCACCCGGCCGTGGCGGCGAATCACCCGGCACTTGTCGCACATTTTCTTGACCGAGGCGCGCACCTTCATGGGGGCGGTCTCTCCGAATTTCCAAACGACGACCTTACCACATGGGTCAATCGCACTCGGCGGCCGGATCAGGCGAGCAGGGCGGCGATCCGGGCCTCGATCGCCTCCACCGTGCCGGCGGCCTCGACGGCCTGGAGCAGCTGCCGCTCCCGGTAGTAGGCGATCAGCGGGGCCGTCTGCTCGCGGTACACCGCGAGGCGGTGGCGGATCACCGCCTCGTTGTCATCGGCGCGGCCGCGGCAGAGCAGGCGCTCGATCAGCACCGCGTCATCCAGCTCCATCAGCACCACCAGCTGGATCGGCTGGTCCAGCTCGGCCAGCAGCTGGCCGAGGGCCTCGGCCTGGGCCAGGTTGCGGGGGAAGCCGTCCAGCAGCCAGCCGCCGCCTCCGGCCGCCCGCTGCTGCTCCAGGCGGCTGCGCACGATCGCCAGCACCAGGGCATCGCTCACCAGCTCGCCGCGGGCCATCACGGCCTCGGCCTCCTGGCCCAGGGCGCTGCCGGCCTGCACCTCGGCCCGCAGCAGATCACCGGTGGAGAGGTGCAGCAGGCCCTGGGCGGCGGCCAGGCGCTGGGCCTGGGTGCCCTTGCCGGCACCGGGGGGGCCGAGGAAGAGGAGGCGTTGCGTCATCGGTGCGGAGCTGAGGTGGGGAGAGGAGGGACGGAACGAGGGGGAGGCGGGGTCAGGGCCATGGCGGCAGGGCGGGCCTCACTGGCGCACCATGCCCTCGTAGCGCTGGGAGATCACGTAGGTCTGCACCTGCTTGGCGGTGTCGATCGCCACGCCCACCAGGATCAGCAGCGAGGTGGCCCCCAGGCCCTGGAAGGTCTTCACCTGGGTGGCCGACTCCACCGCCGAGGGGATGATCGCCACGGCGCCGAGGAACAGGGCCCCCAGCAGCGTCAGCCGGTTCTGGACGCTGGAGAGGTAGAGGGCCGTGGCGGAGCCGGGCCGCACGCCGGGCACCGCCACGCCGGAGCGCTTGAGGTTGGTGGCGATGTCGATCGGGTTGACGGTGAGCGAGGCGTAGAAGAAGGAGAAGCCCACGATCAGCGCGAAATACAGCAGCGCGTAGACCCAGGGGGTGCTGCTGTTGGGGCTGAGGTAGCCAGCCAGCTGGATCAACCAGGGGGCCCGGGCCATGTTGGCGATCGTCAGGGGCAGGAACACCACCGCCGAGGCGAAGATGATCGGCATCACGCCGCCGGCGTTGAGCTTGAGCGGCAGGTAGCTCTGGCGGGCCGCCAGCAGGTTGGCGCCGCCCACCTGGCGCTTGGCGCTCACGATCGGGATGCGGCGGTTGCCCTCCTGCACGAAGATGATGCCCACGATCGTGACCAGGAACACCAGCACCAGCACCACGATCCCGCCCACGGTGCTGCGGTCACCGCTCTGGGCCAGCTCGATGGTGGAGCCCAGGGCCCGCGGCAGGGTGGCCACGATGTTCAGGAAGATCACCAGGGAAGCGCCCTGGCCGATGCCCCGCTCGGTGATCACCTCGCTGATCCACATCACCACCATCGAGCCCGTCACCAGGGCCACGGCGGTCTGGAGCACGAACACCAGGTCGGGGGTGCCGGCGGTGGCGTAGGGCCGCAGGATCAGGGCGAACACCACGCTCTGGAGGATGCCCCAGCCCAGGGCCACGTAGCGGGTGTACTGGGCGATCTTGCGGCGGCCGGCCTCGCCCTCGTTCTTCTGCAGGTCCTCCAGCTGGGGGATGGCGGAGGTGAGCAGCTGCAGGATGATCGAGGCGTTGATGAACGGCAGGATCCCCAGGCCGAACACCCCCAGGGTGGAGATGCCGCCGCCGGTGAAGATGTCGAGGAAGCCGATCAGCTGGCCGCCGCGGGCGATGAAGTCCTGGAAGGCGACCCGGTCGATGCCGGGCACGGGGATGTAGATCCCCAGGCGCACCAGCAGCAGCAGGCCCAGGGTGATGAGCACGCGATCGCGCAGGCCCTTGGCCTGGATCAGCTGGCTGAGGATTTCTCCGGCACTGGGGTTGCGACCCCGGCTGACGAGCATGGCGAAGACGGGCGGAGGGGGGATGGACGCGGAACAGAAAAGCCGCCTGCGGGGTCCATGGCCCCGTCAGACGGCTCTGACCCTAGGGGGCCTGGAGAACGGCAGGGATCAAGCCGGGGCTCAGATCTCTTCGGCGCTGCCGCCGGCGGCCTCGATCTTGGCGCGGGCGCTGGCGGTGAAGGCAGCCGCCTGCACCGTGAGCTTCACGGACAGTTCACCATTGCCCAGCACCTTGAGGGGATGCTTGGGGCTGGTGACCAGGCCCTCCTTGGCCAGGGAGTCGATGGTGACGGTGCTGCCGGCCGCCAGGCCGGCGAGCTTGCCCACGTTGATCACCGTGTAGTGGGTCGGGTTGACCACGGTGAAGTGCTTGAGCTTCGGCACCCGGCGGTAGAGGGGCATCTGGCCGCCCTCGAAGCCCGGGCGGGTGGGCCGGCCCGAGCGCGACTTCTGGCCGCGCATGCCGAAACCGCAGCTGGCGCCCTGGCCGGCGGCGATGCCGCGGCCCTTGCGCAGCTTGCGGCGCCGGGCACCGGTCTGGGGCTGGAGGGACTGGAGATTGAGCGATGTCATGGCGGGCCTCAGGAGTAGATCTGCTCGAGGGAGATGCCCCGCTCCTTGGCGGTCTCCTTGTGGGTGCGCAGGCCGTTGAGGGCGTCCACGGCGGCCCGGGCGTTGTTGAGGGGGGTCTTGGAGCCCAGGCGCTTGGCCAGCACGTTCTTGATGCCGGCGAGCTCCAGCACCGTGCGGATCGAACCACCGGCGATCACCCCGGTACCCGGGGCGGCCGGGCGGATCAGCACGCTGGCGGCGCCATCGCGGCCGTTGCCGAGGGTGGGGATCGAGGAGTGGCGGGTGAGGGGCACCTTGACCAGATGCTTCTTGCCATCGGCCACGCCCTTGCGGACGGCACCGATCACATCGCCGGCCTTGCCGACGCCCACGCCCACCTGGCCCTTCTCGTTGCCGACGACGACGATGGCCCGGAAGCTCATCTTCTTGCCGCCCTTGACGGTCTTGGAGACCCGGCGGATCTGCACCACGCGCTCCTGCCACTCGGAGTCGCGCTCCTGGCCGCGGCGGTTGTCGCGGCCCCGACCGCCCTTGCGGTCGCCACCCCTGCTGCCGTCACCGCGGCCGCCACGGCGCTCCTGCTGGCCCTCGGCCGCGGCGGGCACGTCGGCGGCGGCGGGCACCGCGCTGGACTGAACTTGATCGTTGGTTTCCGTCATGGTGAGAGCAGGGATCAGAACTGAAGGCCCGCTTCCCGGGCGGCATCAGCCAGGGCCTTGACCCGGCCGTGGTACAGGTTGCCGCCGCGATCGAAGACCACCTGCTGGATGCCCTTGGCGAGGGCCCGCTGGGCCACCAGCTGGCCCACGGCGACGGAGGCGTCGCAGTTGGAGCCGAGGGTGACGCTGGTGCGGAGCTCCTTGTCGACGGTCGAGGCGGAGCAGAGGGTGCTCTGGGCCGCGTCGTCGATGACCTGGGCGTAGATGTGATTGTTGGAGCGGAACACGGCCAGGCGCGGGCGAACCGCGGTGCCGGCCAGATGGCGACGCAGGCGGCGGTGCCGCTTCTGGGTCTGCTGTTTGCGGGAAAGGGACGACATGGGGGTACTGGGTAACGACGCTCAGGCAGACCTCATTTCTTACCGGTCTTACCGGCCTTGCGCAGGATGCGTTCGCCCTCGTACTTGATGCCCTTGCCCTTGTAGGGCTCAGGCGGACGGATGGCGCGCACCTTGGCGGCTTCGTTGCCCACCACCTCCTTGTCGGCGCCGGACACCAGCACCGTGGTGTTGCCGTCGACGGCGAAGGTGATGCCCGCGGGGGGCTCCAGCTCCACCTGGTGGCTGTAGCCGGCGCTGACCACCAGCTTCGTGCCCTGGACGGCGGCGCGGTAGCCCACGCCGACGATCTCGAGCTTGCGGGTGTAGCCCTGGCTGACGCCCTCGACCATGTTGGCGACGAGGGTGCGGCAGAGGCCGTGGCGCTCACGGGAGCGGCGGCTGGTGTTGACGGGGCTCACCACCAGGGTGTTGCCGTCCTGGGCGATGGCGACGCCCTCGGGGAGGGTGCGGCTCAATTCCCCCTTGGGGCCCTTCACGGTCACGTCGAGCCCCTGGAGGCTGACGGTGACCGCGCTGGGCACGGGGATCGGCGCTTTACCAATACGAGACATGGATCAACCTCCCTGATCAGAAGACGTAGCAGAGCACTTCGCCGCCGACGCCCTGCTTGCGGGCATCACGGTCGCTCATCACACCTTTGGAGGTGGAGATGATGGCCACGCCGAGGCCGCCCAAGACCTTGGGCAGCTGGCGGGTGTTCTTGTAGATCCGCAGGCCGGGCTTGCTGACGCGCTGCACGGTGCGGATGGTGGGCTGGCGGTGCTTGCCGCTGTACTTCAGCTCGAGCACGAGGTGCTTGAGCACGCCCTCACCTTCCTCGGTGATGTCGGCGATGAAGCCCTCCTGCTGCAGCACCTTGGCGATGCTGCGGGCCATGCGGGAGGCGGGCACCTTGGTGGTCTGGTGACGCTTCTCACTCGCATTGCGGATGCGGGTGAGCATGTCGGAAATCGGGTCGTGATTGGCCATGGTCAGGTCCGAAGAGGGCTCAGTTGCTCTGGAACGGCATTCCCATCTCGCGCAGGAGGGCGCGGCCCTCTTCGTCGTTACGGGCGGTGGTCACGATGGTGATGTCCATGCCCCGGATGGCGTCGATCTTGTCGAAGGAGATCTCGGGAAAGATGATCTGCTCCCGGATCCCAAGGGTGTAGTTCCCCCGGCCGTCGAAGCTCTTGGCACTCACGCCGCGGAAGTCGCGGATGCGGGGCAGGGCGAGGTGGATGAGGCGTTCGAGGAAGGCGTACATCCGATCACCGCGGAGGGTGACGGCCACACCGATCGGCATGCCCTGGCGGATCTTGAAGCCGGCGATGGCCTTCTTGGCGCGGGTCACCACGACCTTCTGGCCGGTGATGGTGGCCAGCTCCGCGATCGAGGCCTCCAGGGCCTTGGCGTTCTGGGCGGCTTCACCGAGGCCCCGGTTGACGGTGACTTTCACCACCTTGGGGACTTCGTGAATGTTCGAGAGATTGAGATCCTTGAGCAACTTGGGCTGGATCTTCTCCCGATAGTTCTGTTTGAGGGACATGACGGGGGGACGGGGGTTGCGCTTCTGGGCGTTGTCAGAAGGCGGACAGGGACAGGAAGGAAGAGAGGGGGATGTAGCGGAGAACGGTCAGGGAACGGGGCGGGACGCCTCAGTCCAGGAACTCGCCGGTCTTCTTGAGACGGCGCTTCTTGGTGCCGTCCTGGTCGACGACGATCTCCACGCGGCTGGCCACCTTCTTCTCGGTGGAGTACAGCTGCACATTGGAGGCGTGCACGGAGGCCTCCTCGGTCACGATGCGACCGGATTCGCCCTCCTGGGTGGGCTTGACATGGCGGGTGCGCAGGTTGATGCCCTGCACGACCACGCGGTTCTCATAGGGCAGGGTGCGCAGGACCTCACCGGTCTTGCCCTTGTCCTTGCCGGCGATCACCTGAACGGTATCGCCCTTCTTGATGCGCAGCTTGATGCGCACCTTGGCCTTGGCCTTGGGGGTTGCAGTCGCCATCTCAGATCACCTCCGGAGCGAGGGACACGATCTTGGTGAAGTTCCGCTCCCGCAGTTCACGGGCGACGGGGCCGAACACGCGGGTGCCCTTGGGGTTGTTGTCGTTGCCCAGGATCACGGCGGCGTTGTCGTCGAACCGGATCGAGTTGCCGGTGTCGCGGCGCAGGGTGGCCTTGGTGCGCACCACCACGGCCTTGACCACGTCCGACTTCTTGACGCCCATGTTGGGCATCGCGTCCTTGACGGCAGCCACGATCACGTCGCCCACGTGGGCATAGCGACGGTTGGTGCCCAGCACCCGGATGCACTGGATGCGCTTGGCGCCGCTGTTATCAGCGACGGTGAGGAAAGTTTCCTGTTGAATCATGGGGAGTCTTCCTCAGCTGGCGCTGGTGGTAGTGAGAACCTCGGCCACGGCCCAGCGCTTGGTGCGGCTGAGGGGACGGGTTTCGGTGATGCGAACCCGGTCACCGACCTTGACGGTGTTGGTTTCGTCGTGGGCCTTGTAGCGGGTGGTGCGGCTCACCGTCTTCTGATAGATGGGGTGGGGGAAGCGGTTTTCCACCGCCACCACCACCGTTTTGTCCATCTTGTCGCTGACGACGGTGCCGACCCTTTCCTTGAGTGCCATGGCTGGTATGGGGGGAATCAGGAGGCGGCGGAGCGCTGGCGCTCCGATTGCACCGTCAGCAGCTGGGCCAGCTTGATGCGGGCGGCCTTGAAGCGGTGCGGGGTCTCGAGGCGGCGGGTGGCCTGCTCGAAACGCAGGGTGAACAGCTCGCGGCGGGTGCCGTCGATCTGGGCGGTGATCTCCTCACCGGTGAGCTTGCGCAGCTCGGCGATGTCGGGACGTGCCATGGTCAGGACTCCACGGTGGCGAGGTCTGCGACCTGGGCGGCCTCTTGGTCGGCCAGGCTCAGAAACTTGGTCTTCAGGGGCAGTTTGTACTGCGCCAGGCGCATGGCCTCCTTGGCGATCTCGGGGGTGATTTCGGCACCACCCATCTCAAAGAGGATGCGACCGGGCTTGATCACCGCCACCCAGAACTCCGGGTTGCCCTTACCGGAACCCATCCGGGTTTCGGCGGGGCGCATGGTGACCGGCTTGTCGGGGAAGATCCGGATCCAGATCTTGCCGCCCCGCTTGACATGGCGGGTCATGGCACGACGGCAGGCCTCAATCTGGCGGGAGGTGATCCACCCGCACTCCTGGGCCTGGAGCGCGAAGTCACCGAAGGCAATGGTGTTGCCTCGGGTGGCGATGCCGCGCATGCGGCCGCGCTGCTGTTTGCGGAATTTGACGCGTCTGGGACTCAGCATGGTTCAGGCCTCCGGATCACTCTTCGTTCGAACGGTCTTCGAACTGTTGGGGCCGCCGGCTGGTGCGGCGCTTGGGGGCCGCCCCGACGGGGACCTTGTCCTGCTGACCAGGAAGGACTTCCCCCTTGAACACCCACACCTTGATCCCCAGCACCCCGTAGGTGGTGGAGGCGACCTTAGTGGCGTAGTCGATGTCGGCGCGGAGGGTGTGCAGGGGCACACGGCCTTCGCGGGTCCACTCGGTCCGGGCGATCTCGGCGCCGTTGAGGCGGCCGCTCACCTGGATCTTCAGGCCCAGGACGCCGGCGCGCTGGGCGCGCTGGACGGTCATGCGCAGCACGCGGCGGAAGGCCACGCGCTTCTCCAGCTGCTGGCCGATGTACTCGGCGAGCAGGTAGGCGTCGGCGTCGACGCGCTCCACCTCGACCACGTTGATGCGCACCTGGCGGCTGGCATCACCGACGGTCTTCTGGATGCCGGCGCGCAGCTCCTCGATGCCGCTGCCCTGGCGGCCCACGAGCACGCCCGGACGGGCGGTCTTGAGCTCCACCTCGAGCTGGTCGGCCTTGCGGGCGATCAGCACGTCGCTGATGCCGGCGGCACCGTACTTCTTGTGGATGAACTTGCGGATCCGATCATCCTCCTGGAGGAGGGTCGGGTAGGTCTTGCTGGGGGCGTACCAGCGGGACCGGTGCTCCTGGGTGATCCCCAGGCGCAGGCCGGTTGGATGGATCTTGTGTCCCATCGTTCGGTGTCCTCGGGATCAGGCGGAAGGAGCCACAGCAATGCTGATGTGGCAGGTTTTTTTCTGAATCGCGTAGGCGCGACCCTGGGCGCGGGGGCGGAAGCGCTTCAGCACGGGACCCATGTCGGCCGTGGCCGCGGAGACCACGAGACTGGCGGGATCCAGACCCAGGTTGTGCTCGGCGTTGGCCACCGCGGAGCGCAGCACCTTGGTGATCGGGCCGGTGGAGCGGTAGGGCATGAACTCGAGCATGATCAGGGCATCGCGATAGGAGCGACCGCGGATCTGATCGAGCACCCGGCGCACCTTGGACACGGAGCCGCGGATGTAGCGGCCATGGGCCTGGGCTGTTTGGTTGGAGCTGTTAGCCATGTCCTCAGCGGCCTCCTTTCTTGTCCTTGATGTGGCCCCGGAAGTTGCGGGTGGGTGCAAATTCCCCGAGCTTGTGGCCCACCATCTGCTCCGTCACATAGACGGGCACATGGGCCTTGCCGTTGTGGACGGCAATGGTGTGGCCGATCATCATCGGCAGGATGGTGGATGCCCGCGACCAGGTCTTGATCACGGACTTGTCGTCGGCGGCGTTCTGCTTCTCAACCTTGCGGAGCAGGCTGTCGGCAACGAACGGACCTTTTTTGAGTGAACGTCCCATGGCGGTTTAAGCGGAAAGCAAAGCGGTGTGGTTCATCAGGAATCGCGTCCGCCACGGCTCCGCTTGGAGGTGCGGCGACGTTTCCGGAGCACAAACCGGTTGCTGGGTTTGTTCCGCTTGCGGGTCTTGAGGCCGAGGGCCGGCTTGCCCCAGGGGGTGACGGGGCCGGAGCGGCCGATCGGGGCGCGGCCCTCACCACCACCGTGGGGGTGGTCGCAGGGGTTCATCACCGAACCACGCACCTGGGGACGGCGGCCGAGCCAGCGGCGACGGCCGGCCTTACCAAGGCTGGTGTTGCGCACTTCGGCGTTGCCCACTTCGCCGAGGGTGGCGTAGCACTCGCGGCGCACCAGGCGCACCTCGGTGGAGGGCAGCTTCAGGGCGACGTAGTCACCTTCCTTGGCCATCACCTGGGCACTGGCGCCGGCGGTGCGCACCATCTGGCCGCCGCGGCCGGCGTAGAGCTCCACGTTGTGGACGCTGGAGCCCAGGGGGATGGCGGAGAGGGGCAGGGCGTTGCCGTTCTCGATCGGGGCCTCGGGCCCCGAGACCACGCTGGAGCCCACGGCCACACCGGCCGGCGCCAGGATGTAGCGCTTCTCGCCGTCGGCGTAGAAGAGCAGCGCCAGGCGGGCGTTGCGGTGCGGGTCGTAGTGGATGGCGGCCACCTTGGCCACCACACCGTGCTTGTCGCGACGGAAGTCGACGAGGCGGTAGAGGCGCTTGTGGCCACCGCCGCGGTGGCGGCAGGTGATCACGCCACGGTTGTTGCGGCCCTTGCGCTGGTGCTTGGCCACCACCAGGCCGCGCTCGCGGCCCCGGCCGGTGACCTCGGCGTAGTCGCTGGCGACCCGGGTGCGGGTGCCGGGCGTGATCGGGCGGTACTTACGGATTCCCATGTCGGTTCAGATCCCTCAGGACTCAGGGAACAGCTGGATGGCACTGCCATCGGCCAGGCGCACCACCGCCTTCTTCACCTGGGCACGCTTGCCGGCGAAACGGCCGACGCGCCGGGTGCGGCGCGGCGGGTTCATGGTGCTGATGCCGACGACCTTCACATCGAACAGCTGTTCGACGGCGGCCTTGATATCGGGCTTGGAGGCCCGGTGGTCCACCTCAAAGGTGTACTGGTTCTGCTCCAGGGCCCGGGTGGCCTTCTCGGTGATCAGCGGCCGGCGGATCACATCCGCGAGCCGACCTGCAAAACGTTCAGCCATCGCCGTAGACCTCCTGAATCTTCGCGAGTGCTTCCTCGCTCACCACCAGGGCGTTGGCGTGGAGCAGATCGAACACATTGAGCTGATCGGCGGCGATCAGCTTCACCTTTTCGAGGTTGCGCACCGAGCGGCGCACCACCTCGCTGGGGGCATCCAGCACCACCAGCACCTTGGAGCCGGCGGCGATGCCGAGACGGTCCAGGGCGGCGGTGATCTCCTTGGTCCTGGGGGTGTCCAGGCCCGCGGCGAAGCCCTTGACCACGGTGATGTCCGCGGCGCGGCTCACCAGGGCGGTGCGCAGGGCGAGGCGCCGCTCCTTGCGGTTCATCCCCAGGTTGTAGGTGCGGGGCTTGGGCCCGAACACCACGCCGCCACCGGGGCGCAGCGGGGTGCGGATCGACCCCTGGCGGGCGCGGCCGGTGCCCTTCTGCTTGTAGGGCTTGCGGCCGCCACCGGCCACCTCGGCGCGGGTGAGGGTGCTGGCGGTGCCCTGGCGGGCGTGGGCCAACTGCCGCACCACGGCGCGGTGCACCAGGTCCTTGGCGGTGCTTTCCTTGGCGACCTTCAGGTCGAGGCTGGCGGAACCCGCCTCCTGACCCTGCCAGTCGCGAACGACGATGGTTGTCATCTCTGTCCTCCTCAGTTCGCGACCTTGGCGCCCACCCGCTTGGCGGGGAGGATGTTCAGCAGGGTGCCCGGCTTGCCGGGGACCGAGCCCTTCACCACGAGCAGATTGCGCTCGGTGTCCACCTTCAGGATCACCAGCCCGCGGGTGGTGATCTGCTTGCCGCCGTAGCGGCCCGCCATGCGCTTGCCGGGGTAGACGCGGCCGGGGGTGGTGCCGGCGCCGATCGAACCGGGCTCACGGTGGTTCTTCGAACCGTGGGTCATCGGACCGCGGCTGAAGCCATGGCGCTTCTGCAGACCAGCGAAGCCGCGGCCGATGGTGTCGCCGCTCACATCGACCTTCTGGCCTGCCTCGAAGGCGGCCACGGTGACATCGCCACCGAGCTCCAGACCGTCGACGCTGGCGACGCGGTACTCCTTCAGGTGACGCAGGGGCTCGCTGCCGGACTTGGCCAGGTGACCCTTGGCCGGCCTGTTGACGAGCTTCTCGCGGATGTCACCGAAGCCCAGCTGAACGGCGGTGTAGCCGTCGGTGCTGTCGGTTTTGAGTTGGGTGATGCGGCAGGGACCCGCCTCGATCACGGTGACCGGGATGGATCTGCCTTCGTCGTCGAAGAACTGGGACATGCCCAGTTTCTTCCCAAGAATGCCGATGGACATAGGAAGGGGAACAACGCCAGCGGAACCACCACGGCGCGCTGCAGGGCAGGGCGCCGTGGCGTGGGCTGAGTCGGCGCTCACGGGCTGGACCCGGCGGCGGCGTGGCGCTCAGGCGAGCGCGGCGGCAGAGGCCGGGGGAGCTAGCGGCATCGGAAACAGCGGGCTGGGACTTGCTTCACCGGACCGGACCTGTCCCGGGGGACGGCGGCGCGCGGAGCAGTTTCCCGGCGGTGACTCCTGGTCGCCCCCGAGGGGATGACGCGGAGACCGCACTGGCCGGGGAAGGTCGCCACCACTGGCGACCTGGTGCAGTGCGCTGGAGGCCCGGCTAGCGGACGGGCACAGTTGCAGTTGCACAAGCGACGATGGTACCGCATCGCCCCACCCCCTGACCCCAGGCCCCAACCAAAGGCCGCGCCGCAGCTGCCAGACTGGCGCCAGCGCTCTGCTGCCCGCATGCCCCTGCTGCTCACCGGTCGCGGATTCCGCCAGGAACTGGAGCAGGCCGGAGCCCTGGCCCTCTACGCCCCCCTGGAGGGCGGCAGCGAGACCCGCCTGCTGCGACGGCTGCGGGCGGCGGGGTACCGGGCCCAGATGACCTCGGCCCGGGGCCTGGGCGACCCCGAGGCCTTCCTGCTGCAGCTGCACGGCGTGCGGCCGCCCCACCTCGGCCACCAGAGCGTGGGCCGCGGCGCGGCCGTGGGGGAGGTGCAGATGGCGGCGCCCCAGCTGGGGGCCCTGCTGGAGGGCGACGCGCCGATCCTGCTGTGGCTGCTGGAGGGGCAGGTGCTCTCCAGTGCCGAGCTGGCCGCCCTGGTGGCGCTGACGCGGCGCGAGCCCCGGCTGAAGATCGTGGTGGAGATGGGTGGTGCCAGGGCCCTGCGCTGGCGGCCCCTGCAGGAGCTGGTGGGCTGAGGCCTTGGGCGCCGCCCCGGTCGCCCGGCCCCTGGACACCGCCCGGGAGTCCCCCGAGCAGGCCCTGGCGGCGGGGCGCTGGGTCAAGCTGATCTGTGGCGCCGGCAACCAGGACCTGGCCGCCATCGAGGACCTCTGCGCCATCTACGCCCTGGCGGGAGTGCACTGCATCGACGTGGCGGCCGAGCCGGCCGTGGTCGCCGCCGCCCGCCGCGGCCTGGCCTGGGCGGAGGCTCAGGCCGGGACGGGGGCCTGGCCAGAGACCAGCCGACCCTGGCTGATGGTGAGCCTCAGCGACGGCGCGGACCCCCACTTCCGCAAGGCCCGCTTCGATCCCGCCCTCTGCCCGCCGGACTGCCCGCGCCCCTGCCAGCGGGTCTGCCCCGCCCTGGCCATCGGCGGCAGCGGTGGTGTGGTGGCCGAGCGCTGCTACGGCTGCGGCCGCTGCCTGCCGGCCTGCCCCCACGGCCTGATCGCGGAGGAGCAGCGGATCCTGGCGGCCGAGGCGGTGGCCCCCCTGCTGGCGGAGCTGCGCCCCGACGCCGTGGAGCTGCACACCCGGCCCGGCCGCCTGGAGCCCTTCGCCCGGCGCCTGGAGCAGGTGGGCGCCAGCGGCGTGCCGCTGCGGCGCCTGGCGGTGAGCTGCGGCCTGGAGCGGGGGGCCGCCGGGCCGGAGGCGACCCCGGCCGGGGCGGCCCCCACGCCCCGGCAGCTGGCCGCGGAGCTGTGGCGGCGCTTCGCCCTGGTGCGGGCCGCCGGGCAGCGGCCGCTCTGGCAGCTCGATGGCCGGCCGATGAGCGGCGATGTGGGGGCCGGCACCGCCCGGGCGGCGGTGGCCCTGCTGGCGGAGCTGCAGGCCTGGGCGCCCCCGGGCCCCCTGCAGCTGGCCGGCGGCACCAATGGCCGCAGCCTGGCACTGCTGTCCCCCGGCCACCGGGTCGCCGGGGTGGCCTTCGGCGGGGTGGCCCGGCGCCAGCTCCAGCCGCTGCTGCTGCAGGCCGAAGCCGCCGGCCGGCCACTGCGGGAGCTGCCGGAACTGCGGCGGCAGGCGCTGGCCCTGGCCCGGGGGCTGGTGGAGCCCTGGCGGCAGCGCGGGCGCGGCGCCGCCGGCTAGAACGCAGGTCTGGCAGAGCTTCCGCCCGTGACGGCCTCCCCCGCGCCCAGCGGCGCAGCCCCCACCCCGCCCCCCCCGTCCCCGGCGGGGCCGGTGTCGGCCGGGCCGATCGCCCCCCAGCGGGTCACCGACGACCTGGACCGGCTGCTGGAGGTGCTGCCGGCCGCCGTGCAGCGGGCCCTGGCGCCGGCCGAGGCCCGCGGGCAGCTGCTGGAGGTGGTGCTGGACCTGGGCCGGGTGCCCGAGGCCCGCTACCCCGGCCGGGCCGTGGCCCTGGGGGAGGCCGTGGTGACCCGCGGCGACCTGGCGGCGGTGGTGGAGCAGCTGGGGGCCTTCGGCGGCGACAACCGGGCCGGCATCGAGCGCACCCTGCACCGCATCAGCGCCATCCGCAACCGCAGCGGCGACGTGGTGGGGCTCACCTGCCGGGTGGGCCGGGCCGTGTTCGGCACCGTGGCGATGGTGCGCGACCTGCTGGACAGCGGCGCCTCGCTGCTGCTGATGGGCCGCCCCGGCGTGGGCAAGACCACCGCCCTGCGCGAGATCGCCCGGGTGCTGGCCGATGAGCTGGGCAAGCGGGTGGTGGTGATCGACACCAGCAACGAGATCGCCGGCGACGGCGACATTCCCCACCCGGCGATCGGCCGCGCCCGGCGCATGCAGGTGGCGCGGCCGGAGCTGCAGCACCAGGTGATGATCGAGGCGGTGGAAAACCACATGCCGGAGGTCATCGTGATCGATGAGATCGGCACCGAACTGGAGGCCCAGGCGGCCCGCACCATCGCCGAGCGGGGCGTGATGCTGGTGGCCACGGCCCACGGCAACGAGCTCGCCAACCTGGTCAAGAACCCCACCCTCAGCGATCTGGTGGGGGGCATCGAATCGGTGACCCTGGGCGATGAGGAGGCCCGCCGCCGCCGCACCCAGAAGACCGTGCTGGAGCGGGCGGCCGAGCCCACCTTCCCCCTGGCGGTGGAGATGCACAGCCGCAGCCGCTGGCTGGTGCATCGCGACGTGGCCCGCACGGTGGACCTGCTGCTGCGGGGCCAGCTGCCCCGGCCCCAGGTGCGGGAACTCGATGGCGACGGCCAGCTGCAGGTCAGGGAGGCGCCGCTGCCCCTGCCCCTGGCGCGGGGCGGGGCGGGGGAGCCGCGCCCGCCGGTGGGCCGGTCAAGGCCCGTGGCGCTGGCGCCGGTGCCGCTGCCGGATCCGCGGGCCCCCCGGCGGGAGCCCTTGCCTTCCCCGGCGCCCGCCGCCGCCCCGGCGGATGGCCCCGGGGAGGGGGGGGCGGCGGGCGCGCCCAGGCCCCCGCTGCCGCTGCGGCTCTACGGCGCCGGCGTCAGCCCCCAGCTGGTGGAGCAGGCCGTGCGCAGCCGCCGCCTGCCGGTGCAGCAGGTGGACGCCGTGGCCGAAGCCGATGCGGTGCTGAGCGTGCGCCAGCGGCTGGGCCGCGATCCGGAGGTGCGCCAGCAGGCCCAGGCCCACGGGGTGCCGATCCTGGTGATCAAGGCCGACACCCTGCCCCAGATCCAGCGGGGCCTGGAGCGGCTGCTGCACCGCCACGGCGACGCGACCGCCGCCGCGGCCAGCCCCAACGCCGGCCACCAGGACGACGCCCTGGCGGCCCTGGAGGAGTGCCGGCTGGCGGTGGAGCAGCTGGTGCTGCCCCAGGGCCGGCCGGTGGAGCTCCTGCCCCGCAGCGCCCGGGTGCGGGGGCTGCAGGCGGAGCTGGCGGCCCGCTACCGGCTGGGCTCGGCGGTGTTCGGCAGCGGCGGCCAGCAGCGGCTGCGGATCTTTCCGGCCTGAGGGCCGGGCCAAGGGCTGCGGCGGCCGAGATTGACGAAGGTCACCCCGCTATGGGTAACTAGCTAGGTGCTCAGGGCCGCGGCGCCAGCGCCGCCCCCGCTCGAACCCAGCTGATCGACCTCGGTTGATGGCCTGGATTCCGGGAAACCCTTGATCGCTTTGGGCCGTCGCCAAGTGGTAAGGCAGCGGGTTTTGGTCCCGCCATTCCTAGGTTCGAATCCTAGCGGCCCAGTTCAGCTCCGACCCGGCGTGCCCCCCAGCCCCCTGCTGGTGTTCGACCTCGACGGCGTGCTCGTCGACGGCATGGCCGAGTACTGGTGGAGCGCCCGCCGGGCCGCCCTGGCCCTGCACCCGGAGCTGCCGCTGCCCGAGCTGGCGCCCGCCGGCTTCCGCCGACTGCGGCCCCTGATCCACCAGGGCTGGGAGATGGCCCTCTGTGCCCTGGAGCTGAGCCGTCCCGGGCTCGATCTGGCCACCTACCTGGCGGACTACGACGGCCACACCGAGGCGGCCCTGGGGCGCTGGCAGCTGCGGCCGGCCCAGCTCCAGCACAGCCTGGAGGCCGTGCGCCACGCGGCCCTGCGGGACGACCGCGACGGCTGGCTGGCCCTGCACCGCCCCTACCCGGGCGTGCCGGAGCGCCTGCGGCGCCTGGAGGCCGAGGGCAGCCCCTGGCTGGTGCTGACCACCAAGGGCGAGGCCTTTGCCCGGGAGCTGCTGGAGGCGGCCGGACTGCAGCCCGCGGCGGTCTACGGCCATGAGCGGGGCAGCAAGCCGGAGCTGCTGCGGCGGCTGGGCCGGGAGCAGCCATCCGCGCAGCCGGGCGAGCCGCTGCGGCCGCTGTGGTTCGTGGAGGACCGCCGCCCCACCCTGGAGCGGGTGCGGGCCAGCGATGACCTGGCCGGGGTGCGCTGCTTTCTGGTGTCGTGGGGCTACCTGGGGCCCGGCGACCGCGACGACCTGCCGGCGGGCATTCAGCTGCTGGAGCCCCGGCAGTTCGCCGCCCCCCTGGCGCAGTGGCCCTGAGGCATTAGCATACGCCTGTACTACTTCGCGGCGTTGTCGCCAGCCGCTGGGGCCGGGGAGCCGCGCCCCCGCAGCCATGGCCCGGTCTCCATGGCCCGGTCCCCATGGAACAGCTGCCGGTTTCGGTGGCACTGGTTCCTGCCAGGCCGCAGGATGGCTCCCATCGCCGGCCCAGGCCTCCGCGGCCCCACACGGCCCCACGGCCCCCACCATCGCTGATTCGCAGACATGCCCGCCGACGACAAGACCCCTGAGTCCAGGACCGCTGACCCCAAGGCCGCCCGCACTCCCACCGCGGCCAGCGCCGCCGGCGCGGCGGCCGATGCCCGCGCCGCCGCCGAGCGGGACAAGGCCCTGGGGCTGGTGCTCAACCAGATCGAGCGCAACTTCGGCAAGGGCTCGATCATGCGCCTGGGGGATGCCTCGCG
Organism: Chitinophaga pinensis; assembly: GCA_943368105.1. GTDB lineage: Bacteria > Cyanobacteriota > Cyanobacteriia > PCC-6307 > Cyanobiaceae > Vulcanococcus. The sequence goes on along the minus strand of CALRKO020000010.1, from coordinate 39,582 downwards.
CATGCGGATCGAGACCACCCCCACCGGCGCCCTGACCCTGGACCTGGCCCTGGGGGGTGGCTATCCCAAGGGCCGGGTGGTGGAGATCTACGGCCCGGAGAGCTCCGGCAAGACCACCCTCACCCTGCACGCCATCGCCGAGGTGCAGCGCCGCGGTGGCGTGGCCGCCTTCGTGGACGCCGAGCACGCCCTCGATCCGGTCTATGCCGCGGCCCTGGGGGTCGACATCGCCAACCTGCTGGTGTCCCAGCCGGACACCGGCGAGATGGCCCTGGAGATCGTGGACCAGCTGGTGCGCTCGGCCGCCGTGGACATCGTGGTGGTGGACTCGGTGGCCGCCCTCACGCCCCGCGCCGAGATCGAGGGGGAGATGGGCGATCTGGCGGTGGGCAGCCAGGCCCGCCTGATGAGCCAGGCGATGCGCAAGATCACCGGCAACATCGGCAAATCCGGCTGCACCGTGATCTTCCTCAACCAGCTGCGCCAGAAGATCGGCGTCACCTACGGCAACCCGGAGACCACCACCGGCGGCAACGCCCTGAAGTTCTATGCCTCGGTGCGCCTCGACATCCGCCGCATCCAGACCCTCAAGCGCGGCACCGAGGAATTCGGCATCCGGGCCAAGGTGAAGGTGGCCAAGAACAAGGTGGCGCCGCCCTTCCGCATCGCCGAGTTCGACATCCTGTTCGGCCGCGGCATCAGCACCCTGGGCTGCCTGCTGGATCTGGCCGAGGAGCATGGCGTGGTGGTGCGCAAGGGCGCCTGGTACAGCTACGAGGGTGACAACATCGGCCAGGGGCGCGACAACACGATCACCTGGCTGGAGCAGAACCCCGCCCAGAAGGACGAGATCGAGGTGAAGGTGCGCCAGAAGCTGAGCGAGGGCAACCAGTCGCTGCGGCCGGTGGCGGCGGCGGCGGCCAAGCTCGCGGCCGGTGCCGCCGCAGCGACCGGTGAGGAGGGCGAGGTCAGCCTCGCCGCCGGCGCCGCGGCCAGCTGAGCCTCAGGCGGGAACCGTGGCGGCGCGCGCCGGCGACTGGCCGGCGCCGACCGCGTCGGCGACACGCTGCAGCTCCTGGATCGCCTCGGCTCCCTCGAACTTGACCAGCTCGTGGCCATGGCGGGATTCCACCCAGCTGATGCCGTAGTCGGACACGAGGAAGCGCACCATGTGGCCGTCGCCCAGGTCGGCGACGAAGGAGGCCCCCTGGCCGTCGCGGCCATCGCCGCAGACGTAGCAGGTGGCCGCCAGTCCCTGGGCCTGCAGGCCTTCGGCCAGGGCCTGGAGGCTCATGACCAGATCCTCGACGACCGAGCGGTAGTGCTCGGCGAGACGGGCGAACATGGAGCCCAGGCAACAACTGGAGCAAGCCTAAAGGTTTTCTTCCGTTTGTTGCGAGTCGTCATGGTCGGGGCATGGTCGGAGGCTCGGAAGCGGAGCCTCAGCCATCCGCCAGGGTCCACCAGCCCAGGGCGGGGCCCAGGAAGCGCACGGTGATCCAGAACAGCACCAGGGCGCCGATGCCGATCCAGGCGCCCTTGGTGGTGACCTGCACGAACTGTTCGCCCTGCTTCTGGGTAAGGGGCAGCCAGGGGGCGATGCGGGGGGAGGTGTCCCGGGGCTTGCTGGCCCTGGGCTTCGGGCGCGGCGGTGACCCCAGCTCAGCGCGACGTTTCGCTTCTCCCATGCACCCCGGATCCAGTGGGCTGCAGGCTAGGGGGCCAGCGGAGCCGACCAGGGAGCCGCTCCCGGAGCCGGGGCCGCCGCGGGGCCTTCGGAGTTCAGCGGCCTCAGCTGGGCAGCAGCCGCTGCAGCGCCACCCAGGGCTCCAGGGCCTGGAGTACCTGACGACCCCAGCCGCGGCGGCGCAGGCGCCCGTCCAGCACCGCCAGGCGGCCGCCGCTGCGCCGCAGCCCCGCCACGGCCCGCTGCAGCCGCCCCAGGGCCTCGGGCAGCAGCAACTCCCGGAACCAGTCGCGGCCCTGGAGCCGCAGGGCCTGGACCCGGGCCGCCGTGAGCGGATCCTCGAGGCTGGCCAGCGGCAGGGTGGCCGCCACCAGCTGACAGGGCAGCGGCAGCCGCCCCTGGTGCTCCAGCCACCAGCTCCAGCTGCAGCAGAGCACGCCATTGGCCTCGGGGGCAGTGGTCTGGTGGGCCACGCGGCTGCCGAACTCGGCCGCCAGGCCGCTGGCCAGCCGGCGGCGCAGGCCCTCGTCGTCGAGCAGCACCACGGTGAGGCCCGCCTGACCCAGCACCAGCCGCCGCGACTGCTCCAGCAGGTGACTGCCGTAGTGGGGGGCATTGGGCAGGGCCTGGCCCTGGGGCGCGAACAGGGGCAGGGGGTCCTGCAGAGGCGGATCGGCCAGCTGCACCTCCACCTGGGGCCGGAAGCCCAGGGCCGGGCCCGCCAGGACGCCGTCCTGGGGCAGCTGACCCAGCAGCACCACCCCCCGCTGCTCCCACAGGCCGGCCAGGGCCGCCATGGGCTCAAGGGGCTGGCGCAGCCACCGCCACTGCAGCAGCACCGGATCGACCTGGGCCCAGCTGGTCCAGCCGTCGCCGGCGGCCGCCAGCCACTGGGGCCAGGGCTCCGGCAGGGGGGAGAGCAGACCCAGCAGCTGACGCAGGGGGGCCTCCTCCTCGGGGGCGATCGCCACCTGCTGCAGGGGGCCGCAGGGGCGGGCCAGGATGCGGCGGCTCAGCCGTTCATGGAGGGCCAGCAGGCTGGCGGATGCGGCGGGCAGGCTGCGGCGCAGGGCTTCCCAGTCGCCGGCCTCCAGCGTCACCCCCAGGGCCCGGCGCAGCTGGGGCTCCAGGGCTTCGGCCTCCGGGATCACCAGCTGCCGGTCCGCCAGCAGCCCCTGGCGCCAGGCCGCCACCAGCCCGGCGGGCTGCAGCAGCCAGAGGCGCTCGGGCGGAGGGGCCGTCGGCCCCTCCCAGCAGGGCAGCGCCAGGCCGGCCGCCTGCAGGCGCGGCAGCTCCACCTGCAGCAGCCGCTGCCGCAGCTCCGGACCCACCAGCAGAGCCAGGGGCACCTCCGCCAGGGCCAGGGGCACCAGCAGCCCCAGCAGCCAGCTGGGGTCGGAGCCAGGGGCCAGGCGCACCAGGGTGCGGTCGCCGCGCCGCAGGCTGCGGGCCACCAGCCGGCTGAGGGTGAGGTGGTGGGGCCAGCGCGGGGCCCCCTCCAGGCGGAGGAGCGCCTTGAGCTGCGCGTGGGCCCGGGCTTCCAGCATCGGCGAATCGTAGGAAGCTGGCTCCAGCCGGCTGTGCGGGGGATGACCAGTCCAGAGGGGGCGGCGCTGCCGCAGGCGGAGGCCGGGGCAGAGGAGCCTGGGCCATGGCGGCACGGGCCGGTGGGCCTCGTGGGCCTGGGGCTGATCGGCGGCTCCCTGGGGCTGGACCTGCGCCGGCGCGGCATCCGCGTGCAGGCCCTGGTGCACCGCAGCGCCACGGCGGAGCGGGCCCGGGCGCGGCAGCTGGCCGAGGCGGTGGACACCGATCCGGCGGTGCTGCAGGGCTGCGGCCTCGTGGTGCTGGCCCTGCCCCTGGACCGGCTGCTGGATCCCCCCGCCGAGCTGCTGGCGGCCCTGCCCACAGGCGCCGTGGTGACGGACGTGGGTTCGGTGAAGGGGCCGGTGCTGGAGCGCTGGCGCCACCGGCAGCGCTTCGTGGCCAGCCATCCGATGGCGGGAACCGCCGCGGCCGGCGTGGAGGCGGGCATCCCTGGGCTGTTCCGGGGGCGGCCCTGGGTGGCGACGCCGGAGCCGACCACCGACCCCGACGCCCTGGCGGTGGTGCGCCAGCTGGCGGAGACCGTGGGGGCCCGCTGGCTCACCTGCGACGCCGGCGCCCACGATCGCAGCGTGGCCCTGATCTCGCACCTGCCGGTGCTGCTGGGGGCCGCCCTGATCGAGGCCGCCGCCGCCGGCGGGGCCGAGGCGGACACCGGAGGTCTGGTGCGGGCCCTGGCCTCCAGCGGCTTCGCCGACACCAGCCGCGTCGGGGGCGGCAACCCGGACCTCGGCACCCTGATGGCCCGCTGCAACCGGGAGGCCCTGCTGGCGGCCCTGGGCCACTACCGCCACCAGCTGGAGCAGCTCGAAAGCCTGGTGCAGGGCAGCGACTGGGGGGGCCTGCAGCGGGCCCTCAGCCGCTGCCAGGCCCTGCGGCCGGAGTTTCTCTGAGCACCAGCTCCCGGCCGCGGCCGGCCAGCAGCTGACGGCAGGCCATCAGGGCCGAGAGGCTCACCCCGGCGGTGCCCTCCCCGGGGTAGATGGCGTCGCCGCAGAGCCAGAGGCCGGGCAGCGGCGTGCGGCTGGCCAGGCCGAAGGGCCCGAAGCGGCTGGGGTGCTGGCCCAGGCCGCCCACGAAGCCGAAGGGGCGCCCGGTCCAGCCGGCCCAGCCCCGGGGGGTGGCCAGCTCGGCATGGAGCCAGTCGCCGGGCTCCAGCCCCAGCAGCTGCTTGAGCCCGGCCTGGATGCCGGCCAGGGCCGCCGCCTTGCGCCGCTGGTGCTCCGGCTCCTGGAGGCCGAACCAGGGCCGGGCCCCCGTGAACACGCTGGCGATCACCGTGGCCTGCCCCGCCGGCGCCCGGCCATCCCCTTCGGCGCTGAGGGACACGAACAGATTGCCGGGATCGCCCCACTCCAGCTGGGCGTGCAGCCCGGCGCCGGCGGGCAGGGCCCGGCGCGGCACCGCCCCGTAGAGCACCAGGGCGCCGGAGGGGTCGTCGAAGCCGGCGAGGCGCCGGCCGTAGCCCGCGGGCAGCTGCTCCCCCAGCAGCGCCGGCAGCGCCTGGGGCGGCAGGGTGCACACCACCTCCCTCGCCTCCAGGGCAAAGGGGCGCCGGGCCGGCCCTTCGCCCGAGACCCGCCAGCCGCCCCCGGCCAGCCGCCCCAGCCCCAGCACCCGATGCCGCAGCCGCAGGACGCCCCCTGCGGCCACCAGGGTCCGCTCCAGGTCGTCGCTGAGCACCTGCATCGAACCCTGCAGGTGCCACAGGCCCAGGGGCTCCTGGGCCATGGCCAGCACCGTGGCGCCGTAGAGGGCGGCGGTGCGGTCCGCAGGCTCCTGGGAGTAGAGCTTCAGCTGCAGGTCGAGGAAGCGGCGCAGGCGGCCATCGCCGCCGCAGCCCGTGAGCCGCTGCAGGTCGGCCACGGTGGCCGCGGCCACCAGGGCGCTGGCGAGGGTGGCGGGGCGCAGGGCCGCCAGCAGCCGGGCCAGGTCCCAGCCGTTGCGGGGGGGCAGCACCGGATCCCGGGCGGCGAAGGCCCAGTTGCTGCGGTGCAGGGCGCCGCAGAGGCTCCAGAAGCGATCGCTGCCGGGGAACTGGCGCCGGCACTCCTGGCGCCAGCGCTGCGGATCCCGCCACAGCTGGATCGGCTCCGCCTCCCCGGCCAGCTGCACGCTGCAGCCGGGATCGAGGGGACTGGCCGGCGGCAGGGGCAGGCCGAAGTGGCGCCAGAGCCGCCAGTGGATACCGCCCGGTTCCAGGCCCGCCACCTGGGTGGCACCCACGTCGAAGCGGTAGGGGCCGCGGCGGAAGCTGCCGGCGCAGCCGCCGCTCTGGCCGTGGGCCTCCAGCAGCACCACCTCCAGGCCCTCCTGGGCCAGGAGGGCCGCCGCCGTGAGGCCGGCGATGCCGGCGCCCACCACCACCACGTCAGCGCGGTCGGCCTGGGGAGCGGAGCCGCGATCGGCGCTGGGGGCTGGGCGGGGGGCGACGGGAGGGTTCCCCCGGCGATCCGGATCCGGCGCGGCGGGCAACGGCCAGGGGCAGCGGCTGGCGGCATGCTGGCAACACCCCCACCGAGGCCGTGGCCCCGTGCTGCCGTCCCCGCTCACCACCTGGGTGCAGGACCGGCTGGGCACCGCCGTGGCGGCGCTGCGGCCGGTGGGGGGCGGCTGCATCCACCGCGCCTGGGCCCTGGAGCTGGTGGACGGCCGGCGCCTGTTCGCCAAGACCAACGGCGCCCGGCACCTGCCCCTGCTGGAGGCGGAAGCCGATGGCCTGGCGGCCCTGGCCGCCGCGGCGGCGGGGGATCCGGTGGTGCCCCGGCCGCTGCACTGGGGGGAACGGGACGGCCAGGCCCTGCTGCTGCTGGAGTGGCTGCCCCTGCAGGGGAGTGCGGTGGGGCGCCGGCCGCCGCCCGGGGCAGGGGACAGCGCCGGCGCCGGCGGCTGGTGGGGCCTGGGCGCAGCGCTGGCCCGCCTGCACCGGCGCAGCCTGGGGGAGGCCGACGGCCGCTTCGGCTGGCACCGGGATAACGCCATCGGCGCCAGCCCCCAGCCCAACGGCTGGCGGGGGCGCTGGGGGGAGTTCTTCGCCGAGCAGCGGCTCGGCCCGCAGCTGGCCTGGGCGGCCCGCCGCGGCCGGCGGCTGGCGGGCGCCGAGGCGCTGCTGGTCCGGGTGCCCCAGTGGCTGGAGAGCCACGGCGCCGAGCCCTGCCTGGTGCACGGCGACCTCTGGAGCGGCAACGCCGCCCTGCTGGAGGACGGCCGCGGCGCCCTGTTCGACCCGGCGGTCCACCGGGGCGACCGGGAGGTGGACCTGGCGATGGCCCGGCTGTTCGGCGGCGTCCCGGAGGCCTTCTTCGCGGGCTACGCAGCGACGTGGCCGCTGCCCGAGGGGCACCGGCGGCGGGTGGAGCTCTACAACCTGTACCACCTGCTCAACCACGCCAACCTGTTCGGCGGCAGCTACTGGAGCCAGAGCCAGCAGAGCCTGCAGGCGCTGCTGCGGCAGCCGCCGCTGCCCTGAGGGCGCCCGGGGGACTCGTCAGCCGGCGGGGCCCGTCAGCCGAGGTATTCCTGGCGCAGGTTCTGGATCCGCGACACGACGGCGGCGCGCTTGTCGCTGGTGGTGAGGTTCTGCCAGCTCCACTGGCCCACCACCACCAGCCCCAGCAGCTCCAGCAGGCCGGGCACCACGGGCAGCAGGTTGATGGTGTCGAGCACCCCCTTGATCAGCACCTGGGCCACGACCACCGCCACCAGCACGCCCACGGCCTTGAGGACGAGGCTGATCTGGCTCCAGTCCACCTGATCGAGGGCCTGGTTGACCTTGCCGATGATCTCGCTGTAGCGCTCGCTGAAGCCGGCGCCGGCGTCGTCGATCGCCTGGCTGGCCGACTCCTTCAGGTCAGGGGTGTCGTCACTCATGGAACCGGGCCTCGGGGGTTCAGCGCCCATAAGGTATCTGGGTGCCTGCCCCCCCACCAGAGCAGCTGCGCGCAGATCGGCGTTGTCTGATGGTTCTGGCGCGCCTGCTGCAGAGCGCGGAGCCGGAGGAGGGCTGCGCCCTGCTGCTGGGCCGGCGCGCGGGCGTGGCCCTGGAGCTGCTGGAGAGCTGGCCCTGCCTGAACCGCTGGCGGCCGGCCGAGGAACGCCGGCGCCGGTTCCGCCTCGACCCCCGCGAGCAGCTGCTGGCCCAGCCCTGGGCCCGGGCCCGCGGCCTGCAGGTGATCGGCGCCGCCCACAGCCATCCCGAGGGCGCCGCCGAACCGTCCGCCACCGACCTGGCGCTCTGCTGGGGGCCCAGCCTGATGCTGATCCGCAGCGGCCTGGGGCGGAGCGGGGCGGGCCCGGCGTCGACGGACACCCTGGGCCTGCGGGCCTGGTGGATCGCCGGTGAGGAGGGTGGCGCCCCCCTGGAGCTGCCGATCATGGTGTCCGAACCCGGACCCCCCGGCGGCCCGGCGGCGCCCCCGGCCGGTGGGGGGACCTCCGGTTTGGGAGAGTAGGGAGCTGGCAAGCACTCCCCGCCCATGCTTCCGCTCGACACCAGCGCCGTTCAGCTGAGTCCCGACGAGGTGGCCCGCTTCTCGCGCCACCTGATCCTGCCGGAGGTGGGCATGGAGGGGCAGAAGCGGCTGAAGGCGGCCTCGGTGCTGTGCGTGGGCACCGGCGGCCTGGGGTCGCCCCTGCTGCTGTACCTGGCGGCGGCCGGGGTGGGCCGCATCGGCATCGTCGACTTCGACGTGGTGGACCACTCCAACCTGCAGCGTCAGGTGATCCACGGCACCAGCTGGGTGGGCAAGCCCAAGATCGAATCGGCCCGGGCCCGGATTCTGGAGATCAACCCCCACTGCCAGGTGGACCTCTACGAGACGGCGCTCACCAGCGAGAACGCCCTGGAGATCATCCGGCCCTACGACCTGGTGTGCGACGGCACGGACAACTTCCCCACCCGCTACCTGGTGAATGACGCCTGTGTGCTGCTGGGCAAGCCCAACGTGTACGGCTCGATCTTCCGCTTCGAGGGCCAGGCCACGGTGTTCAACCTGGATGAGGCCAGCCCCAACTACCGCGACCTGTTCCCCGAGCCGCCGCCGCCGGGCATGGTGCCCTCCTGCGCCGAAGGTGGCGTGGTGGGGGTGTTGCCGGGCATCATCGGCGTGATCCAGGCCACCGAGGCCGTCAAGATCATCACCGGCATCGGCACCACCCTCAGCGGCCGGCTGCTGCTCTTCGATGCCCTGGGCATGACGTTCCGCGAGCTGAAGCTGCGGCCCAACCCCGAGCGACCGGTGATCGACAGGCTGATTGATTATCAGGAGTTCTGCGGCGTGGGCGGCACGGCGCCGGGCCAGGAGGAGGCGGGGGCGGTGCCCAGCATCAGCGTGGCCGAGCTCAAGGCCCTGCTCGACGGCCAGCCCGACGACATCCTGCTGCTGGATGTGCGCAACCCGCCCGAGGCGGACATCGCCGTGATCCCAGGGGCGGTGCTGGTGCCGCTGGATCGGATCGAGAGCGGCGAGGCCATCGACGAGGTGCGCCGGCTGGCCGCGGGCAGGCCGCTCTACGTGCACTGCAAGCTGGGGGGCCGCAGCGCCAAGGCCCTGATCGCCCTGGGCCGCCATGGCATCACGGGCACCAACGTCAGCGGCGGCATCGACGCCTGGAGCCAGGAGGTGGATCCCTCGGTGCCGCGCTACTGAGGGGCCCCGCGGCGGTGCAGCCCGTGGCCACCAGCGCCGACAGGCCCGGGCGCCAGCCGGGCCGGCCCGGATCGGGGTCCCGGCTGGAGCTGCTGCGGCAGCAGCGCCACCTGGTGGGCCTGGAGCCCCGGTTCCTGGGCCTGCTGGCGACCACCGTGCTGCCGGTGCTGCTGCTGCCGCTCACGGCCAGCCGCACCGGCCCCGGCGCCTGGCTGGTGCCGCTGCAGTACAGCCTGCTGATCCTGCAGTCGATCCGCACCCTGCCGGTGCTGCGGCCCTCCCGCCGGGCCCGGGCCGTGGTGGGCGCCTACCGGCTGCTGGGGGGCCTGGCGGCGGCGGGCCTGTGGCTACCGGTGCTGGCCGGGGCCTGGCCGAATCCCCAGGTGCGCGTGACGGTGCTGGTGCTCTGCACCGTCTTCGCGGTGGTCACCTCCTGCCGGCTGGTGCGGCTGCTGGCCCGGGTGCCCCGGGTGAACGGGCTGGTGATGGCCGGGGCCGCGGCCGGCTACCTCTACCTGGGCCTGAGCGGCGGCCTGGTGGCCACCGCCATCCAGGTGCTGCACCCCGGCAGCTTCAGCCTCGGGGCCCATGCCTCCCATGAGCTGCTGCTGGATCGCCTCACTTACTTCAGCTTCGTGACGATCGGCGGTGTGGGCTACGGCGACATCGTGCCCACCAACGCCACCGGCGAGCGCTTCGTGCTGCTGCTGAGCGTGGCGAGCACCCTGTACGTGGTGCTGCTGGTGGGCCTGCTGCTGGGGCGCTTCATCGCCACCGAGCAGCTGGAGCTGGAGCTGGAGGCCCTGGTGGATGAGGCGGACGACCCCAGCACTCGCTTCGGGGCGCGGCTGGCGGGCAGCGAGGGGCGCGCCGAGGACCAGGGGCCGGCAAGGGATCAGTAGTCGACGCCGCGCTTGAGGTCGACGCCGCGCTCGGCGTAGTGCTTGTGGCACACCATCTCCGAGTGCACCGAGGCCAGATCGAAGTAGGCGGGCGGGTGCTTGCAGCGGCCGGTGATGATCACCTCCGTCTCCGCCGGCTTGCGCAGCAGGGTCTGAACGATCGGCTCCACCGGCAGCAGCTCCAGGTCCACGGTGGGGTTGAGCTCATCGAGGATCACGGTCTTGTAGAGGCCGCTGGCGATGGCGGCGCGGGCGATCTCCCAGGCCCGCTCCGCCTCCACGTAGTCGATCGGCTGCTGCTGGCCCCGCCAGACGATCGCGTCGCGGCCGGAGCGCAGGTGATCCACCAGGTGGGGGTAGCTCTCGCGCAGGGCGGCGATGGCGGCGTCCTCGGTGTAGCCGTTGCCGCCCTTGAGCCACTGCAGGATCAGCACGCGGTGGCTCTTGTCCTGGCTGATGCCGCGGCCGATGGCCTGCAGGGCCTTGCCCAGGGCGCTGGTGCTCTTGCCCTTGCCCTCGCCCGTGTAGATCTCGATGCCGTCGAGACCCAGGGCCGCCGCCTCGGCATCCTCGCCGGCGTCGAGGCCGCTCAGGCCCGCATCCTGGCGGCGATGGGCGCGCATCTCCGAGTGCAGGTCGGCGATCTGCACCAGCTGCCGCGGCGCCCCCCGGCCGGTGACGATCACCTCCATGCCCTCGGGCTTGGCCGCCAGGCTGCGCACCACCTCCTCCACGTCGAGCAGACCCAGGTCGAGCACCGGGTTGAGCTCGTCGAGCACCACCACCGAATAGAGCTCGCTGGCGATGGCGCCCTTGGCGATGTCCCAGCCGCGCTGGGCCTCCTGGCGGTCGAAGCGGGTGGCCTCCTCGGCGGTGAAGTAGTCGCCGCGGCCGGTGCGCACCTGGTCGATCAGGTGGGGAAAGCCCTGCTGCAGGGCCTCGATGGCGGCGTCCTCGTCGTAGGAGCGGCCGGGGCCCTTGAGGAAGCGCAGCAGCAGCACGCGGGTGCGCTTCTGTTCGCAGATGCCCAGGCCGATGGTGCGCAGCACCACGCCGAGGGCAGCCTGGCTCTTGCCCTTGCCCTCGCCGTCGTAGACGTGCAGCTGACCGTGGCTGCGCTCGCAGGCACCGGCGGCCGTGCGGATGCCGATGCCGCGACCCGTGCCGGTGGGACGGCCGGAGCGGGGGGAACTGGAACTGGTGGCTGAGGTCGCCTGCGGCGCCATGGGCGGCCCACTTACGGTTGGATCCTAACGAGGGCCGTTCCCCGGCATGCAGCCCAGCCCGACCCCCCCGGGCCCCAGCGCGGGCACCACCCCGGCCAGCCCGGCGCCCAGCGGCCCGGTGTCCAGCGGCCCAGGGCCCAGCGGCGCCGCTGGGGCCGAGGGGAGCCCCCCCCGGCGGGAACATCCCCAGATCGAGGGCCTGCCGGAGGCCCAGGCGCTGGCCCTGGCGCGGCTGCGCCGGCGGATCGCCGGCCTGGGCCGGGTGGTGGTGGCCTATTCCGGCGGCGTGGACAGTGCCCTGGTGGCGGCCATCGCCGCCGAGCAGCTGGGGGCTGGTGCCCTGGCGGTCACGGGGGTGTCGCCGGCCCTGGCTCCGCACCTGCTGGAGGAGGCGCGGCTGCAGGCCCGCTGGCTGGGCCTGGCCCACCGCGAGCTGGCCACGGCCGAGCTGCGGGATCCCGCCTACGCCAGCAATCCGGCCGAGCGCTGCTACGCCTGCAAGCGGGAACTGCATGGGCTGCTGGCGGCTCTGGTGGCGGAGCTGGCCGCGGGCGCCGGGGCCGCTGGAGCCTGGGGCGGCGGGTCGTCCAGGGGGGATGGGGCGGCACCCCCGGGCCCGGCCCCGGTGCTCGATGGGGTGAACCTGGACGACCTGGGCGACCACCGTCCCGGCATCGCCGCCGCCCGGGAGCGGGGCGTGCTCTCGCCCCTGGCGGAGCTGGGCATCGACAAGGCCGGGGTGCGCGCCATCTCCCGGGCCCTGGGCTTCCCCTGGTGGGACAAGCCGGCCCAGCCCTGCCTGGCCTCCCGCTTCCCCTACGGCGAGGCGATCACCGCCCAGCGGCTGCGGCGGGTGGCGGCGGCCGAGGCCTGGCTGCGGCAGCGGGGCTTCCAGGAGCTGCGGGTGCGCAGCCAGGGGGAGACGGCCCGGATCGAACTGCCGCAGCACCGGATCGGCGCGCTGCTGGAGCCCGGGGCGCGGCGGGAGCTGGTGCAGGCCTTCCGCGCCCTGGGCTTCAGTGCCGTGAGCCTGGACCTGGAGGGCCTGGTGAGCGGCAAGCTGAACCGCGAGCTGGTGGCCGCGGCCCCGGAGCGCGGCGCCCCGGGGCCATGAGAAAGCCCCGCCGGGGGGCGGGGCCGGATGGGCACCAGGGGGCCCGGCGGCGGACCGCCGCGGGGGCTCAGGCGGCCGCCAGGGCGGGCTCCCGCTCGGCGCCGGCGACGCTGCAGGGCGTTTCGCGGCGGAAGCTCTTGAGCTTGTAGTGGCCGGCATCGAGCTCCTCGCTCAGCACCGTGCAGGCCCGTTCCGGCATGGTGTGGTCGCCGCAGGTGAAGACGTCCACCGCGGCATAGCCGGACTCGGGCCAGGTGTGGATCGAGATGTGGGATTCGGCCAACAGGGCCAGCCCCGTCACTCCCTGCGGTTCGAACCGGTGGGTGATCAGATTCAGGAGGGTGGCGCCAGCACGTTTCGCTGCTGTCGTGATGGCGGTCCTGAGGAAGGCTTCGTCGTCGAGCTTGCTCGGATCGCAGTTGTAGAGCTCGAGGATGCAGTGTTTGCCCACCATGTCGGTGGCACTGGGGGATTGGGGGCTTTGGGAGAAGGCGCTCTCAGCTCCGGTCCATCCCGGGTTGGGGTGGAGGCAGGCCGTGGTCTGGCTCATCGAATCCAGGTAAACAGCACATCATCTTAACGGCCAGGGGCCAGCCCACCGCGGCTCACCTCCACGATCTGCGACCGCTGCCGCCAGCCGCCGCCGAAGGCCCCCAGGTGCGTGGCGCTCACGAGGCACTGGTGCCCCTCCCCCACCGCCTCCAGCAGCAGCTGCTGGCGGGCGGGATCGAGCTCGGCCAGCACGTCGTCGAGCAGCAGCAGCGGCGGCTCCCCCCAGAGCTGGTGCACCAGCTCCAGCTCCCCCAGCTTCAGGGCCAGCACCAGGGTGCGCTGCTGGCCGGCCGAGCCGTAGCGGCGGGCGGGCTGGCCGCCGAGCTCCAGGGCGATCTCGTCGCGGTGGGGGCCCACAGCGCACTGGCCCAGGCGCAGCTCGCTCTCCCGCTGCAGCCTCAGCTGCTCCAGCAGGGCCTCGCGCCAGGGGGCCTCGGCCTCCTCCCCCTCCAGCAGGCTGCCGGGGCAGTAGCGCAGCTCCAGCCGCTCGCGCCCGCCGCTGAGCCGCTGCTGCCAGGCCGCGGCCAGGGGTTCGAGCCGGGCCAGGGCGCGGCGGCGGCGGCGGTGCAGCCGGGTGCCCACCAGGGCCATCTGCTGATCGAAGGCCTCCAGCAGGTCGCCGAGGTGGGCGCGGCCCAGGCCGCGGCGCAGCAGCTGGGAGCGCTGGCGCAGCAGCCGCCCGTAGCGGCTGAGCAGCTCGGCGTAGACCGGCTCCAGCTGCAGCACCACCCGGTCGAGCCACTGGCGCCGCAGGGCCGGCTCGCCCCGCACCAGCTCCAGGTCCAGGGCACTGAAGCCCACGCAGCGCAGCGGCCCGATCAGATCCAGCTGGCGCTCCAGCACCTTGCCGTTGCGGCGCGCCTCGCGGCCGCCGCGGCGGCGCAGCTCCAGCTCCAGCCGGTCGCCCGCGGCGCCCTCCGCCACCAGCAGGGCGGCCGGCTCACCGTGGCGGATCAGGTCGCGGTCGGCACTGCAGCGGTGGGAGCGCAGGCTGCCCAGCAGCTCCACCGCCTCCAGCAGGTTCGACTTGCCCTCGCCGTTGCCGCCGATCACCAGCAGCCGCGGCGCCTCGATGCGCAGCTGCTGCTCGGCGTAGTTGCGGAACTGGCGCAGCTCCAGGCGTTGCAGCCGAATGGGTCCGGGGCCGTCTGCCGGCTAAGGTAAGTCCCGCGGCACGGGCCCAGGCCCCACCGCACCATGGCCGCCGCGCCCATGGGCATGTAGCTCAGTTGGATAGAGCGTCAGATTCCGGTTCTGAATGTCGGGGGTTCGAGTCCCTCCATGCTCGTCGCCGCCAGGCCCCAGTGGTGAAGGCGGAGTCAGCGAAGGCGACGTCGGCGAAGGCCGCATCGCCCGGCCCTGCAGCCGCCCGCTCCGCAGCCCCCAGCCCCGCCCCTCGGCGGGGCTTTTTTTCGCTCCCAGCTCAGCCGAGCAGCTGCAGGCCCATGGCCCGGATGCCGCCCGGATCCACCACGAAGCCGTGCTGCTGCAGGGCCTGGAGCGCCTCCGGCGGCGCCGAGAGCGAGATGCTGCAGCCGGGCAGCTCCCGCCGCAGCCGCGCCAGGGCCGCGTGCACCAGCGCCCGCAGCAGCTGGTCGCGCTCGACCTCGGCCGGGTGGGCCACGAGGTCCCAGATGTTGGCATTGAGGGCCAGGTCGCTGGTGACCCGGGCGAAGCCCACCAGCCGGCCGCCGCCATCGCGCAGGCAGAGCTGCCAGGCACTGCGGGCCAGGGCCGCCTCCAGCCGCGCCAGGGGCCGGTCGGGCTCGCCGCAGGCCACCAGCAGGGCGTTGAGCTCATCGGCCCGGGCGCTGCCGCGGCCCTCGAGGCCATAGCCCGGGGGCAGCGCCGGGGGCTGGTGCGGACTGCGGAAGGGGATCAAGAGCGAATCCAGCACGTCAGCCCGTGTTGCGCATGCCGGCGGCGATGCCGTTGATCGTGAGCAGGGCGCCCCGCAGCAGTTCGCTGCGGCTGTAGGTGCGGCCGTCGTCGCTGGGGCTGACGGCCTCGCTGCTGGGCGGCTGGCGGTTCTGGTCCCGCAGCCGCCGCAGCAGCGCCACCTGCAGGAAGCCCAGGGGAATGATGGTGCGGTTGCGCAGCTCCACCGAGAGCTGCAGGGCCGGATCCCCGTCCAGCAGCCGGTGGTGGCCGCTGATCTGCAGCACCAGGTCGCGGGTGAGCACGAACTCGGCGGCGATCACCGCGAAGATCTGCTCGAAGGCCTCCCGGTGGCCGGGGCGCCCCAGGGCCCGCACGTAGTGGTGGGCGAGGTCCAGGTCCACCTTGGAGAGGGTCATCTCCACCTTGGAGATCAGCATCCGGAAGAAGGGCCAGCGCTGGTACAGCTGCTGGAACAGCTCCAGCTGCTCCGGATCGCCGCCCATCTCCTCCTGCAGCGCCGCCCCCACGCCGAACCAGCTGGGCAGCAGAAAGCGGCTCTGGGTCCAGCCGAACACCCAGGGGATGGCCCGCAGGCTGGAGAGGTCCTTGGCGCCGCTCTTGCGCCGGGCCGGACGGCTGGAGATCTGCAGCTTGCTGATCTCCTCGATCGGCGTCACCTGCTGGAAGAAGGCCACCAGATCGGGGTTGTCGTGCACCAGGGCGCGGTAGTGCTGGCGCGAGCGGGCCGCCAGCCGCGCCATCAGGGCGTTCCAGTCGGGCGTGTCGTCCACGTGGCTGGTGACCAGGCTGTTCTGCAGCACCGCCGTGGTGACCGTCTCCAGGTTGTAGAGGGCCAGCTCGGGCAGGGAGTACTTCGAGGCCAGCACCTCGCCCTGCTCGGTGATCTTGATGCGGCCGTTGAGGGTGCCGCTGGGCTGGGCCAGGATCGCCTGGTAGGCCGGACCGCCGCCGCGGCCCACGGAGCCGCCGCGGCCGTGGAAGATGCGCAGCACCACCGCGTGGTCGCTGGCCAGGCTCTGCAGGGCGATCTGGGCCCGGTGGATCTCCCAGTTGCTGGAGAGGAAGCCGGAGTCCTTGTTGCTGTCGGAGTAGCCGAGCATCAGCTCCTGCAGGGGCCGGCCACCGGCGTTGCTGCTGCTGCTCGCCAGCAGCTGGCGGTAGAAGGGCTCGCGGAACAGGCGCTCCATCACGGCCGGTGCCCCCTGCAGGTCCTCCACCGTCTCGAACAGGGGCACCACCAGCAGGTCGGAGCGCTGGGCGGAGGGATCCACCAGCCCGGCCTCCTTGGCCAGCAGCAGCACCTCCAGCAGGTCCGACACCGTGTGGCTCATCGAGATCACGTAGGTGCGGCAGATGCGGCGGCCGAACTCCTTCTGGAGCCGCTGCAGCATGCGGAACACGTCGAAGGTCTCGCGGGTGGCGGGGCTCCACTGGGCCGAGGGCGGGATCAGGGGCCGGCGGGTCTGCAGTTCGGTGAGCAGCCAGGCCACCCGCTGCTCCTCGTCCATGGCGCCGTAGGGCAGCGGCAGCTGCAGGTAGCGGCTCAGCTCGTCGAGGGCATCGCTGTGGCGGGTGCTCTCCTGGCGGATGTCGAGGCTGGCCAGGCAGAAGGCGAAGGTGTGGACCTGGGCGATCAGGTTCTGCAGGGGCTCGCAGCTCAGGCCCGTGCCCTCGAGGCTGGCGAGGATCAGCTCCAGGTCGCCGCGGAACTCGTCCACGGAGGTGTAGTGCAGCTCCTGGGCCGGGGCCGGCACCAGGCCGGAGCCGGGCTCGGCCACGGGCACCGGCCCCTCGCCGGGGGCCTCCCAGCCGGCGGCGGCCAGCTGCTGGTTGCGCTGGTGGGTGAGCTGCAGGCGCTCGAGGATGTAGCTGATCTTGAGCCGGTAGGGCTCGAGCCGGTAGCGGGCCGCCCGCTCCTCGTAGATCTCCGGGAAGCGCAGCCGGTCCATCTCCAGCGACTCCAGCAGCGCGGCGCTCACCTGGCTCCACTGCATCGAGATGCTGAGCTGGTCGCGCAGGTGGCCCACCGTGGCGATGTAGCGCTCCAGCATCAGCTGGCGCTGATAGCAGGCGGTGCGCCAGGTGATCTCCGGCGTCACCGAGGGGTTGCCGTCCCGGTCGGAGCCCACCCAGGAGCCGAAGGTGCAGAAGGCGTCACGGGGCGGCACCACGTCCGGGTAGTTGGCCGCCAGGGCCCCGTGCAGCCGCTGGCGCAGCTGGGGCAGGGCCTCGAACAGCACCTGCTGGAAGTAGTGCAGGGCGTAGTCCACCTCGTCGAGCACCGAGGGCTTGAACTGGTGCAGCTCATCGGTGCGCCACCAGAGGCGGATCTCCTCCTCCAGCTGCTGGCGCAGGCTGTGGCGCTCGTCCAGGTTGGGCAGGCCGTGCTGCTGCAGCTGCTGGATCAGGGCAGCGACCCGGCGCTGCTTGTGGCGCACCGTGTGGCGCACGATCTCGGTGGGGTGGGCCGTGAACACCAGGCGGATGTCCAGCTCCTGCAGCAGCTGCTCCAGCTGGGCCGGCGGCACGCCCAGGCCCCGCAGGCGGGCGAACAGCTCCCGGAAGGTGGCGGGCTCGGTCTGGGTGGCGAGGGGCGGCGCGAAGGGGTCGCTGAGGTCGTCGCGGTGCTGGGCCTTGAGGCTGGCCAGGTAGCTGTCCTCCTCGATGTGCTGCTCGAGGATGTTGACCAGCTGGAAGTAGAGGGAGAAGGCGCGGGCCGCGGCGATGGCCTCCGCCAGGTCCATGCCGCGGATCAGCTGCACGATGGAGGCGGTGGCGGCCTCGGATCCCGGATCCACCTCGCCGCCGTCGATGCCGGCGCTGAACTCCTTGAGCCGCAGCAGCCGCTCGGCCTGCTGTGGCGGACACTCGCTGCGCAGCACCGTCTGCCAGAGGTCCTCCACCAGCTCCAGCCGCTCCCCCAGCAGCCGGGTCACCTGGGGCGGCGTGGCCGCCGCCAGCAGCGCCGGGTTGGCGCCGGTGGCATCGCCGCTGGCGTCGGGGGCGGTCAGGGACTGCCGCATGGGGGCGGGCTCGGCGGGCGGGCGACCATGATCATCCCAAAGTGCGCGGGCGATCTGTCGCAGCGGGTGCCGCCAGGGCCAGCTCCTGCCGCTCCATCGCCGCAACGGCCGCCGTCAGGATCGCCTCCACCCCCTGGCCGGCGGTCCACTGGCGCAGCCACTGGATCGCCTGGTTGCCCTGGCGGAGCACCGGCTGCAGCGGCGCCAGCCGTTCCGTGAGGCCCAGGTCCGCCGCCAGGGGCGCCAGCTGCTCCAGCTCGGCGGCGATCCAGTCGCGGGCGGTGAGGGTGGCGCCGCTGCGCCAGTGGACCAGGGGCGCCTCGAGGCTGGCCCGGGCGGCGGCCCGGTCGTTGGCATCGGCGATCTGGGCCAGCTCCGCGGGGCTGAAGCGGGAACAGACCAGGGGGTCATGGCCGGCGGGGTCGGCCAGCAGCTGCTGGAGGCGCAGCTCGGCGAAGGCCGTCACCGCCAGCAGCAGCTGCGGGTCGGCCAGCAGGTCGCAGATGCGGATCTCCAGGCGGTTGAGGTCGTGGGGGCGGTGGTCGCCGTTGGGGCGCACCGAGGTCCAGAGGTGGCGCACGTTCTGCATGCTGCCGAGCGCCAGCTGCTCCTCCACCCAGCGGATGTAGTGCCGGTGGCCGGTGAACAGCGGCACCTGCTCCGGCGTGAGCGGGAACTGCAGCCAGCGCTGGGAATGGGCGCCGGTGGCCACGCCGTCGAGGAAGGGGGAGCAGGCGCTCAGGGCCAGCAGCAGGGCGCCCTCGCAGCGCATCAGCCGGCAGGCCGCGAACAGGGGCTCCATGGCGGTGATCCCCAGGTTGATGTGGACGCTGGCGGTCACCACCCGGGTGCCGTAGCTGGCCTCGATGTAGTCGTGGTAGGGGTTGCCGGGATCGGAGCGCTCGAAGCGGCGGCTGTCCCCCAGGCTGAGGGTGCTGCCGGGCAGCAGGGTGAGGCCACGCGGGGCCAGCCAGGCCCGCAGGCGCTGGCGGGGCTCCAGCAGCAGCTCGAGCTGGCGGCGGTAGCTGGCCTCCGGCGGCGTGGTGTATTCGAGATTGCGGCGGTCGGGCTCGGTCACGAAGCCCGCCAGGGCCGCGGCGGCCTCGGCGGAGCAGCCCACCACGGTGCCGTCGGGGCGGCCCGTGAACAGCTCCACCTCGAAGCCCTTGAGCAGCAGCGGCGCGGCCATCAGAGCGGCGCCCCCGCGGCGGCTGCGCTGGAGGGGGCGGCGCTGGAGGGGACAGGCGTGCCCTGCAGGCAGGCCAGGGCCTTGAGCATGCCGCGGGCCTTGTTGAGGGTCTCCTGGAATTCCGCCTCCGGCACCGAGTCGGCCACGATGCCGGCGCCCGCCTGCACCTGCGCCCGCCAGCCCCCCCCCTCGGCCGGCAGCACCACCATGGTGCGGATCGTGATGGCGGTGTTGAGGGCACCGCCCAGGTCCATGGCGCCATACACCCCGGAATAGGGGCCGCGGGCATCGGGCTCCAGGGCGTGGATCAGCTGCATGGCGCGGATCTTGGGGGCGCCGCTGACGGTGCCGGCGGGGAAGGAGGCCATCAGCAGGTCCCACACATCCCGCTGGGGATCCAGCAGGCCCTCCACCTCGCTGACGATGTGCATCACGTGGGAGTAGCGCTCGATTACCATCAGCTCGCTCACCCGCACGCTGCCCGGCCGGCAGACCCGGCCCAGGTCGTTGCGGCCCAGGTCCACCAGCATCACGTGCTCGGCCCGCTCCTTGGGATCGGCCAGCAGATCGGCCTCGAAGGCACGATCCTCCGCCCCATCGGCGCCACGGGGGCGGGTGCCGGCGATGGGCCGCAGCGAGGCCTTCACCCCCTGCCCCCCCGGCAGCGGATCGGCCTTGACCATCACCTCGGGGCTGGAGCCGATCAGGTACCAGTCGCCGAAGTTGAAGAAGGCCATGTACGGCGAGGGGTTCACCATCCGCAGGCTGCGGTAGAGCTCGAAGGGGTCCCGCTCGATGAGGGTCTCGAGCCGCTGGCTCAGCACCAGCTGGAACACGTCGCCGGCGGCGATGTGCCCCTTGGCGCTGCGCACCGCCGCCTCGAAGTCGGCGCGGTCGCGGTTGCTGGTGGTGGCCAGCTCCAGGCCCGGCGTGTCGTGCCAGTCCAGGGGAGTGACGCCGGCGGGCAGGGGCTGGTGCATGCGGGCCTCGAGGCCGTCGAGGCGGGCCAGGGCCAGGTCGTAGGCCCGCGCCGCATCGCCGCCGGCGGCCCCCTCCGCCGTCAGGTCGGCGTAGGCCACGGCGGTGATCTGGCGCTTCACCTGGTCGAACACCAGCAGGCTGTCGGCCAGCATCCAGCAGCCGTCCGGCGGCGCCCCGGGGGCGGGATCGTGCACCGGCACGCTGGGCTCGATCCATCGGATCAGCTCGTAGCCCCAGAAGCCGAACAGCTGGCCCACCGGTGGCAGGCCCGGCACCGGCGCGGTGGTGTAGGGCGCCAGGGCACCGCGCAGCAGGTCGAAGGGGTTCCCCGCCAGGGGGCGGTGGCGACCGTCACGCCAGCGCTGCTCCCCGGCGGCTCCGCGCACGGTGAGGGTCCAGAGGGGATCGCTCACCACGAAGCTCCAGCGGCCGATCCGCTCGCCGCCCTCCACCGACTCCAGCAGCACGCCATGGCGGCCGCCGGCGCCCACCTTCAGCCAGGTGGTGAGCGGCGTCTCCAGGTCGGCCGGCCAGCGCCGCCACACCGGCAGGAAGCTGCTGCCGGCCGCGGCCTGGTCCAGAAAGGCGGCGCGATCGGGGGAGGGCATCACGGCTGGCGGACAGGCAAAAAAAACGGGGCGCCTGGCCCCGCCGTTCTCGATGCTGACTCAGCGACGGCCCGGAAATCAACCCGGAGTGGTGACGGCCGGCGCAGTGCAGATCCCGCGGGATCAGGAGTCGAAGGTGTTCTTGCCGCTGAACTTGAGGTTGGCGGGGTTCGGGTTCTCACCGATGCGGCGGGGATTATGGCCCACAATGGCGCGGCCTTCGTTCACCTTCTCGGGGAAGACGCCATCCTTGGGGTGCAGGAACTCAGCATCGCCACCGGGGAAGATGCGATAGATCTTATAGTCCTCGATGCGGGGCTTGAACTTGGTGCGCAGCTGGGTGCCCAGGGCCAGGGCCTGCTCCTTGCGGGCGAAATACATCAGGTTCTCGCCCTCATTCATGTGGGCGGCGCCACCGGTGGGGAGCTCGAACACCTGCTCCTTGGAGCTGGTCCAGGTGATCGCGTACTTCTCCTCGGTTTCAGCGGCGTTGAGCAGCCCGCCCGTGCTGCCGAGGTACTTCGGGAGTTGACCGCTCAGCGCCGTAGATGCCATGGCTATTCCGAAAGGGGGGAGTCGGCAGACCGTTTCGGCTGGAAGCTAGCACCGAGTTTTCGGGGCCACCGGCGGCCCCGCAGCTCTCTTCACACCCGTCAACAAAGCCAGCGGCGGGGCTGCGGCTCAGGGCGTCGCCACCGGGAAGAACACCGTGAGGTCGTTGCCGGAGCGCTCGGTGAGGCGCCCGCCGAGGCTGTGGAACAGCCGCTGGGTGGCCTGGCGGCTGAGCTGCAGGCTGCCGGTCTCGGGGTTCCAGCCCAGCACCGGCCCCACCACCCGCCGCTCGGGCCCCGGCCCCGGCTCCCCCTCCGGCGGCGCGACGCCCACGCCGCTGAGCCGCAGCTTCAGCCGCGAGCCCGCCGGCTGCAGGCTCAGCAGCACCGTGGCGCCGCCGGGCAGACCGCGGCTGAAGCGGTCGATCAGGCCGCCCAGCATCGTCTCCAGCCGGCTGGGGTCGCTGAGCACGGGGGAGAGCTCCGGCGCGATCTCCAGCCGCAGCGGCAGACCCCGGCGCTGCAGCTGGTGCCGCCAGAGGGGCTCGAGCCGGCGCAGCAGCTCCGCCAGGTCGGTGCGGGCCAGGGCCTGGCCCCGGCTGGGCCGCGGCTGGCGCTGCAGCTCGGCGGCGTGGAAGATCAGGCCGAAGCGGTCGATCTGCTCGCTGCACTCGCCGTCGATCTGCTGCAGTCGCTGGCGCACCAGGGCGGAGAGGTCGTCGCGGCGCAGCAGCGAGCGGATCAGGGTGCGGATCGTGGCCAGGGGGGTGCGCACCTCGTGGGTGAGGGCCTCCAGCAGGGCCAGTTCGCTGCTGGTGGCGGTGCGGGCCTCACCGGCCGGCGCCGCGCTGCGGTGCACCAGGGGCTGCAGGGTGACGCTGGGGGCCATCGAGGCCAGCCGCTCCGCCAGCCGCGGCCAGAAGCGCTCGGCCAGCCCCGCCTCGCACTGCAGGGGGCCCAGGCCCTGGAGCGCCTGGCGCAGGCGCTGGCCCTGCTCCGGGGCGCAGCGCTGCAGGCGGGCATCCACCAGGCCCAGGGCCGCCGAGAGGGTGGGGGGGTCGAAGCGGGCCACGAGCTGGCGCCGCCCCGGCGGCCCCGCCAGGGCCAGGGCCAGCTGCAGCCGCGGCGTGATCAGCAGCAGCAGCGGGTCGGTGCCGTCGACGGGCTCCAGGGGCAGGCGGCTGAAACCCACCAGGCCCGGCCGCTGGCCCGCGGCCGGGGGGCCGCCGGGCAGCAGCGGGGCCGGCTGCAGCAGGTCCGCCAGCTCCCCCGGCGCCCAGACCCAGCCCTGCAGCTGGGCCAGCAGCGCCGGCTCGTAGAGGGCCGGCAGGGGCGCGGCCAGCCACACCCCCTGCAGGGGCTGGAGCGGCAGCAGGAAGTCCTCCTGCAGGGTGGCCAGGGCCGCCCACCACTGGCGGCGGCCGCCGTCCTCATCGCCGCGGCCGGCGGGCACGCCCTCCGCCAGCAGGCGGCGCAGGGCCTCGAGGGAATCGCCGGGAGCCGTCTCGCTCACCGGCGGGCCTTGGCCGCCAGGCCCCGGCGCCCCACCGAGGCGCACAGGCCCAGGGCGATGAAGTTCACGAGCATCGCCGAGCGGCCGTAGCTCATCCAGGGCAGGGGGATGCCGGTGATCGGTCCGAGGCCGATGGTCATGTTGATGTTCACCACCACCTGGAACATCACCATGGCGCCGATCCCCACCACCACCAGGGACTCATAGTCTGATCGGGCTTTACCGGCGATCTGCAGCAGGCGCCAGATCCACACCACATAGCCCACCACCACCAGCAGCGATCCGAGGAAACCGGTTTCCTCACCCAGGGCGCTGAAGATGAAATCCGTGTGCTGCTCCGGGATGAAGCGCAGCAGCGTGAGATGGCCCTGCATCAGGCCGGTGCCGACCAGGCGTCCTGAACCGATCCCCACCATGCTCTGGAGCAGGTGATAGCCACCCCCGAGGGGATCCTGGGAGGGATCCAGAAACAGGGTGAGCCGTGCCCGCTGGTGGGGCTGCAGGAAGTGGTTCCACAGCCAGGGGGTGGCCACGGCAAACACCCCCTG
Source organism: Chitinophaga pinensis (assembly GCA_943368105.1). Taxonomy (GTDB): domain Bacteria; phylum Cyanobacteriota; class Cyanobacteriia; order PCC-6307; family Cyanobiaceae; genus Vulcanococcus. Next base: position 16,533 of record CALRKO020000010.1, on the reverse strand, counting down.
CACCGCCAGCACCACCCCGAGGGCCTGGCGCTTCCAGGGCAGCGAGCTCCAGGCCAGCCAGCCCATGGCCGGGATCCAGGCCAGCAGCAGCCAGGGGAACGCCCCGGCCATCACCGCCGTGAACAGCGGCGACATGAACAGGACCACCCAGGCGCCGGGCATCCCCGACCAGAACATCATCACCAGCAGGATGGCGCCGAAGACCAGCGAGCTGCCCAGGTCCGGCTGAATGAACACCAGCAGCCAGGGAATGCTGATCATGGCCACGGGTCGCAGCAGATCCACCGGCCGCTCCACCGGATGGCGGGTGAGAACCCGGGCCAGCAGCAGAATCGCCGCCACCTTGGCGAATTCCGAGGGCTGCACATTGAAGCCGCCGATGTTGATCCAGCTCTGGGCACCCAGGGCGCTCACCCCGATGAGGCGCACAGCGATCAGGCTGGCCACCATCGCCCCATAGATGGGCCACTGCCAGGGACTGAAGCGCTCCAGCGGCACACGGGCCAGGAGCAGGGCGATCCCCATGCCCACGGCCGCCGTGACCCAGTGCTGATGCCAGTCGGCGTAGCCGGCCTGGCGCTGGGTGCTGGCGATCAGGATGCCGGCAATGAAGATCATCGCCAGGGGAATCCACCACAGCAGCTTGTCGACACCGTCGAACCAGCGGCGGCGGGCGACCCGGCCCCCGGAGAACAGGTCCGGCCGGCGGCCCCAGGCCCCGAGCAGCGTCATGCCGCCGGCACGGCACTGAGCAGCCGCTCGGCCAGGGCGCGGAAGGCCTGGGCCGTGGCCGAGTCCGGGGCGGCCAGCACCGCGGGGCGGCCGCCGTCACCGCCCTGCACCACCGCCAGCTCCATCGGCAGCTGGGCCAGCAGCGGCACCTCCGCCTCCTCGGCCAGCCGCTGGCCGCCGCCGCGGCCGAACAGCTCGTAGCGCTTCTCGGGAGCATCGGGCGGGATGAAGGCCGTCATGTTCTCCACCACCCCCAGCACCGGCACGCCCATCTGCAGGAACATCGCCAGGCCGCGGCGGGCATCCTGCAGCGACACCTGCTGGGGCGTGGTGACGATCACCACCCCGGCCATGGGCACGGCCTGGGCCAGGCTGAGCTGGGCGTCGCCGGTGCCGGGGGGCAGGTCCACCACCAGCACGTCGCGCTCGCCCCAGTCCACCTGGTAGAGGAACTGGCGGATGATGCCGTTGAGCATCGGGCCGCGCCAGATCACGGGCTGGTTCTCCTGGATCAGCAACCCCATCGACACCATGGCGATGCCGCAGCTCTCGATCGGGGTGAGCACCTGGCTGGCGCCCTCGCCGCGCACCTCGGGGGTGCGGTCCGCCACCCCGAGCATCGTGGGGGCATTGGGGCCGTAGATGTCGGCGTCGAGCAGGCCCACCCGCAGGCCGCCGGCGGCCAGGGCGCAGGCCAGGTTCACCGCCACGGTGCTCTTGCCCACGCCGCCCTTGCCGCTGCTCACGGCGATCACCTGCTTCACGCCGGGGATGGCCTGGCGCTCGGGGCCGCCGCCGCCGTGGCCGGCCGCGCCGATCGGGGCGCCGCCATGGCCGGGGCCAGGTCCATGGCTGTGGGCGGGGGCCGCCTCGGTGGGCTGGGCCAGTTCGATCTGCACGTCCTCGATGCCGCCCACCGCCAGCAGGGCGCTGCGGGCCTCGGCGGCGATGCGCTCCCGCTGGCCGCCGGCGAAGCCGGGCAGGGCCAGGCGGAACACCACGCGGCTGTTCTGGAGCCGCACCTGGCGGATCCACTGCAGCTCCAGCAGACTGCGGCCACTGCCGGCATCCCGCAGGGGCTCCAGGGCGGCGATGGCCTGGTCGAGAACCGGGTCGGCGCTGGCCATCCGAACGGGGGGAAGGGCCTGGATCCTAGGGGCCGCGCGCGGCGCCCTCCGCGGCGCCCTCCGCAGCGGGCGAGGGCGGCGGGCGCATGCCGGAATCGTGATGACGAACACCCCACTCCCCTTGTGCCAGGGCACCGCCGGCTGAAAGGGTGAGGGGGTTCCCTGGCGTCCATTCGGGACGTGGCGTCGATGTTGAAGGCCCTGCTGGCACGCGCGAAGAACAGGCTGGGCGGCACGCCGGACGGCCCCGGCGGCGCCGCGGCGACCCCCGCGCCCCCCGCCCCGGCACCGGGCCTGGAGCGTCCCCCCGCCGACTCGCGGGCCCGGGCCAAGGCCCTGCTGATGGGCCTGCAGGATTCGATCTGCGCCGGCCTGGAGCAGCTGGATGGCGAGGGTCGCTTCCAGGAGGAGAGCTGGGAGCGGCCGGAGGGCGGCGGCGGCCGCTCGCGGGTGCTCAAGGGCGGCCGCGTCTTCGAGCAGGGCGGTGTCAACTTCTCCGAGGTGGAGGGCGAGCAGCTGCCCCCCTCCATCCTCAGCCAGCGGCCGGAGGCGGCCGGCCAGCGCTGGTTCGCCACCGGCACCTCGATGGTGCTGCACCCCCGCAACCCCTACATCCCCACCGTCCACCTCAACTACCGCTACTTCGAGGCCGGCCCAGTGTGGTGGTTCGGCGGCGGCGCCGACCTCACCCCCTACTACCCCTTCCTCGAGGACGCCCAGCACTTCCACCGCAGCCTCAGGGCCGCCTGCGACTCGGTGAACCCGGCCTACTACCCGGTGTTCAAGCCCTGGTGCGACGAGTACTTCTTCCTGAAGCACCGCGGCGAGACCCGCGGCGTGGGCGGCATCTTCTACGACTACCAGGATCCGGCTGGCGTGCTCTACAAGGGCCAGGATCCGGGTGGCCCGGCGGCGGCGGCGAGCCGGGCCACCGGCCCGGTGCAGCAGAGCTGGGAGCAGCTGTTCGCCCTGGCCTCCGCCTGCGGCAACGCCTTCCTGCCCAGCTATGGGCCGATCGTCGAGAGGCGCCAGGCCACCCCCTACGGCGAGCGGGAGCGCCAGTTCCAGCTGTACCGCCGCGGCCGCTACGTGGAGTTCAACCTGGTGTTCGACCGGGGCACGATCTTCGGCCTGCAGACCAACGGCCGCACCGAGTCGATCCTGATGTCGCTGCCGCCACTGGTGCGCTGGGAGTACGGCTACCAGCCGGAGCCGGGCAGCCGCGAGGCCCTGCTCACCGAGCTGTTCACCCGGCCTCAGAACTGGCTGGAGGACGGCGCGCTGGCGGCCCGCTGCCAGCCCCACGGCGCCGTGGGATGAGCCGCCGCGGGCTGGGTTGCCGCGGTGGGCTGAAGCCCGCCGGCCTGGTCGAGGACACCGGCCTGGACCACCGAGGCCCTCGACCAGGCCGGCGCCAGTCCATCGGCCGGCAGGGGCTCCAGGCCCCGCTGCAGGGCCAGCACCACCCGATCGGCGATGGCGCCCAGGGCCTGCTCACGCCGCTCCGGATCCCGCAGGCTGGCCTCCAGGGCACCCTCCAGCTTGCCGATCTCCAGCAGGGTGAGACCGCGCCGCGGACCGCCCAGACCGCCCCGGAAGCGCAGCGGGTAGGCCCCGAAGGCCTCGGCCAGGCTCTCGTCCAGGCGGGTGAGGGGGCCGCGCAGGGCCGGAATCACGCCGGAGCCCACGCCGTCGGGCCCGTAGGCGTCGAAGTGGATCTCCAAGGCGTAGCCGCCGGCCGCCACGTGGCGCTGGCCGACGCTCCAGTTGGTGCGGGGATCGTTGGCGTTGGCGATGCTGCGCAGGGGCGGCTCGTAGGCGGCGATGGCAAGGCCCCGCTGCTGGCCGCGGGCCACCACCTCCCGGGCCACCGCCAGGTTCCAGTGGAGCTCGTCGGTGATGCCGGGCTGCATCGGCGCGGCGCCGCCCCGGCCGACGGCGGCGCCGCTGGTGCCGGGCCCCGCCACCCCCTGGGAGTCGGCATGGCCGGCCAGCACAAGGATCGGGGTCTGGGGGGGCAGGGCCCGCAGGCCCACCCAGTTCTTGGCCAGGGGGCTGCGGGCCCCCGTGAGTGGATCGGCACTGGCCACGACCTGGGCGGCGGCGCCAGCCGGGGCCGCGGCGGACCAGGCCAGGGCGCCGGCCGCCAGGGCCAGCAGCAGCGGGCCGGGGCGGCGGACCGGGGAGTTGCGGGCCATGGAGAGGGCGGCGGCAGGCGGCGCCATTCTGCGGGGGAGGGCCCGGGGAAACGGTGCGCGGGGCTGCCGGCGGCTCAGATCGGCGAGCTGAGCAGGTTGCCGTCGCTGAACAGCCCCAGCCGGGGCCCCAGCTCCAGCTCCAGGGCGATCAGCTCATCGCGGTGGGCCCGCAGCCGCAGGGCGCTGCCGGTGGCGCCGTCGTGGCTGATCAGGCGCAGCTCCACGCTCTCGGCCCGCTCGGCCCGGCGCCGGTAGAGCAGGCCCGCCAGGGGACCGAGGGCCACCAGAGCCAGGGGCCACCAGCCCAGGGTCGGCAGCAGCTGGCGCAGCACCAGCCCCAGGCAGCCGGCCCCCACCGCCCCCAGCGCCGAGAGCAGCCCGGCCAGCAGCGGACTGGCGGCCACCCGGCCGCCGAAGCGCAGCACCCGCCGCTCGGGGTCGCCCTCCTGGGCCCGCCAGCCCCGCTGCTGCAGCCAGTCGCTGAGCACCGGCAGCACCTCCAGGGGCGGCCGCGAGGAGCGCACGTCCACCACGGTGGTGCGGTCCTTGCTGGCGGCCCGCAGGAAGAACACCAGGCCGACGGCCAGCAGCAGGGTCAGCAGCAGGGTGGAGCCCAGGGCTGGGGGCATCGGCTCGGCTCGGATGACAACAAGTTGTTGCATTCTCCCCCAACCGCCGCCGCCGAAGGGCCCCGGGGCCCGCTGCCCGCAGCCGCCGCCCCAGACCCGCGCCCCGCCGGCGCCCGGGCATCCGCGACCATGGCCAGCACCCCCCTGCCCCGCTCCGCCATGGCGCCCTCCCCCAGCTCCGCCGCCACCGCCGCGCCCGCCGCCGGCTCCAGCCCCGCCCGCTTCGCGGTGTTCGACGGCGACCTGGACGCCGCCTGGCTGGAGCTGCTGGGGGCGGCGCCGGCCCTGGCGGTGGACACCGAGGCCATGGGCCTGGTGCACGGCCGCGACCGCCTCTGCCTGGTGCAGATCGCCGACGGCCACGACAATGTGTGCTGCATCCGCATCGGCCGCGGCCAGGCCGCCGCCCCGCGGCTGCAGCAGCTGCTGGAGGTCCCGGCCATCGAGAAGGTGTTCCACTTCGCCCGCTTCGACGTGGCGGCCCTGGCGGAGGGGCTCGGCATCACCACCGCGCCGCTGTTCTGCACCAAGGTGGCCAGCCGCCTGGCCCGCACCTACACCAACCGCCACGGCCTCAAGGAGCTGGTGCAGGAGCTCTGCGGCGTGGACCTGGACAAGCAGGCCCAGAGCAGCGACTGGGGCCGGGTGGAGGAGCTGAGCGAGGCCCAGCTGGCCTACGCCGCCAACGACGTGCGCTATCTGCTGGCCGCCCGCGAGCGGCTGGAGACGATGCTGGCCCGCGAGGGGCGGCTGGAGCTGGCCCGGCGCAGCTTCGCCTGCATCCCGGTGATCGCCGACCTGGACCGGGGCCGCTACGGCGCCATCTTCGAGCACCGCTCCTGAGGCACCGCGGGCAGGCGGAGCTTGAGGCGACGCTGCTCAGTCGTCGCCGATGTAGTTCGCCTCCTCGGCGACGGCCTCCAGCAGCGTGTCCAGCAGCTGGCGGGACTCGCTGCTGCCCACGCCCTGGGTCTCCAGCAGCAGGCGCTGGGCCACCAGGGTGCGGCCGGCGGCATCCCGCACCCCCTCCCGGGCCGCAAGCACGTCCACCCGGCGGCGGGCGGCGGCGATGCTGATGCTCAGCTGGCTGGCCAGGCGGCTGCAGGCGATGACGTAGTCGCGGTCCTGGGGGGCGGCCATGGCGCAGGGGCGGCGGGGGTGCTGCGGCCATCATCCCGCCGGCCTCAGCGGCCAGCCGCGCCGGCGGTCGGCGCAGCACCCAGCAGCCGCGCCTCCACCAGGGCCGCCAGGGCCTCGCCACCACCGGGCGGTCCGAGGCGGCGCCGGCCGATCCGCCCCAGGCGGCGGCGCTGCAGCGGCTCCTGCAGGAGGCGCTGCAGACCCTCGGCCAGCTCGGGGCCGCTGGCACACACCCGCACCGATCCGCCCAGCAGCCGGCTCTGGCGCCGCGCGAAGCCGGCCTTGAACTGGGGGCCCGGCCCCGGCAGCGACAGGGCCGGGATGCCCAGCCCCACCAGCTGTTCGGTGGCGGTGCCAGCCGCGGCCAGGCCCACCTCGCCCCAGCCGGCCCAGGCCCCGAAGCGCCCCGGCCCCACCAGCAGCAGCAGGCCCTCACGCCCCCAGGCGGCGGCGGCCCCGCTGCCCGCCGGCAGGGGCCGCGGCTCCAGGCCGCGGCGTGCCAGCAGCGGCGCCAGCTCGTCGGGGCTGGGCCTCGAGCCGGTGGCGACGAGCACCAGCCAGGGCCGGGGCGCCGGCGCCAGGCCGTCGAGGGCAGCCAGCAGCCGTTCCAGGTTGCCGAGGGCCTCGGGCATGCGGCTGCCCCCCAGCAGCACCAGGCGCCGGTGGTCCGCCAGGGCCGGCGGCAGGGAGTCCGGCGCCAGGCCGTCCATCATCGGGTTGCCCGGCGCCAGGGCCGCCACGCCGTGGCGCCGCAGCCCGCGGGCGGTGAGGCGGTCGCGCACGGCCACCAGCCGGCAGCGGCGGCTGGCCATCAGCGCCCACTCCCAGGGGTCCCACTCACTACCCTTGAGCCGGTGGTAGGCGTCGGCCAGGGGGCTGCGGCCGGGGCCGCTGCGCCAGGTGTAGTCGCTCTTGGGGGTGCCGATGAAGCCGTAGGGGGCGGCGCTGCACCAGGCCAGCAGCAGGGGCAGCAGGTCGCCCACCGCCAGCACCGGATCGCCGCTGCGGCCCCAGCGGCGCACCAGGCGCCACTGCCGCCAGCTGAGGCCGAGGATGCCGGCGGCGAGATCCTGGAGCAAGCCCCGCAGGCTCTGGTTGCTGAAGCCGCCGCTGGGCAGGCGCCGGCACGGGCCGACGCGGCGCAGCTCGCCGGCGGCCTCCGCGGCGGCGAAGGCGCCCCCCTCCCCCACCAGGGGCAGCACCTGGATCTCCAGCTCCGGACGGCGCCGGTGCAGGGCCCGCAGCACCCGCAGGGCAATCAGGTCCTCACCGTGCCCGTTGCTCAGAACCAGCAGCCGGGGGGGCATGGCGTGGCTGATACGATCCGTGCCTGGGAGTTTGCTCCCGCACGGCGGCATGGCCAAGTGGTAAGGCAGAGGATTGCAAATCCTTTACCCCCAGTTCGAATCTGGGTGCCGCCTCTTCATCCCCCGAGGGATAGTTTTCCTAGTGGCCAGACGCCCCTGGGCCCGCATCTGACCTGGAGCCTGAGCCGCGTCCATGGCCTGCGGTCCTGCAGGTGGTGGCCGGCCTGGAGGCCGTGGCGGGTCTGGAAACCGCGAGGTCCCTGCAGCCCGTGACGGCCTTCAGAACGTCGCCTGGGCCGACCAGGTTTCGCCGCTGAGGGCCCGGGCCTCGCAGCGCACGCTGGTGGCCTCGAGCTGACAGCGCCCCTCGGCGGGCCAGGCGGCCGGCAGACCCTGGGCCAGGCCGCGCTCGTCGAAGCTGCCCTGGCTGACGCTGGTGAGCTCGGTGCTGAGGGGGCCCTTCGGCGTACAGCGGCCCCCCTGGCAGGCCAGGGGCGTGGCGCCGGCCGCCAGGGCACCGGCAAAGGTGAGCTGGCTGGCGCTGTCCCGCTGGGCGCCGCGGGCGATGAAGCGCACGCTCAGCACCCCCTCCAGCTGCTGGCTGAGCTGCACACTCAGGCAGTCGGCCGGCTGGGCGCCCGCCAGGTTGCGGCGGCAGCTCTGGGCCGCGCGCTGCCAGGTGCCGAAACCATCGGCGCGGCGCTGGGCCAGCAGCGGACCCGCCTCCAGGGGCAGGAGCAGCAGCGGCGCCAGGGCCAGCAGCAGCGCCCGGGGCCGCCCCGGTGCAGCAGCACGGGCACCGGCGCCGCGGCGGTCAGCGCGGGCGCCGGCTGCGGCAGCGGCGACCAGGACGGAGCGCAGGGCAGGGAGGTCGAACACGGCGCGCGGGGCGACGGGGGATCCGGGGCATTCTGGGCCGCTGGCCCCGGCGGGAGCTCGCCGTCCCCGGCAGGCCGCAGGCGCCGCCTCAGTAGCCCGAATCGGCCACGCAGGCGCCCTCGCAGCTGATGCCGTTGCTGGCGGTGCGGCCGCAGTGGCGACACAGCACGGGCTCCGCAGCGGCGGGCGGCGGCACGGCGGGCAGTGGCACAGCGGCGGGTTCAACCGCCGCGGCCCCGGCAGTGGGCCAGCCGTGCGGCGCGGCGGCAGGCGTCGGCAGAGAATTCACCGCAGTGTGGCCCGAGGCGGCTCGATCATGGCAAGCGCGCCGCCCCCCCTGCCCGCGATCGGGGTGGGCACCTGGGCCTGGGGCAACCAGTTCCTCTGGGGCTACGACCCGGACCGCGACGACGCCGAGCTGGAGGCCTGCTTCCACCGCTGCATTGCCCTGGGCTTCCGCTTCTTCGACACGGCCGACTCCTACGGCACCGGCCGCCTCAGCGGCCGCAGCGAGACCCTGCTGGGCCGCTTCGCCATGGCCCTGCCGGAGGCCGAGCGGAGCCGGCTCTGCATCGCCACCAAGCTGGCCCCCTTCCCCTGGCGCCTGGGCCGCCGCGGCTTCGATCGGGCCTTCGCCGCCTCCCGGGCCCGCCTGCAGGGCCAGCTGCAGCGGGTGCAGCTGCACTGGAGCACCGCCCGCTACGCCCCCTGGCAGGAGGAGCCCCTGCTGCAGGGGCTGGCGGATCTGGTGCAGGGCGGCGCGGTGGCCAGCCTGGGGCTTTCGAACCTGGGCCCGCAGCGCCTGCGCCGGGTGGCGGGGCGCCTGGCCGAGCGCGGCGTGGCGATCGCCAGCCTGCAGGTGCAGCTGTCGCTGCTGGCGCCGGAGGCGGTGGCGCCGGGCGGGGTGGCGGAGGTCTGCCGCGAGCTGGGCATCGAGCTGATCGCCTACAGCCCCCTGGCCCTGGGGCTGCTGAGCCGCCCCAGGGCCCGGGCTCACCGCCGCCCCGGGGTCCCCGCGGTGCCCTGTTCCGCCGGCTGGGCCCGCGCCTGACGCCCCTGCTGGAGACGATGGAGGCCATCGGCGCGGGGCGCCCCGGCGGCCTGGCGGCGGTGGCCCTGAACTGGTGCCGGGCCCACGGAGCCATGCCGATCCCCGGCCTGCGCCGCACCGGCCAGGTGGAGGCGGCCGCCGCCGCCCGCAGCTGGAGCCTCAGCCCCGCGGAGCGGGCCGCCCTGGACGCCCTGGCCCTGGCGGCGGGGCCGCGCATGCCCGCCAATCCGTTCCAGAGCGCCTGAGGCCAACTGCCGCCGCCCAGACCTCAGGGGGCTCCCATGCTGGGGGTGGGGTCGGGGGTGAGCACCACCGGCAGCCGCTCGCGCTCCGGCTCGGCCTCGCCGGGGTGGCGCACCAGGGCCACCACCCGGGGCCGCTCGGCGGGCTGGGGCGGCTGCGGCGCTGCGGTCTCGCTGGGGCCGCAGGCGGCCAGGGCCTCCTGCAGCAGCGAGTCGAAGGTGGCGCCCGCCAGGCGGTGCCGGGCGATCTCCAGGAAGGCCCGCGCCAGCGACTCGCCGGCCGCGGCCTTGAGGGCGGGATTGGAGCGGCGCTGCTCCTGCTCCTCCTCCACGGCGCGGATGAAGCGCTCGGTCACATCGCGCTTGGTGGCGGCGCGGATGCGGGTCTCCTGCTCCAGCTGGCTGAGGCTGGCCTGCTGGTCGAGCTCCTCCAGGCGGCGGTTGAGGCTGTCCAGCACCTCGCGGGCCTCCTTGCCCACGTGGGCCAGCTGGCCGTCGGAGAGGCGCGGCAGGTCGGCCACGAACACCTTGCCGTGGTCCCGCAGGGTGAGGAAGGTGGGCCGCACGCCGCTGCGGTTGAGGGCGGTGCGGCTGGGGTAGCTCTCCCTGGGCCGCTGGGGGCGGTTGGGGGGCAGGGGACCGGCGGAACTGCGGCGCCGGGTGATGCGGGTCGAGCTACTGAACATCAACGCTGAACCTATCGATGTGGACCTATCGGCCTTGCCGCCTGGGCGCCCGGCCGGGGCGCGCCGGGGGGCACCTTACGCAGGGCAGGCCGCCGGGACGCCGCCCGGACCGTCGCCGCAACGACCGCCGCCGCGGTGCACCGCCCGCCGGACCGCTCAGCAGGGGAGCCCGGCCAGGCTGGCCGCGCCGATCGAGCCGGAGTCCACCGTGCCCAGGGCCCAGGCCCGATGGCCCTCGGCGGCGCAGATGGCCAGGGCCCGGTCCACGGCGGTCTCCGGCAGCACCAGGCAGAACCCCACGCCCAGGTTGAAGGTGTTCCAGAGATCGGCCTCGGGCACCTCCCCCTTCTCCTGCAGCCAGCGGAACAGGGCCGGCCGCTCCCAGCTGCCGGGGTCGATGCGGGCGTGCAGGCCCTCGGGCAGGGTGCGGGGCAGGTTCTCGGGCAGGCCGCCGCCCGTGATGTGGGCCATGCCGTGCAGGGGCAGTTGCGCCGCCAGCAGGGCCTGCACCAGGGAGGCGTAGAGGCGGGTGGGGGTGAGCAGGCTGTCGATCACCGGCGGGCCGCCGTCCGGCAGGGGGGTTTCGGGGCCGGTGCCGTGGGCCTCGAGGATGCGGCGCACCAGGCTGAAGCCGTTGCTGTGGACGCCGCTGCTGGCAACGGCCACGATCCGATCCCCGGCCACCACAGCGCGGCCGTCGATCAGGGCGTCCTCCTCCACCACCGCCACGCAGAAGCCCGCCAGGTCGTAGCGGCCGGGGGCGTAGAAGCCGGGCATCTCGGCGGTCTCGCCGCCGAGCAGGGCGCAGCCGCTCTGGCGGCAGCCGTCGGCGATGCCCTCCACCACCTCCGCCATGGCCTCGGGGCTGAGCTTGCCGGTGGCGATGTAGTCGAGGAAGAACAGGGGCTGGGCGCCGCTGGTGACCACGTCGTTGACGCACATCGCCACCAGGTCGATGCCCACGCCGTGGTGGCGGCCGTGGGCCTGGGCCAGCTCCAGCTTGGTGCCCACCCCATCGGTGCCGGCCACCAGCAGGGGCTGGCGGAGGCCGGCGGGCAGCCGGCACAGGCCGCCGAAGCCGCCCAGGCCGCCGAGCACCTCGGGGCGGCGGGTGGACTCAACGCTGGATCGGATCCGCTCCACGAAGGCCCGCCCGGCCACCACGTCCACTCCAGCTGTGCGGTAATCCATGGGCGTCTCCGGCCGTCTGCGCGCTGGGGCGATCCTCCCGCGCCGCCGGCCCCGGCCCGCCCCCCTCCGCCCAGGGCCACGTCGGCCCCCTGGACTGGCCTGGGGCCGCCCCGGGGCCACCTCGAGCCGCCCCAGGCCAGCCCAAATCCGGGACCAATCGCCAGATTGGCACAATCAAGCATAAGCCGGACTGATGGTGGTGATCGCTCTTGCTGATGGCCGCGGGGCTGGCGGCCGGCCCAGATCGCCGGCAGGGGCTTCGATTCGGAGAGGGATAGAGAATTCTGATCAGTGATTGGCGAGGGATTGCCGTGCAAATCCACCGCCGACAGCCATTAACTTTCCGGGGTCGTCAATTCCGTTAGGAACTCCGTCGGCAGTTCGCTCCAGCTTCTCTCCCATTCGCCTGGAGCGATTGCAGCACTGACGGGCCACAACTCAGGACCAGTGGCTGCTGCCTTCGGGTGGCGAGTTTCGTCTGTTATGCGTCGCACTCTCTTGCTGAGCGGTTTCGCCCTGCTGCTCTCCGGCAGCAACGCCCTGGCGCCGGCCTTCGCCGTCACCGGCCGCGTTGCTCCCCTGGACACCTCCACCACGCCCGTGGCCCCCCAGGGCCAGGAGCCGCCTGAGGTCCAGGCCAGCGCCAGCCCGACCCGCCCCCAGACCGTGGCGATCCTGGAGGAGGCCCCCCTGGCCCCCGCCCCCCAGCCCAGCGCACCGATCACCCCCAGCCTGCCGATCGCCAGCCCTCCGGCCCGGCCCAGCGTCCGCTCCCTCGGCGCCGGCATGGCCAGCTGGTACGGCCCCGGCTTCTACGGCAACCGCACCGCCAACGGCGAGGTGTTCCGCCCCGGCACCCTCACCGCGGCCCACCGCAGCCTGCCCTTCGGCACCAAGGTGCGCGTCACCAACCTCTGGAACGGCCGCTCCGCCGTGGTGCGCATCAACGACCGCGGCCCCTTCCACGGCAGCCGCGTGATCGACCTGGCCCATGGCGCCGCCAGCCAGCTGGGCCTGGTGGCCAGCGGTGTGGCCGAGGTGAAGCTGGAAGTGCTGCAGTAGCGCCAGCCCCAGAGCCGGCCCGGCGCCGGCCCCCCAGCCCCACAGCCCAGCCCATCCGCCCCCCGGCGGGCGGGCTTTGGTCTGGGCCCGGGCGGCCCCGGCCGCCATCCCGCCCGCCGGCGGCGCGTCTAGGACGGTGGCGTCGATCCGTCCCCCGGAGCCCGTGCAGCTGCTTCAGACCCGCGCCGCGCTGCTGCGCTGGCGGCAGGCCCAGACCGCGCCCCTGCACTTCGTGCCCACCATGGGGGCCCTGCACGCGGGCCACGCCGTCCTGGTGCGGCGGGCCGCCCAGGGCTGGGCGGGGGGCCGTGGCGCCGGCGACCGGCCCCAGGTGCTGGTGAGCGTGTTCGTGAACCCGCTCCAGTTCGGTCCCGGCGAGGACTTCGCCCGCTACCCCCGCGACCTCGACACCGACGCGGCCCTGGCCGCCGCCGCCGGCGCCGCCGCCCTGTTCGCCCCCGAGCCGGCCGAGCTGTTCCCGGAGGGGGAGGCGGAGCTGACCCGCCTGCTGCCGCCCGACTCGCTGCAGCGGGGCCTGTGCGGGCGGCACCGGCCCGGCCACTTCAACGGCGTGGCCACGGTGGTGGCCCGGCTGCTGGGGCTGATCCGGCCCCAGCGGCTGCTGCTGGGAGAGAAGGACTGGCAGCAGCTGGTGATCCTGCGGCGGCTGGTGGCGGACCTGGGCCTGCCGGTGCAGGTGTGGGGCTGCGGCACGGTGCGCGAGGCCGACGGGCTGGCCCTCAGCTCCCGCAACCGCTACCTCACGCCCGAGCTGCGCCGGCGGGCCGATGCCCTGCCCCGGGCCCTGGCCGCCGCCCGCCGCCGCGCCCTGGCCCGCCCCGGCGCCGACCTGGAGGGGCTCTGCGCCGAGGTGGCGGCGGAGCTGGGCCAGGCCGGCCTGGTGGTGGACTATGTGGAGGCGGTGGATCCCCACAGCCTGCAGCCCCGCGCCCGCCTGGGCCGGCCGGTGCTGCTGGCCGCCGCCGCCCACTGCGGCCCCAGCCGCCTGATCGATCACGTGTTTCTGATGAGCCGCCAGCCGATCGTCGCCATCGATGGCCCCGCCGGGGCGGGCAAGAGCACCGTCACCCGGGCCTTCGCCGAGCGCCTGGGCCTGATCCACCTGGATACGGGCGCCATGTACCGCGCCGTGGCCTGGCTGGTGCTGCAGCGGGGCGTCGATCCCAGCGATGGGGCCGCTGTGGCACCGCTGCTGCAGGGCCTCGACCTGCGCCTGAGCACCGCCGCCGGCGGCCAGCAGGTGCACGTCAACGGCGAGGACGTGACCGCTGCGATCCGCAGCCCCGAGGTGACGGCCCAGGTGTCAGCGGTGGCGGCCCATGGCTGCGTGCGCGAGGCCCTCACCCGCCAGCAGCGGGCCATGGGCGCGCGGGGCGGCCTGGTGGCCGAAGGCCGCGACATCGGCACCGCCGTGTTCCCCGACGCCGAGCTCAAGGTGTTCCTCACGGCCACCGTGGCCGAGCGGGCCCGGCGCCGCGCCCTGGACCTGGAGCAGCGCGGCTTTCCGGTGCCGGAGCGCGCCGACCTGGAGGCCCAGATCGCCGGCCGCGACCACCAGGACGCCACCCGGGCCGTGGCGCCGCTGACCCAGGCCGACGACGCGGTGGAACTGGTCAGCGACGGCCTGGCCATCGAGGCCGTGATCGAGCGGCTCGTGCAGCTGTTCCGGGAGCGGGTGCCCGAGGACGCCTGGCCGGCGCCCCAGGGCTGAACCGCCCCCCCTCGCGCCTACCGCGGGGCTCAGGCCTCAGGCGCCGCGCAGGCTGGCCAGCAGGCCTGCGCACGCATCCTCCAGCAGATCGAGCACGTGCTCGAAGCCGGCCTCGCCGCCGTAGTAGGGATCCGGCACCTCGCGCACCTGGAAGCGGCGGCAGTGGCGGGTGATCGGCTCGATCCTGGCCAGGGAGGCATCGGCATCGCCCGGGCCCACGCCGGCGGCCTGGCGCGCCAGGGCCTGCACGGCCCGCAGGTTGTCGTCGTCCATGGTGAGGATGCGATCGAAGCGGCGCAGGTCGGCCGGGGTGATCTGGCGGGCGCGGCTGGGCAGGTGGATGCCGCGGCGGCCGGCGGCGGCCCGCATGCGCCGATCGGCGGGGTTGCCCACGTGCCAGCCGCCGGTGCCGGCCGAATCCACCAGAACGTGGTCGCCCAGCCCCTCGCGCTGCGCCAGGTGCAGGAACACCCCCTCGGCGGCCGGGGAGCGGCAGATGTTGCCGAGGCAGACAAACAGCAGGCGCTGTTCAGCCATGGGGGCCCTCCAGGGCAAGGTCCCCCGGGACTCCGAGGCTCTCCAGGGCCTGCCGGGCCCGCAGCCGCACCACCAGCACCTCCTCGAGCACCGGATCCCCCAGGCCCACCAGGGCCCGGTGGGCCCGCGACCACCCCCCGGCCCCGGCCGGCAGCGCCGGCGCCAGCGACTCCAGGCCCACCGCCACGGCGTAGCGCACCACCCACTCGCCGTCGGCGCAGCCCTGCTCCAGGGCCACCAGGCAGCGCTCCAGCACCGCGGGGCGGGCTTCGGGGGCCAGGGGCTCCAGCTGGAGGCGTCCCAGGCCCCGGGCTGCTGCCCGGCGCACGCTGGGGCCGATGTCGGTGGCGAGGGCCTCCTCCAGCACCTCCAGGCCGCGCACGTCGCCGATGCCCGCCAGGGCCCGCACCGCCCAGGCCCGCGCGCCGTAGTTGTGGCCGTCGAGGCCGGTGAGGATCGGCTCCACCGCGGCGACGCCCAGGGCGATCAGCCCGTCCACGGCGGCCACCGCCGCGCCTGGGTTGTTGAAGCCGAGCACCTCCACCAGGTGGGGGGCGGCGTCCGGGTGGCCGCTGGCGGCCAGGGCCTGGGTGGCCTGCAGCATCGCCAGGGCGCTGTCGGCCCCCTGCACGGCCCGCACCAGCGCCGGCAGGACGGCGTCGGCGCCGCTGCAGGCGGCGTCGAGGCTGGTGGAGGCGGGGGAGAGGCTCATCGACGCAGGGGCGGAAGGGGGCCGGGGGCTGGGGAGGTGGGGGACCTCAGAGCAGGGCGTCCATGGCGGCCAGCACCGCGCCAGGGCCGATCGGCCCAGGGGCACCGGGGGCCCCCTGCGCGGCAGCCTCCCCGGCGGCGACCGGGCCGCCCTCGGCCAGGCCCCGCAGGGCGATCAGCTTGAGACTGTTCTCCGCCAGGGTGGCGGCGATCGGCTCCAGGGCCGGCCGCCAGCCCACCGCCCCCAGGTCCATCAGGGCGGCGCGGCGCACCTGCAGCTGGGGGTGCTGCAGCAGCTGCACCAGCTGCTGCCCCCACTGGGGCTCGCCGGTGAGCTGCAGCAGGGCCCGGCAGGCGGCGCTGCGGATCAGCGGCCGCTCGTGGGTCACGAAGGGCCGGATCACCGCCACCACGGCCCCATCGGCGAGGCCGATGTCCCCCAGGGCCTCGAGCAGGGCCTCACAGGGCTCCTGGAGCCGCGGTGAACCGGGTTGCTGGCCCCCCGCCACGGCGGGGCCACTGGCCAGGCGGCGCCGCAACGGCTCCACGGCCTCCACGGCCCGCAGCTCCCCCAGGGCCCGGGCCGCCGCCTCCCGCAGGCCGTGGTCCCCGTCCTCCAGGGCGGCCAGCAGGTCGGGAATGGCCGGGGCGGCCGCGGCGCCGAGCTTGCCGAGGGCGCGGGCGGCATTGCGGGCCACGGCGTTCTCCTCCACGCCGGCTCCGGGATCGCGGGGTCGGCGCTGGCCCAGGGCCGTCCGCAGCAGCGGCACCGCCTCGGGGTGGCGGCTGCGGTGGCGGCCCAGCCACCAGGCCCCGTAGTACTGGGCCGAGGGGTCATCGGCCTGGCGCAGGCGCCGCAGGGCCTCCTCCTCGCTGATGGGGTCACCGTTGGCGGGGGTGCCGGGGGGGAGCAGGGAGTCGCCGCTGGCGTCCATGGCGCTGCCGGGTCGCAATCGGGTGGGTCCGATGTTGGCACCGGCCCCCCCCGGCCGGGATGGCGGGCAACAATCCCGCGCAACCCGGGCCCGTACAGGACAGACCCGCACAGCAAAAAGCCCCCGCCAGAGGCGAGGGCCGCAGGCCGCTCCCCGCGGGGAGCCGACCCTGGGACTGGCGACCGCGGGCAGCCCGGTGGGCCGACCGCAGCAGTGCCGATCTGGGGTTCAGACCAGGGCGGCGATCGCGTAGTCGATGTAGTTGTTGGCAATCACGCCGGGGTCGCCCGAGATGCCGTGGTTCGCCTTGATGTAGTTCAGGGCCTCCACGTACCAGGAGGGGGACAGTTCGAAGGCGCGGTTGATCTCATCCA
>CALRKO020000009.1:0-83565 GCA_943368105.1 Chitinophaga pinensis | reverse complement strand
GTGTCGCAGGAGATCCGCGCCGCTGAGGATCCCGAGTTCGAGACCTTCTACACGAAGAACATTCTGTTGAATGAAGGTCTGCGGGCCTGGATGGCCCCGGCTGACCAGCCGCACGAAAACTTCGTCTTCCCTGAAGAGGTTCTGCCCCGTGGTAACGCTCTCTAATCCCAATCTGACTGCGGTCGGCGGGAAAGACCTCGACTCCACCGGCTACGCCTGGTGGTCGGGGAACGCCCGCCTGATCAACCTCTCCGGTCGCCTGCTGGGCGCCCACGTGGCCCACGCCGGCCTGATGGTGTTCTGGGCCGGCGCCATGATGCTGTTCGAGGTGAGCCACTTCACCTTCGACAAGCCCATGTACGAGCAGGGTCTGATCCTGTTCCCCCACGTGGCCACCCTGGGCTACGGCGTGGGCCCCGGCGGTGAGGTCACCGACCTCTACCCCTTCTTCGTGGTGGGGGTGCTGCACCTGATCAGCTCCGCGGTGCTCGGCCTCGGCGGCCTGTACCACGCCCTGCGCGGCCCGGAGATTCTGGAGAACTACTCCGCCTTCTTCTCGCAGGACTGGCGCGACAAGAACCAGATGACCAACATCATCGGCTACCACCTGATCCTGCTGGGGGTGGGTGCGCTGCTGCTGGTGTTCAAGGCCATGTTCTTCGGCGGTGTCTACGACACCTGGGCCCCCGGTGGCGGCGATGTGCGCCTGATCACCAACCCGACCCTCGATCCCGGCGTGATCTTCGGTTACCTGTTCCGCGCCCCCTTCGGCGGCGAGGGCTGGATCATCGGGGTGAACTCGATGGAGGACATCATCGGTGGCCACATCTGGCTGGGGCTGACCCTGATCTTCGGTGGCATCTGGCACGTGATCACCAAGCCCTTCGGCTGGGTGCGTCGCGCCTTCATCTGGAACGGTGAGGCCTACCTGAGCTACAGCCTGGGCGCCCTGAGCTTCATGAGCTTCATCGCCTCGGCCTACATCTGGTTCAACAACACCGCCTATCCCTCGGAGTTCTACGGCCCCACCAACGCCGAATCCTCCCAGGCCCAGAGCTTCACCTTCCTGGTGCGCGACCAGCGCCTCGGCGCCAACATCGGTTCCGCCATGGGCCCCACGGGCCTGGGCAAATACCTGATGCGCTCCCCCACCGGCGAGATCATCTTCGGCGGTGAAACCATGCGCTTCTGGGACTTCCGCGGCCCCTGGCTGGAGCCCCTGCGCGGCCCCAACGGCCTGAGCCTCGACAAGCTCCAGAACGACATTCAGCCCTGGCAGGTGCGCCGCGCGGCTGAATACATGACCCACGCCCCCAACGCCTCCCTCAACTCCGTGGGCGGCATCATCACCGAGCCCAACTCGGTGAACTTCGTGAACATCCGCCAGTGGCTGGCGTCCACCCAGTTCGTGCTCGCCTTCTTCTTCCTGGTGGGTCACCTCTGGCACGCGGGCCGCGCCCGCGCCGCCGCCGCCGGTTTCGAGAAGGGCATCGACCGCAAGGCCGAACCCACCCTGGCCATGCCCGACCTCGACTGAGGCTCTGCTGCGCCTGGCGCCTGCGCCCCCGCTCCGGCGGGGGCTTTTTTCATGGCGCCAGCGGAGCGCCGGAAACACCTGGTCACGCCTCGGAGGGGTTCAGATGCAGATGGGGTGCAGAGACTTGTGGGCCCCTACTTAGTCTGAGCCCAATCCCCGGGACCCCACCATGGTGACCTCTGCCCTGACCGCATCGCCCCGCCTGCTGCGCTGGCTGGCCGCCTCCCTGGTGGCCCTGCCCCTGGCCGCCGCCGACCCGGCCCGGGCCCAGCGGCCATCCCTCGACTTTCCGCGCAGCGGCGTGATCTGTGATCGGGGCAGCCGGGTCTGCTACGACAGCCGCGGGGTGTCGATCGGCGAGACCCGCCGGGTGTTCGGCTCCGGCGCCGTGACAAACCTGCGGCGCCAGTTCGACACCCGCACCTGGCCCACGGAGCTGCTGTTCAGCACGGGGGAACTGTGCGACGTGCGGCGCCAGGTGTGCTGGGATGACGGCTGGCAGCGCCGCAATGTGAGCAAGCGCCTGAGCCGCCAGCTGTTCGGCAACAACTGGAACGCCAACGCCAACAACAACTGGAATAACAACTGGAACAACAATCCCAACAACGGCGGCTGGAACAACGGCAACTGGAATCAGAACCCCCGGCCGGGCCAGCAGCTCAGCCGCTGTGAGCTGATCCAGTCAGGCCGGCGCCTGTTCGATGGGGAGTGCGCCCTGCGCCAGCGGGCCAACGCCAACGGCACGGCCTACGTGGTGGAACTGAGCGACGGCCGCCGCTATGCCTTCCGCAACCGCCAGGGCCAGCTGGTGCTCAACGACTCCGACAACATCTGGCCGGCGCAGTTCTACAACCGGGGCAACGATCTGGTGTTCCGCTGGGGCAACCAGCAGCTGGTGACCCGGCCCGCCTACGGAACCGGCTATGGCCTCGGACCGAACCAGGGGCCCCTGCCCTGGAACCAGCCGACCCCCAGCAACCAGTTCATCCAGGATCTGTTCAACACCCTGTTCCGCTGAGGGGCCCCCGCGTCAGCCGAGGGGCTGGAGCCAGCGCCGCAGCAGCGGCAGGCTCAGCCCGATCACGTTGCTGAAGCAGCCCTCGATCCGCTCCACCGTGAGCCCACCGATGCCCTCGAGGGCAAAGCCGCCGGCGCACTGCAGCGGTTCACCCGTGGCGACGTAGGCGGCGATCTGGGCCGGGGTGAGCGGCGCGAACTGCACCCGCGTGGTCACCGTGGCCAGGCGTGGGGCCTGGCCCAGGGCCAGGGGCACCAGGCAGTGGCCGGTGTGCAGCTCGCCCCAGGCGCCGGCCAGGCGCCGCCAGCGCGCCGTGGCTTCATCCGGGTCGCGGGGTTTGCCGAACACCTCGCCGGAAACCACCAGCAGCGAGTCGCAGCCGAGCACCGCCGTGGTCGGCGCGGCGGCGCGCACCAGGGACCCACCCTCCAGGGATCCGCCCTCGCCCTGCCGGCGCTCCAGCGCGACCACCGCCTGGGCCTTGGCCTGGGCCAGCCGCCGCACCAGCAGGGCCGGATCGGCATCCCGGATGGCGTCCTCATCGACGCCGCTCACCCGCACCCGGTGGGG
Source organism: Chitinophaga pinensis (assembly GCA_943368105.1). GTDB lineage: Bacteria > Cyanobacteriota > Cyanobacteriia > PCC-6307 > Cyanobiaceae > Vulcanococcus. The sequence goes on along the minus strand of CALRKO020000009.1, from coordinate 80,440 downwards.
GATGGCGGCCTGCTCCAGCAGGCGGCGGCGGGCGGGGGAGGCGGAGGCGAGCAGCAGCACGGCCGGTGAGCGGAGAGGGGAACGGGTGCGGCGCCGGGGGCCGGACAGGATGGGGAACCGGGGCGGGCGGCGCGGGGTCGCGGGACGGGATCCCGGAGCGGGGAATGCCGGCGGGCAGCGTCCTTCGATCCTGGGCCACGGCCAGGCCGGCCGTCCGGGAGAATCGCCCCATGCATGGCAGCCGCTCCGATCCCCGCTCCCTGGCCCGGGCCGCCTCGGCGCTGCGCTGCCTGCCGTTTCGGCGCGCCTTCTACGAGCGGCTGGCCACCGAGGCGATCAGCAGCCACGGCCTGGTCGAGCACCCCGGGCGCAGCGCCTACTGGTTCAAGCCCCTGACGCCCCAGCGCGCCGAGGACCACCTGATCTGGCTGATCCGCCTGGGGGTGCTGCGCCGCGAGGTGGACGGCCAGGGGCTCACCGAGCGGGTGCGGCTCACGCCCATGGGCCGGGAGCTGCTGGGCCGCTGGCCCGGGGAGCTGCCGCGGGCGGGCCTGCCCGAGCGCCTGCTGCACGGCCTGCGCCGCCACCGGCCCCGGCTGTGAGCGCCGCCCAGCCCCCCGGGCGTCCCGCGCCATTGATGGTGCTCGGCACCAGCAGCGGCGCCGGCAAGTCGCTGATGACGGCGGCCCTCTGCCGGGTGCTGCGCCGCCGCGGCGAGACGCCCCTGCCCTTCAAGGGCCAGAACATGAGCAACAACGCCTGGGTGGACGGCTCCGGCGGCGAGATGGCCTACAGCCAGGCGCTGCAGGCCTGGGCGGCGGGCCTGGAGCCGGTGGCGGCCATGAACCCGGTGCTGCTCAAGCCCCAGGGCGATTCCACCAGCGAGGTGATCCACCTGGGCCGCTCGGTGGGCAGCACCCGGGCCGAGCACTACTACCGCGACTGGTTCCGGCCGGGCTGGCGGGCGATCCGCACCGGCCTGGCCGAGCTGCAGGCCGCCCACCCCCAGGGGCGGCTGGTGCTCGAGGGGGCCGGCAGTCCGGTGGAGGTGAACCTGCAGGCCCGCGACCTGACCAACCTGCGCCTGGCCCAGTTCCTGCGGGCCCGCTGCCTGCTGGTGGCGGACATCGAGCGCGGCGGTGTGTTCGCCCAGCTGGTGGGCACCCTGGCGCTGCTGCGGCCCGTGGAGCGGCCCCTGGTCCGCGGCCTGCTGATCAACCGCTTCCGCGGCCGGCGTGAGCTGTTCGATGCTGGCCGCGACTGGCTCGAGCGCCACACGGGCGTGCCGGTGCTGGGGGTGATGCCCTGGCTGGATGCGCTGTTCCCGCCGGAGGACTCCCTCGATCTGCTGGAGCGCCGCGGCCGCAGGGGCGAGGCGGAGCTGGAGATCGCCGTGCTGCGGCTGCCCTCCCTCAGCAACTTCTCCGACCTCGACCCCCTGGAGGCCGAGCCGAGTGTGCACTTGCGCTGGGTGCGCCCCGGCGAGCGCCTGGGCCGACCCGATGCGGTGCTCATCCCCGGCAGCAAGCAGACCCTGCGGGACCTGGCGGCCCTGCAGGCCAGTGGCCTGGCGGCGGAACTGCCGGCCTACCTGGCGGGCGGGGGGCACCTGTTCGGGATCTGCGGCGGCCTGCAGATGCTGGGGCAGGTGCTGGAGGATCCCGCCGGCCTGGAGGGGGAGGGCGGCCCTGCCAGCCGGGCCGGCCTGGGGATGCTGCCGCTGCGCACGGTCTACGGCGCGGCCAAGGCCCTGCGCCAGCGCCGCAGCCGGGCGCTCTGGCCCGCCGGCGGGGAGGGCGAGGGCCTGGTGCTGGAGGGCTTCGAGCTGCACCGCGGCAGCACCGAACGGCTGCCGGGCGCGGCCCGCTGCCTGCCCCTGGCCGCCGACGCCGGGCTGGGCTGGTGGGGCCCCGCCGGCGGCGGGCAGGGGGGCCTGGTGGCGGGCACCTACCTGCACGGCGTGTTCGAGGACGGGCCCTGGCGCCGACGCTGGCTGAACCAGCTGCGCCAACGCCGGGGCCTGGCCCCGCTGCCGGAGGCCGTGCCCCACCACGGCCGCCAGCGCGAGGCGCTGCTGGACCGGCTCGCCGATGCCTTCGAGGCCCACGTGGACCTGGGGCCGCTGCTGGCCTGAACCCACTCCGCCGGCCGGTGCCGGAGACTGGGACCTGTCACGGAGGGGAGCAGCCGATGCCGGAACGGCGCAGCCTGGAGGTGATCTGGCCGGACGGCCGCCGCAGCCAGGCCCAGGTGGGCCAGGACTGGCTGCTGGCCGCCGCCGAGGCCGGCACCGCCATCCCCACCGGCTGCCTGGGGGGCAGCTGCGGCGCCTGCGAGATCGAGGTGAACGGCCAGCTGGTGCGCGCCTGCATCGCCACGGTGCCCGCCAGCGCCGGCGGCCGGCTCACGGTGGAGATCGCGACGGATCCCCACTGGTAGGCGCGGGCTGCCAGGCCCGCCGGCGCGCGGCGGGGACGCACCCGGAGGCCAGCCCCACGGGGGCAGCTGCGGACCTTGCCCTCAGGCCTGGATCAATCCACCGCCCAGCAGCACCTCGCCGGCATAGAAGACGGCCGCCTGGCCCGGCGTGATCGAGAACTGGGGCTCGGCGAACTCCAGCCGGCAGCGGTGCGGCCGCTCGGCGGCCTGGTCGGCGTCGGTGGCGGCGAGGGGGATGAGCAGGGCCCGCTCGGGGCCGCTGCGGTAGCGCACCTGCACCTCCAGCTCGATCGGCTCGGCGGGCGGCGCCATCGACACCCAGTTGATCGCGCCGACCTCGCAGCCGGCGCGCGCAGCCTCGGCGCGGGGGGCCACCACCACCCGGTTCAGGGCGCCATCGAGGCGCACCACGTGCAGCGGCTCGCTCCAGGCCACTCCCAGGCCCCGGCGCTGGCCGATGGTGAAGTGCTCGATGCCGTCGTGCTGGCCCAGCACCCGGCCGTCGCTGAGCACGATCTCCCCCTGGCGCGGCGGCAGGTAGGCATCGAGGAACGCCTTCATGGAGCCGTGGTGATCGGCGAGACAGAGGTCCTGGCTCTCGGGCTTGTGGGCGGTGCGCAGGCCGTGTCGCTCGGCCTCGGCCCGCGTGTCGGGCTTGGTGAGCTCCCCGAGGGGGAACACCAACCGCTCCAGCAGCCCCTGGGGCAGGTCGTAGAGGAAGTAGCTCTGGTCCTTGCGGCCATCCAGACCCCGCAGCAGCTGGGGCCGGCCGCGGCCGTCGCCCGGCACGGGCAGGGGATCCGGGGCGCCGACGGGGCGCACCCGGGCGTAGTGACCGGTGGCCAGGCGCTCGATGCCGCGCTCCTCCGCCGCCCAGCGCAGCATCGGGCCGAACTTCACCTCCCGGTTGCAGCGGGAGCAGGGCAGCGGCGTGACGCCGGCGCCATAGCCCTGCACGAGGAAGTCGACGATCTGGCCGCGGAAGTGCTCGCGGAAATCCAGCACGTGGTGGGGCACCCCCAGCTGCTCGCAGATCCCGGCCGCGTCCACCAGGCCCTCGGCGCAGCAGGCCCCCTTGCCGCTCATCAGCCAGAGGGTGAGGCCCTCCACCGCCCAGCCGGCCTCCACCAGCAGGGCGGCCGTCAGCGAGCTGTCGACGCCACCGGAGAGGCCCACCACCACCCGATGCTCCCCCGGCCAGGCCCGCAGGCGCTCGATCGCGGCGGCGCCGGCCGGCGTGGCGGCCACGGCGGCGCCGGCGGGGGCGGGCAGCGGCGGGGCGGAGAAGCGGGCCAAGGGCAACGGAGGGCGGACCCCAGGGGACGGGGCGGGATGGGTCCCTTCACGGGATCTGCCTGCATCATGGAGCCGCGGGGCCGGCCCCCGGCCGCTCCGGCCCGCCCCCATGTCCGCCCCCGACCCGCTGCCCCCGCCACCCTGGCCGTCCTGGCCCCCCCGCGACGCGGCCCACCTGCTGGTGAGCTCCCGCCAGATGGCGGACCTGGAGGGGCAGCTGTTCGCCAGCGGCCTGCCGGTGCAGGCCCTGATGGAGAAGGCGGCCCTGGCGGTGGTGCAGCGGCTGCAGGAGCAGCACGGCGCCCTGCTGCAGCGCCGCGGGGCCCTGGTGCTGGTGGGACCGGGCCACAACGGCGGCGACGGGCTTGTGATCGCCCGCGAGCTGCACCTGGCCGGCGTGGCCACGGCGATCTGGAGCCCCTTCGAGCGGCACAAGCCCCTCACCGCCGACCACCTGCGCCACTGCCGGTGGCTGGGCATCCCGCGGCGGACGGAGCGGCCCGAGGCCCAGGGTCCCGAACTGTGGGTCGATGCCCTGCTGGGCATCGGCCAGGGGCGCCCGGCGGGGGAGGCGATCGAGGCCCTGCTGGCGGAGCGGCAGCGGCAGCGGCCGCTGCGGCTGGTGGCGGTGGATGTGCCCACCGGGCTCTGCGCCGACAGCGGCCGGCCCACGGGGGGCCAGCCCGCGGTGGCCCACACCACCTACTGCATCGGCCTGCTCAAGCAGGGGCTGATCCAGGACCAGGCCCTGGCCTGGGTGGGCCGGCTGGAGCGGATCGAGCTGGGGCTGCCGCCTGCTCTTCTGCAGACCCTGCCGGCCGACCAGCCCCTGGCCCTCGGGGCCGGCGACGCCGGCGCGGCCCCGCGGCCCCAGCCGGCGCCCCAGGCGGGCAAGTACGGCCGGGGCCGGCTGCTGGTGCTGGCGGGCAGCGGGACCTACCGGGGGGCGGCCGCGCTGGCCCTGCAGGGGGCCGGGGCCAGCGGCTGCGGCAGCCTGCGGGCGGGGCTGCCCCAGGCGGTGGCCGCTGGACTCTGGGCGGTCCAGCCCCACGTGGTGGTGGCCGCAGCCCTCGGCGACAATTCCTGCGGCGGGCTGGATCTGGCGGATCCGGCGCTGGAGGAGCTGCGGGCGGGGACCGCGCGGCTCGATGCCCTGCTGCTGGGGCCGGGCATCGGCCCGGGCCCCGGGCCCGTCGCCGGTCCTGCGGCGGGCCCGGGGGACGGCGCCGATCCGGCCACCGGCGAGGCGCGCACCTGGGCCGCCCTGCAGCAGTTCCGGGGGCTGCTGGTGCTTGACGCCGACGGACTGAACCGGCTGGCGGCCGGCGGCGGGGCGGCCGGGGCCGCGACAGCCCTGGGCTGGCTGCAGCGGCGGGCCGGGGCCACCTGGCTCACCCCCCACGCCGGCGAATTCGCCCGCCTCTTCCCCGACCTGGCGGCGCTGCCAGCGGCTGAGGCCGCCAGGGCCGCCGCCCGCCGCAGCGGCGCCGCGGTGCTGCTCAAGGGGGCCCGCAGCGTGGTGGCGGCCCCCGATGGCCGCAGCTGGCAGCTGCGCCAGGCCAGCCCGGCGGCGGCCCGGGCCGGCCTGGGGGATGTGCTGGCGGGCTATGCCGCGGGCCGGGGCGCCCTGGCCCTGGCGGCCGGCTGGCCGGCGGACGGAGCGCTGCTGGCCGCCGCCGCCCTGGACCATGCCCTGGCGGGCCTGGCGGCCTGCCGGACGGAGGGGCCCGGGGGCGCCACGCCGGCGGCGGTGGCGGCGGCCCTGGCGCACTGGGACGACGGCTCGATGGGCGGGTAACGCAGGCCACCCACAGGCAGGAGGATGGTATTCACTGACACACGGGCCAACGCTATACCGTGAGTCTCAACACCGAGCGTGTGGTTTTAGCCATCAAAAGCTGAAGGGTTGTTGAAGCAACAGCCCTGGGACGCCAACCCATAGGAGATTCACCGGACAGAACCGGTGCTGACCCATGACGGCCTCCAGCCTCTCCGCCAGCCCGAGCACCCGCCGCCGCAGCAGCGACCCGATCAGCTGGTATCTGGCCACGATCGGCCGCGTGCCCCTGCTCACCCCCTCGGAGGAGATCGAGCTCGGCAACCAGGTGCAGGCCATGATGCGGCTGGTGGATGAGCAGCGCGGCGAGGCGGAGTACAGCGACAGGGAACAGAAAACCATCCGCGTCGGCCGCCGCTCCAAGCAGCGGATGATGAAGGCCAACCTGCGGCTGGTGGTCAGCGTCGCCAAGAAATACCAGGGCAAGGGCCTGGAGCTGCTCGATCTGATCCAGGAGGGCTCCCTTGGGCTGGAGCGGGCGGTGGAGAAATTTGATCCCACCCGCGGCTACAAGTTCTCCACCTACGCCTTCTGGTGGATCCGCCAGAGCATGACCCGGGCCATCGCCTGCCAGTCGCGCACGATCCGCCTGCCGGTGCATCTCTCCGAGCGGCTCAGCGCCATCCGCAAGGTGAGCCTGGAGCTGGCCCACAAGCTCGGCGCCATGCCCAGCCGGCGCGAGATCGCCGAGGCCATGGCCATCCCCATCGACGAGCTGGACGCCCTGCTGCGCCAGGCCTTGACCACCTCGAGCCTCGATGCCCCCGTGAACGGCGAGGAGGGCCGCAGCTTCCTGGGCGATCTGATCGCGGACACCAGCGGCGCCGAGCCCCTGGACCAGGTGGAGCGCGGCATGCACCAGGAGCAGCTGGGCCGCTGGCTCACCTATCTCACCGACCAGGAGCGCCAGGTGCTGGAGCTGCGCTTCGGCCTGGAGGGGGAGGAGCGCCGCACCCTGGCGGAGATCGGCCGGCTGCTGGATGTGTCCCGGGAGCGGGTGCGCCAGGTGGAGCTCAAGGCCCTGCGCAAGCTGCGCCACCTCACCCGCAAGCTGCCCAGCAGCCTCTGAGCGGGCCCCCGGCGCGCCAGCCTGGCCCGTGCCGCCGCGCCTGCCTCCCTGAGACCGCCGCTCGTCTACCACCCGGCCTATTCGGCGCCGCTGCCCAGCAGCCACCGCTTTCCGATGGCCAAGTTCCGGCTGCTGCACGCGCTGCTGTGGCGCCAGGGCCTGGCCAGCGAGGGGCAGCTGCATCGGCCCCTGCCCGCCCCCCGGCGCTGGCTGGAGCTGGTGCATGGGCGCCCCTACCACCAGGCCTTCGCCCGGGGCGCCCTGCCGCCGGCGGAGCAGCGGCGCATCGGCCTGCCGGCGACGGCCCCGCTGGTGCAGCGCACCTGGCTGGCGGTGGGGGGCACGGTGCTCACGGCCCGGCTGGCCCTGCGCCACGGCCTGGCCTGTCACCTGGCCGGCGGCACCCACCACGCCTTCCCCGACCACGGCAGCGGCTTCTGCATCTTCAATGACGCGGCCGTGGCGGCCCGGGTGCTGCTGGCGGAGGGGCTGGTGCGGCGGGTGATGGTGGTGGACCTGGACGTGCACCAGGGCGATGCCACCGCGGCGATCTTCGCGGAGGAGCCGCGGGTGTTCACCTTCTCAGCCCACTGCGCCAGCAACTTCCCGCTGCGCAAGCAGACCAGCGACCTGGACCTGCCCCTGGCCGATGGCCTGGAGGACGCGGCCTACCTGGCGGCGGTGGGGGATGTGCTGCCCGACCTGCTGGACCAGCAGCGGCCCGGGCTGGTGCTCTACAACGCCGGCGTGGATCCCCACCGCGGCGACCGGCTGGGGCGGCTGGCCCTGAGCAGCGCGGGGCTGATGACCCGCGACCGGCTGGTGCTGGATGCCTGCCTGCGGCGCGGCATCCCGGTGGCGACGATGATCGGCGGCGGCTACGACGACCTGACGCCCCTGGTGGAGCGCCACGGCCTGGTGTTCCGGGCGGCGGCGGAGCAGGCCCGCCTGCATGGGCTCTGACCCGGAGGATCCGGGATCAGTCGTCCGCCCAGATGTAGCGGGTGAGCTCCTCGGGCTTCGGCTCGGGGGCCGCCAGGGCGAACTCCACGCAGTCGGCCACCTCGGCGTCGATCTCCTTGTCGATCGCCTTGAGCTCATCAGCGCTGGCCAGGCCCTGCTCGATCAGGTGGGCCGCCAGGCGCTTGATCGGGTCGCGCTGGGCCCAGAACTCCTTCTCGGCCTCCGCCCGCAGCTCGTCGGGGTCGGCCAGGGAGTGGCCGCGGAAGCGGTAGGTGAGGCACTCCAGCAGGGTCGGGCCCTCACCGGCCCGGGCCCGCTCGATGGCCCGCTGGGCGGCGCCCCGCACCGCCAGCACGTCCATGCCGTCCACCTCCTCACCGTGCAGGCCGAAGGCGGCGGCCTTGCGCCAGATCTCCGGGTCGCTGGTGGCGCGGTTGTGGTCCATGCCGATGGCCCACTTGTTGTTCTCCACCACGAACAGGATCGGCAGCTTCCAGAGGGCTGCCATGTTCAGGCACTCGTAGAACTGGCCGATGTTGCAGGTGCCGTCGCCGAAGAAGGCGGCCGTCACGGCATCGCTGCTGGCGTCGCCGAGGGCGTCGCGCTTGTAGCGGCTGGTGAAGGCCGCCCCCAGGGCCACCGGGATGCCCTCGCCGATGAAGGCATAGCCCCCCAGCAGGTGGTGCTCCCTGGAGAAGAGGTGCATCGAGCCGCCGCGGCCCTTGCTGCAGCCGGTCTCCTTGCCGAACAGCTCGCTCATCACCTCGCGGGCCGGCACGCCGCAGCTGAGGGCGTGCACGTGGTCGCGGTAGGTGCTGCAGAACCAGTCGTGCTGGAGGCGCATCGCCTTGATCACGCCCGTGCTCACGGCCTCCTGGCCGTTGTAGAGGTGCACGAAGCCGAACATCTTGCCGCGGTAGTACATCTCCGCGCACTTGTCCTCGAAGCGCCGACCCAGGGTCATGTCGCGGTAGAGGAGCAGCCCCTCCTCCCGGCTCACGCTGGCGGGGGCGGAGGGGTAGAGGTTGAGCAGGCGCTCGGCGTGCAGGCCCACGGCGTTGGCGTCGCCGGAGCAGGTGGGGGCGCCGCTGGCGGCGAGGGGGTCGCTGCCGAGGTCGCTGCTGCCGGCCTGACTGGGCTTGGCCTGGCTCATGTCTGCCTGGGTCATGTCGGCCGTCCTGTCACCGGAGCCTGATGCTGAGGCCGACTGTACGGGGTCCAGCCGCCGCCGGCGGCCCCAGGCGCGGCCAGAACCACAGACCCTGCCTACAGTCACGCCCAAGCGACAGGCCCGGATTGGAACTGCCGATCGACCATTTCCGCCTGCTCGGGGTGAGCCCGGCCACCGATGGTCAGACGGTGCTCCGCACGCTGCAGCAGCGCCTGGACCGGGCCCCCGACCAGGGCTTCACCCAGGACGCCATCCAGGCCCGGGCCGACCTGCTGCGCAGCAGCGCCGATCTGCTCAGCGACGACGGCCGCCGCGCCGCCTACGGGGCCGAGCTGACGGCCATCGGCGGCGGCCCCGACGGCCAGGCCGCCATCCCCGCCCTGGAGATCCCCAACGCCAGGGAGGTGGGGGGGCTGCTGCTGCTGCTGGAGGCGGGCCAGGCCCAGGAGGCCTTCGAGAAGGCCAGCCGCGGCCTGCAGCCGCCCCAGGCGCCGGCCCTGGGCAGCAGCCGCGAGGCCGACCTGGCGCTGCTGGCGGGGCTGGCCTGCCAGGCCGCCGCGGAGGACTACCGGCTGCAGCGCCGCTACGAGGCCGCCGCCCGGGTGCTGCAGCAGGGCCTGCAGCTGCTGCAGCGCATGGGCCAGCAGCCGGAGCAGCGCCGCCGCCTGGACCTGGCCCTGGAGGCCCTGCTGCCCTACCGGGTGCTCGATCTGCTCAGCCGCGACCTCTCCGCCAGCGTGGAGCGCGGCGAGGGGCTGCAGCTGCTGGAGCAGCTGGTGCGGCGCCGCGGCGGCCTGGAGGGGAACGGCGACGCCACCTTCCCGGCCAGCGAGTTCCAGCCGTTCTTCCAGCAGATCCGCCAGTTCCTCACCGCCCAGGAGCAGGTGGACCTGTTCAGCCGCTGGGCCGACGCCGGCTCCTCCCTGGCGGACTTCCTGGCCAGCATCGCCCTGACGGCCTCCGGCTTCGCCCAGCGCAAGCCCGAGCGGCTGCAGTCGGCCTACGGGCGGCTGCTGGCCAGCGGCCAGGCTGGGGTGGAGCCCTTCCTGGCCTGCCAGCAGCTGCTGCTGGGCCAGATCGAGCCGGCCCTGGCCCTGTTCGAGCAGGGGGCCGACCCAGCCCTGCGCCAGTGGGCGGCCGAGCAGGGCGAGGAGCCCCTGGCGGGCCTCTGCGCCTACTGCCGCGACTGGCTGGAGCGGGAGGTGCTCACGGGGTTCCGCGACATCGAAGCCGACCCCGACCTGGAGGCCTGGTTTGCGGACCGCGACGTGCAGGCCTTCGTGGAGCAGCAGGACCGGCGGCGGGCCCGCAGCGCGCCGCCCGGCGCGGGCGAGCCAGCACCGGGCGGCGCGGCCCCGGCGGCCCTGGGCGGCCTGGGGGAGCTGCCCCCATGGCCGGGCCTCACCCCGGAGGGGGGCCTGGCGGCCCTGCCGCCGCTGGAGCTGGGCACCCCGCCGGGCCTGGGGGCCCAGGCCCCGGAGCCGGAGGAGGACGAGGACTGGCCGGACCTGGCCCTGCGCTGGCCGAGCCTCCCCTGGCGGGAGCTGCAGCTGGGGGAGCGCTGGGCCGACCTGCGGGCGGCGGCGGCGGAGCTGACGGCGGGCCTGCCGGGCTGGGCCCTGCCCGCGGCGGCGACGGCGGTGCTGGCGGGGGCCGGCCTGGGCGGCTGGTGGGTCCTGCGGCCGCAGCCGCAGCGGGGCCAGCCCATCCCGGTGCTGCCCGCCCCGGGGAGCACCGCGCCGGCGGGGGGCCCCGGCGCCGGAACCGCTGCGGGGGAGGCTCCAACCCCGGCAACCCCAGCTCCGCTGGCCCCGGGCCCGGCGGGGGCCCTGCCGCTGCAGGCGACCCAGCCGAGCGCCGCGCAGCTGCAGGCCCTGCTGGAGGCCTGGCTGGCCGCCAAGGCCGCCGTGCTGGCGGGCGACGCCCCGGCGCTGCCGCTCAACCAGCTGGCTCGCACCGCCCTGGTGGCCGGCGTTGAGGAGCAGGGGCGGGAGAACGCCAGCCGGCGCGAGCGGGAGACCGTGAGGGCCGAGGTGCTGCGCTTCCAGCTCAGCGGCCAGGCACCGCGCCGGATCGAGGCGGAGGTGACCCTGCGCTACAGCGAGAGCCGCAACGACGCCAGCGGCCAGGTGATCCGCGCGACGCCCCCGCTGGAGCTGCGCAACACCTACGTGTTCGCCCGTGACGGCCAGACCTGGCGGCTGGCGGCCTTCCGCCCCAGCCGCTGACGCCAGCCACCCCGGGGCCGCCGGCGGACCTGGGCAGCGGGGGGCGGGCGGCGGCTTTTTACGATCGCGCCATGAGCGGGCCCTGAGCCCCACCCGAGCGCACGCGCCCCCATCCCATGTTCGACGAGCTTTCCCAGCGGTTTGAAGACGCCGTCAAGAACCTGCGGGGCCAGGGCGCCATCAGCGAGACCAACATCGACGGGGCCCTCAAGGAGGTGCGCCGCGCCCTGCTGGAGGCGGACGTGAGCCTGCCGGTGGTCAGGGAGTTCGTCGAGGAGGTGCGCAGCAAGGCCCTCGGCGCCGAGGTGGTGCGCGGCATCAGCCCGGACCAGAAGTTCATCCAGGTGGTGCACGACCAGCTGGTGGAGACCATGGGCGGCGCGAACGCGCCCCTGGCCGCCGGCGGCCAGCCCGGTGAACCCTCGGTGGTGCTGATGGCGGGCCTGCAGGGCGCCGGCAAGACCACCGCCACCGCCAAGCTGGGCCTTCACCTCAAGGACCAGGGCCGCAGGGCCCTGCTGGTGGCGGCGGACGTCTACCGGCCGGCGGCCATCGACCAGCTGCGGACCCTCGGCGACCAGATCGGCGTGGAGGTGTTCAGCCTCGGCGCCGATGCCAGGCCCGAGGCGATCGCTGCCGCCGGCATCGCCAAGGCCAGGGCCGAGGGCTTCGACACGGTGCTGGTGGACACCGCCGGCCGGCTCCAGATCGACCCGGCGATGATGGAGGAGATGGTGCGGATCCGCGAGGCCTGCCAGCCCGATGAGGTGCTGCTGGTGGTGGATTCGATGATCGGCCAGGAGGCGGCCGAGCTCACCCGTGCCTTCCACGAGCAGGTGGGCATCACCGGCGCCGTGCTCACCAAGCTGGACGGCGACTCCCGCGGCGGCGCCGCCCTCTCGATCCGCAAGGTGAGCGGCGCGCCGATCAAGTTCATCGGCACCGGCGAGAAGGTGGAGGCGCTGCAGCCCTTCCATCCCGAGCGGATGGCCAGCCGGATCCTGGGCATGGGCGATGTGCTCACCCTGGTGGAGAAGGCCCAGAAGGAGGTGGAGCTGGCCGATGTGGCCCGCATGCAGCAGAAGCTGCAGGAGGCCAGCTTCGACTTCTCCGACTTCCTGCAGCAGATGCGCCTGATCCGGCGCATGGGCTCCCTGGGGGGCCTGATGAAGCTGATTCCGGGCATGAACAAGATCGACGACGGCATGCTCAAGCAGGGGGAGCAGCAGCTGAAGAAGATCGAGGCGATGATCGGCTCGATGACCGAGGCCGAGCGGCGCCAGCCGGAACTGCTGGCCTCCACCCCCTCACGCCGGCGCCGCATCGCCGCCGGCAGTGGCCACAGCCCGGCCGATGTGGACAAGGTGCTGGCCGACTTCCAGAAGATGCGCGGTTTCATGCAGCAGATGAGCCGCGGCGGCATGCCGGGCATGCCCGGCATGGGCGGCGGCTTCCCCGGCATGGGCGGGATGCCCGGGATGGGGGGCTTTCCCGGTGGCGGCATGCCCGCGGGCCGTCCTGGCCGGGGCGGCGGCGGGGCGATGCCCAGGCCCGCCAAGCCGGCCAAGAAGCGCAAGGGCTTCGGCGAACTCTGAGCCGGCGGCTCCGTGACGGATCCGTCAAAGCTCCGCCGCGGATCCGTCGCGGCTTCCTCACGGCCTCGTCACGGCTCCATCGCCGCAGCGCGGAGAAGCCCCGCTCGGCCACAGGGTATCCTTGTCCTTTGGCGCGTGATCCCACACCGCCCGGTCGGTCCCACCCACGAGCCCTCCCCAGGGGCGGCCCGCAGGACGACTGACCCCAACCACCCCCCAGTCAAGTAAGGCAAGGCCACGATGATCAAGCTCCGCCTGAAGCGGTTCGGCAAGAAGCGGGAAGCGAGCTTCCGCCTGGTGGCCACCAACAGCACGTCCCGCCGGGACGGCCGTCCCCTGGAGGAGCTGGGTTTCTACAACCCCCGCACCAAGGAGACCCGGCTGGACGCCGAGGCCATCCGCGCCCGCCTGGCCCAGGGGGCCCAGCCCACGGACACCGTGCTGACCCTGCTGGAGCGCGGCGGCCTGGTCGAGAAGACCGTGCGCCCCTCGGTGACCGTGGGCCTGGCCAAGCAGGCCGCCGCCAAGGAAGCCGCCGCCAGGCAGGCCGCCAAGGAGGCGGCTGAAGCCGCCGCCAAGGCCGCTGAGGAGGCCGCAGCAGCGGCGGCCGCCGCCGCTGAAGCCCCCGCCGAACCCGCCGCTGAAGCCTGAGGTCCGGCCCCATGTCCGGGGCTGACACCCTCCAGACCTTCACGATCGATCTCCCCGACCAGGACGCCGCCCTGGCGCTGGCCGGAGAGGCGGAAGCGACCCTGCATCGCCTCGAGGCCCTGACCGGGGCCTCCCTGGTGCTGCGGGGTCTTTCCCTGCAGCTGCGGGGCCGCGCCAGCCAGCTGGAGCGGGCCGCGGGCCTGGTGGAACTGCTGCGGCCGCTCTGGCAGGAGGGCCAGGCCGTCACCCAGGTGGATGTGCAGAGCGCCCTGGCGGCCCTGGACACCGGCCGCGGCGCCGAGCACCAGGAGCTGGGCAGACAGGTGCTGGCCAAGAGCCAGAGCGGCCGGCTGCTGCGCCCCCGCACCCTCAAGCAGAAGAGCTATGTCGAGGCGATCGAGCGCCACGACCTGACCCTGGCCCTGGGCCCGGCGGGCACCGGCAAGACCTTCCTCGCCACCGTGCAGGCGGTGCGGATGCTGCAGGAGCGCAAGGTGGAGCGCCTGATCCTCACCCGCCCGGCGGTGGAGGCGGGGGAGCGGCTGGGCTTCCTGCCCGGCGACCTGCAGCAGAAGGTGGATCCCTACCTGCGGCCGCTCTACGACGCGCTGCACACCCTGCTGGGCCAGGAGCGCACGGCGGCGCTGCTGGAGAAGAACGTGATCGAGGTGGCGCCCCTGGCCTACATGCGCGGCCGCACCCTGGCCGATGCCTTCGTGATCCTCGACGAGGCCCAGAACACCACCACCGCCCAGATGCGCATGGTGCTCACCCGCCTGGGGGAGAACTCGCGCATGGTGGTGACGGGTGATCCCACCCAGATCGACCTGCCCAGCGGCCAGCTCAGCGGCCTGATCGAGGCGGCCCAGGTGCTGGAGGGGGTGGAGGGGGTCGCCATCTGCCGGCTCACGGCCGCCGATGTGGTGCGCCACCCCCTGGTGCAGCGGCTGGTGACCGCCTACGCCGCCCGCGACGCGATCCGCAGCGCCCCCCAGGACAGTGGCCGGCCGCCGCGGTCCCGATAGGGAGATCCGCACCCGGGGGGCCCACACATCCGCGCCGCGGCCCGGCGGGCGCTGGCAGGATGGACGCAGTTGACATCCCTGTGCCATGCCGGCCAGCAGCAATTTCCAGGAGGCCATCCGCGAGGCGCAATCGGGCGCCCTGGTGGGCCCCAATGTGGTGAACAAGGCCCTGCCCTACGTGGGCGGCGGCATGGTGCTCACCGCCGGCGGTGTGCTCGGCGGTCTGGCCCTGCTGGCCAGCAACCCCGCCGGCTTCATGCCGCTGTTCTGGGTGGCCCTGATCGGCAACTTCATCCTCTTCTTCGTCGCCCAGAACGCGGCAGTGAAGGGCAACAACGGCACGGCCCTGCCGATCCTCACGGCCTACAGCCTGCTCACCGGCTTCACCCTGAGCGGCATCGTGGCGACGGCGATCGGCACCGCCGGCATCGGCGCCATCGGCACCGCGGCCCTGGCCACCGGCATCACCTTCGTGATCGCCTCGGTGGTGGGTCGCCGCATGAGCGACAGCGTCGGCCAGGCCCTCAGCGGCGTCGTGGGCCTCGGCATCCTCGGCCTGCTGATCGCCATGGTGGTGCAGATCGTGGGCGGCATCTTCGTGCCCGGCTTCGGCATGGGCGGCATGGAGCTGCTGATCGCCGGCTTCGGCACTGTTCTGTTCGTGGGCGCCGCCTTCGTGGACTTCTACACGATGCCCCGCACCTATCGCGACGACCAGTACCTGGCCGGCGCCCTGGGCATGTACCTCACCTACATCAACCTGTTCATCTTCATCCTGCGCCTGATCATCGCCCTCAACGGCGGCGGCCGCCGCGACTGAGGCCCGAGCTCAGGGGCCTGGACGCCCGGCCAGCTCCGGTCGGTCCCTCCCGATCGCACCCCCAACCCGGGGGTGCTTTTTCATGGCCTCAGCCCTCCGCCACCGCCAGCACCGCCTCGGCGATGGCCGCCCTCTGCTCCCCGTCGTAGCCCCAGCGCTCCAGGAAGGCCACGTCCTCGCCCCGGCCGGCGGTGGCCGCCAGCAGGGTCTCCAGGCGGGCCTTCACCTGGGCCGGCTCCAGCAGCCGCAGCAGCTCGGTGCAGCGCAGCTGCACCCGCTCCGAGCCGGCCCGCTGGCCGCCGTCGCCGCTGCGCCCGTGGTGCAGGGCCATGGCGGTGCTCATCGCCAGGTTGCGGGCGCTGAGGTCCACCACGCCGTCGCCGGCGGCGCGCAGGGCCAGCACCAGGGACTCCGGCAAGCGGTCCATCAGCGGGCAGTCGCCCGCCAGGGCCACCACGAAGAAGCCACGGGCCCCGTCGCGGCTCTCCACCAGCTCGCCGACGCGGTCGGCGAGCACCTCATCGCTGAGCTCGCCGGCCTCCCAGAGCCCCAGCCACTGGGCCGTGATCTCCATCGCCTGCTGAAAGCTGGGCGCCAGCGGGGCGGCGGCCTCGCTGGCCGGGGTGTCGCTGGCAAGGGAATCAGTGGCAGGGGTATCCGGGGCAGCGGAGCCGGTGGCGTCGGTCATGGCGCGAGGACGGCCGCGGAGTCCGGGCCGGCGAACTGTCAGTGTTGAGGTTATGGAGCCAAGCCCCCCCAGCGACCCGCTGCCGCCCAGCGCCACGCTGACCCCGCCCCCCGGCGACCCCCAGCCCCGCGGCGCCCAGCCCGCCCGGGCCTGGGCGGACGGGGAGACGGAGGGCATTCTGCTGCCGATCCCCGAGCCGCCCACGGGGGCCGGCGCCGGGCTGGGCCTGGGCCCCGCCGGCTTCCGCTCCGGCTTCGTGGCCCTGGTGGGCCGGCCCAATGTGGGCAAGTCGACGCTGCTCAACCAGCTGGTGGGCGAGAAGGTGGCGATCACCTCCCCCATCGCCCAGACCACCCGCAACCGGCTGCGGGCCATCCTCACCACCCCCGGCGCCCAGCTGGTGCTGGTGGACACCCCCGGCATCCACAAGCCCCACCACCTGCTGGGCCAGCGGCTGGTGCAGAGCGCCCGCGGCGCCATCGGCGAGGTGGATGTGGTGCTGCTGCTGGTGGACGGCAGCCAGCCGGCGGGCCGCGGCGACGGCTTCATCGTGGAGCTGCTGCGCCACAGCCGGGTGCCGGTGCACGTGGCCCTCAACAAGCACGACCTGGTGGAGCCCGGGCGGGCCGAGGAGCTGGCCGCCAGCTACCGGGCGCTGCTGGCCGGCCCCGACGGCGACGCCCCGCGGGCCTGGCCCCTGCACCCGGTGAGCGCCCTCACCGGCGCGGGCACCGAGGCGCTGGTGGCCGCCCTGGCCGCGGATCTGCCCGAAGGGCCCCACCTCTACCCCCCCGATGCGGTGAGCGACCAGCCGGAGCAGCTGCTGCTGGCCGAGCTGATCCGCGAGCAGGTGCTGGTCCACACCCGCGAGGAGGTGCCCCACTCGGTGGCCGTCCAGATCGAGCGCATCGTCGAGGACGGGCCGCGCACGGCGGTGCTGGCCACGGTGCTGGTGGAGCGCAGCAGCCAGAAGGGGATCCTGATTGGCAAGGGCGGCCAGATGCTGCGCGAGATCGGCCGGGGCGCCCGGCTGCAGATGCAGAAGCTGATCGACGGGCCGGTGTACCTGGAGCTGTTCGTGAAGGTGGTGCCGAACTGGCGCCGCAACCCCAGCCGCCTGGCGGAGCTGGGCTACCGGGGCGACTGACGGCTGGGCGGCGCCCCACAGGCCGCCGGCTGAGAGGATGGCTGCCACGCGCCCCCCGTCTCCGCGCACCCCTGCCCGTGACCGCCGCCCCCAGCGCTGCCCCGGCCGATCTCCCCTTCCCCCCGGCCGACCTGCCGGCTTTCCTGCAGTGCTGCGCCGGCGAATGGATGGGCCTGCGCAGCCGCTTTGACCTGGAGGCCGCCGGCGGGGACGACGACTGGCACGCGAGCGAGCGGGGTGAGCTGGTGGTGGAGCTGCTGCCGGGGAGGAACGGGGGGGAGCTGGGCGGCCTGGCGGTGACCAGCCAGGACCAGCCCGGCCGCCGCAGCGCCCTCTACTTCAGCGCCGACGGCCGCTTCCAGGGCGAAGCCGGCCCGGGCGGCCACTGGACCCTCTGGCCCGACGGCAGCCTGGAGCTGGTGGTGGAGACGGAGGAGCGGGACCTGCGCGAACGGATCTGGTTCACCAAGCCCAACCTGCGGCTGCGCAGCACCGTCGACCAGCCCAGGGGGGGTGCCCCGGGCCGGGCCAGCTTCAGCTCCGAGATCCGCCGGGTGCGGCGGCCGGCCAGCCCCGCCGCGGCCTGACGCCATGCGCCTCGACGTGGTGAGCCTGGCCCCCGAGGCCTTCGCCCCGCTGTTGAGCCTGGGGGTGATCGGCCGGGCCTTCGCGGCGGGCCGCGCCCAGCTGCACCTCCACAACCCCCGCGATTACGCCGGCGACCGCTACCGCAAGGTCGACGACGAGCCCTACGGCGGCGGCGCCGGCATGGTGCTCAAGCCCGAGCCGGTGTTTGCGGCCGTGGAGGCGATCCCCGCGCTGCCGCGGCGTCGGGTGCTGCTGATGAGTCCCCAGGGTCAGCCCCTGCGCCAGGCCGATCTGCGCCGCTGGGCCGAAGGCTGCGACCAGCTGGTGTTCCTCTGCGGCCACTACGAGGGCTTCGATGAGCGCATCCGCTCCCTGGCCGACGAGGAGGTGTCGATCGGCGACTTCGTGCTCACCGGCGGCGAGCTGCCGGCGATGACGATCATCAACGGGGTCGTGCGGCTGCTGCCCGGCACGGTGGGCACCCAGGCCTGCCTGGAGGAGGAGAGCCACAGCGCCCTGCTGCTGGAGCACCCCCACTACACCCGCCCGGCGGAGTTCCGGGGCCTGGCGGTGCCGGCGGTGCTGCGCAGCGGCGACCATGGCGCCATCGCCCACTGGCGGGCCGAGCAACAGCAGCAGCGCACCCGGGAGCGCCGGCCCGATCTGTTCGCCCGCTGGCTGGCCCAACAGCAGCCCTAGCCCCACCTGGGGGGGGACGGAGGCCCTCTGTGCGCTGGCGCCCCTGCGGGGCTTGACAGCGCACAGAGGGCCTCCGTCCCCTGGGCGCACCCGGGGGGAGGGGTGCGCCAACGGGGAATCGCCAGGGGCGGCTGGCTGGCTGGGGCGCCCCCAGCCCCCAGCCGCCCCACGCCGCCCGTGCCAGCGCCACCGCCACCAACCGCCTGGGCGAGAGACTGGCTCCACCTCCAAGGCCACCATGGACCTCCGCATCGGCAACGGCTACGACATCCACCGCCTGGTGCCGGGCCGGCCGCTGATCCTGGGGGGGCAGCGCCTGGAGCATCCCGCCGGGCTGGGCCTGGCGGGCCACAGCGATGCCGATGTACTGGTGCACGCGCTCATGGATGCCCTGCTGGGGGCCCTGGCCCTGGGGGACATCGGCCGGTACTTCCCCCCCGACGACCCCCAGTGGCAGGGGGCCGACAGCCTGGTGCTGCTGGAGCAGGTGGTGGCGCTGGTGGCCGAACGGGGCTGGCGCGTGGTGAATGTGGATGCGGTGGTGGTGGCGGAGCGCCCCAAGCTCCGGCCCCACATTGCGGCCATGGCCGCCGCCATCGCCGCGCGCATGGGGCTGGAGCCGGAGCAGGTGGGGGTCAAGGCCACCACCAACGAACAGCTGGGCGCCGAGGGCCGCGAGGAGGGCATCTCCTGCCACGCCGTGGCCCTGCTGCAGCGCCCCTGACAACCCGGCCGGCAGCCCAGAATGGGCCGATGGCCGAGCCGTTGCCCTCCCCCATCCCCAGGGCGTTGCAGCAGCGGCTGCGGGCCCTGCTGCTGGCGGCCCCGGTGCTGGCAGCCCTGGTGCTGGCGGCCGTGCTGCTGCTCACACCGGCGCCGCTGCCGCCGGCCCCCCGGCCCCCCGGGCCCCCGGAGGCCGGCCTGATCCCCCTGTTCCGTCCCGCGCCGGCCATGGCCGCCACCGACCTCCCGTCACCCGCCGGCCCGGTGCCCGGGACCCCCGGCGCAGCCGCACCTGCGCCGGTGGTGGAGCAGCTGCGGCTGCGGGTGCCGGCCGGTGCCGTCGAGGCCTGGCTGGAGGCGGAGCGGGGCAGCTGGGGACCCTGGCTGGCCCGGCAGGCGGGCTTCCTGGATCGCCAGCTGCTCTGGGATGCCGAGCGGCAGGAGGCCACCCTGCTGATCCGCTGGGCCAGCCGCGCCCAGTGGCAGGCGATCAGCGCCGAGGAGGTCGCCCGGGTGCAGGCCCGCTTCGAGGCGCTCGCCCGCCAGGCCACTGGGATCCCCCAGGGCAACCCCTTCCCCCTGGTGTTCGAAGGTGCGCTCCAACCCCTCTGAATCCAGCGGCTCCGGGCCCAGCGCCGCCTGGCTGGCGGGGCCCGGCGCATCGGCCGACCCGGCCAGCACCCCCCACGCCCGGCTCGACCTGGACCGGCGCCGCCGCATCGGCATGGTGGAGGCGATCTGGGGCGAGACCAAGAGCGCCGAGCAGATCGCGGCGATCCTGGTGCAGCTGGGGGGAGCCGGTGAGCTGGGCCTGGTGACGCGCGTCGATCCGGCCAAGGCGGAGGCGGTGGCCCGGCTGCTGGGCGATGGGGGCCCGGGGCTGGAGCACCACCCCCTGGCCCGCTGCCTCACCTGGGGGGAGCTGCCCGCGGCGGATCCGGCCCTGGGGCTGGTGGCGGTGCTCTGCGGCGGCACCAGCGACCTGGGGGTGGCCCTGGAGGCGGAACTGGCCCTGCGGGCCCACGGCGCCGCCACGCGGCTGCTGGCGGACGTGGGTGTGGCGGGGCTGCACCGGCTGCTGGGGGTGCTGGAGAGCCTGACCCCGGCCCGGGTGCTGATCGCCTGTGCCGGCATGGAAGGGGCCCTGCCCACGGTGCTGGCGGGCCTGGCGCCCCAGCCGGTGATCGGCGTGCCGGTGAGCGTGGGCTACGGGGTGGGCGCCGGCGGCCACGCGGCCCTGCACGGCATGCTGGCCAGCTGCGCTCCGGGCCTGGCGGTGGTCAACATCGACAACGGCTATGGCGCCGCCATGGCCGCCTTGCGCATCCTGCAGAGCCGGCCGCCGGCGTAGGGCAGGCGGTCAGCGGTCAGCCCTGGGGATAGCGATGCCCGAGGCGCCACAGCTCGTGGCAGCGTTCCTCAGGCTCCACCTGCTCGAGTTCGCACACCAGGGCGAACAGATCGCTGCCGGCCAGCTCACCGTTGGCCTGCCACTTCATGGACCGGGGCTCTGGCTTGCGGACGGAATGCCTCACGCGGACTGGCGACGATTGGGGATGCCGAACCCTACGCAGTGAAGCGCCGCCGATGCACCCCTTCAGACCACGGAATCCCAGAAGAGTTTCTTAAGTTCCCGTCCCATCGACCCGGCGGCCCGGGCGGAGCTGGGCCGGAGCCCCACCGTGGGGCGCAAAGCCCACGGCAGGGGGACCTCAGAGGTGCTTGAGGTCGGGGTAGACGGTGATCAGTTCCTCGGTGCTGAGCACATCGCCGGCCCCATCGGGCTGCCAGATCACCTCCAGGGCCAGCAGGTCCTCGGAGGACACAGACCCCACCAGACGCAGGGCCTCGCGCAGGTCCTCGGAGCCGGTCACCGGCTTGAGGGAGAGGCGGCGGCGGCTGGCCACCAGCAGGGTCACGGCGATGAAGTCGCTGGAGGCATCGGCCGCCCCCACCGCGGCCGCCGGAGCGGCCGAGCGGCGGCCGCCCACGTTGGTGGTGAGCTCGCTGCGCAGCTTGCTGCGCTCGGTCATCGACAGGCGGTTGAAGGTGGATTCAGCCGCGGCGAACGGCACCTCGCCCACCTCGACATTGGCGTACACCCACAGGTCCGGGTTGCGCAGCAGGGCCAGGGAGGTGTCCTGCAGCACGCGCTGCAGGCCGGTGCTGCTGGAGGTGTCGGCACTGCCGGCGAGGCGGCGCAGGTCGTCCTGGAGGTCGCGGGCGGAGGCCAGCAGACCCACCTGCAGCTGGGTGATCGACACCGGCCCCTCGGGCCGGTAGCCGTCGAGCTGACCGCCACCGCCGGCCGGCAGGGACCCACCGCCGCGCAGGGCATTGGCCACCACCCCGACCACCGCCATCAGGATCAGGAAGCCGAACAGGCCGCCGCCGAAGCCGAAGAAAGGCACGATGAAGGGGAAGCCGATGCCTCCGCCGTAGCCGCGCTGGACACCGCCGCCGTAGCCCCCGCCGTAGCTGCCCCGGTAGCCACCGCCGCCGTAGCTGCGCGGCGCCGAGGGGGCCGAGCGGAAACTGCCGCCGCCGATGCGGCCGCCGCTGGCCGCCAGGCCGGGCTCCGGCACCGCCAGCAGCACCACCAGCAGGGCCGGCACCAGCAGCAGGCTGCAGAGGCGGCGCCAGCCGTGGGGGAGCTGCCGGGGGCGCAGGGGCAAACGGTTGGGGGACAAGGCCGTGACCCGGAGATCGCTGGAATCTAGGAACCGCCCCCCACGATGGTGACCACCTCCAGGCCGTCGGCTTCCCGAACCGGCTGGGCCTGCCAGCGGGAGCGGGGCAGGATCTCGCCGTTGAACTCCACCACCACCAGCTGGGGGCGGTAGCCGACGTGCTCCAGCAGCTCCTGCAGATTCAGCCCGGCCGGACAGCGGCGCTCCTCGCCGTTGATCCGCACCGTGATCGGGGCCGCATCGCCGGAGGACCGGCCGCTGGGGGCGCTCATCGGCGGGCCTCCGGGCCAGCGGCCGCGGTGCAGCCCAGCAGCGCCACCAGCTCGGCGGCGGCGGCGCGGGGATCGGCGGCGGCGCTGATGGCCCGCACCACCGCCACCCGGCTGCCCCCGGCGGCCTGCACCGCCGCCAGGTCGGCGGCCGCGATGCCGCCGATGGCGAAGCAGGGAATCGGACTCTCGGCCGCGGCCTGGCGCACGTAGTCGAGCCCCACCGGCTCCCGGCCGGGCTTGGTGGGGGTGGCGTTCACGGGGCCCACACCCACGTAGTCGCAGCCGTCGGCCACCGCCTGGCGCAGCTGGGCGAGGGCGTGGGTGCTGCGGCCCAGCAGGCGCTCGGGCCCCAGCAGCCGGCGGGCGAGGGCGGGGGGCAGGTCGCCCTGGCCCAGGTGGACGCCGTCGGCATCCACCGCCAGGGCCAGGTCGATGCGGTCGTTCACCAGGAACAGGGCGCCGTGGTGGGCGCAGAGCTGGCGCAGGGCCCGGGCCTCCACCAGGCGCTGCTGGTCGGTGAGGGGCTGGCCGTCGCTGCCCAGGGAGCCCTCCTTGGCCCGGTACTGCACCAGCCGCACGCCGCCCTCCAGGGCCGCCGCCACCGTGGCCTCCAGGCCCGGCCCGGGGCTGGAGACCAGGTACAGCCGGCAGCGCTGCAGCAGCTCGCGGCGCCAGCCGGGGCCGGCGGCCGCCCGCAGCAGGTCCACCTCCAGGTCGTAGAGGGCGTAGCGGATCGCGGCGGCCTCGGCGGCCAGCCCGGGGTCGGGCCCGCGGCCGAACTCCTCCAGCACCCGCAGGGCCTCCTGCACCCGGCCGCAGTTGGCGGCCACCACGGCGGCGGCGGCGGCGCGCTCCGCCTGGGCGGGATGGGCCAGGCCGGCGCCCACGTCGCTGGCGGTGTGGCGGGCCAGCTTGTAGGCCTGGCGGTGGCGGCGCCCCAGCCGCTGGCGCAGGTCCTTGGTGCGCACCACCAGGTCGAGCCGGCCGAGGCCGAAGCGGCACCAGTCCTCGATCACCCGCAGGCCCTCGCGGGCCCGGTCGAGGTTGGCATCGAGCAGCCGCTCCACGGCGCGCCGCTCCGGCGCCGGGACCTCGAAGCCGGGGGCGGCGCTGGGGGCAGACGGAGCGGGGAGCGACACGGGCAGCTGGGGACGGGAGGGGGGAGCGGAGGGGGAGCGGACGCCGCCGTCGGGTTCGGGCCGGAGGCGGGCGGACTGCCTAGGCTGGCGCCGCCGACGTGGGGCTTGCAGCGATGGACCAGGGCGGATCCGACAGCCCGATGCTGGTGCTGATCTCCGGAATTCTGCTGCTGGGGGGAATCGCCGCCTTCATCGGCTGGGGCCTGACCAACGCCTACCCCGCCAGCTGAGCCCCGCCGGGGCCCGGCCCGCCGGCGGCCGGGGCGGCCGCCAGGAGGTCGCCGGCGCGCCGGGCATCGGCGGCGATCTGGGCGCAGAGGGCCTCCAGGCTCTCGAACTTCCGCTGGCGGCGCAGCAGCGCCACCGGCTGCACGCTCAGCTCGCTGCCCTCCAGCTCCAGCTGCCGCCCCAGCAGGTGCACCTCCAGGGCGGAAGGAGCGGTGGGATCGACGGTGGGCTGGGGTCCCAGGTTCATCACCGCCGCCAGCGGCTCGCCGCCGTTGACCCGGGCCCAGGCGGCGTAGACCCCCTCCAGGGGCAGCAGCTTGCGGCCGTCCACCTGGAGGTTGGCCGTGGGCCAGCCCAGTTCGCGGCCCAGGCCCCGGCCCCGCACCACCCGGCCGCCGAAGCGGTAGGGGCGCTGCAGGAGGGCCTCGGCCGCCGCCAGATCACCGGCCGCCAGGGCGCGGCGGATGCGGCTGCTGCTGAGGCGCCCCTCGCCGTCGCGCAGGGTGGGCACCACCTGCACCGCGAGGCCGTGGCGTGCCCCGAGCTGCTGCAGCAGGGCCGTGTCGCCGCTGCGGCCAGCCCCGAAGCGGAAGTTTTCCCCCACCGCCACCCGGCGGGCCTGCAGCTGCTCCACCAGCACCCGGGCCACGAAGGCCTCCGGGCTCAGGGCCGCCAGCTGCGGCGTGAACGGCACCAGCACCAGCTGGCGGATGCCAAGGGGCTCCAGCAGCTCCAGCTTCTCGGCGGGCATGTCGAGGCGCAGGCGGGTGTCGCCGAACAGCACCTCGCGGGGGTGGGGCCAGAAGCTCACCACCGTGGGCACCAGCGCCGGCGTCGGCGCGGGGGGCAAGGCGGCGTCGGCGCCGCCGGCGACCTCGACGGGGACCTCGGCCGCGGCTCCGGTGACGGCCGCGATGACGCGGCGGTGGCCCGCGTGCAGGCCGTCGAAGCTGCCGAGGGCCACGGCGGTGGGCCGCTGGGCCTCCTCGGGGGCACGCAGCGGAATCAAGGCTGCCCCGGCCGCAGGGGGGCCGCCGCCTGGACCGGGCCCGTGGTTGCCATCGTTATCACCGTGCGTCCCAGCCGTCGCCCTCGCCGCGGCGATCCTCCCATGGCAAGTTTGGGGCTCGCCCCCCGCGCCCCAAGGCCCCCTCCTCCCCGATGGCCGACCGCCTCGACCTGCAGCTGATCTCCGCCGCCCTGCGCCGCATGGGCTGGATCCGCTTCTGGAGCCAGGTGGTGCTGGCGGTGGTGGTGGTGGGGGTGCTGGTGTTCAACAACATCGGCGGGCGGCTGGCGGCCAATTCCTCCCGGGCCCTGGGGCTGGGGCCCGGGATCTCGCTCACCACCCTGTCGTTTCTGGTGCTGCTCTGGTGCCTGTGGCAGAGCTGGCTGACCGTGCGCTGCGGCCGGGCCCTCGCCAGCCCGGTGCGCCCCAGCAAGGGGGAGACGGGCCGGCTGATCAAGCGGGGCCTGCTGGCCGACCTGGCGGGCCTGGTGCTGGCGGCGGTGGGCTACCAGGCCCTGGCCGGCAGCCTGTTCGTGCAGGCCTCCCAGCAGGTGCCGGGCTTCTTCGGGGCCCAGATCCAGATGCCGGCCGGCACGGCGGGCCGGGTGGTGGGGCTGCCGATCACCTCGATCGAGATGTTCTCGGTGCTGGGCAACACTCAGGTGCTGTTCGCCCACCTGATCGGGCTGCTGATCAGCCTGTGGCTGCTGCAGCGCATCCACCGGCCCCGCTGACGCGGCCAACAGCCGGGCGGCCCCGCTGACGCGGCCAACAGCCGGGCGGCGTCAGCCCAGGGCCGGCAGCTGCTCGAGCCCGCCGCGCCAGAACAGCTCCGGCTGCAGCGGCGTCAGGGCGGCGCCGCCGGCGTGCACCTGGGCCACGTCCGTGGGCCAGGCCTCGGGGCCGGCACCGGCGGATTCCAGGTCGGTCACCACCTCACCGGCCAGCCAGTAGTAAGTGCGGCCGCGGGGATCACTGCGGCGGTCGAACTGGTCGACGTAGCGGCGCAGGCCGGGGCGGCACCAGCGCGGCGCACCGATCTCGCCGGCCGGCAGGGCCGGCACGTTGAGGTTGAGCAGCAGCCCCTCGGGCCAGCCGGCGGCCAGGCTGCGCTCGGCCAGGTCGAGGGCGATTCCGGCGGCCGGGGCGAAGTCGCGCCACTGGAAACAGGCGCTGCTCACCGCCAGGGCCGGCAGCCCCTCCAGGGTGCCCTCCATCGCCGCCGACACCGTGCCGGAATAGAACACGTCGCTGCCCAGGTTCGGGCCGTGGTTGATGCCGGAGAGCACCAGGTCGGGCGGCGCCTCCAGCAGCGAGAACAGGGCGAGCTTGACGCAGTCGCTGGGGGTGCCGCTGCAGGCCCAGGCCGTGACCCCCTCGGCGAACAGGGCGTCGGCCGGCTCGGCCCGCAGGGGGGTCTGCAGGGTGAGGCCATGGCCGGTGGCGGAGCGCTCCTGGTCGGGGCAGACCACGGTGACGGCGTGGCCGCGGCGGGCGGCCTCGGCCGCCAGGGCCTGGATGCCGGCCGCGAACACCCCGTCGTCGTTGCTGATCAGGATGCGCAGGGGGGCCATGGGCGCCGGGCGGTGGGGACAGGCCGCAAGCTAGGGGGCACCCCAGCGGCAGGCGGGTGTCGGCCATGCCATCGCCAGGTCCAGGGCGCCCGGGGCCGCTGCCTACAGTCGGGGGTCGCCGTGTTCCCGCCGTGAGCGCCACCGTCAGCCTGCAGCAGCTCACTGACCAGCTCGAGCAGCTGGAGGCCCAGGCCGCCACCGCGATCGCCGCCGCCGCCAGCGCCGCCGAGCTGGAGGAGCTGCGGGTGGGGCTGCTGGGCAAGAAGGGCAGGCTCTCCGGGGTGCTCGGCGCCATGGGCAGGCTGCCCGGCGAGGAACGACCGCTGGTGGGCCAGCGGGCCAACCTGCTCAAGGAGCAGGTGCAGGGGCTGCTGGCGGAGCGGCTGACGGCCCTGAAGGCCGCCGCGATGGCCGAGCGCATCGCCGCCGAGAGCCTGGATGTGACGATGCCGGCCAGCACCATCCCGGCCGGTCACCGCCACCCGCTGATCAGCACCGTCGAGGAGATCGTGGACATCTTCGCGGGCCTGGGCTACCGGGTGGAGGAGGGCCCCGAGATCGAGACCGACCACTACAACTTCACGGCCCTGAACATCCCGCCCCACCACCCGGCGCGGGACATGCAGGACACCTTCTACCTGTCGGAGCACGAGCTGCTGCGCACCCACACCTCGCCGGTGCAGATCCGCCACCTGGAGAGCAACCCGCCGCCGGTGCGGATCGTGGCCCCAGGCCGGGTGTACCGGCGCGATGCGGTGGATGCCACCCACTCGCCGGTGTTCCACCAAGTGGAGGTGCTGGCCATTGATGAGGGCCTCGACTTCAGCCACCTGCGCGGCACGGTGACGGCCTTCCTGCAGCAGTTCTTCGGCGACCTGCCGGTGCGCTTCCGCGCCAGCTACTTCCCCTTCACCGAGCCCAGCGCCGAGGTGGACGTGCAGTGGCGCGGCCGCTGGCTGGAGGTGATGGGCTGCGGCATGGTGGACCCGGCGGTGCTGGAGGGCCTGGGCATCGATCCCCAGCGCTACAGCGGCTTCGCGGCCGGCCTCGGGGTGGAGCGCTTCTGCATGGTGCGCCACGGCATCGACGACATCCGCCGCCTGTTCACCAGCGACCTGCGCTTCCTCGAGCAGTTCTGAGGGCAGCCCGCCGGCCGGCCGCCAGGGCGTCCGGGGCCCCTCATAAACTCCAGCAGCCCCCCGCCCGCGATCGGTGCCCTGCGTTGGACTGATCGTCAATGACGGCAAGGACCTGGCCCTCAGCACCGCCGACGCCATCGAGGCCCGCTTCGCGGCAGCCGGCTACGAGGTGCGGCGGGTGAGCAGCGCCGGCGGCATGGTCGGCTTCGCCAACCCCGACCAGCACCTGCGCACCCTGGGGCACACCGCCTGCGTGCCGGCCAGTTTCCGCCGCGACATGGCGCTGGCCGTGGTGCTCGGCGGCGACGGCACGGTGCTCTCGGCCGCCCGCCAGACGGCGCCGATCGAGGTGCCGATCCTGACGATCAACACCGGCCACCTGGGCTTCCTGGCCGAGACCTACCTGCCCAAGCTCGACGCGGCCCTGGAGCAGGTGATCGCCGGCCAGTGGACGGTGGAGGAGCGCAGCATGCTGGTGGTGAGCGTGCTGCGGGGGGAGCAGCGGCGCTGGGAGGTGCTCTGCCTCAACGAGATGGCCCTGCACCGGGAGCCGCTCACCTCGATGTGCCACTTCGAGATCGCCATCGGCCGCCATGCCCCGGTGGACATCGCCGCCGACGGCGTGATCCTCTCCACCCCCACCGGCTCCACGGCCTACGCCCTCAGCGCCGGCGGGCCGGTGATCACCCCGGACTGTCCGGTGCTGCAGCTGACGCCGATCGCCCCCCACTCGCTGGCGTCGCGGGCGCTGGTGTTCAGCGACCGGGAGCCGGTGACCGTGTTTCCCGCCACGCCGGAGCGGCTGATGATGGTGGTGGACGGCAGCGCAGGTTGCTACATCTGGCCTGAGGACCGGGTGCTGATCCGCCGCAGCGACCATCCGGTGCGCTTCGTGCGGCTGGCCGACCACGAGTTCTTCCAGGTATTGCGCAACAAGCTGGGCTGGGGGCTGCCCCATGTGGCCAAGCCGGGCCACGGAGGCGCCGCATGACCGGTGCCGCGGGCGGTCCGCTGGTGCTGCTGCTGGGGGCGGAGGCCCTCGCCCAGGGCCCGCGCCTGGAGGCCTCCGGCTGCGCGGTGCGCTGCGGCACTGCGGACGACCCCGCCGGCTGGAGCGCCGGTGGCGATCCGGGCCTGGTGGTGCTGGCGGCCAGTGCCGCCGCCGCCATTCCGGCCCTGCGCCAGGCCCTGCCCGCCGCGGTGCTGCTGCTCGACATCGGCACCGACAGCGTGGCGGCCCGGGCCCGCTGCCTCTGCGCCGGCGCCCATGACTTCTGGCTCTCCGGGGTGGGCGCCAGCGACCTGCTGCAGCGGCTGCGGCTGCACGCCAAGGTGGCCGCCAGGGCCGCGCCGCCGCCCAACCGCCTGACCCTGGCGGACCTGAGCCTGGTGCCCAGCCGCCATGAGGTGCGCCGCGGCGGCCGCAGCCTGGCCCTCACGGCCCGGGAGTACGCCCTGCTGCACTATCTGCTGCAGCACTGCGGCGCGGTGCTCAGCCGCGAGCAGATCCTGCGCGACGTCTGGCACGACCAGCAGGGGGCCGCCAGCAACGTGATCGAGGTGTACGTGCGCTACCTGCGCCAGAAACTGGAGGAGGGGGGCGAACGGCGGCTGATCCACACGGTGCGCGGCCAGGGCTACTGCCTCAGCGACGGCCCGCCGCCGCTGCACCCCCCCACCGCCCTGCGCTGATGGCCATGCCCGTGCCCGCCGCCCCGGCGGCCCCACCCCAGTTTCTGCCCGTCACGGCCGAGTGGTGCCTGGAGGCACCGGCCGCCACCGCCGGAGCAGCGCCAGCCGCTGGGCCCTGCATCCAGCTGGAGGTGCCGGCCACGCCGCGCCAGTACGCCTGGGGCCTGATGGGGCGGCCGCCGCTGGCGCCCCTGGCGGGCATGTGGTTCCGCTTCCAGCCGGCCGAACCGGTGAAGTTCTGGATGCACCGCACCCCGGCGCCGCTGGACATGATCTTCCTCCGTGGCGGCCGCGTCATCGCCATCGAGGCCGCCGCCGCCCCCTGCCCGCGGCTGCCCTGCCGCAGCTACGGGCCGGCGGAGCCGAGCGACGGCGTGGTGGAGCTGGCGGCCGGGGAGGCGGCCCGGCTGGGGATCCGGGTGGGCAGCAGGGCCGTGATGGAGACCAGGGGGATCAAGGCGGCCCCAGGCCGCTGATGCGGTCCGTCACCTGCCGCTGCCCCCACCGCCCTGCCCCGATGACCGGCACCCCCTATCTCGAGCTGCAGGCCGTGGAGGCCTACCTCGGCCCGCGCCGGGTGTTCCACAACCTGAGCCTGTGCCTGCACCCAGGCGAGCACACCGTGATCCTCGGCCCCAACGGCGCCGGCAAGAGCGCCCTGCTCCAACTGCTCAGCCGCGGGATCTATCCGGTAGTGAAGCCGGGATCCCGGCTGCGGATCTTCGGGAGCGACACGGTGAACCTGTGGGATCTGCGCGGCCGCATCGGCCTGGTGTCCCAGGACCTGCAGGCCAGCTACAGCGGCGGCGTGCCGGCCCGGGACGTGGTGCTGTCGGGCTTCTTCGGCTCGGTGGGCATCGGCCGCAGCCAGCAGCCGAGCGGCCCGCAGCGGCAGCGGGTGCAGCAGCTGATGGGTGAGCTGGGGCTGGAGGATCTGGCCGGGCGGCCCTTCCGGGAACTCTCCGACGGCCAGCGGCGGCGGGTGCTGCTGGCCCGGGCGCTGGTGCATGGGCCAGAGGTGCTGGTGCTCGATGAGCCCACCAACGGCCTCGACCTCAAGGCCCGGCACCAGCTGCTGGCCAGCCTGCGCGACCTGGCCCGGCGCGGGACCACCCTGCTGCTGGTGACCCACCAGATCGAGGCGATCATCCCGGAGATCAGCCGCTGCATCCTGCTGCGGCAGGGGGAGGTGGTGGGCGACGGGGCCGCCACGGAGCTGCTCCAGGACGGGCCGCTCAGCGCCCTGTTCGACACCCCGCTGCAGGTGGTGGCCGCCGGTGGCTTCCACCAGGTGCTGCCGGCGGAGCCCCGGCCTGGCACCGGCGAGACCCCAGCCCGCTGAGGCCGCCCCCCTGGGCTCAGCCCCGGCGCCCCTTGAGCACCAGCACCGGATTGAGCGGCGCCAGGCGGGTGCCATCGGCCAGGGGGGCCCCGCGCCACGCCTGGTGTTGCGCCACCGCCACCGAACAGCCCTGCCGCTCCAGCAGCGGCCGCAGCTCCGCCAGGGCCTCCACGGTGGCCAGCGGCACCACCACCACCCCATCGGGCCGCAGCCGCTCCAGCACCGCCGCCAGCACCGCCGCGCGGTCCCGGCCGCCGCCGCCGATCAGCACCCGGTCGGGATCCGGCAGCTCGGCCAGGGCCGCGGGGGCCCGGCCCTCCACCACCCCAGCCGGCCGCACCCCCAGCCGCTCGGCATTGGCGGCGATCAACCCCGCCGAGCCACCCCGCTGCTCCAGGAACCAGCCCCGCAGGCCCGGCCGCAGCCGCAGGGCCTCCAGCCCCACGGAGCCCACGCCGGCGCCGAGGTCCCAGAGCACGCCGCGCTCCGGCAGCTCCAGATCCGCCAGCAGCTGCACGCGCACCTCCCGCTTGGTCATCAGGCCGGGGCGGTCGCCGTGCTGGAGGAACAGGCCGTCGTCGAGGCCGAACAGGGGCAGGGCGGCGGGCTCGGCGGGCGGCGGGGGCGGTTCGGCGATCAGCAGCACCAGGTGCAGTGGATCGCAATCGGCGGGCAGGGGGGCGGCGGGCGCCAGCCGCTGCACCCGCTCCTGGGGGTGACCCAGCCGCTCGCACAGCCAGAGGCCGTAGGCCGCCTCCAGGCCCGAGGCCGCCAGGATGCGCCGCACCTGCTCCGCCCCGCCGCGGCTGGGGTCGGTGAGCACCGCCAGGGCCGGCGGCCGCCGCTGCAGGGCGGCCGCCAGGGGCTCGGGGTCGCGGCCGTGCAGGCTGATCCAGCTGGCGTCCTGCCAGGGCCGGCCGAGGCGGGCGAAGGCCAGCTGCAGGCTGGTGGGGGCCGGATGGAAGCGCAGCGCTGCGGCGCCGAAGTGCTGCAGCAGCAGCCGGCCGATGCCGAACCAGAGCGGATCGCCGCTGGCCAGCAGCACCGCCGGCAGGCCGGCCGCCCGGGCCTGCTCCAGGGGTGCCTGGATCAGCTCCGGTCGGTCGCTGGCCAGCAGGGCCGGGCCCTCGGCCGGCGCCGGCAGCCGGCCCGCGGCCCGCTCGCCGCCCCACCAGGCCTCCAGCTCCGCCAGCAGCCGCGCCGGGGCCAGCACCAGCCGGGCCCCGCGCAGCAGCGCCAGACTCCGGGGGGCCAGGCCCGCCACGCCCGCCGCATCGGTGCCGATCACCTCCAGC
This sequence comes from Chitinophaga pinensis, assembly GCA_943368105.1. Classification (GTDB taxonomy): domain Bacteria; phylum Cyanobacteriota; class Cyanobacteriia; order PCC-6307; family Cyanobiaceae; genus Vulcanococcus. Next base: position 49,121 of record CALRKO020000009.1, on the reverse strand, counting down.
ACCCAGGCCTCGCCCACCGCCGCCTCGCTGCCCAGACCGTTCCCCGCCACTGGCGCCATGATGCTCAGCCGCCCGCTGCCCTGAGGCCATGCGCGACCGCCGCCAGCGCATCCACGACCTGGTGCTGACCCTGCTGGCCCGGCAGCAGGAGCTGGAGCTGCTGGCCGGCGACGGCGGCGGTCTGGCCAGCGGCGATGCCGGCGGCTGGATCGAGCGCAACCGCCGCGTGGTGCAGCGCTACCAGGCCCTGGTGCGCTCCGCCGTGACCCTCGACGCCCTGGTGGACCAGGAGCTGGGCAGTGGCTTCCAGGCCCCCGCCGGGGAAGCGGAGCCGGGCTGAGCCGCCCCGGATCGGCCCACCGGCCAGCTCTGACAAGCTGGGCGCACCTGTTGTGGCCTGATGGCGCGCTTCGGCCTCTCCACCCTGAGATCGCTGCTGCGGGGCCCGGGCTCCGGCCGCCCCTCGGGCTGGCAGACCCCCGCGGCCAGCTGGAGCCGGCCCTTCGGCCTGGGCTGGGAGCAGCCCTACACGGTGCGCTACGCCAGCAACCTCGACGACGGCCCCAACCACGGCGCCCCCCTGGGGGGCTTCGGCGCGGGCTGCATCGGCCGCGGCCCCGACGGCAGTTTCAACCTCTGGCACCTCGACGGCGGCGAGCACTGGTTCGGCACCCTGCCCGACTGCCAGTTCGCCCTGTTCGAGGGCGACGGCGAGCACCGCCGCGCCCATGCCCTGGCGGTGAAGCCGGAGCGGGATGCCTCCCGGCCCGACGCCGGCGAGCCCCTGCCGGCCTGGAGCTGGTATCCGGCCAGCACCGCCGAGCGGAGCACCGGCACCTACGCCGCCCGCTACCCCCTGAGCTGGACCAGCTATGCGGGCGTGTTCGAGGCCGAGGTGGCCTGCGAGGCCTTCAGCCCGATCCTGCCCGGCGACTACCGGCGCAGCAGCTACCCGGTGGCGGTGGTGCGCTGGAGCCTCGCCAACCCCACCGACCGGCCCCTGGAGCTGTCGCTGCTGCTGAGCTGGCGCAACACCACCGGCTGGTTCACCAACACCGACGCCTCGGCCGCCGTCCATTTCCGCGACGACGGCAGCCCCGAGCACACCTACCTGCCCGCCATCGGCCGCAGCGCCGGCCAGCGCAACCGCTGCATCGACCAGCCGGGCCTGCGGGGCGTGCTGCTGGAGGGGGAGCGCTCCAGCCCGATCGCCGAGGGCCAGGGCCAGTGGTGCCTGGCGGTGCCCGCGGCGGCCGAGCTGGCCGGGGCTGGGGTGAGCGGTCCAGGCGGGGTGGGCGAACCCCGGATCCAGCGCTGCAGCCGCTGGAATCCCGCCGGCACGGGGGCCGAGCTGTGGGAGCCCTTCGCCCGGGACGGCTCGATCCCCGACAGCGACAACGACCGCCGCAGCGGCGCGGCGGATCCGGCCAGCGCCGCCCTGGCGGTGCGGCTGCGGCTGGAGCCCGGGGCCAGCGTCGAGATTCCGGTGGTGATCGCCTGGGACCTGCCCGTGACCGCCTTCGCCAGCGGCGTGCGCGACCTGCGCCGCTACACCGACTTCTACGGCTCCAGCGGGGATAACGCCGCCGCCATCGCCGCCGAGGCCCTGCGGGACTGGCGCGACTGGCGGACCCAGATCGACGCCTGGCAGCAGCCGGTGCTGGAGCGCAGCGACCTGCCGGAGCCGCTGCGGATGGCGCTGTTCAACGAGCTCTACGACCTGGCCTCCGGCGGCAGCCTCTGGAGCGCCGCCAGCCCCCAGGACCCCGTGGGCCGCTTCGGGGTGCTGGAGTGCCTCGACTACGCCTGGTACGAGAGCCTCGATGTGCGGCTCTACGGCTCCCTGGCCCTGCTGCAGCTCTGGCCGGAGCTGGACAAGGCCGTGCTGCGCAGCTTTGCCCGCACCATCCCCGCCGCCGACCCCACGCCGCGGCCGATCGGCTGGTATTTCACCCAGGGCAAGGGCCGGGTGGAGGCGGCCCGCAAGCTGGCCGGCGCCACCCCCCACGACCTGGGCGCCCCCAACGAGCGCCCCTGGGACGCCAGCAACTACACCGCCTACCAGGACTGCAACCTCTGGAAGGACCTGGCCAGCGACTATGTGCTGCAGGTGTGGCGCACCTTCAAGCTGAGCCCCGGCGGCGAGGACCTGCGTTTCCTGGCGGACTGCTGGCCGGCGGCCGTGGAGGCGCTGCGCTACCTCAAGACCTTCGACAGCAACGACGACGGCCTGCCCGACAACGGCGGCGCCCCCGACCAGACCTTCGACGACTGGCCGCTGCAGGGGGTGAGCGCCTACTGCGGTGCCCTCTGGATCGCCGCCCTGGAGGCGGCCCTGGCGATGGCCCAGCGGCTGCAGCTGGCCCTGGGGCTGGACACCTCGGGCGAGCAGCGGCAGTTCAGCGGCTGGCTGGAGCAGAGCCGCGCCAACTTCGACGCGCTGCTCTGGAACGGCGAGTACTACGCCATCGACGCCGGCAGCGGCACGCCGGTGGTGATGGCTGACCAGCTCTGCGGCGACTTCTACGCCCGCCTGCTGGGGCTGCCCCCCGTGGTGGCGGACGCCCGCGCCCTCAGCAGCCTGCAGGCCGTGAAGGAGGCCTGTTTCCTGGGCTTTGAGGGCGGCCGGCTCGGGGTGGCCAACGGCCTGCGCCGCGACGGCACACCGCTGGATCCCAACGGCACCCATCCCCTGGAGGTGTGGACCGGCATCAACTTCGGCCTGGCCTCCTACTACCGGCTGATGGGCGATGCCGCCACCGCCTTCGCCATCAGCGGCGCCGTGGTGGAGCAGGTGTATGCGGGCGGGCTGCAGTTCCGCACCCCCGAGGCGATCACGGCGGTGAACACGTTCCGCGCCTGCCACTACCTGCGGGCCATGGCGATCTGGGGTCTGTGGGCCACCCACACGGGCTGGCAGCCGATCCCCGGCGCCGGGCGGGAGGCCTGACGCCCCCGATGCCGGCGGTGCCGTTCAACCTGCAGATCCCGCTGCTGGCGGCGGCGCTGTCGCTGGGATCGGGGCTGGCGCTGCAGCTGCTGGGCCAGCGGCTGCGGCGGGGCTCCCTCGCCCGCGCCCTGGTGCTGCGCAGTCGCCTCAGCCTGTGCCTCACGATCGCGCTGGCGGGGCTGGTGTGGTGGCTCGCCCGCCAGCTGGGGGGCAGCGCGCTGCCGGTGCCGGGCGGCAGCGCCGGCCTGCGCAACCTGGTGCTCAGCATCGGGCTGGTGTGGACGCTGCTGCGCTGCAAGGGTGAGCTGCTGGGCAAGGCCGACGGCTACTCCAGCCAGCTGTTTCCCTCCCTGCCGGAGCGGGATCGCCTGTTCCTGCTGGATGTGGCCGACAAGCTGCTCACCACCCTGGTGCTGGTGCTGATCGCGCTGCAGGTGCTGCAGCTGCTCGGCACGCCGGCGCCGGTGCTGGCGGCGGCCGGTGGCTTCGGCGCCGCGGCGGTGGGCTTCGGGGCCAAGACGATCGTGGAGAACGTGCTGAGCGGCATCAGCATCTACATCAACCGCCCCTTCGTGGTGGGGGATCTGATCCAGATCCCATCGGAAAACCTCACGGGCACGGTGGAGGCGATCGGCTGGTTCTACAGCCAGCTGCGGGATCAGGAGCGCCAGCCGCTGTTCGTGCCCAACGCGATCTTCATCCTCAAGCCGGTGATCAACACCGGCCGGATCGACAACCGCCGGCTCTGGATCGACTTCGGCCTGCGCCATGAGGACCGCGAGCGGGCGGAGGCGGTGATCGGTGACCTGCGCAAGCAGCTGGAGCGGGAGCCCGCCATCGACCGGGCCAAGCCCCACGTGGTGCACGTCACCGGCTATGGCGACGCCGGCCTGGAGCTGCGGCTGCTCTGCTTCTGCCTCGGCGCCGACGTGGAGGGCGCCTGGGATCTGCGCCAGCACCTGCTGCTGCAGATTGGCCGCACCGTCGCGGCCCACGGCGCCGCGATGCCCAGCCCCGTCCAGCTGCTGACGGCCGCGGCCCCTCATCCCCCCCACTCCTAGCCATCTCCCCGTGCCCATGACCCTGTCCCTCCCCAGGCCGTGGCCCGGGCTGCTGCGGCGCCTGCTGGCCCTGGTGATCGCCCTGGGGGCCTGGCTGGCCGCGCCGGCGGCGGCCCCGGCCCAGGTCCACGCCCATGCCGATGGGGATGGCGCGCCGGTGGTGCGCAGCCTCGAGAGCCTGCGGGACCTCGACTACCAGAGCTGGCAGGTGGTGGCCTACCGCCAGGGCCAGCCCGGCGGCCCCGTGACCCTGCGGATCGTGGGCTACCCGGGCAAGGTGCGCCTCAACCACCCCACGCCGCTGCTGGTGCGCTCCGGCCGCCGGCGCTGGCGGCTGGAGGACATCACCACCGCCAATCCCAGGCTGGCCCTCGACGGCCGTGATGCCGCCGCCGAGTTCGACCTGGCGCCGCTGCTGGCGGATCTGCAGCAGAACAGGCCCCTGCGGCTGGAGCTGCCCGGCGTGTTCGTGGAACTGCCCGTGCCGCCCTACGTGGTGGGTGAGTGGCGCAGCCTGCCCAGCTGGCAGGAGGCGAGCCGATGACCATGGCGACGTCCCCGGCGACGGGCGCAGCCCCGGCGACCTGGCTGCCCTGGATGCGGCGGGCCCTGCAGCTGGCGGCCCTCGGCGCCGGCCGCACCAGCCCCAACCCCCTGGTGGGCTGCGTGGTGCTCGACGGCTCCGGCCAGCTGGTGGGCGAGGGCTACCACGCCCGCGCCGGGGAGCCCCACGCCGAGGTGGGGGCCCTGGGCCAGGCCGGCGACCGGGCCCGCGGAGGCACCGCCGTGGTGACCCTGGAGCCCTGCTGCCACCACGGCCGCACGCCCCCCTGCAGCCAGGCCCTGATCGCCGCCGGCGTGGCCCGGGTGGTGGTGGCCATGGCCGACCCCGACCCGCGGGTGGCCGGCCGGGGGCTGGCGCAGCTGCGGGCCGCCGGCATCCAGGTGCTGGAGCGGGTGGGCGAGGCCGAGGCCCGGGCCCTGAACCGCCCCTTCCTGCACCGGGTGGAGAGCGGCCGGCCCCTGGGGATCCTCAAGTGGGCGATGAGCCTCGATGGCCGCACGGCCCTGCCCAACGGCTCCAGCCAGTGGATCAGCGGACCGGCCGCCCGGGCCTGGGTGCACCGGCTGCGGGCCCGCTGTGATGCGGTGATCGTCGGCGGCGGCACCGTGCGTGCCGACGACCCCCTGCTCACCAGCCGCGGGCTGCGCCAGCCGGAGCCCCTGCGGGTGGTGCTGAGCCGCCGCCTGGATCTGCCCGATGGCGCCCGCCTCTGGGACCAGACGGCGGCCCCCACCCTGGTGGCCCACGGCTACGGCGCCCCGGGCCGGCCCCGCTTCCGCCTGGATGACCGGGGCGTGGAGCGGCTGGTGCTGGAGCCCTGCGGGCCCACCGCCCTGATGGAGGCCCTGGCCCAGCGGGGCTGCAACCAGGTGCTGTGGGAGTGCGGTCCGGAGCTGGCGGCGGCGGCGCTGCGGGAGGGCTGCATCCAGCAGGTGGCCGCCGTGGTGGCCCCGACGCTGCTGGGGGGCGAGGCCGCCCGCACCCCCCTGGGGACCCTGGACCTGCTGGATGTGAACGCCGCGGCGCCCCTGAGGGAGGTGAGCCTGCAGCGCCTGGAGCGCGACCTGCTCTGGCAGCTCAGCCTCTAGGTCCATCGTCATCGGGGGGACCAGCACCCCCATCGCCGCCCGCGGAGGTGGTCGCCGTGAGCCGGCTGATCAGCAGCGCCATCACCACCGCCACATAGCCGGTGCCCACCAGGGCCAGGGCCGCGCAGGCCATCTGGGCCTGGGGCGTCACCGGCAGGATGTCGCCGTAGCCCGTGGTGGTGAGGGTCACCAGGGCGAAGTAGTGGAAGCGGACCGGGTCCAGCTGGCGGACGGGCATCTCGGGGCTGAGGAGCGACGCTCGCGGCAGCAGCAGCTGGCCGCCCTCCTGCTGCACGCTGGTGAAGCTGCCCGGATGGACGGTTTCCAGGGCCCCGAACAACAGGCCGGCGGTGAGCCCCAGCAACAGGTAGCCGGCCATGGCGCCCTGCAGCACCGAGCCGTTCACCACCGGCTCCCGGGCCAGTCCCTTCACCAGCCGGACGCAGCTCCACCCCACGAACAGGGTCCAGAGCACGAGCACCGGCAGGCCACTGCCCGTGAGCCCCACGGGGGTGAAGTGCCAGAACAGGAACGCCGCCAGACTGAGCAGGCCCAGCAGCCGGAAGCTGCGGCGCGACCAGGGGGAGAAGGGCAGGCCGGGGCTGGCCTGGCCCAGGCCCCGCAGCAGCACCAGCGGCAGCAGGGTGAAGCAGGGCATGGCCCCCACCCGGTTCCAGCCCTGGGGCAGGGCATAGGCGACGATCAGCACCAGGCAGAGGCTGAGGAGCTGGGTGTAGCTGCGGTGGCGCCGCCGCAGCGCAGTCTGGGCCGGCGGCGGCGAGCCGGGCGCCCGGGGAGCAGGGGACAGGGGAGCAGGCTCCAGCCGATCTGGGTCGATTGTGGGCCCCTCAGCACAACAGATCCAGTTGGTCGGCCCCGGCTGCAGAGGCCCCGGTGGCGATGCCCTCTGCAGCGGCCGACCGTGCGCTCCGGGGACGGTCGCGCCGCGGCGCGGGCTCCAGCAGCTCCCAGCCGGCCGGATCCCAGCCCGCCAGCAGCGGCTGCAGGGCCCGCAGCTGGGCCCCATCGGCCGGCGCCAGCCAGGCCTGCTCCAGACCGTCAGGAAGAATCACCGGCATCCGGCCATGCAGGGGGCGGATCAGGGCGTTGGCGGCGGTGGTGAGCACGCAGCAGCTCTCCACCTCGCTGCCCTCCGGTCCGATCCAGCGGTCCCAGAGACCCGCCAGCCAGAAGGGAGCCCGGTCGCGGCGGCGGATCAGCCGGCCCTTCTCGATGAAGCCATCGGCGGGCAGCAGGCAGCGGCGGTGGCGCCAGGGGCCACGGAAGCTGGCCTTCTCGGCCACGGTCTCGCTGCGGGCGTTGAAGGGACGCGGCCCGGCCAGGGGATCGCGGCTCCACTCGGGCAGCAGGCCCCAGAGCATCAGCGCCGTGCCGATCCGCCCGTGCTCCTGGCGCAGCACCAGCACCGGCTCTCCGGGCCCCTCGCGCGGCCGCGGCGCGTAGCGCTCCCGCAGCCCCTCGGGCACGGAGTCCCCCAGGCGCGGCAGCAACCGGTCCAGGGCGGTGGTGAGCGAGAAGCGGCCGCACATCGCAGGGGGGGGGGGGACGGGAGGGAAGCGGCCCGGGCCGGAGGGCTGGACGCGCCGTGGGAGCCATCGGCGTTCGGTTCTCACCCCTGGCGGCGGAGGCGCAGGGTGAGGGAGGGCACCTAGTTTGGGTCGATCGCATCGCCAACTCGCGAGCCCATGGCCATCCGCCAGGACGACACTCCCCCGAATCGGCGCTTCGGCATCATCAATCTGGTGCTGATCGGCTTCGGTGTGCTGCTGCTGTTCAGCAGCTTCCTGCCCAACCAGGGCATGCAGCAGGTGCCCCGGGTGCCCTATTCCCTGTTCATCAGCCAGGTGGACGACGGCAATGTGAGGCGGGCCTACATCACCCAGGAACAGATCCGCTACGAGCTCAAGAACGCCGAGGAGGGCTCCCCCTCGGTGCTCGCGACCACGCCGATCTTCGACATGGAACTGCCCCAGCGGCTGGAGCAGAACGGCGTGGAATTTGCCGCTGCCCCACCCCAGAAGCCCAGCTTCTTCACGACCCTGCTGAGCTGGGTGGTGCCGCCGCTGATCTTCATCCTGGTGCTGCAGTTCTTCGCACGCCGCGGCGGCATGGGCGGCGCGCAGGGGGCCCTCAGCTTCACCAAGAGCAAGGCCAAGGTCTACGTGCCCGATGAGGAGTCGCGCGTCACCTTCGGCGATGTGGCCGGCGTGGATGAGGCCAAGGACGAACTCACCGAGATCGTCGACTTCCTCAAGACCCCCGAGCGCTACGCCGCCATCGGCGCCCGCATCCCCAAGGGCGTGCTGCTGGTGGGCCCCCCGGGCACCGGCAAGACCCTGCTCTCCAAGGCCGTGGCCGGCGAGGCGGGCGTGCCCTTCTTCATCATCAGCGGTTCCGAGTTCGTGGAGCTGTTCGTGGGCGCCGGCGCCGCCCGGGTGCGCGATCTGTTCGAAGAGGCGAAGAAGAAGGCGCCCTGCATCATCTTCATCGACGAACTCGATGCCATCGGCAAGAGCCGCTCGGGCTCGATGGGCGTGGTGGGCGGCAACGATGAACGGGAGCAGACCCTGAACCAGCTGCTCACCGAAATGGATGGCTTCGCCGCCCAGGACAAGCCGGTGATCGTGCTGGCCGCCACCAACCAGCCCGAGACCCTGGACGCCGCCCTGCTGCGCCCCGGCCGCTTCGACCGCCAGGTGCTGGTGGACCGTCCGGACCTCTCGGGCCGCAAGAAGATTCTGGACATCTACGCCAAGAAGGTGAAGCTCTCCAGCGGCGTCGACCTGGATCGGATCGCCCAGGCCACCAGCGGCTTTGCCGGCGCCGACCTGGCCAACCTGGTGAATGAGGCGGCACTGCTGGCGGCCCGCGCCTACCGCACCGCCGTGGAGCAGGGCGACCTCAACGAGGCGATCGAGCGCGTGGTGGCGGGCCTGGAGAAGAAGAGCCGCGTGCTGCAGCCCGACGAGAAGAAGGTGGTGGCTTACCACGAGGTGGGCCACGCGATCGTGGGGCACCTGATGCCCGGCGGCGCCAAGGTGGCCAAGATCTCGATCGTGCCCCGGGGCATGAGCGCCCTGGGCTACACCCTGCAGCTGCCCACCGAGGAGCGCTTCCTCAACTCCAAGGAGGATCTGGAGGGCCAGATCGCCACCCTGCTCGGGGGCCGCAGCGCCGAGGAGGTGGTGTTCGGCGAGGTGACCACCGGCGCCGCCAACGACCTGCAGCGCGCCACCGACATCGCCGAGCAGATGGTGGGCACCTACGGCATGAGCGAAACCCTCGGCCCCCTGGCCTACGACAAGCAGGGCGGCAGCCGCTTCCTCGGCGGCGGCAACAACCCCCGGCGGGTGGTGAGCGATGCCACCGCCCAGGCGATCGACCGGGAGGTGCGCGGCCTGGTGGACCGGGCCCATGACCGGGCCGTGGCGATCCTGCACCACAACCGGGAGCTGCTCGAGACGATCTCCCAGCAGATCCTCGAGAAGGAGGTGATCGAGGGCGACGACCTCAAGACCCTGCTCGCCAGCAGCGTGCTGCCGGAGGCCGCCGCCGTCGGCGGCTGAGGCCACCGCCCGCCGGCCTGGGGCCGGATCCCCGGGGCCCTCGGGGGCCCCAGCGGTGCCTCTGGCATGGGCGCCTGCCGCGGGCCTGCCGTGGCGACCTCCCCCTTGACGGACGGCCCCCCGATCCCGGATAAGGGTTCTTTGAGACGGGTCCATGGCTGTTCCGAGCGCCGCCACCTCCCCCCTCGCCAGCCATCCCGTGCTCGCCGACCTCAAGGGCCGCGACCTGCTCTCCAATGCCGACCTCAGCCGCCCGGAAACCGAGGCGCTGCTGCTGCTGGCGGCGGACCTCAAGGCCGGCCGCCAGCGGATCGACCTGGGCGGCCGCAGCCTGGGCCTGATCTTCCGCAAGGCCTCGACCCGCACCCGGGTGAGCTTCACGGTGGCCATGGCGCGCCTGGGGGGGCAGACCATCGACCTGAACCCCCAGGTGAGCCAGGTGGGCCGGGGCGAACCCGTGGCCGACACGGCCCGGGTGCTGAGCCGCTACGTGGATGTCCTGGCGATCCGCACCTTCGCGCAGGCCGAGCTGGCGGAGTATGCCCACTGGGCCACGATTCCGGTGGTCAACGCCCTCACCGACCTGGAGCACCCCTGCCAGGCCCTGGCGGACTACCTGACCCTGGCGGAACAGTTCGCCACCGGCCCCGACGGGCGCCTCGAGCTGGAGCGCCTGCAGGACCTGACCCTGGCCTACGTGGGCGATGGCAACAACGTGGCCCACTCGCTGATGCTCACCGGTGCCCTGCTGGGGGTGAACGTGCGCATCGGCTGCCCCGAGGGCTTCGCCCCCAGCCCCACGGTGCTGGAGCAGGCCCGCCAGCTGGCCGGGGGCCGCTGCGCCATCGAGGTGCTGCACGAACCGGTGGCGGCCGTGCGCGGCGCCCATGGCCTGTACACCGACGTGTGGGCGTCGATGGGGCAGGAGCAGGAGCAGGCCGAGCGGGAGCGGGCCTTCGGCGGCTGGTGCCTGGATGAGGCCCTGATCGCCGAGGCCGATGGCCGCGCCATCGTGCTGCACTGCCTGCCGGCCCACCGCGGCGAGGAGATCAGCGCCGGGGCGATCGAGGGCAGCGCCAGCCGCGTGTTCGACCAGGCCGAGAACCGCCTGCACGCCCAGCAGGCCCTGCTGGCCGCGCTGCTGGGGGGCTGACGGGACCCAGGGGCCGGCCGCGGCGGGCTGCCGAACGGGCCGCCAATGGCCCCAACCCCAGGCCAGGACTGGACAATTGCTCCGCTCTCTGCCATGAATAGGCAGATAGTTCATCCGTATTGCCTGTGATCGTCAGGTCCGCGGGCCCCATCGCCGCCACCCCCGACCCGCCGCAGCCCCTCACCCCGGCCCAGCGGGAGCTCTACGACTGGCTGGAGGGCTACATCGGCGACCACCGCCACAGCCCCTCGATCCGCCAGATGATGGAGGCCATGGGGCTGCGCTCGCCCGCGCCGATCCAGAGCCGGCTGCGCCACCTGCAGCAGAAGGGCTGGATCACCTGGCAGGAGGGGCAGGCGCGCACCCTGCAGCTGCTGGGGGCCCTGAGCCGCGGCATTCCAGTGCTCGGGACCGTGGCGGCCGGCGGCCTGGTGGAGGCCTTCAACGACGTGAGCGAGCGTCTCGACCTGGCGCCGGTGCTGGAGACCCGCGGCCTGTTCGCCCTCAGCGTCAACGGCGACTCCATGGTGGACGCCCACATCGCCGATGGCGACGTGGTGCTGCTGGAACCCGTGGGCGAGCCCAGCCGCCTCAAGGAGGGCACCATCGTGAGCGCCCTGGTGCCTGGCAGCGGCACCACCCTCAAACACTTCCACCGCGACGGCCGGCAGGTGCGTCTGGAGGCCGCCAACCCGGCCTACGCGCCGATCCTGGTGGACGCGGATCAGGTGACGATCCAGGGCCGGCTCGTGGCGGTCTGGCGCCAGGTGTGAGGGGGCGGGACCCGCTGCGGTGTAAGCTTTTGCCATCGGCAGCGGGGCCCACGGGCCAACCGGAATCTCCAGCATTCCAGTTGCGGGTCGATCCTAATGGGGCCATAGCTCAGCTGGTAGAGCACCTGCATGGCATGCAGGGGGTCAGCGGTTCGAATCCGCTTGGCTCCATTCTTCAATTTATTTCTCCACCGTGCGTCATCGCCGGTGGCGTCTTGCTTGTTCGCCCAGGCGTTGCGTGTGGGCCTAGAAGGACGCACTCCTAGGCCCTGCGGAGAGCGGGGCCACCGCCTCAGGCGCAGGGACTGTGCCATCCACACCGCGCCTGCGGCCCGGCAGCACCAGAGCGGCAGTGCCCATGGGACAGGCGCAGATGCTGCGCCCATCGGCCCATCGGCGCGGCGGTGCCGCGGAACCAGGTGTCCGTGCGCAGCCGCATCACGGCGCACCAGCGGTTCCAGGGCACCGCGATGTCCAGCGCCAGATGCAAGGTCTGGCCTGGCTTCTGCCGCTCCTGCAACACCCACCGAATCAGGGATCCGGAGGACACCTCCCCATCGATGGGCCGGTTGCTGAGCCAGCACCAGCGGCACTGCTGCCAGCTGACCGCCCGGCAGGCCCCCACGGGCAGCGCGGTCTACCAGCGCTCACCAGAGACGATCCGGATCGGTATCAGGGCGGCCACCATCCGGGCGCGCCGCACCGGGGGGCGCTGATCAACAAGGGGGCGGTGCTGGCGCCGGAAGCGGATCAGCTCAACCTGGATCCAGGCGGCGATGGGTTGACGCCCGTTTCGGCTCTGCCTAGGTTTCAAGTGTTGTGCTCATTTTCACCGATCAGAGCAAGATACATGGGCTTTGATCACTGCTGACCCACTCCCTTTACAGCTCAGCGTACTCGCTCTTTGTTCACGATATCTTTCGCCAAAGTCCAGCAAACCTGACCTGCCGTCATCCACAGAATTTTTCTTAAACGCGAAATACCGCGGTATCATTGTCATCCATTGGAAGCGTAACCAGACTGCATAACCATCTCCAAGACGCATGACTGCCGCGATGACTTTAATCCCCAACTTCGCTGATCGCGCCCTCGTGCTTCGGGCCACGGATGCAGGTACTGACGCGATGTCGAGACAGGCGAATCTGCGCTACAGAGAACCAGTGCTGGCCATCGAACCGCGTCACCTCCAGCCGCTGTCTGCCGGATCGGTGAGGCTGCAGGTGCTCAGGGTGGGAATCTGCGGTACCGACATCCACATGACCCAACCGGATCCACAAGGATTCGTGCGCTGCTCTGCTCCTGCCCTCATTCCAGGACAGGGACGTGTCCTGGGCCATGAGGGGATCGGGCGCGTGATCGATGTGGGATCCGAGGTTTCCTCTCTCCGCGTCGGGGATGTGGTGGCTCCGGAATCAGTGCTCAGCTGCGGCACCTGCCGTTCCTGTCGATCCGGGCAGTTCAACCAGTGCTGCAAGGCGCGCCTGCTGGGACTGGAGAAGGACGGACTATTCGCCTCCATCGCCGATGTGCCCGCCCGCTCAGTCGTCGCCATCAGCCGACTGGCCGGGAGTGAACGGGGCCTGCAGATGGCCACCTGTCTGGAGCCGGCCGGCGTGGCCCTGCTCACAGGCATGAAGACCAGAATGAGCCCCGGGGACAAGGTCCTTGTGATCGGGGCCGGCCCGATCGGTCTGCTCTGCGCGATGCTGGCCCGCTGTGTGTTCGGCGCCTCGTCGGTTTCGATCGTCGAGCCCTCACCATACCGCCGGGAGTTCGCTGCTCCATGGTCGGATCAGAGGAGCGACTCCCCTGAAACCCTGGAGATTCCCAGCGGCGGCTGGGACATCGTGATCGAGGCTTCCGGCTTCCTCGACAACATCGATCGCATCTTCCGTGGGATCGCCCCCGGCGGCCGTGTCGCCCTGCTCGGTCGAAGCGGCCGGCCACTCACGATCGAAGCCATCGATCACATGATCACAAACGCGATCAGCATCATGGGAGTCCGGGGTCATCTCGGCGGTGTCTTCGAGCGGCTCATCGACCTCTGCCTCTCCGGCCTGCTGCCCCTTGACGCCATCATCAGCTCCACCCTCGAGGGCCTGGACCGTCTGCGAACAGTGCTGGAGAGCCAGGCCTGCATTTCCAGTGCTGACTGCAAGATCGTTGTGAAGCTCGCCGACTAATCGACCAACACTCTTCTAACTCTTTTTCTTCTTTCTCCATTCTCCTGATCACTCTCTCAACCAGTTCTCCCCGCGCATGTCTCCTCTCTTTCCCCAGGACGGCGACACCTTTCTCAAGATTCGTATCTCCGTTCGGATGCTGAAGTGCAACTTCAGCTGTGCCTACTGCGTGGCCGCCGCCGGCCAGAGCCAGGTGAGCGGCATCGACTACAGCACCGGCCAGCGGCGCAACACCTGGGGCACCGAGGTGGGGCGTGATATGGCACGACACGCAATCGAATGGGCTGCTGGGCTTCCCTACAGAGTCGGCATCCGCTACGACGTGCACGGCGAGCCCTTCCTCAATGCTGATGTGCAGGAGGATCTCATCTGGTTAACGAGCCAGGCAAATGTAGCCTTCGTGGAAGTCCAAACCAACACGTCACTATTCCACAAGCGTCTCTCCGCGCTCGCATCCCGTCTGGATCCAGCCAAGCTGAAGCTGTTCTGCACCTTCCACCACACCGAGATATCCCTCGATGAGTTTCTCGACAACGTGAGTCACGCCTGCGATCTCGGCTATGAGGTGGTGGTAAACACCCTGCTCGCCCCCGACAACGTGGCAGTGATCCGTGAAGGTCTGGCACGGTGCAAGGCGCGCGATATCCCCACCTCCGCTGACCTGCGTTTCCCGGGCTTCGATGTTCCGGCCGTCGAGCAGATAAGCAGTAGCGTTGATGTCGACAAGCGTGCCCGCCATTTCCTGAAAGGGGATCCCATCGAAGATCTTCTCCAAACCGGCGAGACAGGTCTCGAGGTGTTGCGCACCATCGCCGACAGCGGTCCCCTCGGACGGGACATACGCTTCCTCGCAGCACTTCTCGTTGGCCTCTATGGCGGCACGGGCCGGCTCTGCTCCGCCGGCCACGACTACTTGGTTGTGGACAACTGGGGCGATGTCTACCCCTGTACCAGCTACGCTGACACCCGAACCGGTCATCTCGGTTCGGTACTGGATCCAGGGTTCGTGCCGGAACTCCGTGAGGCCGTGTACGCTCCCTGCACCTACGCAGAAACTTGTCATCAGAAGGAGGAATACGGAAATCTGAAGATTTTGCGGGAACACCGCGATCTGGGTCAGCCCAGCCTCAATTGCCTCTCGGGGCAAGGCAGGAGCGTCGATCCAGAAGCCCTTTTCCACAGCCGCCTGACCCTGCTGGAAACGGCTCGCCACAACCTGCAGACGAGTCGGATCGGCCGGCCCTCCGAGGCAGGCGCCTCCACCCTCACCTGAGGGGGATACCAGGACGCCATGCCCATTCCCCGCAGTGTCTGGTTGATCGCCTGGGTGGCCTCCCTGGGCGGCCTCCTCTTTGGCTTCAACGCCACGACCCTCGGGCTCGTGGCGTCCACCGCCGCCAGTGACTGGTCACTGTCGCTCACGTCCCAGGTTCTGCTGAGCGGTGCCTTCTTCCTCGGCGCCATCTTGGGGGGCATCTTCATGGGGCGCTTCGGCGATGCGCTCAGCCGAAGAGATGTCATCACCACCAGTGCAGCCTGCTACGCCTTCTTCGGATTCGCCTGCGCTATCGCGGCACGCTTCGAAGAGCTGATGTTGGCCCGCTTCTTCCTCGGTATCGTCGTCGGCGTCACTTCCCTGGCGATCCCGTTGTACATCGCCGAGATCTCACGGCCGGGCAACAGGGGGGCCCTGGTTTCTCTCAACCAGATGAGCATCACCCTCGGCATCGTTCTTGCCTTTACATTCGAGCAACGCTGGGGGCTGCAGCAGGATCTCTCACCGCTGTACACCACCTCCGGCATCCTGGCAGTGATCGTCAGCATCGGCGCCGTCATCCTGCCCGAATCGCCTGCCTGGCTGATCAAGCAGGGGGACGAGGAGGCCGCTCGGCATGTTCTCCAACGGATCTTCCGCACTGATGTCGAGCAGGAGATCACCAGCATTCAGGAAAGCCTGGCCGACGGTGATCCGAACGCACTGGTGGGACTGCTGCAGCCGGCCAACCGCAGACTGCTGGCGATCGGCATCCTGCTGTTCACCATCCAGCAATTGAGCGGTATCAATTTCATCCTCCAGAAGGCGGGGGAAGGAGCACTCTTTCCCGGAGTCGCCCCTGGCTGGGACCTGGCCTTGGGTGTAGGCATCGTAAATCTAGCCAGCACCATTGTCTTCCTGCTCCTCGTCGATCGCATCGGACGCCGCCCGCTGCTGATGGGTGGCCTGATTGGACTGATAATCTGCCTCGCCGCCATGCTGCTCGACGCCTACGGACTGCTGCCGTTCCCGTCGACAGACACTGTCAGGACACTGCTGATCTTTGCGTACATCATCTTCTTCGCCATCGGCTTGGGTCCGCTCCCCTGGCTGTTCGTGGCAGAGATGTATCCCCTGGCTGTGCGGGGCATGTCCATGAGCATTCCGATCACCGTCAACTGGCTGATTAACGCGGTCATGGTCTTCGCGGCGCTTGCCGTGACTACCCCGATCGAAATCCGCACTGTCTACTGGGTGTCGCTGATTGCAACCGCGATCGGACTACCGCTCTGTTACGTCTTCTACCCGGAGACGCGACGACTGCGGATGTCCCAGATCCGCCAAACCTGGCATGCCCCGGCAGCCCCCAGCGACCGCAATGAGATCGCTGCAACCCTGGCCACCCTGGTGGTGACTGTGGGGGGAGTCTTCTTCGGCTACAACCTCACCGTGATCGCAGGGGCACTGCTGCAGATCCATGCCGCCTTCTCCCTCACCCCGCTGGGCAGCGGCCTGGTGGTGAGCTCGGTGCTGGTGGGCGCCATTCTCGGCTCATTCGTGAGTGGCAATCTCGCCGGGGCCTTTGGCCGGCGTTCCATGCTGCTCACCACCACCGTGGTGCTGATCGTCGGCGCCGCCGTCTCGGGCCTGGCGGACTCCATGCCGATCCTGGTCCTTGGCCGGCTGGTCACCGGCTTCGCCACGGGGGTGACAGCCAGCATCATTCCCCTCTACATCGCAGAGATCTCACCGGTCTCCATCCGTGGCCGTCTGAACTCAATCCAGCACCTGGCCGTCTGTTGCGGCATCCTCGCCGCCTATGGCGCCAACACCCTGCTGATGGTCGAGCCTGATGGATGGCGGGCCATGCTCTACCTCGGTACGATCCCAGCCCTGCTGATGGGGATCGGCACGCTTTTTCTGCCGGAATCACCGCGCTGGCTGGTCGCCGCAGGCCAGTTCAGCACCGCAAGACGGATGCTCGTGCGGCTCTGCGTGTCCAACCCACAGGAGGAGATCGCCAGCATCCAGGCCGCTGCCGCTCCGGCCACCGGATTCCGCCCCGCCCTCTCCCTGTTCTCACCTCCGGTGCGTCAACCCCTGCTGATCGGCATGGTGCTGATGTTCTTCCAGGAATGCACTGGCATCATCATCGTCACTTACTACAGTCCAACAATCTTTCAGGCTTGCGGCGTCAACGATCCCACCACCGCCAGCTTGCTGACCACCATCGGCGTTGGTTTCTTCGGGCTTGTGATGACACTGGTTTCCTTCTGGCTAGTTGATCGCATCAGCCGCCGGACCCTGTTCCTCTGGGGTATTCTCGGCATCCTTGCAAGCTCGATCGGCTTCGGTGTGATCTTCGGCACTCTGACGGCTGCCAGCGCGGTATCCCGTTACGTCGTACTGGTCTGCTTCATTGTCTTCATCTCCTCCTTCTCCCTCAGTCTGGCATCTGTTTGTGGGATGATGATTTCCGAACTCTACCCCCAAGCCGTACGCGATCGGGCGATGGGATTCGTGATCGCTTTTCAGCTCCTATGCGGCATGATTGTCTCCTTCTCATTTCCGATCTTTGCTGAGTCGGTGGGGCTTGCAGCTCTCTTTTTCGTGAACGCCGGCTTCGCTGCCCTTGGCATCCCGTTCTGGTATTTCCTCATGCCCGAAACACGGGGCAGGAGTTTAGAGGACATCGAGAACCACTGGCTGGCCGGCCTCCATGCCGCTGCGCTGCGATGACCAGTTCCGAACCGACTTCCCTTGCGCACAAGGTCGCCGTGGTGACGGGGGCCTCCCGAGGTATCGGAGCCGCCATCGCCGTTCAGCTGGCGCGGGCGGGCGCTGCCGTCGTGGTTAATTTTGCAACCAACCGGACGGGCGCCGAGGGAGTGGTGCGCGCCATTGAGGACATCGGCGGCCAAGCAGTGGCGGTACAGGCGGATGTCGGCAGCCCGGAAGCAGTGGAGCAGCTGTTCACAGCGGCGGACTCCGCCTTCGGCGGCCGTTTGGATGTACTGGTCAACAACGCAGGCATCTTCTTTGCCACAGATCTGCAGGACATCACCCTTGAAGTATTCGATCACCTCTTCCGGATCAACGTGCTCGGGGTGATCCTTTGCTGCAAGGCCGCCGCATCCCGGTTCCCCGAGGAGGGAGGCTCCATCGTCAACATCAGCAGTCTGGCTGCCAGCAAGGGCGCCGCGGGGAGCCTGATCTACAGCGCCACCAAAGGCGCGATTGACACACTGACGCGCACCCTCTCCCAGGATCTGGCCCCTCGCAACATCCGGGTGAATGCCATCAACCCCGGGCTCGTGCGAACCGAAGGCACCAAAGCCGCCGGGTTTGCCACGGACGAACTGGAGCGGCAATGGACAGCCAAGGCCGCGCTGGGCCGGGTCGCGACTCCGGCCGATATCGCACCCGTGGCGCTGTTCCTGGCCTCATCAGCCAGCCGCTGGCTGACGGGGGAGACCATCCACACCACGGGAGGCGTTCGCTAGTGATGAGGGGGGCGGATCGCGACCGGAGCCCGGATGCTGAACCAGGGACAGTCACACCATGAAGGGCTCCGACTACTGCGCCTGCTATCTCCAGAAGCGAGGCATCACCCATGTGTTCGAGCTGATCGGCGGAACGATCACCTATCTGCTCGATTCGATCCAGCAGCGCACAGACATCCGCATCGTGAGCATGCACCACGAACAGGGTGCTGGTTTCGCCGCTGAGGCCTTCGCGCGGATCACAGGGCTGCCGGGAATCGCCATGGCCACCAGCGGACCCGGAGCCACCAATCTGCTCACGGCGATCGGCAGTTGCTACTTCGATTCCTCCCCCGCCATCTTCATCACCGGCCAGATTAATCGCGACGAGCGGAAGGGTTCCCTACCCGTGCGTCAGCTCGGCTTCCAGGAAACTGACATCGTCGCCATGGCCAGGCCGATCACCAAGGCTGCCTTCCTGGTCGACGATCCCGCCGACCTCCCCCGCCTGCTCGAGCAGGCGTTCGCCCTGGCCCTCGAGGGCCGGCCGGGACCGGTGCTGCTCGATCTGCCGATGGAAGTCCAGACAGCGGAGATAGCGGCCGATGCTGCCACCTACCCTGGCAGCCCCTCGGGGCCCGCAGATGCGGCGCCTAAGGCAGCCGGCCCCGCGGCAGCCGATGCCTTCTGCCATGCCGCCCTGTCCGACCTCGCCAGGAGCCGGCGTCCCCTGATTCTCGCCGGCGGAGGCATCCGGGTGGCCGGTGGGACGGCGGCCTTCCGTCGCTTCACCGCGGCACTCGGGGTGCCGGTGGTCCATTCGCTGCTGGGCGTGGATCTGCTGCCCCACGACGATGAGCTGAGGGTGGGCATGATCGGCCTGTATGGCAATCGCTGGGCCAATTACGCGCTGTGCGAGGCCGATGCGCTCCTGGTGATCGGCAGCCGTCTCGACAGTCGCCAGACCGGCAGCGACGCCGAGCTGTTCCGGAGCGGTCGCTCGATCCACCACATCGACTGCGATCCGCACGAACTCAACAACCGCATCAAGGGCTGCCACACCCTCCCGCTGGATGTCAGCACCTTCCTGGACCTCTGCATGCGCCTCCTCCCACCTCCCGCGGACCATCGCGCCTGGAGGCAACTGCTTACGCAACGCCGCTGTCAGTGGCCCGACACCGCCGAACCCGGTCCGGTGGCCGGCATCAACCCCAACCGGCTGATGCAGTTGCTCTCCACCGCCTCCGGCGAGGCAGTCGCCTTCGCCGCTGATGTGGGACAGCATCAGATGTGGGCAGCGCAGTCGCTGCGCCTGCAGGCTCACCAACGGTTCCTCACTTCCGGCGGCATGGGGGCGATGGGCTTCGCTCTACCCGCCGCCATCGGCGCCTGCCTGGCCTCGGGGGAGCGGCCGGTGGTGGTGATCGCCGGTGACGGAGGGTTCCAGATCAACATCCAGGAACTGCAGACGATCCGCCGCAATCGCCTGCCAGTGAAGATCATGGTTCTCAACAACCACTGCCACGGCATGGTGCGGCAAATCCAGGACGTGGCCTTCGAGTCGCGCTACCAATCCACAGTCTGGGGTTACGACGCTCCCTCCTTCACCGCCGTCGCCACCGGCTATGGCATCCCCTCAGCCCTGGTGAGCCGTGAGGCCGATCTGCCGGAGGCCTTGCGGCAGCTCTGGGCCGACCCAAGCGCCCCCTTCCTGCTGGAGGTGGTGATCGATGCGGCGGTTAATGCCTATCCCAAGGCCTTGGCGGGTCGCCCACTCGCAGAAATGGAGCCTATCCTCGACTCCGATCGAGCCTGATCGTCACTGCCGGGTTCGCCTCAGTCGCCGCCGCCTTCTTCCCTGAGCATGGGAAGTGCACTGAAGTCTGCCAGGCACTTCCGGATGTAGGCGGGGGCTGCGAGAGAGCCCCCGATGCCATCCCAGCTGACGCCGGCGAGGGGGCGGAATCCGCCGGCTCCGACCCGCAGCAGCTCCGCCGCCGCAACCGGCCGATAGGCCTCCAGCAGATCGAGCAGCGAACACGCCTGGCGATGGGCGGGCAGGTACCGCAGCTCCGCCGCCATGCGCTCAAGCCACTGGTGGTAATCCATGATCCGCTCCCGGATCCACCCGGCCGCTTCCATGGCATCCAGGAGGGCATCCAGCGGAACGGTGCACTCGCTGCCATCCCCGAGGCTGAACAGGCCCTCACCCCCGGGGGCCTGATCCCCAAGGGCAACAATCGCGGCCGCGACCACGTCGACGGGCATCCCAGTGATCCGGAATCCGGGCTTCGGCCCGGCGGCGGTGGCCGCCATGAAGCTCCGCGGGGCGATGCCCGTCATCATGATGCTGACCATCAGACGCGAGAGCAGGTCCTCCCGGTTCACCTCGCCGGCGATCCGGCGATCCGGCAGCAACAGGCCCAGGCGCACCACCCGGATCGGCAGGCCCGTGTGTCGCTGTGCTGAGCGGAGCAACTGCTCGCAGGCCCACTTGCTGGCGAGATAGCCCTGGGCATACGAACCATCCAGACCAATGCCCTCCTCCGCAAGACAGGGGAGTGAAGCCACCCCGATCGAGGAGATGGCATCGATCGTCTTGCGGCGGCCGCCCATCGCCAGACGCAGCACCTCCACGGTGCCCTGCACATTGGGAGCGTGAAGGTGCCGGTACGCCAGCCGGTGATTGACCAGGGCCCCGCAGTGGCAAATGGCATCGACCTCCGCAACCAGGCGGGAGTAGGCGGCGACATCCAGCCCGAAGCGGGGCTCTTCGAGATCACCCGTCACCACCTCCAGGCAGCCATCCGCCAGAGATCGCCAGCGAGCAGCCGTCATCGGGTCGAGGTGGGCGAAGCGGGCCTCCAGCCGCTCGAGGGGGGGGATGTCCGCCGACGGCCGCACCAGAACCAGGAGGCGCCCGCCGCTGCTGGCGAGCCGCTCCAGCCAGGCCAGCAGCAGCCGACCCCCCAGAAATCCGGTCGCACCGGTGAGAAGCACCGTTTGCGGGGGCCCCTGGGACTCCGGCAGTGTCCTGGCGGCGTCCAAGGCCACCCTGTCGATGAACCGATCGACCTGGAGATCCGCGGCCATCAGCCGACCACCGGCGGCTTCCGAGGCCGGCTGGGGCAGGTACGGATTCGCCACCGCAAGCCGGATGCGCCGGGCCCAGTCGTGGATCGTGCCGCCGGGGGCCAGGATACGTTCGGCCCCGATCGACACCCCGAAGACCTCCTCGATCTCCGCAGAGAGCTGCACTGCCCCCAGGGAATCGCCCCCCAGTTCCCGGAAGCTCCTGCCCAGTTCTGATTCCGGGCACGGGACGCCCAGACTGGCGCTCACGAGGATCCGCAGCCGGCTCTCGATGCTCCCCTCCGCCGGTGCGCGCCGCAGGGACTGCCGCTCCGACGCGCGGCTGGCCTCATGGCGGCGGTAGAGCGCCTCGAGGGCGTCCAGGTAACGGCGACGGATGGCGGGGCGGAGCGGTTTACCCAGCGGCGACAGCAGGCCGTTCTCCACGGAGAAGGGCTCGTCGGCCAGAATCACGTCGCGGGGAATCTCGAAACTGCGCAGTCCCAGCTCTGCCGCCGCCCTCAGGATCTCCCCGCGCACAAGGACGGCCGGTTCCACCGGGTCGCCCTGGCTCCGGCTCAGCCGATCGAGCACCTCGGGCTCCGGGACCACCACGGCCAGCAGGTAGGAGCGGCGACTGTCACCGTGCACGTGCACCTGCCGCAGGCAGGCACTCGCCCCGGCAAGCCGCTGCTCCAGCTGCCCCACGGCCACGAACTCCCCCTGGGAGAGCTTGATGGCATTGCTGCGGCGATCGATCAACACGATCTGGTCGGGGCCCCGTTCCTCAACGATGTCCCCGGTACAGCAGAAACCGTCGGTATCGAACAGCTGGGCCGTCGCTTTCGGGTTGCGGAAGTAGCCAGAGATGCCGTAGCGGGTGCGGACACAGAGCTCCCCGCGCGGATAGGGCTGATCGCGAACGGAATAGCCAGACTCCAGCACACTGCGCAATCGATACTCCGTGACTGTGTTGCGGTTGAGGCGGCCATTCATCGCCAGCCCACCGCTGGCAGTTTCGGTGCTGCTGTAGCCCTCGTGAACGGGAATCTGCAGGGCCTCCGCGATGGAGGTTCTGATCGCCGGGGCTATCGGTGCCGACGCAACGACGATCGACTGGAGTCGGTCCCCGAGGAGATGCTGTGGCGCAGCAGGCGCCTGGAGCTGCTGGTGGATCGCTTCACAGAGGCGTGGAAAGACAGTGAGGGAGGTGGGCCTCGCCAGGCGGATGTCCTCGAACACCGTGGCCAGATCCGGCCTGGCTGTGAAATATGCGGTACCACCGGCGCTGAGAGCGGAGGCCATAGCGTCGCGGCCCATCATGTGATGAAAGGGCGCCAGCACCACCACAACCTTCGGGAAGGGCCCGCACACAGTCCGCCAGGTGTGCATCAGCGCCTTGAATGGAATGCAGGCTCCCTTCGGTGGTCCGGTGCTGCCGGAAGTGTGGATCAGCAAAGCTGTCTCCCCCGGTCCGGAATCCGCCGTCTCGGCGAGGTCAACCTGGTGGCCCTGCCAGCGGCCGATCAGGTCCTGCAGGGTGCACACCGGCAGCCCTGAGCCCCTGGAATGGAGTTCCGCCACTGAGTCCTCAAACCTTCGCCGTTCGGAGGGGACGGCCATGTCTCCGTCGAAAACCAGGAGGCCGCGGATGCAGGCATGGCGGCCAACCACCTCCACCGCGGCGGGCAGGTGCGCAAGGGTCACCGCCAGCACGGCCGGCTCTGTTGTCTGCAGAATTCCCTCAAGCTGCTCAGGCTCGAGGTGAGTGGAGAGGGGAACCGGCAGGGCGGCGCTGTAGGCCAGTGCCAGATCAAGAACAGCGAAATCAATGCTGGCAAAGCCGATCGCACACACCCGCTCCCCCGGATGGATCGCGAACTCAGGGTCCGAGCGCCAGGCAGCGGCGAGCGCCATCACCCGCTCCCGCAGAGTGCTGTAGGACATGGCCCGGTACTGCGGCAGAACCTGCCGCTGGCTCTCGCCGCTGCGTGGATCGAGCTGAATGGTGTAGGCCCGCTCCGCCAGGGCTGGCCGGCTGGAGTAACCCGTCAGATAGGTATCGATGATCTGTGGATAGGACAGCCCGACTGCCTGGGCCCGGGAGGTGATGGTCGGATCGGGACCCTGTGGGTCCTGGGGAAGGAGCATGGCTACGATGCAGTCCTCAGGACGTCAAACGGCTGAGGGTGAACATAGGGAAGTCGGATGACCGATGGATGGCATGGGCACCGGAACTGCAGAGCGCATCGCTGGGCAGAGGGATGGGCAGCACTTCAGAAAACAGCTGCTCAAGCATGGTACGAAGCCCATGATCCAAGCCACAGCCTTGAAAGCTGGGAAGAGATCCTTAACAGCAGAGTGGATGATCGTCATCGTCATCGCCGCAAAGCTCCTGATCCGCACCACCGTCAGCGCCGCCAGCACACCCGAGCATCCCGGCGGGATCGGAATCAGGGCAAGCTGGTGGATGGCGGGCAGGTGCAGGGCGAAGCTCCCATGGAGGAAGGTGCCGCAGGGCAGACCCCTGGGACGATCGGCATCCTCCGGGCGCAGAGCCAGGCCCGGAGTGAACACCCACAGCGCATGAACCCTGCGAGGCACATTCAGGATCAGCGTCGCGCTCTCCGAGTGGAGGAAGGGCTCCAAGAAGCCAGCAAAGATGATGATGATGAGGTCCCCAGGAATCTGCGCCAAGGCTCTGCAGAAAACAACCAGGCTCAGGCTGGATCCTGGACTCCGATAGCGGCTTTGGAGACTCTCCTTCGAGCGATCGCTGCCATTGATGCTGCGGCCCTCGACGGTGCTGATCTCGATGGCGAAGCGAAGCTCACCTCCACCGCCCAGCCGGTGGACGACCAGGGAACTGGCAGCCGGGAATTCTGCAAAACCACCAGTTGATTGCTATGTTAGTTGTTCTATCAGCTGCTCTACTAGTTGCTCTGCCTGGCCGTCAGACATCCCTTCTGACCTCATCATTTTCTACCCACACCAGCCTTGAACGGTGGATGTCTCTGAGACTCACAGAATTCTTTCTGGTGCGCACTGGCAATTGCTTCGATGAGGTTCACCGCCTTGCTCAAGCCCGCCTCTGCACTGATCCGCTCCCGCATCCGCCTCAAGCCAGCCCGCAACACCGGATCCTTCATGGCCGTCGCCACCGATGCCATCAGCCGTTCTGGGGTGACGCTGCGGATGGGAGCCGTCAGCGCCAGATGGTGAAAAGCAGCCCTGGCAGCGTTGCCTGGCTGGTCGCGAGCACAGGGCAGGATCACCATCGGCACCTGACACTGCACGCATTCCATGATCGTGTTCAATCCACCATGACTCACCATCACCGCCGCCCGGCGCAGCAGCGCCAGCTGTGGGATCCAGGAAACCACCAGGAGATTGTCCGTTGAGGAAAACGCCCCCAGCAGCGCCGGATCACTGATGTGGAGCACGAAAAACCATTCAGGCGCCATGCGACTGGCCGCACTGACGGCGTCGAAGAAACGGCGCGCCTCTGCGTAGGCGGCAGCGCTCGTGCCGAGCGAGCAGAAAATGATCGGGCGGCCGGCGGGATCAAAGGACAGAGATTGCTCCTTCCGCTCAAGATCGATGAAGTCCCCGCAGTAGTAACGCTCCCGCGGCAGGAGGCCTGGGAACTGGAAGGAAGCACTGCACAGCACCAGTTCAGGCAGCACCAAGTGGGGTCCGATCTCGTCCATCACGTAGGTGCGACCGTGCCGGCAGCGAAAACCCGACCGTCGCGCCACCCAGAAGAAAGCGTCGCTGAGGTGATGCATCCGCAGCGGAGCCCTGTAGCTGCCGAACAACCGCGAGGCCCAGCGTTTCGTGAATCCGTGCCTGAGGTGCATCAACTTCCAGGCCAGGATCACCCGCAGCGCCGAAAGCGGGCCAGGCCGAGGCGTGATGCCAGCCACGGCAGGAGGGATGTGGAGGTTGTCGTAGAGAAAAAGTGACGTCGACACCTGGATCGTCGGCAGACCGAGGCACCGAGCCCGCATGGCGATCGACCAGAGGAAGGAGTCGCATAGCAGAACATCGGCGTCGGCACTTGTCAGGCAGGCATCCAGCGTGCCGTCCACAAGTGCGGCGGTGTAACGGCGGAACAGGCGCTCAGCCGCCAGACGCCTTGCCCATCGGCCCCTGGGTGGCGTGGCGACTGTGGAGCCATGCACCTGCGCCATCCCCTCAGACGCATGGCCTGCAAAGGGGAGGAAGGCAAAGCCCTGGGCCTCCACCAGCGCCTGGACCTGAGGATGACCGAGATAGCTGATGCGATGTCCCCTCGCAGCGAGATCTCGGGCCAGGCGAAAGGTTCCGAGGTGATGGCC
Organism: Chitinophaga pinensis; assembly: GCA_943368105.1. GTDB lineage: Bacteria > Cyanobacteriota > Cyanobacteriia > PCC-6307 > Cyanobiaceae > Vulcanococcus. The sequence continues at coordinate 23,612 of CALRKO020000009.1, read as the reverse complement.
GGCCTCGCCGTGCATTGCGAACAGAATGTTCATGGGCTCGGCAGGTCTCTTCTCACAGCACGGTGAGCCCTTTGTAGCCAGGGTGTTCGCCGGTGCCCGCATCCATTCGGCCAGTTGGGCGCGCCAGGAAGCGGAACGCCCACCCCATGTCGGTTCGATCACGCTTCCCAGAAACCTCCAGCCTCTGTGGATGGACACCGTCGGCGTTCAGCAGATGGGAGAGTCAGAGGCTTATCCCGCCTCCGAAACGGCGAATCCTGTGGGCGCCGATCCCTCGGCACTGGCCCCATGGAGCAGGAGCAGATGGTGCGCCTCGCAGCCCATCGGCGCGGCGGTGCCGCGGAACCCTGTGTCCGTGCGCAGCCGCATCATTCCGCTCGTGGCCCATGGCCTTGTGCCTGCTGGCATTGGCGTTCACCTTGGTGCCATCCGGCCCAGGCTCAGCAGCCCTGCCTTCTGGCAGAGCCCAGCCAGGGCATCGAAGCACCGACGGCGGAAGCCGCTGATCCGGCTGTGGTCCGGCGGCTGGCTGCCGGTGAGCACCCGGAAGGCGGCGTCCTCCCAGCAGGTCCTTGGGTCCTGCGGGAACTGGGCAGCCCGACGCAAGTAGGCGTAGGGGATCTGGGCGGATTCAGGGGCGGCTGGGGGGAGCACAGGCGAGGATCCCCAGGCGCGACATGCTCCTAGGCCTCGGTGAGGGCAACGGCATCCCGGAGGGCCGCAAAGCAGTCCGGATCGATGGAGCTGCCCACATGCTCCGCCATCATCGCCAGGGTGTCGGGAATGGGAACGGCGCCGCGATAGGGGCGCTCGGCCGTGATCGCATCGAAGATGTCAGCCGTCGTGATGATCCGCGTCTCGATGCCGATCGCCTCCCCGCTCAGTCCGCGGGGGTAGCCCGTGCCATCAAGGCGCTCATGGTGGGCCGCCGCCACCCGGGCCAGTTCGGCGAAGGCGGAGATCCGGGAAAGGATCGCTTCGGTGTACTGGGCATGGGCCTGCACGGCCTGCCACTCGTCGGCCTCCAGCTTGCCCGGCTTGTCGAGCACGCTGTTGCTGACCCCGAGCTTGCCCACGTCGTGGAGCAGGGCGCCGCGCTTCAGCCAGCGCCGGCGCTCGGGAGCCAGGCCGAGCACCCGGCCGATCCGATCGGCGTACTGGGCCACCCTCAGGCTGTGCCCACTGGTGTAGGGGCTCTTGGAGTCAACCACCTGTCCGAAGGCCGTGGCGATGTCGTCGAGATAGTCGTCGTCGAGCGCCACGGTGTGGGAACCGGGTTCCAGCTCCAGCACCGCCGCCTGGAGTCCTGGGGAGGTGAGGGTGAGCCAGAACGGCTCCGCCGCCGCCACCGCTTCGAAGACGGCCACCAGAGCGGGATCGAACCAGCGGCCGGAGCGCAGGCGGACTTCCTCGAGGGCCGCCCCGGGCCCGCCGACCGTGTGGAACACATCGATCACCTGGGCCAGCAGGGCGATGCGTGAAGCGAGCGGGATGGCCGATCCCACCAGCTTCTGCGGCCGACCCCTGCCGTCGTAGTGCTCATCCAGGCTGTAGATGCCCTCCGCGACGCTGGCTGGAAATCGCAGCCGCCGGGCGATTTCAGCGCCGCGCTGACAGCGGGTGGCGATCAGATCCTGGGCGATCGCATCACCGTGCCGCACGATCGTGAGAATGCTGCGGAAGCGGTCTTTCAGCGGCGCGCCCAGGCCCGTGTGGCTGAGCACGAACTTCAGCACCTGGGGCAGGCTGTCCGGAACCGTCTTGAAGTCGCGCTTGAAGCTGAGGTCGTCGGTGAGGTAGAGCTCGCAGATCCGGGCCGCGTTGCTGCTGCAGCCGAGGTCTTTCAGCAGCAGGGTGTAGTAGAGGCTCCAGAGGGTTGCCTCATCCAGCTCCAGGCGTCGGCCGATCTGCATGCCGATCCAGCAGCAGCGCACGCAGTGCCCCTCTGGCTGCCCTTCGGTGATGTCCAGGGCGTGGCTGAGCGAGGCGATCAGATCCGACAACTTCAGACCATCGGTTACGGCCACCGTTGCCCTTGCATTGATCCCCATCGTAGGCAGAGCGCCCGAAAACCCGTGGCTGGACCCGCACGCCATGCAAAAAAGGGGCCCAAGGGCCCCTCTGCCTTCACCTGAGTCGGAGATCAGGCGCTGGCGCCGGCCAGTTCGGGTACGGCGACCACAGTCTGCTTGCGGATCACCACCTGCTTGTCGTCGTTCACATCCACGAGGGCGGAATCGCCTTCGCCGATGCGACCGGAGAGGAACTCCTCCGCCAGGGAATCCTCCAGCAGGCGCATCACGGCCCGGCGCAGCGGACGGGCGCCGTAGCTCGGGTTGTAGCCCTCCTCCACGAGGCGCTCCTTGAAGGCCTCGGTGACGGAGAGGTGGATGCCCTTGTCCGCCATGCGGCCGAAGACCTCCTTGAGCATGATCTCGGCGATCTCCTTGACCTCGTCGCGGCTGAGCTGACGGAAGACGATGATCTCGTCGAGGCGGTTGAGGAACTCGGGTCGGAAGTACTGCTTCAGCTCCTCGTTCACCAGCGAGCGGATGCGGTTGTAGTTGGTCTCCTCCGCGTCGCCACCACCGAATTCGAAGCCCAGGCCACCACCGCCTTTCTCGATGACCTTCGAACCGATGTTCGAGGTCATGATGATCAGGGTGTTCTTGAAATCCACCGTGCGCCCCTTGGAATCGGTCAGGCGACCGTCCTCCAGCAGCTGCAGCAGCAGGTTGAACACATCGGGGTGTGCCTTTTCGATCTCGTCGAACAGCACCACAGTGTAGGGACGGCGCCGCACCGCTTCGGTGAGCTGACCGCCCTCGTTGAAGCCCACGTAGCCCGGAGGGGAACCGATCAGCTTGCTGACCGTGTGGCGCTCCATGAACTCCGACATGTCGAGGCGGATCATCGCCTCCTCGCTGCCGAAGAAGTAGGCCGCCAGGGACTTGGTCAGTTCCGTCTTACCGACGCCGGTGGGGCCGGAGAAGATGAAGCTGGCGATCGGTCGGTTGGGGTTCTTGAGGCCCACCCGGGCACGGCGGATGGCCCGCGACACGGCCTTGACCGCCTCGTCCTGGCCGATCAGGCGCTGGTGGAGGGTCTCCTCCATGTTCAGCAGCTTGACCGACTCGCTCTCGGTGAGCTTCTGCACGGGCACGCCGGTCCAGGAGGCCACGATGTGGGCGATGTCCTCCTCGGTGACCACCGGGTGGCGATCCAGTGCCGGGGCTTCCGCCACCGCCACGGCACCGGCTGCTTCGGCACCGCCGCCGTCGGCACCGGGTTCCTCCTCCTTGCGGGACTGCAGGATCGAGCGGATCTGCTCGCGCAGTTCCACCTCCTTGTCCCGCAGCTCGCCGGCCTTGCCGAAGTCCTGCTCACGCACGGCGTCGTCCTTCTGCTTCTGCACCTCGCGCAGCTGCTTGTCCACCTCCTTGGCGGCGGGGGGAAGCTTGGAGTTCATCAGCCGTACCCGGCTGCCGGCCTCGTCGATCAGGTCGATCGCCTTGTCCGGCAGGAAGCGATCCGAGATGTAGCGATCGCCGAGGGTGGCGGCGGCGATCAGGGCCTCGTCGGAGATCTTGAGGCGGTGGTGGGCCTCGTAGCGCTCCTTGAGGCCCCGCAGGATCTCGATGGTGTCGACCACCGAGGGCTCACCGACCATCACCGGCTGGAAGCGGCGCTCCAGGGCCGCATCGCGCTCGATGTGCTTGCGGTACTCATCGAGGGTGGTGGCGCCGATGCACTGCAGCTCGCCGCGGGCCAGGGCCGGCTTGAGGATGTTGGCGGCATCGATGGCGCCCTCGGCGGCCCCCGCACCGATCAGGGTGTGCACCTCGTCGATCACGAGGATCACATTGCCGGCGCTGCGGATCTCCTCCATGATTTTCTTGAGGCGCTCCTCGAACTCACCGCGGTACTTGGTGCCGGCCACCAGCAGGCCGATGTCGAGGGTGAGGACCCGCTTCTCCTCCAAGATGTCCGGCACATCACCGGAGTTGATGCGCTGGGCCAGGCCCTCGGCGATGGCGGTCTTGCCGACGCCGGGCTCGCCGATCAGCACCGGGTTGTTCTTGGTGCGGCGCCCCAGGATCTGGATGACGCGCTCGATCTCGTGCTGGCGGCCCACCACCGGGTCCAGCTTGCCGTCGGCGGCCTGCTGGGTGAGGTTGCTGCCGAATTCGTCGAGGGTGGGGGTCTTGGTGGAGCCTTTGCTGCCGCCGCCGGAGCTGACCTCGGCGGTCTCACCGAGCATGCGGATCACCTGGGTGCGCACCTTGGCCAGATCGACGCCGAGGTTCTCCAGCACCCGGGCGGCGACGCCCTCGCCCTCGCGGATCAGGCCCAGCAGCAGGTGCTCGGTGCCGATGTAGTTGTGGCCGAGCTGGCGGGCCTCCTCCAGGGAGAGCTCCAGCACGCGCTTGGCACGGGGGGTGAAGGGGATCTCCACGGCCACGAAGCCGGAGCCGCGGCCGATGATCTTCTCGACCTCGACGCGGGCGTCCTTGAGGTTCACGCCCATCGACTTGAGCACCTTGGCGGCCACACCGGTGCCCTCGCCGATCAGGCCCAGCAGGATCTGCTCGGTGCCAACGAAGTTGTGGCCGAGGCGGCGGGCCTCCTCCTGGGCCAGCATGATCACCTTGATGGCCTTCTCGGTAAACCGCTCGAACATGGGGCGGTGCCTTTTGCGGGTTGCACCAACCTATCAGGGTTGGACGGCACTGTGTGAGCGCGGCCAGCACCGAGGCAAAGCCACTGCGGCGCAAGGGAACCGGGCCCATGGTTCCAACAATTGAACCCAGCGAACTTACGGTTGTTCACAACCAAAAATGGCGGCAATCCGCACACCCCCTCAGGGTTGGATCGGCGCTGCCACCTGACCGATCTGACGCCATTGGATCAGGGCGTCCTGGCCGTTGCGGTAGTAGCGGCGACGGACCCCCGCAGTCCGGAACGCCAGGGCGCCGTAGAGGGCCTGGGCCGGCCCGTTGTCGGCGGCCACCTCCAGGGTGGCGTGCCGGGCGCCCCGGCCCGCGGCCTCGGCCAGCAGGGCCTCCAGCAGCCGACGGGCCAGGCCGCGCCGGCGCTGGGCCGGATGCACCGCCACCACGGTGATGTGCAGCTCATCCAGCACCAGCCAGCCGCAGGTGAGCCCCAGCAGCGCCGGCCCCCGCCACAGGCCCAGGCCGGGCCGCTCCGCCGCCGCCAGCTCCGTCTGCCACTGCCGGGCTGTCCACAGCCCCCCCAGGGCCGCCCGGTCCAGGGCCAGGCAGGCGTCCAGGTCCGCCGGCCCCAGGGGCGCCAGCCGCAGGGCCGCGGGCGGGCGGGGCGGTCCGGGTTCGCTGGACACGGATCACAGGCCGGGTGCTGCCTACGATTGTGTGCCTGATCCGCGTCAGTGCCCCCGCGATGAGCAGCACCACGGCCAGCGCCCCCTCCGGTGCCGCCACCAGCGTCGAGGCCGGCGACAGCGCCCCGGTGGCCGCCGCCGCGGCGGACGCGCCCCGGCCCTTCGAGACCGACCGGGATGCCGCCAGCCCCAACCGCAACCTGACCCCGCTCAGCACCCGCCTCGACGGCCAGGGGCGGCTGGAGGTGGGCGGCGTCGCCCTGGGGGAGCTGGCCCGCCGCTACGGCACACCGCTCTACGTGCTGGATGAGGCCACCCTGCGGGGCACCTGTGCCGCCTACCGCGAGGCCCTGGCGGCCCACTACCCCGGCCCGGCCCTGGCGCTCTACGCCTCCAAGGCCAACAGCAGCCTGGCGATCACGGCCCTGGTGGCCTCCGAGGGGCTGGGCCTCGATGCGGTGTCCGCCGGGGAGCTGCTGACGGCGCTCGAGGGGGGCATGCCCGCCGGGCGGATCGTGTTCCACGGCAACAACAAGTCGGTGGAGGAGCTGGCGCTGGCGGTGCGCCACGGGGTGACGGTCGTGGTGGACAACTGGTTCGACCTGGAGAACCTGGCGGCCCTGGCGCCGGCCGCCCCCGTGCCCCTGATGCTGCGCTTCACCCCCGGCATCGAGTGCCACACCCATGAGTACATCCGCACCGGCCACCTCGACAGCAAGTTCGGCTTCGACCCCGACCAGCTGGAGCCGGTGCTGCGCCACCTGGCCGGCTGCCCCTGGGCCCGCCTCACCGGGCTGCACGCCCACATCGGCTCCCAGATCTTCGAGCTGCAGCCCCACCGTGACCTGGCGGCGGTGCTGGCCGATGCCCTGGCCCTGGCCCGCTCCCTCGGCCACCCGGTGGGCGACCTGAACGTGGGCGGCGGCCTCGGCATCCGCTACGTGGCCGGCGACGATCCGCCGTCGATCCAGGAGTGGGTGCGCACCGTGGCCGAGGCCGTGGCCGCCGCCTGCCGCGAGCGGGGGCTGGAGCTGCCCCGCCTGCTCTGCGAGCCGGGGCGCTCCCTGGTGGCCACCGCCGGCGTGACCCTCTACACCGTGGGCAGCCGCAAGGAGATCCCCGGCCTGCGCACCTACCTGGCGGTGGACGGCGGCATGAGCGACAACCCGCGGCCGATCACCTACCAGTCGCAGTACACGGCGCTGCTGGCGGATCGGCCCGGGGCCGAGGCCAGCGAGACGGTGACCGTGGCCGGCAAGCACTGCGAGTCGGGGGATGTGCTGCTCAGGGACCTGGCCCTGCCCCCCGCCCACAGCGGCGACGTGCTGGCGGTGTTCGCCACCGGCGCCTACAACGCCTCGATGGCCTCCAACTACAACCGCATCCCCCGGCCGGCGGCGGTGCTGGTGGCGGATGGCCTGGCCGAGCTGGTGCAGCGGCGCGAGCGGCCAGAGGAATTGCTGCGCTACGACGTCCTGCCCGAGCGGTTGCGGCCGGTAGCCTGACCCGGCGCGGGGGGCAGGTCGGCGGTGTTTGGGGTCGGGCCGTTGGATCTGCGGCTGCTGCTGGATCTGCTCTTCGCCACGGCCCTCGGCATGGTGCTGCTGGCCCGGGTGAACGAACCCCGCACCCTCTGGCTGCTGCGGGGCTACCTCACCCTGGTGGCCCTGGCCTGGGTGGTGCAGCGGTACGCCGACCTGCCCCTCACCAGCAAGCTGGTGGACGCCCTGGTGCTGGCCTGCAGCCTGGCCCTGGCGATCCTGTGGCAGGGGGAGCTGCGACGGCTGATGGAGCTGCTGGGCACCGGCCGGCTGGACGTGCTGTTCGGCAGCCGCCGGGCCGACCAGCTGGCCTCCGGTTCGGTGGCGGTGCTGAGCGAGGCGGCGGGACGGCTGTCCCAGCTGCGGCGCGGCGGCCTGATCGTGCTGGACCTGGGCAGCGACCTGCGCCCCGAGGACTTCCTCAACCCCGGCATCGCCCTCGACGCCCAGCTCTCGGTGGACCTGGTGCTCAACCTGTTCGCCCAGGACACGCCGCTCCACGACGGCGCCGTGCTGGTGAAGGACAACCGCATCCTGTCGGCCGGGGTGATCCTGCCCCTCTCCCGCCACCAGGGGCTGAACCGCTACGGCACCCGCCACCTGGCCGCCCTGGGGATCACCGAGCGCTTCGACCGCTGCCTCTGCATCGTCGTCTCCGAGGAGACCGGCACCCTGTCCCTGGCGCGCCAGGGCCGGCTGGAGCGGCCGATCACCAGCAGCCGCCTGCAGGAGCTGCTCAGCGCGGCGGTGGTCAAGGCCCCCTCCAAAGGGGGCGGCAAGGCCTCGGCCAAGGCCGCCGCCAAGGGCACCGCGGCGACGGCGCCACTGGCGCCCTCAGCCACGGGGCGTAGCGTGGCTGCGGATTTGCCCGATCGCCATCCATGAGTCGCTCCCTGGCGACCTCCGATCCATCCCAGGGGACCCGACCCATGCTGCAGGGCCTGCCGACGGGCCTCGATCCGACGCGACTGCCGGCCCACGTGGCCGTGATCATGGACGGCAACGGCCGCTGGGCGCGGCGCCGCAACCTGCCGCGGGTGATGGGCCACCGCGAGGGGGTGGAGGCCCTCAAGCGCACCCTGCGCCTCTGCAGCGACTGGGGCATCGGCGCCCTCACCGCCTACGCCTTCTCCACCGAGAACTGGAGCCGCCCCGGCGAGGAGGTGAGCTTCCTGATGGCCCTGTTCGAGCGGGTGCTGGCCCGGGAGCTGGAGGCCCTCGAGCGCGAGCAGGTGCGCATCCGCTTCCTCGGCGACCTGCAGCAGCTCCCCCAGGGGCTGCAGGGGCTGATCGCCGATGCCACGGCCCGCACCGCCGCCAACGGCGGCATCCACTTCAATGTCTGCACCAACTACGGCGGCCGCAGCGAGCTGGTGCGGGCCGCCCGCCACCTGGCGGAGCGGGTGGCCCGGGGGGAGCTGGATCCAGCCGCGATCGACGAGGCCGCCTTCGCCGCCGAGCTGCACACCGCCGGCGAGCGCGACCCCGACCTGCTGATCCGCACCAGCGGCGAGCACCGCATCAGTAACTTCCTGCTCTGGCAGCTGGCCTACGCCGAGCTGCACGTCACCGATGTGCTCTGGCCCGACTTCGACGCCCAGTCCCTGGCCCGGGCCCTGCTGGACTACCAGGGCCGCCAGCGCCGCTTCGGCGGCGTTGACCCCCTCGCCCCCTGAGCCGCCCCCCGGCCGCCGTCACCCCCCTCGCCCCCCGTCGCCCCGCCTTGATCGCTTCGCCCACCCCCGCCACCGCTGCCCCGGCTGCCCCTGGGACCCCTGCGGCGCCGCCGATCCGCCACGACTGGACGATCGCCGAGATCCAGACCCTGCTGGAGCTGCCGCTGGTGGACCTGCTCTGGCGGGCCCAGGGCGTGCACCGCGCCGCCAACCCCGGCTACCGGGTGCAGCTGGCCTCGCTGCTGAGCGTGAAGACGGGGGGCTGCGAGGAGGACTGCGCCTACTGCCCCCAGTCGCTGCACCACAGCAGTGATGTGAGCGGCCGGCCCGAGCTGGCGGTGGCGCCGGTGCTGGAGCGGGCCCGGGCCGCCAGGGAGGCCGGCGCCCATCGCTTCTGCATGGGCTGGGCCTGGCGCGAGATCCGCGAGGGCGCCCCGTTCGAGGCGATGCTGGAGATGGTGCGCGGCGTGCGGGCCCTGGGGCTGGAGGCCTGCGTGACCGCCGGCATGCTCACGGACAGCCAGGCGCAGCGGCTGGCGGAGGCCGGCCTCACCGCCTACAACCACAACCTCGACACCAGCCCCGAGCACTACGGGCGGATCATCAGCACCCGCACCTACCAGGAGCGGCTGGAGACCCTGGAGCGGGTGCGGCGCGCCGGCCTGTCGCTGTGCTGCGGCGGCATCATCGGCATGGGCGAGAGCAGCGCGGACCGGGCCTCCCTGCTGCAGGTGCTGGCCAGCCTCAGTCCCCACCCCGAGAGCGTGCCGATCAATGCCCTGGTGGCGGTGGAGGGCACGCCCCTGCAGGACCAGCCACCGGTGGATCCCCTGGAGCTGGTGCGGATGGTAGCCGTGGCCCGGATCCTGATGCCCCACACCCGGGTGCGGCTCAGCGCAGGCCGCGACACCATGGGCCGGGAGGGCCAGGTGCTCTGCCTGCTGGCGGGCGCCGATTCGATCTTCTACGGCGACACCCTGCTCACCACCGGCAACCCCGCGGTGGAGGCCGACCGCGAGCTGCTTGCGGCCGCGGGGGTCAACCCCTGGCTCGACCCCTGCCGCTGAGGTCCACCATGTCCGTGCAGGTGGCGGCCTTCTACGGCTTTGCGGCCATGGCGGACCTGCCAGAGCTGCGGGCCGAGCTGCGGGCGCTGGCGGAGCAGGGGGCGGTGCGGGGCACGATCCTGCTGGCGCAGGAGGGAGTGAACGGCACCATCTGCGGGCCGCCGGCGGGGGTGGGACGGGTGCTGGCGCGGCTGCGGACCCTGCCGGGCCTGGAGCAGCTGGAGGCCAGGCTCAGCTGGGCGGAGCCGCCGGTGTTCCAGCGGCTCAAGGTGCGGCTCAAGCGCGAGATCGTCACCATGGGCTGCCCCACGGCGAAGCCGGCCGAGCAGGTGGGCACCTACGTGGCCCCCGGGCACTGGGATGCCCTGATCCGCGACCCGGACACCCTGCTGATCGACACCCGCAATAGCTACGAGGTGGCGATCGGCAGCTTCGAGGGCGCCCTCGATCCCGGCACCGCCAGCTTCCGGGAGTTCCCCGCCTGGGTGGAGCGGCAGCTGCGGCCCCTGGTGCAGCGGCGCCGGCCGCGGGCGATCGCCCTGTTCTGCACGGGCGGCATCCGCTGCGAGAAGGCCACGGCCCACCTGCTGCAGCAGGGCTTTGCCGGAGTGCACCACCTCCGGGGCGGGATCCTCAGGTACCTGGAGGAGGTGCCGGAGCGGGGCAGCAGCTGGCGGGGGGAGTGCTATGTGTTCGACCGACGCGTGAGTGTGAACCACCGGCTGGAGCCGGGCAGCTACGGCCTCTGCCACGCCTGCGGCCTGCCCCTCTCGCCGGCCGATCAGGCCCTGCCCAGCTACCGGGAGGGGGTGAGCTGTCGCCACTGCCTGGAGCGCTTCAGCGACGCCGATCGCCGGCGCTTCGCCGAGCGCCAGCGCCAGATCGAGCGGGCGGGCGGCGGCGGGCAGAAATTCCCCAGCTGCGGGCATCTGGGGGCCACGGCCCAGGGCCCCGAGGCGCCGTGACGGGTCGTCCCGCCGGACTGCCGATCCTCTACAGCTTCCGGCGCTGTCCCTACGCGATCCGGGCCCGGCTGGCGGTGCTGGCCCCCGGGCTGCTGGTGGAGCTGCGGGAGGTGGAGCTCCGCCACAGGCCCAGGGAGCTGCTGGCGGCCTCCCCCAAGGGCACCGTGCCGGTGCTGGTGCTGCCGGACGGCACCGTGCTGGAGGAGAGCCTGGAGGTGATGGCCTGGGCCCTGGACCAGCACGATCCCGGCGACTGGCGCCGCCAGGGCGCGGATGCCGCAGCGCTGGCGCAGCGGCGGCACATCGCCGCGCTGATCACCTGCAACGACGCGCAGCTCAAGCCCCACCTCGACCGCTTCAAGTACGCGTCGCGCTACCCGGACAGCGATCCGCTGGAGCATCGGCAGGCGTCCCTGGTGATCCTGCGGCAGTGGAGCGAGCTGCTCGAGGCCGGCGGCTGGCTGCTGGGGGGGCGACCGTCCCTGGCCGATCTGGCCGTCCTGCCGTTCGTGCGCCAGTTCCGCCTGGTCGATCCGACCTGGTTTGACGGCCTGGAGGCCCTCGGCCCGCTGCAGGCCTGGCTGGGGCGGTTCCTGGCCAGTGCCGAGCTGGCGGTGGTCCTGGCGCCTTGCTCCCCCTGGCGGGAGGGGGATGGCGCCCGCCTGTTTCCCCCCGGTCGCCGTCTGCACCACCTGGCCCTCGCCGACGAGTGGGAGCAGGCCCTTGGGGCCGGCAGCTACCGGCGCTCCACCCGCGGGCTGGGCCTGGACGCGGTGGGTTTCATCCACGCCAGCTTCGAGCACCAGCTGGCGGCCACCCACGCCCGCTTCTTCGCGGAGGCGCCGCCGGTGCGCCGGCTGGAGATCGATCCGGCCCGGCTGCTCGCGCCCCTGACCCTGGAGAGGGCTCCGGGCGGCCACGAGCTGTTCCCCCACATCCACGGGCCCTTGAACCTGGATGCCGTGGTGGCGGTGGAGCCCTACCCATGAGCACCCCTGCCGCGGCCGATCCTCCGCTCAGCCTGGAGGGAATCGAAGCCCGGGCCGCCCAGCGGGGCCTGCTGCTGCGGCTGCGGGCCCCCCGCCGCCTGGGCCTCTGGGGACTGCAGGTGGTGGTGGCCCGGCCCCGGCCCGGCCAGGCGCCCCTGCTGCTGGGGGAGCTGAAGGGCTGGGCCATCCCCACCGCGGCGGGCCTGCATCTGGACACCCTGCGGGTGCAGGGCGAGGCGACCTTCGGGGTGGGGGCCCTGATCTGGGCGGCCAGCTTCGCCTGGGCTCTGGAGGCCACCCCCTGCCGCCGGGCCCGGCTGCTCGCCATCCGCGACGCACCGCTGCAGCACCGGCAGCTGGTGCGCTACTTCCAGCGGCTGGGCTTTCGGCCGCAGCGGCAGCTGGGCGCGGGCCCGCTGGATCTGGGGCCGCGCCTGCTCTGGGGCGGTTCGGGGCTGTTGATGGTGGGCGACTGCGCCGAGGGGCTGCGGCGCTGCGGGCGCTGGCTGCGGATTCCCTGAGGCCCGGAAACCTCGTCAGGCGGGCCCGCGGACCGGCCTCGGCGTGGCGTCCATGGCCAGCGATCACGGGCCTGCGATGACGGGCCTGCGATCAAGGCCTGCGGCCTGGGGGGCCCGGTCCATGGCTGCAGATCGCGCCATGGCAGGACGGGATGGCCCTCATGTGAGCACGTGCAGGAAGCGCTGGATGATCAGCGAGTTGCTGATGTCCACGAAGAACCCCGACACCAGCGGCACGATGATGAAGGCCTGGGGGGCCGGGCCGTATTTGTTGGCGACCGCCGCCATGTTGGCCATGGCCGTGGGGGTGGCCCCGAGGGCGAAGCCGGCGAAGCCGGCACTGATCACCGCCCCGTCGTAGCCGCCGCCCATGGCCCTGAACACCAGCACCACCGTGAAGACGAAGGCGGCCAGGGCCTGGGCCGCCAGGATGGCGAGGATCGGTCCGGCCAGGTCGGCGATCGTCCAGAGCTGCAGGCTCATCAGCGACATCGTCAGGAAGATGCCCAGGGCGATGTCCGAGACCATCGCCAGGGACCTGGTGCGGGAGGGCCAGCGGATGCGCGCCAGCCGCGGCACGGTGTTGGTGAGCACGATCGCGCCGAACAGGCAGCAGACGAACAGGGGCAGGCTGCGGCCCAGGGCCCGCAGGCCGTAGAAGATCCCGTCGCCGAGCACCAGGCTCATGTTCAGCCAGAACAGGGTGCGCAGCAGGCTGAAGTAGCTCACCGGCTCCTGCTTCTCGGGGGTGTTGGCGGTGGTGTCGGAGGGGGTGTCCCCGACATGGCCGGGCCGCAGCCGGTGGCGCTGGATCAGCAGCCGGGCGATCGGGCCGCCCATCAGGGGGGCCAGCACCAGGCCGAAGGTGGCGCAGGCGATGCCGATTTCCAGGGCATTGGCGATGCCGTAGCGCTCCACGAAGCGGGGCGCCCAGGCGATGGCCGTGCCGTGCCCCCCCACCATCGACACTGATCCCCCCAGCAGCCCCACCAGCGGATTGAGGCCCAGCGCCGCCGCCACCCCCGTGCCCACCAGGTTCTGCACGACCGTGTAGGCAAGGGTGAGCGCCAGCAGCACCAGCAGGGGCCGGCCGCCGGAGACGAGCGTCTGGATGTCGGCGTTCAGGCCGATGGCGGCGAAGAAATAGAGCAGCAGGAAGTCGCGGGTGGCGAGGTTGAAGCTGATCTCCAGGCCGGTGACCGCCTGCACGAGGGCCAGCAGCAGGCACACCAGCAGGCCGCTGCTGACGGGCTCGGGGATGTTGTAGCTGCGCAGCAGGGCAAAGCGCTGGTTCAGCCACTTGCCCACCGCCAGCACCACGATGGCGACGTTGAAGGTGGCGAAGCTCTCGATCTGCATGCGGCGCCCCGGCGGTGGGCGGATGGTAAGGGCAATCCATGGATCGCCAGGCCTCAGGTGGGGCGCTGGGGCCAGGTCTGGGGGAGGCCGCTGCGGATCCAGCCGGCCCCCGGCACCGGACAGTGCCAGCGGCAGATCACCACCCGGGGCGCGGGCGGTCCGTGCAGGCCCACCAGGTAGCGATCCCGCACCTGTGACCAGGCGGGGATCGCCACCCGCCGGGCCCCGGCCCGATTCCGCAGGTGCTCCGCCAGGCTGGCGGCGAGCTCGGCCGGAGCGCCGTCGGGGCAGCCCCGCACCTGGGCCAGCAGGCTGGCGGGGCTGGCCAGGCCCTGGGGCAGCCACCAGTGCTGCTGCTCCCCGGAGGCGACGGACAGCACGGAGACGACGGCGGGCTGACCCATGGCAAGACGATGTGGCTACGGGTTCAGTGCCACCCCCGTTCCACCGGACCTAGGCCGCCGCGTGGTAGCTGCTGCGCACCAGCGGACCGCTGCGCACCTGGGCAAAGCCCAGCCCCCGGGCGATGGCGCCCAGGGCCTCGAACTCCTCGGGGGGCCAGTAGCGGGCCACGGGAATGTGGGCCAGGGAGGGTCGCAGGTACTGGCCCAGGGTGAGCCGCTGGCAATCCACCGCGCGCAGGTCGCGCAGCGCCTGCATCACCTCCTCCACGCTCTCGCCCAGCCCCAGCATCAGGCCGCTCTTGGTGGGGATCGCGGGCGCCAGCTCCCGGGCGGCGGCCAGCAGGGCCAGGGAGCGCCGGTAGGTGGCGCCGCGGCGCACCTCCCCCTGGAGCCGCTCCACGGTTTCCAGGTTGTGGTTGAAGCACACCGGCCCTGCCGCCAGCACGGCGGCCAGCCGCTGGCGCTGGGCCGCCACCCCCTCCGCCCCGTTGCGGTGGCCGCCCCAGAAATCCGGGGTAAGCACCTCGATCGCCACCGGCGGGCAGCGCTGGCGAATCGCGGCCATGGCGGCGGTGAACAGGCCGGCGCCGTGGTCCGCCAGGTCGTCGCGGGCGACGGCGGTGAGCACCACGTAGCGCAGCCCCAGGGCCTGCACCGCCTCCGCCACCCGCTCGGCCTCGGCGGGATCGCACGGGGCGGGGGCCATGCCCTTCTCCACCTGGCAGAAGGCGCAGCTGCGGGTGCAGATCGGCCCCCCCAGCAGGAAGGTGGCGGTGCCGGCGGCGTAGCACTCGCCGCGGTTGGGGCAGCGGCCCTCCTCGCAGATGGTGTGCAGCCGCCGCTGTTTCACCACCGCCTGCACCGCTTCCAGGGCGCTGGCGGGGCCGCTGGCGGGCCGGATCCAGGCGGGCAGCCGCTGAGCCGGAGGGATGGCGCTGTAGCGGGTCGGTCGGGGGGCCATGGCCGGTGTGCGGAGGGGCTCGTGGACTCAGGCCATCGGCCGGCGCCCCTCCAGGGCCCGCGCCAGGGTGACCTCGTCGGCGTACTCGAGCTCGCTGCCCACCGGCAGGCCGTAGGCGATGCGGCTCACCTGGGTGAAGGGCCGCAGCAGCCGCGCCAGGTAGAGGCTGGTGGTGTCGCCCTCCACGCTGGGGGTGAGGGCCAGGATCACCTCCGTGACGGCATCGCGGTCGACCCGCTCCACCAGCGGCTGGATGTGCAGCAGCTCCGGTCCCACCCCGTCCATCGGCGAGATCAGCCCCCCCAGCACGTGGTAGCTGCCCTTGAACTCGCGGGTGCGCTCCAGGGCCAGCAGGTCGCGGGAATCGGCCACCACGCAGAGCACGCCGGTCTGGCGCATCTCGTTGCGGCAGATGTCACAGAGCGGCTCGGCCGAGAGGTGGAAGCAGCGCCGGCACTGGCCCACCTGGCTGCGGGCCGCCAGCAGGGCGTCGGCAAAGGCCTGGATCTGCTCGCTGGGCTGGCGCAGCACGTGCAGGGCCAGCCGCTGGGCCGTGCGCGGCCCGATGCCCGGCAGCCGCTCAAACTGGTCGATCAGGCGGGCCAGGGGGCGGGTGAAGCCGCTCAGGGCACTGCTGCGGATCCCTGAAATCTAGGGGCGCCCTGGGTGGGGCGGCCGGCGAGCCGGCGGCCCCACCGCGCCCCCACCCCGGGGACGGGAGAATGGCGGCCCATCGCTCCCCGATCCGTGCCCCTGGCCCCCCTTCGCTCGATCTGGACGCGCCTGCGCGGGCGCCTCGGGGCCGGGGCCCGCGGCCTGGCCCTGGGACTGGTGCTCAGCCTGGCGCTGGTGGGCTGCAGCGCCGCGGCCGCCGGCCTCAACTCCTTCCAGAGCCCCGATGGGCGCTACGCCTTCCTCTACCCCACCGGCTGGACCCGCGTGCAGGTGAGCGACGGGCCCCAGGTCGTGTTCCACGACCTGATCAACAGCGACGAGACCCTCAGCCTGGTGATCTCGGAGGTCAATGCCACCAATGAGCTGGAGTCGCTCGGCAGCGCCGTGGCGGTGGGCGAGAAGCTGGGCCGGGTGGTGATCGCACCCGCGGGCAGTGGCCGCGAGGCCGAGCTGGTGGAGGCCCAGGAGCGCCAGGACGGCGGCCGCACCTTCTACGACCTGGAGTACGCCGTGCACCTCAGTGACCGCGACCGCCACGAGCTGGCCACGGTGGTGGTGGACCGTGGCCGGCTCTACACCCTGGCCGCCAGCACCAACGAGGCCCGCTGGCCGCGGGTGAAGGGCCTGTTCCACCAGGTGATCCAGTCGTTCACCCTGCAGATCTGATGGCCCCTGGGGCCCCCGAGGTGCTGGTGGTCGGCGGGGGGCTGGCGGGATCCCTGCTGGCGCTGGCCCTGCGGGAGCGCGGGCTGGCGGTGACCCTGCTGGAGTCCGGCGCCGGCCCCAGCGCCACCGCCCTGAGCTACGGCGTGCTGCCCGGCTGGCCACTGGCGGCCACACCCCTGGCGCGGCTGGCCGCCCGGGCCGGGGCGGCGTGGCGGGCCCTGGAGCGGCGCCACGGCCCCCTCGGCTGGCGTCCCGCCCGGTGGGGCCTGCCCCTGCCGGTGTCCCAGGTGGATGGGGAGATCCTGGGCGAGCGGCTGCCGGCGGCGCTGCGGGCGGCGGGGGTGGTGCTGCGGCAGGGCCAGGTCCAGGCCCTGGTGCCCTCGGACTCCGGCTGGCGCGTGGATCTGGCGGCGGACACGCCGCTGCGGGCGGGCCAGGTGGTGCTGGCGGCGGGCGCCGGCTGCCGGGCCCTGTGGCCGGAGCTGCCGGGGCAGCTGCGCAGCAGCTGGGCGGGGGTGCTGCAGCTGCAGAGCCGCCCGCAACAGCTCGGGCCCGACCAGCTGCGGCTGCCCCTGCAGTTCCAGCGGCCCGAGCTGGAGCGGCGGGCACCGCAGCTGCAGGCCGAGGCCTGGATCGTGGATCCCGGGGCGGTGCCGCGGGGGGGCGGCGCCCTGGTGGGCCAGCTCACCCTGGTGCGGCCGGCCGACGCCGGCCAGGCCGCCGCGGCGGCCCCGGAGCCCGACCCCCGGCTGATGGAGCAGCGCCTGCGCCAGGGCCTGGAGCCGCTGGCCCTGACCTGGCAGACCGCGCCGGCCCGCTACCGCCAGGCCCGCGTGGCCTTCTGCCCGGGGGGGCAACCCCTGGCCGGCCCCGTGGCCGCGGCGCCGGGTCTGTGGCTGTTCAGCGGCTTCAGCGGCGGCTTTGCCCAGGTGCCGGTGCTGGCGCCCCTGCTGGCGGCCTGCCTGGCGGATCCGGGCGGCCCAGGCCGGCAGCGGCTGCAGCGGCTGGGGGTGCTGCCGCCGGCGGCAGGGTCAGCTGCGGCGTGACCGGGGCCCCTGGATCCGTGGGCATCGGCAGCAGCTCCCGCAGCAGCCGGGCGTAGCTGATGTTCACGCCCACGGTGGCGTTGAGCCGCTGCACCAGGCTGGCGATCAGCCGCTCCTGGGTGCTGGAGAGGTCCAGTTCGCTGGAGAGGCCGCTGCGGTAGCGCAGCTTCGCGTCCCGGAAGGCCTCCAGGGCGGCGGCGACGCCGCGGCGGGCCGCCGAGAGCCTGGCCAGGCTGGCCTCGTGGCTGAAGAAGGCCTGCTCGAGCCGCAGCCGGATGGCATCCCGCTGGGCGGCGACCTGCTGGCCGCTGGCGGCCTCGCGGTGGGCCAGGGCCCGCCCCAGGGCGGCGCTGCTGCCGGCGTCAAACAGCAGCCACTGCAGGCTGAGCCCCACCGACCAGTCGGCGCCGCTGCTGTTCTGCACCGGAATCACCGTGGTGCCGCAGCAGCCGCCGTTGCTGACGACCACGGAGTCCGTGGTGGTGGTGCTGCCGTAGACCCCGCCCTGGGCGAACAGCGAGAGCTTCGGCAGCAGCGCCGCCGCCGTGGCATCCCGCTGCCGGGCCAGGGCGTCCCGGGCGGCCAGGATCGCCTCTAGTTCGGGGTTGCCGCGGTAGGCGGCCAGCAGGCTCTCCTCCAGGTTGAGGGGCCAGCGGGGCATCGGCGTGATCGGGTCGCTGGCGCTGGGGGTCAGCGCCGGCGGCAGGTTGAGCAGCACCGCCAGCTGGCGGCGGGCGATGGCCCGGTCCGCCAGGGCCTGGATTAGCGCCTCCTGGTGTTCCGCCTCGATGGCCCGGCGCCGCAGCCCGTCGAGGCGCGGCACCAGGCCGGCCCGCTGCAGGTCGAGGGCGTCCTGCAGGATCAGCAGGTCGTTGCGCACGACCGCGTCCTGGATCCGCACGGTCTGGTCCGACCGCTGCAGCTGGTAGTAGGCCTCGCTCACCTGCAGCTGCAGCTGGCGCAGCTGGTTGGCGTAGCTGTGGCGCTCCTGCCGCAGCCGCGCCCGGGCCGCCTGCACCGTGGGGGTGCGCGCCAGGTCGAGCAGGGCGTAATCGAGCTGCAGGCCGGCAGCAGCACCGCTGCTGCTGCTGCTGAGGGAGACGGCCCCGCCGCTGGGCACGTAGAAGGCGCCGGCCGTCGGCTGACCGTTGGCCCCCAGCAGCCCCGTGGCCGAGAACTGGGCGCCGAGGCCCAGCCGGCCGTTGCCCACGGGCGCGTTGGCGTAGAGGCTGCGCCGGCCGCTGCTGCCGGTGGCGAAGGCGCCGATGCGCGGCCAGTAGCTGCCCAGCTGCGCCTGCAGCTCCGCCAGGGCGGCGGCCACCAGCTGCCGCTGGGCCTGCAGGCCGGCGCTGTTGGCAAAGGCGATCGCCAGGGCCTGCTCCAGGCTCAGGCCCTGGACGCCGCCGGCCCGGAGGCTGGCGGCGCTGGGCAGGCTCAGGGGTGGGGCGGGGGTGGCCGCCGGCCGCAGCAGCACCCCCGTGGCGGGGCGATTGGGCTGCAGCAGCGCCGCCGGCAGGGGCTGGATCCGGGGAGGCCCCCCTGAGCCCAGCTCCGGATCGGGGGGGATCAGGGCGTCGAGGGCTTGCAGGTCCTGATCCAGCTGCCGCCAGCTGCGCTCCAGCGCCGCCGGGCCGTTCGCCGGCGCCGGGCTGGGCACCTGGCCGTGGACCGGCAGGACCGTCAGGGCGCCGAGGCCGCCCGCCAGGGCGGCCAGCCAGCGCCGGGGCGGTGCAGCCGTGCCCATCTGCCCAGGTTCCGCCAGCGGCGCCCAGTTTGCTCGATCCATCAAGCCCCGGACCCCGGGGCGGTGGGGAGCGCGGGCGCGGCCGGTGTCGGGCGGCCCTGCTGCAATCGCGCCAGCCTGCCCCAAGCTGGGCGCCATGGTGCCTTCCCCACCTCCCTCCGGATCCGCGTGGACCCAGCGCTGCCGGGGCCACTGGCGGGGGCTGGGCGACCACGGCCAGGTGGGGATCTGCCTGGCCGGCATGGGCGGGGCCCTGCTGCTCTGGGGACTGTTCTGGCCGGTGCCCACCGAGGTGATCGGCCAGGGGGTGCTGCTGTATCCCGACAATGCCGGCCTCCTCGATGCCCGCGCCGGCGGCCAGGTGCGGCGCCTCCCCGTGCGGGTGGGTGAGCCGGTGCGCCGCGGCCAGGTGCTGATGGAGCTGCACCTGCCGGTGCTGGAGCGGCAGCTGCAGCAGCAGCGGGGCAACCTGGCCCAGCTGGAGCGCATCGACCGCGACCTCGACCGGCGCGACCGGCAGCGGCTTGCCAGCGAGCGGCTGCGCCTGGACACCGCCCTGGCCAAGCTGCGGGACGACCGCCGCCGCTACCAGCGCCTGCAGGCCACCTACGCCGACAAGCTGCGCAACCTGGAGTGGCTGGCCAGGCGCGAGGTGGTGGCGCCCCTCTCCAGCGCGGTGGTGGCGACGGAGCAGGGCCTCACGGGCACGAGCGTGGCGCTCGACCAGGTGGCGATCGACGCGAAGGCGGCGCTCGCCGGCTTCCAGACCGTGAAGCTCCAGATTGAGGACGAGGCCCAGGAGCGGCGCTTCCGGATCGGCGACCTCCGGCGCCAGATCCGGGTCACCGAGGCCAAGGTGGCCTACGACGGCCAGGTGGTGGCCGAGCGGGACGGCACGGTGCTCGACCTGCAGGTGATCGTCGGCCAGACCGTGGGCGTCGGCCAGCGGCTGGGCACCATCGGCAGGCCCGACGGGCCGGGCACCCGGCAGCCGCCGCTGATGGCGGTGGCCTACTTCGCCCCCGCCGACGCCCGGCGCCTGCCCCCGGGGCTGCCGGTGGAGGTGGTGCCGCAGTGGCACCAGCGGGGCCGCTTCGGCGGCATCGTGGGCCAGGTGGAGCGGGTGCTGACCCTGCCGGCCAGCCCGGACGACATCGCCACGACCATCGGCAACCCGCAGCTGGCCCGGGACCTCAGCAAGGGCGGTCCGGTGCTGCGCGCCGACATCCGCCTGCTGCGCGACCCCCGCAGCACCGATGGCTACCGCTGGACCCTCTCCCGCGGCAGTGGGGTCTTCCCCGTGCGGGAGGGGCTCACCGTCAGCAGCCATGCCTATGTGGAGTGGCGCCCACCGATCAGCTACGTGCTGCCGGGCCTGCGCGACCTCACCGGCGGCTACCGCAGCCTGCGCCGCGACGGCCCCTGGGACCGGCCGCCCCTGCGCCGGCCCGGCACCCCGCCGTAATCGCCATGGCCCTGCCCCGCCCCAGGATCCGCAACCCGCTGCTGCGGCAGGAGCTGCCCTGGCTGGCCAGCGAGCTGGTGCTGCTGGTCGTGCTCTGCAACGCCAACCCACCGGAGCTGTGGTTCTGGCTGGTGGTGCTGCTGGTGCTGCTGAGCTACCGGGTCGAGCGCTGGCTGGCCTCCAGGCCCCGCTGAAGCGCGGGCCAGCCCTGCTCCAGGCCCGTGACGCTGGCGAGGGCCTGGCGGCAGAGCATCAGGCGGGTGGCGGCGCGCTGCAGCTGCGGCAGATCGAGGCCCTCGGCACCGGCCTCGACGGTGGTGGTGGGGTCCGGGGCCATCAGCCAGCCCTCCAGCGCCTGCCAGCTGGCCGGTGGACCCGGCGGCGGCTGGCCTCCCCGGGCGGCGGCGGCGGGATCCGTCGCTGCGCCGGCCAGGGCCCCGGCCCAGCGGCGCAGCCGCAGCGCCAGCCAGGCCAGCAGATCGGTCTCGCCCCGCTGCAGGCGCTCCAGGGCGGCGGGGCCCGGCCGCCCCGGCCGTGCGGCGGCCGGGCCCTTGCGCCCCAGGCCATCAACCACGCCGATCAGGCGGGAGCAGGCCAGCTCGAGCCGCTGCAGGTGCCGGTAGCTGGGGTGGTGCTGGGGGTTGCTGCCCAGCTCCGCGGCCACCACCGGCATCTGCCGCCGCAGCGCCACCAGCTGGCTGCGCAGGCCGGCGCTGGTGGGCAGCGCCGCACCGGTGCCGGTGCCGGGCTCCGCCAGGGACTGCAGCTGGGCCGCCAGCCCCAGCAGCAGCGCCGAGAAGTCGCGGTGGGCCGCATCCAGGGCCCGGGCCGGCCAGAACAGGCGCAGGCTGAGCAGGGCCCAGAGGATGCCGAGGGCGGTCCAGAGCAGGCGCAGCGGAATCCAGCTGCCCAGCTGGCTGTCGTGCACCACCCAGCCCATCACCAGCACGATGCCGCCCACCTTGTAGCCCACCTGCAGCCCCAGGGCCCCGCCCAGCAGCCGCAGGCCCCCGAGGCCGATGGCGATTCCCAGCGGCAGCGGCAGACGGCCCAGCCCCGCCGACGCCACCACCAGCACGGCCGCCCCCAGCACCGACCCCAGCAGCCGCTGCCGCCCCAGGGCCAGGGATCCGCCGTAGAAGCCGGTGCACACCGCCAGCACCGCCAGGGGCATGTAGTAGCCGTAGGGCAGCCCCCCCAGCTGACTGAAGGCATTGGCCAGCCCTGCGCTGAGGGCCAGCCGCAGCTCGGAGCGGGTGATCAGCACGGGATCCTCCGGGATACGCCGCCCACGGCCGTGGCGCCGGCCCCGGCGCCGCCGGGGGCCGTGCCGCGCAGCAGGGCCAGGCTGCGCAGGCTCGCCTGCAGGGGGTGCTGCTCCTCGGCCAGGGCCAGCAGCGGCAGCAGCGGCAGTCCCGCCGCCGCGGCCTGGTCCCGCCAGGGGCCCGGCCGGCGCTCCGGAGGGGTCGTGGGCTGGAGGCGGCCGGGCCCCTCCAGCAGGGGGGCCATGGCCTCCACGCCGGCCTGCAGGGGGCCGGCGGCCAGGGCGGCGCTGGGGCCGGGGGCCAGCGCCAGGCCGGCCAGCTGCCGCTCCCACTGGATCCAGTGGTGCTGCACGGCCCGCCACAGCAGCAGACGCTGGCACCAGCGGCCCGCCGCCAGGGCCCGCCGGTGGGGGCCGCGCTGCTCCCGCCGCACCAGCTGCTCCATCCGCAGCAGGGCCTCACTGAGGGGCGCCACCGCCAGGGGCTCAGGACGCTCGGCCTCCCCCCGCAGCCAGCGGCCGTGCAGGCGCAGCTGGTCGGCCAGGGAGGCGCGCAGGCGATCCTCCAGCTGCCGGAGCTGGTGCAGGCCGTTGCGGGGCCAGAACAGCAGACCCACGCCGATGGCGATCAGGCAGCCCAGGGCCGTGTCCAGGCTGCGGCCCAGCACATAGCTCCAGTCGAGGGCGGCGTAGCGGGCGACGCCCAGGGCCATCACGCTCACCAGCGTGGCAGTGCCGGCGGCGGCCTGCCAGCCGCACCAGCGCAGCAGCGGCAGCAGGATCAGCAGCGCCACCAGCACCCCGATCCAGCCATCGAGCACGGTGTGGACGAGGGCCGTGACCAGGCCGCCCGTCAGGGTGCCCAGGATGCGGCCGCCGGCGGCCTGCAGGGTCTGGGCGTCGTCGTCGTCGACCACCACCACCACCGCCAGCAGCGGATACCAGAGGAAGGCGATGTGCCCCCACCACACCGCCACGGCGGCGGTGAGCAGGGCGGCGACCGCCAGCTTGAGGCTGTGGCGCAGCAGCTGGGGGTCCACCGATGCCCACGGCCCGAGGGTGCCCGGAGCCTATGGCGCCCCTCGGCCCGCCGCCCGCGCCGCCAGCCGACCCGTGGGACCATGGCGCCCATGTCGATCACCCCCGACCTCGAGGCCCTGCTGCGCATGGGACTGGCGGTGCTCTGCGGCCTGGCCGTGGGCTTCAACCGCGCCCATCACACCCAGGCGCCCCACCCCAACCGGCTGCGGGTGCACGTGCTGGTGGGGCTGAGCGCCTGCCTGATGGTGCTGGCGGCCGGGGGCCTCGACGGCGATCCCCAGGCCCGCAGCCGGGCGATCCAGGGGGTGGCCACCGGCGTGGGCTTCCTCGGCGCCGGCGAGATCCTGGTGGAGCGGGGCACCCGCAAGCGCGGCACCCCCCAGGTCCATGGCCTCACCAGCGCGGCCTCGATCTGGTTCACGGCCTCCCTGGGGGTCACCGTGGCGGCCTCCACGCCGGTGCTGGCGCTGGTGGCCCTGGTGCTGGCCCTGGTGACCCTCTCCAGCAGCGAGGGGGGCCGGCCACGAGCGCCGCGGCGGCACCGACCGCCGGGCGGGCAGCGGCGATCGGCGACGGCCTCCGGGGGCCGGCGATGGCTGACGACTCCCTCTGGAGCCACAAGCCCTGGTGGTGCCAGCCCTGGTCGATCCTGCTCACCGGGGTGGTGGTGCCGGTGGGCAGCTGGCTGCTGCTGGGCCGCTGGTGGATCACCGCGCCGCTGGCCGGGGCCGTGCTGCTGTGGTGGGGACTGTTCCTGGTGCTGGCGCCGGCCGCCTACAGGGCCGGCGTCGAGGCTGCAGGGGCGCCAGAGCCGGGGCCGGTGGAGGATCAGAACAGGAAGCGGTAGCGGTCGCCGGTGGCACCGGCGG
>CALRKO020000008.1:0-93603 GCA_943368105.1 Chitinophaga pinensis | reverse complement strand
CGGCGCCGGCGGCCTGGGCGGGCCACTCGGCCTCCCAGTAGCTGATGCCGTCACGCTCGAAGGGCCGCCCGCCGAGACGCTCCGTGTCCAGCTGGGTGCCGCCCATGGCGGTGAGCAGGCCCCCGAGCTCCATGGGGCCCAGGTCGGTCTTGAGGTCCTTGCCGGCGGCCGCCAGCAGGGACGGCAGCCGCACCAGGTTCTCGGGGCTGGTGATCTTCTGGAACAGGGCCTTGAGCAGCAGCTTCTGACGCTCCAGCCGGCCGATGTCCCCCATCTCATCGTGGCGGAAGCGCAGGAAGCCCTCCAGGTCCCGGCCCTTGAGAACCTGGGGCCCGGGCTGGAGGTCGATGTAGAGCCCCTGGGTGTTGTCGGTGTAGACCATCCGCTTGGGCACGGACACCTCCAGGCCCCCCAGGGCATCCCCCAGGCGACGGATCACCGCCAGATTCACCAGGATGTGGTGGTCGATGGGGCGGCCCAGATGGCGGGAGAGCTCGCTCTTCACCGCCTCCGGACCGCCCATGGCATAGAGGGCATTGGCCTTGAGGGGCCCGAAGCTGCTGGAGTCGATGTAGGTGTCCCGCGGCACCTGGGTCAGGTGGGTGACGCCGTCCCTGACCCGCAGGGTGTACATCACGTCGGTGTTGCCGCCGCCCACGTCCGTGCCCAGGATCACCACCTCCTGATCGCCGAGGCCGGCCCAGGCGGTGAAGGGATTGATCAGGGCCTTGCTGCGCTCCGGCAGCTGGCCCTGGAGCAGGTTGGTCAGGGGAGCCGCCAGCAGCAGGCCCCCGCCCAGGCCGACGGCCACCGCCAGGAGCACCGGGGTGCGATCGTCGCGGCGGCGGGCCTGGGGGGGCTTCAGGGCGGGACTCTTCATTCTCAAAACTTATTTCATGTCCCTTGACCTGCCTTCCCCGCCGCCCGGGGCCGCGGTCAGTTTCTGGGCTGGCCCGCCGGCGGCGGATCCGGCGGCCTCAGGCGCGACTGGCGGCCAGGGCCTGGAGGCCCAGGCGGATGTGGGCCCCGAGGGCGCCCAGGGCCATCAGCTGCTGACCGCTGCGCTCCACCTTGAGGCGCTCGCCCTGGCGCTCCAGCTGCTGCAGCACGCTGCGGCTGAGGCCGGCGTAGGCCTCCAGCAGGCGCTCCAGCTGCTCCAGCTGGCCATCGGCGGCGGCGGGGGCTGCGGTGGCGCCGTCGGCGGCGGCGTGCTCCAGCAGGGCGCTGAGCTGACGGAAGCTGATGGCTTCGGGGATGGCGCTGGCGGGGGCCGAGGGGGCGGGGCGGGGGTCTTCCATCGCGGCTGAAGATGGGCGGTTCAGGCAGCCTATGGAGCGCCGCAGACCGGCAGAACCCCTGCGCCGGTGTGGATCTCCCGCCCCCTCGGTACGGTCTGGCGCCGGCGGCGCCCAGGGGCCGGGGCCGGCGCGTCAGAGGCTGAGGGCCTCACCGTCGCGCAGGCCCGCCTGCACCCGCCAGAGGTTGGCGTAGGCCCCGCCGGCGCCGATCAGCTGCTCGTGCCGCCCGCCCTCGACGATGCGGCCGTGGTCCATCACCACGATCCGATCGGCATGGCGCACGGTGGAGAGGCGATGGGCGATCACCAGGGTGGTGCGGTGGCGGGTGATGGTGTCGAGGGAGCGCTGGATGGCGGCCTCGGTCTCGTTGTCCACGGCGGCGGTGGCCTCATCGAGGATCAGCACCGGCGGGTCCTTGAGGATGGCCCGGGCCAGGGCGATGCGCTGGCGCTGGCCGCCCGAGAGGCGCTGGCCCCGCTCCCCCACCACCGTGTCGTAACCGTGGGGCAGGGCCTCGATGAAGCGGGCCGCCTCCGCCAGCTGGGCCGCCCGCTCGATGGCGGCGCGGGGGGCATCGAAGCTGCCGTAAGCGATGTTCTCGGCCACCGTGCCGTGGAACAGGAACACCTCCTGGCTCACAAGGCCGATGGCGCGGCGCAGGTCCGCCAGCTCCAGCTCGCGGATCGGCAGGCCATCGAGGCGGATCTCACCGCGCTGCACCTCGTAGAGCCGCAGCAGCAGCTTCACGATCGTGCTCTTGCCCGAGCCCGTGGCGCCCACGATCCCCACGGTGCTGCCGGCCGGCACCTGCAGGTCGAAGGTCTGCAGCAGGGGCTCCCGGCCGGCGTAGCCGAAGCCCACGCCGGCGAACTCCAGCTCCCCGCGCACCGAGGCCAGGGGCAGGGGACGGTGGCCATCGGGAATGGCGATCGGCGTCTCCAGCAGATCCAGCACCCGCTGGGTGGAGGCCATGCCCCGCTGGTAGTCGTCGAGGGTGCGGCCCAGGGTGGTGAGGGGCCAGAGCAGGCGCTGGGTGATGAACACCAGGAACGAGTAGGTGCCCACGGCGATCGCCCCCTGCCAGGCCTGCAGGCCGCCGATCACCAGGATCGCCAGGAAGGCGAACAGGATCGCGAAGCGGATCAGGGGGATGAAGGCGGCCGAGAGGCGGATGGCGCGACGATTGCTGCTGCGGTAGGCATCGCTCTCGATCCGGAGCCGTTCCCACTCCCACGCCTCGGCGGCATAGCTCTTGATCGTGAGCATGCCGCCCAGATTGTTCGTCAGGCGGCTGGCCAGGTCGCCGGCCTTCTCGCGCACCTCGCGGTAGCGGGGCTGCAGGCGCCGCTGGAAGCTGAGCGAGCCCCACAGGATCACCGGGATCGGCAGGAAGGACACCCCCGCCACCGTGGGCGAGAGCCACACCATGGCGCCCCCCACCGCCAGCACGGTGGTGATCAGCTGCAGCAGCTCGTTGGCGCCGTGGTCGAGGAACCGCTCCAGCTGGTTGATGTCGTCGTTGAGGATCGCCATCAGCCGGCCGCTGCTGCTGGCCTCGAAGAAGCCCATCTCCAGCTTCTGGAGGTGGTCGTAGGCCTCGAGGCGCAGCTCGTGCTGCACGGTCTGGGCCAGGTTGCGCCAGAGCAGGGCGTAGAGGTATTCGAACAGCGATTCAGCGCTCCAGATCAGGAACGAGAGCACCGCCAGCACCCCCAGCTGGCCCGGCACCGAGGTGACCCCGAAGGCGGCCAGCCAGGAGGTGTTCTGCTTCACCACCACGTCCACGGCCAGGCCGATCAGCACCGGCGGCGCCAGGTCGAACAGCTTGTTGAGCACCGAGCAGCCGGCGGCCAGCCCCACCAGGCGCCGGTGGGGCCGCAGGGCGGTGAGCAGACGCCGCAGGGCCGGGGGCTGGGGGCGGGGAGGGCCGGCGACGGCTGGGGCCATGGGGACGTCGGCACGGGGCCGGGGGATCTGGCGCCATTAAAGGGGCTGGGCCGCGGAGCTTCCCGGCAGCGCCGCTGCCCCTACGGGCGAACCCCCGGGGCCCACCGACGGGGCCCCAGGGGTGCATTCATCCGGAGGGGTTCAACGGCCCCCGGCGGGCTTCACCAGCGGTTGCCGCCGCCGCCGTAGCCGCCGCCCTCGCCGCCACCGCCGCGGTTGCCGCCGCCGCCATAGCCACCGCCGCCGGCGCGGTTACCGCCGCCGCCACCGTAACCACCGCGGCCGCCACCGCCGCCGCCGCCACCTTCTCGGGGGGTGGCCTTGTTGACGCGGATCATGCGGCCCATCCACTCCACGTTCTGGAGGTCGTCGATGGCCTTCTGCTCATCGGCGTCGTTGGCCATCTCCACAAAGGCGAAGCCGCGCTTGCGGCCGGTCTCCCGGTCGAGGGGCAGGCTGCACTTGGAGACTTCGCCGTACTGGCTGAACAGATCAAGCAGATCCTCCTGTTCGGCCTGGAACGAGAGGTTGCCTACGTAAATGGTCATTCCCTTAACGGAACCTGGAACTGATTCGTGGATGCTGCGGTTCCGAAATGGAGCCTGTAAGCCTTGAATCAAGGTCCAGCCTACAGCGTGAAGCCGGGCACGCGCCCATGGGGGCAGGCCGCTCAGGCCGTGGCAAGGGGCAGCGGGCGGGGCCTTTGCGGTGCCCTGGCAACGGGGCTTGGTTACGGCGCTTGAAGCAGAACCGAAGCGAAGCGGAAGGAAGCTCCGGACGGCGGACTACTGTCCCATTGTCAGTGAACCCTCACCCGTTACCGAGTCCTGCGATGACGGCACCCGTTCCCTGGAGCCTGGCCTGGCGCGACGATGGGGAGCTCACCCCCCAGGACCGCTTTGATCTGCTGCAGAGCCTCGTGGCCTGCGAGAGCGAAGCGGTCCAGACGGCCCTGATTGCGGCGGTGGAGCAGCTGAGCCTGGAGCAGGTCAGCGTGCTCGCCACCGGCGAAGTCACCCGCCTGTGCGCCTGAGGTCGCGCCTCGGCCTAGCCGGGACCCCTCGGTCACCGGTTGCCGACACAGGCTGATCCCACGCCATGCCGCACCTCCGCCCGGCCAAGGGCCCAGCCCGGCTAAGGGCCCGGCTCCCGGCATCCCGGAGGCTTGGCATCGGAACCCTGGGGTCAGATCCCCAGGGACAGCCCCTCGGTCAGATCCGCACGCGGCTGATCTGCAGCTCCTTGTTCATCACCCGCAGGCGCTTCAGGGCCGTGAACACCTCCTCGGGCATGCCCTTGGGCAGGTCCACCATGCTGTGGCTGTCGAAGATCTGGATCCGGCCGATGCTGCGGCCGGTGAGGCCGGCCTCGTTGGCGATCGCGCCGACGATGTTGCCCGGCTTGACCCGGTCCTGCCAGCCCACCTCGATCCGGAAGCGCTCCAGGTGACCCTCGGGGGGGCCGGCCTGCTCGCGGGGACCGCGACGGGCAACGCCGGTGGCGGGGCCGGGACGGTCGCCGCGCTCCCGCTCGCCGCGGCGGGTGTCGCGGGCGCCGGGCAGCTGGCGCAGCCAGTTCTCATCGCCGTGGACCAGCAGGGGCTGGTCGCCCACCGCCAGCTGCAGGGCCGCC
The DNA here is from genome assembly GCA_943368105.1 of Chitinophaga pinensis. GTDB lineage: Bacteria > Cyanobacteriota > Cyanobacteriia > PCC-6307 > Cyanobiaceae > Vulcanococcus. The sequence continues at coordinate 88,726 of CALRKO020000008.1, read as the reverse complement.
AGGGCCAGCTGCTCGCCGCTGACGCCCTGCTCCCCGGCGACGCGCTGCAGGATCTCCGACAGCAGGGCCCGCTCCTCGGCCCTGGGGTCGCGGCTGGAGGTCTGGGCGGCGTCGGCCGCCGGCTGGCCGCTGGCCAGGGCCCTGGTGAGCCGCTGCCGCAGGCGGTCGAGGCGGTTCTGGTTGATGGTGGCGTTGCTGGGCACGTCCATCGGCTCGATCGGCCGGCCCACGGCCCGCTCCAGGCCGCCGAGGAAGCGGCGCTCCCGGGGTGTGATGAACAGGATCGCGTCGCCGGTGCGGCCGGCCCGGCCGGTGCGGCCGATGCGGTGCACGTAGGCCTCCGCGTCGAAGGGGATGTCGTAGTTCACCACCAGGGTGATGCGGTCCACGTCCAGGCCGCGGGCGGCCACATCGGTGGCCACCAGCACATCGACGCTGCCGCTCTTGAGCCGCTCGATCGTGCGCTCCCTCTGGTTCTGGGCCACGTCGCCGTTGAGCACGGCCACGTCATAGCCCTTGGCCTCCAGGGATTCGGCCACCGTGACGGTGATCGCCTTGGTGCGGGCAAAGATGATCACCCCCTCCTTGGTTTCCGCCTCCAGCACGCGGCTGAGGGCCTCCAGCTTCTGGGGGCCGTTCACCGTGATGTAGCGCTGGCGGATGCGGCTCGAATCGGCCCCCTTGGTCTTGATCGTGATCTCGGCCGGATCGTTCAGGTACTGGTGGGAGATGCGGCGGATCTCGGCGGGCATGGTGGCGGAGAACAGCACCACCTGGCGCTTCGCCGGCAGCTGGCCCAGCACCCACTCCACGTCGTCGATGAAGCCCATGCGCAGCATCTCATCGGCCTCATCGAGCACCAGGCTGCGCAGCCCGGAGAGGTCGAGGGTGCCCTGGCGCATGTGGTCCATCACCCGGCCGGGGGTGCCCACCACCACCTGCACGCCGCGCTTGAGGCGGGCGATCTGGTCCCGGAAGTCGGCGCCGCCGTAGATCGGCAGCACCCGCAGGTGCGGCAGCTTGGCTGCGTAGCCGCTGAAGGCGTCGGCCACCTGGATGGCCAGCTCGCGGGTGGGGGTGAGCACCAGCACCTGGGGGGTGCGCTGGGCCGGATCCAGGGCGGCCAGGAGCGGCAGGGCGAAGGCCGCGGTCTTGCCGGTGCCGGTCTGGGCCTGACCCACCAGGTCGCGGCCGAGCATCAGCTCGGGGATGGCGGCCTTCTGGATCGGCGAGGGCTCCTGGTAGCCGATGGCCGCCAGGGCCTCCAGCAGCTCGGGGCCGAAGCCGAAACCGGCGAAGCCACTGGCGGGCACGGTGGCGGCGGCCGGGATTGCGGCGGCCTGGGGATCCTGGGCAGGGGCGTCGACGGCGCCGCTGGCCTGGGTCAGCTCAGCTGGACGGCCCTCGGGCTCCGGGTCTGCGGCGGTGATGGCGTCGTGGACGCCGGTGGTGATCACGGCGCCGGCCACCATGCCGGTGGCGCTGGCATCGCTGAGGACCACGATCTGTTCAGAGACGGTGATCTCGGAAACGGTTCGCTCTGAAAGAGTCTTCTCGGAGACAACCTGCTCGGAGACAGCCTGCTCAAAGACGGTCTGCTCGGAGACGCTGAAATCCACAGAGCAGCTGAAGCTCTCGACGGGGGTATGGGTCACTGGTTCGGTCTGGGCCTGGTAAGTCCTTCGTCGCAGGCCGGCAGACACCCGTGGATCACTGCGAACACCGGCGAGAGCCGACGCAGGAGTCCATGGCCTGGGTGCCGATGGAGCTGCGGACGGCTGGTGCGGTCGCGGATCAGAAAACTGCCTTGCCCTTCACAAAGGGTGAAGATGCACAGTACCACCCAGCCCTGCGGGGCCCCGGTCAGGCCCGCTGGTAGTCATCGGCGAGGCGCTCGATGTCGTCCTCCCGCAGCAGCTCGCCCCACTGGACCTCGACGATCACCAGATCGTCGGCGCCGGCGCTGGCGCGGTGGATGGCACCGCAGGGCACCGTCAGCAGGGTGCCGGGGCCGGCCGGCAGCTGCTGGCCGTCGCACTCCAGCAGACCCGTGCCGGCCACCACCACCCAGTGCTCGCTGCGGTGGTGGTGGCGCTGCAGGCTGATGCGGGCACCGGCGCGGATGCACAGCCGCTTGACCCCGTAGCCCTCGCCGCCGCCCAGCCCCTCGAACCAGCCCCAGGGGCGCTCCACCCGGACGCCGGGGGCCGGGTCCGCGGCGTCGCTGGCCGCTGCTGGGGTGGGGGAGTCGCCCATGGCGTGGGGCGGCCAGGCCGGCTGCAGCCCGAACCCTAGGCAGGGGCGGCCGGCTGCAGCCAGGCCGGCTGGGGCGGCGTGATCAGGCTGGCCCGCCGCCGGGCCCGGGTGAGGCCCGTGTAGAGCAGGCGCGGGTCCCAGTGGCGGGTGGGGGGCAGCAGCAGCAGCACCTCGCCGTACTGGCTGCCCTGGGACTTGTGGATCGTCAGGGCCAGAGCCGGCTCCACGCCCCCCAGCCGCGCCGGGTGCAGCAGCCTGGGGCCAGCGAACAGCACCAGCCGCTCGCCCCGCCGCTCCACCAGCACGCCGATGTCGCCGTTGGCCAGGCCCTGCTCCGGCAGGTTGCGCTGGTTCAGCACCGGCGTGCCCAGGGGCCACTGCTGCAGCGGCCGGCCGAAGGCCTCGCCCAGCAGCTGGCGGTGGATCTCCTCCACCCCCCAGCGCCCCTGGCGCACGGGGCTCAGCAGCAGGCAGGCCTCCAGCTCGGCCAGCAGCGCTGCCACGCCCTCGGGGAGCGGCTCCGCGGCGGCCCCGGGCCAGGCCAGGGCCAGGGCCAGCTGCCGCAGCCGCTGCTGGTGCGCGCGCAGCCGCTCCAGGGCCAGCTGCGGCGGACGGCCCAGCGGCAGCTGGTGCCAGCGCAGGTTGTCGGTGGGGGAGAGGGCCTGCAGCTGATCGCGCAGCCCCGCGGCGCCGTCCGGCCGCCCATCGGGGCGCAGGGCCTGGGCCAGCCGCGCCAGGGCGCCGTTGTTGCGGTAGGTGGTGGTGAGCTCCACCGCGGCCGTCCCCAGGGCGGCGCGGCGGGCGGGCCGGTGCAGTTCCAGCAGCACGGCCCCGGGGCCCACCGGCGGCAGCTGGGCCGGATCCCCCACCAGCACCAGCCGGCAGCGCTCCGGCAGGGCCTCCAGCAGGGCCTGCATCAGCGGCAGGTCCACCATCGACACCTCATCCACCACCAGCAGATCGAGGCCGAGGGGGTTGCGGCGGTGGCGGCCGAAGCGCTCACCGTTGCTCTCCAGCAGCCGGTGCAGGGTGGTGCAGGGGGCCTGCTGCAGCCTGGCGGCGACGGCGGCCGAAAGACGACCGGCGCCCGCCGCCAGGGCCTGCTGCAGGCGGGCGGCGGCCTTGCCGGTGGGGGCCGCCAGGTGCAGCCGCAGCGCCAGATCGTCGGCCAGGGCGGCCGCGAGCATCTGCACCACGGTGCTGGTCTTGCCGGTGCCTGGGCCGCCGCCGAGCAGCACCAGGCGGTGGCGCAGCAGGGCGGCCACCGCCCGCTGCTGCTGGGGATCGAGGCCCTGGCCGGCGGCCCTGGCCATGGCCGCCTCGATCGCCTCAGGCGGCGGTGGCGGCTGGAGCGGTGCGGCGGCGCGCTCGACCAGGGCGCCCAGCACCGCCTCGAGCTGGCTGTGCCAGCGGCGCCAGCGCAGCCGGTCCCCGTCCAGCACCAGGGGCGCCTCGACCCAGGCGGCGGGGGCAGCGGGCGGCTGGGCCTGGGCCTGGGCCTCGCCAGGCTGGGCCAGGGCCTCCGCGGCCACCAGCAGCGGCGACCCTGCCATCGCCCGCCGATGGCCCTGCGGCCAGTGCCGGGCCGACACCTCCGCCGGCGCGGGCCCTGCCAGATCCAGCTCCAGCTGCCCCCGTTCCAGGGCGGCGGCGAGGGCCGCGATCAGTTCCAGCAGCAGGGGATCGGCGGCTGGGCCGTAGAGCCGCGGCAGGGCCTCCTGCAGCGCCGCGGCCAGGGGGCCCGGGGCCGCGGCCGGCGGCGCGGCCTGCGGAGAGGCAGACGGGGCGCCCGGGGCTGCGGCCGGCTGGGGCTGCCCTGCGGGGGTGGCCTTCGGTCTGCGTCCCATCACGCCCCCTCCTGCAGCAGCCGGTCCAGGGCCAGCAGGCGCCCGAGGGGCGGCTGCTCCACCAGCATCCCCGGCACGGGGTCCGCCGCGGTGGGGCCGGGGGTGCCCCGCAGGAACACGGTGGCGTAGCCGCCCAGGTGGCGCTCAGGCGCGTAGCCGGGCAGGCGCCAGCGCAGGTAGCGGTGCAGGGCCACCAGGTAGAGGTGGGCCTGGAGCGGGTAGTGGTTGGCGGCCATCAGCGCGGCCATCGCCCCCGGGCCGTAGTGGGCGGGGCCGCAGGCCAGGGGCTGACCGGTGTCGTCGCGCTCCCCGAGCCAGTTGCTCTTCCAGTCCGCCACCCACCAGCGCCCGCCGCAGCAGAACACCAGGTCGATCGAGCCGGTGAGGAAGCCACGGCTGGCCACCTCCAGCCGGCCCAGGGCCTGGGCGTAGGCGGCGCCGAACAGGCCGCCGGGGTGGGCGGCGAACACCTGGGCCAGGGCGGTGGCCGTGACACGCCGGTGGGCTCCGGCCCCGCCGCTGGCCGCGCTGGATCCGGTGGCGGAGCCGGGGCCGGTGGCGGTGGGGCCAGCGGGGACGCCGAGGCCGGTGTCCAGGGGCAGTGCCAGGGGCAGATCGAAGCTCATCTCGTTGAGCCGCTGCTCCCGCTCCAGGTCCGCCAGACGGCAGCGGCCCAGGGGGCCGCCGAAGGGCGTGAGCCGCAGCCGCTCCAGGGCCTCCAGCACGGGGGGGGCCAGGGCCGGATCCAGGCCGGCCCGCCCCAGCTCGCGGGTCACCACGGCCCGGGTGGCCGGGTGGCCCGACTCCTGGGTGTAGTCGATCTGCTCCAGGATCGCGTGCAGGGCCTCGCCGGGGCCGGCACCGCGGGGGAAGTCCGCCAGGGGACCCCGGCGCTCCAGGGGGGTGTCCCCGGCGGGGGCCGTCGGGGCGCCCTCGGCCTCGGGCTCGCCGTCGCGGCTGAGGGCATCGGTGTCGCGGCCCTCCTCGGCGGCCTGGGGCGGCAGGGGGCTGGCGCCGTGGGCCCAGCGGGAGTAGCTGGCGCGGCCCCAGCTGGTGTCGAGAGGGTGCCAGGGGATGGGCCCGCAGGCGAGCGCGCCCTGGGGCGCCGCGGCATTCCAGCGCTGGCCGGGGGCGGGGAGGGCGGCAGGGTCGAGGCGATGCAGCGGCAGGTCCTCCCGCAGGGCACCGCCGGCCCCGAGCAGCCAGGGGGCCAGGGGGTTGGCCCCGTGCCTGGGCTCCTGGCGCCAGCCGAGCACCAGCAGATGCTGGGCCCGGGTGGCGGCCACGTAGGCCAGGCGCTCGCTCTCCTGCTCCAGGGCGCGCTGGTGGTCGCGGGCCGCCAGGCGGCCCACCCCCCAGTGGGGGCTGAGGTGCAGATCCAGCCGGGCCGCGCCGCTGCCCGGCGGCCGCCAGCGGCGCCCCAGCTCGCGGCTGGCGCCGCCGGGGGGCTGGGGCGCCATCCAGAGATAGGGGCAGATCACCACCGGGTACTCCAGGCCCTTGCTGCGGTGCACGGTCACCACCGCGATGGCGGAATCGGCGGCGGCGCTGTGGAGCTGATGGGCCTCCGGCACCTCCCGGTCGGGATCGAGCCGCAGGCGCCGCAGCCAGTCGGCCGCGGCGGCGGCGGCCAGGCCGTGGCGGTGCATGTGCTCCTGCACCAGCTCCGCCGCCTGCTGCAGGTCGGCCAGGGCCCGCCCCCCCAGCGACAGCCGGGCCAGCCCCTCGGTGCAGAGCAGCTGGCCCAGGGCCGCCAGCAGCCCCTGGCGCGGCAGGGCGACCGCCAGGCGGCTGAGCAGCTCGGCCAGCTCATCCCAGGCCTGGGCCGGGGCAGCGGCGATGCGCTGCGCCGACCAGCCCAGCAGCGGCGAGGCCGCCAGCAGCCGCTGCCGGCCGGCGGCGCCAGGGTCGGCAAGGGCGTCCAGCAGGCGCTGCAGGCCCGTGGCCGCCTCGCTGGCGAACACGTCGCCGCGGCTCACCAGGCGGCTGGGCAGATGTCGGCGCTCCAGGGCCCGCCGCAGCTCCTCCGCCTGGCTGTGGCGGGCCACCAGCAGGCAGAGGTCGCCGGGCTCCAGGGGCCGCTCGCCACCGGCCGCACCGGGCCGGCGCAGCCCCAGGCAGCGCTGCAGCAGCTGCAGGCACAGGCCCGCCACCTGGTCGGGCAGGGTCTCGCCATCCAGCTCCAGCAGCTGCAGCGGCGCTTCGCCCTCCGGCAGCAGCAGCTCCCCCTTGCGGGCACAGGCCTGCACCGCCGGCACCTCCAGCCCGGAGCGCCGCAGGCCCGCCGGGCCCATCAGGGCGTTGAAGCCCGCCACCAGCCCCGGGGAGGAGCGGCGGTTCTCGGTGAGGCCGTAGCGGGCATCAGCCCGGTCACGGGCCTGGCGGTAGGTGGCGAGCTCGCCGCCGCGGAAGCGGTAGATGGCCTGCTTGGGATCCCCCACCATCACCAGCAGGTGGCGGTCCGGCTCGCCGGGCGGGGCGGTGAAGGCGGCCTCAAGGATGCGCCACTGGATCGGATCGGTGTCCTGGAACTCGTCGATCAGGGCCACCCGGTAGCGCTCGGCCACCGCACGGGTCAGGGCGCCCCGCGGATCCGCGGCCCGGCCGCCCGCGCCGGGGTCCAGGCCCTCGAGCAGCTGGCCGAAGCCCATGCGGCCGCTGCGGCCGCGGCGCCGGGCCAGCTCGCGGCGACCCCAGTGGGCGAAGTGCAGCAGCAGCCGCTCGGCGGGTCCCTCCACCAGGTCGGCGATCGCCTGCAGCAGCGGCGCCTCCGGCAGCGGCCGCCCCTCCCCCTCGATCGGCGCCGTGACCTTGACGTAGGGGCCGGGGTGGAACACCTCGACCAGCAGCCGCTCGCGGGTCTTCTTGGCGCTGTTGCTGAACTCCAGCACCTCCCCGTAGCCGGGCACAGCGCCGGCCAGGGCCGCGATCCAGCCGCTCACCTGCCCGTCCCGGCCACTGGGCTTGAGCACATAGGGGGCGTACTTCGCCCCCGCTGCCCTGAGGTCGGCGGCGGCGGCACAGCAGGCCTGCTCCAGGGCCGCCCCCCGCTGCTGCCACTGGGCACAGAACCGCCGCCACAGCTCCGGCCAGAGGGCCGCCAGCTGGGGGGCCAGGGGCTGCTCCAGGTCCAGCTCCGGCGGCAGGGGATCCAGCTCCAGGGCGGGATCGCCGTCAAGGCGCCGCAGCAGCGACTCCAGCACCCGGGGGGCCAGCCCCCGCTGCTGCAGCCCCGCCAGCAGGGGGGGCGGCACCGGCAGCACCTGCTGCTGCCAGTAGTCGTGGCAGACCTGGGCCAGGCGCTCACCGTCGTCGCTCTCCAGCTCCACGGCCGGCCCCAGCCCCGCCTCCAGGGAGCGGCGCTGCAGGGTGCGGCGGCAGAAGCCGTGGATGGTGGTGATGTCGGCCCGGTCGAGCTGCTCCAGGGCCAGCAGCAGCAGGCCGCGCAGCCGCTGGCCGTCGCGCTGCTGCTCCAGCCAGGTGCGCAGCACCGGATCCGGATCCAGGGCGCCGGCACCGCCCTCCACGAGGGCCAGGGCCTGCTGCAGGCGCAGGGCGATGCGGTCGCGCAGCTCGGCGGCCGCGGCCTCGGTGAAGGTCACCACCAGCAGCTGCTGGAGGGTGAGGGGATCGCCGGGCCGGGTCACCAGCCGCAGCACCAGGTGGGCCAGGGCGAAGGTCTTGCCGGTGCCGGCGCTGGCCTCCAGCAGCCGGACGCCCGGATCCAGCGGGAAGCCGTTGGCGTCGAAGGGCTGCAGGGCGGGACCTGGGGAGCTCATGGCTTCAGCTCCTCGTAGTGGGCCAAGGGACCCCGCCAGAACTCGAGGGCCCGCTGCTCCAGGGCCTCCGTGAGCAGGTCCCGGGCCGGCAGCGCCGCCCCGAAGCAGAGGGCCTGGGCCTCCTGCTCGCGCTCGCCCGGCCCCTGGAAGCCCCCCTCCCAGCAGTCCGCGGCCCGCTGAAAGCCGGAGCCGGGCCGGCGGGCCTCGGCGGCGGCGAAGGCCCAGCCGGTGTCGGGGGGCAGGGGCCAGCAGTGGTGGCGGAACTCCTCCCGCCAGCCGCGCAGCTGCTCCAACCAGCCGTGGGCTTCGGCGGCCGGCGGCGCCGCGAAGCGCCCCAGGGGCCGGAAGCGCTCGCCATCGCGGCCGACCAGCACCGCATGCGCCGGCGCCTGGCCGGCGGCGGCGGCCAGCAGCAGCTCCAGCCACAGCTGCAGCACCTGGCGGCTGCGCACCCGGGCGGTGTGGGCCAGCACCAGGGCGTCGCCGCGCCAGCACAGCTCCGCCGCCAGCTCGCCATGGCGGACGGCCTGCAGCCGCTCCTCCCCCAGCAGGGCCAGGCAGTCCCGCAGGGAACTCCAGCGGCCACGAAGCTGCTGGGCCTCCAGCTGGCCGGCCGCGTGGGGCGGCAGCACCCCCTGGCCCCGCTGCAGCTGGCCCCAGTCCGGCGGCTCCCCGGCGACGGGCGCCGGCCGCTCGAGCTGCTGGCGCAGCAGGGCGGCGCGGCGGCGCTCGTCAAGGGCCAGGGGCTCCAGGTTCTCCACCTGCTGGCCCCACTCCCGGGGCCTGAGGCCCAGGGCCGCCAACCAGCTCTCCTGGGGCGCCAGCAGCCAGTGCTGCAGGTCGGTGAAGGGCTCGGCCTCCGGATCGGCCAGGCCGCCGGGGGCCGGCGCGGGGCCGGCGGCCAGGGGCTGGGGCGGGGCGGCACCGCGCCCATCCAGCAGGCGGCGGGCCTCCAGCAGGCGCCGGTCGCAGCTGGCCGGCGGCCAGGGCCCCTCCGGCAGGAAATTGCGCCGCTCCAGGGGGTTGGGGCTGTGGTCCCGCCGCAGCCGCGCCCCGGGGCCGGGGCCCAGGTCCTGCTCCAGCAGGGCCAGCCACTGGCGCACGGGGGTGGAGGGCATCAGCGCCTCGCCGGTGCGCTCATCGCGGCTGCTCCAGGTCACCAGCAGGTGGTCGCGGGCCGAGAGCAGGCACTCCAGCAGCACGTAGCGGTCCTGGTCGCCGGGGCTGGGGTCCCCCAGCTGGCGACCCTGCTCCATCAGGTGAAAGCCCGGGCGCTCCCGCTGGCGGGGGAAGCTGCCGGCGTCGAGGCCCAGCAGCACGATCACCCGGTGGGGGATCGCCCGCATCGGCTCCAGGGCGCTGATGGTGAGGGCGCCGCTGCGGTGGCCGAAGCGGCCGCTGTCGGCGCCGAGGCGCTCCTCGAGCACCTCCGCCAGCACGGGCGCCTCCAGCCGCAGCGGACTGGTGGCGGCCAGCTCCAGCCAGTCGGCGAGGGCGGCGTGGATCGCCTGCAGCTCCCAGGCCCGCTCGCCCCCCTGGCCGAACAGGTCCGCCAGCAGCTGCCGCAGCAGCGGGGCCCACGCCGCCGGGGTGCGGGGCCGGGCCAGCTGCTGGAGGGCCCGCTTCAGGCCCAGCAGCAGCTGCAGCCAGCGGCCCTGCTGCTCCAGGCTGCCGGCCATGGCCAGGGGCGCGGTGTCGGCGGGGGCCAGGCCGGGCTGCTCCGGCAGCACCAGCCCCAGCACCAGGCGATCCAGGGCCCAGGCCAGGCTGTGGGTTGGATCACCGCCCCGGGCGGCGCCGTCGAGGCCCCAGCGGAAGCCGGCCCGCTGCAGCAGGGCCACGATGGCGCCCCCCTCCCGCGGCGGCACCTGGCGGTGCTCCAGCAGGGGCCCGCAGGCCAGCAGCTCCTCCAGGGCCGAGGCCGTGAGCCGCTCGCCCCCCAGCCGCAGCAGGGCCAGCAGGCCGCTGCTGAGGCCGGCCTCCCCCTGCTGGCTGCGGTCGGTGAGCCGCCAGGGCAGCTCCACCCCGGTGGCCTCGCCGTCGCCGAACACCGCCCCCACCAGCGGGGCGAAGCCATCCACCTGGGGGGTCATCACGAGGATGTCGCGGGGGGCGAGGCTGGGGTCGGCCGCCATCAGCTGCAGGAGCCGGTCGCGCACGATCTGCACCTGCCGCAGCCGGCCGGGGCAGGCGTGGAACTCCAGGGAGGGCTCGCCCGCCGGCAGCTGCAGGGGCTCGGCCGCGGCCGGGTCCACCAGCCGCTGCTGCAGCTGCTCCAGCAGGGTGGGCGGCCGCCCCTGCTGCCGGGCCAGGGCGGCGGCACCCACGAACAGGTCGCGCTCCTCCCAGGCGCCCAGCTGGGTCTCGCCGGAGCCCTCCAGCAGCTGCTGGAACTCGGCCCCCAGCCGGCCGAAACGGGCCTCCAGGCCGGGCACCTGCAGCAGCCAGTCCGCACCGAGGGGATCGTGGCCGGCGGCCGGCCCGGCGCCGGCCGGGTCCGTCCGCTGCCACAGGTCGCGGCAGGGGGTGAGCAGGTAGAACTCCACCTCCAGCTGTCCGGAGAGGGCCTGCAGCAGCTCCACCTGCACCGGCGCCATGCTGCTCAGGCCGAACAGGCGCAGGGGGGCGCCGCCCGTCAGGCCGGGGATCGGCCGGTCCTGCGGCCAGCGCCGCAGCCGCTCGATCGCCTCCGCCACCCGCAGCCCGAAGGGTGCTCGCCCCAGCCGCTCCGCCAGGCGGTTGAACAGCAGCGGCTGCCAGCGCTGCAGGGGGGGCAGGGGCTGGCCGCGGCCGTCCAGCCAGCGGCCCGCGCCCCAGGCGGCCAGCATCGCCGGGCGGTAGAGGGTGTAGTCGTCGAAGGCATCGGCGATGGCCCGGCCCAGCTGCCAGAGGGGCCGATCCAGGGGGCCCAGGGCCGGCGCCCCCGGAGTGGGACCGTCCGTTCCCGGGGCGGGGCCGTCGCTCCCCGGGGCGGGGGCGGGACCCGGGGCCATGGCCGCGCCGCCGCCGCCCCGCTGCTGCAGCCAGCGCCGCAGCAGCAGCGCCTCCTCCTGCTCCACCAGCTCCGGCAGCAGCTCCAGCAGCGGCCACACCAGCTGGCCGGCCCGCCAGGGATCGGCGCCGGCCGGCGGAGCGCCGCTGGGCTCGCCGTCCTGCAGCACGGCGTCCACCAGCTGTCGCAGGTGGCTGCCGGGGAAGGGGAAGCGCAGGTTGGCCGCGATGCCATCGGCAAAGGCGCCGCCGCCGCTGCCAAGGCCGAGGGCCAGCTGTTCCCCCAGCCAGCGGCTGGTGGGCCAGGTGTTGACCAGCACCTGCACCTGCTCGAAGGGCCCGGGGGGACTGAGCCGAAGCCGGGCGGCCAGGAGCTGGGCCAGCAGTTCAGCCCGGTTGCTGCGGTAGACCGTGAGCAAGGGTCAGGGGCGGCCCCGGCGGTCGCCGGCCAGCACCGGGGTTCCGCGGGCCAGGTCGGACCAGGGCTCCAGCCCCCGGGACTCATCGCCGGGCCGCAGCCCCGGCACGGACACCTGCTGGCCGGTCTCGGGGCAGTAGGCGCTCAGCAGGCCGCCGTAGCAGGCGCCCGTGTCCACCATCACGATATGGCGCAGGTGCCGCACCCGGGGCCCGGGGGTGTGGCCGATCACCACGGGCCCGAAGCGGCCGTCGTAGTGCTCCCAGAAGGCCATGCGGATCGACAGATGCGGCTGCCAGGTGATCGGGTCGAAGCCGGCGTGGGTGGCCACCCAGCCGTCGCCCCAGTAGGCCAGGGGCAGGTGGTCGAGCCGCTCCAGCCAGGCCCGGCAGAGCCGATCGCCGAGGTGGCGGTAGGTGTCGCAGCCGGCCAGGCCCCGCTGGGCGCGCCAGCTGCCGCGCTGCAGGGCTTCCACCAGCTCCTGCTCATGGTTGCCCTTGAGCCACACGGCCCGGCCGCTCTGTACCAGACCCCAGGCCCGCTCCATGCAGGCGCCGATGCCGGGGCCGCGGTTGATCACATCGCCGCAGAACACGAGCCGATCAGCTTGCGGCAGCTGCTGCAGCAGCCGCTCCAGGGCCGCATCACAGCCATGGACATCGCCGATCACCCAGTGATGGGGTCGGCTGGTGGGGGACGCCATGGATCGGACGCGTTGGATCCAGTGTCGTCTGCGCTACCGCCATCTGTCAGCCCCCATGCGAGGTACGGCCGGGCTGCCCCACCCCGCCGCCGCCCGGACAGCGCTGGTAGCTTGCGCCCACACGCAGCGACATCCGGAGGCGCGGACGCCATGGATTCCGAAGCCCCGCGTCCCGACGCCGCCGACGTCTCGGTCCCGCAGGCTCCGGCGGCCGCCACCCCCGCGCCGCCGGTGCAGGATCTGAGGTCTCTGCCCGTGGGCCGGCGGGTGGCCGCCCTGGTGCAGGCCCTCGACGGCGCCAGGCGCACCAACGAGGCCCTGGCCCGCTGCAGCGACGGCGAGGCGATGGTGGAGGTGCTGCTGGGGGCCTCCAACAAGCTGGGCCTGGGCCTCAGCCGCGCCGACCTGCTGCGCACCCCGCCGATCCGCGACTGGATCTGGTGGAAGAACAAGGAGGCGGTGTTCACCGTGGGTGACGCCAAGCCCCGCTACCAGCAGGACCGCCCGGAGACCGGACCCGCCGGCGCCGCCACCCCCGGGGACGCGGCGCCGCGCCGGAAGTTCCTCGGGCTGTTCTGAGCGGCTCAGCCGAGGCTGGCCAGGGGATCGGCGATGGCGGGGCCCGGGGCCTCAAAGCTGCCCATGGCCACGAATTCGAGGCGCAGTTTCAGGAAGGCGATGAACTTGGCGTCTGTGGAGATCACCGCAGCCGCGGGCCGGGGCACGCCGCCGGCCACCGCCGCCAGCTCCGGGGCCTCCAGGAAGGCGGGGCGCTTCACCAGCCAGAAGTCGATCGCCTTGCCGGTCTCGTCGTAGTGGCGCACGCGCTCCCTGAGCACCTCGTCGAGGGGCTCCTCCACGGTGAGGAAGGCCTCGCTGGCGGCCACGAAGTGGTACTGGGTCATGGGGCGGTGCTGCCGAACAGGGGATCCCGCCGGGGATTCTGAACCAGGGCCCGCATCTCCCGGACGGCCTGCTGCAGCCCCACCGCCAGCGCCCGGGCCACGATCGTGTGGCCGATGTTCAGCTCCTCCATTCCCTCGATCGCCGCCACCGGCTCCACGTTCTGATAGGTGAGGCCGTGGCCGGCGTTGACCCGCAGGCCGAGGCTGCGGGCGATGAAGCTGCCCTCGGTGAGCCGGGCCAGCTCCAGGGGCTGCCGGCGCCAGTCGGCCTCGGCGTAGGTGCCGGTGTGCAGCTCCACCCAGCGGGCGCCCGAGGCCCGGCTGGCCTCCAGCTGGCGGGGGTCGGCGTCCACGAACAGGCTCACGCCGATGCCGGCGTCCTGCAGCCGCCCCAACAGGGCCTGGAGGGGCCCCAGCTGGCTGGCCACGTCCAGGCCCCCCTCGGTGGTGACCTCCTCGCGCTTCTCCGGCACCAGGGTCACCATGTCGGGCCGCAGGCGCAGGGCGATGGCCTCCATCTCGGGGGTGGCGGCCATCTCCAGGTTGAGGCGGCTGCGCACCACCTGGCGCAGCAGCTCCACGTCCCGGTCCTGGATGTGGCGCCGGTCTTCGCGCAGGTGCACGGTGATGCCATCGGCTCCGCCCAGCTCCGCCAGCAGCGCGTAGCTCACCGGATCGGGCTCCACGGTGCGGCGGGCCTGGCGCACGTTGGCGATGTGATCGATGTTCACGCCGAGGCTGGCCATGGCAGCGGGGGTGGGGGCGAGTCCGGATCCTATGGATCGCAGCGGGGCGGGCGGGAGCGGGGCCAGGGCGGGCCGCGCCGGCAACTGCCCGCGCCGGGGCCACGGGCGATCCGGTGGCTCCTAGCTTGCGCACAGGGGTTTCCGGCGGTGCGGCCCAGGCCAGGCGCCAGCCCCTGGTCCCGGCACCGGAGCCGTCCGGATCCGCCCCTTCCCACCCCATCCACGGCCAGCTCAGCTCACGTCACCTCCAGGGACGGCCCTCGTTCCCGGTCCCAGGCCCCGATGACAGCCCCCCAGGCGCCGACCACAGCCCCGACGATGGCCGAGCAGCACCGGGCCGAGCCAGAGCCACCCCCCAGGGGCGCCGCGGGAACCGCGCCAGTCGCCGCCCTGAGCGCCCGGGAGCGCAGCCTCTGCAACGGCATCAACCCCTGGCTGGCCCCCCTGGCGATGGCGCTCACCCAGGATGTGGCGCTGCGGGGCTTCTTCCGCGGCGGCGTGGCCGTGGCGGGCGGCGAGCACCTGCCGTCCTCCGGGCCGGTGCTGCTGGCGCCCACCCACCGCTCCCGCTGGGATGCGCTGATGCTGCCCCACGCCGCCGGGCGCCGCGTCAGCGGCCGCGACTGCCGCTTCATGGTCAGCAGCGACGAGATGCAGGGGCTGCAGGGCTGGTTCCTGCACCGGCTGGGCTGCTTTCCGGTGAACCCCCGCCGGCCCGCGGCGGCCTCGCTGCGCTTCGCGGTGGAGCTGCTCCAGGCCGGCCAGCAGCTGGTGGTGTTCCCGGAGGGCCGGATCGTTCAGGACGGGGAGGGCGCCCCGCGGCTGATGCCGGGCCTGGGGCGGCTGGCGGCCCTGGCGGTGGGCCAGGGGGTGCCGGTGCCGGTGGTGCCGGTGGGACTGGCCTACGGCCACGCCAGGCCCCGCTTCGGCGACCGCGCCGCCCTCTGCTTCGCGCCGCCGCTGCGGCTGGCGGGGGTGGGCCGCCAGGCCGCCGTCGACCTGAACCGCGAGCTGGCGGCGGCGATGCAATCAGCTGAGGAAGCGGCCCGCCGGCTGGTGGGGCGTCCCCTGCAGGGCCCGTAGAGTTTTTGAATCTCTACGGATCTGCCGTGCGCCGGCCCCTCGCCGCCCTCAGCCTCGCCGCCCTGGCTGCCGCCTCGGCCGCAGCGCTGACCCTCAGCCCCGCCCTCAGCGGCCCGGCGGCGGCCCAGGAGGAGCCCCAGAAGGTGCTGGAGTCGGGTACGACCGGCCTCAACCTGACCGCCATCAACGCCAAGGTGGCCGAGGGCGATGCCGCCGCCGCCGCCGGCCGCCTGGCCGAGGCACGCGCCGCCTACGACCAGGCCCGCTCCGGTGCCCAGAGCCTGACCCGCTTCTACCGCAACCTCAGCGGCGCCTTCCGCGGCCTCGATGCCCGCATCCCCCGCGAGATGGACCAGAAGGGCCGGGAGGCCCTAGAGCTGCAGGCCAGCATCAGCCTGCGGCTGGCCGCCCTGCTGCGCCGTCAGAACCAGCCCGAGGTGGCCGTGCCGCTGCTGGTGGAGGTGGTGCAGATCATGACCCCCGCCAGCGCCCTGGGTCAGAAGGCCTACCAGAACCTCCTGGAGCTGGGCTTCGTCAGCACCCCCTACGCCGCCGCCGGCGTCCCGGCCCCCGGCCGCTGATCCCCCGGAGCCGCCGTCCGCAGCAGCCGGCCCGGGGCCCAGCCAGATGGCCGCGGCCCCTGCCTAGATTCCCAGCCCGACGCCCTGTCCTTGGTCCGCATGGTCCACCCCGACCAGGTTCGCTCCGCCATCACCCAGGCCCTGCCCGATGCCACCGTCTCGGTGGAGGACCTCACCGGCGGCGGTGACCACCTCGCGGTGAGCGTGGTCTCGGCGGCCTTCGCCGGCCTGAGCCGGGTCAGGCAGCACCAGCTCGTCTACGGCGCCCTGCGCAGCGAGCTGGCCAGCGAGGCCATCCACGCCCTGGCCCTCAACACCTCCGTTCCCACCTGAGTTCCCCCAACCCCCACGCCATGGACCCCAGCACCCAGCAGCGCATCGAAGCCCTGGTGAGCAGCAGCCCCGTCGTCGTGTTCATGAAGGGCAACAAGCTGATGCCCCAGTGCGGCTTCAGCAACAACGTGGTGCAGATCCTCAGCGCCCTGGCGGTGCCCTTCGAGACCTTCGACGTGCTCTCCGACGCCGAGATCCGCCAGGGCATCAAGGAGTTCTCGAACTGGCCGACGATCCCACAGGTCTACGTGAACGGGGAGTTCATCGGCGGTTCGGACATCCTCATCGAGCTCTACAACTCGGGCGAGCTGCGCGAAACCCTGGCCGTGGCCCTGGCCTGAGGGGGCCGGCGCCTCAGTTGCGGCCCGACTCGTAGAGGGTGCTCAGGTCGCCCCCTGGGCCCACAAAGCTGGAGGGATCGAGGATCCAGCGGTCCACCATCTCCTCCAGCCGCCGCTGGGCGATCGGATCGAGGATGGCGGTGCGGCGCAGGGCGTGCAGGTAGCCGTCCGCGTAGAGGCGCAGCTCCGCGGGCCCGTGGTAGCGGCTCGCCAAGGACTGGCAGGCGTCGCAGAGGGACTGGAAGTGGCGGATGGCGTCGGGGTTCTGCAGGGAGGTCATGACCGGGGTTCAGGCGGGCGGCCTGGAACGGCGACGCGGAGGATCGGGGGCCAAGGGCAGCCAGGCGGGGCCGGGGTGGGGTTGGGACAGCTGGGAAGGCAGCGCCCGATACCACTGTGCCGCTGGTCTTGTCGATAGCCTAAGCAGAGACGGGGAGAGGCGGGTGGAACTCGCGCCAAAACAGATCCCGGTCGCGCCGGCCCCGGGCTCGACGCCGCCCACCGGCGGTGCGGCAGTGCCACCCGCCTCGGAAGTGGGCCTCAAGCGGGTGCTGGTGGTGGATCCCCATCCCACCCTGCGCACGGTGCTGGCCCAGCGCCTGCGCCAGGACGGCCATCTCTCCGCCGCCGTGGCGACGGCCGCCGAGGCCGTGCTCCTCTGCGAGGACCAGACTCCGGACCTGCTGGTGGCGGCCGAACTGCTGGAGGAGACCTCGGCCCTGCGGCTGGGGGCCCAGCTGCGCTGCCCGGTGATGGTGCTCACGGCCCGCTCCGGCGCCGAGCCCGTGGTGGCCCTGCTCGATGCCGGTGCCGACGACGTGCTGCGCAAGCCCTTCGGCCTGGAGGAGCTGGCGGCCCGCTGCCGCAGCCTGCTGCGCCGCAGCGGCAGCGGTCTGCAGGAGCGGGTCTGCGTCGGGCCGCTGGAGGTGCACCTGCTGCTGCGCCAGGTGACCCTGCGGGACCAGCCGGTGGAGCTCAGCCCGCGGGAGTTCGCCCTGCTCTGCGCCCTGCTGATGCCCCCCGGCACGGTGCGCAGCCGCAGCGAGCTGCTGCGCATGGCCTGGCCGCCCTTCAGCGGCGGCCCCCGCTCGGTGGACACCCAGGTGCTGACCCTGCGCCGCAAGCTGGAGCAGGCCGGCCTGGGCGAGGGCGGCGGCATCGAGACCGTGCGCCAGCAGGGCTATCGCTTCAGCCTCGACACCCTGCCCGACCCCAGCGCCCCGCCGGCGGCCTGAGCCCGGATCCGGCGGCGGGCTGGCCCTTGGCCGCCCGGGAAGGCACCCTTGGGCGATGGAGGATCCCTTCTTCAGCCGGCAGCCCGAGGTGGTGGTGGTGCACCCCGTCTCCTTCGAGGCCGGCTGCGATGCACTGCTGCACGTCCGTGAGCAGAAGACCCTGCTGGTGGACCTCACCGGCCTGGATCCGGCCGTCGGCCAGCGGGTGGTGGACTTCCTCACCGGCGCGATCTACGCCCTCGACGGCACCGCCGCCCGGATCGGCGAGCAGGTGTTCCTGTTCGCCCCCGAGAGCACCAGCTTCAGCCGCGACTGACGCCCCTCCGCAGCAGCCCCCGCCAGGACAGCACCGCCCCGGCCAGGGCCAGCAGCAGCAGGGGCCACTCCCCCAGCCGGGCATAGGGGCTGAGCTGCTGCAGGGGCTGCACCCGCAGCAGGGCGGTGGCGGGGCGTCCCGCCGGCAGCCGCTGGCGCACGGCGCCGGCGGCGTCCACCACCAGGCTGGGCCCGGTGTTGGCGACGCTCACCAGCCAGCGGCCCGTCTCGATGGCCCGCAACTGGGCCAGGGCGGCGAACTGGTGCTGCAGCAGCGGCGGATAGGGATCGAGGTTCGCGGCCGCCAGCAGCCAGCCGGCGCCGGCGCGGCTGGCGGCCGCCAGGGCGGTGCCGTCGGCGAGTTCGTAGCAGATGGCCACGCCGATGGGGCCGCTGGGCCGGGCCAGCAGGCGCGAGGGCGGGCCAGGGCTGAGGCCGCCCACCGCCGAGAGCCCCGACCAGCGCAGCGCCCCGGCCAGGGGCACCCACTCCCCCAGGGGCACCAGGCGGTGCTTGTCCACCCAGCCGCTGGGGGCGACCGCCGCGGGGGCAAAGCGCAGCAGGGCACTGCGCTGCTCCTCCCCCAGCTGGCGGAAGCCGCCGCTGAGCACCTCCACCGGGGCCCGCAGCGGCAGGGGCTGCCCCAGGGCCAGGGCCCCCTCCGGCAGCAGCACCGCCTGCGCCTGGCGCTGGCTGGCCTCCCGCTGGGCGGCCGCCAGGCGGCCCAGCAGACGCCGCTGCTGGGGGACGCTGAACTTCTCGCGGGTGGGAATCGCCGGCTGCACCGCCAGCAGGGACACCGGTGCCGGGGCCGGTCCGGCCGCCAGGGCCGCGCCACCACCGGCCAGGCCGGGCTGCAGCAGCCGCCAGCCCAGCAGGTGCAGGGCCAGGGCCGCCGCCAGCCAGCCGGCCAGGGCCCGGCGCCCGCCGCCCCGGCCGGCCGCCAGCAGCGCCAGGGTGCGCCCCAGGCCCCAGCCCAGCAGCAGCTGCAGCGCCGCCAGGCCGCCGGCCCCCAGCAGCCGCGCCAGGCCCGCCAGGGCCCGATCCCCGGGCAGGGCCGCCGCCCCCAGGCCGATCCAGAACAGGGGGCCCCGGGCCAGCAGCACCTCCGCCAGGCCCCACAGGGCCGCCGCCAGCAGGGCGGTGCTCAAGCGCTCCGGCCCCAGCCACTCCACCAGCGCCCGCCAGGCCGCCACCAGGGCAGCCCCGAGGGCGGCGATCAGCAGCAGCAGCAGCCAGCACAGCGGCAGGCTCAGGGGCAGGGGCACGCCGATCCAGTCCAGGGGGTGGAGCCCCAACAGCCAGCGGTGGCTCACCAGCACCGCCGCCAGCCCCCAGAGCCCGGCCGCCCAGGGGCCCTGGCGCCACAGCGGCACCAGGGCCAGCCACAGCAGCGGCGGCCAGCCCAGGGGCGGCAGCGCCAGCCCGGCCAGGCCGCCGGCCAGCAGGGCGGTGATCCACCAGCGGTGCCGGTCCTCAGCCATGGCCCCGACGCTAGGGACCCGCCCCGGCGAGGCGCTCCTGGGGCGCTCCCAGGCAGGGGCTGCCGCCGCGGGCGGACGGCCGCTGGCAGAATCGCGGCCGACCGGCGCCACCTGCCCTGCCATGCGCGAGATTCTGATCAGTTCGGCGGTCTGCGCGGCCTGCCTGCTGCTGGCCCTGGTGAGCCAGCTGGTGGCCCCCTCCAGCGTGGCCGCCGCCAACCCCGTCGCCCCGGCCAGCCGCACGGCCCCCGCCGTGGTGGCCGCCGCCCCGGCGGGCACCGGCAGCTTCGAGCTCGACCCCGACGACCCCAACCCCACCCTCTTTGCCATGGCCAGCGACAGCCCCGACCCCCAGATCGCCAGCGCCGCCGCCAACGCCCTCGGCGGCGAGCTGGTGGCCGCCAAGGAGCGCGTCACCGCCAGCGGCCTGCGCATCACCGACCTGGTGATCGGCGAGGGCCCCGAGGCCAGCGCCGGCCAGACCGTGTCCGTGAACTACCGCGGCACCCTGGAGAGCGGCAAGGAATTCGACAGCAGCTATGGCCGCGGCCCCTTCGCCTTCCCCCTGGGCGCCGGCCGGGTGATCAAGGGCTGGGATGAGGGCGTGGCCGGCATGCGCGTGGGCGGCAAGCGCAAGCTGGTGATCCCCGCCGATCTGGCCTACGGCGAGCGCGGCGCCGGCGGCGTGATCCCCCCCAACGCCACCCTGATCTTCGAGGTGGAGCTGCTGCAGGTCGGCAACTGAGCCGCCCCCGGCCCAGCCAACACCCGCGTTGCAGGAGCAGCAGCGGGCGGTTTTTTCGACACGGCAGGCGACCCTCGCAACCGGCCGTGATCCCTAGGATCACGGCGCAAGGCTGCGTGGGCTGCGGTGCGCCGATCGGACCAGCGCCTGGTCCCGGCCCGATCCAGCCCACGCCCTTCCAGACCACTCCCGCCACGGCGGGCTGTCCCCAAGCTTTTCCCAACCCCATGGCTCACACGCTGCCCGCGCTGCCCTACGGCCTCGATGCGCTCGAGCCCCACATCTCCCGCCAGACCCTGGAGTTCCACCACGGCAAGCACCACAACGCCTATGTGACCAACCTCAACAACCTGGTGGCCGGCACCGAGCTGGAGGGCAAGAGCCTCGAGGACACGATCCTGGCCGTGGCCGGCGATGCCGGCAAGGCCGGCGTGTTCAACAACGCCGCCCAGGTGTGGAACCACAGCTTCTACTGGCAGGGCATCAAGCCCGGCGGCGGCGGCACCCCCAGCGGCGCCCTGCTGGAGAAGATCAACGCCGACTTCGGCAGCTTCGAGGCCTTCGTGGAGGCCTTCAAGGCCGCCGGCGCCACCCAGTTCGGCAGCGGCTGGGCCTGGCTGGTGCTCGATGGCGGCACCCTCAAGGTGACCAAGACCGGCAATGCCGACCTGCCCCTGGCCCACGGCCAGAAGGCCCTGCTCACGATGGACGTGTGGGAGCACGCCTACTACCTCGACTACCAGAACCGCCGCCCCGACTACATCACCACCTTCCTCGACAAGCTGGTGAACTGGGACTTCGTGGCCGCCAACCTGGCCGCAGCCTGACGGCTGTCCTCCCCTGACGCCCCGGGCCGATCGCCCCGGAGCGCCCTGCCCCGGCCCTGGCCGGGGTTTTGTTCTGGCCGGGCCGCGCAGGGCTCGCCCGGATTCCCCGGGTCTCAGCCCAGGGCCTGGGGCCGGGCCGCCTCCAGCACCGCCTCCGGCGCGATCCAGAGGGCATCGCCGTAGGAGAAGAAGCGGTACTGGCGCTCGATCGCCTCGGCGTAGAGGGCCAGCAGGCGGCCGCGGCCCACCAGGGCGCTCACCAGCAGCAGCAGCGAACTCCTGGGCAGGTGGAAGTTGGTGAGCAGGCCCTGCACCACGGCGAAGCGGTAGCCGGGCTGGATCACCAGGTTCACCGGGCCGCTGTGGGGCCGCAGCTCGCCCCCGTGCAGCTGGGCCACCGCCTCCAGGCTGCGCACGCTGGTGGTGCCAATGGCGATCACCCGGCCGCCCCGCTGCCGGCAGGCTGCCACCGCCTGCACCAGCTCGGGGCTCACCTCCACCCACTCGCTGTGGAGCTGCAGCTGGCGCAGGTCCTCGGTGTCCACCGGGCGGAAGGTGCCCAGCCCCACGTGCAGGGTGGTGGTGGCCAGCTCCACGCCGCGGGCGCGGATCGCGGCCAGCAGCTCGTCGCTGAGGTGCAGGCCGGCGGTGGGGGCCGCCACGGCCCCGGGGCGGGCGGCGTAGCGGGTCTGGTAGCGGTCGTTGTCGCTGCTGTCGTGGGCGTGGATGTAGGGCGGCAGGGGGATGGCGCCGTACTGCACCAGCAGCGGCTCCAGGGCCGCCGCATCGCTGCAGGGCGGCGGGAACTGCACGATGCGGCCGCCGGTGTCGGGATCGCTGCCCAGCACCTGCACCGGCAGGGGCGGCTGGCCGGCCGCCACCAGCTCGATCCAGTCGCCGGGCCTGAGCTTCTTGGCCGGCTTGGCCAGGCACAGCCACTGGCCGGGGGCCGGGGGCCCGGCTGCAGCAGCGACGGATCCCGGGGGGGACTGCCAGGGCTCCAGCACCAGCAGCTCCACTGCGCCGCCGCTGGGCCGGCGGGCCTCCAGGCGCGCCCGCAGCACGCGGGTGTCGTTCACCACCAGCAGGTCGCCGGGCCGCAGCTCCCGCTGCAGGTCCCAGACGCTCAGGTGGCGGGCGTGGGGCGCCGGGCCCACCCCGGCCGGATCCACCACCAGCAGCCGGGCGGCATGGCGGGGCTCCACCGGCCGCTGGGCGATGCGCTCCTCCGGCAGCGCGAAGTCGTAGCTGGAGAGCCGCTGGTCGGCGGGATCAGAGGGCAAGGCTCTCGGGATTGGTCTCGATCAGCTGGGCCAGGTCCTTGAGGAAGGCGGCGGCGTGGGTGCCGTAGATCACCCGGTGGTCGGCGGTGAGGTTCACCTGCATCTGATGGGCCACGCGGATCGCGCCGTCCTTGCCGGCCACCACCGTGGGCCGCGACGCCGCCACCGCCAGGATCGCGCCGGTGCCCGGCGGCAGGATCGCGTCGAAGCGGTCCACCCCGAACATGCCCAGGTTGGAGAGGGTGAAGGTGCCGGTGCTGTATTCCTCGGGCTTGAGCTGCTTGCTGCGGGAGCGGGCCACCAGGTCGGCCCAGCTGCGGGCCAGGGAGTAGAGGTCGGTGCGGTCAGCGTTGGCCAGCACCGGCGTGATCAGGCCGCCGTCGTCCATGGCCACGGCCACGGCCACGTTGACGGCGGCGGGGTAGGTCATGGCGGTGTCGCTGGCGGCGGCGTTCACCTGGGGGTGGCGGGCCAGCACCACGGCCACCGCCTTGGCCAGCAGGGCCGTCATCGTGACGCCCTTGCCCTTGACCTGCCGGTAGAAGGCGTCGAGCCGGTCGGTGGTGATCGTGTAGCCCACGTGGAAGGTGGGCACCGCCAGGCTGGCGGTCATGTTGCGCACCACCGCCGCCTGCAGGGTGTTGAAGGCCACGCTCTCGCCGGCGCGGCCGAAGCTCTGGCCGGCGGGGGCGGCCGCCGGAGCTGCGGCGCCGGGCGCGGCGGCCCCGTTGGCAGCCGCCGCCGCCACCGCCGGGCCCGAGCCCTCGGCCACCCGCGGCACCGCCACCGTCAGCCCCAGGGCCCGCTCCACGTCGTCGGCCTGGATGCGGCCATGGGGACCGCTGCCCCGCAGGGTCTCGAGGGCCACGCCGTGCTGGGCGGCCAGCTTGCGGGCCCGGGGCGAGGCCACCACCCGGCCGGAGGCCGCCGGAGCGGGGGCCGCCGGGGCGGGGGCAGACGCCACCGCAGCGGGGGCTGGCACGGGAGCCGGGGCTGCCACCGCAGCCGGGGCGGCGGCAGCCGGCGCCGCGGCAGGGGCTGGTGCAGCAGCTGCTGGGGCAGCCGGCGCCGCCGCGGCACCACCGGAGGGGGCCCTGGCCGCCGCCGCGGCGATCTCGGCTTCGCTCTCCACGATCAGGCCGATGGTCTCGCCCACCGGGGCCGTGCCGCCGGCCGGCATCAGCACGGCCGCCAGGAAGCCCTCGTTGAACGACTCCACGTCCATGTCGGCCTTGTCCGACTCCACCACCAGCACCGACTCACCCCGCTCGACGCGGTCGCCGGGCTTCTTCAGCCACTCCACGATCTTGCCCTCCGTCATGGTGGAGGAGAGGGCCGGCATGAAGATTTCGTGGGTGGCCAACGGAGGTCTGCCGCGCAATTGGGGCGGATTTTACGTGGCTTGCGGGCGTCACCCCCGCGGGCCCCGGGCGCGGCCCGGCTGGGGACTGGAGCCGTCGCCCGCCCGCTCCGGCCGGGCTCAGGCGCCCTCGATCGCCTCGATCACGCCGTCGCGCACCACCACCGCCACCTGCAGCGTCTCCACCAGGTTGTCGCCAACGCGCACCTCGGTGAAGCTCTCCAGCTGGCCCTGCTCCACGATCTGCTCGAACTCCAGCTCCCGGACCTGGCGCTGCTGCTCCAGCAGCTGGCGCTTCTGCTCCTCCAGCTCGGCCCGCTTGGCGGCCACCTGCTCCTGCACCGAGGCCACCTGCTCCGAGACGCGGGGGTCGAGGGGGTTGGCGCTCTGGCTGCGGATCGCGTCCACCACCTGCTGGCCCTCCTGCTCCAGCTGGGCCAGCTGGCCGTCACTGGCGGCGATGGCGTTGCTCAGCTCCCGCTCGGCGTCCTCCTTCCAGCGGGGGGTCACCACGGCCCGCACGGTGATCGTGCGCTTGATCGAAAGGGAGCCGTCGGCCATGGAAGGGGAAAAGCAGCGTCCAGGCTGTCAGCCGGGCCCCGGGGGGTCAACGGCCGGATCGCCGCACCCGGGGCTAGGGCCGGCCGACTCAGCGCCCGTAGATCGCCTCGATCGCGGCGGCGTCCCGCTGGACGATGCGGTCGCGCCTCTGCTTGAGGGTCTGGGTGAGCAGGCCGTTCTCGATGCTGAAGGGCGCCACCAGGGCCACCCCCCCCAGGCGCTCGTCGGACCGGGAGCCGGGCCGGGCCGCCAGGCGGCGGTTGAGCCGGCCGGCGAGGGCCTTCAGCAGCGCCGCCTCGGCGCCGGCGGCGGAGCCGTCGGGCCAGGCCGGCGACGGGGTGAGCCCCTGCTCGCGGGCGAAGGCCGCCAGGGGCTCGGGGCGCGGCACCACCAGGGCGCCCAGCTGGCGCCGGTCCTGGCCCACCAGCATCACCTGTTCCACCAGGGCGCAGGCCGCCAGCTCCTCCTCCAGCGGACCGGGCTCGATGTTCTCGCCGCTGCTGAGCACGATCGTGTCCTTGGCGCGGCCCGTGAGCACCAGGGAGCCGTCGGGCAGCAGGTGGCCCAGGTCGCCGGTGTCGAACCAGCCCTCGGCGTCGATCACCTGGGCGGTGGCCTCGGGCCTGCCGAAGTAGCCCGCCATCACCTGGGGCCCCCGGGCCAGCACCCGGCCCCGCTCACCCCAGCCCAGGGTGGCGCCGCCCTCCAGCTCCACGATCTTCAGGGCCGTGCCCGGCAGGGGCTGGCCGGCGCTGCCGCGGCGGTTGGCCCAGGGGCGGCGGCAGCTGAGCACCGGCGCCGTCTCGGTGAGGCCGTAGCCCACCAGCAGCTCGATGCCGATCGCCTCGAAGAAGCCATCCACGTGGGGGGCCAGGGCGCCGCCGCCGCTGATGGCCGTGCCCAGCCGCCCACCGGCCAGCTGGGTCCGCACCTTGGGCCAGATCAGCCGCGCCGCCAGGGCGTGCACGGGCCAGCTGGCCGCCGCCAGGGCCGCGCCCGCCAGGCGGTCCAGGGGGCCGTGGGGGGTGAGGGTGAGGTCGCGGGCGCGGCGCTTCTGGGCGCTGTGGAAGCGGCTGATGGCCAGGGCCCGGCCCAGCAGGCGCTGGCGGCCCGGCGCCAGGGCGGCCACCGCATCCTCGAAGCCCGCCAGCAGCGCCTCCCACAGCCGCGGCACGCTGATCAGGTACTGGGGCCGGACCCGCTGCAGGTCGGCCTTGAGGTGCCGCAGGGTGGTGTAGGTCTGGCGGCAGCCGCAGCTGAGCAGCAGGTATTCGGCCGTGCGCTCGTAGGCGTGCCAGATCGGCAGCACGCTGAGCACGTGGTCGCCGGGCCGGGGCGCCACCGCCACCCCCAGGGTGCGGACCTGGTGCAGCAGGTTGGCGTGGCTGAGGGGCACCCCCTTGGGCTGGCCGGTGGTGCCGGAGGTGTAGAGCAGGGTGGCCAGGCGCTGCTCGCCGCCGCCGGGCAGGGGCGGCACGGGGGCCTGGGCGCCGCGGGCCAGGAACGCCTCCCAGCTGAAGCAGGGCACCACCGGCGCCTCGGCGCCCCCCTGCCCCTCCAGCACCAGCACGAAGCGCAACCGCCCCAGGGCCTCGGAGTCGAGGGCCAGCGACTCCAGCAGCGCCGCCGACTCCACCACCAGACCGATGGCGCCGGAGTCCCGCAGGATGTAGCGCAGCTCCTCGGCGGGGGCGGCGCTGCCGCGCACCGCATCGGCGGCACCGGCCCGCATCAGGCCCTGGTCGGCCACCAGCCAGCGGGGGCCGTTCTCGGCGAACAGGGCCACCACGTCGCCGGGCCGCACCCCCAGGGCCCCAAAGGCCGCCGCCGCCTGCTCGATGCGCTGCTGCAGCGCGCGGTAGCTGAGGCTCTCCGGCGGCTTGGCGTGGGGGGCCTCCACCGCCACCGCGTCGCCGTAGCGGGCCGCCAGCACCGGCCAGAGCTGCTCGAGGCCGTCGATGCCGCTCCAGTCGTGGCGCAGGGCCAGGGCACTGCGGTCGCGGCGGTCGGCGCTCCAGTGGATCTCGGCGCGGCTGGAGCTCCGGCTGGTGGGGGCCATCTCGGGGGGCGCGCTCGGCGCGGCGGCGGGGGTCTGCCGGGCATGGTTACCACCCCCGCAGGGCTTCGGGGGGGCGGGGGGGACGGAGCGCCAGGTTGAAGCGCCGGGCGAAGGCCGCCAGCAGCCGGGGCCGCAGCTGCGCCGCCGTCAGCTGCGGCCGCCAGTCCGCGAGGCGCCCCACGGGCCGATCGGCCAGGCCACAGGGCACGATCGCGCCGAAGCCCGCCAGGTCGCAGTCCACGTTCAGGGCCAGGCCGTGCTGGCTGATCCAGCGCCGCGCCCCCACGCCGATGGCCGCCAGCTTGCGGCCCTCCAGCCAGACGCCGGTGAGCCCGGCGATCCGCTCCCCCCGCAGGTCCAGCTCCACCAGCAGATCCAGCACCACCCCCTCCAGCTGGCGCAGGTACCAGTGCAGGTCGGCGCGGTGGCGCTGCAGGTTGAGCACCGGGTAGAGCACCAGCTGGCCCGGGGCGTGGTGGGTCACCTCCCCGCCGCGATCGATGCGGAACAGGGGCGCCGGCGGCGCGACCGGATCGAAGCCCAGGAAGGCCTCGCTGGCGCCGCGGCCCAGGGTGTAGCAGGCCCGGTGCTCCAGCAGCAGCACCGCGTCGGGGCCCGCCGGATCGGCCAGCAGCCGCGCCTGCAGCTGCCGCTGCCAGTCCCAGCCCGTGGCGTAGTCCACCGGGCCGGACGGTTGGAAACAGATTGCGTCAGCGGCTGGGGATTTCACCCGCCGTTCCTAGCGTTGGGGAGTCCCCGAAGCCTGGGAGCCCTGGGATGAAGCTTCTGATCCACGGCCGCAATCTGGATGTGACGCCGGCCATCCACGACTACACGGAGGAGAAGCTGACGCGCGCGATCGGCAACTTCAACGGGCTGGTCAAGGAGGCCGATGTGCACCTCTCGGTGGCCCGCAACCCGCGGGTGCCCCAGCAGACCGCCGAGGTGACGGTCTTCGCCAACGGCACCGTGATCCGGGCCCAGGAGCGCAGCGAGAACCTGTACGCCAGCATCGACCTGGTGGCCGACAAGCTGACCCGCCAGCTGCGGCGCTACAAGGACCGGCTGCAGGAGCAGGAGCAGGGTCCGGTGCACCGCTCCGCCCGCGACGAGGAGGCCGGCGCCGCCACCCTGCCGCCGCCGGGGGCCAGCCTCACCGACGGCCTGGAGGCGGAACTGCCCAGCCCCGGCGTGCGGCGCAAGTACTTCGCCATGCCCCCCATGGAGCTGGACGAGGCCCTGCACCAACTGGAGCTGATCGACCACGACTTCTACCTGTTCCGCCACGCGGCCAGCGGGGAGCTGCAGGTGGTGTATCGCCGCAACCACGGCGGCTTCGGCGTGATCCAGGCGCGGGAATCCTGAGGGGAGCCGGGGGAGACTGCCCCCACCGATCCGGCGGGGCCCCCAGGGCCCACGCCGGGCTCAGCCGGCTTCGGGCCGGCCCTGTGCTGCCGTGGCCCGCGACCTGCCCGACCTCGCCCCCCTGATCGAGCACGCCCTGCTCGATCCCCACGTGGGCGGCGAGGCGATTCGCCGCTGCTGCGACGAGGCGCGCCACTTCGGCTTCGGCGGGGTGTGCGTGGCCTCCCGCTGGCTGCCGGTGGCCCGCGAGCGGCTCGGCGCCGGCGGCGGCCGCACCCGGCTGGTGGGGGTGGTGGGCTTCCCCTTCGGCGCCATCCCCGCGCCGATCAAGCGGGCCGAGGCCGACTGGGCCGCCGCCGCCGGCGCCGATGAGCTGGATGTGGTGCCCGATTTCGGCGCCCTGGCCGAGGCCGACAGCGGCGCCTTCTGCCGCGACCTGGCGCCGATCGTGGAGCTGGGGCTGCCGGTGAAGGTGATCCTCGAGGCGGGGCGCCTGGCGCCCGAGGCCCTGGAACTGGCGGTGGCGGCCGCCATCGACGTGGGCGCCGGTTACCTCAAGACCGGCAGCGGCTTCGGCCCCGCCGCCAGCGTCGAGCAGGTGCAGCGGCTGCGGCAGCTGGCCCGGGGCCGGGCGGGCATCAAGGCCGCCGGGGGCATCACCACCCTGGAGCAGGCCCTGGCCCTGGTGGAGGCCGGCGCCGGGCGCCTGGGCACCAGCCGCGGCGTGGCCCTGCTGCAGGCCCTGCGCCGGGTCGGCGACCCAGCGGCCCCGGCGGCCGGGGAGGGGCCGCCGCCCGCCGACCCCGGGGCGCCATGAGCGCTGAGGGCCGCCTGGAGGGGCTGGTGCTCAAGGCCGGTCCCCTCGGCGAGAGCGATCGGCTGCTCACCCTGCTCTCCGCCAGCGACGGCCTGGTGCGCCTGGCGGTGCCCGGCGCCCGCAGGCCCAGGAGCTCCCTGGCGGCGGCGGTGCCCCTGGCGGTGCTGGCCCTGCAGGTGGGCGGCGGCCGCGGCCTGCGGCGGGTGCGCCAGCTGCAGGTGCGGCGCAACTTCGCCGCCCTGGCGCAGCGCCTGGAAACCCTGGCGGCGGCCCAGGGGCTGGCGGAGCTGAGCCTGCAGCTGGTGCCCGAGGGCGCCGCGGTGCCCGGCCTGCTGGAGGACCTGCTGCTGCAGCTGGCGCGGCTGGAGCTGGTGGTGCAGGAGCGCGGCGAGGCGGTGGAGGCCCTGGCCCTGGCGGTGCAGGGCAGCGTGCACCTGCTGGCCCTGGGGGGCTACGCCCTGCCGCTGGCCCACTGCGCCCGCAGCGGTGCGCCGCTGCAGCCGCCCCTGGGCGACTGGGACTGGCGCTGCAGCCTGATTCCCGCCGAGGGCCTGGTGCTGGGGGCGGTGGCGGGGGCCCAGCTGGTGCTGAACGCCTCGGAGCTGGCCCTGCTGCAGCGGCTGCCGCGGCCGGCCCTGCCCCGCCGCCGCGATGGCGGCCTGATGGGCCCGGTGGCGGTGTGGCTGCGGCTGCTGCAGCTGGTGGAGGTCTGGAGCCGCGAGCACCTGGTGCGCTCACCGCGGGCCTGGCGGCTGGTGCGCGAGGCGATCGTGCCGCGGGGGGCCGCTGCGGCATCATCGGGGTCCGGCAACCGATGGAGCCCTTGAGCGGAACCGCCAGCCCGTCGGGCATCCAGGGGGTCCTGGCGCTGCCGGAGTTCCGCAAGCTGTGGCTCGGCCAGGTGTTCAGCCAGCTGGCGGACAAGTTCTACATCGTGCTGATGGTGTTCCTGATCGCCCAGTACTGGGTGGGCAGTCCACCGCCGGCCGGCGGCGCCCTGGCGGAGGCCGCCGGTCACTTCAAGCTCGACATCGAGAGCCGGGCGCAGCTGATCACCCTGCTGGCCACGGGGATCTACGTGGCCAACACGATTCCGGCGATGCTGCTGGGGCTGGTGGCGGGGGTCTGGGCCGACCGCTGGCGCAAGCGGGAGGTGATGGTGGCCTCCAACGGCATCCGCGCCGGCCTGGCGATGCTCGTGCCCCTCTGCCTGCTGGAGGGCCCCCTCTGGCTGGGGCTGAGCTGGGGCTACTGGGGGCTGCTGCTGATCACCTTTCTCGAATCGGTGCTCACCCAGTTCTTCGCGCCGGCGGAGCAGGCGGCGATCCCGATGCTGGTGCCGCCCCGCCAGCTGCTGGCCGCCAACTCGCTCTACCAGGCCACCAGCATGGGCGCCACGATCGTGGGCTACGCCCTGGGGGATCCGGTGCTGCGGCTGCTGCAGCACAACCTGGCCCGCCTGGGCATCGCCAACGGCGAGTTCGTGCTGCTGCCGATCTGCTACGGGCTGGCCGCCCTGTTCATCGCCTGGATCCGCGTGGAGGAGGAGGTGAAGCCCACCAGCACCACCAGCGTCTGGCGGGAGATCGGCGAGGGCGTCCAGGTGCTGCGCGACCTGCCCAGCGTGCGCAGCTCGATGCTGCACCTGGTGCTGCTCTACAGCCTGCTGGCGGCCCTGTACGTGATGTCGATCAGCCTGGCCTCGGCGATCCAGGGGCTGGGTCCCACCCGCTTCGGCACCCTGCTGGCCATGAGCGGCGCCGGCCTGGCGGTGGGCGCCGTGGCGGTGGCCCAGGTGGGCCATGGCTTCAGTCGCCGCGTGCTGGCCTCCGCTGGCCTGGGCACCATCGCCTGGAGCCTGGTGCTGCTGGGCCAGCTGCGGGGCAGCCTGCTGCTCACCCTCGCCCTCTGCGGCGTGCTGGGGGTGGGGGCGGCCCTGCTGGCGATCCCCGCCCAGACCACCATCCAGGAGGAGACGCCCGAGAGCCAGCGCGGCAAGGTGTTCGGCCTGCAGAACAACCTGATCAACATCGCCCTGAGCCTGCCCCTGGTGCTGGCCGGCACCCTGGTGAGTCGCTTCGGGCTGCTGCCGGTGCTGTGGGCCTTGGCGGGCCTGGCCCTGGTGGCGGCGCTGCTCGAGCGCCCCTGGAAACGCTGCTAGCTTGAACCGGCGAGCGAGGCGCGGCGGCGTGGTTCACATTGCCTGGCTGGGCAAGAAATCGCCCTTCTGCGGCAACGTCACCTACGGCCTGACCATCACCGAGGCCCTGCGCAGCCGCGGCCACGGCATCAGCTTCATCCACTTCGACACCCCCACCGGCTTTCCACTGCGCCGCGACGAGCACGAGCCGGAGCCGCTGCTGGCCTCGCCCGCGGCCCTGGCGACCAGTCCGGCGCCGGTGCCCGCCGCCGGCAGCGCCGAGGCGCCGGAGGTGGCCCTGCCCTACCTGGTCAAGTCGCAGGTGTACACGATCCCCTCTCCGGGGGCCCAGCGGGAGCTGCGCGAGTCGCTGGAGCGGCTGCGGCCGGATCTGGTGCACGCCAGCCTCACCCTCTCACCACTGGACTTCCTGCTGCCGGACCTCTGCCAGCAGCTGGGGCTGCCGCTGGTGGCCACCTTCCACCCGGCCTTCGACGCCAGCCTGCGCAACCTCAGCGGCGGCACCCAGCAGCTCACCTACCAGCTCTACGCCCCCACCCTGGCCCGCTTCGACCGGGTGATCGTGTTCTCGGAGCTGCAGGCCGAGGTGCTGGGCCGGCTGGGGGTGCCGCGCCGTCGCCTGGCGGTGATCCCCAACGGCGTGGATCCGCAGCGGTGGGCCCCGGCCGGCGAGGAGGCCCCGGGCAGCGGCGTGGCGGTGGAGCTGGCGGCGCTGCGGCAGCGCTTCGCCGGGCGGCGGGTGTTCCTCTACATGGGCCGCATCGCCACCGAGAAGAACGTGGAGGCGCTGCTGCGGGCCTGGCGTCTGGTGCGGCCGGCGGGCTGCCTGCTGGTGGTGGTGGGCGACGGTCCGCTGCGGATCTCGCTGCAGCAGGCGATCGGCGCGGAGGCCGGGGTGGTCTGGTGGGGCTATGAGCCCGACCGGGCCCGGCGGCTGGCGCTGCTGCAGCTGGCGGAGGTGTTCCTGCTGCCGTCGCTGGTGGAGGGGCTGAGCCTGGCGCTGCTGGAGGCGATGGCCAGCGGCACCGCCTGCGTGGCCACCGACGCCGGCGCCGACGGCGAGGTGCTGGAGGGCGGCGCCGGCATCGTGATCAGCACCCAGGGGGTCACCACCCAGCTGCGCACCCTGCTGCCGGTGCTGCGCGACCAGCCGGTGCTCACCGCCGAGCTGGGGCGCCGCGCCCGGGAGCGGGTGCTGGAGCGCTACACCCTGGAGCGCAACATCGACGCCCTGGAGCGGCTCTACGCGGAGCTCGTGCCCAGGGCCACGGTGGCGGCCTGAGGCGTCCGCGGCCTGGTGCCAGCGGCGCCGGGCTCATCGGCCGCGGCGCTCCGCGGCCTCCAGCAGCCGCAGGGCCAGCTGCCCCCAGCGGCCGGCGCCGGCCAGCTGCTGACGCAGCTGCGCCAGGTCCCGCTGGCGCTGCGCCTGGCGCTCGGCGTCCGAGGGCAGTGCGTCCTCCAGCGCAATGCCGGTGCGGTGGGCCAGCCACTGGCCCAGGGCCCGCGGCGCTGTGGGGTCCCCCAGCACCCGCAGGAGCGGGCGACCCCCACCGCCGCAGCCGACCAGGCTGTACCAGGCGTCACCGTCGCCATCGAAGTCCTCCCGCAGCTGCAGGGCCCGCACCTCCCCCAGCGGCCTCAGCCGCGGGCCGAAGCGCCGCTGCAGCACCAGGCGGCGGGCCTCCAGCCGCCACTCCAGCCGGCCGGCCAGCAGCCAGAGGCTGGCCCAGGCGGCCGCCATGGCCAGGGGCAGCAGCACCAGGGCGAGGGGCCAGAGGGCGGGGTTGGCGGGGGCCTGGTGCACGGTGAGGGCCAGGGCGGCGGCCAGCGGCAGGGCCACCACCGCCATCAGGGCACCCTGGCGGCGGCGCAGGCGCCGCTCCCACACCAGCAGGGGGCTGCCGAAGCTGGGCTCCAGGCACTCCCAGCCCCCGGGCAGCCGTGCCGCGGCGGCGGGCCCAGGCCCGAGGCGATCCGGCAGGGCCAGGGCCGCCCGCAGGGCCGCGGCGGCCTCGACCCGCTGCTGGGGGGTGCCGAGGTCGGTGAGGGTCACCGGGCCGTCGGCCCGCTCCGCCAGCAACGGCCCCAGGGCCAGGGCGCCGCCGCCGGCCTGCACCCAGACGCGGCGCAGCGTGGCGGCCTCCAGGCGCCACTGGCGGCGGAACGGCCCCAGCCGGCGCTGCACCAGCAGCACGCCCTGCTCCAGGCGGATCTGGTCGTCGGCCCAGAGGCAGCGCAGCAGCTGGCGCAGGGCCAGGACGCCGCCGAGGCTCCAGAACGCCAGCCACACCAGCAGGACGCTGCCCACCGCCAGGCTGGGGCCCGGGGAGGCCGCCGGGGTTGTGCCGGCCAGGGGGGTCCCCGCCAGCAGAGCCCAGGTGCCGGCAGCCAGCAGCGCCAGGGCGAAGGCCTCGCCCGCCAGCCAGCCCAGCAGCCAGACGCCGAGGAAGGCCGCCTCGGCGTAGCGCCCCACGCCGCAGGGCCGGAACCGGAACGCCAGGGTCAAGGCGCAGGCGGGGGCGAGGGCGGCGACGGGCGCAGCGGCGGCGGCGCGGCGGCAGGCGGCCCGGGGTCAACACCGGCGCAGGCGGGCGCCAGGCCGATGGCGGTCTCCAGGCTGGCCCCCAGCTCGGCGGTGAGGCGCTCCACCGCCGCGCGACGGCTGCTGCGGTACTCGGCCAGGCGCTCCGTGACGGCGATCGGCTCGCCCACCGTGATGCGGGCCTGCAGCGGCCCCAGGTCGGGCCCAGGGACCCCGGGGCTGCCCTGGATCCAGGCCACCGCCCGCCCCAGGATCTGCAGCACCTCGGCGTAGCGATCCGGGCTGGGGCGCTCGGCCACATAGGAGTCGCTGAGGCAGGCGAAGTGCTCCACCAGCCGCATGTGGCCCATGCGCAGCGAGGCCTCGGCGGCGCTCCAGTCCGCCAGGCCGCGGGCCACGGGCGGGAGCCCGTCCAGGTCGGCGCGGTAGATGCGCTCCCAGCCCGCCTGTTCGATGCGGCGGCAGCGCTCCTGCAGGTTGCCCCTGGCCGGCAGTCCGAACTGGGCCTCGGCCACCGCCAGGGCCGCGTGGCGCAGGCGATCGATCCGCTCCAGGAAGGGCCGCTGCCGCTCCGGGCGCACGCCGTGGGCCTCGCTGTAGAAGTCCTCCAGCAGGCCCAGCAGCCGCTCGGCGATGGCGTGCAGACGGGCGTAGCGGAGGTCGGCCGGCCCAGCGGTGGCGGCGGGCCCGACCCCGGTGGCGGCGGTGGCGGCTGCGGTGGAGGTGGCGGGGAGCCCCAGCCGTTCCTCCAGGCCCTCCAGCAGGGCGTCGATCCGCCGCCAGCGCGGCCGCAGCAGGCTGTAGCGCAGCCCCAGCGGCACGATCCACACCGCCTCGGAGCGCCCCTCGGCGGCCAGGTCCTCGCAGCACCAGAAGGCCATCTGGGCCAGACCCGGCTCCAGGGGGTTGAGCCGTTCCCCCTGGTGGTTGGTCGCCCCCTCGGGGGCGATCGCCAGGGGGAAGGGGCCGTGGACGAATAGGTCACGGGCGGTCTTGAGGGCGAGGCGGTCGAGCTTGCCCCGCTGGATCGGGATGCCGCCGAGGTGGCTGAGCATCCAGCCGGCCAGCGATCCGGCCCAGAGGGGAATGCCCCGGTCGTAGAGGAACTGGCTGTGGACCGGGCCCGCCAGGGGGATCCCCGCCCGCCGGGCGGCGCGGGGCACGCCCCGCCAGAGCAGCTGGGCCATCAGCAGCGGATCGAGGCTGCTGGGGTGGCGGAAGGCCAGCAGCAACCGGGCCCGGCCGGCCTGCTGGTCGGCCAGCAGGGCCGCCAGCCGCCCGGCACCGCGGATCTCGGTGCGGTGGATGCGACGCAGCCGCAGCAGCAGCGGCAGCGCCGCCCCGGCCAGGCGCCGCAGCCAGGGGGTGTAGGCCGGCGGGATGAACCGCAGCGGCGGCTGGGCCGTCTGGATCGGCAGGCGGGGCATCGGGCGCAGGGCTGGGGGCCGGGGGGAGGGGCCGGGGCACCGCTCCACCCCCAGCTTCCCCGCGATTGCCGCTGGGGGCGACCCCAGGCCCCGGAATCCCTGGGCGCAGGGTGGCCCCGGGCCCTCAGCCCGCCAGTTCGGCGCAGCAGGCGGCGAAGGCCGCCGCCGGGTCGGCCGCCGCCGTGATCGGCCGGCCGATCACCAGCTGGCTGGCGCCGGCGGCGATGGCCTGGGCGGGGCTGAGCACCCGCCGCTGGTCGCCGCGGTCGGTGCCGGCCGGCCGGATGCCGGGGGTCACCAGGGCAAAGGGATGGGGATGGGCCGCCCGCAGGGCCGCCACCTCCAGGGGCGAGCAGACGGCGCCGCCGATGCCGGCCGCCGCCGCCAGCTGGGCCAGGCGGGGCACGTAGCGGGGCAGCGGCTCGGCGATGGCCAGCTCACCGGCGAAGCGCAGCGGGTCCCAGCTGGTGAGCACCGTCACCGCCAGCAGGGTGGGCGCCGGCAGGTCCGCCTCCCCGGCGGCCTGCACCGCAGCGGCCTGGGCCGCCGCCAGGGCCTCACTGCCCGCACAGGCGTGCACCGTGATCAGCTCGGCGCCGAGCCGGGCCGCGCTGCGGCAGGCGCCGGCCATGGTGGCGGGGATGTCGTGGAACTTGAGGTCGAGGAACACCCGCAGGCCCCGCTCGCGCAGCTCCCGCACCACCGCCGGCCCGCCGGCCCCGAACAGCTCGAGGCCCACCTTGACCCAGCGCAGCCCGGGGATGGCGGCGGCGAGGGCCAGGGCCCGGTCGGGCTCCAGGCCATCGAGGGCCACGATCAGGCGCTCGGCCGGCTCGAGGCGATCCGCCGGCCCCCGGGGCAGCAGCGCGGCGCCGGGGGGGGCTGGCACGGACTGGTCGCGTTCCATCACCGGGCAGTCCGCTGTGGGGGTCAGGATAGGGATCCAGCCGGAGGCCCCCTCCAGGCGGGTTCCGCAGGTCGGGATCCCCCTGGCGCCCCCTGGGGGATGCACCGCGGGAGAGGTGGTCCCCTGCGGCCAGGGCGCGGCGCCCTCCCTAGCCTCACGGCAACGGCGGAGCTCGGATGGCAGCAGTGCGTGCGAGGGCCCGGCGGTCCACCCAAGCCCTGCTGGCCCTGGCCGGTGTGGCCCTGGGCCTGGGGCCCCTCGAGGCCCGCGGCGGCGAGGCCGCCCCCGGACCCCAGCCACCGCCGCTGCAGGTCACCCCCGCCCGGCTGGAGGCCGCCCTGGCCCAGCTCGACGGCCTGGCCGGCGACCTGCTGCGCCGCACGGGCGTGCCCGGCCTGGCGGTGGCGGTGGTGCACAACGACCGGGTCGTGGCCCTGCGGGGCTTCGGGGTGCTGGAGGCCGGCAAACCGCAGCCGGTGGATGCCGACAGCGTGTTCCAGCTGGCCTCCCTCTCCAAGCCCATGGCCAGCACCGTGGTGGCGGCCCTGGTGGGCGACGGGCGCGTGGGCTGGGACGATCCGGTGCTGCGCAGCCTGCCGGAGGCCCGCATCGGCCCGGCGGCCATCGCCGGCAGCGTCACCCTGCGGGACCTGCTCTCCCACCGCAGCGGCCTGCCGGACCACGCCGGCGACCAGCTGGAGGACCTGGGCTTCGATCGGGACGCGATCCTGCGCCGGCTGCGGCTGATCCCGATCGGCAACCGCTTACGGGCTGTCTACAACTACACGAACTTCGGCTTCACCGCCGGCGCCGTGGCAGCCGCCCGCAGCGCGGGCCAGGACTGGGAGACCCTCTCGGCCCAGCGGCTCTACCGGCCCCTGGGCATGACCCGCACCACCTCCCGCTTCAGCGCGTGGATGGCCACGGCCAACCGGGCCCGGCCCCACGTGCGCCAGGGGGGCGCCTGGGTGGTCGGCCCCCAGCGGGATCCCCAGGCCCAGGCGCCGGCGGGCGGGGTGAGCTCCTCCGCCCGCGACCTGGCCCAGTGGCTGCGGCTGCAGCTGGGGGCGGGCCGCCTTGACGGCCGCCAGCTGGTGGCGGCCAGCGCCCTGGGCGAGACCCATCGCCCCCAGATGATCAGCACCGCGCCGCGGGACCCCAGCCAGGACCATGCCGGCCTCTACGGCCTCGGCTGGGGGGTGGGATACACCGACCGGGGCGAGGTGCAGCTCAGCCACTCCGGCGCCTTCAACCTCGGCGCCGCCACGGCCGTGTATCTGTTGCCACGGGAGCAGCTGGGCATCGTGGCCCTCACCAACGCCCAGCCGGTGGGGGTGCCGGAGAGCCTGGCCCTGAGCTTCCTGGATCTGGCCAGCCGCGGCGCCATCCGGCAGGACTACCTGCCGGCGCTGCAGCGGGTGTTCCAGGCCATGCTCAGCCAGGACTACCCCGCGGTGGTGGCGCCCGCCAACCCCAGCCCGGCCCTGGCGCCGGAGGCCTACGTGGGGCGCTACCGCAACGCCTACTGGGGGCCGATGGCGGTGCGGCGCCAGGGGCCCGGCCTGGTGCTGGAGCTGGGGCCCGCGCCGCTGCGCTTCCCCCTCACCCACGTCAGCGGCTCCACCTTCCGCTACCAGCCCCCGGGCGAGAACGCCGCCGGACCCAGTGCCGTGGTGTTCGCCATCGGCGCCGGCGGCCGCGCCGGCGCCGTGCGCCTCGACAACCTGAACCTCGACGGGATGGGCACGTTCCAGCGGCAGTGAGGGCGGCGGCCCCCGCCGGATCGCCGCGGCCCTCAGCCGCCCACCAGCCGCCGGAAGGTCTTCTTGCCGAGCTGCAGCACCTTGCCGGCCAGGTCATCGGCGCTGGCGAATTCCCGGTTGGGATCGGTGAGCTTCTCGCCATCGAGCCGCACGCCGCCGCCCTGGATCTGGCGGCGGGCTTCGCTGCTGCTGGCACAGACCCCCACGGCGCTGAGCAGGTAGAAGGCCCGGGCGGGGAAGACCACCGCCGCCAGCGAGGCCTCGGGCACCTCCGCCGCCGCCGCTCCGGGGCCGGCCGCACCGCCCACCAACCGGGCCGCGTCGGCCTGGGCCGCGGCCGCCGCCGCGGCGCCGTGGCGCTGGCGGGTGATCTCCAGGGCCATCGCCTTCTGGCGCTCGCGCGGGTTCTGCGGCAGGGCCGCCAGGTCGAGGCCTGTCAGCAGGGTGAGGTACTGCTCCACCGCGCCATCGGGCACCTTCTCGAGCTTGGAGTACATCGAGAGCGGGTCGTCGGCGAGGCCCACGGTGTTGCCCAGGCTCTTGCTCATCTTCTGCACGCCGTCGAGGCCCGGCAGGATCGGCAGCAGCATGCCGAACTGGGGCCGCTGGCCCCAGTGGCGCTGCAGGTCGCGGCCCATGGCCACGTTGAACTTCTGGTCGGTGCCGCCCAGCTCAACGTCGGCGCGCACCTGCACCGAGTCGTAGCCCTGCAGCAGCGGGTAGAGGAACTCGTGCAGGGAGATCGGCGTGCCGGAGCCGTAGCGGCCGGCGAAGTCCTCCTTGGCCAGCATCTGACCCACGGTGCAGGTGGCGAGCAGGTCGATCACCTGGGGCAGATCCAGGGTCTGCAGCCAGGTGCTGTTGCGGTGCACCTCCAGCCGGCCGGGGCTGGTGAAGTCGAGCAGGGCGCGTTCGGGCTCCTGGCCCAGGCCCAGCTGCACCAGATAGGTTTCCGCGTTGGCCTCCACCTGGGCGGCGCTGAGCTGCACCCGGGTGGCGCCCTTGCCGGTGGGGTCGCCGATGCGGGCGGTGAAGTCGCCGATGATCAGCACGGCCGTGTGGCCCGCGTCCTGGAAGGCCCGCAGCTTGCGGAACAGGATCGAGTGGCCCAGGTGGATATCGGAGCCGGTGGGGTCGATGCCGAGCTTGATGCGCAGGGGGCGGCCGTCGCGCTCGGCCTCCGCCAGCCGCGCCGCCAGCTGCTGGTCGGGGTCGGCCGCCGCGGCGGCGCCGGCGGGAAACAGGTCGGCCACGCCGCGCCCGAGCGCCTCCGGCAGCGACCCCATGCCCTTGGCCATCCGCCTGCACCGCCCCGCCACTGCGAGCGGATCGTACGCAGGGGCCCGCCGCGGCGGGCGACCGAGGGGGACCTCAGCCCTGCTGCTCCAGCTCGCCCTTCATCCGCTCCAGGGTGCGGTGCATCTGCTCGAACATCTGCTCCGGCGTCAGGCCGAACTGGCCCAGCTGGGTGCGGAGCTGCTCGACGGTGAGCTTGGCCTGGAAGTCGTCGGAGAGCTCGAAGCGCTTCATGAACACGCGGTAGCGGTCCATCAGCTCCTCCATCCGCTCGATGAACAGCTTCTTGCCCTCGCGGTCGAACTTGCCGTACTCGCCGCCCAGCTGCATCAGCTGCTGGTAGTCGCCGAACAGGCGCTTGGCCTCGTCCTGGACGATCTCGGATTCGAAGAAGGCCATCGCAGCCGGGCGGCGCCCGGGGGCGCGGGGGATCTGGCTCGATTGTGCTGGGGCTGCGGCAACCCTGACGAGTGCGGAGGGCCGTATCGGCCGGCGGGGACCCCGGGGGATGTCACCCCTGCACAGCCAGGTCGGCCCGCCCTCGCCACCATGGCGCCGTGGATGGCATCGGCGTGGACTACACCCCCCTGCTCGATCAGCTGCACCGCCAGGGCCAGGAGAGCATCCAGCTGCTCAGCGACTGCAGCCTGGTGCTCTGCCTCGGCAACCGCCTCGTGCTGAGCCTGCTGGCCACGGGGTTCAGCAGCCCCGGCAAGCTGCTGGGGGCGGCCACCACCGAGGCCGAGGGCCTGGCGCTGGTGAAGCGCCACCAGCCCGATGTGCTGATCTGCAGCGACCGGCTGGAAGCGGGCTGCGGCGTGAACCTGGTGCTGGCGGTGAAGGCGCAGAACCCGGAGCGGCGCACCCTGCTGGTGGTCACCAACAGGCGGCGCCGGGCCGGGATCCGGGCCGCCATCCAGGCGGGCTGCGACGGCCTCTGCCTGGAGTCGCAGGTGGGGCTGGGCAGCGGCACGGCGGCGGTGCGGGCGGTCTGCGGCGGCGGCCTGTTCATCGACCGGGGCCTGCGCAGCGCCTTCGACCATCCCCAGCTGGACGGCCTGGACGGCTCCGGCGAGGCCCTCACGGAGCGGGAGCTGGACGTGCTGACCCGCGCCATGGAGGGGAGCAACAACGCGGAGATCGCCGGCCAGCTCTACGTGACGACCGAGACGGTCAAGAGCCACATGGCCCGGGTGATCGCCAAGCTGGGCGCCCGCAACCGCACCCACGCGGCGGTGCTGGCCATGCGCCAGAACTTGGTGGAGTGAGCGCGCCCTCGGTAGGGTCGGTCGTCCCTGCGCGTGCCCCAGCCGCCATGGCCAAGGGCCACTGGTTGGATCCCCTCGCCCGCGGCCTGCTGGTGGCCACCGGCCAGCTGCCGGCCCGGCCGGCCCCGCGCCGGCGCGGCCCGGCTGAAGACGACAGCGGCGGGCCGGTGGCCGCGGGGCAGGGCGCCGAACCCAGCGCTGACCCGGCGGCGCAGGAGCTGATCGAGCGGGAGCTGCTGGCCCTGAAGCTGCGCCAGAACCCGGCCCTGCGGCTGGCCTCCGCCGAGGAGGTGCGCCACGCCGCCGCCCTGGGCTGGCGTCTCGACGTCAACCGGGCCAGCGCCGCCGACTGGCTGCGGCTGCCCGGCATCCAGCCCGCCCAGGTGGACCTGCTGCTGCGGCTGCAGGCGGGCGGGGTGCAGCTGAGCGGTCCGGAGGACCTGCAGCGCCTGCTGGAGCTCCAGGACGCCGACCTGCGCCGCTGGGAGCCGCTGCTGCTGTTCCGCTGGTACGGCGACGGAGCGGCCGCCCCCGCCCGTGCCCAGGCCGTGGACCTGAACCGGGCCAGCGCGGCGGAGCTGCAGGCGCGCCTGCCGGAACTGGCGGGGCCGCGGGCCCAGCGGCTGCTGCGGGAGCGCCAGCGGGCCCCCTTCCTGCACCTGGCGGACCTGCAGGAGCGGCTGCAACTGCCGGCGGCGGTGGTGGAGCAGCTGATCGGCCGGGTGCGCTTCGGCTCGGGGCCCGCCGGCCCGGAGCTGCCGCGCTCCGCCTGAGGCCCGATGTCCCCCCGCCAGCCACCGCCGCCGCCCCGCCAGGGCAGCCTGTTCGCTCCGGACAGGGGCGTGGCCGGCGGCGCGGAGGGTGGCGCGGAGGCTCTGCCCCTGCAGCGGCGGCAGCTGCTCGACTGGCAGGGGCGCCTGGCCCGGTTCCAGGCGCCCCTGTTCGCGGCGGCGGCCGGCGCCCCGGAGGCCGGACCGCCGGTCCAGGGCAGCCTCTGGGGCGAGGCGGGGCTGGGGGGCGCCGGACCGGATGATGCCGCCGGGCCGGGAGCCGCAGCAGGCCCCCTGGCCAGGGGCGCCCCCCCCCGGGAGCCCGCCCGCCGGGCCGCCGGACTGGATCCCCTGGCCCTGGCGGCCCAGCACCTGCAGTTCTGGCGCTGGCCCAGCGCCCCCCAGGCCGGCGCCGCCCTCTACTTCGTGCTGGATCGGCCGCCCCACCTCGGCGAGCAGCCGCTGCTCCTCTATGTGGGCGAGACGGCCCGGGCCGACCGCCGCTGGAAGGGCGCCCACGACTGCAAGGGCTACCTGGCGGCCTACGGCGAGGCCCTGCAGCGGGCTGGGCTGGGCAGCCAGCTGAGCATCCGCTTCTGGGGCGATGCCCCGGCGGCCGTGGGGCCCCGCCGCGCCCTGGAGCAGGCCCTGATCCAGCGCTGGTGGCCCCCCTTCAACAAGGAGACCCGCAGCCGCTGGGCCACCCCCTTCACCGCGGACCTGGACTGAGGGGCCGCCGCCGGCGCTGCCCCGGGCGGCAGCCCTACGATCGCGCCCACCCGCCTGGCCCCGATGGAGTTCCGCTGCAGCCCCTCCACCGCCCGCGACTGGAGCGGCGACGTGCTGGCGGTGGGCCTGTTCGGCGGCGGCGGCCCCCTGGCCGCCGCCCAGCGCGCCGAGCTGGCGGAGCGCTTCGGTCCGGCCCTGGGCGAGCGGCTGGAGCAGCGCGCCTTCAAGGGCAAGCCGGGCGAGGGCCTGAGCTTCGACCTGCTGGGCCAGGCCCCCCGCACCCTGGTGCTGGTGGGACTGGGGGATCCGGAGGCCCTGAGCCTCGATGGCCTGCGCGGTGCCGCCGCCGTCGCCGCCCGGGCGGCCCTGGCGGCCGGCGGCGGCGAGCTGGGGCTGGCCCTGCCGCTGCAGGGACTCGAGGCCGGGGCAGCGGCCGCCGCCATCGCCGAGGCCGTGCGCCTCAGCCTCCATGCCGACCAGCGCTTCAAGAGCGAGGCCGAGCCGCGCCCCCTGCCCAGCGCCGTGAACCTGCTGGGGCTGCCGGAGGCCGCCACCGAGGCCCTGGCCGGGGTGGCGGCGGTCTGCGCCGGCGTTGAGCTGGCCCGCGAGCTGGTGGCTGCACCCCCCAACGTGGTGACCCCCGAGGGCCTGGCCGCCACGGCCGCCGCCATCGCCCAGGACCACGGGCTGGAGCTGCAGGTGCTGGAGCGCGCCGACTGCGAGGCCCTCGGCATGGGCGCCTACCTGGCGGTGGCCCAGGGCTCGGACCTGCCCCCCAAGTTCATCCACCTCACCTACCGCCCCGCCGCCGGCGCCGGCCGGCGTCTGGTGCTGGTGGGCAAGGGCCTCACCTTCGACTCCGGCGGCTACAACCTCAAGACCGCCGGCTCCCAGATCGAGATGATGAAGTTCGACATGGGGGGCAGCGCGGCGGTGCTGGGCGCCCTGCGCGCCATCGGCGAACTGAAGCCGGAGGGCGTGGAGGTGCACGGGATCGTGGCCGCCTGCGAGAACATGATCAGCGGCAACGCCATCCATCCGGGCGCCATCGTCACCGCCTCCAACGGCACCACGATCGAGATCAACAACACCGATGCCGAGGGGCGCCTGACCCTGGCCGACGCCCTGGTGTACGCCTGCAAGCTCGAACCCGATGCCCTGGTGGACCTGGCCACCCTGACGGGCGCCTGCGTGGTGGCCCTGGGCGAGGAGATCGCCGGCCTCTGGGCCAGCGGCGACGGCCTGGCCGAGGCCCTGCAGGCCGCCGGCGAGCAGAGCGGCGAGGCCCTCTGGCGCCTGCCCCTGCGCGCCTCCTACAGGGACGGCCTCAAGAGCGGCGTGGCCGACGTCAAGAACACGGGCCCCCGCCCCGGCGGCGCGATCACCGCCGCCCTGTTCCTGCAGGACTTCGTCGGCCCGGACATCCCCTGGGCCCACCTGGACATCGCCGGCACCGTCTGGAGCGACAAGGGCCGGGGCCTGGATCCGGCCGGCGCCACCGGCTTCGGGGTGCGCACCCTGGTGCGCTGGGTGCTCCAGGGCGGCCCCGCCTAGGGTGGTCGCGCCCCGACGCCCGCCCCGACGCCATGGCCGCTCGCAAGATCCGCTGGTACGTCAAGGCCCAGACCGGGGTCCTGCTGCTGCCCGCGGGCCTGTGCCTGATCGGTGAGGCGATCACCCGGCGCACGATCCGCACCTGGGCTGACTCGGCCCAGTCGGCGGCGCTGATCAAGGACCCCGGCCCCTGGTTCTGGTACGGCACCCTGGGCCTGATCGCCGTGGTGGCCGGCGTGGGCCTGATGATCGAGAGCGGCCTGCTGCGGGGCTATCCCGGCCAGAGGAAGCAGCAGCTGCCCGACTGAGGCCCCAGGCTGCGGCCAGCCCTCAGGGCGGCAGGCCCCCAGGCTCAGGCCGCCAGCACGGGGCGGCTGAACAGCTGCTCCGGCGCCTCCAGGGCGTGGATCTGCCAGCGGGCCCGCTCGCCGAACTGCTGCAGCAGCCGATCCAGGTCGTCGGCGGCCTGCTTGGGGCTGTGGTAGGGGCCGATGTGGCGGGTCAGCAGACCCTCGCGGATGGTCAGCAGATACACACGGACCTCGAGGGATGGGCCCAGCCAACGTAGGAGGCCGGAATCGCCGCCGGATGGCGGCAAATCCGCTGCAACACGGAAGGGTTTCCCTCCGGAGCCCCCTGGATCTTCAGATTTTCAACAGAAAGCGACACCGAGGGATCAGCGGCCGCTGCCCCAGGGCTTGCTGCTGCGGGCCCGGGAGCCCCAGAGGGCGTCGAGGCGCCGGTCGCGGCCGCAGGCCCAGCGGTAGTAGCGGTACTTCACCGCGTTGGTCTCGGCGTAGTTCTGGTGGTAAGGCTCCGCCGGCCAGAAGGCCTGCCGCGGGGTGATCGCCACCTGCAGCGCCGCCGCCGGCCGCCCCAGCTCGCGGGCGGCGGCCTGGAGGCTCTCGCGGGCCTGGCGGGTCTGCTGCTCGCCCCTGGGGAAGATCACGGGCCGGTAGGAGCTGCCGCGGTCGCAGAACTGGCCGCCGCCATCGAGGGCATCGACGTTGCGCCAGTAGGCCCGCAGCAGGGTTGGGTAGCTGAGGCGGGTGTTGTCGAAGCGCACCCGCACCACCTCCT
This sequence comes from Chitinophaga pinensis, assembly GCA_943368105.1. GTDB lineage: Bacteria > Cyanobacteriota > Cyanobacteriia > PCC-6307 > Cyanobiaceae > Vulcanococcus. The sequence continues at coordinate 45,195 of CALRKO020000008.1, read as the reverse complement.
GGTGGCCCGTGCCCCCCGCCGACACCTGCCGGTAGGTGGGGTTGGCCAGGGAGCCGCCGCTGTAGCCGCTCACCGCGTCCAGCACCCCGGGCAGCCCCTCGAGGTCGTGCTCGAGGCACCAGAAGCAGCCACCGGCCAGCACCGCCTCCTCCACGGCCGCCTGGGCCGGCGCCGCCAGGGCGGTGAGCAGCAGCAGCGCCAGCGCCAGGCCCCGCCAGGGCCGCAGCCGGGGGCGGCGGGGGGCGGGATGGGGAGCCAGGGACATCAGGCGGGCACCACGGCGGGGGTGGCGGCGGGAAGCCCATCCAGGATGGCGGCTGCCGCCCGCTGGGTGACGCCCGGCTCCCCCAGGGCCCGGCGCAGCCGCCCGTAGCCCGCCAGCATCCGCTCCCGCGCCGGACCGGCCTCCAGCAGCGGCAGGGCCTGGGCCACGATCGCCTCCGGCGTCAGGGCGTTCTGCAGCAGCTCGGGCACCAGCCGCTCCCCCAGCACCAGATTCACCGGCGAGATGTGGTCCACCTGGAAGCGCAGCAGGTGCTCGGCCACCCAGGCGGTGGGGCGGCTCACCCGGTAGCCCACCACCTGGGGCACCCCCCGCAGGGCCAGCTCCAGGTTCACCGTGCCGGACTTGGTCAGGGCCAGGTCGGCGGCGGCGCAGAGCGCGGGCCGCAGCCGGTCGGCCTCGGCGGCGGGCACCACCTCGGCCCGCAGCCCCGCCGCGGCCAGGGCGCGGGCCAGGGGCGCCTCGAAGCTGGCCTGGCCCGCCGGCACCAGCACCCGCAGCCGCGGCCGCTGCCGCTGCAGGGCGGCGGCGGCCGCAGCCAGGGGCGGCACCAGGTAACGCAGCTCCTGGCGGCGGGAGGCGGGCAGCAGCAGCAGCAGGGGCTCATCCGGCTCCAGGCCCAGCTCGGCCCGGGCGGCCGGCCGCTCGGGCAGCTGCTGCAGGGTGTCGAGCAGGGGGTGGCCCACCCAGGTCACCGCGGCGCCGCGGGCGCCGTAGAAGCGGGCCTCCTCGGGGAAGATCGCCAGGATCCGGTCGGTGAAGCTGATCAGCCGGGTGGTGCCCCCCTCGCCGAAGCTGAAGGCCCACTCCTGGGGCGCGATGTAGTAAGTGATCGGCACCGCCGGCAGCCGGTGCCTGAGCCGCCGGCCCAGGCTCACATTGGCGCCCATGTAGTCGATCAGCACCACGCCGTCGGGGGGGGTGCGGCGCAGCCAGCGGTTCACCCGCCGCTGCAGCCGCAGGGTGGGCAGGATCAGCGGGATCGCCTCCCACAGGCCGATGGCCCCCATCGGCGCCGTGTCCGCCAGCAGGCGGGCGCCGGCCCGCTGCATGCGCGGCCCGCCCAGGGCCACGATCTCCAGCGCCAGGCCGCGGCGGTCCGCCTCCTGGCGCAGGGCCGTCACCAGCAGTCCCCCCTGCAGATCCCCGGACACCTCGCCGGTGCTGATCAGCAGGCGGGTCATGGGCGCTGGGCGGGCAGGGGGCCGCGGCGGCCCGGGCCGATCGAGGCCTCCAGGAAGCTCACCAGGGTCTCGGCGGGCGGGTAGAGCTCCCAGGAGCGCACCAGCCGCAGGGCCTCCGCCAGCACCGCCTCACCGCGGTAGAGCCGGGCCCACACCTCCTGCAGCTGCCGGGCCTGGGCGCCCCCGTCCAGCTCGGCCAGGCCGCTGCGCCGGATGCCGATGCGGTTCAGGCCCCGCAGCCGGCCCGGGTGCCCCTCGACGATCGCGAAGGGAGGCACGTCGCGGTCGATGCGGCTCATGCCCCCCAGCATCGCCATGGTGCCGATGTGCACGAACTGGTGGATGCCCAGCACGCCACCGATCACGGCCCGGTCGCCGATCACCACGTGGCCGGCCACCGCCACGCCGTTGGCGATCACGATGCGGTCGCCCAGGTGGCAGTTGTGGCCCAGGTGGCTGTAGGCCATCAGCAGGTTGCCGTTACCGATGCGGGTCTGCTCGCCGTCGTGGGTGGCGCGGTTGATGGTGACGCACTCGCGGATCGAGTTGTCGTCGCCGATCACCACCTCGGTGGGGGCGCCGTTGTACTTGAGGTCCTGGGGTTCGGCGCCGATGCAGGCGCCGGGGAAGACACGGTTGCGCCGGCCCAGGCTGACGCGGCCGTCCAGCACCACGTGGGGGCCGATGCGGCTGCCGGCGCCGATGCGCACCTCCGGGCCCACCACGGCGAAGGGGCCGATCTCCACGCCGATGTCGATCTGGGCGGCGGGGTCCACCACCGCCGTCGGGTGGATGCGCGTCTGGCCGTCGACCGGGGCCTGACTGCTGGTCGCTGCGCTGCTCATCGCCTCAGTCCACCAGGGAGAACATCAGCTCGCCGGAGCACACCAGCTCGCCCTCCACCCGGGCCTCGGCCTTGACCTTGCCGAAGCGCCGGCGCTTGAGGCTGAGCAGCTCGCAGCTGATGCGCAGCTGGTCGCCGGGCACCACGGGCCGGCGGAAGCGCACCCCGTCGATGCCGGCGAACACGAACAGACCCGGCGGCAGGTCCGGCATCTGGGTCACGATCAGGCCGCCCACCTGGGCCATGGCCTCCACGATCAGCACCCCCGGCATCAGCGGGCGCCCCGGGAAGTGGCCCTGGAACTGCGGCTCGTTGACGGTCACGTTCTTGAGGGCCACGGCCCGCCGACCGGGTTCGTGCTCGATCACCCGGTCCACCAGGGCGAAGGGGTAGCGGTGGGGCAGCAGCCCCAGGATCTGCTCGCTGGTGAGCACCGGCGCGGCGGCCCCCTGGGGGGCGGGAGCTGGGGCCGTGGCGGTGGAGTCGGACAAGGGGATCAGGCGGGGAGGGGGCGGCCGGGGTGGGGCTCACTCAGGCTCAGGCCGGCGCGGGGCTGGCCAGGGAGGCCAGCTGGGCCGCCAGGGCGGTGTGCAGGCCGTGGGAGCCGCGGAAGGCGAAGACCTGGGCCTGGGGCAGGCCCGCCAGGGCCAGGTCCCCCAGCAGATCCAGGAGCTTATGGCGCACCGGTTCGTCGGCGTAGCGCAGGGGAGGGTTGAGCCAGTCGTCCCCGTCACACACCAGGGCGTTGTCCAGGCCGCCGCCCTGGATCAGGCCGGCGGCCCGCAGCTGCTCCACCTGGTCGCGGAAACCGAAGGTGCGGGCCGGGGCGATCTCGGCCACAAAGGCCTCGGGGCTGAGCTCCAGCCCGTACAGCTGCCGGCCGATGGCCGCCTGGGGGAACTCGATGGCGGCGCCGATCCGCAGCCGCTCGCTGGGCAGGGCGGTGGCGAAGCTCTGGCCCTGCTGCAGGGTGAGCGGCCGCTGCAGCACCAGCGGGGCGGGCCGCTCCCCCAGGGGCCGCAGGCCCGCCTCGGCGATGGCCTCCACCCAGGGCAGGGCCGAGCCGTCCAGCAGCGGCACCTCGCTGCCCTCCACCAGCAGCAGGGCCGCCGTCAGGCCCACCCCCGCCAGGGCCGCCAGCAGGTGCTCCACCGTCGCCAGCCGCCGCTGGCCCAGGGCCAGGGCCGTGCAGAGCTGGGTCTCGCACACCTGGCCCGGGTGCAGGGGCGTCAGACCCAGCTGGGGGGCATCGAGCCAGCCCACCTGGAAGCCGGGGCGATCGGAGGGCTCCAGCCGCAGCCTCGTGCGGCCGCCACTGTGCAGGCCCACCCCGGTGCGCTCCACCGGGGCGGCCAGGGTCCAGGCCTGGGAGTAGTCGCGGGGCCAGGGGGTCATGGCGGCGTGGGCCTCAGCAGCGGGACTCTCAGAACTTCCAGCCCACACCCAGGTTGAAGCGCCAGTCGCCGCTGAAGTCGCGGCTGGCCACCTCCAGCCGCAGGGGCCCCACGGGGGTGGTCACGATCAGGCCGGTGCCCACGGAGAAGCCCTGGCCGGGCTTGTTGAGCAGGGTGCCGGGGGAACCGGGCACGTTCTTCTGGGTGCCGAAGGCCGTGCCGCCGTCGATGAACAGCTCGCCACTGACGATGCTGAACAGCGGGAAGCGGTACTCGATCGTGGCCTCCCCGAAGCTGCGCCCCACCCCCAGGTCGCAGTCGTAGAAGCCGCGCACCGAGTTGGAGCCCCCCAGGCAGAAGGCCTCGTAGGGGGGCAGCTGGCCGATGTTGGTGCCGGCGCTCACCTGGAAGGCCAGGGCCTGCTTGCAGTCGGAGGGCTTCTCGCCGGGCTTGGCGCGGCAGCCCTTGTAGATCTTGAGCCAGTTCACCGGGATGTAGTGGGTGAAACTGCCCCGCAGGCGGTTGAAGGTGGGCGAGTCGCGGCCCACGGAGATGAACTGCTCGGTGCCGAGGCTGAGGAAGTTGCCGGAGGTGGGGTTGCGGGGGTCGTTGAGCTTGTTCATGGTGGCGGCGATGCGCACCCCCACCAGCTGGTTCTTCTCGGCGCAGTTGTAGGCGATGCAGATCACATTGCCAACGGTGGTGCGCCGGCCGTTGAAGTTGTTGGTGTTGACGCCGTAGGGCATCACCTCACCGGCGAAGTTCATCGGCGTGACCTCCTGGGCGCTCAGACCCACCACCACGCTCCAGGGGGCGCGCTTGAAGGGGTTGCCGCCGTTGAGGGGGCGCACGAACTGCAGGTTGCCGCCGAAGCGCTGCAGGGCCACCGAGTTGCCGTCCAGGTTGAACCAGTTGAGGCTGGGGTCGGCCCTCTCGGCCTTGCTGATGCTGCCGAAGGAGGTGCCGGTGGGGTTGCTGCTGCTGTTGATGTTGTAGGCGGCCGCGTTGGAAGGCGCCTTGAAGAAGTCGCGGGAGACGTCAGAGACGGTGTTGATCTCGCCGTTGTCCTGGCTCTGGAAGACCTGGGGCACTTCCCGGCTCAGGAACAGCCGCGCCCGGAAGGCGGTGCGGTACTTATCGCCCTTGATCCAGGGGTCGGTGAAGGTGAGGTCCGCCAGGCCGCCGTACTGGCCGTAGGTGAAGTTGACGGACATGTCCCAGGCCCGGCCCAGCAGGTTGCTGTCCTGCAGCTGGATCTGGCCGAAGACCCCCTGGCTCTGGCTGTAGCCGAGGCCCCCGGAGAGGGAGCCGGTGGACTGCTCGGTGACCCCCAGCACGATCGTCACCTCGCCCGGGGTGGCCGCCACGGGGCGCAGGGTCACCTTGACGTCGCTGAACAGGCCGGTGCCGTAGAGGCGCTTGATGTCCTCCTCCAGCTGGCGGCGGTTGAAGGTCTCGCCGGGCTTGATCGAGATCTCGCGGGTGATCACCCAGGGCTTGGTCTTGCCCTTGTAGGCCTTGCCCTTGTCGTCGGTGGCGGAGCCCTCCTTGTTGAGGAACTGCACCTCCACGCCGGCGACGCTGCCCTCGCGCACCTGCAGCTGCACCACCCCCTCGGGGCTGACGCGGCTGGGGCCGGTGACCCGGGCCAGGGAGTAGCCCTGGTCGGCGTACCACTTCTGCAGCTGGCCCAGGCGGGTCTGCAGGGTGTTGAGGTTGAGGGTCTTGCCGTAGTCCGCCGCGAAGGTGTCGGGCACCAGGGTGGCGGGCAGCTTGGTGCCGGGGCTGACGCCCTCCAGCTCCACCTTGGTGAGCACCGGGTTGGGGGCCACCGTCACCACCACCTGCACCCCCAGGGGGCTGTCGACGGGCTGGATGCGCACGTCCGAGAACCAGCCGGTGGCGTAGACGGCCGAGAGGTCGGTCTGGAGTTCGCTGCGGGTGGCGCGGCTGCCGGGGCGGGTGGCCATGGCGTCGTAGACGGCCAGCTCCAGGCGCTCGCGCTCGGGGTGCTGCTCCAGCCCCTTCACCACCACCTCGCTGATCAGCACCTGGGGCTCGGCCGGCGCCGCCGGCGCCAGGCTGTCCGGCCCCACCGCGGCACCGGGGACCCCAGCGGCCGGCGCCGGCGCCGCCTGGGCCGGCGGTGCCGCGGCGGGCGCGGGGGCGGCGCTGGGGGCCGCCGCCGGAGCCGCGCCGCCGGGGGCCGGCTGGGCGGTGGAGGGGGCGTCCGTGCGGGTGGAGGCCGGGGCGGCGAGGGCACCCTGGAGGGTCGCGCCGATGGCCAGGACCGGCAGGGTGGCGGCCACCCCCAGGGCCTCGCGCAGCCGGTGGGAGCGGTTCATGCCGTTGCGGTGGCCAGCCATGGGCGTCCAGAGCACGCGGCTGAGCCGCAAATGCCGCTGACGTTACCCGTAAACGCGCGGCGTGGGGCAGGCCCCCTGGACCCGTTTGAGAACCTCCCCGTAGGCCTCGACGACGCCGCCCAGGTCCTGGCGGAAGCGGTCCTTGTCCAGGATGCGGTCGCTGGCGTCGGCCACCTGCAGGTCCCAGAGGCGGCAGGTGTCGGGGCTGATCTCATCGGCCACCACCAGCTCGCCGGCCGCGGTGAAGCCCAGTTCGATCTTGAAGTCCACCAGCTGCAGGCCGATGCCGGCGAAGAAGACCCGCAGCACGGCGTTGACCCGGTGGGCCAGCCGACCCAGCTGCGAGCGCTGCTCGGCCGTCAGCAGGGCCAGCCGCTCCAGCCGGGCCTCGGTCAGCAGCGGGTCGCCGTAGGCGTCGTCCTTGTAATAGAGATCCAGCAGCGGCGGCTCCAGGGGCGTGCCCGCGGCGATCGGCATCTGCTTGCAGAGGGAGCCGGCGGCCACGTTGCGGATCACCACCTCCACCGGCACGATCGTCACCGGCTTCACCGCCAGCCAGTGGCTCCCCGCCAGGCCCAGGTAGTGGGTGGGCACGCCCTCGCGCTCCAGCAGCTCGAACAGCCGGGCCGAGATCTGGCAGTTCAGCTCCCCCTTGCCCGCCAGCTGGGCCTTCTTGAGGGCGTTGAAGGCCGTGGCGTCGTCCTTGAACTCCACCGCCACCAGCTCGGGCCGGTCGGTCTGGAAGACCCGCTTGGCCTTGCCTTCGTAGAGCAGGGAACCGAGGGTGTAGGCGGTCATGGCTGGGATCGGGCGTGGCCTCCGGGCGCCCGCGGCGAGCGCAGCTGACGCCGCAACTCGGCGCTGCGGGCGCCCTGCTGAGGATCCTGCCTCCTGAGCTGCCACTCGCCGTAGGCGTCGTCGATGCGCTGGGCCAGCCTGAGGAAGCGGGCGGTGGGGCGCTGGGCGTCCTGCCCCGCGGCCTGGAGCAGGGCCCGCTGGTCCGCCAGCAGCGACGCCGCCAGGCCCCAGGCCCCGGCCGCGGCGGCCTGGTCGAGGGCGGTCTCGATCAGCTGGTTGCGCTGCTCGAGCGGCAGCTGCCGCAGCAGGGCCACGGCCCGCTGCAGCCGCTCGGCGGCCGGCCGGCCAACCTGGCGGCCCGCCAGCAGGGCGGCGGCGGCCTCCTCCTCGCGGCCCAGCACCACCAGGTGCTCGGCATAGATGTCCAGGGCCGGGCGGACCACCAGGCTGCCGTCCTGGCGCCGCTGCAGCGGCAGGGGGATGGCCTCGAGGGCGGCGAGGTTGCCCTGGGCCAGGCGCCCCAGGGCCTCGGCCGCCCGGCGGTGGTGCAGGCCGGCGTTGGCGGCCCGCCACTGCTGGATCAGCCACTGGTCGCGCTCCGGGCCGGCCTGGGGGCCGTAGCGGTTGAGCACGGTGAGGGCGTCATCGGGGGCGCGGCAGCTGAGCAGGGCATCGGCGTTGGCCAGCACCACCGCCAGGGACCGGGGCGCCGGCTGCACCGCCAGCAGGGCGTTGCGCAGCAGCCGCAGCCGGCTCACCAGATCAAAGCGGACCGCATCCAGGCAGGCCGCCTCCAGGGAGGGCAGATCGCCGCGCAGCAGCAGGGCCTCCAAGGCGGCCTCGGAGATCGTGGAGGCGGCGGCTTCCGGGGCCCCACGTCCCGCGGGGGCAGCGGCGGGGGCAGCGGCGGCGGGCGGGCCGGCGGGGGAGGGCTGGCTGGCCCGGGGCGGCGCCGCGGGGGCCGCGGCCGCCGGCACCGCAGACGGCGGGGGTGCGACCGCCCCAGCCGCCGGCAGCCCGGCGGCGGTGGTCAGCCCCCCCAGGAGCAGCCCCAGGGCGCGGCGGAGCCCCAGCCGCGCCGGCGTGTAGAGAAGGGATGGCACCGCGCCGCGTCCACTGGGCCACAACCTAGGGGAGCCCGCCGGGCCCTCCCATTCCGCCCGCCTCCAGCCCCCCATGTCCGCCTCCGCCGCCAAGCCCAGTCCCGCCCGCGTGCTGGTGGTGGGGGGTGGCGGCCGCGAGAACGCCCTGGCCTGGGCCCTGGCCCGCTCCCACGGCGTGGAGCAGGTGTGGGTGGCGCCCGGCAACGGCGGCACCCCGGAGCTGGCGGGCTGCCGGCAGCTGGCCATCCCCGAGACCGACTCCGCCGCCCTGCTGGCCGCCTGCCGCGAGCACGCCATCGAGCTGGTGGTGGTGGGCCCGGAGGCGCCCCTGGCCGCCGGCCTGGCCGACCGCCTGCGGGCCGAGGGCCTGGCGGTGTTCGGGCCGGGCGCCGACGGCGCCCGGCTGGAGGCCAGCAAGCAGTGGGCCAAGGCGCTGATGGTGGAGGCCGGCATCCCCACCGCCGGCCACTGGCCCGCCAGCAGCCGCGAGCAGGCCCTGGCGGTGCTGGAGGCCCAGGGCCGGCCCCTGGTGGTGAAGGCCGACGGCCTGGCCGCCGGCAAGGGGGTCACCGTGGCCGACACGCTGGAGGAGGCGCGCGCCGCCATCGCGGCCGTGTTCGACGGCCGGTTCGGCAGCGCCGGCGCCTCGCTGGTGCTGGAGGAGCGCACCGAGGGCCCGGAGGTGTCGGTGTTCGCCCTCACGGACGGCGAGCGGCTGGTGCTGCTGCCCCCCGCCCAGGACCACAAGCGCATCGGCGAGGGCGACACCGGCCCCAACACCGGCGGCATGGGCGCCTACGCGCCGGCGCCCCTGCTGGATGCGGCCGGACTGGAGGCGGTGCGCCGGCAGGTGCTGGAGCCCACCCTGGCGGCCCTGCGGGCCCGCGGCATCGACTACCGCGGCGTGATCTACGCCGGCCTGATGCTCACCGCGGCCGGCCCCAGCGTGATCGAGTTCAACTGCCGCTTCGGCGACCCCGAGTGCGAGACGCTGATGCCGCTGCTGGGGCCCGAGCTGGCGGCGGTGCTGCTGGCCTGCGCCCGGGGCCGCCTCGACCGGGCACCGGAGCTCAGCATCGCCACCGGCTGCAGCGCCTGCGTGATCGCCGCCGCCGCGGGCTATCCGGGCGAGGTCCGCCGGGGCGACCTGATCACCAGCACGCTCGAACCCACGGACAGCCTGCAGCTCTTCCACGCCGGCACCAGCCGCGAGGCCGACGGCCGCTGCCTCAGCAGCGGCGGCCGGGTGCTGGCGGTGGTGGCCCAGGCCGGCGACTTCGACGCCGCCTTCGAGCGGGCCTACGCCGGCCTGGCCCAGGTGCGCTTCGAGGGCCTCACCTATCGCCGCGACATCGGCCACCAGGTGCGCCGGCCACGGCCTGCCTAGGGTTCAGCGGAGCCCCGAGCGCCGTGACCAGCTCCGCCTCCCCCATCCCCGCGGCCAGCGCGGGCCCGCCCGCGGCCCCGGCGCCCGCCCCCGGTCCCCAGGGGCCCCGGTCCTGGTGGGGGCGGCTGGGGCTGTGGTGGGCCGAGTTCAGCCTGCAGACCAAGCTGCTCGCCGCCGCCACCCTGGTGGTGAGCCTGGTGATGACGGCGATCACCTTCTTCGCCCTCAACAGCATCCAGATGGATGTGCGGATGAGCGACACCCGCTTCGCCCGCGACCTGGGGCTGCTGCTGTCGGCCAATGTGACCCCCCTGGTGGCCGAGGGCAACGACCGGGAGCTGGCGGCGGTGGCGGAGCGCTTCTGGCGCTCGACCCGCAGCCTGCGCTACATCTTCTTCGCCGATCCCGAGGGGATCATCTACCTCGGCATCCCGATCAGCGGCACCAGCGGCGGCAGCGAGCTGCTGCTCAGCCGCCGCCTGGAACTCCCCGCCGACCTGGCCCGCCAGCCCCAGGGCCCGCTGATCCGCCAGCACCTCACCCCCGACGGCCAGGTGACCGACGTGTTCGTGCCGCTGGTCTCCGGCGACCGCAACCTGGGCGTGCTGGCCCTGGGCATCAACCCCAACGAGGCCGCCCTGGCCAGTGCCGCCCTCAGCCGCGAGGTGACGGTGGCGGTGTTCATCTCGATCTGGGTGCTGGTGATCCTGGGGGCGGTGTTCAACGCCCTGACAATCATCCAGCCGGTGAAGGAGCTGCTGCGGGGGGTGCGCTCGATCGCCGACGGCGACTTCGCCGCCCGCATCGCCCTGCCGGTGGGCGGCGAGCTGGGGGAACTGCTGGAGGGCTTCAACGCCATGGCCTCCCAGCTGGAGGTCTACAAGGCGGCCAACATCGAGGAGCTCACCGCGGCCCAGGTGAAGCAGCAGTCGCTGATCGCCACCATGGCCGATGGGGCCCTGCTGCTGGATGCCGAGGGGCGCATCGTGCTGGTGAACCCCACGGCCCGGCGCCTGTTCCGCTGGGAGGGGCGCAAGCTGGAGGGCAGTCCGCTGGATGCTGAACTGCCGGAGCGGATCGGCATGGACCTGCACGCGCCCCTCGACAGCCTGCTGGCCGGCGGCCGCGACAGCAGCGACGTGCGCTGCAGCTTCGGGGAGCCGCCCCGCACCCTGCGGATCGTGCTGCAGTCGGTGCGGGACGCCAGTGGCGAGACCCTCAAGGGCATCGCCGTGACGGTGCAGGACCTCACCCGCGAGGTGGAGCTGAATGCCGCCCAGAGCCGTTTCATCAGCAACGTCTCCCACGAGCTGCGCACGCCGCTGTTCAACATCAAGAGCTACGTCGAGACCCTGCACGACCTGGGGGACCAGCTCAGCGAGGAGGAGAAGCGGGAGTTCCTGGGCATCGCCAACGCCGAGACCGATCGGCTCACCCGCCTCGTCAACGACGTGCTCGATCTCTCCCGGCTGGAGAGCGACCGGGTCTGGAGCCTGGAGCCGGTGGAGCTGCGGCCGGCGATGGAGCAGACCCTGCGCAACTACCGGCTCAACGCCGAGGACAAGGGCGTGGATCTGGAGCTGGATGTGGACCGGGACCTGCCCCAGGTGCGCGGCAACTGGGACCTGCTGCTGCAGGTGTTCGACAACCTGGTGGGCAACGCCCTCAAGTTCACCGCCAGCGGCGGCCGCCTGGCCCTGCGGGCCTACCCCTGGCCCGACCGCTGTCCCCTCGATCCCAGCAACGCCCCGGACAGCGTCAGCCCCTACTGCGAGCTCACCTCGCCCCTGCCGCGCCTGCGGGTGGAGATCGCCGACACGGGCTCGGGCATCTCCCGCGAGGACCAGGACCGCATCTTCGAGCGCTTCTACCGGGTGGAGAACGCCGTGCACACCGAAGTGGGCACGGGCCTGGGGCTCTCGATCGTGCGCGGCATCCTCGAGAAGCACGGCACCCGCATCCAGATGGCCAGCGCGCTGGGGGTGGGCACCACCTTCTGGTTCGACCTGCCCCTGGAGCAGGCGGACGGCGATGAGCTGCAGCTGGAGGGGGAGCGGCGGCGCGAGCGGCAGCTGCTGGAGCAGGCCGGCCACGGCTGAGCGGGCCCCGGGGCAGTCCCCCCGCTGTGGGCCGCCTCAGAGCTTGTCGTCGCTCGCCACCCCCCGGGCGATCCGGGCCAGGTCACTGCGCTCGTCGCTGCTGACCCGGTGGGGCACGCCGCTGATGATCCGCTCGAAGTTGGAGAAGGAATCCTTGATCTCCGGGCCATTGCCGGTGATCACGAACTCGCGGATGCCCTTGTCGTGCCAGGAGCCGCGCATCTTGAACACATTCAGGGCCCGGGCCATCTCACCGTGGATCTCCACGTACTGCAGCAGCAGGATCGTGTCGGTGATCGTGGAGATGTGGGAGTCGGTGATCGAGTGGCTGCCCATGAACTCCTCGGAGGTGTTCGTGAAGAAGCCGGCGATCTCCTCCTGCTTGGCATAGCCCGTCACGCCGATCACGAACTGGCGGAAGGCATTGTGGCTCACCCCCCTGGCCAGGGCCGAGAGCGAGTCGATCGCCATGCGCGAGGGCTTGAACTGACTGATCTCCGTCTTGATGATCTGCAGGTGATCCTCCAGGCCGGTGGATTCGGGATAGGCGCAGATGATCTTGAGCAGGCCCTCGCGCTCCATCTCCTCGAAGTCGATCCCCCAGCTGGTGGCGTTGCGCAGCAGCTGGGCCCGCGACTCCTCGTAGGCGAACAGAATCGCCCGCTCCCGGTTGGAGCAGGCGTTCTCCACGAACTTGGACACCAGCAGCGTCTTGCCGGTGCCGGTGGCACCCGTCGCCAGGATGATCGAATCCTTGAAGAAGCCGCCGCCACACATCTCATCGAGGCGGGGCACCCCGGAGCTCACCCGCACATTCGAGGAGCGCTGGGTGAGACGCATCGCGCCGAGGGGGAAGATGCTGATGCCGTGGGAGCCCATGGTGAAGGGGAACTCGCCCTTCATGTGGGTGGTGCCACGCAGCTTGAGGATCTCCACCGTGCGGCGGCGGCGCTCCCCCTCCAGCACGTTGCGCAGGATCACCACGTTGTCGGAAACAAATTCCTCCACGCCGTAGCGGGCAATCGGGCCGTACTCATCGACGCGCTCGGTGGTCATCACCGTGGTGACCCCAATCTCCTTGAGCCGGGCGATCAGCCGGTAGATCTCGCGCCGCACCACCGACACCGCGTCGTACTGCTGGAACACGGCCGTGATCGAATCGATCGCCACCCGCCGCGCCTTGTACTTGCGGATCGCATAGTTGATGCGCTCGATCAGGCCCGAGAGATCGAAGCTGCCGGCCACATCCTGGCCCTCGGGATCGGGCGAGGCATCGAGGATGAACAGCTTGTCCTGCTCCACCATCTCCTGCAGGTTCCAGCCGAAGCTGGAGGCGTTGCGCAGGATGTCAAGCGGCGATTCCTCGAAGGTGACGAAGATGCCCGGCTCATCGAACTGGCGGATGCCGTTGAAGAGAAAGTTGAGCGAGAGCACCGTCTTGCCGGTGCCCGAGGTGCCGCTGATCAGGGTGGAGCGCCCGATCGGCAGGCCGCCCTGGCAGATGTCATCGAACCCCTCGATCCCCGTGGGCAGCTTCTGCACCTGCAGCGGGGCCTGGTTGGTCGGGCTGGGATCCTGCATCGATCGGGCGGGCCTGGGGGATGGGGTGGTGGGAACAGGGGAGCGGGGAGTGGGTGCCCGTGGATCGGCGGCGGTCCCCTCAGCGGCCGTCGTCGCCATCGATGCCGGCACCGCCGGGGGCTGAATCCGGGGCGGGATCCAGGGCCGTGGGCGCCTGGCGCTCCTCCTCCGACAGCTCGTCGTAGAGCAGATCCAGGCCGATCAGCACCCGCTCGCGGTCGGAGAGGTCGCCGATGATCCGCCGCACCGGCGGCGGCAGGATCTTGGCCAGGGTGGGGGTCGCCAGGATCTTGTCCTCCTCGGCCAGCTGCGGGTTCTTGAGCACATCGATCACCTTGAGGGCATAGACCCCCTGGAACTCGGTGTCGAGGATGTTGCGCAGGGTCTTGAGGGCCCGCATCGAATTGGGGGTGTTCCCCGCCACGTAGAGCTTGAGGATGTAGGTCTTGCGCGGGCTCATTCAGATCACCTGCTGGGGGGTGGACGGGGAGGCGACCCCAACCGGCAGATCGGGGGGGACAGAGCGGCGGTACATCTCGCAGAGATGGGCCATCACGTCAATCAACACCAGGCGGTAGTCCTGAAGGAAGTCGCTGCGGTGGCCCTGCAGCCTTAGCTGTTTCCAGAAGCCATCGATCAGGTTCATGTGGATCTCCACAACCTTGGTGGTCGGCAGATCGCTGAAGAAGGCGGTGTGGGTGAAGCTCTCAATGGCCTGGTTGGCGGCGGGCGGATCCTTGAAATAGCTGAGCAGCAGGTCGCGGTAGGTGCGCGCCAGGGAGCGCAGCAGCTCCTCGCGTTCCGGCTCGTCCAGGTGGCGCAGGAACTGGTCGGGATCGCGCTTGTAGAACACCCCCAGGTAGCCGATCCGCTCCTGGATCCGGCTGGGCAGGCCCCAGCCGGGCGGCGTGGCCGGCGGATCCGGGGCGCCGGAGAGGCCCCGGCGCAGGAAGCGCGAAACGGCGGCATCGACGCTGTAGCTGAGCTGTTCCAGCTGGTCCGGGGGCAGGTGTACCTCGGCCGGATGGAAGTCGGTGCGGCCATTCACCGCGCCGATCACCACCGCCGGCCACACCAGTCCCCGCTCCACCAGCTGGGCCAGGGCCGCCCTGGGGAAGCTGCCCTGCTGCAGCAGCACCACGTCGAAGCTGTCGCAGCGGCGCTCCAGCTCCCGCAGCGGCTCCGCCCCGGCGCCCAGGTCCTCGAGGCGGTAGCGGCCACCCCGGAGCCAGCGGTGGCTGGCCTGCTGGAGATGGGGGTCGACGAGGAGGGAGGCAATGGTGAGGGCCGGCTGGGACATGGAGCCGCGCTGGGGCCCGGATCGCTCGACCCAGTGTTGACGATCGGCTGATCCAGGGGTGAAGATCCTTGTTTGTCTTTCGATTGCCGTGCGGCAGGCCGAATGACGCCCCCAGCAGCCCCATCGGCGCCAGCCGAACCGGCTGCGGGGTGGCGTCAGCCTGTCCACGCCCCGGACCGCCATGAGCACCTCCCCCCATCCGGCCGCCCCCAGCGGTCCCTACGCCATCGTTGAGACCTCCGGCACGCAGGTCTGGGTGCAGCCCAACCGCTACTACGACCTCGACCGGATCCACGCCGACGTCGACAGCACCGTGACCCTGGAGACCGTGCTGCTGGTGAACGACGGCAGCGCCGCCACCGTGGGCCAGCCCTACGTCCAGGCCGCCACCGTCGAGCTGAAGGTGCTGGAGCACCGCCGCGGCCCGAAGGTGATCGTCTACAAGATGCGCCCCAAGAAGAAGACCCGCCGCAAGAACGGCCACCGCCAGGAGCTGACCCGCGTGCAGGTGCAGGCGATCAGCGTCGGCGGCAAGGCCCTGGCCTGAGGCCCCGCCTCCTCCCCCCCTCCGTCCCCCCGCCCCCGCTGAACCATGGCCCACAAGAAAGGCACCGGCTCCACCCGCAACGGCCGCGACTCCAACAGCAAGCGCCTCGGCGTCAAGCGCTACGGCGGTGAGACCGTGAGCGCCGGCTCGATCCTGATCCGCCAGCGCGGCACCTCGGTGCTGCCCGGCCTGAACGTGGGCCGCGGCTCCGACGACACCCTGTTCGCCCTGGCGGACGGCGTCGTGAGCTTCGACACGATCAAGCGCGGCCTGCGCAGCCGCAAGCGCATCAACATCGCCGTCGCCTGAGGGCCGGCCCCTCCAGGCCTGGGGTCCCGCTGTGGCCCCAGGGCATCCACGGCCGGCGGTACCCCCGCCGGCTTTGTGGTGCTGACCGGTGGGCCCCAGCCGGGGCCGAAGGGCAGCAGCTCCGGCTCAGGTCAGCAGCCGGTAGGCGCGGGTGGTGATCAGATACGGGTGGAACTGCTCGAGGAAGCGGCCCTGCAGGGTGCGGAAGAAGCGCTCCACCAGCTCGGGGCCATCGAAGTGGAAGGGGTATTCGCCCTGGAACCCCTTGAAGAAGTACCAGTTCAGCAGGGCGACGGCCCCGGGGGCCATGCGGGCCGCGAAGGTCTCGAGCTGACCGGCGGGGTCGGCCAGGTGCTCCAGCACGTCCAGACAGACCACGGTGTCGAACCGGTCGGGCAGCTGGGGATCCGCCAGGTCGCGGAAGCAGCGCAGCCGGTCCGCCAGGCCGAGCCGCTCGGCCCGCTGCTGCACGAAGGCGCGGTTGTGGGGGTTGAGGTCCACGAACCAGACGGCCTCCACCTGGGGCAGGGCCGCCGCCGCCAGGGCATGGCTGCCGATGCCGCCGCCGAAGTCGAGCACCTGGCCGCGGGCGAAGCGGGCCTGCAGCCGCAGGGTGTCGGCGATGTAGTCGGCGCTGCCCAGGTGCCAGGCCGCCAGCTCCAGCAGGTGGCCGGTGCCGACGGTCTCCTCGTAGAAGGCGGCGGCCCGCTGCGGATCGAAGCCGCCGGGGTGGAGGGCCGCCAGGTCCTCGGTGCCGAGGGGCAGCCGCTCGGCCAGCTCCTCGCTGCTGATCCCCAGGAAGGCCGCCAGCTGGGGCGTCAGATCGAAGCCGTCGGCCAGGAAGCGCTCGGGATCGAGCGGGGGCAGGGCCCGGGCGGGGGGGCCGCCGAGGGGCGCGGCGGGGCTGGGGGGTTGGGCGGAGGCCGGCACGGCGGGACGGGATCGTGGGGGCACCGTAGGGCTCAGCCCCGGCGCCCTGGCTGGGCCGGCAGGCGTTCCGGTGCCCGGCCGCCCGTGGGCCCCGCCGGCAGGGCCGAGGGCCCCTCCGCCTCCCCCAGCTCGGCCCCGAGGCCCGGCACCTGCAGCCAGCGCCGCAGCCAGGCGGTGAGCCAGTAGAAGGGCAGGGTGTCGGCCAGGGCGGCCAGGGCCTTGAACAGGTAGCCGCTGGCGATGAAGGCTGCCAGCTGGGGCAGCACCGGCTCGCCGGGCCGCACCGGCAGCACGTGGGAGCCGTAGTGGCTGATCAGCACCACGGCGCTGGTGTCCACCAGCTGGCTCACCAGGGTGGAGCCGTTGTTGCGCAGCCACAGGGCCCGGCCGCCGGTGCGGCGCTTCCAGAAATGGAACAGGCGCACGTCGGTGAACTGGGCGGCCAGGTAGGCGGCCATCGAGGCCCCCACCGCCCCGAAGGCCAGGCGCCGCACCTCGAAGAAGGTCGACTCCGGCGCCCCCGGCAGCCCCGGCAGCTCCCCGCCCAGCCAGAGGATCAGCACGATCCAGCCGTTGAGCAGCAGCCCCACCCACACCAGCTGGCCGGCCTTCTGCTCGCCCCAGATCTCGCTGATCAGGTCGGTGCAGAGAAAGGTCACCGGGTAGGGCAGGGCCCCCACCGCCACCACGATCGGCCAGGAGCCGATCGAGCCCAGCTGCAGGAAGCGGGTGAGGCCGAGGATGTTGAGCATCCCCATCGTGCCCAGGAACAGGCCGGCCAGCACCAGGAAGGCCAGATCGCGGCGCTGCTGCAGGGTCACAGGGGGAGGGCGGGGGCGCCGCCGGCCAGGGGGCCCCCAGGCTGGCCTGGATCGGCCGCGGCGGCATCCCAGGGCCGCTCCCGGGGGGCCGGATGCAACAGTTTTTGCTGGAGGAGCGTGGAGGGGGCGATGGCGGCAGCGGAGCAGGCGGGGTCCACGGCCACCCCCTGCGGCTTCCTGGTGCTGGACAAGCCGGCGGGCCTCACCTCCCACGGCTGCGTCAGCCGGGTGCGGCGGGCCTACGGCCTCAAGCGGGTGGGCCACGGCGGCACCCTCGATCCGGCCGTCACCGGCGTGCTGCCGATCGCCCTGGGGGCCGCCACGCGGCTGCTGCCCTACCTCGATGGCGCCAAGGCCTACCGGGGGGTGGTGCAGCTGGGCCTCGCCACCAGCACGGACGACCTGGCCGGCGAGGAGCTGGAGCGCCGCACGGTGCCGGCCCTCACGGCCGCCGATCTGGAGCGGGCCCTGGAGCCCTTCCGCGGCGCCATCCGGCAGCGGCCGCCCCAGGTGTCGGCGGTGCACGTGCAGGGGGAGCGGGCCTATGCCCGGGCCCGCCGCGGCGAGGCGCTGGAGCTGGCGGAGCGCGCCGTGACGATCGATCGCCTGGAGCTGCTGGGCTGGGATCCGGCCACGGGCCGGCTGGAGCTGGCGGTGGCCTGCTCCGCCGGCACCTACATCCGCTCCCTGGCCCGCGACCTGGGGGAGGCCCTGGGCTGCGGCGGCTGCCTGGCCAGCCTGCGGCGCACCGCCGCCCTGGGCTTCCAGCTGGAGCAGGCGCTGCCCCTGGACCGGCTGGAGGCCGGCCCGCCGCCGCCGCTGCTGGATCCCCTGGCGGTGCTGGCCCACCTGCCGCGGCACCGGCTGGCGGAGGCGGACCTGGCGGGCTGGCGCTGCGGCCGCAGCCAGGCCCCCCCCGACGCCCTGGCGGGCCCCCTGGGCGAGGGCAGCGCCGTGGTGGTGGTCGGCCCGGATGGCAACCTGGCCGGCATGGCCCGGGCCCTGGCCGACGGCCGGCTGCAGCCCCGCCTGGTGCTCGACGCCAGCGGCTGAGGCCGGGGCAGAACGCCCCCCGCCGCGGCCGCCGCCCCCGGCCTTCCCCCCTCCGAGCGACGCTCCCGACTCCCATGGCCGGCCACAGCAGATGGGCCCAGATCAAGCGCACCAAGGCCGTCGTCGACGCCAGGCGCGGGGCGCTGTTCACCCGGCTGGGGCGGGAGATCACCGTGGCGGCCCGGGGCGGCGCCGACCCCGCCGGTAACTTCCAGCTGCGCACCGCCATCGAGAAGGCCAGGGCGGGCCGGCTGCCGGCCGCCAACATCGAGCGGGCCATCGCCAAGGGCTGCGGCCAGGCGGGCGGCGGCGACCAGTTCGAGGCGGTGCGCTACGAGGGCTACGGGCCCGGCGGCGTGGCCGTGCTGATCGAATCCCTCACCGACAACCGCAACCGCGCCGCCGCCGAGATCCGCCTGGCCTTCAGCAAGAACGGCGGCAACCTCGGCGAGACGGGCTGTGTGGGCTACCTGTTCGAGCACCGCTCGGTGGTGCGGCTGCAGGGGCCGGAGCTCTCGGAGGAGGCCCTGCTGGAAGGTCTTCTGGCCCTGGAGGCCGGCGGCGGGCCTGTGCCCCTGGGCTACGAGCTCGATCCCGAGGGGGCGGAGGTGATCGGCGGCTTCACCGACCTCGAGGCCCTGCAGGACGGCCTGCGCCGCCTCGGCTGGCCCGTGGCCAGCTGGGAGCACCGCTGGATCGCCCAGACCCCCTGCCGCCTGGAGGATCCCAGCGACCTGGCCCGCTGCCTGCGGCTGCTCGATGCCCTCGAGGAGCTCGACGACGTGCGCAGCGTGACCTCCAACCTCGAGGCCGACGAGGCCCTGATGGAGGCGGCCCTGGCCTGAGGGGGCCCGCCGCCTGGCTAGGCCCGACAAGGCTGCTCAGAGCCGGGCGGCGGCGGCCTGATCCGCCAGCACCAGCAGCCGCGGGTGACGCCGCAGCCAGCTGGCCGGCCGGTCGGGGCCGGGGGGCTCCCGCAGGACGCGACGCAGGATCCCGGCCTTGGCGGCGCCGCTCACCACCAGCACCAGCCGCTCGGCCCCCAGCAGCTCCCGGAGGCCCACGGTGATGGCCCGCGCGGGCACCGCCGCCGGGTCGCCGCCGAAGCCGTCGGCATTCTGCTGGCGGGTGGCGGGTGCCAGGGTCACGCAGCGACAGGGCGCCGCAGGGCCGCAGGGGGGCTCGTTGAAGCCCACGTGGCCGTTGCTGCCCAGGCCCAGCAGCTGCAGGCCGAGGCCCCCGGCGGCGGTGATCTCGGCGGCGTAGCGGCGTGCCTCGGCCGCCGGATCCGCCGCCAGGCCGTCGGGCAGGCGCAGCTGGGCCGGCTCCAGCCCCAGGGGGGTGCCGAGGGCCGTGGCCATGGTGGCGGCGAAGGAGCGGGGGTCGGCGGGGCCGAGGCCCACGTACTCATCGAGGTTGAAGCTGTGCCAGTGGGCCAGCAGGGCGGCGCGCTCCCGGGCCGGCAGGGCCGCCAGCGCCTGGCGCAGGGCGCCGTACACCGGCTCCATGGTGCGGCCGGTGGCCAGCCCCAGGGGCCTGCGGCTCCGGCCCTGGGCCCGGTCCCGCAGGGCCGACAGCAGCAGCGCCGCCACCCGCAGGCCCAGGGCCTGCGGCTCCGGCTCCACGGCCAGGCCCACGCCGGCGGCCGGCCAGTCCGGCTCCAGGGCCGTGCCGGACATCAGCGCCGCGGCGTGGCCGGCAGGGCCGCGGCCGTGGAGCCGGCGGCGAGGCGGTCCGCCGTGACCCCGGCCAGGGCCAGCCCGGGCACCGCGGTGTAGGGCTGCAGCCGCACGCCCCGGTAGTAGTGGCGCAGGATCTGCTCGAAGCCACTGCCCTGGCTGGCCATGGCATAGGCCCCCCACTGGCTCAGGCCCACGCCGTGGCCGAAGCCCCGGCCCACGGCCACCAGCAGCACCGGTCCGGGCGCCGCCGGCGGCGGCGGCAGCAGGGGCTGGAGGGGCTGGAGGGGCGGCCCCAGCGGCGGCCGGGCGGCGGGCAGGGTGAGCGCGGTGGAGCCGGGGGTGAGCGGGCCCGCCTCCAGCCCCGGCAGAGCCAGGGCCGCCCCGCCCGGGATGAGCGGCTGCAGCTCAAAGCGCACGAAGGTGCTCCGGAGCCCCAGGCGGCTGCGCAGCTGGGGGCCCGTCAGCAGCAGCTGGCCGGCGGGGCCCAGCACCCGGGCCTGCCGGACCCGGCCGCTGCTGGTGGTGGCCAGCACCTGGATGGCCGCCACCCCGCCGATCTCGGCGAAGGCCTGGCGCAGCAGTGCCGGATCGAGGGGCTGGCGCCACTCCCGCACCGGGGAGCTCTGGTCGAAGTCGGGAACGCTCACCAGGTAGGGAAGCTGGCGGGGCCAGAGGTCGCCGCTGCTCTCGGTGACGCCCCCGGCACTGCTGTGGAAGACCGCGTCGATCAGGCTGTCGCCGTAGGTGAGCACCAGGCCGCGGGTGTCGGCCACGGCGGCACGGGTGGAGGCGGTCTCGGCCTCCAGGCCCCGGTACACCTGGCTGGCCACGGTGGCCTTGAGGTCGTAGGCGTCGCCGGGCTTGCGGCCCTTGAGGGCGTAGGTGCGGGCGGCCACGGCCTGGGCCCGCAGCGCCTCCAGGGGCCAGCTGGCCGGCATCTCGCTGCCCACGACGCTGGGCAGGTAGGTCTCGAGCGGCAGCACGTTGATGGCCTGCAGCTGCGCGCCGGCGGGCCGGATCAGCAGGCGGCCGCGGTAGCGGCGCTTCTGCAGCCAGAGGGCCGGATCGGCCTCGGCGGCGGGCACCGGCTCCAGCCAGAGCTCGCTGAGCCGCAGCGGCATCGCCGGCGCTGCGGGCTCGGGCCGCCGGGCGCCGGCCTCGCTGCGCTCGCCGCGGGTCGCCGCCTCGGGATCCGGCCGGACGGCAGCAGCCACCACCGGATCGGGCTCCGCCTCCACCTGGCCGGCCCGCCAGCGCAGCCGCAGCGGCCGCTCGCCCGAGATCACCAGCAGGGCCCGGCCGCCGCCGTCGCGCAGGCGCAGGCGGGTGGCGCCATCGCCGCGCACCGCCAGGGCCTGCCCCTCCTGCAGCAGCACCCGCAGCTCCGGCGAGGGCCCGTCGGCACTGCGCCCCGCGGCCCGCGCCGGATCGGGACCCGGCAGCGGCGCCGGGGCCAGGGGCGCCAGCAGGGCCAGGCCGGCCAGGGGGGCGGCCAGGATGGTGCAGCGCCGGGGCCAGGCCGGGGCTGGATCGGCCGGGGCGGTGGGCCCGGAGTCCCGCGGCGCGCGGCGCTGGCTCGGCATCGTGCTGGCCCATCCCTGGTCGGCAGGCCATTGTGGCCGCCGCCGCCCGGGCACGCCAGGGGACCGGCGCGACAGGCGGCCGCGGCAGCCGGCGGGGGCGTGGCAGTGGCGTGACGGCGGCGTGGCGGCGGCGATGGCCGGCGGGCGCCCGCCGCGGCGTGGGAGCATGCAGCGGAGCCCATCGGGGAGATCCACCGGCCGTGCAGGTCACCTTCCTGGGCACCAGCTCCGGGGTCCCCACCCGCTCCCGCAACGTGTCGGCGGTGGCGCTGCGGCTGCCCCAGCGGGCCGAGCTGTGGCTGTTCGACTGCGGCGAGGGCACCCAGCACCAGTTCCTGCGCAGCGAGCTGCGGGTGAGCCAGCTGAGCCGGATCTTCATCACCCACATGCACGGTGACCACGTCTTCGGCCTGCCGGGGCTGCTGGCCAGCCTCGGGCTGGCGGGCAGCTGCGCCGGCATCGACCTCTACGGCCCCGACCCGCTGCGCGACTACCTGGAGGGGGTGCTGCGCACCAGCTCCACCCGCATCGGCTACCCGCTGCGCAGCCACCGGGTGCGGCAGGCGGCCCAGACAGGGGGACTGCTGCTCGACGACGACGACCTGACGGTGCGCTGCGCGCCGCTGACCCACCGGGTGCCGGCCTACGCCTACCGGGTGGAGCAGAAGCCGCGGCCCGGCCGCTTCGACGTGGAGCGGGCCAGGGCCCTCGGCATCGCACCGGGGCCGATCTACGCCCAGCTCAAGGCCGGCCGCAGCGTCAGCCTCGAGGACGGCCGGATCATCAACGGCGCCGCCCTCTGCGGCCCGGAGCGGCCGGGCTGCAGCCTGGTGTACTGCACCGACACGGTGTTCTGCGAAGCGGCGGTGGAGCTGGCCGCCGGCGCCGACCTGCTGATCCACGAGAGCACCTTCGCCCATGCCGAGGCCGAGATGGCCTTCCAGCGCCAGCACTCCACAAGCACCATGGCCGCCCAGACCGCCCTGGCGGCCGGCGTCAGGCAGCTGGCCCTCACCCACCTCAGCCCCCGCTACATGCCGGGCAACGCCGTCAGCCCCGACGACCTGCTGGCGGAGGCGCAGGCGATCTTTCCCAACACGCTGCTGGCCCGGGATTTCCTCAGCCTGGACCTGGCCGCCGCGGAGCCGGAGACCACCCTGGCGCCGCCGGCCTGAGGGGCTGCAACACTTCGTGAGTGCGGGGCGGATTCCGTCCCGGGGGGCCCGTCCCCCGTGATACAAGGGCTCAGGTGCGGTGATGACCGCCTACTTGCCGGCTTCCTCCATGGCCTCTTTCTTCTCCTCCGCGCGTCGATTCCTGACCCGGGCCCTGCTGCTGCTGCCCCTGGCCCTGCTGGTCTGCTGCGCCGCTGCGGCCGACGCCGCCCAGTGGACCGCGGAGCAGCTCACGGTGCCCGCCGGGCCCGATGGCGCCCTGGTCACCTTCAGCGAACAGGAGATCAAGGCCGGTCGCAAGATCTTCAACAACAGCTGCGGCGAGTGCCACGCCGGCGGCATCACCAAGACCAACCACAACGTGGGCCTCGACCCCGAGACCCTGGCCCTGGCCACCCCCGCCCGGGACAACGTCGACGCCCTGGTGGACTACCTCAAGGACCCCACCTCCTACGACGGCGAGTACAGCATTTCCGACGTGCACCCCAGCCTGCGCAGCAGCGATGTGTTCGTGAAGATGCGCGACCTCGATGACGACGACCTGCGCCTGATCGCCGGCTACATCCTGGTGGCTCCCAAGGTGCAGGGCATCCAGTGGGGCGGCGGCAAGATCTACTTCTGATCCCTGCCCGGCTCCAGGGTTGCTCCGGACCCTGCCATCGTTCCAGGGGGCTGACAACAGCCCCCTTTTTCATGGCCCGCTCCCATGGCCCGCTGTCCGGGACCGGTGCCCACGCCGGCGATTCCAGGCCTGGATCGGTGCTGGCCGGTGGGCGGGGCCGGTGGGCGGCGAGCGGCGGACGCTCACTCCAGCGGCGCCGGCGGCGCCACGTTGGTGGGATCGAGGGAGTGCGGCTGCTTGCTGTACCACCACTCCTGCAGGGGTGCCTGCAGCCGCTGGGAGAACAGGGTGAGCACGGTGCGCGTGGGCCGGGAGCCCGGCTGCAGCAGCTCCACGGCGTAGGAGGGGCAGCGGCGGGCCGCCAGGTCGGGCACCAGGCGCCGGCCGATGCGGCGCCAGCTGGGCTCCTTGCTGCGCCAGGCCAGGCGGCAGCAGGGCCAGGGCAGCTCCTCCCGGTCGAACAGCCGGCAGCAGGGCCCCAGCACGCGGAAGCTGTACTGGCCCCCGGGGCTGCTGTGCTCGCTGCCGGGGGCGAACAGCTCGCGCACCAGGGCGGGGGAGGGGCCGGAGGGAGCCAGGGACACGGCGGTTGGCGCGATCGTCGGGGGCGCCCCGGGGGGCAGGGGGACAAAAAAACCACCCCGCAGGGTGGTCAGGCGAGCCAGAGGGTCCCAGGGGCGGGACCGGGGCTCAGTAGAGCTCTTCTTCGGCGTGGGTCTTGATGGTCACGTCGCTGGTGGGGTAGGCCACACAGGTCAGCACGAAACCGGCTTCGATCTGGTCGTCGTCCAGGAAGCTCTGATCCGACTGATCCACGGTGCCGGAGACCAGCTTGCCGGCGCAGGTGCTGCAGGCACCGGCACGGCAGGAGTAGGGGAGGTCGATGCCCTGCTCTTCAGCGGCGTCGAGGATGTACTGATCGTCAGGAACCTCGATGGTCTTGTTGAGGCCTTCGCTCTCGCTGATGAGGGTGACCTTGTAGGAAGCCATGGAAGGGATTGGGGCTCACGGAACCTGGAGGATTCTCCCGGTCCGTAGGACGGGTCCTTCCTACATCCGCCGAGGCGGCTTCCTGGGGATCTGGGCAGCACAAGCCGGGAAGCCCAATCAAAGGGGGGGCACAGATCAGCGTGCCTTATGCAACATCCGCCGGTGCCGCCAGGGCCTGACCAGCGGCGGCGCGGCGGATCGTCATCAGTCCCCACTGGCTCCGCTGGGCGGTGAGGTCGGCCCGCCAGCCCTCGGCCGCCAACGCCGCCTGCAGCCCCGGGGCCTGGTCCACCAGCAGGCCGCTCAGCAGCCCGACCCCCGTGGGCGCCAGCAGCGCCTGGAAGGTCGGGCAGAGGGCCTCGATCACCGGCGCCAGGATGTTGCAGAGCAGCAGGTCGGCCGGCTGGCCCGCCAGCAGCGCCGCCAGGGCCTCCGCCGAGCCCTGCACCGCCGTGAGCCGGTCCTGGAAGCCGCTCACGGAGGCGTTCTCGCCGGTGGCCCGCACGGCCAGGGGGTCGGTGTCGGCCGCGGCCACCGTGGCGGCCCCCTGGAGCAGGGCGGCAATGCCGAGGATGCCGCTGCCGCAGCCCAGGTCCGCCACCCGGATCGCCCCCAGGTGCGGGCCGGCCGCACCGCCGCGCCGGGCGGCCAGGCCCTCCAGGGCCTCCAGGCAGAGGCGGGTGGTGGGGTGGCTGCCGGTGCCGAAGGCGCTGCCGGGGTCCATGCGGATCACCAGCCGGTCGGCGTGCTCGGGGGGCAGCGCCAGCCAGGCCGGCAGGATCAGCAGCCGCTCCCCCACGGGGTCGGGCTGCCAGTGCTGCTTCCAGCTCAGGCTCCAGTCCTCATCGGCCTGCCGCTGCCACTGGATCGGGGGCAGGGCCAGGCCGAAGGTGGCCGCCAGGGGCGCCAGGGCCCGCTCCAGCTCAGCCCGCTCCGGCTCGGGCCAGTCGGCCTCCGGCAGCCAGGCCAGCAGGGTGCGCTGCTCGGGGGCCTCCGGCCGGTGCCGCACCGCCACCCGCGGGATGCCGAGGGCGTTGAGCTTCCAGAGCAGCGATTCCTCCAGCTCCGGCAGGGCCGGCAGCTCCAGCCGCCACCAGGACAGGGACATGGCCAAGGGGGCAAGGGACAAGGGGACTGGCCGCGGGGCCAGCCCCGGTCAGAGGGTCACCGGATGGGCTTCCTGGATGCCGTTGATCTGGTTGATCGTGGCCAGCAGGCTGGCGGGGATCGGATCGTCCACGCTCAGCACCATCACGGCGTCGCCGCGCACGATGCGGCGGCCCACCTGCATCGAGGCGATGTTGACGTTGTGCTCGCCCAGCACCGAGCCCAGCTGGCCGATGATGCCGGGCATGTCCCGGTGGCGGGTAAACAGCATGTGGCGGCTGGGGGCCACGTTCACCGGGAACTCATCGATGGTGATGATGCGCAGCTCGCCATCGGCGAACACGGCCCCGGTGACGCAGTGGTTGCCCTGGGAACTGCGGGACACCAGCTGCAGCGAGCCGCCGGCGAAGTCGCGGCTGGCGTCGTCCTTCACCTCCAGCACGTGGATGCCGCGCTCCTTGGCCTCCAGGCTGGCGTTCACGTAGTTGATGCTGTCGCCCAGGGCGGTGGACAGCAGGCCCTTGAGGGCGGCGATCACCAGGGGCTGGGCCGGGTGGGCGGCGAACTCACCCTGCAGCCGCACCTCCAGCTCGCTGATCTGGCCGCCGGCCAGCTGGCTGATCAGCTGCCCCAGGGTCTCGGCCAGCTGCAGGTGGGGCTTGAGCTGCTCCATCACCTCGGCGTTGAGGCCGGGGATGTTCACGGCGCTGCGGGCGGGCAGGCCCAGCAGCACGTCGCGGATCTGCTCGGCCACGTCGATGGCCACGTTCTCCTGGGCCTCCTCGGTGCTGGCCCCCAGGTGGGGGGTGAGGATCAGCCGCTCGGCCACGCCGCGCAGGGGCGAACCGGCCTCCAGGGGCTCGTTGGCATACACGTCGAGGGCGGCGCCGGCGATGGTGCCGTTGGCCACGGCCTCGGCCAGGGCCGCCTCGTCGATGATGCCGCCGCGGGCGCAGTTCACGATGCGCGCCGTGGGCTTCATCGTCTTCAGCAGCTCGGCATTCACCAGGTTCTCGGTGTCCGGCGTGCGGGGCAGGTGCAGGCTCACATAGTCGGCCTCGGCGAACAGGGCCGGCAGGGGCAGCAGCCGCACCTGCATCTGCTGGGCGCGCTCCGCCGACACGAAGGGGTCGTAGGCCACCACCTCCATGCCCATGGCCCGGGCGACGCGGGCCACGTGGGAGCCGATCTTGCCCAGGCCCACCACGCCGAGCTTCTTCTTGTAGAGCTCGTTGCCGACGTAGTTCTTGCGGTCCCAGCCGCCGGCCATGGTGCTCACGTGGGCGTGGGGCACATGGCGCGAGAGCGAGAGCATCAGCGCCAGGGCGTGCTCGGCCGCGGCGATGGTGTTGCCCTCTGGCGAGTTCACCACGATCACGCCGCGGCGGGTGGCGGCGGGCACATCGACGTTGTCGACCCCCACGCCGGCGCGGCCGATGATCCGCAGCTTGCCGGCGGCCTCGATGATGTCGGCCGTCACGGTGGTGCCGGAGCGGATCATCAGGGCGTCGTAGTCGCCGATGATCGCCTTGAGCTGCTCCGGCGGCAGGCCCGTGCGCACGTCCACCTGGGCCACCTGGGCCAGGATGTCGATCCCTGTCTGATCGATGGGGTCGGAAACCAGAACCTTCGTCATGACCCGGCGGGGTGGGGGGCGGCGGGTGGTGCAGTGTAGAGAGCGGCCCTCGGGCGGCATTCGGCGGGCGGCGACCGCCGGGGCCCCAGGGCCGTGGAGAATCAGAACGGTCGCCTGCGGAGCGTCGCTTGGGAAACAGCGTGGTGGTGGTGCTCTCGGAGCGCAGGCGGCTGCGGCAGCTGCGGGATCAGCTGGCCGCGCTGACGCCGCCACCGCTGCGGCTGCTGGCCATCGGCCCGGGCGAGGAGCCGGTGGAGGCGGTGCCCGAGCTCAACCCCCAGCTCCCGCGCCAGCAGCGGCAGCGCAGCATGGCCCGCTGGCTGCTGCCCTTCGGCTTCCTGGCCGGCCTCACCTTCACCTTCATCACCGACCTGGACACCTTCGCCTTCGCCGGACCGGTGGGCTCCCACCTGATCGGCGGCCTGCTGGGGCTGGGCTCGGGCTTCATGGGCAGCTTCGCCGCCGCCGCCAGCGTCAGCTCGGAGCTGGACGACCGGGTGCGGGCCCTGCGCAACCGGCTCGAGGAGGGCAACTGGCTGCTGCTGGTGGAGATCGCCCCGGGGCTGGAGGTGCCCTGGACCACCCTCCAGGCCGCCCAGCCCAAGGCCCTGGTGCGCCTGTCCGACTTCTGATTCCGTCCCCAGCGCCCACCGCCATGCTGCCCCGCGAGGACCTGCTGAAGGCCAGCCGCCGGCCGGAGGAGCTGGCCCCCCTGCTCGACCTGGCCGAGCGGGCCCTGCGCACCTGGGAGCCGCTGTGGAGCGGCTTCGTGACGGCGGAGCTGCGGGAGGAGGCGGAGCGGCGGCTGGGCAGCCTCAGCGACCTGCGGCTGGAGGCGGCAGGCGGCTGGCCCCAGGCCGAGCGGCGGCGCCTGCTGCTGCAGCGGGCCGAGCTGCTGGACGCCCCCCAGACCCCGGCGGCTGCCCCGCCGCTGATGGGCCTGGCGGTGGCCGGCAACTTCCTGTTCGATCCCGCCGAGCCCGCCGACGTGCGGACCGGGCTGCTGGCCGCCGGGGCCGGGCCGGCGGAGCTGGGCGACATCTGGATCCGCGGCGACCGCGGCGCCCAGCTGGTCACCACCCCCGAGCTGGCCGCCCGCCTGCACGGCCAGCCGGCCCGGGTGCGCACCGTGGCGGTGCAGCTGGAGGCGCTGCCGGTGGAGCAGCTGCAGCTGCCGGCCCAGCGGGCGGTGAAGCAGCTCAGCAGCGTCGAGGCCTCGCTGCGGATCGACGCGGTGGGATCGGCGGGCTTCGGGCTGTCGCGCAGCCGCATGGCGGAGCTGGTGCGCCGCGGTGCGGTGCGGCTCAACTGGCAGCCCGTGGACAGCCCCAGCAAGGAGCTGGCGGTGGGCGATCGGCTGCGGCTGGAGGGCCGCGGCGAACTGGAGCTGCTGGAGGTGCAGCCCACCAAGCGCGAGCGCTGGCGGGTGGTGCTGCGGCGGAGCTGAGGGCGAGCGCCGGGGCCCGCGGGCCCGACTGCTAAGTTGCTGTCGCTGCGGCGCTCCTGTGGGGCTGTCCGCCCCGCGCCACGGGCGATTAGCTCAGAGGTAGAGCACTACCTTGACACGGTAGGAGTCACTGGTTCGATTCCAGTATCGCCCACTTCGAAGAATTCCCAGGCGCGCATTGGACTGCCGTTCTCTGTCCCCAACGGGTGCCTGAACGATGCAGAGTCCAGCCCAGCCTGGAGCTCCTGAGGCGCCGGCCCGGCGGCCGCTGACCCTGGTGCTCGGCCTGGGCCGCTCGGGCCTGGGGGCCGCCCGCCTGCTGCGGCACCGGGGCCAGCGGGTGCTGGTGCTCGAGAGCGGCGGCGGCGAGGGCCTGCGGGCCCGGGCCGAGGCGCTGCGGGCCGAGGGCATCGCCGTCCAGCTGGAGACCCCCCTGGCCGCCGCCAGCGTCGCGGCCCTGGGGGAGCGGCCGGCCCGGGTGATCGTCAGCCCCGGCATCCGCTGGGACCACCCGGCCCTGGAGGCGCTGCGGGCCCAGGGCATCCGCACCGACGGAGAGATCACCACGGCCTGGGAGGCCCTGCAGCCCGTGCCCTGGATCGGCATCACCGGCACCAACGGCAAGACCACCGTCACCCACCTGGTGGCCCACCTGCTGGCCAGCGCCGGCCTGGATGCGCCCATGGGCGGCAACGTGGGCCGCTCGGCGGCGGAACTGGCCCTGGAGCGCCTCAGCGGCGATCGCCCCCTGCCGGCCTGGCTGGTGGTGGAGCTGAGCAGCTACCAGATCGAGGCCGCGCCGGCGATCGCCCCCCGCATCGGCCTCTGGACCACCCTCACCCCCGACCACCTGGAGCGTCACGGCACGCTGGACCGCTACCGGGCCATCAAGCGCTCGCTGCTGGAGCGCTCGGCGGTGCGGATCCTCAACGCCGACGACCCCGACCTGCGCAGCCGTGCCGCCAGCTGGGACCGGGCCCACTGGGTCAGCGCCGGCCCGCGCCAGGACGCCCGCAGCGCCGGCATCGACCCCCTGCTCTGGATCGAGGACGACCGGGTGATCGGCCCCAAGGGCCCCCTCTTCGATGCCCGCGCCCTGGCCATGCCCGGCGCCCACAACCGCCAGAACCTGGTGATGGCCGCCGCCGTGGGCCTGGAGCTGGGCCTGGCCGGCGCGGTGATGGAGGCCGCCTTCCGCAGCTTCCCCGGGGTGCCCCACCGGCTGGAGCAGCTGCGGGAGCTGGATGGGGTGCGCTGGGTGAACGACAGCAAGGCCACCAACTACGACGCCGCCGAGGTGGCCCTGCGGGCCCTGGCGGGGCCCCTGGTGGTGCTGGCCGGCGGCGAGGCGAAGCAGGGGGAGGCCGGCGGCTGGATCGGCGCCCTCAGGCGCCAGGCGGCGGCCGTGGTGCTCTACGGCGCCGCCCGCGCCCACTTCCGGACCTTGCTGGAGCAGGGCGGCTACAGCGGCGAGCTGGCCAGCGTCGCGGGGCTGGAGCAGGCGGTGCCCCTGGCCCGCCAGCTGGCGGCGCGCCACCGCGGCCGGGCGGTGCTGCTCTCGCCCGCCTGCGCCAGCTTCGATCAGTACTCCGACTTCGAGGCCCGCGGCGACCACTTCCGCCGGCTGGTGCAGGCCCTCTGAGCCTCAGGGCTCGGGGGCCTGCACCAGCCGGCGGCGGGCCCGGTTCACCGCCAGGCCGGCCTCCAGGGCCGAGCCCAGGCCCACGCCGCCCAGGCCCAGATAGACCCCCACCACGGCGGCGTTGGCCGTGAGCTCGCCGGCGGCGGGGCGGCTGCGGTTGAGCCACCAGGTGCCGCCACCCACCACCAGGCCGCCCAGCAGCGAGGCGCCCACCGCCGCCGCCGCCCCGATCCAGTAGGCGCCCCAGCGGCGCTGGTAGAGGTAGCCGTGGCCCTGGCAGGCCAGGTTGAGCAGGGCGGCGATCCAGCCGGAGGAGGAGGCGGTGAGCTGGTCGCCGCTGAGGAGCAGCCGCGGCGGCGGGGCGGTGGGGGGCAAGGCGGCGCGCACGGGTGGGCGGACCTTACCCTGGCGCGGCGGGATTGGCGCAGCGATGGCGTACTGGCTGATGAAGAGCGAGCCCGATGCCTACGGGATCGACCATCTGCAGCGCGAAGGCAGCACCCTCTGGGATGGCATCCGCAACTACCAGGCCCGCAATTTCATGCGCGCGATGGCCATCGGCGACCAGGCCTTCTTCTACCACTCCAATGCCAAACCACCGGGCATCGTGGGGATGATGGAGGTGATCGAAACCGGCATCACCGACCCCAGCCAGTTCGATGCGACCCACAAGTACTTCGACCCAAAGTCGAAGCCCGAGACACCCCGCTGGGACTGCGTGCGGCTCCGCTATGGGGGCCGCTTCGCCGCGCTGCTCAGCCTGGAGATTCTGCGGGAGCAGTTCAGCGTCGAGGAGCTGGCGGTGGTGCGGCCCGGCAACCGCCTCTCGATCCTGCCAGTGTCCGAGGCCAGCGCCCAGCGGCTGCTGACCCTGCTGGGACCCCTGACCTGAGGGGCCACCCCGCTGGCGGATCGGGCCGCTGCCGGTAGGTTGCGGCCGCGCGCCCCTTCCGCCTCGACCATGACGCTGCCGGCCCTGCACCCCGGCCCGATCCAGATCCGCCGGGCCCTGGGCGAGGGCTGGCGCGTCTTCCGCCTGGCGCCCTGGAGCTTCGCGGGCTTCACCCTGGTGGCGGGGGGCACCAGCGCGCTGGGCCAGAGGCTGCACGGGGCCGGCGCCGACGCCCTGGCCGCAGGCGGCCCCATGGCCCTGCTGGCCAGTGCGGTGGGGCTGGCCCTGGGCCTTGGGGGCAGCCTCTGGCTGAACGTGGGGCTGGTGCGGGGTGCCTGGATCGGCCTGGCCGGGGGGCGGCCCCGCTTCAGCGACCTGGCCCGCTGGGACGGTGGGGCGATGCGGCGGCTGCTGCTGATGGTGCTGCTGCTGCTGCTGGTCAACGTGCTCGTGCTTGTGATCGCCGGCCTGGGCAGTGGCCTGCTGACCCTGGTCCAGCCGCTGCTGGGGCTGCTGCCGGCCCTGGCCGGCGGGGCGGTGTTCGCCTACATCGCCGTGCACCAGCAGCTGCACCTGCCCCTGGCGGTGCTGGGGGGCACGGGCCCGGTGGATGGCTTCCGCTCGGGGCGGGCCGCCATCGACCCCCACTGGTGGCGCGGCCTGGGCTTCAGCCTGGTGCTGGGCCTGATCGCGCTGGCGGGGGTGCTGGCGCTGCTGCTGGGCCTGCTGGTGGCCCTGCCGGTGATCAGCTGCACCCTGGCGGCGGCCTACCGGCAGCTGTTCGGCCCCCTGGAGCGCACGGACCTGCTGGCCTACCGCCGGCGGCCCTGAGCCGGGGCCTCAGAGCGGCTCGGCGAAGCGGGGCTGCTGGGGGAACAGGTTGGCCAGGTAGCAGCGGGTGATCTCGCGGCTCTGAACGCCGTTCTGCACCAGGAAGCCTGCCAGGGCCGCCTGGAACAGGCGGTACTGGTCCCAGTTGGGGTGGGCCTCGATGAACCCCCGCATCGACTGGAGCAGCGGTTCGGGCACGTCCGCCCGCAGGCTCACCGTGCCCGGGGCCATGGCGCCACGGGCCGCCGCGCCGGGGCCCATCGCGGATCCGTCCATCACCGTCCTCTCCATCGTCTGCTGCCGGGGGTGGCTCCAGTTCCCCACGGCGCGGCGGACGCGTCAAACCGGGCGGAGCCGGCACCCCGGCGCCCGGTCTCACCGCAGGATCGCCTGCACCGCAGGGCTTCTGGCCAAGGGCAGCCGGGGCACGGCCCATCGCTGCAGCGGCGGATCCGACCTGTCAACGGGAGAGCGCCAGGCGGGCGGGTTCTCCCCAGGCCCCTGGCCCGCCGCCCCGCCTGGGGGGAGCCGTTGCGGAAAACCCGGGCAAAAGCCTGGGGAGAACTCCCCGGCGCCGGGGAGAACCGGATTGATCAGCACTGCTGATCAGCGGCCAATCTCGCCGGCGATCTCAGGCCGGCTGGCCGCCCAGCTGCAGCAGCGCCCGGGTGAAGGCGGCGCTGGCCGGCGCGGGCCAGGAGCCCTCGATGGCCCGCTGACCGGCGCCGGGATTGAGCACCACGCGCAGGTCCCACTGGCGGCGATCGCCCTCGATCGCCAGCCACCAGGGGCCCCGCTCCAGCTCCAGCTCGATCGCCTCCTCCGCCATCAGCTGGTCCACCAGCGCCGCGTGCTGGCCTGCCAGGTCGGCCAGGGCGGCGCGCAGGGCCTCCGCCTCCGCCTGGGTGAGCTCCACCGCCCAGCCGTCACCGCCCACGAGCACGCCGAAGGGATGGCGCGCGCCATCCCAGGCGAGTCGCCAGCCCTTGCCCTCCTGCTGGATCACGGCTCGACAGACGTGGGCGCGGTCACGGATGGCTGTGGAGCCCTGGGGTACGGGGCCCGATCAGCCGGGCAGCAGGTCGGGCTGGTCCTGCTCGTCGCTGAGCTCCACGATGGCGCGCTGGACGGGCTTGATCATCGAGTCCTCGAGCAGGCCGTCGAAGTCGTCGAAGCGGCGCTGCTTGGCGCGGAAGGCGATCCGCACGGTGGTGAGGTAGCGGTTGCTGGAGTGGCGGATCAGGCTCTCGGCCCGCTGGGCCAGCTCCTTGGGACTCACGTCGACGCCGATGAACATGTCTCCACTGCCTTTGGTGGCAGCCTAAGTCAGCGGCCCGGGGGACCCGCCACTGGAAGAAGCCACCGCCTGCACCGGGGCCCGCGGCGCCCCAGCACCCCCTGCGGCCCCGGCCCGCCGCGCCCCAGCCCTGCCTCCACCCCCACGCCCCTCCCCATGGCCGGCACCCTCGCCATCGACCTGGGCAGCACCACCACCGTGGTGGCCTACCAGCCGGCCGGCGGCCCCCCGGCCCTGCTGGAGCTGACCCCCTACGCCTGCGGCAGCCCCGCCGTGGTGCCCAGCCTGCTCTGGCTGGCCCAGGCCGATGCCGGCCAGCCCCTGATCGGCCGCCAGGTGCTGGAGGCGGGCCTGGCGGAGCACCCGGGGCCGGAGCTGCACCGCGACTTCAAGCGCCAGATCGGCCGGGAGCCGTCCGAGGGCGCCGATCCGGGGCCCACCGCCAGCCTGCTGGCGCCGGAGCAGGCCGGGGAGCTGCTGCTGCGGCGCCTCTGGGGCCAGCTGCCGGCGGGGCTGGCCCCCTCGCGGCTGGTGCTCACCGCCCCGATCGACGCCTACCGGGGCTACCGCCGCTGGCTCGCGGCTGTGACGGCGGCGCTGCCGGTGCCGGAGGTGGCCCTGGTGGATGAGCCCACCGCCGCCGCCATCGGCGCCGGCCTGGCGCCGGGCAGCCGGGTGCTGGTGGTGGACCTGGGGGGCGGCACCATCGACCTGTCCCTGGTGGCCTTGGAGGGGGGCGAGGGCCGCGCCGCGCCGATCGCCCAGCTGCTGCGCTTCGGCGGCCGCGACCTGGAGGCCAGCCGCCAGAGCCTGCGCACCGCCCGGGTGCTCGGCAAGGCGGGGCTGGCCCTCGGCGGCCGCGCCATCGACCACTGGATCGCCGCCGAGCTCTGCCCGCAGCAGCAGCCCACGGCCTCGCTGCTGGCGGCGGCCGAGCGGCTCAAGTGCGCCCTCAGCGAGGCGCCGGAGGCGCTGACCCTCTGGACGCCGGGCCCCGGCGCCCCGGCCGTGCCCCTGCGCCTGGAGAGGGCCCAGCTGGCGGCGCTGCTGCGGCGGCGGGGCCTGTTCACCGCCCTCGACCAGCTGCTGGATGCGGTGCTGGCCGCGGCCCGGGCCGCCGGCATCGGCCTGGCGGACGTGGCGGCGGTACTGCCGGTGGGGGGCACCAGCCGGCTGCCGGCGGTGCAGGAGTGGCTGGCGCAGCGCTGCCCGGGGCTGCCGCTGCGGGGCGAGCGGCCGATCGAGGCGGTGGCCCTCGGTGCCCTGGCCCTCACCCCCGGCGTGGCGGTGCGGGACGTGCTCGGCCGCGGCGTGTCGCTGCGCTGCTGGGACCGGCGCAGCGGCCGCCACCGCTGGCACCCCCTGTTCGTGCCGGGCCAGGCCTGGCCCAGCGAGCGCCCCCTGGAGCTGGTGCTCGCCGCCAGCCGCGACGGCCAGCGGCAGCTGGAGCTGGTGCTGGGGGAGCCCAGCGGCGAGGAGCGCAGCGAGGTGGTGTTCACCGGCGGCCTGCCGGTGCTGCGGCGGCGGCCGGCCGGCGAGGCCGCCGTGGAGCCCTGGGGGCAGCAGCCGGATCCCCTGCCCCTGGAGCCCGCCGCCAGCGCCGGCGTCGACCGGCTGCGGCTGCGCTTCCGCATCGACGCGGAGGGTCAGCTCCGGCTGCAGGCCGAGGACCTGCGCAGCGGCGCCGCCCTGCCGGAGCGCGCCCTGGGCCGGGTGCGCTGAACGGCACTCCCCGGCCGGGTGGACGACGCAGCGGCTGGTCCCGGGGGCTGATCCAGGGGCCGGCGCATTCATAGAACGGGCCCAGTGACGGTCTGCATCCGTGGCCATCCGCCGGCACCGGCTCCCGCGCTTCTGGCTGGTGCTCACCCTCGGCCTGGTGGCAGGCGGCGTCGGGGCGGCCTACTGGTGGGAGCGGCAGCTGCCGGGCCGGCTGGAGCGCGCCGCCCAGGAGGGACGCCTCGACGACTGCCTGCGCTACGGCGAGCAGCTGGCCTCCCTGCGCTGGCTGGGCGGCGCAGCGCCCCAGGAGCAGGGCCGCTGCCGCCGGCTGAAGGCCCAGGCGCTGTGGCGGGCGGGACAGCTGGGCCCGGCCCTGCAGCTGCAGCTGCAGTTGGTGAACTCGGCGGCCGGCAGCTCCGAGGACCAGCGGCGCCTGGTGAACTGGCAGCGCCAGCTGGAGGCCAAGGGCCTGGCCCGCTACCGCGACGGCGACCTGGAGGGGGCCCTGGCGGTGCTCGCCACCCTCAACGCCGACCACAACCCGGAGGGCACCGCCCTGGGCGACAGCCTGCGGGAGAACTGGAACCGCAACCGGCTGCAGCGGGATCGGGCCCAGCAGCTGATCCCCCAGAAGCGCTGGTGGGAGGCCCTCGATGCCCTCAACCGCATCGACCACCCCTGGTGGAAGACCCACACCCAGCCCCTGCGCCAGCAGGTGCAGCAGGGCATCGAGGGGCTGCGGGGGGCCCATGACCGGGAGCACGACGGCCACGGCGCCGGCGGGCTGGAGTCGAACGTGCCGGCCGACAAGCTCAATGCCCTGGTGACCGCCAGGATCGCGGCGGGCCAGAACGACTGGCAGGCCTTCACCAGCGCCTGCCGGGAGCTGGGCGGCCGGGTGGTGGAGGCGGGTCCCGAGAGCGCCTGCCGCCGCTGAGCCGGGCCCATCGGCGGCGGGGCACCCGTGACAGGATGGCGCCGTCGCACGCACACCCTCCATGCAAGCGGGAGATCAGGTCAGGGTCAGCCAGAGCGTGGTGGTGTTCCACCACCCCGAGCACCGCGGCCAGGCCTTCGATCTCCAGGGCCAGCAGGGCGTGGTGCACCAGCTGCTGCACGACTTCAAGGGCCGCCCGATCAGCCCCACCCTGCCGGTGATCGTGGCCTTCGGCCGCTTCCGCGCCCACTTCCGCGCCGATGAGCTGGAGCCGGTGGCCTGAGGCCTAGGCCCCGGCCCTGAGCAGAAACACGCCCTCCTCGCCGTCGATCGCCTGCAGGCACAGAGCGATCGTCTCCTGGCGGCTGGTGGGCACCACCCGGCCGCAGAAGTCCGGCTGGATCGGCAGCTCCCGGTGGCCCCGGTCCACCATCGCCAGCAGGCTCACGCGCCGGGGCCGCCCCCAGGCCTGCAGGGCCTCCAGGGCGGCCCGCACCGTGCGGCCGGTGAAGATCACGTCATCCACCAGCACCACCTGGCGGCCGTCGAGGGCCGCCGGCAGCTGGGTGGGGGCCGTCAGCCGGGTGGCCACCCGCTCCAGGTCGTCGCGGTGGAAAGTGGGATCGAGGCTGCCCTGGTCCACGGGGTGACCGCAGAGGGCCTGGAGCTTGACCGCCAGCACCTGGGCCAGGGCCACCCCCCGGGTGGGGATGCCGAGCAGCAGCAGGGCGCGGCTGTCGTCGACGCTCTCCAGCACCTGGGAGGCCAGCCGGTTGAGGGTGCGCCCCAGCTCCTGGGCCGACAGGATCTCCACACGGGTGGCGGGGCCTTGCGCCCCGGGGCTTGGGGACACCACGGCTGTCGGGCAGGGGCCCTGACCCTATCGACCCTGTCCAGGGGGGAGGGCCGCCGGCCGGCAGCGGGCGACTGCCCGGCCTTCCGGGGGCGCGCCGGCGGCCGGCGCTGTGGACAAAAGCTGACGCAACGCGGCTGCCGCCGGGTGGCCCGGAGGGCCCGCGGTAGGTTGGCGCCACGACGACAGAACGATTAAGAGCGGGACGAACGGGTGAAAGCAGTACCTTCCTCCGATCGTGGGTCCAGCCCTGGCGACGCCGGTCCGAGCGAGGTGGGCGGCTCCTGTTCCACCGCCAGCTTCGCCAGCCAACCGCCCGTGGCTCCGGTGGTGCTCGCCATCCTCGACGGTTGGGGCTACCGCCACGACGCCGCCCACAACGCCATCCGCGCCGCCGACACGCCGGTGATGGATGCCCTCTGGCACGCCTACCCCCACACCCTGATCCAGGCCAGCGGCGCCGAAGTGGGCCTGCCGGACGACCAGATGGGCAACTCCGAGGTGGGCCACCTCACCATCGGGGCGGGCCGGATCATCCGCCAGGAGCTGGTGCGCATCAGCCAGGCCATGCGGGACGGCAGTCTGGCCGGCAACCCCGGCCTCAATGCCCTGGCGGACCGGCTGCTGGCCAGCGGCCACACGCTGCACCTGATCGGCCTCTGCTCCGACGGCGGCGTCCACAGCCACATCGACCACCTGGGCGGGCTGCTGCGCTGGGCCGCCGGCCGCGGCCTCAGCGACGTGGCGATCCACGTGGTCACCGACGGCCGCGACACCGCCACCCAGAGCGCCCCGGGCTTCGTGGCCGCAATCGAACGCCAGATCGCCGAGGCCGGCGTGGGCCGCATCGCCACGGTTTGCGGCCGCTACTGGGCCATGGACCGCGACAACCGCTGGGACCGCACCGAGAAGGCCTACCGCCTGCTCACCGAGGCGGGCGAGACCACGGCCCTCAGCCCCCGGCAGGTGCTGGAGGCCTCCTACGCCGGGGGCGTCACCGATGAGTTCATCGAGCCGGTGCGCCTGGCGCCCGGCCACCTCCAGGGTGGTGACGGGCTGGTGTGCTTCAACTTCCGCCCCGATCGGGTGCGGCAGCTGGTGCGGGCCCTGGTGCTGCCCAATTTCGAGGCCTTCCCCCGCGAGCGCATCGCAGACCTCCACCTGGTGACCTTCACCCAGTACGAGGCCGGCCTGCCGGTGGTGGTGGCCTTCCCCCCCGATCCCCTGGACGGCCTGCTGGGTGAGGTGGTGGCGGCCCATGGCCTGCGCCAGTTCCGCACCGCCGAAACGGAGAAATACCCCCACGTCACCTACTTCATGAACGGCGGCATCGAGCAGCCGTTCCCCGGCGAAGACCGCCACCTGGTGCCCTCCCCGCGGGTGGCCACCTACGACCAGGCCCCGGCGATGTCGGCCGAGCAGCTCACCGACAACTGCATCGCCGCCATCGCCAAGGGCATCTATTCCCTGGTGGTGATCAACTACGCCAACCCGGACATGGTGGGCCACACCGGCCAGATGGAGGCCACGGTGGCCGCCATCGGCACGGTGGATCGCTGTGTCGGCCGGCTGGTGGAGGCCACCAACCGCATCGGCGGCACCCTGCTGATCACCGCCGACCACGGCAACGCCGAGCTGATGGAGGGCCCCGACGGCCGGGCCTGGACCGCCCACACCACCAACCCGGTGCCGCTGATCCTGGTGGAGGGCGAGAAGCGCAAGCTGCCCGGCCACGGCACCAACGTGCAGCTGCGGGATGGCGGCGGCCTGGCCGACATCGCCCCCACCCTGCTGGAGATCCTGGGCCTGCCCCAGCCGGCCCGCATGACCGGCCGCTCCCTGGTGGTGCCCACCGGCGCGCCGGCCGCCCCCAGCCGGGTGCCCCAGACCCTCGGGGTCTGACCCCAGCGCGCCCTAGGCTCCCCCCATGCTTCAAACGGTCTTCACCTGGATCTGGCTGGCCAGCGGCGTGCTGCTGGTGGTGAGCGTGCTCCTGCACAGCCCCAAGGGCGACGGCATGGGCGGGCTGGCCAGCAGCGGCGGTTCGATGTTCAGCAGCGCCCGCAGCGCCGAGAACACCCTCAACCGCATCAGCTGGACCCTGCTCGCCACCTTCCTCGGCCTGGCGGTGGCCCTGAGTGCCGGCTGGTTCAAGGGCGCCTGATGGAGCCCGCACCGATCGCCCCTCCCCACCCATGACCCGCCGTGGCCTGCTCGCCGCCCTGACGGCAGCCCTGGCTCCCCTGATCGGGGGACGCCCCGCTGAGGCGGCCGCCAAGGCCGGCGATCCGGCCTGGCAACTCAGTGAGGCCGAGTGGAAACAGCGGCTCGGGGCCGCCGCCTACGCCGTGCTGCGCCGCGAGGGCACGGAGCGCCCCTTCACCAGCCCGCTGAACCAGGAGAAGCGGGCCGGCACGTTCCTGTGCGCCGGCTGCCGGCTGCCCCTGTTCAGCTCCAGGGCCAAGTACGACAGCGGCACCGGCTGGCCCAGCTTCTGGCAGCCCCTGCCCAACGCCGTGGCCACCCAGCTCGACTTCAAGCTGATCGTGCCCCGCACCGAGTACCACTGCCGTCGCTGCGGCGGCCACCAGGGCCACGTCTTCGACGATGGACCCCGCCCCACCGGCAAGCGCTACTGCAACAACGGCGTGGCGCTGACGTTCGAGCCCAGCTGAGGGCCGGGCCGGCAGCCGCGGCGGGGCTGCCGGCCGGATGGGGCTTCGATGACAGGGGCCGGCCGCAGCCGGCACCCATCCCTAGGGTGCGGCCACCACCTGTGGCTGCGCCGATGCGGACCCTGCTCGCCCTTGTTCTGCTGCTGACGGGCCCGGTGACCCTGCCGAGCTCCGCCAGCGCCTGCGAGCGCCACCTGCACGGCCACCAGACCAGCTCGGACACCGGCAGGGAGGGCCTGCGGCGCTGAGGTCGGCGCCCCCAGGGGGTCATCCTCCTGGTGATCTGTAGCGTGGGCCCGTCCTGTCCTTCCCCCCGGCTGCCATGGGCCAGTCCGCCGCGAGCCCTGCCTGGGGGATGACCCTGGCTCTGATCGGCCTGTGCAGCACCGCGCCGGCCCTGGCCGGCGACTGGCACTTCAAGGTGACCAACGCCACCCGTTCGCGCATCATCCGCCTGGAGACGCGGGAGAAGGGGGGTGCCTGGGGCTACTTCAACCTGGGGGGCGGCATCAAGCCGGGCGAAACCACCCGCCTGGAGTGGGATCAGTCCACCAACACCCAGGACTGCATCCAGTTCATCCGGGCCAAGTTCGCCGATGGCTCCACCTCGGAGCCGGCCCAGTTCGACTTCTGCGACGACCTCGACACCCCGATCGAGTTCAGCGAGTGACCCCGGCGGCGGGATGGCCAGGGCCCGGTGACCCCGGCGACTCCTGCCCATCAAAAAGGGCGGAAGGGACACCCCTTCCGCCCGCCGTTGCGATCACCCCGTGGGGCTGCCTGATCTCCTGAGCGGGGATCCGGCAGCGGGGTGCTGCGATCAGTAGTCGAAGTCGCCGCCGCCCATGCCGCCGCCGGCGGGGGCCGCTTCCTTCTTCTCGGGCAGGTCGGCCACGATGCACTCGGTGGTCAGCACCATGCCGGCGATGGAGGCGGCATTCTGCAGACCGGAGCGGGTCACCTTGGCGGGATCGACGATACCGGCGGCCAGCATGTCGACGTACTCGCCGGTGGCGGCGTTGTAGCCCTCGTTGAAGGGCTTGTTCTTGACGTGCTCGGCCACGACGGCGCCGTTGACGCCGGCGTTCTCAGCGATGCGCTTGAGGGGCGCGGTGAGGGCGGAGGCCACGATCTGGGCGCCGATCAGCTCCTCGCCGGAGAGGTTGGCGTTGGCCCACTCCTCGAGGGCCGGGGCCAGGTGGGCCAGGGTGGTGCCGCCGCCGGGCACGATGCCCTCCTCCACGGCCGCCTTGGTGGCGTTGATGGCGTCCTCGAGGCGCAGCTTCTTGTCCTTCATCTCGGTCTCGGTGGCGGCACCCACCTTGACCACGGCGACGCCGCCGCTCAGTTTGGCCAGACGCTCCTGCAGCTTCTCCTTGTCGTAGGAGGAGTCGGTTTCGTCCATCTGCTTGCGGATCTGCTCGCAGCGGGCCTTCACCGCCACCTCGTTGCCCTCGGCCACGATGGTGGTGGTGTCCTTGTTGATGGTGATGCGGCGGGCGGTGCCCAGCATCTCCAGCTTGGCATTCTCCAGCTTGAGGCCGGCGTCCTCGGTGATCAGCTGGCCGTTGGTGAGCACGGCGATGTCCTCGAGCATGGCCTTGCGGCGATCACCGAAGCCGGGGGCCTTGACGGCGGCCACGTTGAGCACGCCGCGCAGACGGTTCACCACCAGGGTGGCCAGGGCCTCCTTCTCGATGTCCTCGGCGATGATCAGCAGCGGCTTGCCGGTGCGGGCGATCTGCTCGAGCACGGGCACCAGGTCCTGCACCAGGCCGATCTTCTTGTCGGTGAGCAGGATGTAGGGCTCCTCGAGCACCGCCTCCATGCGCTCGGTGTCAGTGGCGAAGTAGGGCGAGATGTAGCCCTTGTCGAAGCGCATGCCCTCGGTGACCTCCAGCTCGGTGGTCATCGACTTGCCCTCCTCCAGGGAGATCACGCCCTCCTTGCCGACCTTGTCCATGGCGTCGGCGATCATGCGACCCACCTCTTCGTCGTTGCCGGCGGAGATGGTGCCCACCTGGGCGATGGCGTTGGAGTCGGAGATCGGCTTGGCGTGCTCCTTGATCTTGCCGACCAGGAACTCGGAGGCCTTGTCGATGCCCTTCTTGAGGGTGATGGCGTTGGCGCCGGCGGCCACGTTGCGCAGGCCGGCCTTGACCATGGCGTGGGCCAGGACGGTGGCGGTGGTGGTGCCGTCACCGGCGGCGTCGTTGGTCTTGGAGGCGGCCTGACGGATCAGGGCCACACCGGTGTTCTCGATGTGGTCCTCCAGCTCGATCTCCTTGGCGATGGTGACGCCGTCGTTGATGATCTGGGGGGCGCCGAATTTCTTCTCCAGCACCACGTTGCGGCCCTTGGGACCCAGGGTCACGGCAACGGCTTCCGCCAGGGTATCGATGCCTTTCTCGAGGGCGCGACGGGCTTGCTCGTTATAGATGATGCGCTTGGCCATGGGAAAATCTCTGGGTTGAACGGGGTAAGAATTCTGGACTGGCTTGCTGGCCTGATCTGAACAGATGGCGCAGCGATCGCTGAATCGACCGCCGGGCGATCAGTTGACGACAGCCAGGATGTCCTTCTCGGAGAGCAGTACGTACTCGTCGCTGCCCAGCTTGATGTCGGTGCCGGCGTACTTGCTGTAGAGCACCTTGTCGCCGATGCTCACCTCGGGAGCCTGGCGGGTGCCGTCGTCACTGCGCTTGCCGGGACCCACCTGCACCACCTCGCCCACCTGGGGCTTCTCCTGGGCGGTGTCGGGCAGCAGGATGCCCCCCGCGGTCCGCTCATCGGAGGCGGAGACCTTGATGAAGATGCGGTCGCCGAGGGGCTTGACAGTGGAAACGCTGAGGGAAACAGCAGCCATGGATGGAGTTCGGGAAGGGTTGCGAAGCCGTTGGCAGGGCGCCAAAGACGCCACAGACAGCCGCTCCTGATGCCGATCTGGCACTCGAAGCCGCTGAGTGCCAACCTATGCGGCGCAGACCCTCCGGGGCAATCGCAGCACTGTGCGGTTGACCGAACCGCACCGGGCGGTCCGGGGCGCCGGCGACCGCCCCCGGCGCCGCGCAGGGGGGCCGGCAGCGCCTGGGGGCGCGGTTGCCGGGGGCTCTGGTCCGCCGCAGTGGTAAGGTTGCGCCGCTTCGGGCGGGATTGGATCCCGCTGCGCGTCCTCCGCGACCCCTCCTTACATATGGCTGCTGCTGCTCCTGCCGCTTCCGGCACCAAGGGAATCATCCGTCAGGTGATCGGCCCGGTGCTGGACGTGGAATTTCCCGCCGGCAAGCTGCCCAGGATCTACAACGCCCTGCGCATCGAGGGCAAAAATTCGGCCGGTCAGCAGGTGGCCCTCACCGCCGAAGTGCAGCAACTGCTGGGCGACCACCGCGTCCGCGCCGTGGCCATGAGCACCACCGACGGCCTGGTGCGGGGCATGGAAGCCACCGACACCGGCGCCCCGATCTCGGTGCCCGTGGGCGAAGCCACCCTCGGCCGCATCTTCAACGTGCTCGGTGAGCCCGTGGACGAGCGGGGCCCGGTGAGCACCAGCCTCACCGCCCCGATCCACCGCGAGGCCCCCAAGCTCACCGAGCTCGAGACCAAGCCCAAGGTGTTCGAGACCGGCATCAAGGTGATCGACCTGCTGGCCCCCTACCGCCAGGGCGGCAAGGTGGGTCTGTTCGGCGGCGCCGGCGTCGGCAAGACCGTGCTGATCCAGGAGCTGATCAACAACATCGCCAAGGAGCACGGCGGCGTGTCCGTGTTCGCCGGCGTGGGCGAGCGCACCCGCGAGGGCAATGACCTCTACGAGGAGTTCAAGGAATCGGGGGTGATCAACTCCGAGGACCTCTCCAAGTCGAAGGTGGCCCTCTGCTACGGCCAGATGAACGAGCCCCCCGGCGCCCGCATGCGCGTGGGCCTGTCGGCGCTCACCATGGCCGAGCACTTCCGCGACGTGAACAAGCAGGACGTGCTGCTGTTCGTCGACAACATCTTCCGCTTCGTGCAGGCCGGCTCCGAGGTGTCCGCCCTGCTGGGCCGCATGCCCTCGGCCGTGGGCTACCAGCCCACCCTCGGCACCGACGTGGGCGCCCTGCAGGAGCGCATCACCTCCACCCTGGAGGGCTCGATCACCTCGATCCAGGCCGTCTACGTGCCCGCCGACGACCTGACCGACCCCGCCCCCGCCACCACCTTCGCCCACCTGGACGCCACCACGGTGCTGAGCCGCGGCCTGGCCTCCAAGGGCATCTACCCGGCCGTGGATCCCCTGGACTCCACCAGCACCATGCTGCAGCCGGCCGTGGTGGGCGATGAGCACTACCGCACCGCCCGCACCGTGCAGTCCACCCTGCAGCGCTACAAGGAGCTGCAGGACATCATCGCGATCCTGGGTCTGGACGAACTCTCCGAAGAGGACCGCCGCACGGTGGACCGGGCCCGCAAGATCGAGAAGTTCCTCTCCCAGCCCTTCTTCGTGGCGGAGATCTTCACCGGCCAGAAGGGCGAGTACGTGAAACTGGAGGAGACCATCGCCGGCTTCAACCAGATCCTCAGCGGCGAGCTGGACGATCTGCCGGAGGCCGCCTTCTACCTCGTCGGCAACATCGACC
Organism: Chitinophaga pinensis; assembly: GCA_943368105.1. Lineage (GTDB taxonomy): Bacteria > Cyanobacteriota > Cyanobacteriia > PCC-6307 > Cyanobiaceae > Vulcanococcus. Next base: position 1,492 of record CALRKO020000008.1, on the reverse strand, counting down.
AGGTGAAGGCCAAGGCCGCCAAGATCCTCGCCGAGGCCAAGGGCTGATCAGGCACTGCGCCACGCCTCCCCCCACGCCTGCTGATCCCCTCCGCCCATGACCCTCACCCTCCGCGTTCTGGCCCCTGATCAGAGCGTCTTCGACGGCACGGCCGACGAAGTGATCCTGCCCAGCACCACCGGCCAGCTCGGCATCCTCACCGGCCACGTGTCCCTGCTCACCGCCCTGGACACGGGCGTGCTGCGGGTGCGCGAGGGCAATGCCTGGACGGCGATCGCCGTCCTCGGCGGCTTCGCCGAGGTGGAATCCGACGAGGTGACCGTGCTGGTCAACGGCGGAGAGCTGGGCCGCAGCATCGACGCCGGCACCGCCGCTGCCGCCTTCGAGCGGGCCCAGCAGGCGGCCGCCGCCTTCGAGGGCCAGCCCGCCAGCACCGAGAAGGTCAAGGCCCAGCAGGAGCTGGCCCGGGCCCGGGCCCGGCAGCAGGCCAGCCTGGTGAGCTAAGGGCCCCAGGGCCCGCAGGCTTCCTCCAAAACTGTCGCCCCCGGATGGGGCTGTGACGTCGTCGCCGCCCGTGGGGCGGGATACGGCGCCACAGCCCCATCCGGGGGATTTCCAATGGAAGCGCCTGGCCTGGCCTGGCCTGGGGTCGGAGCCTGGGGGTGGGGGGAAGGAGGGGCCTGGGGGAGCCTCCTAGGCTCGGGCCGCATGGGCTGGGGTGATGGGGACGGGGCGGCAGCTGGGGCTGCAGTTGAGGGGTTGGCTCGAGGCCGGCGTCCTCGATCTCGACAACGGCACGGCCCTGGCCAACCGGCTGATTGACGGGCTGGGGGCCGAGGCGTGGCTGAGCGGGCCGGTGCGGGACCTGGCGGCCCAGCCCCTGCTGCGCCAGGTGCTGCGCCAGCGGGGCGGGGCCCAGCGCTCGGCCCTCGACAGCCTGCGGCAGCAACTGGAGGGCACCTACGCGCCGCGGGTGCTGGCGGAACTGCTGGAGCTGCTGGAGGCGGCGAGCGGCCTGTCGCCGGCCTCCCCGGGCCCGCAGCTCCCAGCGCCCCCCGCCGCCGGGCCTGGGCCTGAACCCGGGGCCGAGGGCCTGGCGGTGGCCGGACCCCGCGGGGCCCTGGGCAGCGCGCCCCCAGGGCCGGGCCCGGGCCCCGCCAGCCTGGGGGCGCTCGCCCAGCAGCTGCGGCCCCTGGGTCCGGGCCTGGCCCTGGCCTTTGCCCTGGCTCTGGTGTGGGGCTGGGCGGCTGCCGAACTGGACCGCCGCCTGCTGGATGGCTGGGGCTGGAGCGGCGGCGTGGGACTGGTGGTGCTGCTGGGGCTGCTGCAGGCCCTGGCCCTGGGGCCGCTGCGGCTGGCGCGGCGCCAGTGGCCCCTGGAGCAGGCCGATGCCGGCGATCCCCGCGGCGCCTGGCGCTGGCTGACGGCCCCCTGGATCCACCACGACCAGCGGGAGGCGCTGGTGAACCTGGTGCTGCTGCTGGTGCTGCTG